>JAEUIQ010000083.1 GCA_016794985.1 Planctomycetaceae bacterium | reverse complement strand
AACCAAACAAACTAAAATCTTTCATGGTGGTCTCCCCAACGGCGTCAACCGTTGTCTAAAGAACTTGAAACTTCCGACCGTGCGATTATCGCACGGCGGGAGACCACTTTTCAAGTTTTAACAATTTTTGGGACGCTTCCTGCTGGATCGTTGGGACAATATTCACGCCCTGCAGAATTACCGTGGCCCCGTGGATATTTATGCCGCTCGGGACGATTCGATGATTCCATGTCGCCATGCTCGCCATTTGGCTGAACAAATCACGCAAGCCAACTATTACGAATTGCCTTGCGACCATAACGAATGGAGCTCCTGCGTTGAAGTTCGGATCAAGCTATAGAAAAACGGCTTCACCCCGAGTATTTGGAATCGCAAAGATTCGAAACCTATTTGCATTTTGGCAGTTTTGACGAGCCGGACATCGTTCCGGTGCTGGCCAATGGCGTCATTTGCGAATATTGGAGCGAAATTGGATTTTTTTCCGTGACGAATCCATCGGCGGAGCGACGTCTATCAAGTGGTTGTCGTTTGCTGCCGCTCCTACAGAGTCTCGTCCCATGATCAAACCGTCTTTTTTGCTGATCTGTATTTTCATACTGCCTGCTGTGTCGGTCGTTGCACAGGACGGGTTTCTGAAGTTCAAGCAAATTCAAGGACACGCTCTAGAAGCTCGGGTTACTCGCTACGATCTGGACAACCAAATCGTCACACTTACAAATCGTGAAGGGCAAGAAATCCAGGTCGATGTCGCAGATCTCAGCGCAGTCGATAAGCGATTGGTTGTGAAGGCAGTGGAACGCCAACTTTTTCAAAAGTCTAAAGCAAGAGCCAAAGACATCCCGGAAGCCGGTAACCCTGAAGCGGGTAACCCTGTCGCTAATCATCCAGGAGTTGGTAATCCAGCAGGTGCCGTCGCTCCGCGGCTTGACAATCGCCGCCAACCTTTGGTTTGGAGTTCCAGTCTCAAGCAAGCAACGGCCAAGGCGATCGGTACGGACGCCTTGGGCGACGATCGACCGATTGTCTGGTTTCGGGTGCTGGGCGATTTGCGTGGTTTGATGTGAAGCGCGGGACACACCATGAGGACCGTGTCGTTCTCTCAGCCACAAGTTCAAGCAGTGTTGTCCCGAGATTTCGTGTGTTTCACAACTAGTACTGAAGGTGACCCGAGCGCTGGCGAATCGATCAGGCATCGACCGTCCGACAATGCCGGAACTTGCCTCCGTGGGAATGGCCAACAAAATGTGCAGACCCTTTTCTTAACGCCAGACGGTCGAATTTTCCATGCCGTATCGGGATACATCGCCCCCGACGATCTTTTAGAAGAACTTCGCTTTGCACAAGAACTGTTTGCCGTCCTCCAAGTGACTCCTCAAGCGGACCAGGAAGAGAAGCTCAAGACCGCTCATCGTGACCGATTAACGCAACTCGAATTCACACCCGAGCAGATCGATGCTGTAGGGCCGAACATTGGACTTGGCATGGACCTTTCTGCCTTCGTCCCAAGTCTGAACCCGGGCAATCCGTTAATTCCGCAGAATCCACGTACGGCACCGGGCAACCGCCCGGTTGCTCCGCCGCTGGATCCCATGTCGATTTTCGCTCGTGGTCAAATTTTGAATGATCACAAGTTCTGCATGAAACATCCCTTGATGCCAGCTCCGAAGTTTGATCGTGATCCAACAGCCTTGATCGGAACCGGCAAATCGTTCTTCATGAGTAGTTCGGGAGGTAATTCTGGCCGTTGAGTCGGCGAGGCCCCCGGCACTAGAATGACTCTACATGACCTCTGAAAAGCCACGTAATCCCAGCGGTTCGCGGCAGGTGTATGGCTCGCCGTAACGGGCACCAATCAAACGGCCCCAATATCCGGCCTCTTCTTCCAATCGATCCGCGAAACTGGGCCGTTCACTTCGATTGGCGATAAATTGGCTATGAAAACACTCGATCGCAGCCCGTTTCTTAGCCCAATGCTGAGAGATGTCCAGAATCCACATCGGCTGGATCGCCGCGCGCAAGTGGACACAGTAATAGTGAAAGACACGCTCGGGATGATGCGGTTGTCCCGGCATGTTGGTCTTGGAGAGCTTCGCCCAGAACCGCGCATCTTCAATCAATCGTGTCGCCGCCACATGATCTGGGTGAGCGTCTTCCCAGAACGGTGCGAACAGCCAGCGCGGTCGTGTCAATCGAATTACACCGGCCAGCGCCTCACGAGCCGCTAGAGTTGGTTCCAAGCTGCGGTTGGGTAATCCTAGATTGGAACGCCAACTCAGACCTAACAACTTGGTCGCCGCCGCGGTTTCGCGAGCCCGAATCTCGAGACTGCCGAAAGGAGTAGGTTCTCCATCCGTCAAGTCAAGAACGCCAACCCTGAGACCTTGACCCAGCATTGTTAAAATCCCGCCGCCCATGCCGAGCTCGGCATCGTCGGGATGGGGAGCAACTATCAACGCATCAAGTGGCTGTTCGATAGATGTCATTAGCGGGACTTTTGAGCCTCCGCCGCCTGAGCACGACGAAACGCATCCATGTCTTGCCGACTCAGTTGAGCTGTTTGCGTCAAGAAGTTATCAATCTGCGAGCCCGCCAAAATTTCTTGCAGGCGGGTCGTCATCGCAGCGATCGTCTTGCGATCCATTAGATCTCGGTACAACTCTTCTTTGACCACGTCAATATCCGTGACGACGGGTTCGGTTTGGCCCAAGCAGTACAAGATCACCCAACTTCCACCTTCAGAGATGATGCCCGAGATTTCGTTCTCTCGCAACGCGAAAGCAGCATCTTCCAAGTTCTTACGTCCTGTGTATCTCGCGATTGGAGGGACTTCGCCTCGATTGAAACGTGAAGAATTTTCCATCGAGTAGGTTTCAGCCAGACGCTGAAAATTCTCGATGGTCGGATTCTCGCGAGCCATTCGCCAAACTTTTTCGCAGCTTTTTTGATCGAAAGTTACAATCGCCAACACACGAACTCGGGGACCGTAATTCGCTTCAAATCCCTTGGTCATGTCGTCGTTGTTGATCTGTACAGTATTTTGCACAAGTTTACGCAGAGCTGCCGAAGGCCAAACTGCATCTTGGACGTAAAAATCGATTTGCGACTCGTCATTTTCCGTGACCCGTTGCAGCCATTGATTCAAGTCCACATTCCCGTTGGCATCGACCTGGCCCGCATCGGTGGCTACCCGAGTGATCTCTTCTCTCAGGTCCTCTTCGGTGACAATCATGTTGGCATTCTTCAATTGTTGCTTCAGGAGGACTCGATGAACTTCAACTTCCAGAACATCCACGCCATAACGAGTAATGCACTCTTCAGCCAACGTTTCAATCGTAATCGGCTGCCCATTGACCAAAGCGGCGACCCCGGGCTGTTGCTGGGCCAAAGCTGCATCATTCATCACGTTGACAATCTGAGCTCGGTTTTGCAATTCCCGAAAAATAACTGGTGCTTGTTCATCCAGTTTTTGAGTGGCCAACATGCTCTGAATTCGCTCGCGAACGGTCTTGGTCTGATTGTCGTCCAAGGGAGTCGCAGGATAGCGACGTTCGCACTTGAAGATGTAGAACTGTCCATACAATTCCACCACTTCGGAAATTTGCTGTTCTTGCAACGCAAACAACACTGCTTCGGCAGCCGGCTCCACGTCGCCCATTTTGAAAGGTTGGGGCGACAATCCCATGTAGGGCGCCGTGGCTTGATCAAGTGAGTAGTTCTTAGCCAGGGTCCCGAATTGCTCTGGATTTTTTCTGGCGGCCTGCAACAGAATCTCGGCTTGTTCGCGCGTGCTTTCCACGATCAATCGAACCTGGACTTTCGGGCCATACTCGCGATTGATCGTCGCAGTGACCTCTTCTGGCGTAACGGTGTAGGTACCCGCGGCTAATTTACGAAGTGCCAGGTCTGTCCAAACGATTTCACTCTTGATTCGTTGTGGGGAGATGTTCTTCTTCTCGGAGACCAATTGTAAATATTGCTGAACCGACATTCCCTCAACGCCAACACTCTTAGCGACTCGCTCCAACTGTTGGTTGATTTCTTCCTCAGTGATAACGATGTTTTTTTGGCGGCATTCCAGTTCGATCAACATCTTGTTGACCATCGACTGCAACACTTCTTTGCCATAGCGAGCCAAGCAGGCACTGGCCAGTTCGGTTCGCGAAATCGCTTGGCCATTGACCACCGCGACGGTTTGAATTTTGTCGGTGCCGGTCGGGGCCGCGCCGTTGTTGGCCGGAGCCGATACGGGCGGTGGGCTATTGTTGGGAATCTGGGGTCCTTGAGCTTCCAATGACGCCACGGGAACCAACGTCAGCAAGGTCGCGGTCACCGCGAGAAACTTAGAGGGAGTTCGCGAAAAGGTAGATCGAGAACTGGTGCTCGAACCCCGAAGAACTTTACCGAATCGATCAAGAACCCAAGCATAATTCAGCATGCGAACGACTCCCTTCGCTGTCGCACTATTCGATTAAATGGGTCTTTGCCATGCTGGCAATAGACCTCATCCCTTCGACAATCTAGCAGCATCGGCAAAAAATAGTCAAGATCGATTCGAGCGAGGCGAAATATCGAAGTGCCGCGAGGGCGCCAATGGTTTCATTTCCGAGTGACAGGTCGTGGGCCACGCGCTGCGGCATTTTTCCTGGCGGGTACCGTTCCGGATGGGCCGAAACAACCCTGGTCGGTGTACCTGGGCCACCGGTTAGATTTTTCGATGAAGCGAGTTGATCCTAACGCCCGGTCGTCTTCTGCCCTTTTCGTCCGGGGCCGAGAAGAGGGAAGGGCGTTGGTTTATGCTCGCATGCCCCGACATTTATTGGCAGTTTGTGGCATGGTCTGCGACAAGTGCCAAGGCTTTCGTTCCATGAGGACATCATGAACGCATCCGTAATTTTGCCGATTGCCTTCATCGCCTCGCTCGCCTTGGGCGGCGTGTTGGTTCTGTACGGTTTTTTGAGCCTGTTACTGCGGAAACGACAGCAGAGTCCCGTGCCTGGGATCGCGGCGTTGATCTTGGCCCTGGTGATCAACTCGTGGTGGATCGCGTTTGTGGGGCTGGCGGCCTTCAAGCTGTTGGTTTTGCAAGAAGATACATAAGACTTGTCCTTGCCAAAACACGACTGCTACTTGGAGTTTATCCACAGGTTTGGAGGGGTAAACCGTCCACCTAGGATTTCTGCTGAGTCGACCGACAACCAATTCTCCAGGACGCTGGCGTAAAGTTCGCGATAATCCATGGTGTACTTCAAATCGCCTTCATCCAGATCAGTCAACGACGGGTACTTGCCCAACAATGGCATTGGGAATTCAGGGCCAGACAGTTGTACCACACCCGCCGCGCCGTGGTCGGTTCCGCGGCTTGCATTCTCGCGTAATCTCCGACCAAACTCTGAAAAGGTCAGCAGTAACACTCGCTCCGCTTGACCTTGCTCGTCCAAGTCCCTCAAGAATGCGGCGACCGCGTTGGCCCACTCTGACAGCAGCGTGCCGTGGGCAGGTTCTTGATTCGAATGAGTATCGAATCCGCCGAACGTCAAGTGATAAATCCGTGTCGGCAAGTCGGCGGCAATCAAGTCGGCAACCTGCTTAAACTTCTGGGCCAAGTTCGTTGTTGGCCAAACCGTGGACCGCGGAGCGGACAAAGCCGCTGCTCGCAGGCGAGCCGATATTTGATCCGCCGTCTCATTGGTCCGTTGTAACCGAGACAACAACTTCGAATCGCGCGGTACGGACGCATCCAATCTCCGCAATTCGCTAGCCGTTGCAATCTTGTCAACGGAGCGCTGAAAACTCTCGGGAGCGTCCAGTGTCGCCGGAATAACTCGCTCGCCCAACAAGGAAACCGGGATTGGTTCGTTTCCAATTTGCAGCAAGGGAGTGAAACCGCTCTCGGGTAAGCGATCCGCGGCGGCTCCCAACCATCCACGTAGCGGCTTGGCTTGCATCTGATGCGCGGTGTGCCACAAGTCTAACGATTCGAAATGGGAGCGATTGGGGTTAGGGTATCCGACACCTTGAACAAACGCCGTTCGTCGATTCTCTACACTCGCCAGAAGTGGTCGCAGCTCCGGGTGCAAGCCACAATAGTCACCAAGCTTCAGAACTTGCTCACGGCCAACCGCCAAGGTAAAGCGATTCTGGTAATAACCGTCATCGCCATAAGGGATCAGTGTATTGAGCGAGTCATTCCCGCCACTCAATTGCAATACGACCAGTACGCGTTCCCCGCGTCGCATGTCCTTCGTTTCCGACAGCTTTGCTGCCGTTTGCGACAAGACTTGCGGCAATACCCCGGACATACTCAGTGCCGTTGCAGCGCCACTGGTCGCAATGAATTTTCGGCGGGAGTAGCTATTCATGTGACTTGCTCCAATCAATCGGGTTTGTCAGCAGACCTGGAATTCAGGCAAAGTCGCCATGCTGCCCAACAAAATCGCCAGGCGGCGTTGATCATCTTCATTGGTTTGTTCAGCAAGTTTGGTCAGCGAGTCCAAGATCGGCTCAGGTATCGCCTGGGCGCATAACAATTGAGCCAATTCGCGAACCACCCCGCCCCAGTCCTTTCGAGCCCAACTCGGGACCGGCGATCCTTCAGCCATTCGTCCTTCCCTAACCAGTCGATGCGCCAAGTTGGACCGCAGAATGGCGGTTCGGACATCGATCCATTGTAAACCGCCATCCCAACCCTTCACCGAGGGAGGATAAAGAGGCAACTGGCCCAACAATCGTAACTCTTCCGCCAATCCTTCCATCGGAAAACTAATCCGCAAGGTTCGCAACAAGCCCACGCACCATTCGACCGGACCTTGAACGCGCGCGCCGCGACATTCGTCAGTAAAGAACAGGCGACTCGACCAGATCTTGTTCAAAAGCACCGAGGTCGTCATGTGACTATCTCGATACGTCTGGGCCAAGTGTCGAATCAACGGGTGATCGCGAGGGACATCGTCAGCAACATATTGGCGTACCAGTTTCCAAACGATGAACTGGGCGCACGCGGCATGATCGACAATGGCATCGATTGCTTGTTCACGGTTCGCTGGACCACGATAATTGAGAAATGACTTTTCACCCTCGTCGAACTGATATTTGTTCTCGAAAAACTTACCGTGCCGAATTCCGCCACCGGTGAACGCCCTCGCTAACTCGCGGATATCTTGTTCGGTATAATTCCCGGTTCCCAAGCAAAACAACTCCAAGACTTCGCGGGCAAAGTTCTCGTTGGGTTTGGCCTTGCGACTGTCCCTGGCGTCCAAGTAAATCAGCATCGCCGGGTCGCGAGAAATCTCTTGGACCAAGTCTCGAAACGGACCACACGCCAACTTCCGGAGGCTGAGATATTGCCGCCACATCAAGTTTGTTTCCGCGACTTTGTCGGCACTGGTCGCAAAGTGTCCATGCCAAAACAACGTTAACCGCTCGAGCGCTGCTTCCGGCGCATGAACCATTCGCAACAACCACCACGCGGCCAACTGACGAGAATTACCACCGGTCGCCAAGATCTGCCCGGTGTTCTTGTCTGCCTCAAATGTTTGTTGAGTTGCTTCAGTCCGAGCCGGCGACAGCAAACTGCCAATCACGTCCGTGTGTGATCTGTTCGCGTCTTGTTCCACCGCATCCCAGGGAGCGGCAAATCCAGCCCGGCGGTGAAGGTGTGCGACCTTCATAAAGTCCCAACGATCGGCCGCCGATGGTTCCCAGACGCTCCAAGCATCCGAAGGATCCCAACGATCGTACCATGGCGAATCTCGCATCGAACTCATCGCTACATTCATGGCTGCCGTTGCTCCGAGCCGTGGGGTGGAAGGTCGCGGGAGAGCAACAGCTCCAGTCTCGTGCGTAAATGGTGCGGCGTTGTGTCGATCGTGACATCGACTCCATCTACCAACTCCAAAGCTTGCAGTAAATGATCGACCTCGCGTCCCGCTGTTTCGCGGCTGTTGCCATTCTCGATCATGTTTTGCGCCACCAACGCATCGCGGTTCAGTCGCAATAAATTCACAATTACCTGCCAGTCCAGGTTCAAATGTGTATTCAAGTGCGAATCGGTGGGCGCAGTCGATGCGCCACCTTTGTCGTTCGATGGATCGGCAACTGCGTCGCTGTTCGTATCACTGCCCGTTGTGGTCGGTTTCGGCAAGTCCGCTAGCTTCTTGACCCAAGCCGCGTCGCTCCCCAAAACGAATCGACCGTCTTTGATAACAAGCGAAGGCGAAAAACTGTAGACGGGCGACTCCAAGTCGGCGTCGTCTTCGATCCAAATTCTCGAAATACACTCGCATCCGTTCTCGATCGTCCTTGTGTCGACGTCGTACTGAGGGAGCCCATTTTGCGCAAGCCCCAAGTTGACAAAACCCAACACGCTCTGGAACGCCACTTTGAATCGCCGAGTCATTTGCCGGGGTTCGCGAAGCTGCCCCACTATCGCAAACCCAGGAATATGGAGGCCGCGATTCGAGGATGGATTGCTCTCGTCAACGATTGTGCTCGGTTGACCACTGACCAAGATCTGCACTCCCGGTTGGAACGCTCCCAAAACTTCGCCACCGAAATCCAAGCCACCAAAAACGGTGGACAGTTGCGAGTCCGCTTGGACCAATTCCGCCACTACAGAATCGGTGTACAACGATTCTTTACTCAACCACCATTGACCCAAATCGCGATAGGTCGCTAACTGCATCGCCATCCCATCCGATTGGAGCCCCAGCGGAATCCAAGTTGGAACCGTGCCTTGTCCGTTTGCTCCGAACCAATACTCACGCCGACCAACAGCAAATTCCGAATCGAAACGAGTCACGCCTTCCAAGCGAATCGACGTCTCGTGAATAAACAACTTTACTAACGCCCAGTCGTTCGCACCCAGGCTCGCCAACAAGCCCCCAAAGATCAGTTCGGCCGCCGCATTGTCCGAAACCGACCGAGTCAAAGCCGGGGCCGTTCCGGTAGCACGCAGACTCGCCAAGTTGATCCATAGCCAACTGTCAGGCGCGCCCTGGTCTTCACGGAGTTCTTGGTAAAAAGATCGAAAGTCAGGCGATTCAGCTAAGTTCTTCGCAGCATGATGATTCGAGCTTGATTTCAGAATATATTCCGCGTCTTCGGTTCTAGTAGCCACGGCCAAGATCTTGCCACGTCGCGCCATCGCAAATTCATCAAAGACCGCGATCTTCCCCGCCTCTCGCTCTTCGATGCGCCACGGAGTTTGCCGTCCATTGTTCTTGGCGTCCATTGCACTGAGGTTGAGTAAAGCTTCAGCCGCCTTCTTCAGTTTGGCCTCATCACGTGCTTGCAACAATGCGACAAACCGATTTTCGCCCGGAAGCGCCGCAATCGCGATGCCTTCACCGCCTAAATCTGCGACGAGTTTCGGCCATTCTGCGCCCAAGGAGGCTTCGATCAAAGAAAGCCCAGCTCGAAAAGCCAAGTACTGCGGCCCGCGTAGGTTTGGCTTCACCGCATCCAATTCCAACGCTTGGGCCACGGTCGGATGTTGGACCAACTTTTGTACGACGGCTTCCGGTTGGGAAATCTCCAGATAAAGAACGGTATCCGATGGCAAATACGCCGCCAGCGAACGATCATCCGCATGTTGCTCCAACCCCAAAGCAATCGCTGGCGAAACGAAATTCGCAAGAATCCAAGCGACCAACAGTCCCAACCTGCAGCAACCGACGGTCATCATCAGATGAACTCCGTATATCGAGTGTCGTTCCAAATCTCACACCGCGTAAGGTCAATCGTCAAATTCGATCGGTGAAACGAATTCTAACCCCAACGATCGCCCGATACCACACCCGCTTTGGGAATCCAGCCCAGCCGACAGGATCCAAGTTTCAGGATTCGGCGAATCTACGCACGATTTCGAAACTAATTCTGCGTTTCATAATCCGTTCGATCCGGTTCAACTGCGGCGACACCTTCGATGGTCGACAGCGAGTTCAAGGCATCCTCGCCGACACTTCCCAGGATCACTCCGATGTCATTCAAAGACTCTTTGAGCACAAACCCTTTCTCACGCAGTTTTGGAACCAGACGCGCCATCGTGACACCCGGCGAATCTTGGACAAGCACAGAGACGTTGATCATTTTTTTCTTGGACATTGCTACACCACCTTTGTTTGACCCCATTTTACCCGGCGGACTCGCTAAACAAAACTACTCGTCTTCCACATCGGTTGGTTCAGAAGCGAGTTCTGCGGACATCGATTCGTACCTGTACTCGCGAGCCCCCGCTTGGTCGCGAGCGAAGGGGTTCGGATCGTCCAGGCAATACTTGTTGCAACAACTAACGACGACTGGGTTGAAGTTTCAAACTCCAACCCAGTCTGACTTGGCAGCACGAAGGCTCGAACGGGCTTCAGGACTTGCGTTCCTTTCGATCGATTCAAAACTTCGACCTTATCGGGGAGCCTGAACCAACCCGGCACCCACATCGCGACTCGGCAACGTTAGCCGTCGTGCGTTCCCGGTCAGAATCTGCCACAAAGCTTGGGCACTGGTCCCAAGGCCTCTCGACTCGAGCCACATCGCAGCGATTCCCGCCACGTGTGGACATGCCATACTTGTCCCCGAAATCGAGTGGTAGCGTGCGGGCCAAGGTCGGCCTGGACCGGTGGGCTGGACGTTCGCTGGAAAAGGCGTCGGCACCGAGGAAAACACGCCCACGCCTGGGGCTGCGAGGTCAATTCCGCCACCATTCGGGTTGATACCTCCATTCGAAAACCAGGCAATCCCGAGGTTCGAATCCAATGCTCCAACCGCCATGATCGAAGGACAATTTGCCGGGCGGCCTACCGGGGCAATAAATCCGGGGCGATTGCTGTCATTTCCGGCGGCCGCCACAATGAGCGTCCCCGGGTTGGAACGAAGCGCCCGCTGGGCCACGTTCTCGTAAATCGTCGAAAACGTCTCTCCTGCCGATACGGGTGCGCCAAGGGACATGGATATCACTCGACATTTGTTGGCAATCGCCCAATTGATTCCGGCCAAGATCCCCGAGTCGGCACCTCGACCTGCATTGCTTAAGACTTTGCCGACAAAGATGTCGCCACGGAAGGCACAGCCATAGCGCCGACTTCCGCCCGCTCGCTGCTGGAACCCAAGCGCTGTACCAATACAATGCGTTCCGTGTCCATTCAGGTCTTCGACGGCCTCGCCGCTGATGAACGAACGCGACTGTGCCGCCACAATTCGCCCGGCAAAATCCGGATGGTTCATGTCCATGCCCGTGTCCAGTACCGCAACACGAACGCCACGTCCACTGCGGTTCGACTGGTGGACACGGGTGGCGATTAGCCCCCATGTGAATGCCGCTGTATCCGCAAATGCCGCCGCTGCATCCAAGTCGTTGCTCCCCAGAACTTCACGACTCGTTAATCTCGAATACAAATGGTCAACCGCCTCTTTGTAACCGCGAAGATATTCGAGCGGTAATGCTGGTCCAGGCGAATCGCCAAGAGCGTACATGATTCGTTCCGGTTCGACCGCTAAGATGGCTCCCTCTTCACTGGCCGCTGCCTGTAGACCGCCAACTTGAGATGGGTCCGCGTCCACGACCGCCAACTTGAGCCTGTCAAGAACAAGGACGCCCGCTCCCTCCGCTTCCGACATCTCAATCGCTGAATTTCCAAAATCAGCCGCATTACAGACGGCTCTCGCTCCGCAGACGTTTTTGATCTCCTGCAGCCCCTCGTCAACCGCGTCTTCGCGGAACAACACAAGATACTTCCCAGTGAATTCTCCTTCGTTCTCGGTGCTGTTCTCCATGGGTGGCGTCGGCGTGCTGACAAAATTGCTTGATCGTGTGCGGGCCATGACAATACTCCGGATAGAGCGAAAGCCAGATCACTTGGATTCGTCGCTCCAATCGACCCAGGTGATTTTCAAAGCAAAACACTTGCCTCAATTAGAGTGACGAAAAAAACGGGGCAGCGCGGGCAAAAAAAATGTCAATTTTGTTTGTGCTAAATTGTCCAGGGCTGTGCGGCTACGCTCATGCTGGCGTGACGTATGCCCCTTGAAGCATGTGGAAAGTCTCATATTTATCTGGTACGCGAATTGCAGCGGTCAGTTCGATGCCCTGGTCTCGGTGTGTCGATATCGCGCCGCGCGCTGGGCAACGTGCTCAGCGGTGTCGTGGAGAACCACGGACCTGCGCTCGGAACCGTGCGCTCCAAGCCGATGTGCTTCGATGACCACGCGTCGTTTCCTAGGCCTGCGGCTATCCATTTCAAATTCGAACGGAGACTTTGCCATGACAAAACGGGATTTATCGACGATCAAACGCAAGTTAGAGAATCAACTAAGCGACTTGGAGGATCGTGCGCAACGAATTGAATTACGGCTGAGCGATCCCGGCAGTCCCGATTGGGAAGAAAACGCGCTTGTGCACGAAGATGACGAAGTGCTCAATGTGTTGAGTGAAAAGGTTGAAGACGATATTCATGAGATTCGTCTCGCATTGAAGCGCATCGACGAAGGAACTTACGGATCTTGTGTTCGCTGCCACGCACCAATCTCCCTCCAACGCTTGGAGGCATTGCCATTTACCGCCAGCTGCATCACCTGCGCCGGGCACGGTTAGGTCCAACGTTGGTCGCGGTCCAAGAGTCCCAATCCAGTATTTGCTTGGTCTCAGCGCGTGTTCATTACCGGCTTTCCTCGTCTCCGTACGGATTGGCACTGTGTTGATCCAATCATAGAGCCGGATGCCGATGGGCACTTGTCCTGGCTGTGGTTATCCGCGCACAATGAGCGTCCGACCGTGGTTAAAAAGGAAATCGGCGCGATGGATTTACCACGTCACCGAGCAACACTGGGCGGGTCGGTAGTTGGCCCATTCAGCGGGCCTTCCCACTTAACGTTGCCCCGCAAGCCAAATTGCCCCCTCAAGCAGACAAAGGAACCGTCATGCAACGCATCGGACTACGAACGGCAGAAGCATTGGTCGAAGGCGATGAAGCCTATCTGTGCGCGGAGCCAGAAATCGTGATTGGTGAGCTGGACGGTCCGGTCGGTACTGCCTTGGCCACCTTGCTTGGCGACCAAGTGAAGGGGCACACTCGAGTCTTCGCGATTCTAAATAGCGATGTGCAGGTCAAGCCTGCGACTTTGATGGTCAGCAAAGTGACCGTCGAAAGCACTCGGTACACCAACATTCTCATGGGTACGGTTCAAGCCGGGATTGCGAATGGGGTATTGGACGCGGTACGCCAAGGAATCATTCCCAAAGAGAAGGCCAATGAATTGGGGATCATCTATTCGGTTTGGTTGGATCCCTCGGTGACCAAAGTCGAAGCGGTGGATCATGCCGCATTGTTCGAAATTCACCGACAAGCCACCGTCAAAGTCATTGGCAAGGCGCTCTCCGGGACCCCCGACATCGATTGGCTATTGGCGAATCAGGAATCGACCTCGCACTATTTCCACGAATTGGGCCTCCAAGGCGAGTTGTAGTTCTGTTTGGCATGGATGATCGTGAAGTTGAAGACCTGATACGGATGCAGCGTTTGTGGAACGCTGCGAATGGCCGAAACGGGTCAGTACGTACGTGCCTAAACTTGGCTAGTTCACTTAACAACAGGGCCGGCGCGATCTAGATTTGCGGAAAGTGGCTTAGAATAGAAGAATCGCAGTTGCAAGTTGTTCTCCACAAACAATAAATAGAAGTTCGGTAGCAGGGAGGCCGTAACCGAGCTCGTCTCGGTTGGGCCAAGGATTCACCACTAAGGCAAGACGACCATCGCAAGAGAAGCGGTCGAGAGACAAGCTTGTTTAGCAAACGAAACTCGCCGAGACCGCAACGGTTCGCGCTCGCAATCCCGGTCGGTCCGTACCCAAGATGAAACTCGATCGGCCTACTTGCGGACATGTCTGAAGCAAAGTCGGTCATACGGCCTATATAATACTTTGGAGCAAGTTCTGTAGCTGACCAGTCAGCGCCCCATTGGCGTGAAGCCAATGGTGGCCGTCTCGGAAAAAGACACCGAGGAAAATAACCTAACCAAACTGTCGCACCTGACGCGACGGACAAGCATCAACTTTCCGCAGCGATCAAAACCGCCTGCCTTGCTACAGTTCTGCAATCACTTCAAGTTCAGCAACGCCAAATCAACTTCGTCGCCTGATTCATCCGCGACATCGGCACTCAATCACACCAACATTCAAATCAAACATTGACGCGAAGCCCAAGAATCGGCCCATCTTTCGGTTAGCGAATCACATGCCAATCAACACAGCCTAGCGGCAGCTCCACGCCTATTCATCCAAATCAGGCTTACTCATGGTTCTTTCTTGAACATGTGATTTATGGCAAAATACGCAAAGATTGCTGTGCCAAGGTGTATTGATGAAACGATTGTCACAAAAACTACATGTGCGCCGACTTGGCATAAGGCTCCGTACACAACCATTGGAGCGAACGCGGCGCAAATCCACAGCAACATGAAGGCTATTACTGCGAACAAGGCACATACCTTCATGATACGTGGCTTATTTAACACCGTTGCCAGTAGCAGCATACAACCGGTCGCTAAATAAAGAGTTGCGTACAGCCACTTTGACGGCAAGTCGCCATTTTGAATTTTTAGTGCTAACCAAACCAGTGTAAAACCAAAGAGAAACGCTACCGCTTTATACACTACTGTTTTCACCACATATTCCAATCATTCTGTTCAATCGTCTTCGAGAAAGGCTTCATTGTTCGCTTTTTCTTCCACCAGTGGCGTGCGGCGTCGCTGTTTGGTTAAAGGCTAAGATTGTATTGTTTGCATGGCTTACCACCGTTTGCAGGCCGTACCTCAAAGTACGCCTTCACACATTCAGGCCCCAGCTCTTTTGCCCAATCAAACGGGTAAACGTCCTCAGCCATGTGACTGCCCTCCTTTGAATTAGGAGATACCTTGTCGGCTGAACCAGCTGTCGGAATTTCAGTAATCAGAATGCCGGCAGAATCGTAAATGCACTGATTCCCATGTTTCCCATGCTTGGTTCGAATCTCATAGTGACCAGGGTAATGATACCCACCATAAAGTTCTGAATAAAAGAACGTACCAGAAAACGGATTCCATGCTGAGGCGGGGTCACCCCAGACATCGGGGTCAGGGTTGCAGATCGATTCTGTTGTCCAAGTCTTGTCTTTGCGGGTTCTCCGATCAAAGCAACGGTGCGTCCTAGTGCACACAATGCTACATGGGCACGCAGGCAGGTTATCGGCCCAGGATGTGTCTTTTTGTTCCGTGTACCATCCCAAAAACGCCTTAGAAACGCCTTTACATTGATCGATGCAGCTCTGCCTAGGATGAATTGTGATTACAACACCTTTGCGTCGTATAATAACCGTTTCCGATTTCGTCGCACAGTTTCGAATACATGCTGCTGCGGAACAGCCGTCCTCGCTAGTGCCCGGAAAATCTGTAGGTAACATTCCTCGCGTTGACTTCGGCGGTTCCTGCTCCTGAACTGTCTTCTCCTGAGCTGTCGTCAGCATGCCAAATGGATCCACTCCATACACCCCAAAATACCCCCGGTACAAACTCATGCCATCCACATACCCCAGCGGATCGCGGGAGATGAAGCCGCCGGTAGTTGGGTCGTACCAACGGGCGCGGAAGTGGTAGAGGTTGAGGTCGGAGTCGTACTCGCGGCCCGTGTACGTGTAGCGGTTGGCGTAAGTGCTGCTCGTACGAACGGTGCCACTGGCGTCATAGATGCCTAGCGTGCCGTACGCGGTGTAGGAGTAACGTTCAACCAGCGTCCCAGCGGCGTTGGTCAGGCCAATGATGGAGTATTGTTGGTTGCGGTGGTGATACAGAGCGTTGTCGCCCGTCGTGGGCAAGGTCGTCCCTGTGCCCTTGTGACGTAAGATCGGTTCGTTCACGGCGTCGGCGTGCGTTACCGTCATGACATCACGACCTCATTTCTTACAAAGTAGCGTTTCAAAGCGAGACAAAATCACGACAATCGACGGTGCAGTTGCACCTGCAAATCGTTTAAGATATCTTGCAGTTGTTCTAGGCTTAACTCAACTAAGCGAGCTTCGGAACTTTGCGGCAGCCGAAGCACTCCCTGCAACATTTGGATCTGTTGGATGTTCGCCTGCGATAAACCCCGCTCCAGTCCCCGCTCCAGTCCCCGCTCCAGTCCCTCGGCCAAACCTTCCGCTCGCCCGCGGGCTTCACTCTCCTCGCGGGCCGCCGCTTCCGCAAATCGACGCGAGTTCTCGTCCAGTTCCCACTTGAGACGGGCTTGATAATAGCGACGTTGATCGGGGGTTTTCGAGATCATCTCCAGGACTCCTATCGCTTCCATAAACACGGGCGACGCCAAACGTTTGCGAAGCGTCTCCACCGTACGACCTTGGGCACCACAGAAAAACTCCATCCATTCGTCCTGCGGGTCCGTCAATACGACATTATCGCTCGGTACTTGATACTTTGGCAACTCCAACGTGTGGATTTCCAGTCGATCGGTCAATTCGACGTTGCCAACCGTCCGCAGGCGAAACTGATGGTGGTACGGATCGTCCGGGAATAGCCTGCCCTTCAGGAGACAGATCCCGATCGATGGCCGCAAATTCTGATAATGGTCCCCTTCGCCAATCTGCTCCACCAATTGAGTCGCTGCATAGTAGGTCAGACGTTCGGGTAACCAGCCCTGAGACGTTCTTTGGACCTCAATATTGAACCGCCGACCAAAATGATCACGAGCCAAGATATCCAGGATTGAAAGCTTGTCGTCCTCGAATGCTTGTTCGTTGATCGGGTTCAGGTACTCCACCTCGACGATCGGCACCACGGGGCGGAGCACGGCATTCAAGAAATGGATGGTCAGCCGTGAATGCTTGGGATTCCCCAGCAGCATCTTGCAGACAAAATCAACCGTTGGATCAATGTCAATCATGAGTACCCC
>JAEUIQ010000075.1 GCA_016794985.1 Planctomycetaceae bacterium | reverse complement strand
TCTTCACCCGCGACTCGCACTACTCTGCGTTCGTCCCTAACCGGTCCAGAATCCCTACCACGTCCGCCAACACGCGGGACTTGCCCCGCCGACACAACCGACTGGTCCAATGCCGCACCAACAGATAACTTCCCAACAAACGTTTCGCCCGCAACCTGTCCCGCGACGACCCGTCTCTCCACAAGTCCTCTGCCGGGCAGAGAAAGTACCTTTCGTCCATCCGCCCCGACCTTCAAACCAATAATGCCTGTCCTTCTGTTGTTGGTCCTTTTGTTGTTTTGACTCGTGATCAATCTTGGTTCAACCGACGAAAGTGGCTCTGTTCTTGGGTAAGATGGTTCAGGACTTGCGGGCAGCGTGCGACTTGGTGGTGAATCCTGGGCTCAACCGAGATGAACTCGGTTGGGGCCGTGTTCAGTGCTGCCAACTTGGCGGTGGCTCGGCAACGGCTACTCCGCCTGCAACACATCTTTATGCAGCAGTATCGAAACAGTCTTCAGCCGCACGTAGGCTTCGGACATCATCAATTGCCCGCCCAGCGGTCCAACTTCGCCCCACGAGTTCTTAATTAAGTAGTACTTGGTACCGTTTTGATCGTGAGCCATGCCCACCAAGTGCATCAGGTGATCGTCCGTCGTCTCGTAGCTCAAAAAAGTATCTTGCCGCATTTCTTGCGTGACCGCCATCTCGGGGCCAGGCGACTGCAAGGATTCTTCCCGTCCTTCGGCTGGCAGAATGGCGAGCCCGCTGTTGGCCGCAAAACTACGTTCACTGACGTCTCCGTCCCAAGTGACCGTGTAGCCCATTGCCAACGCCTTGTCGATCGTCGCCACCAATTCGTCGATCGGAACATTGAGAAACTGACCGTTCGAATAGTTGTCGGGAATCTCCAATACAAATGGTTCGTAAAACGGATGATGCATAAACGAGGTCAAGCTGATGTAATCGTCCTTCTCAAAGTTGAATTGCGCCGCCAAACTCTGGGCTGTGTGAACTTGACCATTAAATTCAAATTCCGTGGGGACTTTACCCAAATACGTATCCAAGATTCCTTGAAAAGCCAATTGCCATTTGGGACTGGGGCGCTTCAGCTTAACAACACTTTCCACCATTCCGGTCAACAACGCTACCATTTCGCCATGATTGTGTGGGTCACCGGGACTTTGCTTCCCCGAATAAACATCGTACGGCATGACACCGTGACGCGCTGCTGCATTGATATAGTCATGCGCCAGAGCGCCTTCGCCAAAGTTCGCTTTACCTTGCCGCAGAACGTAGTTCATGGATTTGTCTTGGTAGATATTCCGCACGGCGTACATCTCGGACAGCCGCACCGCTGGGTAACCTTGGCGCATGAGTTCCGACTCGAGAAACGAATTGGTCGAAAAACTCCAACAGGTTCCGGTACTCCCTTGAGCCGTGACTGGAGTGCAAGCCAAGGAATACTTGATCGTGAATTCGTATTCACCCAGTTTCACCAACGGTGGTTCTGCAGCTGCCTCCTGGGCGACAGTTCCGCCTTCTGACCCTTGGGCTTCTTGAGCAAAACTAACCGCTTCTATGGCGGACCATACACAACCGACGATCACGCCCAAACGCACAAACTTCGTTAACCCAACCCAATATCGTGTCATTCCGCGTCCCAACCTCAATGTAGCCAACGTCAACAAAATTCGTTCCACGGACAGCGCCGCAATAATAATGTTAGTTGTAATAGAGTTGAATTGCACTAGTGGAAGCGTTGGCAGAGGAATGGATGGCAAGGGAATATTCTGATCGAGAAACGGACTCAGCAAGACTCGACGACGAACCCAAAATCGTCACGCTCACGGCCACAAAAACTTTAGCACGCGATTCCTCCGCCAATCATTCCTCTGCCAACCATTCCACTGCCAACCATTCCTCCACCAACCATTCCTCCACCAACCATTCCTCCACCAATCATTCCTCCACCAATCATTCCTCTGCCAACCATTCCTCTGCCAACCATTCCTCTGCCAATCATTCCTCTGCCAATCATTCCTCTGCCAATCATTCCTCTGCCAACCATTCCTCTGCCAACCATTTCACTGCCAATCAACGCTCCGCTTCATACCCCACGACGAATCCGTTGATCGCTGCGGCAATGCGAATCGTTTCGTGAACTTGCGATTCCGAAAAGCCTTCTTTTCGCAAACTGGCTTCATGAGACTTCAGGCAAGCTTCGCATCCGGCCAGAGAAGCGCAGGCCATCGAGCACAACTCGAAGACGCCTTTATCGGTTGCCGGCTTGACCATGCGGTTCATCCGCAAACTGGCCCGCATTGTTTCGTACGCTGGCAAATTGATCTGATGCTTCGAGCGATAATAGACCGTGTTCATTGCCATGATAGCGGCCGCGGCCTTCGCGTCTTCAACATGAGCCGCATCCAACCGGTCGCCCGCATCCGCGATCAGCGCATCGCTCAGCGTCCGACAACGCAAGAAGTATGCCGCACACAGGCCCACCGTCCAGCGTTGCTGTTCGGTCAAGCCATCGCCGCTGAGCACGCTACTTAAATTGAGCCGCATGTCTTTTGTGGATTCGGATAACAGGCTGCGCAGTTTTTCTAGATTTTCCATGATTCGTTCCGTAGTCCGTATTGAAGTTGAAGGCTAAGTTAGTTGAGTCCCTGACACCCGCCCATCGCACATTGCGGCCGTCCGCACATGCCGCCCGACGATGGCAGGGGATCGCTGCCCCCCGAACCCGGCGCGGCCACAACACTCAAGCGGCGTTCCAATTTCGCAGATTCGCACTGGGGGCATTCGGGCTTTTCACTGCCACGCACCAAGAGTTCGAATTCAGCATGGCACTTCTGACAACGGTATTCGTAAATTGGCATAGGGATCTTCCGAAGATTCGGCAGGCTTGTCTGTGACCTCCAGCGCCACCAACGTCGCTAGAATGGACACCGTGCATTGTAGAACCCTAGCCGATTGTTCGTCAATCGACAGACTCCAAAACAAGAACCTCCGAGCCGTTTTCTGCTACGATGAAATAGCAGTTGAAATTCCCGTCGTCCCACTTCCGTCGCAGAGGACTAACCATGCCACCGTTGATTCGCTGGGTTGTCTTGGCCGTACTTTTTACAACTTCAGGAAATTGCTGTGCACAATGGAAGGCGGGTTTAGCGCGCGAAGCTATCACGCCAATCGAACCGATGTGGATGGCGGGTTATGCGGCACGGACCAGGCCCGCGGAAGGCAAGATCCATGACTTGTGGGCCAAAGCCCTAGTTCTGGAAGACGAAGTCGGCGGTCGTGTGCTACTGATCACGCTCGATCTGCTAGGTATTGACCGAGACTTCGCTCAACGTATTCATCAGCGACTGAAGGCCGAAGCCGGTTGGGAACGTTCGCGAGTCGCTTTATGCACTTCCCATACTCACAGCGGACCTGTTGTGGGCACACTATTGTTAGGCATGTACCCGCTTGACGTCCAACAACGACAATGGGTCCAAGCGTACACTCGAAACTTGGAAGACAAGCTGGTGAAATTGGCCCAAGATGCCGCCGACAGCCCGGAGCCGATGCAAGTCGGCTGGGCCACTGGTCTTTGCTCGATTGCCGTGAACCGACGCAATAACCCCGAACCTGAAGTCACCGAGCGTCGAGCGACCGGGCAACTGGTCGGTCCCGTGGATCACGATGTTCCAATCCTCGTATTGCGCGACTCGAACCATGATGTACGAGGGCTCGTGTTTGGTTACGCCTGTCATGCCACCACGCTGAGCGACCAAATGTGGTGCGGCGACTGGCCAGGTTTCGCTCAAGTCGAACTAGAAACACGGTTTCCAAAGTGCCAAGCGATGTTCTTCGCTGGTTGCGGCGGAGACCAAAACCCACTGCCGCGCCGTGAACTTGAATTGGCTCAAAACTACGGCCGGGCACTGGCGGACTCGGTCCAAGCCGCCATCGAAACAAGAACCTATCCGCTGCGTGGTCCTATTGCGATTGCACAAGAAGACATCCCTTTGCCATTCTCGGCAGTTCCGACGGTCGAATCCCTGAAAGCAATTGTCGCTGCTGTCGAGTCGGACGCGGAGCCCAAACCCAGTCGCTACGAAGTGGCTCGCGCGGTACGGCTCTTGGAACAAGTCGAGGCAGGCGGTGCAATTGTGCAGGAATATCCGTATGGAACTCAAACTTGGCAGTTGGGCGATGGGCCTACATGGGTGTTTCTCTCGGGAGAAGTTGTGGTCGATTATGCTTTGCGACTCAAGCAAGCATTAGGCCCCGAAAAAACATGGGTGGCCGCGTATGCCAATGATGTGATGGCCTACATTCCATCCGAACGAATTCTCCAAGAAGGTGGATACGAGGGCGGCGCCGCCATGGTTTACTATGGTCTGCCAAGCCCATGGCAAGCGGGATTAGAAAACAAAATCTGCGGAACCGTCACCAACCAAGCAGGCACCATAAAGCGGCTACGCAACGAGTTATCTCAGCAGGTGTTGCTGCCGTCCGGTTACGATCACCAACGCTTGATGTATGTTTTAGACGATGAAGGCCACGAGGTTGCCATTCGATCTACGACCGACTGGGAGCGTCGGCGAACCGCCATCTTGGCGGGGATGCAGCAAATGATGGGTCCACTACCTGATCGCAGTGTCCGATGCCCTTTGGATGTCCAAGAAGTGACACGCGAGCGATTCGACGGTTACACCCGAGTTCACTTGACTTACGCCTCCGAACCAGGCAATCGTGTCCCGGCCCACTTGTACTTGCCGGATACTCCATGTCTGCAACCTCGAGCACCGGCCATCTTGGCACTGCACCAGACTTCTGATCTCGGGAAAATCGATGTCGGCTTTGAGGGCAAACCGGATCGAATCTATGCCCACGAACTGGCAACGCTGGGTTATGTCGTTTTGGCCCCCGACTATCCCTCGTTTGGTGAGCTGAGCGAATACGATTTTGATTCGGATCGATACGTCAGTGGGACGATGACTGGAGTGTTCAATCACATGCGAGCCGTGGACTTGTTGTGCGAGCGCGCTGACGTTGATGCGGATCGCTTGGGCGTGATCGGCCATTCGCTAGGTGGCCACAATGCCATGTTTGTCGCCGCGTTCGATCCTAGATTAAAGGTGGTCGTGACTAGTTGTGGTTGGACGCCGTTCCACCATTATTACGAAGGCCAGAAGCTGGAAAACTGGGCGCAAGACCGCTACATGCCGTGGATGAAAGATGTTTTCCAGAGTGATCCCGATCAAGTCCCGTTCGACTTTTACGAAGTCGTCGCGGCGTTGGCTCCGCGAACGTTCTACTCGTGTTCGCCAATCCATGACGACAACTTTGAGGTGACCGGCGTCCGCCAAGTCGAAACCGCCGCGCAAGAAGTCTATTCGCTATTCAACGCCAAGGACGAACTGATCATCCGTTACCCAGAAACCGGCCATTCTTTTCCCGAAGCGAATAGAAACGAAGCATACGAGGTGATCGAGCGGGTGTTGTGTCGTGGTGCTGGGCGTGACGAGTGAAGAATGAAGAGTGAAGAGTGAAGAGCAATAACGCTCGCGAGCAATTTCCAGCGCACAGGCGTGCCTTCGGCCCAAGGGGCCAGCCGTATGTTAGCCTAGCGGATTGTCACAGCTAAGAATTAGGGTCACATGTCGACGAGGAAGTTGTCCAGACTTTTGGAGATTTTAGTGCGATTCGAAACTCTGGACGAGTTCCGCAACCCTAAAACTAAGCTATGACAATCCACTAGCCGGTGTGCGTGAGCCACCGGCCAGAGTGACATCTAGTCCAGAAAATGCCGGAAAGGCCGACACAAGTACGGAACGCATTCAACCAAGAATACTTCACAGCATCGCGTGACGGGCTACTAAGCGGCAGCTTTTTGAGCCGGAAATCCGCGTTCCAAAAACAATGGATTAAAGTTGTCGCGCCGCACGACGCCTCGTGCTTGAAAGTCGCGAAGTGCAATGTCGAAGTCTTCGCGATAGGGGAAACATTGCTCGATGCAGCGTTCCAGTTCCTGGCAGGCCAAATCGTACAAAGGGCGATCGTCCGCTAAACGCTGACCTAGGATCGCCATCGTCTCGTCGTCGACCGGATACGTTCGCTCTGCTTGGTTCACTCGGACGTACGACAGATCGCGAAACGTTTGCGGGAACATGGCTTCCAAACAAACGGCGGCTTCGTCGAATCGCTCCACCGGAAACAAAAAAGCTCGCTTGGTTTCCAGAGCTTGTTCGACAACGCTCAAATCATCCAATGCGCGACCTTGATTCAGGAAGCACAGCTGGCTGCGGACGTGGGGCTCGACGTGGCCTTCGACCAATTCGTAGTTGATGAACTCCCGGAAATCGCTGGCTGTTTTGGCCGCGCATTCGATGTCGGCATTGCGATGGTAGAAGTACCGCGAAATGTAACGATCAACGGGGTCGCGAACAAATGCATACGCATGAACCGCTGCGTCAGGAAAGTCGTACGGTAGATCCAAAGACAACTTGTGGTCGGACATGCAGCGGAGCCAAGGCTGGGACTTGGCGATTTCCCAAACGTCCTGCCGAGTGTACTGTTTTGACTCCAAGAGTGACACGGAATTGTAGTAGCCTTTGCCGAAGTTCCGATTCATCAATTGTCGTAAAGTCGAGCCACCCGCCTTCGGCACATGGACGTGAAACCATAAATCGTGCATGTTCAGTTCCCTAATCGCAATCGGCAAAAAATCGGCCCAACAAACGGGCTCCTACCAAAAAATGTCGCTTCGGATCAAGACGAATTAAAGCAAAATGTCAAAATAGGCGGTCTGCGATTTAGCCATACTGGTGAACCGACGATTTTCGATGACGGAGCAAATTGGTTTGGTAAGAAATTGGAGGTAAGAAAACATGTAACCATTCGTGTAGAATAGAGGACGTGGAGCGAGTCGCTTGATAAACCGAATAAGAACGAGCGACCGGCTTATGCTCGAGTGGACGTGTGAACTACGGCAAGGCGACTCGCGAAACGCACCAAACCCAGGTTTGGCCATCAATCGCGTGAATGGTCACGAATATTCGTGGGGTCGAAGAGTAGTCCGTTTCAAGCGAAGCCGATCGGAGTCAGCCGTTTCGACGATCTTTCGCTCCAGTATCAAACCGCTATCGGACTCTGCCCCGCTGCTTCAAACGGTACTCGTAACTGAACGCCCCCAACAGTTCCCCCGATTTGACTTGATGACAGTCGATGCATTGATCGATTGCACGAAGAGCACCGACCATCCTCAAATTTTCACCTTCATTTTCGACCACCAACGATTCTCCACCTAAGATCCTTACCAAGGCATCGGACTCGAACGAACTCATTGCTCTAGTCGTTATCTCGCCGGACGAAATGGTCGACATGTCTGGGAGATCATGCGTTACGTAGACAACCGGTCCTTCATGAAGCAGCAGCCCAATCAGTTCGAGCCGTTCAAGGGTATAAGTCTTGGGAGCTTCAATCGATCTCGGTTTAATTGCGATTCGATGTGATTTGAATCGAAGATACTGGTTTGTCTCCATCTTTTCGCCCAATGTTGTCGGATCAAGAAAATCTATGAATGAATTTAGGTGAATCGCAACGAATGGCCAACGAGAGAGAGGTGTATCTTCAGAAACATTCACATGCCCCCAATGTCGTCGTTCTTCAACGTATCGAACTTCTCGTCGATTGAGCCGACCGACTCCGAACTGGGGAGAGCGTACAAATTGCTCGAACTGAGCGTCGTGAATTAACTTCAGTCGATCACGGAACGGAAAAGACAACGCAGCATCCTCTCCGTCGTAAAATGTTTGAAGGCTCTGCTGCATTTCGGCCGCTTCTTTTGCCAGGGCGGCCTGCGATCTCTCCTGCTTTTTTAATTTTTCGATCCGGTATCCAATATCAACCACCGGAAATTCAACGCGAAGCTCGACAAGACGTCGTAGTTCTGACGGCGGAGAAAACGCGATCAGCAACTTAAACAAGCCAACGGCAAGAAGTATACTTGTTGCGGCGAGGTAGGCGTTTCTAGGTCGTTTCGTCACCTCGAATTGTGTGAAAGGAAGTAGACTTAACATCGAAACGATCATAACGCTAGCCCAAAGACAAATATGGAGCTGCAGATCTACAAACAGAATCGCCGCGAGTGTTGAACCTAACGCAAGGATTAGAACGCGAATTGCCCCATGGATTCGTCCGGAAGAAAACAGCCAACGCAACGGCAAGTACAACAACAAATAGCTAAAGAAAACGTTGATGCTCGCTACGACCAGATATTGACTCAGCGGAGAAGTTACACGAACCATGCCATGCATGCAAAGGATGGCCATTGCCAAGCAAGCAACGAACACGACCAGCCACAGGACTAACGAACTCCCGGTTGTGTCAGCAGGATGAACGGCCCCCTTGATCTTACTCATCGGCAATCAATTCTAGTCCTGAGAATCCTGGAAACTCTGTGGTCTTCGAGCACTTGGCCGAAAAACGTAGCTGAGCGCCCCCAAAATCTCTCCCGACTTGGATTGGTGGCAATCATGGCATTGCTCAATTGCCGGCAGAGCACCCACCATTTTTAGCATCGGCCCATCTCGCTCGATTACGATGGATTCGCCATCGCGAAGTTTCTGAAGACTCTCCGACTCAAATGTGTTTAACTCCCGAGTCGCCATGTCACCCGCAACGATCGATTCCATGTTCGGCAAGCCATCGATTTCGTAAACAACCGGAACATCATGCATGAGCAGACCGATCAATTCGAGCTTTTCTAGTTCAAAACGTTCCGATTCAAACAACACCGACTGCGTATAAGTGACACTGTGGGCTCTGAAGCCAACAAACGCTTGCGGGCCAAATGCTTCACCCAATGTTGTTGGGTGCAAGAAATCCCAGAAAGTCCACACATGGCTGGTCGCCGGCGTGAGTTTTTCGGCTGATTCGCTTGGTTCTAACGAAAGAATCCTAAACGTGCTCGCGAAATCAAAATCGTAGTCGCTTCGCTCACCGGACGAACCGCCTTGAAACGCCTTGGATTCCGCTAGTGACTTTGGCTTCGCCCAAAGTCGGATCCATCGCGGATTCATCCGAATTGGGCCAAAACCGGGCGACCGAACAAACCGTTCGAACTGCGCGTCATGAACCAATTTTGGCGAGTGAAAAGGAGAATACGTCGGTTGCTGGTCGTAAGCAATCTGTAGTCGCTGCTGCAATTGTCGGCCCTGAGTCGACAAACTTGCCGAACTCTCTGGTGCGCGGCCTAATCGTTCGATACGGTCGGCGATATTGTCTAGAGGAAATTCAGTTCGTAATTCCCTCAGTCGCCGCAATTCGGAGGACGGCCAAAGTTCCATCCACACCGTATGCAAGCCAACGGTCAACAACATCGTGACCGAGGCCCAAACTGCGCCGGATCGGTTTTGTAACACGACAATCCGGTTGCTGAAGACACAAAAAGGTATGGCAAGCAAAAAAATACTTCCCCACGCCGAGAGAATAAACCGAGGCGACAAGACACACGTGAACAACAGCGATACGACGAAGATCACAGACATTCGGGCAGCAAGTCGCAACCCGGTGGCATTAAACAACCACCACAATGGCAAGTACATGAGCAGAAATAGTAGACCTGTGGTCACGGCCCCCGCCTGGATTGCGGAGGTAACTGGTAGCGGTCGAAATGTCAGTCCGCCAACGATTTGGTTGGCAACGACCACACAAGCAACGGGTCCCAAAACCCAAGCCATCAGCGTCGACAGAGGCCAGTGGAGTCCGGTTCGACCCGCAATTTCGTTCGAAACTGGTTCGGGTGCGGAAGAATTGGAATGGTCAACAAGCTCCGAATTTGCATTACTTATTTTCTCGTCCGACACGACAGATTCCCTGTTGTTCGGCTGCCATTACTTTCTCGCAGCAATTCTTTGAATAGCCGTCTCGATATCAATCGCGACCCAATGGCCGTTAGGCGTTTGTTCGACCAATTTGAAGTCGCGGAGTTTGCGGAGCGAATCCGATACTTCAAAGTCGATTTCGCGTTTCAGTAATTTTCGCAGGTACCCCTGGGCTTGGCAATCCAATTCTTCGGTCGACCATCCGTTTGGGCCCGCTTTTTGCCACAGCAGAAAGTAACCTAAAAACAACTCCCGCAGTTCTTGCTCTTTGGCGTCTTCCATTATTTGGAATAAAACCGCGCCATTATTGCCCAGATTTCGCAGGTACAAGTTATTGGTCAGCAGCCCTTGGTGCTCGCGAGTGGTGCGGTTATGAGACAGCCAATACTTCACAAAGTAAAAGGTGAGGGCCAAAACACCGGCCACCGTCCAGCCTGTAAAGTTGAGGCCATCCCCTTTGGCATTCAAGGCCCAATCTGCAAACCACGTGCTGCCTCCGATCCATTTCAAAATCGACGTCAGCGCGATGAAACGGACAAACAAGGAAATCCGTGGCCCCCAAATCACAAGTGCCTTGGCCAGACGCATGCCGGCGAAGATCCCGCCGATGGCAGGGAACAATACCTTGCCACGATCCGCCCATGAGAAGCGAACTCGCGAGCCCGGCATCATCATGTCGACTTCCGTTTCCGGCATGTCTTTGAAAATTTTGAGATAGATACTGTCGGAATCGAATTGTGGGCCCAACTTATGGCTCGCCTTCATCCGAAAGATCAAGACGACGCGTTTGTAGACATCGATCCAACGTGACTCTTGGCGCCACGGGGTCCACCAAATTCGGCGAAAAAGCCGCCTTGGCTTGATCCCACGCACATAAACTTGCAACAAATCGAAATTTTTGAAGTCGACCGAGTATCGCACACCCCAACCCGTCGCGGTGCGCAGCGACTCTTCGATTTCCTCCTGCGTCAGACGAAGGTAGTTTGCCGTTTTTAAGAGTTCTGCGAGCTGCTGGGCAAAGCGTTCGCCCCGCATGGCCATGATCCCAGCCCCCTCGCGATGGTGGTACACGAGTTCCTGGTCCGGATCAAAGGCGGCGTAATCTTCCAAGTAGTCTTCCAATTGGAAGATTGTGGAACGATGAAAGTGGGCAGTGAGCAAGTCCGCCAATTTCTGAAATTGCTCGACTTGCTGTGGCTGTAGTCCACGCTGACGCAATAACGCACGAACCAATTGGGCCGCCCGGATCGGAATGAAGTGCTCTAACACGTTCGGCGAATCGTTTGGTAGCGAATCGCCTTTTGTGTTCACGCTGCTTCTCCCCGACACGTTCAACGGCGCCAATCAAGATACGAAGGATTATTCGTCGGAATCGGTTTTAGTCCGATCCCAAAACGCCACCGCAAAAACCACAAACACGATTGCCGCCATGATCGCAGGCGAAATCCAAAAATTCTTCCATTGGGCCATAGTTGCAGCAAGTAACTCGGGATCCAAATTCTCCGGCAAACTTTTGGAGAACATCATAGACAATGACTCGAGAAAACTTGGCGATGCCACTTCGCCACGTGCTGTTTTCAATGCTTCCGAATACGCATCCGACCGACTGACTTGCTCGCCGTATTGTCCGAACGTCAAATTCAAGGGCAGACCAAACAAGTTCCCGCCCGCCATGATGCGGTAACCAAAGAACATGCCGACACCTTGGGTTAAGAACACCAGCAGCCCTTGCGCTTGACCACGAATCTCGGTCGGCGCTTTCTTGTCTGTATAGATGAAGCCCGTCACAAAGAAAAAGTCGTAACAGACACCGTGTAGGACCACACCTGCCAACAACATCCATGTCACTTGGGCAGGGGCGCCATAGGCAAACAGGATGTAACGGATCACCCACGCAGCAATACCGACCAAAATCATATTCTTGACTCCCAACTTCCTAAAGAAGAACGGAATCAAAAGCATGAAAAAGATCTCGGACATCTGACCAATCGTCATCGTCGATGCGGACTGCACGAACCCGGTATGCGCCAAATAGTTTCCAGTCGAACCATAATAGAAGGCTAATGGCACACACACCAAAGTCGAGCACAATGCGAACACGAAGAAATTCCAGTTCGCCATCAACTTGAAGGCATCGACCATGAACAGCGACCGCACGTCCATCGGTTTGCCTTTGAGCGGAGGAGGCGTGTTGGGCAAAAAGAAGCAAAAGACTCCTAACGCGAGTGAACTATACGCACATAAGGAAAAAATCTTGAACTCCAGCGACCAACCTTGAATGCCAACGAACAGGCCCGCCGCAATCCAACCAATCGTTCCCCATACGCGAATCTTGGGGAATTGTTCCTGATTCTTGATGTGAGTGAACGCAATAGTGTTGCCCAACCCCAGTGTGGGCATGTAACACAACAAATGTCCCAATATCAACCAAACCAGCATTTTCGCCGAGCTATTCTCAGCCAGTTGAAGAGCTTTGAATTGATCATCAAATTCCTTGGCCGGCAAGTTTAATGCCTTGAGCTTTTCTGCGGATTCTGTCGCAAAAGTCGCTGCGGATTCGGCAACTGCGGGAATGAAGAGCATCAAGATGCCGCCAATCAGCATCAACATCCCCATTACTTTTTCCGAGGCAAAAAAGCGGTCGGCAATCAATCCAAGAAACAGCGGCGCGAAAATCGCTGCGATAGGAGCCGCCTCGTAGGCTGCCCCAGTAAATGCCGACAACGAATAATTACTCATCGCCCCGCCCAACGTCGCAAACCAAGTTCCCCACGTAAAAAACTGGAGAAACATCATAACGGACAACAACGGAACAATTAGCCCAGAACTGGACTTCGATGCGTTATTCACTTGAACTTCCTCTAGCATAACAGTGAACGAAAATCAGACTCGGCGATAAACAAACAGCTTCGAAAACCTGACGCAACAAAAGCCATTGCCTTTGACACGACGGCATACATCAACTTCGCAAGTATTCATATCCTGCCCGTGGCTCACGAGCAAAAAATGCGGCAGCTTGTGGATCGCCGACGATTTGTTCGGTTTGCGGATCCCATTGAATCTTGCGGCCTAACCGAGCGGCAATGGCGGCCAAGTGACAGGTGTTCATGATCTGCACATGCGAGAATACATCGCTGACCGGTAAGCCACCCTCCGCAATCGAGCGATAGAAGTTGGCTTTGTGTCCCTCGAAAGGCTTTCCCTTGTACAACTCAACCAACGCTTCGTCACCAAATTGGCCTTCGTCCCAATTCTCTTGAATCGGCTTCCCGGTGATCTTCCCGCGATTGACGAACAAGCGTCCTTTGCTGCCCTCAAATAATACACCGTTGTCGCCACGACTGGTGATGACCATCTCCGTGCCACTGGCGAATCGACAGCTCACTGCAAAATCATGCGAGGTGTTGTAGCTATCGACCGCGATCGGATGGCCATCTTTGAATTCCACAGGGTGCTTCGCATCGGTGCCATCGATACTGATCGGACCTTGCCCCGGACCATTTTCGTTCAAAGCCCATTGGGCGATATCGACGTGATGCGCGCCCCAATCCGTGAATTTGCCACCCGAGTATTCGTACCACCAACGGAACTCATAATGACAACGACGTTCGCGGTACTCGTGAGCCGGGGCAGGACCTTGCCACGCCTCCCAATTCAAGTGACCGGGTACGTCCGCGACCGGGAACGGACCACCGGTCGGACTGCCATCGATTCCGACCGTTACCTTTTTGATTTCGCCCAATAGACCTTTTTGCACCATGTTGACTGCACGCAAAAATCGATCGCGATCACTGCGTTGCTGCGTGCCAACCAAAAAGACTCGGTCGGAATACTTTTGACAGGCCGCACGAATCAATTGATTCTCTTCCAAGGTCAGCGACAATGGCTTTTGGCAGAACACATGCTTCCCAGCGGCCAGGGCTTCCAACGCGATCTTCACGTGCCAATGATCTGGGGTCACGATGCTGACCACATCGATATCGTTGCGTTCCAACACTTTGCGATAATCGCTGTACAAATCCGCCTTGCCCTTCCCGATACGTTCGTGATTCTTCGCTCGCTCGGCGTGATTCTGATCCACATCGCAAACAGCCAAAATATCACCGAAGTTGGCATGATCCTCGGCATCACCCGTTCCCATACTACCGGTTCCAATACAGCCGATTCGCGGGCGATCATTCTTTGAGTTATTCGCGAATGCTGGCGAACTCCACGAATAGTACGGGATTACCGTCGCGGCGGTGGCAACTGATGAATGCTGAAGAAAACCACGACGCGTCAACGCTGGCTGGTGCGACATTTGGGAACTCGTTGGGTAGGGCAGGGGGAGATGAAGTCAACGATATCCGGGCGTTCTCCGATTGAATCGACTCGGCCTAGGATCATCGGTCGCGGAGCAGTATAAGCCGCAGCGCTGGCAAAATCTACCGGCAAGCCTGCATCGTCAAGCGTCGTTGCGCCAACGCCACATAGTCAGGATTCAACTCGATCCCCACGTACTTTCGGCCCAACTCGACCGCGACCACACCAACGGTCCCCGCTCCGAAAAACGGGTCCAATACCACGCCATTTTCGGGAGCTCCCGCTTTGATACAGGGTCGAATAAGGTCCTGGGGGAAGACGGCGAAATGGGCGTCGCGAAACTTCCCCAGCGGCACGCTCCAGACCGTGCGTTTGTTGCGGCCCAAGGGATGAAAAGCTTGATCCCAACGGCCATCATGTAGATTCGCCTGCCCGCCGTTCTTGCCTTGCTCGGGCGTGCCCCCGCGTTTGCCGAAATGGCCGCGCCCGCCTTTCATCTTGCTGTGCTCGCTAAAAGTTAAATGCGGTTCGCGGATGGCGTCAGCGTCATAATAGTACTCAGATTCTCGACTAAACAAGAACACGTATTCATGGTCCGTGGTTGGACGACTTTTTACGGCACTGGGCATGGCGTTGGGCTTGTGCCAAATAATGTCGGACCGCAAGATCCAGCCCTCCGCCGCCAAGGCCAATGCCACGCGCCACGGCAGACCAAGCAAACGTGAGTCCTCGTATTTATCGCCCAAGTTCAACCAGAGAGTTCCATCCGGTCTTAGGACCCGTCGCGCCGCTTCGAATACCGCGACAAGATTATCAATGTACTGGTCGGCGTTCTTCTCGCGACCAATTTGGCCGTCGTGTTGGTAATCTCGCTGACCAAAATACGGGGGACTCGTGACGATCGTATGGACGCTATTCGCTGGCAGGCGATCCAAGACAACTCGTGCGTCACCGCACAAAATCGAATCGATCGGTAGAATGGGCGGCGTTAGATCCATGCTCGGAATTGTAAACACAGTCCACGGAATATTCAGCGGGGTAGTGAGCCGCCAAATGCCACAACCGGTAAGGCACCGTCGGACAGGTGCTTGACCATCTTTCGCGGTTCGCCTTAGGAGTCCGCGGAAGCTGAGGCATCCGACGCCCCCCTTCCATTAGGCAAGTCGATTGCTGGTTACGTCTATGGCGAACGGTGAAATAAAAAACGCCGCGGCATCTGGCCGTGGCGTTTCGGGTGAGTCACTTTATGGTTCAAGAGTTATGCGACAACTCGCAAACCCGCTGGGATTCCGAGTCCACCCGATCGATGTTCCAGAACTCCCTCAATGAAGAGCTCGAAAATCCGCAAATCCAACGCCGAAGCGGCGTCGCTTTCCGGATGAAATTGAGTTCCGATCACGAACCAGTCGTCTTCCAAACTTTCAATCGCCTCGACGACGCCGTCGCTGCAACGCGCCGTTACCTTGAACGGTGCCGCGACTTCGTCAATCGCAATGTGATGCCGCGAATTGACTCGAATCTCGCCATCGCCGTAAACCTTGTCCATCAACGAACCAGGTTCCACAACCAACCCATGGCGGTGAGCATTATCATGGGCGTCGCGGTGGGGCAGAGCGTCCGGCAAATCGTCCGGAATGTTGTAAAACAGATTGCCCTTGTGCATTACATTCAACAATTGCAATCCTGCGCCAATCGCCAACAACGGCATACGACGCCGACTGATGGCCTCGATCAAGCAGCGATCAAAAGTCTCGCGGCGTGGGTCCATCAGCTTCATGGATGGATGAACCATGTATCCATCACGCCGAGGATCATAATCGTTCCCGCCAATCATCACAAACGCATCAAGCGTGTTGAGCACTTGCTCCAAATCAATTTCTGATTCCAGTGGAGGTAACAGGACCGGGATCCCTCCGGCTCGCGAAATTCGGTCAAAGTAACCAGCAGTAACAACCGAGTGGCTAGGATGCTTTCCTTGACCTTTGCGAAAGTCCGTGTTAATTCCGACTAGTGGCTTGGCAACCATTCAACAACTCCCTTATTGCGATAGGGGCTCGTCTTGAGCCATGATAAAGGAGGAATAGAGATTGGTGCGGCAGAGAATCCCAACTATCGCCACCAGGTCCAACCCTGAACCCGGGTAGCTATCCAACTAGGGCCACGACAAACGATGTCTGCAACCGACCAGTGTCGAGAAACGTCCAAATAAGGAGAACCATGCAACCTGATGTGCTTCGCCGAAATGCTGCCCGATCCACAATCTACCCAAATCGTTCTACCCAAATCGTTTCCGAAACAAAAAAGCGATTTCGATCTTACGAAATTGACTCTTTCAATTTCTGCCGAATTGTGGTACCCATTCGATGCGAATGCCAGAAAGCTCCCTCTTTCTTGAACCCGACCCACGTATTCCTAAGTACAATGAACTGAAAAGCTGGTGTGTTTCTGGTTTCAGAACCACAACCAACACGACTCACGCATTCTGTGCCACCAAGGTAGCCGGGTCAAACTAATCGCCGATATTCAGGTCGCTTTGGGTAAGCAGCACAAGATGTAGGGGCGGTAATGCTATCACGCCGATTTTTGCTAGCGAATTTTGGATCAGACGGATCGGTCGGATCGGTCAGATCAGACGGATCGGTCAGATCAGACGGATCGGTCGGATCAGACGGGTCGGTCGGATCCATCTGCCCGCAGCACGGCCCGGATTTTATCCAACCTAGCGGCCAATTCACGTTCGAATCCGCGATCGGTGGGCTGATAATAGGTCGTCGGCACCCCCAAATACTCCTGGGCGACGATCCCGTCCGGAAAATCATGGGCATATAGATATCCCTGGCCCACACCCAATTGCTTGGCGCCTGCATAATGCCCGTCCCGCAAATGATTGGGGACAGGCACCACTTTTTTGGTTCGGACATCCTCGCGTGCCGCTCCAATCGCAATCGTACAGGCATTTGACTTGGGAGCGCATGCCAAATAAGCCACGGTTTGCGACAGTGTCAATTGCCCTTCCGGCAATCCGATAAACTCGCAGGCTTGCATACACGCCACCGCGATCAACAAAGCTTGTGGATCCGCATTGCCAATGTCTTCACTCGCCAAAATGACCAGACGTCGCGTCAAAAAGCGAATGTCTTCTCCCGACTCCAATAGCCTGGCCAACCAATAAATTCCCGCATCGACATCCGAACCGCGAATGCTCTTGATCAGAGCACTCGCCAAGTCATAATGCTCTTCGCCTGTCGAGTCGAACCGCAAGGCACTGCGTTGCATGCACTCGCGAATCAGCTCAGCTGTTACTTCTAGCGGTCTTTGGGCACTCGACAACACCGCGATTTCGAGCACATTCAATGCTTGCCTGGCGTCCCCATCACACCACGTGCACAATTGCGAGATGGCCTCGGGCGTCAACGTAACTTGCCTCTCCCCCATGCCTCGCTCTGGGTCAGTCAACCCCGTGTGCAACAGCGCAGCGATCTCTGCTTCTGTCAACGGCTGGAATTGAAAGATCTGGCTGCGACTGATCAAGGCCGAATTGATCGCGAAGTAGGGGTTCGAGGTGGTTGCCCCGACCAAGTCAATCACGCCACTTTCCACATCACCCAGGAGTGCGTCCTGCTGAGTCTTGTTGAAGCGATGAATTTCGTCGATAAACAACACGGTCTTGCCGCGCCCCGTTTCCACTCGCTCTTTGGCCTCGGCCAACACTTGTCGCAACTGGGCGACACCATCCGTGATCGCGCTCAATCGAGCGTAAAACTTCTTGCCGATCCCCGCCAACAAACTAGCCAGAGTCGTTTTGCCACAACCAGGCGGTCCAAAAAAAATCACGCTGCCCAATCGATCCGCATCAATCAGTCGGCGAAGCAATCGGCCCGGCCCCAACAGGTGACTTTGGCCGACGAATTCGTCTAATTTCTGAGGACGCATTCGGGCCGCCAGCGGCATGGCGCGTCGGGCATTCGCTTGTTCTTCGGCTTCAAACAGAGATCGCATTGGACAGAACTTTCACCTGAGTGGATACGCGGCTTGGGTGTTTCATCGCGGTCAGACAGACGAGTGACGAATTACTCGTTGATCCAGTCGCCGATGTAAGTCGGGGTTAGTTTTAGCGATTTCGCAGGTCTCTTCCATAGGCCGGACGAACCTGATCTAAGTCGCGTTTTTTTTGTGAACTTTCATAGCAGCTCGACGTCTAACTCTTTGCACCGCGAACAGGCGATGCGAAAACGACATGAACATCCCGTTCCAGACGAACAAAGTTAGACACTTGCCATGAATTCGATCCTTCACTTCTTTATTGGCCGACATTGGACCGCCGGAACGTTGCATTCCAATGTCCCGGCCAACGGCCTGCTCAAAGCGGCCCGACTCCCGAGGGAACCCGGTAGGACCTGAGCCTACTCCCGTACAGCTCACGTTGGCTGGCCCGGTGTTCCCTTCCCCCCTGGAACACCGGGCCTTTTTTGTTTTCGGGCATTATCGTTAGGCATTTTGCTTTCGGATCACGAACTTTGGGGACTGGTAGCTGAGACGGTTTAGCAGCGGTCTGAAGAACCGTAGACGAGGGTTCGAGCACCTCCCAGTCCACTTGCAATCGAGGCCTTCGCTCGATCAATCACCCACCTGGGCTTGCCGATGGGTCGGCGCTTTGATTTGCAATCAAGGCTACTGGGTTCGATTCCCAGCTGGTCCACTCGTCATTGCAATAATGCAATGAGGAAACGATTCGGGCAAAGGTGCAGATGGTAGCACGCCTGCTTTGGGAGCAGGAGGCTCTCGGTTCGACTCCGAGGTGCCCGACTGGACGAACGACGTAGCGAATACTTGATGGTAGTCGCGGGCTGGTTGCCCATACCCGGCTGATAACCGAGTCGCGCTGAGTTCGATTCTCAGGTCTACCACTTTGAACAAACCAGGAGAACAACAATGGCCACCACACTCACCCGCATAAAACGTCACATCACAATCACTTTCCGAGGTTGTGGTGTAGCGGTCGCACAGCGGACTTTTAATCCGTAGAGCGTGGGTTCGAATCCCTCCGGCCTCATTGTTGATCAACAACTTGGTTCAAGGCACTGATGGTCTAGTGGCATGACACCGCTTTCGTAAAGCGGCTGCGTGAGTTCGATTCTCACTCGGTGCTCTGAGCACAAGAAACACAACACACTCCGGTGTAGCCAAATGGTAAGGCACGTCCCTGTTAAGGACGCGACTGTAGGTTCGATTCCTACTGCCGGAGCTACTGAAGAAGGTAAACCCAAACGAGATGGTGGCTGTCCTGTATTGGTCCAGGAACTTGGATGTGACCCAAGTCCATATCGGTTCGATTCCGATCAGTCACCCTTGAGGTGCGGTACGCCAACGGCGAGCGACTTGTCTTAGGAACAAGTGTTTGGGGGTTCGAATCCCTCCCGCACTATGGAAGTGTGAAATGTGAAGTGGCAAGACCGAAACCTTCTGGTCTTTTTCCGTCCGTGAAGTGTAGTGGATCCGCACGCGACCCTGCGAAGGTCGAAGATCAGGTTCGATTCCTGACATGGACATTCTCGCAAGCTCACCGATGAATCGAGAAAACGGGTCCCAGCTTCATCCGCTTCAACGTCTTTGACGCCGCGTGGAACTCAGACATAGAGCAGAGCAAACGAATAGCAGGCTAGTCGGTTCCGGGACTGCCGTTAGCGTGATTTTTCCCGCTGAGACAATACCGTATGAAATCTTCCATTCATTTTGACCGTTAAAAAACCTAGCCCCTTCTCCCAAGCCCTGAAACTCGCCGTTAATCGAATTGAACGTTGCAATCGTGACTTCAGTCCCTAGCGGTATCAAGACGTTGGCAAAGTCCGTCAACTGCAACGCGGCGTTATTCAACGCCAATGATCCAGCAACTCTTGTTAGATCCGATTGCAACGTGCTCGAGTTGATTTCAACTGCCAAAGTAGAACCGGACACAAAAGACAAGTTGCCACCAATCTCCAGTGTACCGAGACCATCTCCCGAGGCGAGCGCGCCACCAACGCCCACATGGACCGTCGCTTTAATGATTCCATTCCCTGCCAATGTCCCGCTGCTATTGATAAAGTATTCGCCACCCGTCTGAGTTCCATTTACGATCAGAACTCCGCTGTTGATGGTTGTCGTTCCTGAATAGGTGTTCGTCCCACTCAAGACCAATTTTCCCGCCCCGGACTTAGCCAAAGATCCTCCAACGCTGATAAGATTGCTGGCAAACGTTATGTCATGGCCATTGGTGTCGATTGAAATGTGTTGATTCGAATCAACACTGAACCGATTCGAAAGGTCAACATTCGCTCCGCTGTAACGCAAGGTCCCCCCACCAAAACCGATTGTGCCAAGCGAGCCAAGTGCCAAGTTGTTCGTAATCGCCAAGGTCCCCCCGTTGATATTGGTCGCGCCTGAATAGGTATTGCTACCAGACAACGTCATCAAGCCAGCTCCCGTCTTGTTGAATCCAAGATTGACGCCACTGATTACCGAACTGATCGACAATGTCGAACCGGCTTGCACCAAGAAGTTTCCGTGACTGCCGAGCGCTGCAGAAAGCGGACCGCCTCCAACCGTGTTGGCTCCGATGATGCTTAAGCTGGAATTACCTGAAAGTGCAATTACATCGTTAAGGCCGCCAGTATGCAAGTTGTTGAAGGGCGTTACATTCCCCAGAGTGATCGCACGACTACTATTTGAACTCATGTTGGAAATGGCGTAGTGACCACCATTTTGTACCACGACCGAACGCATGAAGACGTTCTCGCCGATCAATCCCAAGCCATTGTTCGTCGACGTCAGTAGAACGTCGTGCAAACTGTTCGGGGTTGATTGCGAAAAATTCCCAGAGTTATTGAGCGAAAAGCTCTTGTAGAAGGTGTTGGCAATTTGTCCGGTGCACTTGCCACCGAATACAGCCATCGCCAACACGATCAAGATCGTGTTCAGAATCGTCCGGTGAGCTGAAGGAATACCAAGCCAAGTCATTGTCAAAATGGAGCGAGAATCGAAGTGGACGAACGCAACCGCAAAACCGGTGAACCCAATTTCCCCCATCAGTTTACTTGCGACGCGACGGAGAAAGAAACCAGACCGAACCCGATTTTTCCAGAAATTGATAAAAACAGCCAAGTCCGTATCCAAAAACTTGTCCGACCGTCGAGAATCGTTCGTACAAAGTCTTTCAAGTCGCGAATTCGCCTTGTCGGGGTCGCGCGGCAAACTTAGGATGTCAACTTCTCAGACAGGGGTTACCCGCCCCAAAGTAACCCAAATAGAATGAAACCTGGATGGTCGCCGTTTGTTAGATTTCACTTCGTTCACCATACTCGCTGTCGTCTTGTCGATTGGAATTTTGATCCAAGCATCCTCCGGGTTCGCGGCAGGGTTGTTGGCCGTGCCGGTCCTGCTACTCAGTGGGGCGTTTGCCGTGCCGGAGGCTCAAGCCGCCATTTTAGTTTCGACCACTCCGCAAAATCTGTTTGGAGTTTGGTCGTTTCGCCAAGAAATTCACTGGCGAGACTTGCTATTCCCCGCGATCTTACGCCTCACAGGACTGCCGATCGGGGCCTTGATATTGTACCAAGCCGAAGCCTTGCCGCGCGAAGCCATTCACCAAGGCGTCGGGGCGGGGGTCGTGGCCATCGCTGTGGCGATGCTGATCTTGCGACCAACCCCGCGAGCGTCTGTTTCGCAAGCTTACTCCATCCCCGCGTTCTTCTTTTCGGGTGTCATGCAAGGCCTGATTGGCATGGGAGGACCCCTAATGGTCTTCTGGGTTCAAGCCCACGATTGGAGCACCAAACGCAGTCGCGGCTTCTTGTTCAGCATGTACTTGATCAGCTTGGTTCCGGCTTACTTGACTCTTTATCTCGTGTTTGGCAATCGCATCTTCCCGCCCATGCTGACGACCGTCGTTCTGGTTCCCTGGCTCTTGGTTGTCACTTGGTTCGGATTGAAGCTTGGAACCAAACTGGGCCGCATACGACTACGGTATTTCACGCTGGCCCTACTAATTCTCCTGGGACTCGTCGCCGTGTTTAGTCCTTACCTGCGATAGATGTCCAATTTCTTTTGACGGTCATCCTATCTCGATAAACGCACATGATTCGAGATTTCAATCTTTCACCACAACACGGGATGACCATCGGGTCACTCCGTCCGAGGCAGCCAGGGGCGGTCTTTTTGGGCTTCCAGAAAGCCTTGATTTGCTGGCTCCAATGGCCAAATTTCGAGGCGTCTGATCTTGGTGGGTGCTCCCACCGTAAATGCATTGACTTCACGTCGATGACCGTAATTCGGGAAGGCAGCCACCAACGCTTGACGGTTATTCACAAAGACTTCCACTAAGTAACGGTCAACAAACACACGCAATTCAACATCCGACTCGCCCGGCAAATCAGCCATCGAAAACGGTGCTTCGGTCGACCCCAAACGAATCGTCCCGGTCTCCGGTCGAAACATGATCGGCAACCCATTCCCTTGGTCGTCCGCAAACAATACTAAACCAAACAGTTTCCGCAACGCTTCGCTCCGAGCCACCGTCACTCTTAACTCACATGCATCGCTGGGCATCGTTCCAATCGCTTGCAAAAGCGGGCGCTGATTGGGCGGCACGTGGCCAACATGTCCCGTCAATGGATGTTCCAAAACAAGCTCTTCCACTACGGTAGGCGTCCCACGCAACGCTTCCAACTCGCGAATCGGAGCCATCCGCAACGACCCATCATCATGAAGGCTTAATTCGCGCGGCAGAGCTTGGACTGTCTTGTGCAATAACTCGCCTTGTGGTCCCGCCGTCGTTAGCCACGCCCACATCACTCGACGACCATCAGCGGTTAAAACACTTTCCGGTGCGAAGTAATCCGTCCGCTGAAACAACCCCCAGACCACCTGCTCGTCCCTCTTCCAATTCATCCGACGGTGAACTTCAGGAACAAACTGTTGTCGTTCGGTATCCCAATCGCCCAGATAGTAGCGGCACCCCAACGGGTGACTAATGCACAGCAACATCCACTTGTTTCCCAAGCGAAAAAAGTTCGGACACGAGACATCTTCACCAATGGTCACATCCGGCATTTCGTGAGCCATGAAGTCGCCGACCAGGGTCCAGGTCTTCAAGTCATTGGACTTGAAAAGTGGTGGGTTCGGTCCACCGGATATCGCATAATACGTGTCACCTATCTGAAAACAATCAGGATCCCAATGATTCATATTCGCCGGCCGACCTTCGACATCCAGCACCTCTACCGGGTAGGGTTTCTCCCACTCGGAAAGCTGGTTGTTCTTGGCAATTGCGATCTGATTTCGACCAGAACTCTCGCCATGATAAATCACCGCCGGACGGTTTTCCTTGGTCAAAAACCCTGTGCCACTGAACATGCCGTGTCCAGTAAAGTGCGGCTGTAACTTGGTTGGTTGCCAAGTCCAATGAACCATATCGGGACTCGTCACGTGTACAAACGAAAACGACTGGCGTCCTTGCCAGTCGTGTCGCAATATGTAGTGCAGATGATACTGCCCATCCAAAAAGAATGCGGCATTGGGATCCCCAGGCAAACTGTCAGCGCCTGGGTGCATCAAATGATACTGCAATGGCTCATTGATATCGGACTTGGCCAAAACCGTCGGCGTTGGTTCTTCGGCAACGGACATAGCAGCTAGACTTAAGGCAACTAACCACCCGCAGCCCCAAACGAATCCCTGATAAACGCTCTTCATACTCTGTCCATTCTACTTGTTGAGAACACGGGACGATTGGATCATCCATTATGGCTCGACGCTCTCGCCACCGGGCATTCAGCACCGCGAAGCAACGATAAAAATCAGCGGGCTAGCGCAACTGCACTTTCATTTTACCGACATCTTGGTCTCGCGTCAGACGGAGTCGGTCGGTCGCCTCGGCAACCTCGAACCAAGGCCGCGATCGGTCTGGGGCGATCGAGATGGTGACATTCGTTCCTTGTGACAACAGGAGACCGGCCAGCTGTCGCGGTTCCACGACGCGAGCCAGATTCAAGATATCTTCCGCCTCGCGATGATTTGCCGGCGGATCGACAAGAATCAACTCGTGAACCTCGTCTCTACCCAAGGCAGCCAGTGAGACAACCGTACTCATCGTCGTTTTAGCTTGGACCGTCAGCTTGACATCCGATTGAATACTAGAAAACGTGGCCAATGCTTGTCGCACATCCCAAACTTGCATGCCTGCCAGCGTCTGCCCCAAAAGCATGAAGCGGCGTCGAATCTGCGTCAGTTTGTTCAGATCCAAGGTCCATGCAGCCGGACCAATCCCACGCGGAACAATCCAGACATGAAACCGATACGATTGTTGTCGCATTCGTTGGATGTGTTCCTCGAGCAATTGGCGTTGAGCTTGCGAAAGTGCTGCGACGGATCCATCGGCCGCCAACCTCGTCCACGCTTCTAGCAATCCGAGTTGGTTCTCATCACCGATCTCTAGCAGTGCATCACTTGCTTTTTCGTTCTGATGGGTACCAAAATCCCAGACATAGAGCGGCAAGATGACTTCAGCCTGGGAGGTGAATTCGAATTGTTGAAATCTCACACCATCATGCCGAACATCACGCAGGTGCTTGGGATTCAAGGTTGGCACTTGATCGGCGTTCGGCCATCCCGCGAAAACTTTCTGTTGCAATTGTTGCTGAACGATCGTTGCAACTCGGGCAAGCGAGAGCCAGTCCGCATCGACCTCCGACACCGATTCGTCGGACCCTGGCACACCTACTACGGGAAGCGGTGTATCGGAACACGGAGCTACAAAAAACTCCGCGACTGTTGTCACACGTTCGTCCGACGGCAACTCAGAAAACACTCGCAGTTGCTGCGGTTCGAAGAGCGGCAATGCCGCCATTTCGATTGGGCGTTCTACTTTCTTTAGATGTTGATCAAACCAGCGAAATGCTGGAACTTGTAACTCTTGTGTGTCCGTGTGCGGACCCGGAGTAATATTCAGTCCAAGATTCGAATCGGCACCCAACAAGCGGTAGATCTTTCTCGTCTTTTGGTGGACTTCCACGACACCTTCCAAAGGGAAGATCGGATCGTTGTCCGAATTGGCGATTAGCAAAGGTCGAGGGGCAATCAAGGCCGCCACTTGGGCAAAGTCCCATCGATACGTGTTCACAGGATACATGCAGTCACAATGCCCTTCGACACAGCCATCCACGACGTGATTCTGCAAACTGGTAATCCCGGCGACCGGCACGGCTGCTGCGACTCGTTCGTCCAACGCTGCGACCCACCACGAATAAGCACCGCCGCCCGATCGACCTGTGACGCCAATTCTTTTGGCATCAACTTCTGGTCGTTGTTCCAAATAATCTAGGGCTCGGATTCCATTCCAAGCTTCGACACCCGCCGGCGTATAGCCCCGGCTGTTCCACCACCATTGATTTAAGTTGTAAGTCCCGTGATGCACACCTTCGATCTCGCCCAATTGAATCGTGTCCAACATCAGACAGACGTAACCGTGTCGGGCGAACCAGACTCCATGATGGTGATAAGCAGTTTTGTTGCCATAACTTATGCCATTCTCGGCAACGCGGGCGTGACCACATAGATACAAGATTGCTGGCAATGGTTCCTTTACCTCGGCGGGCCGGTAGAAATTGCAGGTCACATAGAGCCCCGGCAACGATTGAAAATGTAATCGCTCGACGATCACGCCTTCGGCGGCCACTTCACCAGTCACGACGGGGCGCAATGCCGTTCGAGGCGGCATTGGATCCAGCCCCAACATCTCGGCCAATTGCCGCCGATATTCCGATCGACGCGTCAGCCAGTCTTCGGCCGACTGCACGTCGGACAAACAGCGATCCGCCATTCGTCGCGTTTCCACTTGAAAGTATTTTTGCAACTGCAATAAATTGCCCTCCAAGTTCTTCGTTTCGTTGGCAGGGGTCTCTTGCAACGCAAATGCATGTTCATTTACCCAACATCCGAGGCCCAGGACTAACACAACCATGATCAACCTTGCCGCACACATCCCATTCATTTTCTCGTCCTTTTACTTCAGAGCTGGCCGATTGTTGCGGACAATATTTTAACACAACGGCCCGCGGTTCACCTCACAAAGAAAAGGTTATGTTAGACTTTATTGGCCGGTAATGTCCGAGTCGCACTCGCCTCGTTTTCAGCCGCCGGATTTCACTCCGCCAAATCTACCTGGATCACGGTTCGATGTCCCCGCTTAAGCCCATCGACGATCGCCGAATTTCTGAAATGCGCAATCTGGGCCCGGCTTGCGAAGCAGACTTGCACGCAGCTGGGATCTCTACCGCGCAAGAGCTGATCGACATCGGCGTCGAAACGGCCTTCATTAAACTGTTGCATGGTCGAATCGCCCGGGGTCTAAGCACCCACGGCTGCAATGCCGCGTATTTATACGCACTGTACGGCGCCATTCATGATTGTGATTGGCGAGAAGTGCCGGAGGCCAAGAAAGTCGAATTTAAAAAGTGGACGGCCGAAATTCGCGCGACCGGGATTTTTGGCTAGGGTCACGGGTGCATCATCAATAAAACCAAACTGTACGTTTTCTGTCCCTGTGGCAGCGAATCGGGTTGACAGTTTCCTTTGAAAAAAAGGGGTTGGATTGAAAGCCATGAAATAGCTGCCATTTTCCAAATTTACAGTGCCATCACGGAAGGACTACGATTTATACAATCAAATAACGCGAGCTGCTGACCGATCCCCGAAGAAACTGGCCAAAGCGTTTACTGTATGTTAAAATGAAAAACGGATCGTCGCTGAACGAAAGACAATTCGAGGAACGGAAGATGAACATCGCATTAGCAACAACGTGGGAGGATCGGCTGCACGATCTCGGCAATATCCCCGTTTCTCGCATTCGCAGCGAACCCGCTCCAGGATCTGCCACGGTGGACGATGTCACTCGCCTACGGAACACCGAGCGACGACTTTATGAGCTTGTCGATGGAACGTTGGTGGAGAAAAGCATGGGCTGGCCAGAATCTCTTTTAGCTGGAGTGCTCCTTCAGTGGCTCAACAACTATCTTGATGCACATCGAATTGGTGTGGCAACAGGAGCCGACGGTATGACGCGTCTGTTTGCTGATACAGTTCGCGGACCAGATGTCGCGTTTGTTGCTTGGGACCGGATGCCCGCCGGGAAGATTCCTACCGACCCAATTCCGGATCTGGTACCTAATTTTGTCATCGAAGTGCTAAGCAGCGGTAACACTTATGCAGAAATGTCTCGCAAACGTCGCGAGTACTTTCATGCCGGTGTTGAGTTGCTTTGGATGGTCGATCACCGGACTCGGACGGTTACCGTGTTTCGTTCGGCACAAGATGCAACGGTTTACACAGAAGACAAAACCATCGACGGAGGATCGGTACTCCCGGACTGGCAGGTCAACCTCGCGGAACTTTTTAGTCGCCTTGATCGCCAATGATTCATGAGAATTCGTGCGACCAGGGTATCTGACTAAGATCACAGGCGTGCCAATTCATCATTGCAATCAACATGCACTAACGGACGGTAGGTTACCTGCGATCAATTCGAATTGCTTCGCAAGCGAGCAAAGTATCCGATCGCCACGATGCACGCCACGGAACTTAGGCTCAATCCGATCCAACAATACTCGCGGAAGTCGTGGTAAAACGCATTGTCCGCAGTCTGCTCACCTAGCAAAGCAGATTTGGGCAGCAACAAGATTACGACATAGGCCAAGTAACCCAGCGAATCCACGACGTACATCAAGTAGCCCATGTTCCCCCGATTGCGCGTCAGTGCGATCAATCGCTCAAAAACGGTCGTGTGGACCGCGACGTACGGCAAATACAAACCAGCTCCGATCAAAACCATAAACCACAGTGGCGTAATTTGATGACTGCTCAACAGTGCTCCGGCGATCAGTCCGAATCCGCTCAAGGAAACGATCAGCGAGAATAACAAAGCGGCGCGATTACCGCTGATCCAGGAAGTCATGCCGTTGACCAACAGAACGAATGCGGCGACTTGAGTGTCGATCCAAGAATAATCGACCGCCTTCACCGTGGCACCCATGCCGCTCAAAATCTGAGGAGCAAAATCATCGCGCAAGCTGCGGAGAATCGTCACCAACAAATAAAATACCGCCACAGCTGCCAGCCCCAAACCATATTGCTGCAACATCAGACGTCGATCTTCCCCCGTCATCGCAACTCGTTCGCTACGCGACTTCGTATCCTGCTCGTCTGGCGGAGGAATTTGAGATAACATCCAAGTCGAGATCGCGATTGGTACCACAAACAAACAGCCCGCCCCGAATGGCATCCACTGCTCGGCTTGTTGCAATGTACAGCCCATTTCTGCCACCAAATAGTTCAATGTCCATTGACCAATCGATTTCGCGACACCACCCGCCAAGATAAAACTGGCGCACAAACCTGCCACCAAGGCCTCCGTCAGACGCCGCCCTTCCAGGAATCCGAGCACCAATCCAAAGACCATGCCCAACGGCAAGCCGTTTAGGAAGATCGCTGCCACATGCCATGGACGGGGCAAAACCGCAAAGATCAGTAACGCGACCTGGGCAATCGCGATCAAACTCAACAACACGATCGCTCGCTTATTGGCCGTCATTTGCGAAATCACGCGAATGCCGATCAACTTCGAACAAAAATAGCCGATGACTTGCGCCGCGACCAAAACAGCCTTGCTGTCCCAGCCCTCCCCGCCCTCATTCTCAAAAGCCGCAGCTGTGAACGGCTTGCGAAACATGTACATGAAGAAGTAAGTCGAAAACGCCGCCGCCAACGCCCAAGAATTGAGCAGCCAGCGATTCTGGTTTAACATTTTGGCAAGGCTCACACCAAAACCTCGGTCGCCGCGTTATCCCATTGCCGCCACAGATGCTCGGCGACTCCAAAGGACATGGTCATGCCAGCTCCCCCCAATCCGGTACAGATGTAAACTCCAGCTTCAGGCGCCAAACTAACGAACGCACCGCCCGTGTTCTTCGCGTAGATCCCATGCCAGCGGCGTTCCAGATCCCAACTCGGCAAGCGAATAATCTTTTGTAACTCGCGCAGAATCAATTGATCAATTTCCATCGAATCAAACGGCTCGATTTCATCTCCATATTCATGCGAGTCGCCCAGCACGACTCGGCCATGATTATCCTGTGACGCCATGACGTGTATTCCGAATCGATTTAACTCGGGAGTTTCTGCGGCGATTCGTTGCACAAGTGCAGCCAGGCTCGAACATTCTTGAAAACTCTCGTAGTGTCGCAAAGTTAACCCACTGGCTAAATGAGCTCCGAGCTTCCACTGGTTAGGCTGGGAAACGGTTCGCAGCATTTGCAACTTGCATTTCTTCAACGGCAAGTCAACAAATTGCTCAGGATACAACGTCTCCAAGTCATGCCCAGAACAAATCACGATTCGATCGAACGAGTCAAGTTGACCTGTCGCGGTTTTCAGACGCCCGGTAGCAACTTCTGCCACCGCCGTTTCAAACTTGAACTGGACTTCATACCGATCCATCAACCACCCAGGAACTTTCCGAATCGTTTCCGTTGGGTTGACGCAGATCTCCAAGTCACAATCGAGTGCACCCAAAAATCCCACCGGATTGATCCCCGGCGATCGCTCGAAGGCCTCCTCACAAGAAAGCAACTTGAGGTGCGTGCCAAGTTCCGTGTTCCGCTGCAATTCATAATATTCCTGCAGAACTGACCATTCGTCAGCTCGATGTGCTAGGTGCAGCGAACCATACGGATTCGCCCAAATCCGAGATTCTTGTGTCAACGTCAGCCAACGCTCACGCGACAAAAGCGCCAAGCCGCGCGTGGCAGCCGGTTGCCCAATCGGCCAGACCATTCCAAAGTTTCGAATGGAGGCGCCGCTGGCGACCTTGGTCCGTTCGTAAACGGTGACTTCATGGCCGCGTTCGGCCGCCGACCATGCATGCGCCAGACCCACTATTCCCGCCCCTACAATGGCCACTCGTTCCTTCATGCAAAACCTCTAACTATTACTATCAACTCAGCAGAAAAACGCCCGTCCCAGCCAGGTAGCAACGCGGAAGTTTATCGTCTCGGTCCAGCGCCCATTTGTCAAACGGTCGTGTCGTAAAGTTTCCTTCACGTGGGCGTTCGTTGTCTGCTTGATCGCCGCCTCAAGGCCTTTTTTTCCAAACATGAACCGCGTCGATTTTCCCGCGATTTCATTCTCATGGCCGAGACTTGATTTCCCCGCGGTCTGCTGTGGGACTAGCAAGCCATCTGAGGCAAGCGGACCGTGTGCTGGGACGCTCTAAAAATGATTCAGAAATTTCTCTGTCACAAGCATTGGGCTCGTTGGTACTGGGTGGGAAGCCCGAAAACTTCATACCATTCATGCCCAGCCAATGAGATCAAGTCATGAGCCAAACCTGCCCCAAATGCCACACCCACAACCCACCCCATGCTCAATTTTGTCATAACTGCGGAACCCGATTTGGCGGTTCACCGGTCTATTCCGGCCCGGTCCCCAATCATCCGCAGGTCGCTGCCGTCGGCGTTGGAGCCCAGCCAACCAACGGACCATTCATCGGCCAACCTCAAAACGGGCCCATGGTCGGTTCAACAACCACCTCGAACGGAGCCAGCAAAACCGCCATTGCGAGTTTGATTCTGGCGATCATGGCCCTGATGTGCTTTGGACCCCTGACAGGTATTCCAGCCGCGATCCTGGGATGGATGGAACTCGCCGCCATCAAGCAAGGACGTTCCGATCGCTCGAACGCTTGGATGGCTCATATCGGCCTGTGGGGTGGGATTGTCTTGAGCATCCTCGCGATCGGTTTCTTCTTCCTCATGCTTATTCTATCCGCAGCGAGTGCGGGGATGAATGATCCGTACATGTCACCTTACGGCATGTACTAACGGAATTTGGAAGTGGTGTTTCGATTCATGCTTCTTACAGCCAGAGGATTACGATCATGTCAGCCTCGCAAATGATTTCGTGTTGCGCTCACGGCCACGTTCAGCCAATGCCAAATTCGAAGTTCTGCATCTACTGCGGTGAACCGACACAACTGCTGCCATCTGCTGGGGTGCCGGTATCGAATGCGGTTGAGGTCGCCCCAACGGCGATGGCACCCGTCACAAACCCATCGGCCCTTCCTGCGTACGTGCCGCAATCGACACACGTCCCAGCGCCAATCATCTCTGGCAAGTCATCAACCAATCCAGGTTGTTGTAGCACCTGCGGCGGAGACGGATCACGCATGACAGCCGATCGAGTCGTTTGTCCCGAATGTCGTTGGTTGCGACCACTCGTGCCAGGTTACCAAGTTGATGCGTCCGCGTTCGCGTGGGGCGGCGATGCGAAAGCAATGGCCACGCTTCGTTCGATCAAAGTGTTGACTGCCGCGGCAGCCGCCGTTTCTGAGAAAGTCGGGCGACGCTGGATCGAGGTGACGTTCAATGGGATTCGTCTCAGTGAAAAACAGCTGCCGCAAATCTACTCGCAAGCCGTGCGTGCCGCTCGTGTTCTGGGCATGTCGCACATGCCGGACCTCTATCTTTCGGGCGAGCGACCGTGGGACATGCTGACTTTTGGAACTGACCGGGATAGCTTCATCGTTATTGGCTCGGCCATCGCCGCCAATTTCACGGGCCTGGACATGTATTTTCTGTTGGCGCGACAATTAGGACATTGCAAAGCTGGGCACTCGCTTTGGAAGACCGTGATCCGCTTTCTGTTAGGCGACCAGGGACCTCAGAAGGGCATACTGGCCGGGGGCGTGCTCAATACCATGCTGAATCCAACTGCTCTGTTGAGTGGGGCCATCGAAATGCCGCTGTTGGGTTGGGCCCGGCAAGCAGAAATCACGGCTGATCGAGCAGGGATGCTGGCCGTCGGCAACGAAGAAGTCGCGCGACGAGTCTTGATGTCGTGGTCGCTCAAGTCGTCTCACTTGTACCAGCAACTCAATATGAACGCCTGGGTCGAACAACAGTCGTTGGAGGAAGATCAAACTTTGCGGCTGTCCGAACTGTTGACTACATCCACACCTTACTTAGGGCCACGCTTGAAACTGCTGCAACAATACGCCCGCAGCCCGGAATTAAAGAGTTACCTGCGCATCATCGGTGACTCCATCCGCAAGAATCAACCGACGACCAAGCCGCAACCAGTTCAGCCGGCAATCTCGTCCCAGGCGAATTCCCCGACCAAAACTGTCGCTGGCCAGCCATCGAACACCCTGGGGTCGAACGATGAACGTCGTGGATCGCTTGGCGATTCAAATCGGACCGCGCCGCGTTCCACCACTCTGAACGATCGACCAGTCTCCAACATGCCACCAGCAAAAACCATAGTGAAAAATCCAAAGTTGCCTGTCACAGCTCTTAAGATCAACTGTACTGCCTGTGGAGCGAAGCTCAGTGTTCCGGCAAACGCGTTGAACGATGTTGATCGACGCCCGATTCGCTGTGCCAATTCTTCATGCGGTGCGATCACCTTGCTGGAGAAACGAGTCCGATCCACCTCACACCCTTCCCCTGACACCAAACGACAATTGGAGACGATGACCCATGGCGACTGAAGACAAACTGACGATGACCCAAATCAATCCCGATGGCTCGCAGTCCATCTTAGAAATCACTTCCAAGACGCTAAGCCCCGAAGAAGCAAGCGCCGACCCGAGTCTGCTGGAGATGGTCATCGACGCGATCTTCGATTCTGGCGACGACGAACATGAAACCTATCTGGTGCCGGAAGGCTATGCGGACGCGCCCACGCCGTTTGAATCGCCCGAAAGCTTGGATAGCCCGACTTGGGATTCGGCCCCAACACCCGACTTCGGTGCAACGTTGCCAACCGACCCGACAGTCTCGCCATTTGGGATGAGCGAGCTGGGAACGATGCCAAGTTGGTCACCGGAAGCAACCACCGCCTATGAGCCGACGATCGAACCAGAGTCGAACTGGCCAATGGAGGCTACGGATATGACAACGACAGCCCCACAAGAAGACTATGCCCAAGCCGCCCGAGACGCTCAAGCAGCCGCCGACGAATTTATCTATCAGGGCGACTATCGCGCGGCCCAAGAGGCACGCGAACAAGCAGAAACGGCAGCCGACTTGGCGGGTGATCAGAGCATGCTGAGCCTATACGATTCGCAAGACTTGGGATTTGCCGCCGACAAACAAGACTTGGCGGATCACTATCGTCAAGAACAAACCGACCTCATCGCTCAAGGCGACTATGAGGGTGCTCGCGAAGCCGCTTTGCAAAGTGGTTATGCCACCGGCGATGCCGATTGGATGGCCGGAGGTTCAGACCATACGGGACAAGCCGATCGTGATGTCCAAAGCTTGGATTGGTCGGTATGGAACGAGAAAAACGCCGACGCCAACCTGTTCAACGCCGAACAAGCTGCTGCGGATGGCGACTTCGAGCAAGCCGCGATGTATGCAGACCAAGCCGGCTGGCAACAAGCAACCGCCGATCAATATGCAGATCAAGCTAACCCAGACAGTTTGCAGTGGAACTACGATCCGTCGTCCTCCGTGGATTCTGGAGGAAGTTATGACGCCCTGAGTTCGATCGACACAGGCTTCACACCCACGACCGACTACAGCAGTGGAATTGACTACAGCAGCGGAACGGACGACACAACTGTATAATCAACTCTAGCGTCGGTAGCCAAAATCTAGCAAGGCTTGGAGCATGTTCCAAAATCTGGAATATGCTCCTTCGGTTCCAGTTGCAGGGCGTTGCCGCGCTGGCTGATATGAATGGCTGGTACTGGATCCAACATTCCGACGCTGGCTGAACGACTAAAGCAGATACGTCATGGCAGTTGCTGATCGAGTAAGATTGCCTCCGGTAGACTAACTCAGGATCCTTCGGGCCACCTTTAGTAACCACCGATCGAACCGATTCTTCCTGTTCTCCAAAACTGAAATTTGCCTTCCACGAGGTCAGCAGTAATCTTTTCTTCTCCACCGTGCCATTCGTAGTAGGGAGGCTTTCCGAAGGCTGGCTCGGTGGTAAATTTCTGCGGCTCGCCCAAAATTTTCTTTGCGTCGTCCAACGATATGCCATCCGCCAGGACATTTGTCTTCAGCAATACCCACCATAGATAAGGATCATGACGGTAATGAGGCGCGAGATCCAAGACCATTTCCTTAGCCATGGCGCCAAATTTTTGTACTCCCCCAGGGTCGTTCAACACGTTGGATAACTGTTTGAGCGTGAACAATTTGAGCTTGAGTTCGTCTTGTCGCTTTTCTTCCAATAGTCTGTGAAGTTGTTGAATTTCTTGCTCCGATTTCCGTTGTTGGCTACGGTGGTTAGCCTGAATACCCCATAGCAGCGCCGCCAATATGCAGCATACTGCACATAGACAGAAATTGAGCAGTGAATACTGTATTTTTGACGTCGTCATTGCCACGCTCCACTTGCCCGAGAGTTACAATTACTATAGCAAAACTAATCCACTCAAGCCGTTCGTACACAATGATTTCGCTTCATTGTTGCCCGGTCAATGACCTTGCCGCCATGATACCCATGCTCTCAAGCAGGTCGCTCTGGTACGATCTGCTTGCCATTACAGGGCAACCGAAAACCCATCGCGAGACAAAGCCATGATTTTATCACTGTCGTTTCTGATGCATATTTGGCTTTGTACCTGTGCCGTTAGGATTGGCTCCTTCGACATACAATCGGATGACCCACCACCGACCCACGTTGTGCCGTTTGCTCCCGGCGGACATCTTTGCTTGATCGGCGGTGGAAGGTTGACTCGCGAAATTCGATCTGAGTTTGCCCAGCTCGGCCGGGCGGGACAGCCAGACAGCTTGTTGGTCATTATCCCGACTGCCAGTGAATCGGCGGACGACCCCAACGAAGATCATACCGCAGCTTGGGACGACGCTGGATTTGCGCGAATCGAAGTCTTGCACACGCGTGACCGAAATCTGGCCGATTCCGAAGCATTTGTTGCACCACTACGACAAGCGACCGCCGTCTGGTTAGGCGGCGGTGCACAAGACAAGTTGGCGGCAGCCTATGCGGGTACGGCGGTTGAACGAATCCTCCAAGAACGGTTGCTTGATGACTGTGTGGTGGGTGGCACCAGTGCTGGGGCAGCGATTGCATCGCGCGTGATGATCGCGGGTGGAAACGAAGTTCCCGAAATGGCCACGGGGTTCGATCTTTTACCAAACGCCATCTTGGATCAACACTTTAGCCAACGAAACCGACAAGCTCGATTGATCGCTGCCATATCCCAGCATCCGTTCTGCATCGGATTGGGCTTGGATGAAGCCACCGCCGTTATCTTTCATCAACGGACTATGCGAATCCTAGGGGAAGGTGCCGCCCATGTTTACTTGCCGGCCACTCGTTTTCACTCCAGCGAACACATCGAGCTGAAGCCCAACACCCCATGGCTGGATTGGACCACTTTCGTTCGCACGCAACGAGAGCGGCATCAGGAACCGTTTCCCATGTCAACTGCTAAGCCCGCAGATGAATCGTCAACACTTGTTGAATCTCAGACAAATCGCAGCGTACCCAAGGGTCGGCTCTTGATTGTCGGTGGCGGCTCAAGCGACGACATCTGGCGCACCTTCGTCGAACACTCAGGTGGTACCAAAGCCAAGATCGTGATCTTACCAACTGCCGTTCCCGCCGAGGAGCGACCAGACTCGATGACTCGATCTTACGAAGCTCGGGTCTTCAAAAAACTGGGCGTCAATGACATCCATGTCCTTAATCAGACCGACCACGCGACGACCAACTCGAACGAGTTTTGCGATCAACTTGCGAATGCCACAGGCATCTGGTTTGGAGGCGGTCGCCAATGGCGATTTGTCGATGCGTACGAAGGAACACGAGCGATCGAGGCGATGTATCAGTGCTTGGAAAGAGGCGGGATCATCGGAGGCAGTTCAGCAGGAGCCTCGATTCAAGGTGAACTGCTCATACGAGGAGCACCGGTGGGGAACCAGATTATGGTGCAAGACGGCTACCGTCGCGGCTTTGGCTTTCTGAAAGGAGTTGGCATCGACCAGCACTTCGCGGAGCGAAATCGATTTCTTGATCTCGAACAAACGATCAGGAAACATCCATCGATCTTAGGTATAGGTATCGACGAAGCGACAGCAATTTTGGTCGAAAAGTCCCAAGCCCAAGTTCTCGGGGCTGGATCGGTTTACCTCTACGATGCGAATCAACTTCCCGATGCCACCACGGACCAACCGCCAGCGGAGCGACCCCGACAATTCGTTGCGGGCGAAGCATTCGATCTTCGCACGGTTGAGAAAATCCCAAAGTAAAAGTCCAATTGTCGTCGAACGTTCCTACAGTCCCATTCACTTGATTGCCGATTGTCGTGGACTGTTCCTACGGTGCAATTTATCGTTGTCTTATCCTTGCCTAGCGGGCAACTCCACAATCTGACCGACGGAGCGGTCAGCGACCATTGTCGTGGACCGTTCCTACGGTCCAATTTAGCGCAGTCTTTTCCTTGCCTAGCGGGCAACTCCACAATCTGACCGACGGAGAGGTCAGCGACATTGTCGTGGACCGTTCCTACGGTCCAATTTAGCGCAGTCTTATCCTTGCCTAGCGGGCAACTCCGCAATCTGACCGACGGAGCGGTCTGCGACAATGGCAACCTCTTTGGACTTGATCAACCCGTTGGTTTCCCTCGGGGTTGATCCACTCTCAAATTCGACCTTATGGTCGCTCGCCACGTGCGATTCTGGCGTTGATGTCGTCGATCACGGGCATCAGATCGGCCGACGAGTCGATAATGTAATGTGGTCCATACACTGATAGTCGAGCACGAGCAGCATCAAAGCGAGCTTGTCGCTCGGCAGCACTCATGGCTTGCAACTGTTCCCGTGAACGGCCCGTTTCATTTCCGGAATGGATGACCGACACGGCCCAAACGCCGGCGTTGTGGGCTTCCTGCAAGTCCGCGACCGTATCGCCGACTTTAACGACAGAACTCAGCGGATAAACGCCTAATTCTTTTGCGGCGTGATGGATCATCCAAGGCGCTGGACGGCCCTTGCCGACTTGATCCGGACAAACCCATAAGTCTGGTGTGTAACCACCTTCGCCAGCCAATCGAATCAAGTCCACCATCATCCAAGTATCAAAGCCGGTCGTATTTGCAATCTTGATGCCTCGTGCCCGCAGTCGCTGCACCACTTCCGGAACACCCGGAATCACATCGCAGTGGTTCTTTACCATTTCCACTTGCAACGGTCCAAACTCCTTGTACAACTCGTCCAGGATCGCACGATCGGGAGCGCGTCCCGTGGCTGCTTCCCAGCGTTGGGCGATGGATGGGTCCGACAACATGGCCCAGATGTGGTCGATCTTATGCGTCCCCATGGGTCCGCGCGCTTCGTCTTCGGTCACGGCCACACCGCGCCGCGCAAACATTTCGACGAACGCCAAGACAGGAGCACGACTGCCGTAATCGAGCACGGTGCCCGAGATATCAAAAATAACGGCGAGAACTCCAGAGGATGACGGACTCATGTAATACTTTCTGTGGGAAGGGGATAAAAGGTTGATATATAAACGAAGCCGGCGACTGATCCGTTCGTGTCGTGCGAAGTGGGCTCCCTCGTGCTAGTGAGCGTTTGACGAATGATGTTTCACAGCTTGGCCAAGGCTATTGGCACCAAGGCAGCACTGCAACCCGAGGCGGACGTTGCTCGCGAGCGAATGCAAACGCCGCGTTGATTTGATCCAGTGAAAACGATTTACCAACCAGCTCTTCAAACGGGAATCGACCTTGGGCTTTCGATAAAAACTCCAGACCGGCTTCCAAGTCTTCAGGGTTGTAGTTGTAAACACCGACGATCTGCAACAGCCGCCGCACGATTTGCTCAGCTGGCCACTGCACCGGACGACTGGGGAAAGTCGCACCCGCCATGACCATGCGTCCACCGAATCGCAGTAAACCCAGCCCAAGTTCAATCGCTTCCGGATAGCCCGATAGTTCGATCGAAACATCGGCCCCGCGCCCTTGAGTCCGAGCCAACACGATCTCACGAACTGTTTCCGGCGCTTGCGTGCTGTCGATCGCAATGGTCGCACCAAACTTCAATGTCTGTTCACGTCGAAGTTGGTTTGGCTCGAGGACCATCACCTCGGTCGCACCACCGACAGCCGCCATCGCGCAAGCCGTTTGACCCAACATCCCAGCGCCATGGATGATCACGGCTTGACCTGCGAGTGAACCTGCATACCGCATCGTAGCTGCCACCGTAGCCGTGGCACAATTCGAGGGACTTGCGACAGCGTCGGGGACGTTGTCGGGCACACGAAAAATGGCACAGCCTTTCGGCAGATGGCAATACTCTGCCATGCCACCGACAAAAACACGATTGGGCGCCAGCTCTTCATGGCCAAACTTCATCAACTTTTCACACTTGGACCGCAAGCCTTTTTGGCAATAAAAACATCTTCCACAACTCCAAACCATCGACCAAGTGATCCGATCGCCAATTTGTAATTCACGACCGCGAAAATCCTGAGCACCTTCGGGACCAGTCGCCACGATATGTCCTACCATTTCATGCCCCAAGACGCACGGCATGGGTGAGTGACGACTCCCAGTATAGGAATGCAAGTCCGAGCCACAGATGGTCGAGCAACTGATCTTCACCAAGACCTCGGTGCCCGCAGGTTGTGGCAGGGGATAGTTCTCGATCGTTAATGGAGCCCCGACGGCTCGAAACACAGCAGCTCGTCCGTCTTGCGGTAAAGCGAAATGATTCATTTTGGTTCCAACTCTTTCAGATACTCTTGATTGCTTGAATCAATGGATTCGGACTGATCAACACGCGTTTCCTTGTTTTTTATTCCAGGAGACGTTCCAAGTCATCAACCGTCAATAAGGATTGCGGATTGGCGCGCGATCGATTGGCCAGTACTTGGCAGGCAGGACCAGTTGGATCACCCAGACACGAAACGACCAAACGCGCCTGTGAAAAGTCTTCGTTCCATGTGAAATCACTGGGTGTGACCACACACGCCATGCCAGCCGCCGCAGCCGCCGTCAAGCCGTTGTGGGAATCTTCAATCACAACACAATGGTGCGGCAGTACCTGCAGTTCCTCCGCTGCCAAGAGGTATACATCTGGAGCAGGCTTTTTCGCTGCAACGACATCGCCGGCCAAGACCAAGAATTGACTTGCCAGCGCCCCGCCCACAACACCGTCGAGCACGGCGGCAACCGACGAAGGTTGTGAAGTCGAAGCCACAGCCAATTTCCAACCGGCGGCCAACGCGGCACTGGCTAAACGCTTGATACCCGGCCTTGGAGGAATCAACCGTGAGGCCACGATGTTGCGATAAATTTCACTTTTGCGAAGGTGCCAACGCTGAATCACTTCGTTCGCACTTTCGCGCAACAACTCTGAAGGACAGGCTTGCTGAAACTCGGGTTCCTCCCAGAGCGCCGCCAGCCGTTCTTTGCCACCGCCGATCTGGAGTTTTTCAGCGTATTGATCCGCCGACCATTGCCATGGCACACCCAACTCGGACCACATCCGATTGAACGCGACCAAATGGCCGTGGCGTTCGGTGTCGGCCAACACGCCATCGCAATCAAAAATCAAGGCTCGCGTCATTTCGCTCTCCCAGCACTACCGAACAAGTGCAGATAGTGCTTCACCATCGATTTGATGTCAGACTTGACGGCCTCGTGCAATTTTGGCGGATCGTGCTGCTCGGGATATTGATTCAAATAATTTCGTAGTGAATTGGTGTAAACCATCTTCAGATGCGTTGAAATATTGACTTTAACGGCGCCCAACGCAATAAGCCGCCGAAAGACATCGTCGCTCAATCCGGTACCCCCGTGCAGTACGATGGGCAATGGTTCCGCTGCCACGATTTCAGCCACTCGGTCGAAGTTAATTTCGGGGGCTGCTTTATAGACGCCGTGGGCCGTTCCAATCGCGGGAGCAAAACAGTCGATTTTGGTTTGCCGAATGAAGTTGACGGCCAGGTCCAACGGCACGACGGCGGAGGGTTCGTCCGAACCGATTCCGTCTTCAACGCCGAGAACCGACTCCAACTCCCCTTCCACGGCCACGCCATGTTGATGGGCCAACTTGACGACCTCGATCGTCTGTCGCAAGTTATCTTCATAAGTCAGATTCGAAGCATCAAACAGGACCGAATTCCAACCAGCGACCACGCAACGTTCGATCAACTTGGCGTCAGGGCAATGGTCCAAGTGCAACGCAGCGGGGGTTGAGAAGGTCGCGGCCAACCGAGCGAACATTCCTTGGATCAACTCGACGCCCCATTGTTTGACGGTTTTGACCGAAACTTGGACGATCACTGGCGAGTGAGCTTCAGCCGCTGGCTCTAGAACGGACTGCATCGTCAAATCGTTGACGATGTTAAATGCCGCCACTCCATACCGGTGTTGGAAGGCATCCTGAAGCAATAACTGCATGGGAGCAACGGTCATTTCCAAACTTCCTTGAGTAGCCTTGGAATCCACACACTTGATTCCAGACGGGCAATCCCAGTTGATTTTAAGCGACCATTAGTTGACTGTAAATCACAGATGATAGAATTCCAAATAGGCCTTAAATAGGCAAAACTCCCAAATTTTTGCGAGTAACCTGAACCAATGATTGTAGATTTTAGATCAACCAATATATAGACAGGGCATTGACGGCGTCCTATGATCGAAAGGTGTGAGCGAAGGGCGGTGAGCACAAGATGCACCAGAAGTTACTCCACGTCACGGCGCTCACTGGCGCAAAAAGAACTAGGTCATACGGAATTTGCGATGAATTTGGTCGAACTATCGCAACGAATCAAACAGCGGCGTTTGGCTTTAGGCAAAAGCTTGGAAGAGGTCGCTGCCGCCGCAGGGCAGACCCGTAGCTGGCTCTCGAAAGTTGAGAATTTTCGAGTAACCCCTTCGTTGCCAGCTTTAGCGCGGGTCGCGGAGGTCTTGGATGTTTCGGTTTCATCCTTAATGGAGGGATTGGATGCGAAACCTAAAGTCACTCTGACTCGCAAAGCGGATTGGCGCAAGATTGAAAGAGACCCACAGTACTCGAACATCGTTTACTTTGCTTTAGTAAATAATCGGAGCAGTCGTCAAATTGACCCTTTGTTGTTGGAAATCCCGGCCCAGGGGGGACGAACCGTGAAGCGGAGTCATGAAGGCGAAGAATTTCTAATTGTCTTGAGCGGCAAAGTGATGCTGGAGTACGGCGAGGAAAGTTACTTGTTGAACGAAGGCGATACAATGTATTTTGATGCGACGGTAGCCCATCGTGTCTACAACCCAAATAAAAAACCTGCTCAGTTATTGTGCGTGCATCATGCCCGCCATCAACGATCGGCATGGACCGCACAGGGCAATCATCGCAGCATTCGGGCGATCGGAAAAGACTAGAGTTTTCTCCCGAGACTGGCTCAATTGATCACGAAATCCTTTTTACAATCAAGACATTTGCTATTCGAACAAAAAATCGATCGTCAGCATTTTCGAATCGTGACCACAGCCTCTAAAAGCTAGGGCTTTATCACCGTTCAATCTTTGGCACCGCAGCACTGGGCCAGACTTTCCCAGCCCATGGAAGTTATCGAAAGCCGTGACGACTTCCGCTGCGAATCCACTCCATCATCTTGATGGTGACGACGCACTAGCAGTTGATGAAGAAACGATCACAATCGTCAACAACATTGAAGAACGAATCGCGCGGCAAGTCGACGAACGCTCTACCAGATGTTTTAATGTGGTGACGGCGATTGGTGTTCCAGAGCGATCGATGAAAATTCTATTTTCGTTTGATCCGAATAGCACACACCATTTTGACCGGCAACCGCTTCCTAATGAGCACAAACACCCGAATTACTCTTGTTTTCCATTCGATCACGGAGATCTTGAATGCGATGGTCCAATTCGTCTAACTCGGTCGCTTGGTGGCTGGTGACCTGGGCGATATGCACAGGCGCGATGCTGCCCCAAGTCGCCGCACAATCGGATGAGAACGCCTTTAACGTGGCTCCGGTTGATTGCACCAAGCAACCGATGAATTCGCAGCAGCGTTGGTTCAAGGGCAACCTACACACACACTCGCTCTGGAGCGACGGCGACGATTTTCCAGAGATGATTGCCGATTGGTATCGGGAACGCGGCTACAGTTTTCTGGCGTTATCCGATCACAACATCTTGTCCGAGGGCGAGAAGTGGGTCACGTTGGCGGAAGTCGAAAAACGTGGCGGCAACCGAGTGTTTCCCAAGTATCAAGCCCGCTTTCCCGCGACCTGGATCGAAACGCAAGGAATACCCGGACCGACACAGAAGATTCGTCTGAAGAATCTCGATCTCATCCGAAAAGAATTGGAAGTCCCCGGCCAATTTTTGTTGATCCCTTCGGAAGAGATCACCGACAAAGGCGTCCACATCAATGCAACCAACATTGGCGAACTGATCGAACCGCAAGGCGGGGCGTCTTTGGTCGATATGGTTCGCAACAACCTCCGCGCGGTCGCCGAACAGTCGGAACGGACCGGACGCGATATCTTGCCCTCGCTGAACCACCCCAATCTCAACGATCAAGGCGTGACCCCCGAAGAGTTGGCTTGGCTTTTGGAGAATCGTTTTTTTGAAGTTTGGAATGGGGTCGAAGGCGATGGCGATTTGGGCAGTGTGAATCGCCACAGCTTGGAGCGACTCTGGGATATCACGACGACATTGCGATTGACCAAGTATCAAGCGCCACCCATGTTCGGCTTGGCGACGGACGACAGTCACGATTACCACGGCCAGACTCGTTCCGTGCCTGGTCGCGGTTGGATTCGAGTACGCCCGGAATCACTGAGCATCTCATCGATTCTGAACGCCATGCGAGTTGGTGATTTCTACGCCTCCTCCGGCGTCGAGTTCACCAAACTAGAATTCGATCCCCAACAACGCCGAATTTCTTTGGCGATTGTGCCCAACGGAGATGCTCAATTCACAACTCGGTTTATTGGCACGCGCAAGAACTATGACCCGAAGACGACTCCACGAATCCATCCGGAAACGGGTGAAGTCATTCCTGGTGTTTTGGACTACTCAAACGATGTCGGCGAAGTCTTGGCGACGGTCACAGGACTAACAGCGGAGTACCAATTCTCGGGCGATGAGCTTTATGTCCGAGCAGAAGTGACTAGTTCCCAAGCGCCAGAATTCCCTACCACCGAAAGTCCCTTTCAAAAGGCCTGGACCCAGCCCGTCGGGTGGAGCGTCGCACCGACGGGTGAGAAACGCCCGCAACTGGGGAAGCCATGATGACTTCGACGATCAAGATCATTGAAGGAGATTCCAATACCTCCGGCGGCCGCGGCAACTGGGAGGCTCACGGTGCCAGCAAGGCCGGACGAGACTTGTTGGGACGCGATGAACGTGTTTTCATTCATCAGACTTTATCCACGCCCTGTTTGGATTCGATCATCGGTGCGGAGGGTTCCTGTTTGATCGATGCTGACGGTCGGCGCATTCTGGATTTTCACGGCAATTCGTGTCATCAGGTTGGCTATGGCAATCCGCATGTCCTGGCCCGTGTTCAAGAAGCAATGAAGGAACTTCCATTCTCGCCACGGCGATTCACGAATCGATTCGCCGTCGAACTTGCCGAACGACTAGTAGATTTGGCACCCGGTACGTTGCGTGGTAACTCGCGGGTGCTCTTGTTGCCCAGCGGCGCGGCGGCGGTGGGACTGGCGGTTCGGATCGCCAAAGCCGTGACGGGACGCGATGAAACGCTGTCCTTTGTCGATGCGTTTCATGGTGCTACGACCGAGGCCGCTTCGTTAGGAGGCCAAGAATTGTTTGTCTCCGGATTCGGTTCGACACAGACGGGCTCGCGGCGGGTGCCTCCTCCGGCTTCCAGTGCCTGCCAAAGATGTGCCAACGGTCTCTGTAACGCCGATTGTGCGGCGGCGATTGAACAGATTTTGGAATCGCAAACGATTGCGGCCTTAGTCGCAGAACCGGTCCGCGCGACTTCGGTACATGTACCGCCGAACGACTTTTGGAAGCGAATTCGCGAAGCCTGTACTCGGACGGGAACGCTGCTCGTCTTTGATGAAATCCCGACGGGTCTCGGACGGTCCGGTGCTTGGTGGGCCTGCGAGCGATTTGGGGTTGAACCCGATGTATTGGTCATCGGCAAAGGGCTTGGTGGGGCGTTGATCCCACAAGCGGCGGTGATCGCGCGCGCTGAATACAACGAGCATGGCACGACCCCGCTCTCGTCACGCGCGATCGGACACTTCACTCATGAGAAGTCCCCGCTCGGTGCCGCGGCCGCTTGCGCGGTTCTTGACATCATGGAACAGGAGTCACTGCCGCAACGAGCCCACAGCTTGGGAACCTCCTGGGCCGAGACACTCCGGGAAGAGCTTTCGCGGGTGGCACCGATTCGCGAAATCCGCCAGTTCGGCCTGATGTTGGCGATTGTGGTCGGCGGCGACCAAGCCGAGCAGTATGCGGATGCGTGGCTATACGAAGCGCTACGTCGCGGATTGTCATTCAAGATCGGCGGCAGTCGCTCGCTGGTCTTGTTTCCACCGCTGACGATCACCAAGGAGGAATTGGACTGCGCGACCAGTATCCTCCGGGAGGCCGGGACCGCATGTTACGCTTAAGGTCTTGAAACTGCTGAGAATCAAGACCTCGCGAAAGTTGCCAGTTCGACTTCTCCACAGCCTAACCAGTGTCGGACCAACATTGAGGCTTAGGCACGATTCTGATTTGCGACGGTCACCTGCGGGATGAACTCTTTCGAGAGCAGAATGCTTGACGAGTTGGTTTTCTAATCCAACACGACCTCGCAAACTCATTTGGCGATGCGGTAACCAACTTGCTTCAAGAAATCGGTGATACGTTGGACGTGATCGCCTTGAATTTCCAAGACGTTTTCGTCGATGGCTCCCCCGGCTCCGCAATGTTTCTTGAGTTTGGTCAAGAGCTGAGCCAGATGATCGCCGGTGGGGTCGAGATCCCGAATGGTCGTTACCCATTTCCCATTCTTGCGTTTCTCCAGCCGAATTCGCGCGATCTGTTTTTCGGGAGGCTTGAGCGGAATTGGCTCGGGCGGACAAGCACAATCCGACTCGACACGCTGGCAACGTTCACAAGTAGGCGGGCGATCGAAAGGCGTTCCAGCAAATAGTCTCGTCATCATCTGAAGTCCCGCTCACCACCGTCTGTGTTACTCTAAATCTTTGCAAAGCAGACCAATCGTAACAAGAAGTCACGAGTTGCCAAAGCCGGGCTTTTCCGCCCGCCACTCGTTACTCTCCTCACCCTTCCAACCAATGCCTTAAAGCTAATTTTCCGACGAGCAAAGGACCGAATGGGCCGAAACAACCCTAGCCGGTGTGCGCAAGCCATCGGTTAGAGTCGGTCCAAAATCAAAAAAGGCCCGCAGGGCCGACACGACGGTTCTAGATTGGCTTGAAAAAGCCTTGACGCAGTCGTGGTCCACCCGTGATGAATCTACCGAAGAGCGAGAGTAAAATACGGAAATAGCTCCGAACCCAGTTTCCAAATGCAAAGGAACTATATGTTGTTTATTCGTTGTTCGTTTTGTCACCAACTGGTTTTCCGTCCGTTTTATTCCAGCCACAAGGCCAAGCACACGGAACTTCGTGCCGATGGTCAAATGACTGACCACATCACGGTCCATCCAAGTGGCCGATACCAAGGATCTTTGGAGAATGTTCCGCAAGTTTATTATCATGCGAAGTGTGGTGGAGGCACGGGAATGCCTGAAGAGATTATTCGAAGCTACTTGGTCAATCCGTTCCTGTATAGCGATCGATCATTTTGTTGTGGCTGCAATGACTATGTACCAACTGACGAATTGTTTTGGGTCGAAACCAATGAGAGTCTTTTGGAATACAAAAACGGCTTGAAGCGCGCCTACATTAGGCGTTATGGTGCTCCGCCACCAAAACGGGAAGTGTAACACAGGCATCAACCAACTGCCCAAAAACAGCAATCACCGCTAAACTGCCCACGAGAAGTGCTGTTAGCGGCGATGCGTTGATTGATATCTTAGATTCACTGGTTGACGACTTGTGATTGGGAGTCATCGGGTTACCATGCGCCTACTTGTAGGAGACGCCCCCGATGCCATCCGCTTTGACGTCCTTTTCTTTCGGGTTGCCGTGAATTGTGAGTCCGCCGACTCCGCTAACTTTTCCGACGATCGACTCCGAAGCAAAAACCGAGGCGGCACCAACACCCGATACCACCGCGTTCGCTTTCTCAGCTTCCAAACCTGAGAGGTCTGCCGAGCCAACTCCGGAAACACTCAAGTCCACGGATTTGGTTTTACCTGCCACCTTCAAGCTGCCGACGCCCGATTGCCGAATTTTCAGGCTTTCATTATCGATTCCGGTCGCTTTGATTGACCCGACTCCGGACAACCGCAACTGGTCCAAATCAGGCACCGTAATCTCGACTTTCAAGCCAACTTTCGAGTTGTAGTTTTCCGTTGTATTGATCTTTAGTTCGCCATCGACGACCGACGTTTCCACGAGCTCGAGCAGGTTATCGTCAAACGTGACCGTCACACTTTGGGGCGACCCAATTTGGATGGTCACATCGCCCACACATTCATTATTTACGGCATGAAATGTGGTAACCTCGCGGGTTTCCGTTTTTGACACTCCCGAACCCTGAATACCAACACAACCGGTCATCACACAGGCCAAGGGAATGAGTAACCAGGAATTCGAACGAATCAGTGACATCGTTTGGGCCGTTTCGGGTTGGGAGTAAGGTAAAACACTAGCGTGAAAATACTGGCGAATGGTTAGCATGGTCGGAAAGTCTTCTTGTTTCAATCGGACATCGCGGCAGGCATTGGGTCGCCGCGATCGGGTGGATTCGAGTCCCGAACGGAAGTCTTGGAAACTTTTCCAAGTTTTGTTGGTTACCATTTTTCCAATTCTCTTTTTTCTATGAAACGGTAACAAATTCTGTCAATCGGGAGGAATGGAGAAGTCCAAAACAACGACTCCGTGATCGGATTGGGCGGACGGCAACACTCGGTAGTCGTGAACTCGAACCATACTATTGCGAAGAATGTGATCCACTTTGATTCCGCCCATGATCGTCGGCAACGGCGTCAGAGTTGGGGCAATGCCGAAACCGAATGACGCGTCGAGGAGGCCACCTTGCCGGCAAAGCCGCGCAAATCGAGGCGACCAAGGGCTGAGGTTAAAATCGCCACACAAGATTTGTGCTTCACCGTCCTGAAACCGACCGATCAAAGTCGCTAACTGTTGATCCCGCGATTGGGTCAAGACTTCTCCAAACGGTGGCAACGGGTGTGTTGCAATCAAATGAAGATCTGGGGTGAACGCACCATCCATCGGAATGCGGACATCGATCGAGGGATTGCTTACACTCCCAAGTTGAAGAACATTCAACTCCCGCCAAGGTTTGCGAGAAAGGAAGGCCACACCCAAGTACTCGTAGTCATCACGAACTTCTTGATACGGGTACCGGTCGCGAATGGCCTCCAGATAGGGCCTCCACTTCGGCTGTACTTCCATTAAGTACATAAAGTCGGCCTCGGTCGCGAGAATGCTCTCCAAAGTCGCTTCGAATTCTTCATTGGTGCGAAGGACGTTAAACACTGCTAAGCGGAGTATGGATTCGTCCGTAGTTTTGACAATTCCATCGGTTGGTACCAGGTAATAAGGCACAATCTTGATCAGGTGCCAAGCAAGCAACACCAGGCAGAACGATCCCACGACGACTCGCTTCTGACACCATGCCACAATCATGGCGGGCAAAAGTAGAATGGCAAATTGGACCGTCGCTTGAGAAATGAAGTCAGGAACCCAATGATAGTTCGCGAATCCGCTGACGACGGATCCCAGAATCGCAATCGCTCCCAACAGCTTGATGAGCTTGATCCCAATTGACGAATCGTAACCCTGCCTTTCGTTCCTTGGTTCGGCGGATGTTTCAAGGTCGGCGCTCATGGTAAATCAAATCGTTTTGACATTCGGGCATTGAAGTGAAACGGCCTAGCGAAGGTTGCGATTTTCAATGATAACCCAAACTTCGATCCAAGTTCTCAGGAGATCATTTGGGCGGGGAATATTCTCGCAAGTCCCCTCGAACCGAGTTCTCAATTCGTCGCACCTCCACCCTGGCTTTGCTTCGCTCGCCGTTTTAAACTTGTCGCGTCGGTGGGGGACCTCTGAGATCAAGGGAATTGACATGGCGTCAAGTCTGTTTGTTTTACTGGACGATATTGCGTCTGTTTTGGACGATGTGGCGGCCATGACAAAAATCGCCACCAAGAAGACGGCGGGGGTTTTGGGCGACGATTTGGCGTTAAACGCCAATCAAGTAACGGGTCTTGAGCCCAATCGCGAATTGCCTGTGGTGTTTGCGGTTGGCAAGGGCTCGGCGGTGAACAAAGCGATCCTGGTTCCGTTGGCCCTGTTGCTCAACTTGTTCCTCCCAAGTTTAGTGATTCCGCTCCTCATGTTTGGCGGCGCCTATTTGTGTTTCGAAGGCGTCGAAAAACTGCTCCACAAGTGGCTACATGGCAAAAAGGCTCATGGTGCCGACCACGAAAAACTAGTAGCGGCCGTCGCGAATCCAGTAGTGGATATGGTGTCCGTAGAAAAAGAGAAAATCCGGGGGGCGATCCGCACCGATTTTATTCTCTCGGCCGAAATCATCGTGATCAGTTTGGGAATTGTGAAAGATTCGACATTCATGGTCCAGCTCGCGACCCTGATTGCCATCTCGTTGATCATGACGTTTGGCGTCTATGGCTTGGTCGCATTGATCGTCAAACTCGATGACGGCGGTCTGTACTTAACTCGGCAATCGGGAGAAAGCTCCCGAGCAAAACTACAACGTCGAATTGGAGCTTGGATCTTAGTAGCTGCTCCTCTGTTGATGAAGTTTCTTTCGATTGTTGGCACAGCTGCCATGTTCCTTGTCGGCGGCGGAATTGTCGCCCACAATATCGAGTGGCTGCATCATCATGTTGAAGAGATTGAACACCATGTCGCCGAGATCGGAATGATTGGACCATTTTTGGCGGCTGTTGTTCCCAGTGTGATTGATTTCTTGGTCGGAATTCTGGTGGGAATCGTTGCGGTCATCATCGTCGAAGTTGCCAAACTCGGTTACCGCAAAGCGACTGGCGACAAGACCTCGAACGACCATCACTAAAACTCAAGATCATGCAAATCCAACTCGAACCACAACTCAGCTCCGCTGAATTCGTCGACATATTGAATCGCTCGACCTTGGCCGAACGTCGCCCCGTGGAGTGCGCCAAAACGATTGAAGGAATGTTGCGAAACGCCGATGTCATCGCCACTGCCCGCACAGATGACGGGTTGTTGATCGGTGTTTCGCGTGCAATCACGGACTTTCACTATTGCACGTATTTGTCCGACTTGGCCGTGGACCAGGCGTACCAACGCCAAGGAATCGGCCGGCGATTAATCGAATTCACACACCAACAGGCCGGATTGGCCACGACCTTGATTCTGTTGTCCGCGCCGAAGGCCGTTTCCTATTACCCACACATCGGCATGCAGCAACATCCCTCATGTTGGACCATTGCACGAACCCCGCCGAAAAGTGAGTTTTAGGTCCACCTGACAAGAGGCATGAATTTTAGTTCAAGTTTCCGGATTCAAAGCCAGTTACGGTTGCCGGATTTCCGAGCAGGCAGTTTGATTTCGTTCCGCTGTCTGTACCAACCCCACCAGCCAACTCGGAGGTGGCCGATTGGCAGCTTGTCAGGTTCAAGGAATCATTACCGCCACTGAGATCGACCACCAAATTGTTGACATTGAGGTGGCTTAGCGCGACGGAATCATTGTGGGTCCCCGTTGACATTTTGAACGTGCCCGGAGTCTCGACATCATTCAAACTGATGGTGTCCGCCTGTGACCCGCTGCCAACATCAAGCCGCGTCGTAACGAACAAATCCGAAATGACAATATTATCGACCCCGGAACCCGTCGACAACAAAAGCGAGTTTCCTGAGTTGGCGAATTCAGCCCTAAACCAATCATCTCCGATGCCACCGATGAATTCAAAGTTGCCAAATGTGGTCTCATTCAATTTGCAAGAGTCGTTTCCATCACCCGCGTCGAAATACAGATTTCCGTGAAGCGTAAACCGGCGAAACTCGACACCGTCGATTTGACCACCCGTTCGAATGGAAACATTTCCGAAGATTTCTCCGCCAGCCTTTTCTGCGCCGAGTCCCCAATTCATCGTGTCCTGTCCACTGCCGGACGTAATGGTCAAGTCCCCAGAAATATGACACATCCCGTAAGTGAACTGATTGTTGCCGTCGCCGGCGTTGATTACCAAGTGACCTCCGACGGTAATACCAGCCAGGGAAAACCAATCCAGACCTTGCCGAGTCTGAATTTCTAAATCTCCGACGACGGTAGTGAACACATTGACTGCCCAGCCCGGACATTGAACCACGTTGTTTCCTTCCAATAGGTCAATGTAGATGTTCTCGACATTGGAGAAGTAGAGCGATTGGACTTGCTGGCCGTTGTAGTTTCTGATTTCGATATCAGTGTCCAATTCGGACCAATTCAAGATACCAACGTTTTCATCTCCAGCAGTGCCGAGAATAAACAGCGACGAACCAAATTGACTGATTTGGATTTGCCCGCAAGCGACATTTAGCGACGATGCCGTGAAGAGCAATGCGACCCAACACGTGAACAATCGGATATGTTTGGGAACCTTATGCATTGTGGACAGCTTCTTTCTTTTGCGGAAATGATGAAAGTGTTGAACTAGCCCTGGACGGCTTTGTGCGAACGTTACTTGCGGGGATGCCCGTCTTTGATTTCAATGTGCTCACCAGTGCTAGAATCGATGCGCAAAGCCCCACCATTCGGCAGCACTCAACGAGCCAATTCTGGCGTATTTCGAAGTATCAGATCTTTCTTCGTCGCGCAGCCAAGAAGATCGTACTCATGGCAAGCAAACACGCAAAACTGCTGGGCTCTGGAACGGCCGACACTTGAAAATTGAAATTTAATCCACTTGCGTCTGAGAATGGTCCACGTGACCCCGAATTCGCTGATAAGTTGTCATTCAATCTCATGCGGAGCTCATAGGTTCGTCCCGCGAGCAGAACTCCGGATTCATGCAGCGTTCCAGCGCTCGAAATGTTGAACAATTGATCAGCAGTAAACGGACGATACAAGCTAAATGTGTTCAGATCGCCCGCAGTATCTCCGGGATCAAAAGAACCAGTCAACGAATAGTTAAGATTCTCTCCGGAAACGCTAAAGCGGACGCGAGTCTCCTGCATTAGATTAGAGATTCCATTGCCGTTTCCCGCTAACCATTGGACCATTCCACTAGCGGTTCGAGAACCAGTTATCTGGAGAGAATTGGTGCCGACCGTCACCATATCGCTTGCGTTCAGTGAACCAATGGCGCGCGCTGCCCCGGTCGCAGCTGGTTCCGAACCGGTCAGGTGCAAATTGAAATTGTGGCCAAACCCAAACCCGCCACTTAGCTGATCCAAGGAGCTCTCCACATCGCTTTCCAGAACCACACCGCCGGAACCCGCAAAACCATAGACTCCCGCGTAGCTATATCTCTGCAATACGACAATCCCCGCATAGATTGGTTGACCAGCCAACTGCAATGAAATCCAAGTAATCCCAAAGGCGATTAGGAAAGCTAATTTTGCCTTGGGGGACGAGCGGTTCGCGGCCGTGTTGTTGATCTCGACAAGTGCCATTGAAAGTTCTCCGTTTCTAAAGGTGTTCCTGCCGTCCCGAAAATGTCACCATTCGACCGCGTTCATTCAGCCGAAAAGTCGCTCCAGAGGTAATGAAACCGCCGAGTTGACATTTCTCCCATTCGTCAGACTTTTTTTCACAAAGAATTTCTGTCGGGCCTGTGACATCGGTGGTGTCTATGACAACGGCTTTTTTTCAATAATACTAAAGCTCGATATTTCGTTGGTGCCGACGAGGTTTTTAGTGATGATTGATCGTGAGTCCAAGTCTATCTCGTCGCTGCTCGAACACGAACAAACAATACGAGGAATGGTTCACTCGGATGTCTCAGACGATCCGGTGGCAAATCCAATGGAAGTGGAAAAAGCACTTGCCGCAGTTCGGTTTTTGGATGAAGTGCGACAAGCGCTGCATCAATCGACAGGAATGGTCGGCGAACCAAACGACAGCTCAGGTTCGGGAGCAGAAAAGTTCGGTTCATTTGCGAGCGGCCGATTCTCAGAGTACTTTGGCCCTTATCGTTTGGAACGACACGTTGGTCAAGGAGGTTTTGCCGACGTATTTCTGGCCTCGGACCCTGTTCTACAACGAAAAGTCGCTCTCAAAATTCTCCGCCCATCCGTAGTTGTTAACTCCGGAGCCAGGATTCGATTTGAGCGTGAAGCTCGAGCCGTCGCACGACTTGGACATCCCAACATCGTACCGTTGTATGCGACGGGAACGGTTGGCTCGCTGATGTATTTGGCTTTCGAATACTGTACAGGAGATTCATTGTCGGCGTGGCTGAAGAGGCAAACCACACCGCCGGACTTTCGCTTGATCGCAAAACTGGTCATTGATTTGGCCGAAGCCTTGGAACACGCGCACCGACGCGGCGTCATTCACCGAGACATGAAGCCGTCCAATATCATGCTGCAGAAAGCCAGCGACACCGAGGAAATTGATAGCCAGCAACCGCGGAGTGTCATGATAACCGACTTCGGATTAGCCTCGCTGGGTTTCGATTCGCTGGAACTGACCAAAGATGGCACGGTCTTGGGGACACCAAATTACATGTCCCCAGAGCAAGCCAATTCTCAGGAACTGACGACCGCCACGGACATTTATTCTTTGGGCGTGATTATGTTCGAGCTATTGACGCTACGCTTGCCCTTCGAACACGAGACGCCGCTAGGGACCATCAAGGCTGTCTCCGAATCCAACTTCCCGTCCCCGACAAGATTTCGTCGCAATATCCCTACCGACTTGGTTGCCATTTGCTTGAAGGCCACTCAACGCGAAGCGCGAGAGCGATATCGTACCGCGTTCGATTTCGCCGAAGACTTGCGTTGCTGGCTGGATCATCGTCCCGTTCAAGCCAGGCGGTTACACTTCTTTCAAGCACTTGCCCAAAAAATTCGACGCCAGCCTTTCGTTAGCAGTTTGATTGCACTCACGATGGTAAGCCTCCTTTCTGGAACTTCCATTGCTTGGTGGCAGTGGGCTAATGCCCGCGCCAGCCTACACCAAGCCCTGCAGCAGGGAACCCGCGCCGAACGTCATTTGGAACAGCTTTCAGTAGCCTTGGATCGAGTACTACACAGCATCCCGGAAACGGAGGCCATTACGCCTCAACAGTTCGAAATGCTTCATGAACTATTGGCCATACACCGGACCCTACTTCCGGAAGAACCAGGAAATCCAAACATCGGACGCGACACCATTCGTATTCTTAATCGATTGGCGCAGATCAATGCATTGCTGGCCCGATTCCCAGACGTGGTCGCGGAGTTCGAGAGATTACAGGTAGCCATTCCCGCCAGCGAACTCCAGAGAATTTTTGCGGCGGGAGATTCGACCGACCGCGACCGCGAGGAAATGCTGGAGCTGTTTCTGTCTGCCGGGCAAGCATTCAATGAATTGGATTTACCGGATCGATCTCTCGTGTTGCTGGACCAATTGGACACTTTGGTGGGCGCCATACCTGAGAACTCAAAGTCGGACTTTCGAGAGTGGAGTCAATTCCGCCTGGATTTAGCGCTAGGACGATCGAATCGGGTCGCTGGCCGTTACGATCGTTCGATTCGGAATCACGAACAAGCTGAGAAACGCGGCGCGAAACTTGTTTCATCTCTCGACGCCAAATACAGCCAAACGCAAATCCAGTCATGGTTGATCTTGAATCAAAGCGAGTTAGCTCGAAGTTATCTATCGAATGGCAACTATCTTTTGGCTTGGGAGACACAACAGTCCGTGATCCGGCGCCGCCTCCAACAGTTGGAGCACGCAAACTCCGCGGGCCAACAAGTCCAGAGAATTCGCTTGGAGTTGGCACGCGACCACTTAACGGGAGTTTCCATTCTTTCTGTCATCGGAGCGATTCCGGCGATGCGAGAACAACTGGGACTGGCTCGCACTCAACTATCGGAACTGCAATCCGAGACTCCCGATTCTGATCTCATCAAACTGGAGGTCCAAGAAACCTACTTGTGGTTGGCTCACATCGATCTGCTCGAAGGCGATTTTCAGAATTCCGCCACCAATGCTCGAACAGCGAGCCAGTTGCGATTTTCTCAGCAACGAAAATTGCCGCGTCAGAAGATACAGGAAGTCAAATCGATTACAGCCATGGCTGCGGCATACTGGCGAATGGACGACTTGACAGCGACGACAGCCACGGTTGAAACCTTGATCCCGCTGGCGGACCAATTGTTACAGGATTACCCTACCAATATCCAATCGTCAATCGCGTGGGCGAAAGCGGTACTGTTGCAATTGTCCGTCCTCAATGAAATGACGGACGATGGAACTTTTGGCAAAACTCTTCTTGCTGCCAAGGACCACATGAATCAGATTCTCCGCATGAGGATTCACCCGCAAGAGAAGGCGGCTCTTGCCAATCAATGGTCTGTCCAGTACACGAAATGGGCGACTTGGATGGCGCGTTCCGGGAACTACACTGAAGCCTTCTCGATTGCGAACGAAATTCACAAAATCTCGATACCAACTTCTGGTGGCAGAACCCGCCCGAATGTCTTACCAGCCACACAATCTCTGGTCTTGACCCTGATGATAATGAAGGACAAGGGACTTGAGGACTCGGAGAACTATGGGCAAATTCGAAATCAAGCCGCAGGATGGATCTCCGAGGCCATTCAACGCGGTTGGATCACTCAAGAACAATGGCGTTCGGACTCGAAGTTAGAATCGGAACTCGGAAATCATCCGCAACTTTCCCACGCCGCGTTCTCACCAAATTGAAGCGAGTCTTGCGAGCTAAAGCCCCTGCGAATCGCTGAGCTTGTCCAACTCCTCTTGAAAACGCACGATGGCACGAAACCAGAGTTTGGTTGCTGCTCCTTCGGTTTTCCCCATCTGATCTCCGACCTCTTTAAAGGGCAGTTCCTCCAGACTCCGCAGGCGGATGACTTGCTGATACTCTGACGGCAACTGCCCCAGAGCCTGGTAGAATCGCAAGATCTTCTCTTGGGCCAATACGAACTCACTTGGAGTCTGGTTTTGATCCATCAGTCCCAATGCTTGACCGCTGCGAGATTCACCCAGGGGTACTTCTCGACGAAGATCGCGGCACTCCCGACGCCAATCTCGATCCAGGTTCCGCAGTTCGTTGGTCATGATGGTTCGCAGCCACCCATAGAATTCGGGCAATGATTCACCGCGAAAATCACTCAATCCCGACACCATCCGTGTCATTGTCTGTTGCACAATGTCAGAAGGGTTCACCTTTCCCTGTAAATAGCCCAGGTTCTCGCTTTGGGCCAATGCCAGTAGATAGCCTTGAACTTGCAGGCAGATCTCGTTTCTCGACTTCTCGTCCCCTGACCGCGCCAAACGAAGTCGCTGAAGCACTTCTCGATGCAATTCGGAATCGATTTCGTGCATGTGGATTGTGTTCTCCGGCCTCGCTCGCCCGTCAACTGCGTCAAATCATATTCTAACCTAATTTAGCCGGGCAATTTGTCTTAAGGAGAATTCGAATTCCCAAAAAGCAAAAGAGTATTCCGGAAAACTCCAGGATGGCCAAAATCAAATGCAGTAGGGAAAAACCGTCCCAGGCCATTCCAACAATGCGTCCTAACGCGGAAAGCCCCAAAGGCAAGCCACCAATCAGAAGCGAGGTAAACAAGTCACGTCGAATCCAATAGATCAACATTAGCGTTGCAATGGCCAACTGCACGCCTCCATAAAAAGCTCGAATCTCCGTCCGAATCGGGGGAGGATACTCGTGAACGCCGAACGCCGACAGCAGTTCATCTGGCCAAAACCCCAGCCATACCGCCATTGCCGTCCAAACCAAAATCGTGACCCACGTCGCCAAAGTTGGTAGTATCTTCATGCATCTTCCTATCTCAATGCGCCTTCGCGTTCCTCGTGCCCTCGACAACAAAATCGTTTTCTAACGTTCGATCAGTTCAACTTCTAGTCGCGCCGCGTGTCGGACCGTAATTTTCTCCCCGCCTTCCAACAATCCGTTGCCATAAACTTCGCCGTCCAAGTGAAGGTGCACGGGTGTTTGAGGTGTGAGGGTAACACGACTCGCAGCCAAATATTCCACTCGTCGGTCGTCCTGCGGCAATTTGTCAACCATCAAACCGGGCAAGTATCGTAAGACGTCGCGCCGCCGAAGGTCCGTTGCCAACAGCACATTGAATCGTCCATCGTCGATTCGGGCGGTTGGGGCCAAGGTGTAGCTGCCTTCGCGTTGGCCAATCGCTATTGAGAGCGTGAGAATGTTCTTAGTGGATACTGGCTCCATATCCAATTGCAACATCGCCTGAAAATGCTTCCAGCCATAAACCAACGTCCGCATCAGCCCCACCGTGTAACGCACACGCGCCGGTAGCCACGGAGCGGGCTTCGCTGCTTGCGCCGTATGGGCCGTCAAGCCAAGGCCCGCCACATTCAAAAAATAGCGTTGGAACGTGCCACTTTCAATCAACCCCACATCCACAGTTGTCGAGCGACTCTGAATTGCTCCAGTGACTTGACGCAATGTTGCGACATAGTCGTTGGCAGTCCCCCGAGGCAGAATGGCCAACTTGGTTCGAGTGTCAGGTACCGAAAGTAGTCCGTTGACAGCATGATGCAAGGTTCCGTCTCCACCCACCACGACCAAACGTGAGATCCCATCTCCGCTGGCACGGGCAGCGACCTTCTCCGTTTCTTGACTGCTCCGGGTGTAAATCACGAGCCCACTTTCGCACACTCGACGAAACAACGCATCGACTCGGCGACGAGTCGCTCTTGTGCCCGAATTCGCATTGACCAACACGATCTCGTGGGTGTTTCGATCGTAATTCTTCAAACTTGCTTATTCCTGAAATCGTTCCCATGTCATGCGAATTGGAAGTCCGTGAGATTCGCCCCCAGCATCAATCGAAACGTGGACGTTGTTGATCGAAGTCTTTTGCTAACGACTCTACTTCCAAAAGTTGTTGCCGCAAATCCGCCACCTCGTCGCTGGAGGCATCGAGCAAGATTTTGGCGCGTTCGCCAACCGTGGCGTCAACGAGCAAATCGCTTTGCAAAAGCAGAACTCGTTTGTATTCGTCGCGACGAATGGCCTCGATTTTTTCAGCAACCTCGAGCTGGGTTCGGCAGTTGGCAAGTTGAGCGTCGATCTTGCGCCGGTTTTCCGACTGCCGAACCTTCAATTGCTCAACGAGTTCCAAGACTCGCTGGCCTTGCAGTTTGTCACTGTCCATGTCCGACGTGCGATATCGGCGTTGCTCAATGCCCCACCCGTCCGCGCATGCGTCAACAATTCTGCCAAGGTGCACTGCATGCCGAGACCCGTCAAGAGCCTCGCGAAGCAACCGCTCCAGCAAGTCCCTGGCGGACTGTTGCGGGTATTCCGAAAGCTGCCGCAGAATCAAGACTAGCGATTCGAACTGTCGGACCTGCAACAACTCGGAGTATTTCGTTATCGCGGCGGTTGGCTTTAGATCCGTCAGCGCGCATGCGGCAGCAGTGGCAACTTCAACGTCATCGTCCGACATCAAGTTCAGAAGCAGATCTTTTTTGTCCCCTCCATACCAACGCAGCATAAGGATGCCGATGATTCTCCGCTCCCGGTCTTCCTCGGTTCGTACAAACTCGGCGAACTTCTCAACGTCGAACGAATATTGTTTTCTCACCAGGGCCACGTAACATGCCAAACGAGCCAAAGGATGCTGATCCTCGGCTTCCGCAACCTCACGAATCGTTTCCAGGGAGTCACCTTGGCAAAACTCGCCCAGAAGCCAGGCGACATCATACGGAAAAAACTCGTATGGGATGTCGCCCGGCGCTTGATCGATGTTGGAGCGATACCCTATGGACTTCAAAATCACAGGCAACCATGCCTCATCTCTCTGGAACACGAATTCGTGACTGCTACCGGGCTGCAGCCGATAGTACACAATATGCAGGGCATGGTAAGCGGATCCCGGTTCACCACCTGAACCTCTCAGGTCAACATTCTGCTGAACTTTCTTGAGAAGTTGCGCGACATCAAGCGGGTTTGCCGTCGTCGTTGCCGTTGTCCTCGTGGAAGGCTGTTGGGCCAGGCAATCGTTCCTCTGGCCAATCGTGGCAACTCCAAGCACGAGTAGGAACGTGGCAAAAGACACAGACAGACCTGGAAGAATACGAATTGAACAATACAACATGAGCGTCACTCCAGTCTATTGCTTGTCGATCGTCTCGTGGATTGCACCTCGGTCCACGCCAATCTGATGGCTTTGATGATACCAAAGTTCCGAAGATACTTCGAGTTCCACCGACTTGCCGCGGCTGTTGAGTCGCTATCCACGATGTTCACGCAAATTTTTCGAGCACCTGCGCTACAACTTTCAGCGAATTTCGAATCGTCGCCGGCGAAAAGGCTGTAAATCCGAACACGAGCCCTGGCCGATATTGCTTCGTGTTGCTTGAATAATGAGACAAGGCCCGAACATCCAAGCCTGCCTGCGAAAGTGCCTTCGATACGGCGACGTCATCCGTTGACGAATCATGGAACAATCCGGTCTGGTTCATCCCTCCGTCCGTGAAGCGAAACTCGAGCGGCAAACGCAACTGCTCGGCGACTCGTAAGAAAACCTCCAACCTTTTCGCGTAATTCTTGCGACAGCGACGAATATGCGAGTAAAACCCTCCCTGAAGTAGGAACTCGGCCAAAGTCGCTTGGTCGATCATCGGCCCATGATCTTCCGTTACCAAACGCAGCGATTCAAAACCAGCGACCAGCGAATCCGGCAGAACAAGATACCCAATCCGCAACGTCGGCAACAACACTTTGCTCATAGTGCCCAAGTAGATGACTCGTCCGGAACGATCCAAACTGTGCAAACTAGGTAGCGGCGGTCGCGTGTAGCGAAACTCAGAATCATAGTCGTCTTCAACCATCCAAGCCCCCGCTCGTTGTATGTACTCCAATAAGGCGGTTCGTCGCGCTACCGGCAGCGTGGCACCAGTCGGAAATTGTCGCGACGGAGTTGCATAGACCAAATCGACTTGACCTGTTTTCTGCGGCGGCACGACACCCAACTCATCAACGGGCAACAGACGAAGCTTGGCTCCTGCATGAAGGAAGGCCGCCCGAGCCCCGACGTACCCAGGGTTTTCGCAAGCCACGACACTCGATCGTTTCAGCAACAATTGCCCCAAAAGAAACAGAGCCTGTTGCGAGCCGGAGGTGATGGCGATGTTTTGCCAACCGCATTGGACGCCGCGATTGCTGCGCAAATACTCAGCCAATGCATGGCGTAACTCCGGCCATCCCAACGCAAACGAGGACTGGTAATGCAACAACCCTGCTCCGTATCGTCGCAATACTCGGTTCCGCATCCGATTCCACATGGACATCGGAAACAGGTTCACATCGGGCTGACACGGATGAAACGGCTTTGGCAGGGGGACCTCGAACTTCAATCGCCTTTTGAGGGATAGCCTTGAATCCGTCTTCGAAGTTGGGGCCACCGCAATACCGAAAGAACCCAATCCCTCGCGAACCATGATTCCAGACCGAGGTTTTGATTCCAGATACCCTTCGCCCATTAAGCGATCGTAGGCGGCGATGACTGTATTACGCGAGATCGCCAATTCGCTTGCTAACTCGCGGGTCGAAGGCAACATCGTCCCGGACGAGATCGAACCGGTTTGGATCGCCTCACGTAGCGAGGAACTCAGTTGGTCCTGCAGCGTCGCCGGCTGGCGGCGATCCAAGGCGAGCGTGGCCCACAGTGTTCGTTTCATTCGATGGATGGCTCCTGGAAATGACTGCGTATTCTACGCAGAGACAAGTTTAGTCGTTTGTCGAAGCTGTACGAGTCAGATCGTTAGATCACTTTCGGCGTCTGTTTGCTCCAAGCGGATTCCATCTGGTTCTATCATAATTAACAGAACTGGAACTTTACAGGTTCCAGAACGAATCTATCCTTGTGGTGGACGCAGGCTGGCAACGACGGTGCGATTTGGATTGGGAGTTTTGTGTGATGGCGATTCAATGTGGCCCTAAATCACCGGACGAGAGTCTATTGGAGCGTCGCGTGGTTCTTGGGATTGCTGCGGGGTTACTTTTAGGAGGAATTGGAATGGACCGAGTCACGGCTCAAGATCTAGTTCAGGAGTCCAAGCATGTCGGGAAACCTGGCGACTTCGACTTCTTGGCCGGCGAGTGGAAGATCCACAATCGGCGCAAAAAGCCGGAAGCCAACGAGTGGGACGAATTCGCCAGCGAAGCCACCTGCTGGACGGTTCTCGGTGGGATCGGCAGCATCGAAGAATTGCGCATTCCGGCACGTGACTTCTCCGGCATCGGGGTTCGACTGTTGGATGTTCAGCAGAAAATCTGGTCCGATCATTGGGTCAACGGCAAAAGCGGCGTATTGACAACACCTGGGCAGACCGGCGTGTTCGTCGATGGAGTTGGCACATTCACATCCGACTGGTCGGAAGGTGACCAGAAGATGCTGGTCAAAGGTGTCTGGGATCAAATCACCCCCAATTCATGTCGGTGGTATCAAGCTGTCTCGAAAGACGCAGGAGCGACTTGGGAAGAAAACTGGATCATGCAATGGTCACGAGTGAAGTAACCATCAACGTTGCCAACGCCCGGTGGTGGGAGCCAATGACAGGCGATTCGCAAATTGACGGTTGACATTTCGTTTCGTTACCGTAGAACTCCCCGAAGGGGCTACGCTGTGAAGCATTCTTTCTGGAGAAAACAGGCCCGAATGGGCCGAAACATCCTCTGCCGGTGTGCGCGAGCCACCGGTTAGGATAGCACCTCAATCAGAAAAGGCCTGAAATGCCGACACAAATCGAAGGAACGAAATCCTTCACGGCGTAGCCCGCAGGGGCAACGCTGTGAAGCATTCTGTCTGAAGAAAACAGGCCCGAATGGGCCGAAACAACCTTAGCCGGTCGGCGCAAGCCACCGGTTAGAGTGGAGCCTCGTCCAAAAAAGGCCTGAAGGGCCGACACAAGTGCTGAACGTGAGCATAAAAAAGTGCGTCACAGCGTTGCCCGCAGGGGCTACCGGCTTCCTTGGACGAACGCTACATTCCATTCCTTGGAACACGAACACCAACTACTTGACAGAGTCGATCGATGGCCCACTCAACTCCGTCTCTATCAATCGTCCGTGGTGCTTGCGGGCACGATTGCCCCGACACCTGTTCCTGGATTGTCAGTGTCAAAGACGGTCGCGCCGAGAAATTACAGGGCAATCCCGATCATCCATTCACTCGTGGCACGCTTTGCGCCAAGGTCAATCATTACCTAGAACGCGTCTATCACGACCAACGCTTGCTGTATCCAATGAAGCGAGTGGGTGCGAAAGGGGCAGGGCGTTTCGTTCGGATTTCTTGGGACGAAGCCTTGCAGGAAGTCGCAGAACGTTGGCACTCGATCATTAACCAATTTGGAGCGGAAGCGATCTTGCCATACAGTTCCGCCGGGACCCAGGGTTTGATCCAAATGTCTTCGCTGGATCGACGTCTGTTCGGATTGCTGGGTTGCACCAACCTGGAACGAAACATCTGTGGCGAAGTTGCAGGGACCGGCATTGCGACGACTCAAGGCATTGGCTTTGGCGTGGACCCCGAGGACTTGGTCCATAGCAAGTACATCGTCTTGTGGGGAACCAATACAATCGTGACCAACATGCACTTATGGCCGATCATCACCGAAGCTCGGTCACGTGGTGCGAAGATTGTCGTCATCGATCCGATTCGGACACGTACGGCGGAGCAAGCCGATTGGCACTTGGCGGTTCGACCTGGCAGTGATGCCGCGCTGGCATTGGCCGTGATGCATGTGATTATCCGTGATAACTTGGTGGACCATGACTATGTCTCACGATACGCCATCGGCTACGAAGAATTAGTCGAACGAGTCAAACAGTACTCACCGAATGCCGTCGCCGAGATCGTCGGACTGGATGCGCCTACAATCGAACGGTTTGCGCGAGAATACGCCACAACCGCACCCTCGTTGCTGCGTCCATTGATCGGCCCGGAACACCACCACAACGGGGCCATGATTTTTCGAACTCTTGCCTGCTTGCCGATCTTGATTGGAGCTTGGCGACAGCGAGGAGGCGGCCTTAGTCGCTCGACCCACGGCTTGCAGTTTTCCACACTGAACATTCCAGGACTCTTGCTTCCGGAACATAACCGTCCCAATGTCCGCTCACTCAACATGCGTGACTTGGGAAATGACTTGTGCAATCCTTCATTATCTCCGCCGATTCGCAGTATATGTGTCTACAACTGCAATCCGGTCGTAAGCGTCCCCAACCAGCAACAAATCGTGCGGGGCTTGCAACGCGAAGATTTGTTCACGATTGTCCACGATCTAACCGTGACTGAGACCGCGAAGTATGCCGACCTTGTGTTACCAGCTACAAGCCAGATCGAGCACTTGGACATCGTTCCCGCTTGGGGACATCATTACCTGGCCATGAATCGTCCGGCGATCGACCCCGTTGGTGAATCGGTTTCCAATACCGAGTTGTTTCGGAGATTGGCGCGAGTTCTCGGCCGTACGGAACCTTGGCTCTTCGAGAGCGACGAGCAATTGATTCGCACGGCATTGAACAGCAATCATCCCTGGATCGCGCCAATCACTTACGAACGATTGTGGGAAGAAGGATTCGTGCGATTCAATCCGGAGCGTGATTGGCTACCGTTCGCTGAAGGCGGTTTTCCGACACGGTCCGGAAAAGCCGAACTTTACTCGCAGTCGTTGTTGGACCAAGGGCTCGATCCGTTGCCGGCTCGTGGCGAGATTCGCCAAACGCCACCTGGCAAACTTCAGTTGATTTCTGGCAAGACGTTACACTATTTGAATTCCAGTTACGGTCACGTCGAACGACATCGGAAGCGCGAGGGAACGCTGTACGTGGAACTGAATCAAATCGACGCGATTTCGCGAAACTTGAAACCCGGTGAATTGGTATGGGTCGCGAACGAACAAGGGCAGATTGCGGCCCAGCTACGTTACTCGGAACGAGTGCAGCCAGGCATTGCGTGGATGCCATTTGGCGGTCTACAAGATGCCATGGGGAATTTTGTTTCTGCCAACACGTTGACACCCGAAGAGCCGACAGACTGGGGTGGAGGCAGTGGCTTCTACGACACCTTTGTCGATGTCATTTCTATTGAAGGATAAAGATTGGATGAGCACCGAAAATCATCTGCGAGTTCCCGAACCCGACGAATCGTTCGAGTATTACCACAATTACATTCGTCATGTACCACCGGGAAATGTTTTGGATCTCGCGAAGCAGCAGATTGAAGAACTGCGGGCAGTGTTTCGTCGGGCCTCTGAAACGGAAGCGACCAAGCTGCATCCGCCGTACACCTGGACGCTCAAGCAGGTAGTCGGCCATTTGATCGATGCCGAACGGATTTTTGCCGATCGTTTGCATCGCTTTGCCGCTGCTGACTTGCAACCCATTCCCGGCATGGACCAAAATGATTACGTGAACAACTTCGATTACGACAGCCCGTCGTTGGCGATTTTGGTTGATGAGCTAGTGTTGTGTCGTCAAGCCAATCTTCTTTTACTCTATCGTTTGAAGCCGGCGGCGTGGGATCACCGAGGTGTGGCATCAGGGCATCCGGTTACCGTTCGGGCTTTGGCTTATATCTTGGTCGGTCATATCGAGTACCACTTGCGAATTGTTCGGCAGCGACTGCAAGTGTGAACGAAGTTCCAATTCTGCAAATTTTCTCGATCCGCTGGTTGAGCTCTTTGCCTTCCTGGCAACTCATCTTTTTGGAGTCCTGCTAGCGAAGATCAACAATCGCGTTGACGCATTGCGTTCGGTTCTGTAATGAACCCGTCCGCGTCACTTGGTGGCCGTTGGCGGGTAACCGCTTGCTGGTCGCTTCAACTTGAAACTTCAAGACAGATCTTCACCGCATGATTTGCCAACTCGCTCGTCATTTGGTTGCCGCCCTGCTGTTTGTGGCCTGTTCGGCTTTCAATCTGTCCTCAGCATGGCCGCAAGATGTTTATTGGGACGCAACGCCCGTCAACGGTTCGTCTGCCCCGCCGCTCTTTGGTCGCTTCGGTTTGCTGGAGAATCCGCAACCCTATCTTCAATTGCACGGCGGAGCCGTATTGCTGCAAGACGTTCAGGTTGCGGCGCTCGAGTCCAGCTTGTTAAGTGAACCGATCAGCATGTTGCTCGAGTCGAACGACGGATTCGCCGTTGGCGGCGCTGTTGGGTTACGATTGAGCCAGCACCTGTCGATCGAGCAGGAGTTCACGTATCGCGCGAACGAATGGGACCGCATTCGCTTGGATATCTCCGATTTGGGGATAGACGATCTGTCTGCACCGTTGGATCGTGGAATCAAGAGCTATGCGACCATGTCGAATTTGAAGCTCGACATGCCCTTAGGTCGAATCCGACCATACATCGGCGGCGGCGTAGGCTTCTCGTTTTTTGATGCCGAAATGTTTGAACCAGACAACGATCTGGGGCTAAGCCTACGGTACCCCAGTTTTACGTATCAGGGTATCGGCGGCGTAGCAATCCCGCTCACTCCGAGAGCCGAGTTCTTCACGGAGTATCGGTATTTTGCCATGACCCCAGTGGACCTTAGATTGTCCGTCGGTGGCGACACGATGGGTATTGGCGCGGCCTATCAAACCAATAACTTCTTCGCTGGGTTTCGGTTCTATCGCTAGAAACCTTTTTGCAAAACCGCACGCCGAACTTGATTCCCATTCGAGTTATGAACTGCGGCCTAACCGTGAACCATCTCCCAATGCATGGCGATCGCCAGACCAACTGCCAGAACCATGCTGATGACGATGGCAATCGCTCCCAACATTCTGGTGCGTTTGATTTGCCACCACATGATTAGCCCTGAGAAGCCCCAAAAGACCATGCACGCAAACATGGCATCAACGGTAATCGCCCAAAACCAACGCGCATTCATTTCGAATGGATAACCGTGGGCGGTATGCAATCGCAAAAAGTAGTTTCTCCAGGTCACATCTCGCGGATGTTGTCCAACGACAATCAAATCGCCGCTCGCATGGCCACGATGGTTTGGTTCGCCTTCCTCACCGGGCCCGGTGGTTCCCCGGCCACGATTTTCGCGTGACGTAGGTGTGAAACGATAAAGCTGCGATGATTCGCCGACCGACCAAAACTCCAACGCAGGTTGTCTTTGGAGAGTCCATTTTTCGGCGTCTTCGACTCCGGCGGCGGCAAGGACGTCGGCTTGATGTTCTGTCCATGGAAAAGGCTCAGCCAATGCAGTCTTTCGGGGCGTGGGCTTATTATCGTTGGCCGGCGGCTTGCTCGTGATTCGATGAACGGCCGATCCAGAGTTCGGATCAATCGTTAGTGTCTCGGTATGAGAATCCGTCTCGCGCGAGTACGAAAAGGTACCACTGAAATACGCCGACTTCGCCGCGACCGATTCCTCATTTCCTCGCATCGCGTTTTGGTCGGCCTCGAAAGCAGCACCCGCAACCGACGTTGCCAATTCGTCCGCCGCGTACCACCGACCAACCTGCTTCGGATCCAACTGCAGATGACGAATTTCTGTCCGCGAATCTGTCAACACATGCGGCCGATTGAATAGCAACGCCGTAAATCCATACAGCAGGACCCACGGAAACATTAGTAACCCCGAATAGAGATGAATTCTGCGGATCCACATGGTCAAGCGATTCGACGACTTGGACTTTCTCCGAGTCGTCGCGGTCATCGTCATTTTGTTCATGGAAGATGGTCCATTGTAGCGGCGCTCCACGCAGCGGAAGCCGCATTGGCGAGTATTGGAATTTGCCAGTCACCAAGACTTAAAACATACTGGGTGAAACAACGATCGATCGTGGCTGGCGATGGCAGGACCACTCTCCCGCCTAGCTGGCTAGAACATTGGACATATTACACTAATGAGACACGGTATCAATAGGGCTCGACCCGTCCGATCCAACGCTCGCTTGTTGTTCTTAAATCGAACTTGGCAAATTACCGACAAGCGGCCGATTCCTAGGGATATTTGCGGTCCGTCATTTCCCAACCCATGCCTTGATTGGTTACAATGGCACCGCCCATGACGCAGTGGTTTGTGGGTTCATCAACTTCCCGATTCACTGTTTGGAAAGCTCACGCTCATGTCGAATCTTGATCGTCGTTCGTTGCTAAAGTTTGCTGCCGTGGGTGGAGCGCTTAGTTTTTGGAATGTGCCGACTTGGGCTCGAGCGGCGGATCTACCGTACATGGATCGGATTGGATTGCAGTTGTACACGGTTCGGAACCAAATGGCCGAAGATGCCGAGGGCACACTGAAGGCGATTGCAGCGGCGGGGTACCGTCAAGTCGAACTGATGTCGATCGACAAGTCGGCGATCGGGATTGCGGGGATGGCTCGGGACCTGGGCCTGATGGTCCATAGCGCGTTTATGGATTGGCGAGCGATCGCGGACTCGTCGGCGGAGGGAGTGACGACGGTCGACGAGACCGCCGAGTTGGCCGAGCGATTGGGTTTGCGGCACATTGTGTTTGGCTACATCGGCCAAGGACAGCGCGACACAGCGGACAAATGCCGAGCGATCGCGGAAGCCACGAACCGAGCCGCCGAAAAAGTCCGCGCGGCGGGCATGCGACTCTGTTACCACAATCACTCGTTCGAGTTCGCTCCGGGAAGTGGTGGCAGTGACGGCACGATGTTCGATTTGTTCTTGAAACGGTTCGACGCCAAGTTGGTCGACTTGGAACTGGATGTCTTCTGGGCCCAGATCGGCGGTCTTGATCCATTGAAGTTGTTGACGGACCTGCAAGGTCGCATCACACAAGTTCACTTGAAAAATCTTCTCGCGGGTACCGGCGTTATCACGAACGAAGGTCAAGTCCCACCGGCAGCCTTTAAGGAACTCGGCGCTGGAGAAATCGACATTCCCGCGATCATGCGCAAGGCCCAAGCCACCGGAGTCCAATACTGCCACGTAGAACAAGACCACTCCCCCGCACCGCTAAAGAGCATTGTGGAGAGTATTGAATTCTTGAAGCGTTGATAAACGGTGGCCTCCGTCTTGGACTGCGGCAGGGGTTTTGAAGCGCGGTTAGATGAAGTAGGCGATTAGCGCGACGATCGCCACATGCAAAGTGATGCCCATATAGAGCCGAACGCGGAAGGGTTGCTTTTGGGTTTTGTGGCGAAAGACGTGGCTGGCCCAGAGGGCGCCTGGCCAGCCGCCAAGCGTTGATAGTCCCAGAAGAGTGGACTCGGGAATCCGGCGACCGCCCTGTCCCGCTTGACGCTTGTCCCAACCAAACAAGGCAATCGTTACGATGCTTAGGATGAGGACCGACACCAGATAAATCGTCAGGGAGTACAGCATCGACAATATCCTCTCTTGCTATCCGTTTTGCTGTTCGCCCGAATACGCCGATTCGCGTTGCTTGTTCGCACCCACCCCACCAAACGGCAACGTGGCCAAGACAATCAACAGTGCAACGACGGCCGTGAACAGCCCCAACGCCCAAATTGGCCAAGTGCTGTTGCGCGGCCATGGGACCGCCATCGTGGAGACAACCCCAGCGGCCATGGCGCTTCCAATCAACAACAACGCCTGCAGGTTGGCACTGCCCCTACTGGCTAACGCTTGGGCCCGCTCTTGAATCACAACTTGGCCACAACAGTTGATGCTGATCAAGCTCACGCCAAAGATCAACCATGGACTGCCTAACCACAATGAACCGTAAGCCGCCATCCAGGCAAACACCGAGGCCACTACCCAATTACTCCCCTTCAAGCGGCGGGTTAGCGGCAGAATGATGACTTCAATGGTCAGCAAGCTGCCAATCGCCAGCAACCCGTCCCACGTGCCTAGCAACATCGGAGGGCCAAACGAATCGTAAACTCGACCACATGCCCCCAGCAGCGAAAACAAAATTAGTATCGGTACAATCTGCATCCATCGACTACGCTGGGTAACATCGGATTCGGAAGTGACCGCGTTTTCGTCCACCAGCGTCTCCACCAGTGACGGTTGCGGGCGAATCAGGGCCAGCAAACTAACCGTGGCCACGATCACCAGACCAATAGATAACTCGGGCCAACGAAATGACGCCACCGCAAACGCAATGCCATATCCAATGGTGCCGCCACGGCGCGAAAGTCGAAAGTCACTACCATCAATCGCGGTTGCCGTCAGTTGTGCAAAAAATGCTTGATGGAAGAGCGTTAAACCCGCCGAATTAAGAACAATTGCGGCGGTTGAATTCACATACAAAGCCGTCGGTGCCCCAATGAAATAAATCACCAACAACCCCGCCAAACTGAACGGCCATTTCGAGGCCGGCAAATTGTGCCCCGCCCACGACAGCAAAATAAGTGACACGCCGAAAGTGAAGAACCCGAGGTTGGAACCCAGTCCAACCCAGCCCAACAGCTCGTGCCCGTCTGGACGTTGAAGTATCTGGTCCTGCCAACTCAAGTTCAATATCGTCGCCACCGCAAACGCGGCCATCAGACGCAGAAAGTTTAAAGCAGGTCCCATTCGGAGTAAACAATCGCTGGGAATTGGTGTTCTTCCGGTTGTCAACACGCTGCCAAACAACTGGCCGCGCAGAATAACGGCGCTCCATTTTTCTCACAAGGGCGGCTGAGAAATCTTGACAAACAAGATGGCAGAGGAAGGGTCGGCAGAGGACTGTTTGGCAAGGGAATGGATGGTGGGGGGAATGAACGACATCGCTCCTCAAATTTGAGAGAAACGATTCTGTCTCGATCTGGCACAAATTCTCTACATACCGCCAAACCATTCCCTTGCCATCCATTCCTTTGCCAAATGGGGTGGCTTAGACTTTGGTCGTTTGTACGAAGCCGGAGGGTTTGCGCGACTTATGAGACGAACAATAATTCTAGCAAAGCAGTATTGGGTCCTCGTCCTGTTCTGTGCTTCGATACTCTTCCCGTTGCCGTATTTCCTGTTGTGGTTTTATTTCATTCAAGCAGTTCCGGCCCCGAACACGAATTATCACGAGCAAGTCAATCAAATTGATGCGAAGATTACCGATGCGGAACGAGCCTGGCCGATTTACCGAGAAGCGATGCGGTCACGGCTTAAGGAATTGGAGGCTTTGAACCGGGCGTCCAGTGTGAATAAATCGCCCTCCGAGGTGAAGTCTCTCCACGATCAGGACCCCGAGGCCTGGACGTCGATTGTGACGACCGTCGAAGCGCTCCACGATGTGCTGGAGGCGGTGCATCACGCGAGTTCTCGTACGGTACTTGGTCTGGATCTGCATCCGACTTATCAAGACTACTCCGCAGAAGATCAGACGTTCCTGTTCCCTCACGCTTCAATGCATAGAAAGCCGTGGGATCATGGTAACGCGTCGGCCGACATTGCAGTGCGCGTCAGCAAGTTGCACGCAACGTCCCTCGCGACGACCTTGTTGCCACACACCGAAATGTTGCGACTACTTCAAGGGCTGTTGGCGGCTGACTTGGCCATCGCTCGCCAAACTCAAGACTCTGAACGCGTGGTTAAGAACGTGGAGTCGGGATTGGGACTTGCTCGACACTTCGCCAACAAAAGACTGGCAGTCGAGTCCCTTTTGGCTGAGATCTGTGTGCAATGCTTCCTGGATGAACTGCAAGAAATTCATGCCGACGGTGCAATAAAGTTTAACGAGGAACAAAAAGTCCGATTGAAGCGAGCCATCGAGGGGCTCGATGTATTTGCACTGTTCGAACCTGCCGTCGAATGCTCCGCAAACTACGATCTGGTCCAACGATTTTACACGAATAATGGAAATGGCGACGGACATCTGACCAACGATTGGTTATTGCTTCTTCGATTGACTGACCAACTAAACGAGGGTGGTACGGACTTACGACCGATGCCAGAATCAACGATCGACGCCATCGGGGAATGGGTGCTACGACCTTTCTTAATTTTTGCCAAACCGACTCGTGCCGAGGTAATGGAAATTCTGGCGCAGCATGAAGAGCTACTGCGTCAGGCTTGGCGACCGCCTTACAATCGACAAAAGATTCAAGAAGCGTGCGACCAAATCAAACAGGCAAAATTGCCTGTCGGTATGAGCAACAACTACGACTATTTCGTGGGCGTTTACGATCGGCTGGTGTTGTTGGAAGCGAAGCGCCGAGCAATACTAGAATCGCTTTCACTAACTCAACCGGAGTCCGTTCATGAAGTTAGTCAGTAGCATGTCCGTGGTTTGCAGCCGTTTTGGATTGTCGCGATGTCTGGCCGCAGTTGTGCCAGCCAATCGCCGCAGCGTTGTTGTGATCGTCTGGGGCTTGGCCGCGCTGGCGGGCGTGACGACGGGCTATAGTCAAGACGAATCCGCAGTGCGGGAGGTCTTACGAGCACCGCAGGCCGCGACCATCCCGTTCGAAATGACGATCCACGGCGACACTCGGGTTGACGAATACTACTGGATGCGCGACCGCGAAAATCCGGCAGTGATTCGCTACTTGGAAGAAGAGAACGACTATCTCAAAAAGCAGATGGCCGATACGGAATCCCTGCAATCGAAGCTGGTCGCCGAAATGAAAGGTCGGATCCAGTTGACCGATACCAGTGCTCCCGTTTTCGATCGCGGGTACTGGTACTACGAAAAGACCAGCGAACAACTGCAGTATCCAATCTACTGCCGCAAGAAAACGACACTGGAGGCCGATGAGGAAGTATTGCTGGATGTCAATCAATTGGCCGCTGGACAGAGTTATTGCAGTGTCGGTGAGGTACAAACCAGTCCTCAAAACAACTTGATGGTTTATGCGGTCGATTTTGTAGGACGTCGCAAATATTCATTACGAATTCGCGATTTGACAACCGGACAATTACTCGATGACGAAATCGTGGATGTGACCGGCAACGTGGTCTGGGCCGAAGACAATCAAACGCTGCTTTACACTCGGCAAGATCCCGAGACATTGCGGCCTTATCAAGTGTATCGACATCAGGTCGGCACGGACTCGTCACAGGACGTGTTGGTCTACGAAGAACGAGATGAGGAGTTTTCTTGTGGCGTGGGGAAAACCAAGTCGAACAAGTACCTGTTCATTGCTTCCGTACAGACGTTGTCTACCGAATTCCGTTTGATTGATGCTCACCAACCGACATTGGAGCCCAAGGTCTTCGAACCGCGACGACGCGACCACGAGTACTCTCTCGATCACATCGGTGATCGATTCGTTATTCGCACGAACTGGGACGAAAAGAACTTTCGACTGATGACTTGCTCGGAGACGGAGACCAACCGTGAAGCTTGGAAGTTGTTGGCGGCCCCGCAAGCAGACGAGTATATCGAAGGATTTGAGCTGTTGGAGAAATACTGTGCCATCCAAAAGCGGCGGGCCGCGTTGACACGGATTGAAGTCGCTTCTTGGCGTGACGACACGTTGATGGAGCTTTCCGACGTGGGGCGACATGAGATCGAGTTCTCCGAGCCCTGTTATGTGGCCGCGCTTGGCGAGAATCCGGAGGGTCAGACACCCTGGTTGCGTTACCACTACAGTTCCTTGACAACACCCCCGACGACCTACGAGTATCGGCTCGACCAACGAGAGACGAAGGTGATCAAGCAACAACAAATTTTAGGAAACTTCGCTCCCGAAAACTACCAGACCGAACGCGTCTTCGTCGCGGCCCGAGATGGCGCGCAGATTCCGGTCTCCATTGTGTACCGCAAGGACACGCCACTCGATGGGTCGGCTCCGTGTTTTCAATATGGTTATGGTTCGTACGGGTACAGTACGGACCCCGAGTTTGATTCAAATGTGATCAGCTTGTTGGATCGCGGTTTTGTTTATGTTTTGGCCCATGTTCGCGGCGGCCAAGAATTGGGGCGAGCATGGTACGAAGACGGCAAGCTGCTGAAAAAGATGAATACTTTTTACGATTTTATTGATGTTGGAAAATACTTGATCGAGCACAAGTACGCGTCCAAGGATCGCTTGTATTCGCAAGGTGGGAGTGCGGGTGGTTTGTTGATGGGAGCGGTGATCAATCTGGAGCCATCGTTGTACCATGGAGTTGTTGCTGATGTGCCGTTTGTGGATGTCGTAACCACGATGCTGGACGAGACCATTCCGCTGACCACCAGTGAATACGACGAATGGGGGAACCCCAATGAGAAGCAATATTACGACTACATGTTGTCCTATTCGCCTTACGATCAAGTGGAAGCCAAAGACTATCCACACATGTTGGTGACATCGGGATTGCATGATTCGCAAGTTCAATACTGGGAGCCGACCAAATGGGTGGCTCGGTTGCGGCAAAAGAAGACGGATCGTCATCTCCTGCTGTTAAAGACGAATATGGAAGCAGGCCATGGCGGTGCGTCGGCCCGCGACGAACGGTTCAAAGAGACCGCGCTGACGTACGCGTTTTTGCTCAAATTGGCGGAAGATCGGTAACGGTCGCATGGGATCGTCCACGTTTACGCGAAAGTAGCCGCCGTCACTAAAGGTGTGTGGTTCGGGACAGTTTGCGTTCTGGCGAAACATTGCTACGATTCCACGATGCGGCGAACGTAGTTCCGAGTGCTTGGCTCGTTTTCGGATCGTCACGATCGTCGTTTTTTGGTGCAATACCTAGAATGAACTCAGACGAATTGACCAATTTGGTACGCGAGCAATCGCTGGATGTCCTTGATAGGATGTTTCGTGCCGTGGAATTGGTGCAACAACGATTGGATCGAACCTGTGCGGCATTGAGTGCGGCAAACGTGCCTTACGCAGTCATCGGGGGCAACGCGGTGGCGGCTTGGGTCGCGACCGTTGATGACGGCACTGTCCGAAATACTCGGGACGTTGATGTATTGTTGGCTGAAGAAGATCTGGGGCGAGCGACCGAAGTGCTACAAGCCGCCGGTTTTGTTCGTGATCAGGTCAGGGACACCATCGTTTTCTTGGATGGGCCCAACGGCAAGCCCAGCCAAGGCGTACGCGTCTTGGTCGCTGGGCGCAAAGTCAAGTCCGAATATCTCAGCCCTGCGCCGCTCGTGAGTCAGGCGGTCGAAATCAATCAAAAAAGTATTGTCGAATTGTCAGCCTTGGTCGAGATGAAGTTAAACAGTTATCGCATCAAAGACAGGATGCATTTGGTCGATCTGATCCAAGTTGGCCTATTGGACTCGAATTGGCCGAGTCGCTTTCCGGGACTACTAGGTCAGCGACTCCAAGCACTCTTGGATAATCCGGACGGTTGACGACTCTTGTTGCCATTACGAATTCGATTCAAGTGTGTACGCTTGAAGTGTTTCGTCAAACACCAGTCGATGCGTGTCGGCCAAGTGTGGCTGTCGGCCTTGTTGAGCTTCTTGGACCAACAGCAAGTTGGTTGCTCTTAAGCACTTGTCGTCAGGTCCGTGCGCATCGATGACGACCAATCGGAGGATCTCATCTGTTTGCTGGCCGGGTTCGCTCAGGTAGCCGGTCACCAACGGGTACGGGCGCAGGGGACGGTCGCTGTTGGCCATGAATCGGTCGTAGGGTTCTTTATCGGAAAAGCCGTAAACGACCGTCACTTCCGGTCGGTCGTTCGCTGGAAGGAGCTTGGGACCAACGCGGGTTTGTCCATCCAGGAGCACATAATTTGGCGTTTTGGCGGGAATGATACTCTTGAGAGTCACGATTGGTGAGTTCCTTGAGGGGCGTTATCTCGCGATCCGGAGACTAAAGGCTTTTCGTTCGGCCTGATTCTCGAGCGTGTCTGGTGTATCCTTCGCAAAATATTGGCCAGCGCGAAGGGCGATGGCCAATGCTGCTGGGATTTCAGCCTCGGCGGCGACCATATGAGCGCGTTGGAGCATCAATTCGGCGGTCATTTCTTGTTGGAGTGCGATAGCGACAGCCCGGCGCGACTCAGCGACCGCCAAGGCCATCCGAGTGTCGGCCTCGGCTTGCGCGATTTGCAAGCGAGCGCCGATGTTCTCGCCCACTTCGATGCTGACGATATTGATCGAGACAATTTCAAAGGCGGTGTTCACATCGAGTCCACGTCCATGGACAACCGTCGAAATACTGTCGGGATTGGCTAGTACATCCAAGTGCGACGTCGAGGAACCAACTGCTGAGATGATACCATGGCCGACTCGAGCGATAATTGTCTTCTCGGTGGCACCGCCAATCAATTGCTCCAAGTTGGTTCGAATCGTCACGCGAACTCGGATCAGTAGTTCAATTCCATTTAATGCGACGGCACTTAGCACCGTCTTTTGGGATTGTCCCAATTCGGGACAATCGATCACTCGCGGCGAAACACTGGTGCGGACCGCGTCCAGAACATCTCTTCCCGCCAAGTTGATCGCGGCTGCTCGATCAAAATCGAGGTTGATTCCCGCGCGATTGGCAACGATGATCGCTTGCAGGACGTTGTTGACGTCGCCGCCCGCTAAATAGTGGGCTTCTAATCGCTCGGTGCTGATTCCCGAATCTTGATCGATATTCAGCCCAGCTTGGCGAGCCATGATCTTGGCTGTGACAATCGTCCCAGTGGGGACGCGGCGTAGACTCATCCCAATGAGACTTGTGAAACTCACATCGGCACTGGCCATGTAGGCCGGGATCCAAAGTAATAAAAAATGCATGAGGACTAGAAACGCTACGAACAGCGGGATGATGAGGACAATGCCCACCGCGATCCCCGTGGCTCCATCCAAGCCGAAGTTCAACTGCGCCAGAACATGATTCATTTAGAGTTTCTGAGTGAGCGATCCAGCCGTTGGGGTGGATCGGGAGTTCCTTGCGATCAGGTGCGGAAGAATGTCACGCATCGCAAGTCAGAGACAAATAATCGTCTGGAACGGTTAGATATGAATTCCTTGCTCTCGTTATTGTAGACATGGACCGAGTCAAAAGACAGGAGCGTGGGAGCCCTTTTTCGTTAATTCTTCCGACCGATTCAGAACGTCCACAGATTGAAGACCGTTGAGGATGGGGTTTCGTCGACTTGGTTTCTAAAATCTGCGGGCGGTAATGGTGGTGGAGCATAAATGTGCCCGGCTCACTGTGGCTTTGGGGAATCGGATCGACGCCAAATATCAGGCGGTGTTGCAAACTCATCTCCGGTGGCTCCATTTCAACTGGGGCCTTGTTCGCCATTCTGGAAAGACAACGGAGCACTTAGGTTTTGTCCATTGCCCGATTTCTGCTGCCTTTCGTGCTTGATAACAAATCTTGGCGGCAAACCAATGTTGTACTGGCGGAATCGCAAGGTTATCATCAAGGCATGGTGGGATCGGTGCACGGTAGGCGGTTTGGCGCGGTGCTAGGTCGATGTTCGTGCGACGGTCATTCTTTTGGGGCAAGTCACGGAGTCATGATGTCTCGCATCAATCGGCGCGATATGTTGGGGGCTAGTCTAACAGGAGTTGCTGCGTTGTCTTTGCCAATCTCATTTGCGGGTTCGGGAGCAATTGCCCGCGCGGTACTGATCGACGAATCACCCGACGATCCGTTTCGGGATTGGTTTGGAATCGATGAAGCGATGATTGCCAAAGTCATGGCCGAAATGATGTCCGGAGGAGCTGATTTCGCGGATGTTTATTTCCAGCATTCGCGGTCCAACAGCGTTCGACTGGAGGACGGTTTGGTGAGTTCGGCATCGACGGGCATTGATCAAGGCGTTGGTCTGCGGGTCGTCGTGGGTGATCAGGTTGGCTATGCGTTTACAGAAGACTTGACCTTGGAATCCATGTTGGGTGCCGCGCGAACGGCGGCAGCGATTGCCAAAGGCAGCAATCGCGCCGTTGCCCCACAGCGATTTACGCTTGGTAAGACCCATTCTTTTTATCAAGCGAACGTGCCTTGGGATCAAGTGGGCATTGATGCCAAGTTACCACTACTATTGAAAGCGGAATCGTTGACGCGGGACTTGGACTCCGCGATCAAAAAGATCGGCGTGTCATGGTCGGATACCGACGAACGAGTCTTGATTGCCGATAGTACCGGACGGGTGGTCCGAGATCGACGACCGATGAGTCGATTGGGCGTGATGGTCACCGCCGAAAAAGAAGGCAAACTCCAAGCCCACAGCAGCAACCTCGCCGGGCGGCGCGAGTTGAGTTGGTACAGTGACGACCGCTTGCAGCAAGTTTCCAAAGAGGCGGTCGATCGCACGATGCTGTTGTTCGAGGCGAGACGGCCACCTGCAGGTGAGTTGCCGGTGGTGTTGGCTGCGGGTGCATCGGGCATCTTGCTTCATGAAGCCATTGGTCATGGCATGGAAGCAGACTTTAATCGAAAAGGAACGAGTATCTACGCCACGATGTTGGGCAAAGAGGTGGCTCCCAAGTTCGTGAACATTATCGATGATGGGACTCAACCATTCGAACGCGGTGCCTTAAACGTTGACGATGAAGGCAACACGACCGAAAAGACTTACATGGTCAAAGATGGAATCCTGACCAGTTATCTTCACGACAAGATCAGTGCCAAACATTATGGAGTGGAGCCGACTGGTTCGGGACGTCGCGAAAGTTTCCGGCATGTGGTGATGCCGCGGATGCGCTCAACCTACATGGAGTCCGGACCGCATTCACCCGAAGAAATCATCTCTAGTGTCAAGTTCGGGATTGTGGCGGAAACGTTTACCAACGGCCAAGTCCAAATTGGCGCAGGTGACTTTACGTTCTATATCAAGAACGGATGGCTGATTGAAAATGGCAAAGTGACCGCACCGATCAAAGACGTCAATATCATTGGCAATGGTCCGGAAGCTCTAAAGAACGTCACAATGGTCGGCAACGACTACAAGTTGGACTCGGGTGGATGGACGTGCGGCAAGGACGGACAATCGGTTCCGGTCAGCCAAGGAATGCCCACGGTGTTGGTTTCGAAAATGACTGTAGGAGGCGTCAATGGATAGTGCATTATTGCGAAACGCCGAACAGGCGATCGAATTAGCAACATCGTTGGGCGCGAGCGATGCGTGGGCCAGTGTCTCGCGGAGCCATGGTGTCAACTTCGAGATGCGCAATGGCGTATTGGAAAAAGTCGAAGACAGCACCAGTCGCGGATTATCGATTCGCTTGTGGGTCGATGGTCGATACTCGGCTCACAGTACAAACGATTTGCGACCTGAATCATTAGGATCGTTCATCAAAGAGGCGGTCGCGGTCACTCGAGCTTTGCAGGCAGACCCTTTCCGGGTGATCCCCGATCCGGCGTTGTTCGTGGGTCGATCGGAGAAGGACCTGGACTTGGTCGATCGTACCATTAGCTCGATTACTCGCGAGCAGCGTCTGGAAATGCTCCAGACGATGAACCAACGGATCATGGGGCAAGACAAAGTGTTGTCGACCACAGCTGCCGTTTCAACTTCCGAAGGGGAGTCGGCGGCAATGAGCACCAACGGCTTTCGGGGCAACTACGAAACGACCGGGCTGTTCGTATTTTCCGATGTCGTGTTGGACGAAGACGGCAAGCGGCCCGAAGAGGCCTTTTTTGGCGGTGGTCATCATCGCGATGAACTTCCTCCCTTGGCTGAAGTCGCTGATACCGCTTTGCGATTGGCGTACAATCGGTTGGGTAGCAGCAAAGGGCCAACGAAGAAAACCACGATGGTCGTCGATCCGCGGGCTGCGGGTTCGATTGTGGGACGTTTGTTGGGTGCCTTGGATGGCGGTTCGCTGCAGCAACGTCGATCGTTTTGGGCCGGCAAAGTTGGACAGCAGGCCGTTTCGCCGCTATTGACAATCGTTGATGATCCCTTGGTCGTTCGAGGGCTGTCATCGCGACCCTTTGATGGCGAGGGTATCGCGGCCAAGAGTATGCCAATCATCGAAGCTGGTGTGCTGCGGAACTTCTACATCGATACCTATTACGGTCGGAAACTGGGCATGCCGCCCACGACCGGAAGTCCGTCGAATCGAATCCTGAGTCTTGGTGATAAGAATCGCGATCAACTGATTGGTGATTTGGAAGAAGGGATTTTGATCACAAGTTGGTTGGGGGGTAACTCGGACAGCGCCACCGGGGATTTCTCTTTGGGAGTTCGCGGCCACTTGATCGAGCGTGGAAAAGTTGGAGCGCCGGTAAGCGAAATGAATGTAACGGGCAATTTGTTGACCCTGTTCAGCTCATTACGGGCTTTGGGCAACGATCCTTGGAAGTACAGCGCGATGAAGGTACCCACTTTAGTATTTGATGACGTCAACTTTTCGGGAGCTTGATGGATCAGGATTTGACTTTCAATACGCGAGTCATCGTTCGATCCAGAGAATTCGAGAAGTTTTGCACGTCTTTTTGACTCAAAGGTCGAGGGCCGTCGGTTTCAACACCTGCCGAGCGGAGTTGCTCCATGACGTTTCGCGACGCGAGGCGTGATTGAACACTGTTGGCGTCAAAAACCTCGCCTCGTGAACCGATGGCAATACCGTTTTTTTCCACAACACGGGCGGCCAACGGTATGTCGTTTGTAATAACCACATCATTGGCTTGCAATTGCTCGACGATGGTGTGATCGGCGATGTCGGCACCGTCGCGGACGGTAATCACGCGGAGTAATTCGGATTTCGGCACCCGAATGGACTGATTCGCCACAAAAACAACTTCGATCTGCAGACGCAGCCCAGTGCGGATAATGATCTCGCGAATAACGAAAGGGCAGGCATCAGCGTCGACCCAAATCTTGATGTGATGCTTTGGCATAAAAAGGATCCGAATGCTCGCCTCGGTTCGGCCAAAAACCTTAGCCAGCGAAGCCACCAAAGTGAATGACCACGAACAACAAGCCAACGACGAGCCCTGGAACAATTGAGCCAATCATTATGTGACACAAGAGCCCAATCGCTGCCAACCACCATCTTGCCTCATAGACCCGCCAGAAAGAGAAAAGCAAATACAGCGGAGCAGCGAACGATGTCACGATGCTGAAAATTGTTTCGTTGACTAGGAATAATGGAACAAGCGACGCATTGATCAGCAGTTGAGTAGAGTTCAAGTAAGCAAGCACCACCAAGTGCTCGGGATAAAACCATTTCGTCTTTCGAAAGACGAAGCCGTTAACGAAAGCTTGAAAGGGTAGGGCAATGACCAAGAAAACATGGAGGTATTGAATCACCAAAGTCAATGCCAACCGAAAGCTGCTGCGGTATTTTTCGGGAAGCTGCGACATTTGCGGGGCGGCGGCTTCCAGCTTCACCTCTGCTTCGAAAATCTGTAACGAAACAAAAGTGACCAAAGTCACAGACAACGCGAGAAAGGTAAACGGCTTGACGTACCGAACGCGATCGTGGAACAAGAATTCTTGACTGGCCTGATGCGGCATGACCAACCAACGCCAGACAGTAAACCCGATTCCGCGTTCGAGATTCAGCGTTTCCAAAGCCTGCCGTAGCAAGTAGGCAAACGAAAGCCGTTCCGGTGCTGGCAAGCTCGTCCCAAATGCGTCGCCAGGAGTCTCGTTTTTTCGAGCTACTGGCGAATCGGTTTTCGAATCTGTGGTCGTCTCGCCAGTCATTGCGTCACGAAAAGTCAGCGGCTCTCGGCGCCCGTGAGCACCGGGGGAATTCCTGCCGGCCTAGGCTAACGCCCGTACCTGCGGAAGTCAAGCAAACTTCGCGTGACGCTGGCGGCATCCACCGCCGTCAACGGCAAGAGAACTTGGACGACGGGCCGTGCTATTGATTAACCCAATCGAAGACATGCAGACCATTTAGCGAGCGAACATAGATTTGAACTTGGCCTTCGGTTCCCGTGCCAATACCAATATGGGCCCAAGAATCATCGATTTCCGGCAACTTCAGTTCGCTGATCACTTCGCAATCTTCGGTCGATGCCTTGATCAAGCGAAGGATACCGGCATTGGACAACATCAAGAACCGATCCCCCTGAGTCAGGAAAGAAGCGTATTCGCCAAATGACTTGGGGGAGGTCCATTTCCGCTCGCCGTCCTTCAAGCTAAGGCAAGCCAAACGACCGTTCTGCAGCAAGATATACGCATGTTGGTCGATGACTGTCGGAGTTGACATGTATCCCTTCGCTGGATTAGACCAAGCCATGGAAACGTTTTCAGAAGGGTTCTTGCCCCCAGAGGAAGAGGGGACCTGATACAAGAAAGATTGGTGGTTGTACGAGCTGGTGAAAACCGAGTCTTCAAATTCGATCGGCGTTAGGATGTTCATTCCACGAAAATTGGGAACTTCCGTTTGCCAGAGGACTTTGCCGTTCTCCGGGTCGATCCCCGCCAGGTTGATTCGAGACTGGACCAGGATTTGGCGGCGGTCGCCCAAGGTCGCAAATGCGGGCGAAGAGAAACAACCGCCCGTCATCATGCCGCCGTCTTCGACCATCGTTCGCCAAACGATCTTCCCGTCGGCCTTTTGAATTTTGAGGAAGCTATTCGCTGCCTGAATGTATAAGTGGTCTTTGTCGAGCAACGGCGAGCACACAGCCCCAAAATCTGGCTTGCCGGTTCCGAACTGATTCGCGAAGTCGATTCGCCACAATTCCTTACCAGTCTCGGATTCCAAACAAACCAAGACATCGAGAATTCCAACCACATACACACGGCTTTCGTCGCAAGCCGGCGTGCTGCGAATCCATGATCCGTTGGAAGCGGCGAAAAACGGGACGGTCATCGATCCATCCCAACGAACCTCCCATAATTGCTTTCCGGTCTTCAGATCGTACGCACGGGTCGTTTCTTCACGTTTTCCCACCGTTTCGGTCGTAAATATCCGCTTGCCGTCGGTGACAGGACCCGAGTAGCTGGGTTCAAGCTTGTGTTGCCAAACGAGTTTGAGGTTCGATTCGGTTAGTTTGGTGGGCCAGGCTGGACCGGGAAACGTCGTGTCGCGATTCGGGCCGCGCCATTGGTCCCAGGTTGCAGCGGAGGCACCAGCCTTCTCATCAGTTTTCGCTGCCGTTGGCGACTGAGCGTTACAGTCCGTCGGAGCAATGGAAGCGAAAGCCCAAAGCAAGCAAGCCAAACCCGCCGACCAAGAACAACTCATATTCCGCACCAACATCCCTGGGTTTGACTTCATATTTGGGGTCCTTCGTAACTCAATTCCGTGTTTCGTGGCTAAACCGCCGAGGGCGATTAAAGGTCCTGTAACCGTCTGTACGGGTAAGTGATAACCGGCAATTTCCTTTCCTCGCTAGTAGAAATCCGGTTGCGTTGGGCTTAAACTCTCTGGAACGCGGCGGAGCATAGGTCAAAGCAGTGGGAATCGAACGCATATGAACTGGTATTTGGGCCTTCTCGGGCAAATCTCGGCGAATGATCGCTTGCGTGTCCAGGTACCTGAGTTTGCTGACATGGACCAGCATCCTTATGGCTGGCTATCGTTGATGCCGCCGGTAGTCGCGATCGTCCTGGCAATTCTGACCCGGCGCGTCATTATCAGTCTTTTAGTTTCGGTTTTCGTTGGTGCAATGATCCTGGGGTACTACTCAGCCCCCAAAGCGGTCAATTACGAACCTTCGGGCTGGGACTTGGTGAAAGCCGGTGCGATTTCGACTTGGTATGATCATCTTTGGCCAACGCTGCTGGACCCTGAAAAGGTTTCCGTGTTTGTCTTTACCTGTATGATGGGCGCGATTGTCGGCATGATCAATCGAGCGGCAGGCATGCGCGGCTTGATTGGTTTGATGTCGCCCATCACTAATTCAAGAGTTGGCGTGCAGGTTTCGACTTGGCTGAGCGGGATGTTTGTCTTCTTTGATGACTACGCAAATACCCTTTTATTGGGAACGACTTATCGCTCGGTGTATGATCGCCTGCGGGTTTCTCGCGAGAAGTTAGCCTACATCGTGGACTCGACGGCGGCACCGGTCGCTGGTTTGGCGATCGTATCGACATGGATTGCTGGTGAACTGTCCTACATCAATGACGGATTGGCGGGCGTAACGTTAGCCAACAAAGCGGAAGGGGCAAGTGCCTTCGAGTTGTTTGTGGCTTCGATTCCTTACCGGTTTTATGTCATCTGGGCTTTATTCTTCGTACTATTGTCTGCGGTGATGCGACGAGATTTCGGACCGATGCTCAAGGCGGAACGTCGCGCGCTCGCGCAAGAAAAGCAAGGAGCTGTCGAACAGTTCTTATTGCCAGATGATTTAGATTGGAAACGCCTTCCAGTTTCGAATGATGTGATTCCAATCGAAATGACCGAGGTTGTTGCCGTGGCCCATGATCGCACCTTGGCGCCGCAGAAGACGCCGGCTCGCAGTATCAATGCCATTTTGCCGATCTCGATCACCGTAGTAGCCATCTTGGGATTGATGTATCAATCCGGCCTCAACAATCAAACTTCCGCACTATCAACCGGAAATTCGTTTTCCGAGATTGTACTTCGCTGGGGCGTTATCTTTGGAGCCTCGGATAGCTACAGTTCGCTGGTTTGGGGCTCGGCGATCGGCCTCTTCTTCACTTGGTTTTGGCTGAGTTGGCAAAGAATCGTTCCGAGTGCCGCATTGATGAATGCAGCTGGTCAAGGGGCCACCCACATGATCCCAGCTCTCGCCATTCTATGGTTAGCATCAACGCTTTCGATCATGACCGGCTCAGAACCCAGCGAAGCTTACAAGCAGGAGCTGGACAAAGCCAAGGCGATGGCCAAGGCCGTGTCAGCAACGCCACTAATGGGTGCAGCTTACGCCACGTTGGAGCCCTTTGAGAAGGTCGCCGCGACGTTACGCCTCCACAAGGTGCCTGAGCCGATTATTATTGAAACCCTTGTCGGACAATATCAGGATCCGTACAAGTTCTGGGACGAGGTTCTCCAGAATGTCGGGGATCAAAGCTTGGGGAGCGGATTCTACGGACGTTATTTACAGCACGAAGGCCGCCAAGTTGATTGGAATGACCATCCGGGGTCAGGCACCGCACCCGAACCGAAAGTAGATCAGACCAAGCAAACCCCTGCCGACGCAGACTCCTCAAGCACGGAAGATACGAAACAAGGCCGTGATTCGGAATCTTCCCAGGACACCAAGTCGACAAACGAATCGGGGACGGGGGAGTCTCCGAAAAACGAGAATCCGAAACTCGAAGATGGCTCGAACAAACCTGAGTCGAAAAACTCGGAAGGCAATTCGGAACCGGGATCCCGGCTCTCGCGTTCCGAGGCGACCGATAACCATGACAGCGCAACCGAAACGGAGGCGGTTGACAACAACAATCGTTCGGCTGCAATCACTCTATGGCCAACAAGCTTGAAGCGTCGCAGCCAAGACCAGGACAAACAAGCCCCGTCCAACAACCAAACCGAAAATGCCTCAGCTCAAAATTCGGATGGAGCCAAAACGGTCGATGGTAATCAACAACCGGAACGTCGTCGGGGCGGTGGATTTGGCGGTGGCGGCGGATTTGGCGGTGGTGGCGGATTTGGCGGTGGTGGTGGATTTGGGGGTGGCGGTGGACCGGGCGGTGGCCAAGGATTTGGTGGCGGCGCACAAGGTGGCGGTGGTGGACCTCCGGGAGGGGGGATGGCCGCGGCCTTTGCGAATCGTCGCGCGGACCCTGATGTTTCCAAGGTCATGGAACCTGAGGAAAAGAGCCTGAAGTTTCCGTTTTCGGATATCAGGCATCGGCTGCATACGGGGCAATATCTCTCCAGTGTCTTGCTTCGTTGGGTTGGCCCGGCTGATGATGCAGGCACCTCGACTGGACCACATCCTTTCGCCCGCTGGCTGCCAACCTTGGTCTTTGTTCTCGCGGCGTTCACGGCATTCGCGACGGGGACAAGCTGGGGCACCATGGGAATCATCATGCCGCTGGCCATCCCGCTAGCTGGCAGTTTGTTGGCCAATGGCGGGATCGTCGATCACCAATCGCCAATTTTCATCGGAACCATCGCGGGAGTCTTGGCTGGGGCCATTTTTGGCGACCATTGTTCGCCGATTTCGGATACGACGGTCCTCAGTTCCAACGCCAGTGGGTGCGACCACTTGGCCCATGTTTGGACGCAAATGCCGTATGCGATCACGGTATTTATCGTCTCAATAGTCTGTGGAACCATTCCAATCGGCTTTAATGTGCCCTGGTATGTGTGTCTGCCCGTTGGTACGGTGGCATTGATTGGTATTATGTACTGGATCGGAAAACCGGTTGAAACAGAGGCCACCCCGTCTCGTTTCAATCAACCCTCGCCGCGGTAGTCCCAGGCGCGGGATTTCTGAAGGAACAGAAACCGGCCCCCTTTCGTTTCCAGCGATTCGCCTTTAGGACTCGATGGTCTTGCTCGCGGATTGCGGTGTTGGTTGTCTCGCACATCGTCAGTCGTGGAACTCGCCGCACGAGCACGCGACAACGTTGGAAGGAACCGAGCGATTGCCCGACTTTTTAGACGGGCGTCTGACGGTCTCCAACGATATTGGCTTCACATTAGAAATAGACCCATGTCGTCCCCAGCTTCGCCTCAAGAACGTGCCGCCTCTCGCAAGCAGAAGCACAAGAAGAAACAAAAAGCCAAACCAACCGAGTCAACTTCGGTCGGAAGCGATTCCGGAGTGTTGCCCTCGGTTCTGCCGACGCAACCGATTTCGTGGTCGGAGGTCAGCAGAAATTTTTCGAGCAAGAAAAAACGCTGGAGCCGGGTCTGGGATTGGTCGAAACCCAAATACCTTCCATTGAATTGGTGCCTGCCGATTGAAGACGGTGAAGCCCTGACCGAATGGGCGAAAGGACTGTCGATCGCGTGGAGCGATCAATTGGTATCGAGCAAGCAGTGGCAGAAGATCGAAAAATTATTGGAGTACTGGACGGTCCATGCTCCGTTGCGGATGGAACGACTAGGCAACACCCAAGACGGCAGCAAGTCGGATAGCCCCAAGTCGTACGATCAAAGTCGCGACGCTCGCTTGTTGGGGCTCGAAGCGATTGCCGCTGCGTGGCTGCTTCCGGCATTGCCAGCGTCATTCTCCAGCGAGTTGATTGAGGAGTGTCTGGGCGTTTTATTGGGAATTTGTGAATGGCGACAGATCCCAGGCAACTGTCCGATCGTGGCAGGTCTCTGGCAATGCGAGCTTCCGCTGACACTAAGCGCGTGGCTGCCCAATGAAGTGTTCCCGGCTTCGCTGAAAACGGAAGCCGTGGAACTATTGCAAACGCAAATCGAAGCCTTGACCGACGGAAATGGTTTGGTTGTATATGATCGAGTGAGTGACTTCGCTGGGTTGCTGGCAGGTTGGACACGTTTGTGGCGTTTGGAAAAATTCGTACCGGACTTGAGGGGACTGGCTCCGCTTCGGGACCGGTACCGTTTCGCGTTCCAACAGTATCTGCGATTGCTGGGATATGACGGTGCACCCCTTTTATGCGGACCCAATCGACAAGTGGTGCCATCGGCAATGGTGGCGACTTGGTTGATGTTAGGACAAGATGCTGAAGAACGCCGCATTGCCGAGCTAACTTGCGGCAATAGCCCTGAGTTGGAGGCTGTGTCAGGCGCAAGGTTGAAGGATAGTCGTTTATCCGATGCCGCCGATTATTCCGCTTGGGGCCACGTGGCCGTGCTTCGGAATCGTTGGAAGCGAAAGAGCGATAAATTGGCAATTGCTTTCGGCGAGCCTGCGATTCAGATCGAATTGAATTGCAAACGATCATGGCTGGCGGGGGTGATGAATACGAAATTGACGTTTGATGGCGAGACCCTGGAGTTGGGGCCCCAGTGGGAAGAGATCTGTTGGCAAAGCGATGACGACATGATCTATCTGGAGCTTCAGAACGAATTGGCCGACGATCGCGGGTTACTCCAACGTCAATTTGCCATTGCCCGCAAAGACCACCTGTGCTTGATTGCCGACGCCGTATTGTTAGAACCGAAGAACAACAAAGCGGCGGCGCCTCTCAAGCATCAATGGACACTGCCGCTCGCCGAGGGAGTTCAGTTCGCTCCGGCTGAAGAGACGCGCGAGGGTTGGTTGACAAGTGGCAACGAGCGACTTTCGATTCTGCCGATTTCGATGCCGGAGTGGCGTGTTCAGTACGCACACGGTCGAGTCGAAGCTTCAGAGTCCACGATCTCGATGGACTACGAGTTGCCCGCCACTCGTGTGTATCAAGCAGTACTGATTGACTTGGACTCGCGCCGCAGCCTCAAGCCAATCAGTTGGTCGCCGTTGACCGTTGGGGAAAACTTGCAGCGGGTCTCGATCGATCAAGCGATGGCGGTTCGTGTGCAATTGAATCGCGAGCAATTCCTGTTGTATCGTTCGTTGACCGCTCCGGCCAGTCGAACTTTCGTTGGGCAAAACGTCTACGCCGATTTTTATTGGGGCCGTTTGCAAAAGGATGGAATGGCCGAGTCCTTGATCATGATCGAATCGACCTGACACGCATGCCTAGTTCGCTCTCAGACCAATTGATCGAAAATGCTAGGGCGGTTCGGCAACAAATCGTTGACGCTTGCCGCGGGGCAGGTCGTCCGACCAACGAAGTAAAATTGGTCGCCGTCACAAAGTATGTTGATACTCCGACAGCGGTAACGCTGGCAGAGAGCTTGCGCGTCGTACTAGGGCCCGACACCACGGTGATTCTTGGTGAGAACCGGCCGCAAGTCTTGCAGCAGCGCTGGGAAGGCTGGCCAGCAGACATTCCGGTCGAGTGGCATTTGATTGGTCAACTGCAAACGAACAAGATCAAAACAATCATTGGCCGCACTGCATTGATTCATTCATTGGATCGTTTTGATTTATTGGATAAACTTCAACTTCAAGCCTTGAAGCATGATCTGACAGTTTGCGGCTTATTGGAGTTTCGTCTAAGCGATGATCCAGAGAAACATGGCTTCTTGGCGAGTGATATTCCCGAGTTATTGGACCGCTGGCCAAGTTGGAGTCGCTTGCAGTTTCGCGGCGTGATGGGGATGAGTGGATTGGAGTCCAGTACCCAGCTTGCTCGGCAACAGTTTGATTCACTGCGCGAGATCCACGAGAGAATCAAACGGCAACTACCACCGGAACATCGCCAACGATGGGGTGAGCTTTCGATGGGCATGTCGGGCGATTTGGCTCCCGCGATTGCCGCAGGCGCCACGCTAGTTCGGATCGGCAGTGCGTTGTTTCGTGGTCTATTGAGTTGAGGAGCGTCTCCATGAGCAGGACGCAAGTGGTTCGCGGTGCGACGGTGTTTGACCCACTCCATGGGGTTAATGGAAAAGTTACTGACATCTGGATAAAAAATGGTCGCATCATCGCGCCGTTGGAAAGTTCCGGCCAAGTGGAGGTCGTTGACGCCCACGGTTTGGTAGCCATGCCTGGCGGTATCGACATGCACTGTCACATTGCCGGATCCAAAGTCAATGCGGCTCGTAGTTTGCGCTGTGATGATCGCGCGCTGGCGGAACCAATCAGGTCCAGATTTGATCGTGGTGAATTTTTCAGTGGAACCATGGGCAGTGTTCCGAGTACCTTTGCAGCTGCCTACAAATACGCTGCGATGGGATATACCGCGGCATTTGATGCAGCAGTATCGCCACTGTTAGCGCGACAAGCTCATCGCGAATTGGACGATTTCCCAGGATTGGACAAGGGATTTTTTACGCTAGTGGGCAACCATGTCGCTCTGCTTCGAGCCGTAGCGGATCGCAACGAGCGACAAGTGCAACGAATACTCGCTTGGCTATTATCCTCGTCCGCGGGCTATGCACCCAAAGTTGTGAATCCTGGTGGCGTCGAAAATTGGAAGCAAACCGGAGTTGATGTCAGATCACTGGATCAGCGTATCGGTTTTTTTGACACGACACCGCGTCAAGTTTTACAGGCGATTGCCAGCGCGGCGAATGAACTGCGATTGCCCCATCCGTTGCATATTCACACCAATCATTTGGGCATGCCGGGCAATTGGCGAACGACACTTGAATCCATGCGCAGCCTCGCCGGTTTGTCGGCGCATTTCGCTCATATCCAGTTCCACAGTTACGGTGGTGGGGAGGCAGATGAAGACACGTTTTGTTCACAAGTTGCACCATTAGCAGACTACCTCAACGAACACCCCGAACTGTCCGTCGACGTTGGGCAGGTAATGTTTGGTGACACGACCAGTATGACCGGAGATGGCCCCGTCGGTTACTACTTAAGCCGTTTGTATGGACGCCCTTGGGTTAGTAATGATACCGAGCTCGAAACCGGTTGTGGCATCGTTCCAATCGAGTATCGAAAAAAGAGCGTCATTCATGCCTGGCAATGGGCGATTGGGCTCGAGTGGTTTTTGTCCGTGCGGAACCCGTGGCAAGTCGTCATGAGCACGGACCATCCCAACGGAGGCTCGTTCCAGGCCTACCCGCAGATTATTCGACTGTTGATGGACCGCGAATATCGGCGGGAAATGTTGGCCGAATTGCCTGAGGCCGTTCGCCAAAAGACTTGCCTTCGTGACCACCAACGCGAGTATTCGATGCAAGAAATTGCGATCATCACTCGAGCAGCGCCGGCCAAGCTATTGGGGCTTGCCAACAAAGGCCATCTTGGCCTAGGCGCTGACGCCGATCTTACTCTTTATGATCCTGTAAAAGATGTGCAACAAATGTTTGCAATGCCGAAACATGTGCTCAAAGCGGGTGAGTTCATGATTCGAGATTTCGAGTTGGTGCGGATGCCCGCTGGAAAGACCTACGCCGTTCGGCCATTGGGAGAAGACCAAACAGAGCCTGAACTTGAACGTTGGATGCAGCGTTACTACACGATTCGCCCTGCTCACTTTCGCGTCGCCAAGCACGAGATCCAAGATTTGTGTGTTGTGAATACACCGGCCTTACATTGAGAATCCAACCATGCATCTAACAACATGCCTTTCCCAAAACTTCCTGAACTCCTCCTCTTTGCTTCGACGGCCAAGTTGGGAACAGAATTTCAGGACAGGTTTCATTGATACTGGACGGTCTGTTTCCACGATGGTCTTATTCTTATTGCTCGGCTTTTTCGTCGGGTGCCATTCGTCTGAACCCTCTGCCAGCCAAGCTCCCGCGACAACGACACTCTGGCAGAATCAAGTTACTGTCGTTTCTTTTCCACTCTACGAAGCGTTGCAAACAGCCGGTGGCGTGCAGCTCAATTTGTTTTATCCCGAGGTACCATCCGGCAAGGCAATCGACCGCGAGACCGTCAAACGAATTCAGGCGAGCCGCTTGATCTTCCTGGATGGGACACACCATGTTGGTTGGGTTGATACGGTTTCTTTGCCCGAGACACGGAAACGGTATTCGACATTTGACATCATGGACCAATTGATCATGGTCGACAGCTTGGGTAGCCACTCGCATGGCCCGGGGGGTGCGCATTCGCATCCAGGAATTGTGGCGCAAACGTGGCTGGACCCAGCTCTCTTCAAAGAACAACTGGAAACCGTTTTGAAGACTTGTGCGAGTAGCGATTTGATACAGGAATCGGATGTCGCGAATTTGCTGGAGAACTGGTGGAAGACGATTCGACCGCTAGACGACCAATTGTCGGAGTTGGCAAAACAGACGCCCCGTCGGACCATTGTCGATCGTGCTGGTACCGAGTACTTGATGCGTCGTTTGGGATGGACCGCGGAAATCCAAGACCTGGATCAGGCATTCGCGAGCGATGCGACTCAATTGGAAGTTGAGCTACGTCAACGATTCGCAGAAGACGAAACTTTGATCGTGGTATTTACCAAACCCGCGCCAACGGAACTGGTTCAGCTGCTGGAGCGGCTCAAAATTCCCCAACTGTCTTTGGATTTGATCGAGTTTTCCGAGTCGGGCGGTTATTGGGAAAGGCTGGCCGAAAACCTAAAAAATATTGAAAATATCACACGACAGGGGTCTTGATGATGTTTCCTACATAGTTGAAGTCGTTACAATGTGGGAACGGGACCTCACTTGGCGAGTCGGAAAGAGTGCTTGATCGCTTGACGGGAATCGCGATTCACTACTTTGTTGCCTTGTGAAATGACGGTAAGGAACATCGTGGCATGGTGAAAGAAGCTCAACTATGGAGCGTGTGCATTGGCGATTGGAAGGGTGTTCCAATTTATTTGCACAGTTCTATTTTCTTGGTGGCGATCTTGTTGATTGGTTGTCAATTGGGTGCGTTGCCGGGCTTTGCTGAAGCCACAAGTTTACCGACGGGCAGCAACTTAGGATCCGTTGCTTTGACGATCGTTGCGGCCACGGTGATTCTGTTGATCCCGACCATTGTTCAATTAATCATTCTCCATCGTCCCCACCAATCGGTGCAACGAATTTTCTTGATGCCCAACGGAGCCAGTTTTGAATGGCACGTTGACACGACCCCACCAGAACGATTGCAGGCTCAAGTCGTAGGGATGTTGGCAAGTTTTGCTCTGTTTTTCTGCGCCCTGTTGGCCTTTGCCAGCTTAGAGAACTTGGACTTCAAGCGATTTTGGCTCCAGGTATCCGTGTTGCATCCTCAGTTTGTAGATGCCGCGAATTTTATACCCTCAGTGCTCGCTTCCTGTTTGTGGTTCAGTGCGGTATCCATGTATTTGCGGGCGATTCCGATCGCACCATTCGACTTTGGACGAATTTTGCACGAATGGGGCCAGATACGATTTCCTTATCTGCAACCCATTCAAAGGGCGGCCATGCTTTTTTTGGCCAGTGTGTTTTACGTGGTGCTTCTGATCGGGATGAGTTATATCTGGGTGACGGAAAGTGCCACGTTTGGAGTTTGGCCACTCCTTGTCGGAACAAGCTTGTTGTTCTTGGCTCGTCGAGAATATCTCAGCGAATTGCAATTGATCTATGCGCAACCAGTTCATCGAGATGAACTGGCTGGTATCGAATATTCGGGATTCGAAGACGAATTGCAAGCGATGGACGAGTCGGTAACTCGCCCGGTTGTCTCTGAGGAAAATTTTGATTTTGCCGATCTCAGTGATGTAACCCCTTCCGCCAGTTCCTGGGACGCGAGTGACAGTTCGGACTCGGGAATAGAATCCTGGATGGACGAAAACCGGGAAAGTCGTGAACAGGCTCGAGAGGCCCAGTCGGTGGCGGAAATCGCGTTGTTGGATGAACTACTTTTGAAAGTCAGTGCTGGTGGTATTGGTTGCCTTAGTGAGCAAGAACGCGAAATTTTGGAGCGGGTTAGCCAAATCTATCGTAGTCGACGCAAGATTAGGCATTGATTCGGACGATCCTCTGTGCGAGTTGTGATCTTCGAGGCCGTAACGGCGGGCGGGCTCAGTTTTTTTGAAACTCCGCCTTCTGCCTTCTCTGTCCCCCAGCTTCCGCCATCGACATCTCTGGTACGAGAAGCACAAAATATGGTCGCTGGACTGCAAGCCGATTGCGCTAAGGCGTTGTCCTGGCTGCGTTCCAATGCAAGCGACACGACCAAGGATCTTCGGATAGCTAAAATCGGACCAAGCGTGGGCCAACAATGCACTGCTTGGATGTTGGGCTCTTTGTTATCGAGTTATCTTCCAGTGAATTCGGCTTCACTGACAATTCAATCATCCGTTCGTGTCTTCCGGGATGAACTTTCGTCTTCGGTTGAATTTGCCAGCGATTGTCCATGCCACGGCAGTTGCGAGTGTTCGCAAAACTCGAGTTTCGAGAATGGTGATCAAGTCGCCGTCGGTTTTGTCGAGTGCTGGGATCCGGAAACTTGCGAGCGAAAGTCTTCCTTAAAAGTCACACTGGATGGCCCGATGCGTTGGGATGTTCATTCGATATCAGGTGCGTCAAACCATTGCGAAACAAATAAAATTTGTAGGACATCTGATGTAATGCTAGAAACCATTTGCGTGAAGAACCCACGCGAATTGGTAAAGCAGTTGCGGTTGGAAGTTGCGGCAGCTGACGCGGCGGTGTTGATTGCTCCTCAGCCCGACATGCAAAAGTGGCTCTCGGCCTTAGGGCCCTTGGCCAACAAGGTGTTGGGATGGCCGCTAACTGGGATAACGCAGGCCGAAGACAAAGTTAACTCGACGCAAGTCCCAAGCTTGCTTGTGGTTCCCGAGCAGCCTGATTGGAAGTTTTTTCCACTCGATACTAACACGAAAAATGAAAACACTTTTGGGGAATCGACAGCGGCCCAATGGTATGCACAGCATTTGCGAGCCGCAAACGTGTGGGCATTGAAACCGAACGATCGTTGCGGTGGCAGTGATGTTTGGCGGATTACTCTCCGGACTCCCATTGCAGACTTTGATGTAGCAAGACAAACAATAGCACAGCTTCGAGAGGAAATACCTGGTGAGACGCTCGGCAAACAACGTCTGTTATGGTCTCCCTGGATTGATGGCGAACCGGGCAGCTTGTTGATCTTAGCGACACCACGCGGATGGTGGTGCTTTCCGCCGTGCCGACAGAATCTGCAATTTCGATCGATCGCCATTCCACCCGCGTTTCAGGCGCTTGTCTCTAAGATTGAAACAGTGACATACCAAGGCTCCGAATTTGTTCCTAACCTACTTACAACCGGATCGAGTCGGTTGTTGTGGGAGCAATTTGCTGGGGGGATGAATCGAGGGCAACGTCAATCACTGCTTGGATGGTTTGGAATCGACTTTGTTGCTGCGACGCCGGAGCATGCGACGTTGATTGAAGTAAACCCGCGTCTGACATCCTCTTACAACCTGCACCGGCATTGGCGATTTGCGCCGCCAAATTCATAGTGCCTTTTTCCAAGGAAGACGTTTGGTTGGGAGACTTCACCCCGATTTCTAGCATCCCTCGTGTTCAACGCTGCGAAGCTTTTTTTTGCATTTGTCTCGGCCTTCGCGGCCTTTCCAGATGAGTAGGGGAATTGTAACCGGTGGCTCGCTCCCACCGACGAGGTTTGTTGCGGCCGATTCTGGACTATGTTCGACCCGGCATATGATTCATGGCGTTGCCTTGCGGTCCGGTTTTGGTCAGCGTCACTGCGCCGAGTTCAAGATTGCCGACAAACTAATTCTCTAAAGAATGGCAATGCTCGCGTAGCACCGCCAGGGTGTTTTTTACCAAGCGGCTTTGGAACCGATGAGGATCCCAAACGACGCCAATAGTACGCTTTAGCGGCGGCCCAGCCAGAGAACGATAGACTCGTGTCTTGGCATGATCCAACTGCTCGGCCATTTTTGGCACCATTGAAATGCCATGATTCAACGAAACCAACTCTTGTACCGTGGATAGTTGATTGGTCCGTCCCACGACAACTGGTTGCAACGAGCGACTGCGGCAGAAGGAAAGAATCGTGTCGGACAAGCAATGTGGCTCATCCAGCATCACAAATGGCACTTCTTCGAGATCCTTCAGGCGAAGCTGACTTTTCTCGCACAAGGCATGATCTCGTGGCAATGCGACCAAAAGCTCTTCGTCAAACAGACTCTGGACCTCAAGGTGCTTTTCACTCACTGGCAATGCCAACACGGCGAGATCAATTTCTCCTTGAGCGATCTGATGTAGTAAATTCTTGGTGGTGTCTTCATACACTGCTGAAATTGCCTGCGGAAATCGTTTGGCGAAGGTGCGTAGGAATGCCGGTAGGAAATAGGGGGCGATGGTCGGAATAGCTCCGATTCGAATGCGGCCCTTCTTACCGTCGTCGGTCAACTGTATTTTTGTCTCATCAACCAAGGCCAAGATTTGCTCGGCCCGCGACTTAAATTTTTCGCCGGCATCGCTGAGTTCCAGAGAACGAGACTTGCGAACGAGCAGTGGTACACCCAGTTCTTCTTCTAGTTTTTGTACGGAACGGCTTAATGCAGGTTGGGATACGATCAACAACTCGGCAGCTCGAGTAAAGCTCTTTGTTTCGGCAACTCGTAAAAAATATCGTAATTGGTCCAACTCCATGGTCGAAGCTCACTTTCTAACGGGGCGGGAATTCGATGCATTCCAATTATGGCAATTATACGATAAATACATTGGATTTATAGATAACGTCAGGGAATAATTTCGGGTGGATGGCAGTACGAATGTGGCCCCTGGGCAGGCCCAGGGTGGTGATTCTCGGCAAGTATAGGAGTGAACATGATGAGAAAATTGGATTGGGCTGTAATCTGTGGACTATGGTGCTTGGGAGGCAGTGCGATCGTACCGAAGCACACGACCGCTCAGCAGCCTCCGTCGGAAGCGATCCTTCAAACGACAAAATCGCAGGACGGTTCAACGATGGACCCGAGTCAATGCCCGGTTATTGGGGGAACCATTCGTCCCGCAGAGCAACGCACGACCGCCGCCGGTGGGATGGCCAACCGTGATTGGTGGCCCAACCAGTTGAATTTGCAGATCCTCCATCAGAATTCGGTGGCGGGAAACCCGATGGGTGCAGATTTTGACTATGCCACCGAGTTCCAAAAACTGGATCTGGCAGCACTGAAGCAAGACTTGCGGAACCTAATGACCGACTCTCAGGATTGGTGGCCCGCCGATTACGGTCACTACGGCCCATTGTTTATTCGCATGGCTTGGCATAGTGCTGGGACCTATCGTATCCACGATGGTCGTGGTGGTGCGGGTTATGGCACGCAGCGTTTCGCGCCACTCAACAGTTGGCCGGACAATGCGAATCTAGATAAAGCTCGGCGACTGCTGTGGCCTATCAAGCAAAAGTATGGCAACAAGATTAGTTGGGCCGACCTGATGATTCTCGCTGGAAACGTTGCGTTGGAGTCGATGGGATTAGAGACCTTTGGCTTCGCCGGTGGGCGCGCGGATGTGTGGGAACCTCAAGAAGATATCTATTGGGGGCCGGAAAGTGAATGGTTAGGGGACAAGCGGTATACCGGCGATCGAAACCTGGAAAATCCTTTGGCCGCCGTTCAAATGGGCTTGATCTACGTCAATCCAGAAGGCCCGAACGGTGAGCCCAACGTCCTGGCTGCAGCGAAAGACATCCGCGAAACGTTCGCTCGGATGGCCATGAATGATGAGGAGACGGTGGCCTTGATTGCTGGCGGTCACACCTTCGGTAAAGCCCATGGCGCCGCGGCGGCTTCGCACGTCGGACCTGATCCTGAAGGAGCGGGGATCGAAGCGCAAGGTCTGGGTTGGAAAAACAGTTATGGGCGGGGCAATGCCGGCGACACCATCACCAGTGGATTGGAAGGTGCCTGGTCCAACACGCCAACTCAATGGTCCAACGGTTACTTCGATAATCTGTTCGGATACGAATGGAACTTGCAGAAGAGTCCGGCTGGAGCTTGGCAATGGGTGCCGACCGACCCCGCTGCGGCTGATTCCGTGCCGGATGCTCATGATCCGAACAAGCGTCACGCTCCGATTATGTTCACGACCGACCTCGCACTGCGCATGGACCCGGACTATGCCAAAATCTCGAAGCGATTTCATGAGAACCCGGAAGAGTTCGCCAAAGCTTTTGCCAAAGCTTGGTACAAGTTGACGCATCGCGACATGGGACCAAGGGCTAGATTATTAGGATCCGAAGTTCCACCAGCTCAAATTTGGCAAGATCCGATTCCTGTCGTGGAGCACAAGTTGGTCGATGCCAACGACATCGAAATGCTAAAAACCAAAATCGCGGCCACAGGTTTGTCTGTCGGCGAATTGGTTTCAACTGCTTGGGCGTCCGCCTCAACCTATCGGGGTTCCGACAAACGCGGCGGTGCCAATGGCGCTCGGATTCGACTGGCGCCGCAAAACGAGTGGGCGGTGAACAAGCCAAAGCAATTGGCTAAGGTACTGACAGCTCTGGGAAAAGTCCAATCAGAATTCAACAGCAATCGTCGCGATGGCAAGCAAATCTCGTTGGCAGATCTCATTGTCTTGGGTGGCGGTGTCGGAATCGAAACGGCGGCGCAGAAGGCGGGACGAACAGTGGTCGTTCCGTTTCAACCGGGTCGCGCGGACGCAACGGCCGAGATGACCGATGCCGAGTCCTTCGCCGTCTTGGAACCAAAGTCCGATGGCTTTCGAAACCACTTTAGCAAGACTCAGGACCGACCGGCTGAAGAGGCCTTGGTGGATCGAGCCCAACTGCTGACGCTCACTGCCCCTGAAATGACGGCCCTGGTGGGTGGACTCCGAGTCTTGGGAACCAACACCGAGTTCGCTCAATTGGGTGTCTTTACGAAGAATCCAGAAACTCTAACAAATGACTTCTTTGTCAACTTGTTGGATATGGACATCGAGTGGTCGCAAGCTGCCGTTTGTGAACATTTTTACGAAGGTCGAGACCGGAAGTCCGGCCATGTTGTGTGGATGGGTAGCCGAGTTGATTTGGTTTTCGGTTCGAATTCGCAATTGCGAGCCATCGCCGAAGTCTACGCTTCCGAGGACGGCCACGATAAATTCATCGGCGACTTTGTAGACGCGTGGACCAAAGTTATGGAGCTGGATCGCTTCGACCTCAAGGCTGCTCAACGAGCAGAACTCAAGGTTGGATCGCGCGACTAGTCAGCAAGCCGTCCTCGGGTTACCAAGGAACGTGACCGACGACAATCGTTGAGTAGAGCCAGTTCGTTGAACTGGCTCTACGCCTGTTGGCTTTTCGAGTTACCCCAGCCACCACAGCGCACCCCAAAGAACTTTTGGTGCCTGTTTGCGGAACAAACTGTCTTCTTCGTCACTGTCGCAACGGCAAATAGATTTCCGTCAAGAATTCGTCCTCGGGAGTGTCGGGCGGAGTAGTACGATAAATCTCGAATGTTCCGGTCCGTTGCTGCTTGAGCTTCTGGTGCCGAACAAGTTGATTGGCGACACCCCAACCGTTGCCCAGGTGACGGTAGCTCCCCACATGGTCCACTTGAAAGGCTGGACCAGCCGGAAGTGTCCAAACCTTCAGTCGCGGCGATTTCACTTCCACCGCCGGAGGAATCATCCAACCACTGATGTATTCAAACTCGCCAGCTCCCATGCGAAACCTCGTATAGACTGAAATCATCTCGCCTTCACTCGGAAGCCCCAATCGCCGAAATTCGGACCTCGCTTGTTCGAAGGCCTGCTCCATAGATGAGCCGACATCGAAAACCGAGCAACGCCCGACAACTCCGGCCATCCGGACCGGACCGATGCTCTTCTTTCCATGAACCGAACACCGAGAGGGAATGCTGCCGGTTTCAATCCAATCCTTTAGCATCGCCAGGCCGCGCTGGTAGTCCATGGCGATAAAGGTCTTCATCATCGGGATCATCCAGAACATGAACCAAGGCAACTTCGCATTCATGTTCCAAGTGACTTTGGTACCAAATCTCGACGGCGCAAAATGAAACGACGTCTGACAAACGGTTTTAAAGGGACGCTTGAACCGTAGTTCGTCTTCAATTCGTTTGCCCCGCTCCAAGACTTGATGTTCCAACTCACCGGCACCGGTCACCTTGCCGTCCCAAGCGTATGTCGAGCCAATCGACGATGCATTCTGCGAAATCGTAACTTTCGCTTCGGGTTCTGCGATCAGCCATGGTGACCAAGTCGTCCAAGTTCTATAGTTTGAGACGGCCTCGAAGGCCTGCTCAGGATCGCATTGGATTTCGACAGATCGAGATACTTGATAGGCTGGCATGTGGTAGGGTTTCCGTAAGTCCACAGAAAAATCGAACTTGGGCCAACAGTGGGAAGCACCTCAGGCCAGGGTTCTCGGATCGATTTATCTTAACAACTGCCGACATGACAGTGTTTGCGTTAACGAAAAAAATATTTCCCTGTCCGGAATGGGCGGCTTCGTTCGTCGTTATACTGGAAGCCACTCACTGGAACCCTTTAAGAATCCCGTGAACGGCTTGGTTTTCCCGTTTTCCGTTTTTTGACCAGGAGCCTAGAATGCCCAAGTATTTGCTGATTTATCGCGATGCTGTCGATTCCCAACAACCACAGCCTTCCCCGGAAGAAATGCAGGAGTTCCTCAAGCTATGGGACGGTTGGTTCAAACAATTCGAAGGCAAGATTGTGGATATGGGCGACGGCCTTTTGCCAACAGGAAGAGTTTTGCAGCCGGGTGGGGTGGTCGCGGATGGCCCATACGTCGAAGCCAAAGAAATGATCGGGGGATTCTCGGTTGTTTCGGCCGCTTCGTATGACGAGGCCGTTGAGGTTGCGAAGCACTGCCCCATCGCCGTAATCGGTGGTGCAATCGAAATCCGCGAGTTTGCCGGTTACGTGTAATCGTGAATTCGTCTTCCGAGTTGGTGGAACACTTTTTTCGCCACGAGTACGGACGATTGGTGGCCTTGCTAACTCGGGATTTGGGCGTCCGAAATCTCGAACTAGCCGAGGATGTCGTCCAATCGGCAATGTCCCGAGCGTTGGTCACTTGGCCACGCTCTGGGACGCCGTCTGATCCGACCGCTTGGTTGTTTCGCACTGCAAAAAACTTGGCGATCGATTCATTGCGCCGACAGAAGTTAGCGGACGAATATTCCGAGGCGGCATGTAGTCGCTCGGACGATTGCTCGCGCGAACCACTGCGGTTGCTGGAGCTCGATTCGGAGATCGGCGACGAAACTTTGCGACTCTTTTTTCTCTGTTGCCATCCCGTAATTGCCATCGAATCGCAAGTGGCTTTGGCCCTCAAAACGGTCAGCGGTTTTGGAATTCACGAAATCGCGAGTGGGTTACAAACGAGTTTGGCAACCGTGGAAAAGCGATTGTCTCGGGCCAAGGAAAAACTGCGCGAGCATCAACTTGAGTTCAGCGACTTAAGCCCAACCGCCATTGTTGAACGATTGCCGGCGGTTCTCTCAACGATTTACCTGATTTTTAACGAAGGCTATGCCGCCAGTAGTGGCGAGAACGCGATTCGCTTGGACCTGTGTTGGGAAGCGATTCGGTTAGCCAAGATGGTCGCTGCTCACCCTCTGTGCGGATCTCCAGAAGCCCACGCATTCACTGCGCTGTTGTTGCTGCATGTAGCGAGAATGTATGGCCGCATCGATACGAATGGATTGGTCGTGCTTTTGGCGGAACAAGATCGAGCTCGGTGGGACGGTGGCTTGATCCGGGAGGCCATGGCCTATGCGGAGCGCGCCGCCCAAGGAACAGAACTTAGTCGCTTCCACCTGGAAGCAGCGATTGCCTGGGAACATTGTCGGGCAGTGGACTTTTCTCAAACCGATTGGTCGCGGATCGCAAACCTTTACGAAATGCTGCGACAGCGTTTTGCGACGCCGATGATTCGCTTGAACGCTGCAGTAGCTCGGTCGTATGTCGACGGGCCATTGGTTGGCACCAAATTGTTGCTGGAACTAGATGATGTGGATCGCAAACGGATTCGCCCATGGTGGGATTGTTGCATGGCCCAAATGTATGAACGGCTTGAACAACCCGAAAAGGCCTTGAGCCATTGGACCGACGCCTCAGCCCTGGCCGCTTCGGAACCCCAACGCATCTTTATCCATCGGCAGATGGAACGCCTGAACAGGCTCAAATAGCCGCAATCGGTTTTCAAAGTGCTACATCACGCACCCGCAGGCTCGAAAATCTGCAGCAACGAAACCGAATGCAACTAATGAACGGCCAATCAGGCACAACCGTTAAGAACCAACCGCGGTGGTCCATACGCCGCGATGGCCGAGTGTCCAATCCAGAGAAGTTGAGATCAACCTAACGAAAATGACCTATGTTTTAGGTAGGCCCCAACGCGGGATTTGATTCAGCACTCGCCCAACATTCTGGAGAATTTCTTCATGAAACGTACGTTATGCTTGGTATTCGGATTGGTTTTGATGGCTGGCTGCCAAAATGTCGTCGAGTCCAATCGAAGCCAGGAGTCATCAAGCAGCGATTCCAGCTCTCCCACACAACAAGTGTCGCATCAACAAGTAGACGCAAGTCAATGCGAGGAGTGGAAAATGTCCGGCACGTACGTCTTGGTCAAGCTGACTCTCGGTGCTCAACTGCTTCGCGATGATGCGGGATATGCCACCGCGCTTGGGCCAGATGTTCCGGAGATATCGAAATTAGAGCCAGCTGAGATTCGACGACATTTGCAAAAGTTAAGAAGCCTACCCGACCCCGTTGATGCGGGCTCCGTGGCCAAGCCGAGTGTCGTCATCCATGAGATCGAAGAGGCGTTACAGTTGATGGAAGCCAACTTCGCCGCGAAAACTCCGTTTGCCAACGGATCCGGGGACGGACAGCGACTTGCCGACAAATTGCAAGATCTATACCTTAGGAGTGCGCTGTCGTTCTCGGAAACGGCTCGCGAGTGTGGCTGTTCCTTTTAGGCATGATTGATGGATCGTCGTTCACTGCTCCGCTTGTTGCTGGTCATAGGCTTCGGACTAGATGCCAAATCCCGAGCGACTGCGAGCGCTAGGGAAGGCAACGAGAGAATGTCGCAGCAAGTTATCGTCATCGGTGCGGGGCTGGCGGGACTGGCTGCGGCGCGCGAATTGCAAAACCACGGCTTTCAAGTCGTGGTCTTGGAAGGTCGCAACCGGATTGGTGGGCGATTATGGACGAGTAACAAATGGCCCGATATTCCGGTAGACCTTGGCGCCAGTTGGATTCACGGTTTGGTTGGCAATCCATTGACCGAATTGGCCAAGCGCGCGAAAGCGGAAATCATTGAAACTAGCTACGAGTCCAATCGCCTCTATGACGTGGATGGTCAAGAAATCGCGGAAGCAAAAGAGCAGCGATTGGATCGTCTTCGCATTCAGCTCGAATCTGCCATTGAGTCCGCGCAAGATGCCGATCAAGACGTTAGTCTTCGCCGAGTCATTGACCGTGTAGCAGTTCGATTCGGTGACAATGTTGAAACGCGACAGCTTGTGAATTTCCTGGCCAGCAGCACTTTGGAACAAGAGTATGCGGGCAGCGTGGAAAGGATGTCCGCCCAATGGTTCGATAGCGCCGAAGAATTTGATGGCGAAGACGGATTGTTTCCTGGCGGCTATCATCAAATCACCAAGTTTTTGGCGGACGGTTTGAAAATCGAGACCAACCAAGTCGTGCAGCAAATTGATTGGAACCAAGATCAAGTGCGAGTCACGACCAATAAGGGCGAGTTTACCGCCGACCGAATGGTCTTGACGCTTCCCTTGGGGGTGCTGAAGGCGGAGCAAGTTGAATTTTCGCCTCCCTTGCCGAACGCCTATCGTTCCGCAATTCAGAAGCTGGAAATGGGTGTCTTGAACAAATGCTACCTGCGTTTTCCCCGAGTCTTTTGGCCGCAGGATGTTGATTGGCTGGAATGCATCACGGTAAAGCATGGCGAGTGGGTCGAGTGGGTTAGTTTCGCAAGGACCATCAAAGCACCCGTGCTCCTCGGTTTCAATGCTGCCGATCGTGGGCGAGAGATTGAAGCGTGGACCGATCAACAGATTGTGTCCAGTGCCATGGCGACGTTGCGACATCTATTTGGTCCCGACATTCCAGCGCCCATCGATTATCAAGTGACTCGGTGGGCTTCCGACCCCTTGGCGTTAGGGTCTTATTCTTTTAATCCAGTTGGTGCCGATCCAAAACTAAGACGTCAGTTGGCCAAGCCAATTGCCGACAAACTGTACTTGGCGGGAGAAGCCACCGATCACGAGTACTTTGGTACAGCTCATGGGGCTTATCTTTCGGGACTTCGTGCCGCTGCGCAAATCATCGACAATTAGTCAACGAGTATTCGGGTGGGCCAAATGAAAACCCTTTTGGCTTGATGGAACTGGGCAAATTCTGCAAGTATGATGGTGGGCTGTCGCGGCGGAAGATCTGTCTCCGGACCTCTTCCGAATTTCGCAAGTACCGAGATCGAACGACGTTTGATCCCGAGCAGTTTGTCGGCTATTGCTGTGTCATACGTTCAATTTGCCGCAGCCATGCGCGGCAGAGCTTGGGGGTCGTACTGATGGTTGACGCGCTCTGGCGAGTGGAGCTGCCTCGTTGGTCAGCGATACTTTCATGAGCAGGGAAGCGCAAGCCGCGCGTGATTCCAGGAATGAAACGGCAGCTCGCGCCTCGCCGCGCACTAAGTTAGGAAAACCCGCCATTTCCAGTGTTTCCGAATCAAAGTGGCGTTGCCTAACGAGATAACCTCAAGTTCAAGCGGTGACAACTCCTTTGTAGGACGATTTAATGACTGAAAGTCAAATATTGAACTTTGCCCGCCAATTAACTGGTTCGGAGCGCGACGAGTTCTTACTTGCCATCTGCGGTTCCGACAATGATCTGTTGCAACGAATCGATCGGCAATTGCGAATCGATTCCAAAGCGACTGCCGTCGAAGACTCGCGTACTGTTCTCATGATTCCCCAAACAGACCAACCGGCAAGTTCGGACATGAAACAGATAGCGAGTTCGAACGAGGTATCCGCGAGGATGTCGGATGCGGATGATCACTACTCGATCAGAAAAACAGATCCCAACCAGACCGAAGTTTCTGACAAGATTGCAGCCCCAGCTCCGGTAACTGGGACCGAACAACTGCTCGCCGGTCAGTGGATTGGTTCATACCGCTTGGTCCAAAGGCTAGGTCGAGGTGGTATGGGCGACGTTTGGCGAGCGGAACAAGTTGAACCCGTTCGTCGCGAAGTCGCGTTGAAGGTCATCAAGGCTGGAATCAATTCGAATCAGGTTTTGGCGCGGTTTGCGGCGGAGCGACAAGCATTGGCACTGATGAACCATCCCTTCATCGCCAAGATCTTGGACGCAGGAGCAACCGCAGAAGGTCAACCGTATTTTGCGATGGAGTTGGTGACCGGGCCGTCCTTGACGACCTTTTGCGACCAAAACGAGTTGAGTATCGAAGATCGTTTGAAACTGTTCGTTGATGTTTGCCGTGGCGTTCAACATGCCCACCAAAAAGGGATCATTCATCGGGATCTCAAGCCCGGAAACATCTTGGTGACCACTCAAGATGGGCGGCCAGTTCCGAAGATCATTGACTTTGGTCTCTTCAAGGCATTTGGTGAAGAGGCGAAAATGCAAGAGCTTTCCCTCGAGACAAACGTTGGCCAAATTCTGGGAACACTCAAATACATGAGCCCTGAACAAGCGAGTCTCGAGACGACGGACGTCGATACTCGGACCGACATTTACGCGTTGGGCGTGATTTTGTACGAACTCTTGACCGGTTCCACACCCTTGGATGATCCTTCAATCAAAGGCCAAGCAGCCATCAAGATTCTGGAGTTTATTCGCGAACGCGACCCGGTGAAACCCAGCAGTAAGTTGAGTAGCAGTACGGACGAGCAACGCTCCAACATCATTCGTCGTCGTCGGACAGACAGTGGGCGATTGTCCAAGCTCTTGATCGGCGATCTGGACTGGATCGTGATGAAGGCCTTGGAAAAGGAGCGATCGAGGCGCTATGATTCGGCGGCGGGGTTCGCTGAAGATGTCGAACGGTTTCTCAAAAGCGAACCGATCGTGGCGCGACCTCCCTCGTTGTTTTATCGCGTCAACAAGTTCGCACGGAAAAATCGTGTTGCGGTTACTGCCGGTCTATTGTTGTTGGCCTCGTTAGTCGTGGGCATCATTGGCACATCTTGGGGGTTGCGTGAAGCAATCGTGGCACGCGATTCGGAAACCGCCGCCCGCCAAGCCGAGACGATCGCGAAAGAAAAGGAGTCGAATCTCCGGGTTTTGGCGGAACAACGCCAGCGGCAAGCCGAAGCAGCAACGGCACAAGAATTGGCCGCCAAGCTGAAGGCCGAGCATCGCTCGTCTCAGATCGAATCCATCAATAACGCGGTCTTCGAGATCTTTACGGATTTTGACTTGGAGCAAGCCAAAGCCGATGAAGAACCGGTGGAAGCGGTCTTAGGAAAACGGTTGGCGGAAATGGGCCAACGACTCGATGAATCGGCGATTGAAGATCCGATCGTCTTAGCCAATTTGTGGGCTCGCTTGGGTCAAACTTTAGTCAGTTTGGGCTTAAGCCAACAAGCCGTTGAATACTTGGAAAAGTCCTTAAAGTTGCGGCAAGAACAGTTGGGTGATCGACATGATTTGACGCTCGCCAGCCGGAGCAACTTGGCGGCGGCCTTCCGAGCCTTTGGTCAAATCGAACAAGCCTTGCCGTTGTACGAACTGGTTTGGCAGCAACGTGCGGAGGTACATGGCGAAGATGACCCGGCAACGTTGTCGTCCCTGAGCGAGTTGGCGTTGGGACATGGCTCGGCCGGCGATTATCCTAAAGCCATTTCCCTCCTGGAAACCGTTCTCGAAAAGCGCAAACAGATTTTAGGCGAAGATCATTTGGACACGCTGGCGACCATGCGTGATTTGGGAACTGGTTACTTGACAGCGGGACAAAGCCAGCGAGCCCTGGATCAATTGGTCATTGTCTACGAGAAACTAGGACTGCGTGCCAAGCATGTTGACCTGGAAAAAGTGCCGTTGGATCAAGTAGGCCTGATCAATAGCCTAGCGGCAGCTTATGAGAAATCGGGACAAGTGAACCAAGCCATCCCACTGTTTGAACAGGCTTGGCAAATCCATCGGCGCCGGCTGGGGCAAGATCACTCCACGACCCTCGTTAGTCTCCACAATTTGGCGTATGGTTACCAAGCGGTTGGGCAACTGCAAAAATCGATGGGGCGACTATTGGAATATGTGCGGTTGGCTCGTGACAAATACGGAGAAAAACATCCCGACACGCTGCGCGGTAAAGCGTCATTAGGTGCCACTTACGCGCAGGTGGGAAATCATGCGAAAGCGATTCCGCTGCTGGAAGAGGTTTTGACCGACTATCGCGAACGGTTGGGCAATGATCATCCGGATACAATGAGCGTGATCGGCAATCTGGGGGCCGCGTACCGAGCGGCGAATCGACACGTGGATGCCTTGCCATTGTTCGAAGAAGCTTACAAAGGACAGCGCGAGAAACTGGGAGAAGACAATCCCAACACGATCAATAGCCTCAGCAACTTGGCGGCCGCTTATTTGACAGCAGGACGAATGGACGAAGCCGTCCAGATGTTCGAACAAGGTCTGGAGCAACGGCGGCGGCTCTTGGGAGAGAAACATCCCATGACGCTAGTCAGCCTTGGCAACTTGGGTAATGTCTACGTTCGCGCCGGGAAAATCGAGCAAGCGATTCCCTTGTTGGAAGAAGTTTTGGAAACCTTAACTCGTCAATTGGGCGCTAAACATCCTGAAGTCAACAAACGAGCGGCCATTCTTGCGGCTCAATATCGCGACTTGGCCCAGTTCGACAAAGCGATTCCGCTGATGCAAAACGTGTTGGACTGGCGCGAGAAAGAACTCGGTGCCGAGCATTTGGAAACCCTGAGCATGATGAATAGCTTGGCGGCAGGTTATTGGTCGAACCGACAGCTGGACCAATCCGTTCCACTGTTGGAGGAAGCCTTAAAACGTATGGAAGAGTCATTGGGTCGTGCGGACGCGACCACTCAAGCGACGGTGGCCAACTTGGGTGTCAATTATCGTGACGTCGCGAGACTAGATGAAGCGCTGCCGTTGCTCAAGGAGGCTTACCAGACGTCCTTGCAAGTTCCCTCGCTATCGTGGGTTGGGCCGCAATTGTTGCTGGCTCAGGTGCAGGCCGGAAAAACGACTGAAGCAAGCGAGTTAGCGAAACAGCTCTTGGAGGCGGCACGAGCCAACAACGAGGCTCAGTCGTTGGCCTTGGCCAATCAATTGTTGGCGATCAGTCGAGCCACCATCTTGATCGAAGGTTTTGAGGCAACCTTAGCAAACCTGGAGGAGTCTGTCGCGATTCTACAAGCGCAACGTCCCAACGATTGGATGCATTTTGACGCCATGTCGTTACTGGGGCAAGCGAAGCTCAAACGTGATGACATGATGGCGGCCGAGTCCTTGTTGGAGCAGGGCTTTGCCGGATTGCAAGAGCAGCTCCATCGTGTGCCGCCGATTCGACGATCCGCCTTACCCCGGACGGCAAAGCAACTGATTGACCTTTACCAACGATTGGAGCGTCCGGAACAAGTTGCCAAATGGCAGACCACATTCGAAAGCCTGCGTGAACTGGAATAGGATTACTTTCTGCAACACAGAGGCACAGAGGGCACAGAGAGAATTGCAGCACCCGATGCCAGTTCCCAGATACTTCCGTAACTGGCGCACATCCTCGTAATGGATGTAGCGATCCTAACGATCAAAAACACAAAAGCAATTGAAAATTCTGTGAATTCGTGGGGTTGTCCCATTCGAGGCCAAAGGAACGCCAACTCCGGAAATCCAAAAGTTTCGAAACACAGAGGCAAAGAGGGCACAGAGAGATTTGTGATATGACTTCCTTGTGGCCCGGCCGTTTGTGGGTGATTGTTTCAGAGTGGCTTGGCAATAAATGGGAGGACGTAGCGACGATAGGAGTACTTCGAAGCGGCAGACCTCTGTGTGCTCTGTGCCTCTGTGTTTCGGTGCCTTCGATGCCTGGGCTATGAAACGGGTTGGGGGTAAGGAGTCTGTCTCTCGGGTCTTCGCGCCGCGGCCAAAATCATCGATAAATTGACTCGAAGATTTCATCGTTGATTGGACAGGGAGTTCAGATAATGATACGAGCCTTATTGGTGATCGATGTGCAGCGCGAGTATTTTGATGGGGCACTGCCGATCATTTATCCGGTTGGGCACTTGGATCAGGTCTTGGCAGTTATGGATGCGGCGCGTCGAGCGGGTGTGCCAACGGCAGTGATTCGGCATCACCAACCGGACCCTGAGTCACCGATTTTTCGGCGTGGTTCGGAAATGTGGGAATTGCACCCAGAAGTTGCGAGTCGACCCCATGATTGTTTGATCGACAAACAGTTGCCAGGTTCTTTCACGGGTACGGAACTCGAAGCCTGGCTGAAGTCCGTCGCGGCGGATACGGTCACTATCGCCGGGTACATGACACATATTTGCTGCGACACGACCGCACGGCAGGCCATGCATCGTGGCCTCAAGGTTGAGTTTCTCAACGACGCCACCGGAACCTTGAACGTGGAGAACTCAGCCGGTTCGGTAACGGCCCAGCAGATGCACACCGCGATATTGACCGCGCAGCAGATGTTCATAAGCGAGGTGTTATCGACGGCCGACTGGAAAAACCGACTAGCATAATTGCTCAGCCGATCCGTGAATTCAAAGTAAGATGGCCAAACCTTCAGGTCAGGCCATCTTCGATGTGGCCAAGTTAGTTGAACTTTGGAATGGTGGTCGGTGGAACAACCGGTGTCGGTGGAAGAGGGGGCGAGCCTGACCGGCTCGCAAGTGGTTTTGCACCCGTTGGAGCATCAACTACTTTCCAACATTGCACCAAGACCACCATCGGTTCGTTGTTCCGTTCGGGTTGCGGTACCTCGAAAGCGATGAAACTATCGAGTGGAAGTTCTTGAAGGGTCGTTAGTCGAATTCCTTCCACTCCCGTGGCGACTGAACCTTGGCCGGGTTTCGGAGTCGTCGGTTCACTTACTTCGAACTCGAGTTCCAAAGTGACGACTTGATCCTCAAACTTATCAGGTGTCGCCTTTAATTGGGTTCCAAAGTTTAGGCCCCCGACATCTCGATTCGCCTTCAAGAAAGGAATCTCGCCTCCCATTTGGACTGTCGCGGTTTGCTGCAAAAACGTAACGACAGTCGGCCTCAGTTTTACGACGGTGGTTGGGCTTAAATCGGACTCGCCACGTTTCTGTAGCGATTCTCGGAGAAGTTCGGATTCCAACTTGTCCAATCGAGCCATTGGAACAGGAAATGATTCAGGGTGGGTATCGTCCTTACCTCCGTTCGATTCCATAAGCGATTCCTGAAAACGCTCTGCTTGGACGCCGGTATCTTCCCATTCGAAGTTCTTCCACAATCCATCAGTCGCCATCGCTTGGCGAGTCGTTTCAATCAAGTGGTAGCTAACGACAAACATCGGCTTGTGATCTTCCGTCGGCTCGTCTTGCGAAACGCCCACGGAGGCGGCACCGGGGAGCGTGAGGACACAACCCACCAGCAATACCAACCAGCCCCCCATGGGCGAACGTCGCGAACTTGTCTTTCCAGTCTTCATGACTCTCTCCAATCGATCCTTCGTGATCTCCAGCGGTCGCACGCCCGGCAACGCCGAAGCCACCTGCAACCGGTGTTTTTGTTCCAAGACATTCAACAGACACCGCGCGTAAGTTGCCGGTGCACAGCCCAAAAAGCGAATGGTCTCTTCATCGCAACACAGCTCGGCCGCCTGCGTCAGTTGCGACTCCGCCCAGCGCACAGCCGGATGAAACCAAAACAGGCTACGAGCAATGACTTGCAACAGAGCCCACCATAGGTCGCCGCGCCGGATATGAATCAGTTCGTGAGTCAGCAGCGGTTCAATCTCGGCTAATGATTTTCCCCGAACCAACATAGCGGGCAAAACAATGGTCGGACGCCAAAAGCCGATCACGAACGGCCCCAAATTTGCTTCGTGTACGTGCAGACCAACTTGGCGATGCAGGCCAAGCTTGTGACGCAATTGTTCGAAGCTAGATTCAATCTCTGGTACCGTCACCGCCGCAAAACGCTTTAACTGGCGAACCACTTGCCAATACCGCACGACCGTCAGCGTCACAGTCGCTCCAGCGCTAACTAACCAAACCAGACACATCGCCAGCCAGAATTCGGAACCGGCCGCATCAACTCCCCACGAATAGGAAACTCGCGTGATTTCCTCGGCCATGTTCACAGAATCGCTGGCACCGATCGCTGATGTGGCTAAGGCTGGTTCCACCAACCCGGCCTGATCGACTGGTAAGATCGCCATACGTTGCGTCAAAGTTGGCAACATGGCGGCCAGATTCATTAGCCAACTGAAGGGGCTCCAAGCTAAACTGTAAATGGGTGGGGTGATGGCCTTCAATAGAACCAAAGCGCACAAGGCGTGCGTTAGTTGTGGCCGACCGCGAAATACGCGAGCCAGCACCGCGACGATCAACACCAGCACCGCCAATTGGCAGCACTGGATCAGGAGCAATTGCACTAAAGCCCAACTGTTCATGATGACTTCCTTTCGGCTTGGGCTTGTTCGGCTTCCATGCGATCAATGAGCTGACGCAGTTCGGCCAAGCCGGATTCATCGATATTGCGTTCTTCGATCAAGTGTCGCACGAGAGGCAATGAATCACCGCCGAACAGGCGGTCGACCAATTCGCTGACTGTCGAGCGAATCACGGTCCCTGGGCGCGAGCGACCCGAGTAGATACGAACTCGGCCATCCAACTTGGAGTTCGCATGCCCTTTCGCTTCCAATCGCCGCAGGTACGTTTGTACGGTAACGAAGTTCATCGCTTCGTGTTCTTCAACTTTCTGATGAATTTGGCGGACCGTCGCCGGCCCGACTTCCCACAACGCCCGAGCCACCGCCATTTCGCCTTTCGACAACGCCGGTCGATCCACCATCCCAAATTCCTTTCCCGCGAACACGCTTGCGTACATTTGTACATGACTAATATCGTCAGGAGAGCAGCGTACAATTACACTTGTACGTGTGGCAAGTCGAGAATCCCGAGAATCGTCGCGGCTTGCTAGCAGCGACGGTCAGATGCAAGTATGTCTCGGTTCAACGTCGCGCGACAACTCTTCGCATAAGCTTCAGCGCCCAGTGGTAATGGCTCCAGCCGGCGGAGGTTATGTAAGCGCCCAGCGAGGTTGTCCCGGTCCATGAGTAGCGGCGTTTGGTAAAGAGCTCTTCGTTCGAGTGAGTTTGGATTAGCTTTTGCAGTTTGTTGTGTGAACGTTTGAGTTTCGCTCGGATTTCGGCCAAGGCCAGTGACTGGTATTGCTGCCAAATTTGTTGATTCAATTCCGGCGTTTCTCTCCAGGTGAACCCTGGTGCTGGCATCAAGGGCTGGTTGCCACTCATGCCCACTTTGTACCAGGCGAAAAACATCTGTTGCCACTCGTACAGATGGGCCAACACGTCTCGGACGTTGCGATCGCGATGGGGGAATGGAAACTCGGCAGCCAGTTGCGATTCGGTCAGAGCAGCCAGTAGTGCTTCCAGAGTCTGGAATGCTTCGTTGCTTGCGGTGAGAAGTTCAGATCGAGAAGCTGGTTTTGGCATGATGCGATCAGGAGAAACCCGCCGATTGGTGGAGCGATATGGTTGTGGTGTTGGGCCAGGAATTAGGTCATCGAAAACTTCGCTACGATTCAAATCTGAGAAATGCTCCGCCGATCAATAGCGACTGACCCATTGGAGCACAAAGGCATCTGGGAAAGTGTGCGAGGTTCCTGCGTTGGCGAATTCGATTTCTCGGCTAAAGGCGTATCCAAATTCAATGGCAGATAAATGATTTTCATCGTCGGCAAATTCGAAACCGAACAGCAATCGATAGTCACGATAAGTCAATAGTTCGCGTGTATTGGCCGTCGCTTCAAAATCCCAAGTGCCGCCGCCCAACAGCGCAGCAAAATAGACCCGATGCTGATCATCAACCACAAAATCTAGTCGAGGTCGCGGAAAGACCAAGTCCAGTCGCATGTTAGGAACAATGAATTCGCGAATCGAAACACCGGCGACTGGCAAGACCTTGATGTCCTCTCGATCCAAATAGTCGATACCAAAAACCAAATCTGCGCGATGATTTATATGCATCATTCCAACCGCATGGGCTGGGAAACGGACGCCTTTACGAGCGCTGCCTTCGAAATCACTAAACACGCCGACAGAGGCGGAGACATCGTAACTGAAGCGATCGGAGATAGTTCGCCGAACTTGATAAGCAGCAACGGCATCGTAGAGTCGGGGTGAAACGTCCGGAGTGACGGGCCCGGACAACCCATGTAAGTTGAACGTGAGCGAAAGTCCGGCGTCAGACGCGCGACTCAGATAGGGATCGGATTGCCAACTGAACCAGCCCAAGTCATCATTCGAACCGGGGATCCATTGGAAGCCCGTTTGGTGCGTACGGTAGCTGCTGAAAGGTTGGCTTTGTTCGAAGTAGATATCTAGACTTGATTCGGCCGAAGCGATCTCGTCGATGACGTCTTCGACTGCTTCGTTAACGGTCTCTCCAACGGTCTTGCGATCGAGCTCTGGAGCTGGCGGTGCCGCATCGGTCGGCAATGGTGCTGGCTGAACAATCGGTGGGGCCGATGGCGGTGATGCTGGCGCTGGTTCGTCAGAAATTCTCAATCCGATGGCTGGGCTTGATGACGGAGGTGTTTCTTGCGACAGAACAACGCAAGGCAGCCCAAGCGTCAAATAGAGAACGCAGAATGCTCGAACTCGCCTAACCAGTGAGTTTTGTCGGACTTTCATAGTTATCAGACCTTCAAGAGCAGCCCGAATTCTCGCATGATGATTCCGTTCCTCCGTCGCAGTTGAGTCGGGAGGGTATCAAAAATGGTTGGGGAGGGTCAACGTCAGTTAAGCCGCGTCGCCTTCCATTTTTCCAGCTTTTCCGTGGGCCGCGGCAAGTTGGTCTACAGTGTATCGAAAAGAAGTTCGCTGGGGTTTGGAACTTTTTCTTGACGACCATTGTCAATGTTTGGCTGGAAGTTTCAACAATCATAGGATCTGCATATGTGTTGCTTTTCGAGGCCGGTGGAATCAGTCACCAAGACCAATATTTTTGGACGCTTATCTGGGAACCGTTCCCAGTTCTTAGTCTACGAGATGCAATTCAAGAGTCGTGAACCAAACGCCATGATTTTGCCGATCCCGACCGCTATGAACCCGAATGAAGAGTCGGTCCGGTTCTTCAACTTGGAGGACTATCCCGCGTTCTTTGCGGACATAGCACGAGGATTTCCGAGCCTGGTTCCTCCACCAATCATGTCCCGTGGATTGGCCAATTCGGCTGGGCGTCAATTGCAAGTGCAAAAGGTGGGCGCGTTTGTTGCTTCGGTTGTACCAACCGTCGAAGACTTCAACCGCCTTGATCCTCAGTTTTCTATTGCACCGAAGACTTGGGCGAAACTGCCGAACTACAACGATTACAGTTTTGTTGTGTTCCAATTAGACGAATTGGAAGGCCGACCGCATCCCATGGCGTTCGAGTTCCAGACGCGACATACCGAGGAAATCTTTTTTCCAACCGTGCACATTCATGACGGAGAAGTGCATGATGAGGAAGATTTTGATCATCAGCTTTACCTGCAATTTCCAAGCTGGGACGAAGTGGTAGGCCAGTACACGAACATGGCCGACGAAGCGACTCAATGGGTCCGATCGCAAGATGTCGCTCAGAAAACCGTCAAGATCGAAAAAGCCCAGGGGATAGTAGCCGCAAATCAACTGTTGCATCGGCGAACGATCGTGGGCCAACAACGAAACGAAGATACCCTAGCGGCTGTGCACAAGAAAACTTCCAACCGCCCGTTGTCGGGCAGGATGCTAGGTCAACCCGCGTCATGGCTGGGAGCATTGATGGGAGTCGGTGCCATGGCGTGGTTATTGAATCGCCGTACCCAACTCCAAAATAAGAGCGTTTCGGGACGAGACTGACTTTACTAGTCATACGATCCTCATCAAAGTTGTGTTAAACTTTTGGCTTCGGCTGAGGTTTCACGTTTGCGCTGCACGATCTCGCTGAGAGATCTTTGGCAACGTGTTGACGAATGAAGATGAGAGACGAGACATGCCACCGTATGTTTATGCCATTGGGACGATGGATTCGAAGGGCTTTGAGCTGGCGTTTGTGCGCGATCGGTTGATCGCAGCCGGCGTCCAGGTTCGAACCATTGACGTTGGCACCTTGGGGCCGCCGACGACCGAACCCGATGTAAGGCGCGAAGAGGTTCTGCAAGTTTCTGGTCTGGCGCATGAATTGGAGAACACCAACGACCGTGGACAAGCAGTCGCGATCATGGCTCAGGCACTTCGTGAATATTTGTTGGTGGAAATGTCGGTGGGAAATGTTGCTGGCGTGTTAGGCATAGGCGGCAGCGGCGGGACATCGCTGATAACGACAGCGATGCGGGCTTTGCCCATTGGACTGCCAAAGTTCATGGTCTCGACAGTCGCAAGTGGCAATGTCGCCGCTTATGTCGACAGTAGCGATATTGCCATGATGTATTCGGTGGTCGATGTTGCTGGTCTAAACACCGTTTCAACCGCAGTCTTGGCGAATGCAGCCAATGCGATGGCGGGAATGGTGTCGAATCCGAAGCCTCCGGCAACAACGCGTCGTGCGATTGGCATGACGATGTTTGGTGTCACGACTCCGTGTGTGACTAGAGTTCGTGAGATCTTGGAAGCTCGCGGATTCGACTGCTTGGTGTTTCATGCGACCGGTTCGGGCGGTCGAGCGATGGAACAATTGGTAGCCTCAGGCTTGATTTCAGGAGTTCTCGATGTTACGACCACGGAAGTTGCTGATGAAGTTGCGGGTGGCGTTTTCACGGCTGGGCCACAACGGTTTGACAAGCTGATTCAAGCTCAGATTCCCTTGGTGGTCAGTCTCGGCGCGATGGACATGGTGAACTTTGGCGGAATGGAAACCGTGCCGTCTCAATTTGCCAATCGCAAATTGCATGTCCACAATGCTCAGGTTACTTTGATGCGAACCTCGATTGACGAAAACCGCAAGATCGCCAGATTCATCGCCGAGAAGTTAAATCGGGCAACGTCACCGTGGCGTTTACTCGTTCCGGAGGGAGGCGTTTCGCTGTTGGATATTTCCGGTAAGCCATTTTTTGACCCGGAAGCAGACCATGCACTTTTCGATGAGCTGGAACAAAGGCTGGATCTATCGCCCGGTCGGCAACTGATCCGCTTGCCATACGATATCAACGCACCCGAGTTTGCCGAAGCGCTCGCCGACAACTTCTTGCAGATGCTCCCCAATTCGGACTTGTGCGGCTAGAATGCTGTGTTGAGTGGCCGGTCGTCGTTGCGGCTGTTCCGCGATCCAAATTGGAATGCCGAGCGGGCCACGACACGGTGCGGAGTGTTCCACAGCCGTGTGCCGTCGTCATTCGTTCACCGTCCAAACTGCGGAGTCCTCCGCTGCAATGGAAAAACCATGCGTCAAACTCGTGAATCTATCTTGAGCCGTCTGCGTGAAAAGGTCGCGCGGCGAAACCCCATCGTTGGCGGTGGGGCCGGCACCGGGATTAGCGCCAAGTGCGAGGAGGCTGGCGGGATTGACTTGATCGTGATTTACAATTCGGGTCGATATCGAATGGCTGGTCGGGGCTCTTTGTCTGGGCTGCTGCCGTATGGCAATGCCAACGAGATTGTCAAAGAGATGGCTCGCGAAGTTTTGACAACCATCTCCCACACGCCGGTCATTGCTGGGGTTTGTGGCACGGACCCGTTCATGCTGCGAGACCATTTTCTTCACGAGTTAATTGCGTTGGGTTTTTCTGGTATTCAAAATTTCCCGACAGTTGGTTTGATAGACGGCATGTTTCGTGCAAACTTAGAAGAGACCGGGATGGGTTACGGCTTGGAGGTCGAGTGTATTGCGGCTGCCCATCAACTCGGGTTGCTGACAACTCCGTATGTGTTTGATCCGCAACAGGCGGTGGAAATGACTCGAGCCGGAGCGGATATTCTGGTAGCTCACATGGGACTGACGACTGGGGGAGCCATTGGTGCCGAATCAGCGTTGAGCTTGGATGATTGCGTAAGACGCGTCACTGAGATCGCGGACGCAGGGCGGTCGGTGCGTGCGGATGTGATCGTCCTGTGCCATGGCGGGCCAATTGCGATGCCCAAGGATGCTCAATACATTTTGGACCGCTGCGACATTCACGGGTTTTACGGCGCGAGTTCGATGGAACGATTGCCGACGGAAGTGGCGATCAAATCACAAGTTGCCGACTTCATGAAGTTGAAGTTGAAGTTGGCCAATGGTCGCTGACCGCTCCGTCGGTCAGATTGTGAAGTTGCCCGATAGACCAGGACAATGCAGCGATAAACTGGACCGTGGGAACGGTCCACGACAATGTCGCTGACCGCTCCGTCGGTCAGATTGTGGAGATGCCAGCTAGGCAAGGACAACACAGCGACAAAATGGACCGTGGGAACGGTCCACGACAATGTCGCTGACCGCTCCGTCGGTCAGATTAAATTTTCATTTTTTCTGTCGCGGGAATCCACTACATTTTGAAAAAGGACTTACGAATGCTGGGCAATTTGTTTGATCCAAACGATAAGCTGCTTGTTCACGACCGACTTCGTCCGCATTGGGCTCAATCAGGAGCGATTGTGTTCATTACGGCGAGAACGCGTGACTCAATTCCGAAAGAAGTTCTCTTGAGATGGGAATCGGAAAAAATTCAATGGTTCGAACAACTCGCATGTAAGTTAGGAAAACAATTGCCGCAGGACCGGCATTGGTCTAATCTTTTAGTCCAGTTCGAGGAATGCCACCAACGAGAATTCCTGAAGCACTTCGATCGGTGTCGCGAGATGGAACTGGACAAGTGTCACGGCGAGTGCCTTCTTCGGAACAATGAATTGGCGCGAATTGTCGCTGATAGTTTGCTGCATTTTGACAAGTCCCGGTACCGCATGGGAGACTTTGTGATAATGCCCAATCATTTTCATGCTTTGGTAGCTTTTTGCGATGCCGAAAGCATGGAAAAGCAAATTAGTAGTTGGTTGCACTGGACGGCAACGCAGATCAATCGCCGCACAGGGCGAGATGGGCATTTTTGGCAACAAGAACCGTTTGATCATCTTGTTCGGAGTGTGGAGCAATACAAGTATTTGAGAAAATACATCCATGAGAACCCGAAAAAGGCCGGGTTGGTGGAAGGGCAGTTTATTTATCGCCGTTTGGATGAATAATTGCTTCTATAGGCTGGGACGTTGCTTGCGACCAGACTTGATGCGATAAACTGGACCGACGGAGCGGTCCACGACAATGTCGCTGACCGCTCCGTCGGTCAGATTGTGCAGTTGCCAGCTAGGCAAGGACAATGCAGCGATAAACTGGACCGTGGGAACGGTCCACGACAATGTCGCTGACCGCTCCGTCGGTCAGATTGTGGAGTTGCCAGCTAGGCAAGGACATTACTGCGATAAACTGGACCGTAGGAACGGTCCACGACAATGTCGCTGACCGCTCCGTCGGTCAGATAATTCACTTTACTAACGTGGAACGGTTTAAAAGGTAACTTAATCACATCGTCTATGGCTACACCGACTCCTGATCCCGCTGAAGCATCGTTTCATTCCGAGTACCCATCGATCGAGCACTTGCGAGAGAGAGCCAGACAGCGAATGCCGCGATTTGCTTTCGAGTACCTCGAGGGGGGCTGTTTTTCTGAAGTAAACTTACGTCGCAATACTGAAGAAATCCGCGAGGTGAGATTGCGACCTTGGTACCTTAACGATTTTCCTGGGGCGAATTTGCGGACGGAAATTTTCGGCCAAGTTTACGAGGCGCCGTTCGGAATTGCTCCGATCGGCCTACAAGGCCTAATGTGGCCGCGTTCAACAGAGATTCTGGCCAAAGCTGCTTCGGATAGTAGGATCCCGTTTATCCTCAGTACCGTAGGTACTGCCAGTATTGAAACAGTGGCTGAGATTACCGGCGGAAAGGCTTGGTTCCAACTGTATCATCCAGCAGAGTTGGAGTTGCGTGACAAGTTGATCGACCGCGTGAAAGCCGCTGGTTTTCCAGTATTGGTCATTTTGGCTGATACACCGACCTTTGCGTATCGCCCCAAGGAGATCCGCAATGGGCTTTCGATCCCCCCGCGGATGTCGCTACGGAATATTTCGCAAATGCTGGTTCGTCCGACTTGGTGCCTCGGGCAGTTGCTGGCGGGCAAACCCGAATTCAAAACGATGAAGCCCTATATCCCCAAAGGGCTAAACATGAAGCATTTGGGATTGTTCATGAACAAAACGTTTTCGGGGCGGCTGACGGCCGACAAGATCAAAGCGATTCGCGATCGATGGCCGGGAAAATTGGTGGTCAAAGGCGTCGTGACTCCGGAAGATGCCGAATTGGCTCTTCGACTCGGAGTGGACGGCATGATCGTATCCAATCATGGCGGAAGACAGCTGGATGCTGGCGAGTCAACGATCCGTCCTTTGACATTGTTGGCGAAGGAGTTCGGCAATCGCACCACGATGATGTTGGACAGTGGGGTACGGAGTGGTCCTGACGTCGCGTGCGTCTTAGCCTCAGGTGCCAAGTTTGTATTTATGGGCCGCAGTTTTATGTACGGTGTGGGAGCTTTAGGCGCCCGAGGTGGTGACCATACGATATTCATGCTCAAGCGGCAATTGCGACAGGTGATGGAGCAGATTGGGTGCGAATCAGTCCGCGATTTGCCGAAGCATTTGGTGCCATAGCCGCGCCCGATGTCGTCCGAAATTGCGGGTCGTTTCTAATTTTCCAGAACGGTGAGCCTTTCAGTTCTTCAGAACGGGATTGGGAGATATTTTCCCCGATGGCTAGTTGGCTGTATGCCCGATAGATCCGAAGGTGTTTTCGGTGTGTTTCGATGCGTGAACCCACACGAGGAGACCGTTGTCAATTCGCGCAACATATGTAGGTTGATAAGTAAACTAACCGACGTAGGAGAACAGCCATGAGTGTCGATTGGGCTCATCTTTTACTCTTGGTGATGTTTGGGTTGATTTGGGTTTGTCTTTTCCAATTGGTCGGCCGGCGCGACGGAGTTGCCTCACAGACAGCCCGCAAAACCGCTAAACACAAACCGTCAGGCAAGATTTAACGCTGACGGTTGTTGCTCCGCCGTCGGCAAGGTCGGAATAATCTCTCGAATTTATGTTCCGTTAGATTTTGTGTTCGATCGGACCGAAGATCGTAGAGCGACGTCTTTCAGGTCTTGGTGAGCGGGTATTCATGTCCACTTCCGAAACAGTATTGGGTAGGTTTGTTTGCCGCGTCGCAAACCAGTATCCGTTGTCTGAATTTGCTCGGCAGGCCTGGCCCCTTTTGACGTCGCAGGGCTCCGCCCGATTGACGGAGGGTAATCGTCCAAGCCTTTCCAAAGTACTGGAGTCGAACCCGACGTGGACCGCTGCGTTTTTGGGGGTGGTCCACCATCCGAAGTTGGATGGAGCGAGAGTTACGGATCTTTCGGCGTCTAGCTTGAAAAACCTCGATGAACAACTATTGATTGGTTTGTTGTACGGGTTCAGTTTGCCATCTCTTTTCTTTTCCGATTTTTCGACGGATGCAGCTCAAAGATATTGGCAACGAACCTTGCTCCGCTCGGTAGGAATCCAATTATTGGGTAAGAAAATTGACATAGCCGACCGTTCAGGACTACTGTCGGCGGGGATGGTTGCGGACATCGGCTCATTGGTTTTGTTGCGTGAACTGAAGCAAACCTACGTTCAGTTCGTTGAGGATGCTGAAAAGCATGGCCATGATCTCCATCAGATGGAACTTGATTCTCTGGGATTTGACCACCGCGTTCTCGCGGTGCGGCTGCTTGACCAATGGTCGGTTGCCAGCCAAGTCACTCGGATTGTCGGGGAGGCCTCTGGCGGAAGTACCGACGTGACTGTGATCGGCGCGGCGACTCCGTTATCCGTGATGGACGGAGGGCGCGCTATTTTTCAGGCGGCAGATTTCGCAAGCGAATTGATGGGCGGACGATTGGTGGCCAAAGCTGCCGAGAAAAAATGTACACAACTCGTCAAGATTGCGAAGAACTTGTTTGCTTGGAATCTCGAACAATTGCAAACTTGGACGAACGAAATTGTCGAGCCGGCGCAACATCTGGCCACAAATTTCTCCGTCCAGTTCGGCACGCCGATAGAAATCCACGAGCCATTGGCCCGAGCCTGGAACGAAGAACTGGCCAGCGAACAAAACTCGAAAACGAAACTCAATGGTTCGAAGTCGCAACAGAAGCCTAACGACGCCGGCGTCCTTGGCGGTCACATGTCGCCGGGCGTCGGCAGTCCGCTCTCGTTATCGGTGCGGGATAGCCGGGGAAATCCGAGCTCGAACCAGCTCCTCTCCAGTGAATCAAGCGATTTGGCCCCTTGGGCTGGGGAGGTAGGCTCGGGCAATTTCGGTTCCACTCCCGCCAATGCGACGGCGTCGTACAAATCTGAATTTCGCGGAGCTGCGTCTGTGGTTGCTGACCCCGCGGCAACTTGGTTGAACGATCCGTTCCTCCTCGGCCAGGTTCAAAATACCATCGAATTGTGCCGGGCTCGCCGCCAGGCCTTGAGCTTGAAATTGGCCCAAATCGACCAATTCGAGTCCTTGCTTTTCGGTGGTTCGATGGATGACGCCTATCGAATTCAACAAAGTCTATTGACTGGTTTCGAGCAAATGATGAGCGGCGAAGGCGGGAAGGTCGTCGAGTTGGGCGACGACAAGTTCGGATTCCTGTTGCCCGGGCTCGATCGCATCGCCGCCAATCGACTAGGCCAAGAAGTGCTGCGGGTTGTTCGCCATTGGTCCTCGAATCGTCAATCTTCGGGAAAAGTTGGACTGACGTTGAGTCTCGGGTGCGCGTCTACGGACGTTCCAGCTCGCAACCTTCGTGCGGACTCGCTGGTCGAAGCGGCCGCACGCTGCCTGGAGCATGTCCAAAGAGCGTCAGGAAATGGGCTCAAATCGATCGACATCTATTACTGAGCCCATTGAGGTTTGCCCCAGTTCAAATAGAATGCTGGGGTTTACGCCGCGTTGTGTGCCGTCCGGGCGACGCGCCGGAAATTGGTATCTAACGTGATCGGCCATTGAGATGTATGCCTTTTTAGGCGTTTTGATAAGAAGACGGGCACTTAACAATTAGGAGTTGCTCCACCGTGGGTTCAGGAAAGTATTTGTTTACAAGCGAATCAGTCAGTATGGGTCACCCGGATAAACTGGCTGACCAAATTTCCGACAGTGTTTTGGATGCCTTTTTGGCTCAAGACCCCAAAAGTCGCGTCGCTTGCGAGACCTTGGTTACAACTGGGCTAGTGGTTGTGGCTGGGGAGATTACGAGCAAGGGCACCATCGATTTTCAAACGGTGGTTCGCGAGGCAGTTTGTCGCGCGGGCTACACCGATGACGCGATGGGCATCAACGGTAAAACGTGCGCCGTGATGGTCGCGATTGATAAGCAGAGCCCCGATATTGCCCAAGGCGTGGACGACAACGCCGCTGCCGGTAAGGAAACCGGTGCTGGGGATCAGGGCTTGATGTTTGGATTTGCATGTGATGAGACAGCCGAATTGATGCCGCTGCCTATCAGTCTCTCGCACAAGATCTTGGATCGTTTGTCGGAAGCTCGGCAAAAAGGCGAAGTGAAGTGGTTGCGTCCGGACAGCAAGAGCCAAGTGACCGTCGAATACGATGGTGTCACACCAACACGAATCGATACGGTCGTTGTGTCAACGCAGCATAGCCCGGAAGTCTCGCAAGACGAAATCAAAAAGTTTGTGATTGAAAAGATCATCAAGCCATTGTTGCCTGCAGAATTGGTGACCGGTGAGATCAAGTATCACATCAACCCCACGGGCAAGTTTGTGGTGGGTGGCCCGCATGGCGACTGCGGTTTGACCGGACGCAAGATTATTGTCGATACGTACGGTGGTTGGGGTCGGCACGGCGGTGGGGCGTTCAGCGGTAAAGATCCGACCAAGGTCGATCGCAGCGCCGCCTACATGGCTCGCCACGTTGCGAAGAACATTGTGGCATCGGGCTTGGCCAATCGCTGCGAAGTCCAGTTGGCCTACGCGATTGGCGTCAGCCAACCGGTCAGCGTTCACGTTGATACTCAGGGAACCGGAAAAATTGACGATGCGGCGATTTGCAGCTTGGTCAAGGAAGTATTTCCGTTGAGCCCAGGCGGGATCATCAAGTACTTGGATTTGCTGCGACCAATCTACACGCCGACAGCTGTTGGCGGTCATTTTGGACGCAACATTTTCCCGTGGGAAGCAACTTCGAAGGCGGCTGAGCTGTCGGAAAAGGCCGCAGCGCTGACCGCGTAATTTGTTGATACCGCGTTCAATCGGTTAACATGAAACGGCATCACAGAAATCTGTGATGCCGTTTTTTGATGCAAAATGCCGCGTGAAATAACGGTTCGAATCGTCGTTACTGTTCACGCGCGGTGGACTAATCGTCGGTTTGGTGCATGACGCGCACCCACCCATCATCAATAAAATGGCTGCGACAATCCTAGCCACGCAAACGACTTGGTCGCCGAATCAAGATGCCAAGCACGCCGAAACCCACGCAAAGAATTGACGTTGGTTCAGGGACAGCTGCCGGCGGCGTATAACTCAATCTAAAGTTATCGAGACCAAAGACATCGCGTGTCAACGCCGTCGCACCAGTGGGACTTACGCTGGTTGCAAGAATCTGAATGTTCATTATCTGTGATGAATTAGCGAAGGCCGCCCCAATTTCGGCATCGAATTGCACCAAACCTCCGTTGTGTGCAAATGGAGAACCAATCGTATGAAAGGTTGGAGTTGCAGAAGGACCCGCTGCCCACCGCACCGTAAATGTAGTCGTCGCCGAGTTATTAACCAACGTCCATAAATCGAATCTGAGTCGAAAACCGCTCAATCCAATCGTGTCTTGGAATTGAAAATGAAAACTTGGGCTCGATACTCGAGCGGCTATCAGACGGTTACTATTGCTAGCGCTGTCCTGTCCGCCACCACTGGGAGAGGCCGAATTTCGGAAATTGTAAGCCGTGGTGTCAGTCCAAGACGTATGGTTCGGCACGAAAGTCGCGTTCACACCATAAGGATTCGACGCGAGATTGGTCACGTTTCGAAAGTACATTCCGGTCGGGACGGTAGAAGACCCGGGCAACCCACCTGCCACCGAGTTAAAATCGAAGAAACACTCTGTTTTTGTAGTGTCCAGGACCAAGGTTGCAGAAGCAGTTCCTTGCAGCAACAGAAACAGCGAGATTGCGAAGAAAAATACGGCGACCACGCGCTTCATGGGGCGATTCCTTCAGTTCAAGTTGTTGATTCATGTTGCAAACGAAAATGTTTATTGAAAGGAGAGCCCTTCAACAAACAGTCCCGTTAGGATTCGCCATAGCGTGTTGCTCCCATTTTCACGCGGAGCCGCCAGGCAGTGCGATCACGATAGCGACACGCCGAAAGTTTGACAATCGCTGTTTGAGCTAGTGAATGAATTTTCTCTATCTAGTTCGTCGGAATATGCTGGCAAACAAATGTTTAGCGGGAAGGACGTCTGGAATATCGTATCTCGTTTCGACTAAAGTTTGGCCTAGTTTATGTTGCGGCTTTCCAACCAAATCAAATAGCTGGCCCAAGACAACGTGAACAACATGATGATGCTGATGAAGAAACAGCCCATCGCAAACATCATCGCGCTCAGGGTTAAAAAGCGGCGTCCCACACCGGGCGGAAAGAAACGACCATGGGCCCAAACCGCCATGAAGATATAAAACCCTTGGGCGGTCAGCATCTGAGCCACGGTCCCCAAACGGGAAAAGATCGGGGTCGTAAATGCGGTCACGATCAAACATTGCGCTGTGACATAAAGCGAGAAGACCATTAGCTCAGCAAAATGATAGTGGCAACGGCGGTGAAAGACCCACAAAGCCAACGCTAAAGGAACCGCAAAGGCGATGACGGCCAAATAGGTGTAAGCCTGAACGATGACGGTCAAATAGACGTCCGCCATCGCCGCGCCGGAATCGCCACCTAAAATCTTGTCCATTCGCTCAAATGCAGCCGCTTGGGCCGGGTTCTGCCGACCTGCGCTGAGGGATTGGCTGACGGATTGCCGCACGATGGGCGCGGTGAACCACAACGATGCCAGCTGCACCGATGCAGCGATCAGAAAGTAGCTCACCGGGTTCACGTAGATTTGCCGGCGTCCGTGAACATAATCGAGGCAAACTTGTCCGGGCCGAACCAGTAAGGCCAGAAAAGTCAGCCATAACCCACGTTCTAGGCTGAATACTTTGCCGGGAAACTCCCAGAGGATCTCCGCCAATGACAGCCGTCGCTGGACGATTCGTTGCCCGCAACCGTAACAGTAGTTCCCAAGCATTTCCGTATCGCAGTTTCGGCACCGGATTCCGACGTCATTCATTGCTTCGTTTTTGGTACCTATCTGACGAACCCTTTGGCGGCTGAGGCCCCAAGATCATGATAACCGATTGGTAGATGTATCGTTCTGACAAGTTCGGCAAATTCCCACTTGTTCCTGCGAAAAACACTTTCCAACCCACGTGAGGTCGTTTAAAATGTGGGCGGATTCTCGCATATCGATCAACACCATCGAATTCTGGTTACAACGATTTGTTTTCGAAGGACGTTGATTTCCAGTCAGGTATTGTTGCTTGATGATCGGCGTTGAATCCGGTGGTTGCTTGACCATCCCTTCCTCCCTACCTAACTTTTCCACTCGACCAAACCCAAATGAAGCTGATTGGAATCGTTGGCGGGATTGCCAGCGGCAAGAGCTTTGTCAGCCGTGCTTTTCAAGACTTAGGAGCAAAATGGATCGACGCGGATGCGATGGTCCACGAAGCCTATCGCCTCCCTTCGGTGTTGCATGCCATAAGTCAACGCTGGGGAACTCACGTGCTTGACCAGCAAGGCAACCTGGATCGTCGGCAAGTTGCAAGTATTGTTTTTGCTTCAAACCCGGGAGCAAAATCGGAACTCGCATGGCTGGAGGCTTTGGTTCACCCACTTGTCGCGGAGCAGATCGAAGATCAACTCGAACAGTGGCGTTTGGACCCATCGATTCAAGTCGTGGTCTTGGATGCACCTGTTTTAATTCAAGCCGGATGGGACAGGTTGTGCGACAAGTTGATTTTTGTCGATGCTGACGAAACTCAACGAATGTCGCGAGCTCAAGCCCGGGGGTGGACTCGTGAAGAATGGCAGCGTCGCGAGTCGCTCCAGACGTCGCTGGAAGAGAAGTTAGCTCGTTCGACTTGGTCGATCGACAATAACGGTTCCCCCGCCGACACACTTGCGCAAGTGCGAATGATTTGGAAATCGTTAGTTTCCAATTGAGCCATTTGCCGATTGCTTTGCAGTTTGGCCCAAACGAACTATGAAGCTCCCGCCGCTTTTTTTGATCGCCACCGAATCCGGTTGGCGACGACCACCATCCTAATCCTCCCTCCATTGTTCGCTTGAAAAAGGCAGTCAGCGATGTCAAATTTCGATCCAAACTCGTCCGAACCAGAACCGGAATCCGATGAACGCGTGAATCGCCCGACCTCGATACCTGGGCCGGGACCAAGGATTCCTGGGTCGCAGCCGAATTCACGGGCATCTAATCCGCCCCCGATGGAACGTCGATCCAATCTAGGCAGATCGTCGCAGACCGGTGCGCACAATCCTCACTTTCAAAGATCTCAGCCACACCGTCATCAAGGCGGTCGCTCCAATTCCCAGGCGCGAACATCGAACCACGACATGCGGCGTTCTGGGCGCGGCTCTCGTGGGCCCGCAAGTCACTTGCCGGAGGCCGCCAACCGACGGTTGTCTGAAATCGAAGCGGCCGGTGAACCATTGTCGTTGTCGGAACGCATCAGCATCGAGGGCGACCGGGCCAAAGCGGGCGATCGGGTGACACAGCCGAGTGATGGCGTGGCGATCGCGGAATTGCACCTTTTGAGTACAGAAGAACTAAAAGAAGTCGCCACTCGTGAGCAGGTCGAAAAAGTCGAGGAAGCCAATCGCCAGCAATTGATCTATCAGATCATGAAGCGACGCTTGAAGGCTCGCGGGCTGATCTACGGTGAGGGGACTCTCGAAGTATTGCCGGACGGATTCGGATTCTTACGGAGCGCGAAGAACCATTATCAAAGTGGACCTGACGACATCTACGTTTCGCCCAGTCAGATCCGAAAGTTTGGCTTACGTGATGGAATGATGGTTGCCGGGCAGATTCGTCCGCCGAAGGAAAACGAAGGTTATTTCGCACTCCTGCGAGTGGATGCCATCAACTATCGCGATCCCAAGGCGGGGGCTCAGGTCAAGCGATTTGACGAGTTGACCCCGGTTCATCCCGATTCACGGATTCGCTTGGAACACGAACCGCATGAAATGGCCACAAGATTGATCGACATGATGTGTCCGCTGGGTTTTGGTCAAAGAGGCTTGATTGTCAGTCCCCCGCGTGCGGGCAAGACCATGCTGCTGCAGAAGATGGCCATCGCGGTTCAAAAGAATTTTCCGGAGGTGCATGTCATCATCCTGTTGATTGACGAGCGGCCGGAAGAGGTCACGGACATGAAGCGCCACGCGGTCATTGGCGGCCAATGCGAAGTCATCAGCAGTACATTCGACGAAAGTCCCGCTCGGCACATCCAAGTTGCCGAAATGGTAGCTACCAAAGCGAAACGACTGGTCGAATGCGGATTAGATGTGGTCGTGCTGATGGACTCGATCACGCGATTGGCACGCGCCTACAACGCCTCGTTGCCACAAGGCGGGAAGACCATGAGCGGAGGACTAGATGCATCTGCCATGCAGTTCCCCAAAGCATTTTTCGGATCAGCACGCAAAGTGGAAGAGGGCGGTTCGTTGACGATCGTCGCGACCGCCTTGATTGATACTGGCAGCCGCATGGACGACGTCATCTTCGAAGAATTCAAGGGCACGGGAAACATGGAAATCGTCTTGGATCGGGGCTTGGCGGACCGGCGGATTCTGCCCGCAATCGACTTGAATGCCAGTGGAACTCGACGAGAAGAACGGTTGATCGAGCCGGAGGAGTATCGGAGAATCAACGCCGTTCGCCGAGTCTTGGCAGACCTCAATCCTGCGGACGCCCTCGAAAGTCTGCTGAAGAAATTGGCAAAAACTAGATCGAATGCGGAATTCTTAATGGGCATCAATCCAGAACGGATGTAGTCGCACGTTTTTTTGGAAAGTAATCGGTGGTAAAAACGCTGGATCTCAATGCCTTTAGTTTGGCGGACTGTCGAGTGGCCGTGGTGGTGGCGGAATACAATCCACATATCACCGAGTCACTATCAAAAGCCGCTGTAGAAACGCTAATCTCTGGGGGTGTTCCCACGGAGCGAATCTTGATTGTCAAAGTTCCGGGAGCCTGGGAACTGCCGCAGGCGGCACAACCGTTGGCGGCTGCGCGGCACCTCGATGGAATCGTTTGTTTGGGTGCCGTGATCAAGGGTGAAACGACCCACGATCAACATCTGAATCGTGCAATTTCCTTGCGATTGTGCGAAATGTCCAGTCAGTACAACGTGCCCATCGCGATGGGTGTTCTGATGTGCAATGATGTCGAACAGGCGTTGCAGCGGAGCGGTGGCGTGATGGGAAACAAAGGCGAAGAAGCCGCTGCGGCCGTATTGCAAATGATGCGGAACCTCAAAGCGATTCAAGCTTGGAACCGATCACTTGACCACGTCGGAAGTGAGCGTTGATCCCATGTCAAGACGCACAATCGCTCGACAAGCGGCGGTACAGCTGCTGTTTCAAGACGAATTCAATCCGCAACGATCTCGGGATTTGGATCGTCAATATGTCCTTGACCAAGTGGAGTCGGACGCAGTGTTGGCTGACTTTGCGTGGTGGTTGGTCGATGGCACGCGATCGCAGAAAGAAAAACTTGATCCCGAGATTGAAGCTGCTGCCGAACACTGGAGCGTGTATCGCATGTCGGCGGTCGATCGCAGCCTCATTCGAATGGCCGCCTTCGAATGTCGTTCGGGCAGCACGCCCAAAGCGGTCGCCATTGATGAAGCGATTCGTCTGGCCAAACGTTTGGGCGGCAAAGATTCACCGTCGTTTGTTAACGGAGTTCTGGACCGATTGTTGTCCGACGATGCCAGTCCGGTGGTTCATGGCAAACTTGATTCTTCGGTTGCCGTATCCCCAGAGAGTCAGGCCAAGGACGGAGCAAATTCGCCTGGCCTGGGCCTGCGTCGTTTCATCAAACGAGGTCCAACCGCGTAGCGAGAGCCTAATACGCGTTTTCTCGTTTCAGAACCACGAACATTGTTTTGAGCATGATCTTGAGGTCCATCAGCAGCGACCACTCGCGAATGTACTGGTGATCAAATCGAATCCGTGTTTCCATTTTGTCTAAGGTATCGGTTTCTCCGCGGCAGCCACTGACTTGGGCCAAACCGGTTATCCCAGGCTTCACTTTGTGTCGCAGCATGTAACCGCTGATCTGGGTACGGTAAAACTCGTTGTGGGCATTGGCGTGTGGGCGTGGCCCGACCAGGCTCATGGTTCCATTGAGCACATTGAATAATTGCGGCAGCTCATCCAAAGAAGTCTTGCGGAGGAAACCGCCGATTGGCGTGAGCCGTGAATCATTTTTAGTTGCCTGCACAACCTTGGCTCCATTCTCGCAAACGGTCATGGAACGAAACTTCCAGACATCGATTGGCTTGCCGTCCAAACCGTAACGCTTTTGTTTAAAGAATACCGGTCCTTTGGAAGTCAATTTTACAGCTCCTGCCACGATCAACATGGGGATGGCGGCCAAAGCCAAAGCGATAGCTCCAACGATAAGGTCAACGCCTCGTTTGAAGACGCCATCCACACCGTAAAACGGGTTTTCAAAGACGCTGACGACGGGCAGCCCTTGAACATTCGTCCAGCGGGAATGCATCAACTGAAATACGAACAAGTCGGGAACGATGTAAACCGAGGCAGTGGAATCAGCCAATTGCGCCAAGATCTTTTGAATACGAGCTTCCGCGCGCATTGGTAACGAAATAAATACGACTTGAACCCGGTTCTCTTTGACTTCCTTGATCAAATCTTCCACCCGTCCGGCAAGTTCGGGCATCTTATTGACGGCAGCTTGCGTGCGAATCGCATCTCGATCTTCATAGAAACCATGAAACTGAAGATGAAACGCTTCTGACTGAGAAATCCCTTTGACCAAATCCAAACCCAAGGGATTGCACCCGACCACGGCATATTTTTTCAGGCCAATCCCTCGTTGCAACAGCATTTTGCGAATCGAGCGATAAGTGATTCGAAGGGCTAGCGCGATCACGGGTGCCACAAGATACCAGACAGCCAGCGCTTCGGCCCGGAATTCTCGCGTGTAGACACTGTACTGCCCGATTGCCATCAGGAGCACGACCGTTACGGTCCAAGCCAAGATCGAACAGCCCGCCTCTTTGCCGAAATTGACCGAACTCCAGTCGCGGTAGAGCCCGAAAAACTCGGCCACGATCATGAACAGTCCCGTGGCGACCAGATACGACAAGAACGTACTGTCCGAGTTAAACTCCGGCATCACAACCGTTATGAAATGCACGCCGTAAGCAATCGCCAAGCAGTCCAAAAGGCGGTAAAGCCAGATTGTCCAGACTTGCGTCGTTTGGACGGCAGGACGGGAAGTTGGGGTCGTCATGGCTGGCAAAACTCGGCAGATTGGAATGAATTGGATAGGTGCACGGCCTCGGATCGACAGAACCCTGGCCAGCAACCCAGAACTTTAAGTCACGCTGTGAGTCGTGCCAAATTTTGACAATTGGGGATTTTGCGAGGCCACGACAGACCGGTTTAACAAGACGGATTGTGACGATTTTTTCGGTGAAATTGGCCAGGGATTATCGCAGATTCCGACCTAAATCCGGCTGTTGCAACGGCAAAAACTAGGAAACTCGGCACGCTTGGTCCGTATCAAGATGGGAAAACAGGAGTGATTTGGGCAGCAAATCGGATGATGGATCTTGCATTCCAGCGTTTTTTTTCGATAATCACTCGTCCGCTAGGTTCACGTCCTAGCGATAGAGATGAGGATTCCCAGTAACTTGCAAGAGTGACCATGGTAAGTATTCGTGCCCGTAAGCGGGCAAAAGCCAAAGCCCGTGCCCGTTCCGCCAAACGAGATCCCCTGTTTGTGGATGGCGAGCGACCGCGCCCCATGTACGTTGATTACAAGGATGTGGAGTTTCTGCGGAAATTGGTCAATCGTCATGGCAAAATTGTTGGCCGACGAAAGACCGGTTGTAGTGCAACCAGTCAACATGCGATTACTTCGGCTATCAAACGTGCTCGGTTCATGGCGTTGATGCCATATGTTGGCGAATAAGGCCCCGAATTGTTCTTTCAGAAGCTAGAGCGGGTCGAATTTCGAGATACGGACGCGGCTGGGATTGCCCACTTTTCAGTTTTTTTCAACTGGATGGAGCAATCCGAGCACGCGTTTTTGCGTTATTTGGGGTGGTCGGTTGTTGAATCTCGGGATGGCCACAAGATAAGTTGGCCGCGGGTGTCCGCGCGATGCGATTACTTCCGCCCGGTTCGATTCGAGGACGTTTTCGGGGTCCAAGTGCAAGTGGCTCGGATCGGACGAACGTCCTGCACCTATCGATTTCGATTTCTTGATGCGATTGGCGTCAAAAATTTGGTGGAGCCGGTCCACGACCCCTTTGGAGGTTGGACCGCCCACCGTGACTGGTTCGACAATGCCCCGACGCATGTTTTCGCGGAAGGATTCGTCACCGCAGTATGTTGCCGAATTCTGCCTGGGCATGCTCCGGAACCTTGGGAGATTCCGTGGGATTGGCGTGAAAAATTGACGCAGTATTGTTCAGTGGAGGAACAACCGTGAGTGGTTCCGGGCCGAGTTCATCCAGCGGGCGGCTCGGGCTGCGCGTTGAGAAATTGTGCAAAGAATATCGTTCGGGTGATCAGCCGGTCACAATCCTCAGGGATCTGTACCTCAACTTAAGCGCGGGCGAAAACGCAGCGATTGTCGGACCGAGTGGCTGTGGGAAAAGCACTCTTTTGTACTTGTTGGGAACACTTGAACATCCGGACTCAGGGACGATCGAAATTGACGGGCAGCAGCCACATCTCATGCCTGCGTCGGAAGCCGCGAAGTTTCGTAACCAATCGATCGGATTTGTGTTTCAAGAGCACCACTTGTTGCCGCAATTGACAGTGCGCGAGAACATTCTATTGCCGGCCTTGGCATGGGGCGCCATCGCCGCGAGCACCGAACAAAGAGCCGACTTCTTGATTCAACGAGTCGGGTTGGACCATCGTCGCGGGCATTTTCCTGGAAAATTGTCCGGCGGTGAGCGGCAACGCGTGGCGGTCGCTCGGGCGTTGTTGCTGCATCCTGCATTAATTCTCGCGGATGAGCCCACGGGCAGTCTGGACGAAGCCAACGCGGAGGCCGTCACTGACTTGATGTTGGAAATGCAGCAAGAAGCAGGCAGCATGTTACTGTGCGTGACGCACAATCCGATGCTCGCCTGCCGATTCCAGAGAACTTTGACACTTCGTCATGGTCGGTTTGAGCCTTGAGCGGTTGTTTTTTCAGCCAATACTTCTTGATGGATCGAGGCCCTCGATTGATCCGCTTGTTTCGCAAAAATGCGAATGTGCTTGATCGGGTTTAGCTCGGGCACAAATGGAATGCCAGCTCGATTGTAAAATCTCCGTAGGCGGTACGTTACCGATTGTTGCGGTTCCAACACCAGGTGTGGATCCCGAATTTCGTGGGCGTGATTGAGCACAACATTAAAATTGCTGATCGCTTTGGCACCAACGTTGGTAATTTGAAGTCGAGGATCATCCAACGGTTCACGGGATTCGGCGGGTTGAGCGTAAAACTGCTCATCTCCCACATCGTAGAACATGTAGGCGACCGGCAGTTCACCTTCCTTTACTCGAGGTGCGGTCATCCATAATCCGACCGTGGCCAACGAAGGGACAGTCGCCAACCCAACGAGTAGTAGCGTCAAAACCCATTTCTTGAGTGGACGGTTTCCTGCACGCGGTCCCAATTTTTCTTCGGTCATGTGTTGTCCTACCAAGTTTTCTTCGCACCGAGTATGGTAAGAGATTGGACCGCAGCGGGCTATCGGCCATCACCCGACTGTTTTGGGATCGGACTCGATGAATCGGAAGTTTTCCTCAGAACCCTCGGCAAGTGAACGCGAGAAGGGTATCGCGTTCTCGGGGCCAAACGCCTTCTCAGAAGGCGGTGCCGGTCAACGAATGTTGGTGAACCTATCGTGGCTGATCAAGTTGCGGTGGGTGGCCTGTTTGGGCCAGTTGCTGGTCATCTCGGTGGTGATATATGCATTCCAGGTCGAGCTCCCCTTTTTACCGTTGGGGCCTGTCATTACGTTGACCGTTTTGACAAACATCGGATTAGTGGCCTGGACGGTGCGACTGTCTCAACGTCGGGAGCAGCAGCTGCCGACTTCCGACACGTTGTTGTTGGTGGTGATGATTCTAGACCTGAGTTCATTGACCGCGCTGCTGTACTGGACGGGCGGCCCCAACAATCCGTTTTCATTGTTCTTTTTTGTGAACTTGAGTTTAGCGGGTGTGTTGTTACCGCGCGTGACGGCGGTCATCTTTCATTTTGTTGGGGTCATCTGTTTTGGATTGCTGTTGTTTGTGCATCGACCGTTACTCGTCGTTGCCGGCGTCGAAATGCTGCCGCCGATTTACACGATCGGGCAGGGCGACCTGCGACATTTCGGGCTCTTCATTGCTTTTCTGACTTGCAGCAGCGTGATTGTCTACTTCATGACGCGATTGACAGGAGAATTGCGGCAACATGAATTGGACTTGCGACAAATCCAATCGCAGAAAAGCAAATCGGAGAAGTATGAGGCGTTGGGCACGCTCGCGGCGGGGGCCGCCCACGAGTTGGCCACGCCGCTCTCGACCATTGCGGTGGTGGCCAAGGAAGCGGAAGCGATGGGCCGGAGCCAAGCGCTGCCTGACGAACTGTGCGAAGACTTATCTTTGATTCGCAGCGAAGTAGAACGCTGCCGCAGAATCCTCAATCGCATGGCCGTGGGAGCTGGTCAGGCCATTGGAGAGACCTTTGGCGAAATCACTCCGGAACGATTACTGCAAGATGTGTTGATCGAATTGCAAAAAGTAATCAATGAACCGTTAGGGATAGACTTGGATCAGGCCAGCAAGTCGGAGGCGATTCAACTGCCGCCCATCGCAGTGGCGCAAGCCTTGCGTGCCTTGGTCAAGAACGCCATCGACGCCGTCCCGAGTGGAGGTCCCATTCGTTTGACCAGCCGTTTGGAATCGCGCTGGACGCTTGTGATTCAAGATCGCGGCCCCGGCATGCCGGAAGAAATCCTCCAGCGGGTAAGTGAGCCATTTTTTACAACGAAGGCGCCCGGGAGTGGCATGGGACTCGGCGTGTTCTTGGCTCGAAGTGTTATCGAGCGTTTGGGAGGGCAGATTCGCATTGAATCCAAATCGCGTGTCGGAACCACCGTGACGGTCACATTGCCGCGGCGGCAAAATACCAACCTAGGAGTCTAAAGGACGCGCGGCTTCTCGGCCTGGTCTTTGTTCCTGCGGGAACGCAAAACAGGATTACATCGGCGTAGTTTTGCGGGTATATTGAGAAGAGGTTTTAAATGGGCAGAGGATTTCAAGTTATTGAGTTGAGGCCGCAAAAATGACCGACGGAATGAAGCTTTTGATCGTTGACGACGATGATATTCTTCGGAGCCGGATGAAACGCGCGATGCAGCGGCGAGGATTCGTAGTGTTTGAAGGCGATGGCTACGACACCGCCATCGAGATTGCCCACCAATACAAACCGGACTACGCGGTATTGGATCTTAAGATGCCGGGGCGCGGCGGTACCGAGATCTTGAAGGATTTGATTGAGATATTGCCGAACCTAAAGGCGATCATGCTGACGGGCTATGGCAGTATCGCCAACGCGGTGGAAGCCGTAAAGCTAGGCGCGGTCAACTACATGACAAAACCTGCTGACGCCGACCAAATTTGTCGCGCGCTGGGTTTTGAAATTCCGGACACGGAAATCCCTGAGCCAGAGCCCGAGTCGTTTGGCACCCAAAGCTTGGCCGAGGCTCAGTGGGAGCACATTCAACGAGTCCTGGCCGACTGCAACGGCAATATTTCGCAGGCGGCAAGGCAGTTGGACATTCCACGCCGAACACTCCAGCGAAAATTAAAAAAACTTGCTCCGTGAAATGAACGTCGTATCTGCATGAGCTGCCTGCCCCCGGGTCAACAATTGGTCTCTGGCAACAAGTGGCCCTTGGTGGGTGAACGTCAGAGTGGACCGCGACCGCCAATTTGGAAATTGGAAGTCCAAGGTCTTGTCGATCGACCGACCTGTTTGACACTAAATGACTTGCAGAGTCTGCCGCAAACTCGGCGGAGTATCGACATTCATTGTGTGACGCGCTGGTCCAAGCTGGGGGTCGAGTTTCTCGGCGTCTCTCTCCGAGATTTGATGGCTGAAATTGGCGTTTCCAGTAAGGCCAAGTATGTTTCGTTCGCAGCGTGTAGCGACCGGAAACACTCCTCCAGCCTCGAGTTATCGACGGCGCTCGAATTGGAGACTCTGTTGGCCTGGCAAGTTGACGGACAACCGCTGCCGGACGAGCATGGTGGCCCACTGCGAAACATCGTGCCCAATCGTTACTTTTACAAAAGTGTAAAATGGCTCTGCGGTGTCGAATTCTTGCTCGAAGATAAGCTGGGGTATTGGGAGGCGGATGCGGGCTATCACAATCTGGCTGATCCATGGCAGGAACAACGCTACATTGCTGCCAACATCGACAAGCGAACGGCGAAGCAGATGTTAGAGACGCGAGACTTGCGTTCTCGCGATTTGCGGGGCTTCCAGGGCGACGGTGTTGATTTGTCCGGTCTATTGGGTTGTCGCGCCATCCTCCGCGATGCGAGTTTCAGGCGAGCGCAATTGTCGAACGCAGACTTCAGCCAAGCCAATCTTTCCAACGCCCATTTTGAAAACGCGAACTTGTTGAACGCGAGTTTTGTGGAGGCCGACGTGGAGGGCGCCAACTTTTGTGGTGCTGAAATGCGAGGTTGCGACTTTCGAGGTGCAAGTCTGTTTGGGGCCAGTTTTGTTGTGGAGAACTGGCAAGATCTTCCCGAATCGGAATGGCATGCAGCTCGCGTAGAAGCCGTTCACTTGACACCCCAGCAGGTCGATTCTTTGACAACCCACCAGGCAGCATATTGGCGAAGATTCTGTCACATCACGGAACCAATGTAGGATTTCAAGGCTGCCCGTTGACCAATCTGTGCAAGACGGAGTGCCGCCTTGACCTGCGTGGTTGTTAAGTCAACGATAGTCGGTCAGTTCGGGGCGTGGTTCATCTGGATTGGGATTCAATGAGTTGGAAGTTTCAGGCAATTCAATACCAATGGTGGGCAGCCGAGGAAAACACACCTCGGTTCCGACTTGGATTGCCGGATGTATTGGATGGGGCGGTTGATTGGCAACTTCCGAACGGAGGGGCGCTTCCGTTACATCGACTATTCGCCTTGGAAGGTCATTTGAAGGCCGGCGTTTTGGCTTGGTCGGCGAGTGATTTGCAGCATCACGTCCGGGGCAGCGATTTGATTCTGGAGTATCCTTATTCGGAATCGACTCCAACTGGGGTTGAATGTTATTGGCGACCGACCGTGATTCCCGCAGGAGGAATGTCACTCGAGTGGCTCGTTTCCGCGAACACTCGATTGTTGGATGAGAACATTCAATGGTCGGTCGCGTCCGAATTTGAAGCCGCAGGCGTTGTCGTCGGTGTCACTGACGCCGCGGGCGGTTGTGCCGAGTTCACGGCACTTGAGCGTGGTCGGTCGGAATGGGAATCGAGTCCCACGACCTGGGAATCCCCTCTGGCTGGACAAAGAATTGTATTGCTTGATTTACCAAACGCCGCGGGAAGCGTGGCGATCGCCACGGCTGCCGGCGATCAACGGCAACTGTGTTTGGAGCTGGTGCCCACCAAGGCTGGTGTTTTTAATGTCTCAATCAAGTACGACCTGCAAATGGGCTTCCTGGAAAAAGGTGTGATTCGCCGAGCTCGTTTGTGGTGCTTGTGGCTGCCATCCAACTTGGATTCTCGCGAGCGAATGTTGGATTTATTGCGCGAGTTCTTATCGTCGCCACAACCGTTGACCGTTTGAGTCGCGGTTCGTTGTTTCTTTTTTGGAGTTGTGAATGCCGGAGAAAAACCAATTTCAGCACTGCTTTGCCAACGGTTTGGTGGTGTTGGGTGAAACCATGCCGTGGTTGAATACGGCGGCGTTTTCGCTGCAATTTCCGGCTGGTTCGGCCTACCAACCGATGGGCCAAAATGGCTTAGCAGCTTTGACCTGCGAGATGTCGGAACGGGGTTGTGCGGAGTACGACAATCGACAATTTTTGGAAGCGTTGGAATTGTTGGGGGCGAATACGGGAAATCATGTTGGCACCTACCATACTGGATTCTCTGGATCATGCCTGAGGGAAAACTTTTTGCCAGTATTGGAACTTTACGCGAAGCTCTCGCGTGAAGCGAGACTTTCTGCCTCTGAATTAGAATCCGCAAGGCTCGTGTGTCTTCAGGAATTGTATTCTCAGCAAGACGACCTGCCTCAACAAACATTGCGAACTTTAAGAGAGCATTTCTTTGGCCTAACGTTGGGGCGCTGGCCCGATGGAAATTTGGACGAATTAGAGAACATCACGGGATCGCAGGTAGCGAACTTTTATCAAGAACATTTCTCTCCTCAAGGAATGATCTTGGCGATTGCCGGAAATTTTGACTGGGATCAATGCTTGCGGAAGATCGAGAGCTTATGGGGCGACTGGCAAGCGACTCCACAGACAGCCTTCGATCGAACGTTGGGTAAAGGCGGGTACCAACACTTGGTCGAAGAAAGTCAACAAACGCATATTGCGTTGGCGGCGCCGACCGTGCCCTTTGGACAAGATGATTACTTTTTGATTCGCTGTGCCGTCGGTGTCTTGGGAGACGGCATGAGTTCGCGACTCTTTCAAGAGGTGCGGGAAAAACGTGGGCTATGTTATTCGGTTTTCGCGGGAATTCACTCTTTATTGGATGCGGCGTGCATTACAGCTTATTCTGGCACAACGACGGCTCGCGCGCAGGAAACCTTGGATACAATCATCGCTGAATTTTCGCGAGTCCAGTTGGGAATTGACGAAGATGAACTGCGGCGAATCAAGGTACAGGTACGCACCGGATTGATGGCCCAACAAGAATCGTGCCGTGCGCGCGCCGGCGCCATTGGGAGTGATTGGTTCTATCTCCGTCGGGTTCGTACAAAAGAAGAAATCAACGAACAATTAAATCGCTTGACAGTCCCCCGAGTCAATCAATACCTGGCCGATCATCCCATCCAAATCTCGTCGGTGGTAACCGTAGGCGCCGCCCCCCTGGAGTTGCCCCATGGCGTTTGCTAATTACAAACTTAACAACGGTCTCGAAATCGTCGTTGACGACAACCCGCAATGTCATTTGACGGCGGTTGGCTACTTTGTCAAAGCAGGTGCGTGTGACGAATCGGCTGAACTGTCGGGAGTGAGTCATTTTTTGGAACACATGTGCTTCAAGGGAACACCACAACGTTCCGCATTGGAGATCAACCAACAGTTGGACGAATTGGGCGCCAATTGCAACGCGAGAACCGGAGAAGAGCAGACGATTTACCACGCCACGGTGTTGCCGGAATTTCAGTCGCAGATCGTCGAACTACTTAGCGACATGATGCAACCGGCACTTGGCGAAGAAGACTTTTTTACCGAGAAACAGGTCATCTTGGAAGAAATCGCGATGTATCGTGATCAGCCACCCTATGGCGGTCACGAACAACTCATGCGTTCTTATTTCGGCACACATCCCCTCGGCCAGCCAATCTTAGGCACCGAGGCTTCGGTTTCAGCGTTGACCCCAGCGGCAATGGCCTCTTACCATCGGCAACGATATTCGGCTGGCAACATCATCTTATCGGTCGCCGGACGCGTCAACGTTGACCAACTCTTATCTGATGTCGAACGATTGACCAAACATTGGCCTTCAGGATACGTGCCGCCTCGCAGTTTCCCGCCGGAACCACGGTTATTGGGACGCGAATTCTTGCATGTTCCGCAAGCGAGTCAGCAGTACATTCTGCAGTTAGCTCCCGGACCTTCGATGCTGGATCCTCAGCGGTACGCGGCTCGGCTAGCGGCGATGATTTTCGGCGACGACACGGGTAGCCGATTGTTTTGGCGATTGGTGGATAGCGGCCGAGCCGATCTTGCAACGGTGGGGCACTACGAGTACGAAACGACCGGGGTCTTGATGTCGATGCTGGCGATGCGCCCGGAAGACGCGACCGATGTCTGGGCCGAGTTTGAAGCACTGGAGTCCGAATTTATCGAGTGCCTTCCAACGGAACACGAATTGAAGTTGGCCAAGGCCAAAGCGATTGCCGGTCTAAGTTCGGCCAACGAAATCAGCGAAAATCGCATGTTCGACATCGGCAGCCAGTGGATGACGTACGGGAGCTACTTAACGATCGAGGAAGTCGTCGATCTTTATCGCCGTGTGACATTGGCCGAAGTCCATGACGTTTTGCACCGTTTCCCGATGCAGGAAAAAAGGGTTTTGACTATTGGACCGGACGCGATAACCTAAGCTAAGAAAAATCGGGCCGCTGGCCTCCTCACCGTTCCGGTGCATTCGGAGCTTCAGATGGTCGAAACAAGGCACCATCGAACTGGTTATCGCTCTCCCGCGGCGTGTTCATCGTGAAGCGGGTCGTGGTAGAATTGTCAAGTTGTCAAAGTATCCGATGGGTCGCGACAAAGCGACAGTCGGTTTGTCCTATTTTTAGTTGAGAGTTGTCGATGAAGCATTGCCGCAAAACGTCGTGGAGTTTGGCATTCATTTTGATTGGGCTAGTTTGGCTAGCCGGACCGATGCCCGCTCAGGCTCAAGACGAGCATACTCATTTAGCACTACCGGATGATTCCGCCGCCGAAGCTTTGGGATGGTTGTTGGGAACTCAAACGTACACGTTCAATCGCTTCACTTTTTTCGAAGCGTTGGACATGGCCCACCGCGTGGGTCTTAAATACGTTGAAGCTTTTCCAGGGCAACGGATTTCACCGGAAATCGAAGGCACGATGGGAGCAGGAATGACCGCCGCACAAATCGAACTTGTAAAACGCAAATTGGCGGAAACCGGAATCAAGGTAACAGCTTTTGGCGTTGTTGGCCTGAGTGCGGATGAAGCGGAAAGCCGAAAGATCTTCGAATGGTGCAAGACGATGGGTGTCCAAGTAATCAACACCGAAGTAGATCGTGCCGCGTTTGATACGATCGAGAAGCTGTGTAAGGAGTACAAAATCAAAGTCGGCTTGCACAATCACCCTAAACCGTCGATCTATTGGAATCCGGATACCATTGTGGAAGCCTTGGAGGGTCGAAGCGAGTGGTTAGGCGCTTGCGCGGATACCGGCCATTGGTTGCGGAGCGATTTGAATCCGGTGGAATGCCTAAAGAAGTTGGACGGCAAAATCGTTAGCATGCATTTCAAGGATTTGAACAAGTCCGGAAGCGAAGCACATGACGTCCCGTGGGGCGAAGGAGTTGGAAATGTTCCCGGAATCATCGCGGAAATGAAACGCCAAGAATTCAAGGGGCCGATTTCAGTCGAATACGAACATAATTGGCTGAACTCGCTACCTGAAGTTGGTCAGTGTGTCCAAAACTTTCATCGGCTGACCACCGAGCTGAAGTAGGCACCTAAAAACGTGTTAACCCAAGGGGAGTCAGGGCCGATTCCCCTTGGTTTTTAACTTCGGATTGCACCAAGTGTGAGCACCGACCGAGAACACAAGGATTTTCGATTGCGACGGCAAACTGGTGCCGAAGTGCACTATCGAGCTTTGGAGGCCGACTTCTTTACGATGGTGCCTTCAAATTCGATACGCGGATCATCCACGTTGACCAATTCGTCTAGCTCGTAGACCTCGCGGTATCCGTAACCGAACAAGTTGATGTACGAAGGGATGTTGAGGGCCAGCGTTCTAGGTTTTTCTTGTTGAGCAATCTGCGACATTTTCGCGGTACTCGCGGCCCGCTTCGGATCAAAGGCTTTGCTGGCAAAATCCACTTCATCGCCTTCAAAGTTGTTGTTGCAATAGATCAAAATCTTTGTTTCGGGCGATGGAATTACATTCTCCAGATTGCCCTGCGTGAAATCGGTGAACGCAAGGTGTTTCGCGCCTTTGATGTGAATTCGCTCGTACCTAAAATCCGAGCGGGTATCGAGAACGATGACATTTGGCTCTCGGCTCATCTTTAAAAACGTGTCCAAGTCAATCAACCTCGCTTCGCGATGTTTTTCGACTTCCACAACCAATTCTTGAAAGTCACGAAAACTGACTTTTGCTTTCTTGTATTCCGTGTCTTGGGCACTGGCAAGATTGACAATCGATACGGTAACCAACAACAAGCACGAAACCAACTTCATAGTGAATTCCTTCGATGTGACGAAAACTCGCTAGCGCGAAAAACTGACCTACCCAGACGGAGCCTGCGGGAAATCGACACGCCAAATCGATCAATAGTTCCGATTGCCCGTTAGTCGTCGGCCAAAAAAATTCATTTCCAGGTTCTGAGTGGGGGACGTGACGAGTTCACCACCTTTATTCCCAGCTCCCTATGGCGGACCGCGCAACCCGATTCGAGAGGAACTTCTACTGGACTGCGAAAGCAACACTTTTGGAGTGGCGACCAATCAAGGAGCAGGTCTCAGACACTCGGGGCCTTCATGGCGAGCATTATTGACGTAGTCCGAGATTGGTTGGGTCGAGAATTGCCATTGATCGGACACTGCCAAGAGATGATCTAAAAGTTGACGCCCATCTGGTTCGGCGGATAACCACACGTCACAAAATTCGTGCGGAACAAACACGGGCATGCGATCATGGATTTCTGCGAGGTCAGACCGTGCCGCCATCGTAAGAATCGAAAACGTGAGCAACGATTGGCCGTTGCTCCCCAAACTTCGATTTGCGTCCCAGATTCCGGCAAAAAACAGCGTTGTCCTGTTCGCAGCCGAAATGTGAAACGGCTGTTTCATCTTTCCGACGCGTTTCCATTCGTAGTAACCGTCGACCGGCACGAGACACCTCCGCACCGACAAAGGCTTGCGGAACGAGGTCTTTTCATGGGCGGTTTCACTCCGCGCGTTAATCATGGACGCGCCGATTCCAAGTTCCTTTGCCCATCCAGGAATTAATCCCCAACGAAGAAAGCTCAATTCTCGAACGGCCTGGCTTTCGGGAATTTGGATGGCTGCGTTCGCGAACAAACCGTCATCGGTCAATGGACCGCCAAGTTGGCGGACGACTGGGACGTTTTGGGTTGGCGCAATGTTGAATCGCGGGCGAAACTCGGGAAGCTTCGCAAAATCGAGTCCGGGGAGTAGAGCGGTGACCCATTCGTTGGGCGAAGTGTGTAAGTTGTAGCGACCGCACATGAAAACGCTCCCGACGATTTGACAGGTCGATTGCTGGCGAAAGCAAGAGGCATGGAGCCCCAATTCTAATTGAAAATCAAATGGGGAATGGTCGGAGAGAATTCGTTTTGAGCAGGTCCTTGGTTCAGGCAAAATGTGTCAATTGTTACAAATCTGTCAATAGGATAGGTTGTAGCGGTTGTGGAGCCGAATTACAGTAGTCGGGTCCGTTGGCCCGCGCTCGCGGGAGTTTTGCTGCTCCTTTCGCCCCATCGAGTTTTTCACATGAATAACTTTTACAAGCCTCGTGTCAATGTTCGAAACTTTTCTTTGATGTTCGGCGAAGCCGTGATGCTGCGGGATTTTGTCAGCTTTTCGGACCAGGATCACGACGGGCAGTTTTACCATGTACGAATTCGCGACAACTCCAATGGCGGGACGGGATTCCGGTTGGGGAATGCGGTCACGAATCTGGCCACTAATGTGTGGCACTCCGTCACGTTCAATCAGTTCATTAACGAATTGCGGATGGTCGGTGGGGCGGGAGCGGCGACCGACAACTTCCAGATCCAAGTTTTCGATGGGGTTCGATGGAGTGATATCTCAGCATTTGCGGTGCAGACGATTGGGTCCAATGCCAATCAACCAAACATTGTGGGGACCACGCCAATCAATCGTCCGATCTACGAACACGTGATGGTGTGGGATCATTTTCAAGTTCAGGATGCTGACAATTCGACGGCTCGCAGGTACCGTTTCCGCGACTCGTCGGTTGGTGGTGGCTATTTGGTCTTGAACGGCGTCAAGCAAGCGGAGAACGTCGAGTTTGAAATTACAGCAGGTCAGCTAGGCCAGTTAGAGTATTACACGGGAACGCAAGCTTCTAACGAGCAGATCATGGTTTCGGCCTATGATGGCCGTTTTTGGGGTAACTGGGGTCAGATCGCCGTTACCAACCTCGCGAACAATGCGCCTCCGGTTCTGACGTTTGCCAATCCATTGGTGCGGTTGGAAAGCCGAGTGGAATTGTCGAGATTCTTTGGTTACACGGATGCCGACGGCAACACGCTGAAGAAGGTGCGGATTTTGGATTGGTCCTCGGCAGATCCGTCCGGCTATTGGATGATGGATGATACCCGGCTGGCGTCGGGCGTGTGGCATGAAATTGACGCCAAAGACATGTTCCGCGTGACCTTTGTAGGAGCGAAACAATCTTGGTTCGACACGTTGCGTTTCCAAGCCTATGACGGAAGCTTGTGGAGTTCTCAGTTAATCGCCAATCAGCTAACCGTCAACAATCGGTTCGCGCCCACCCTGCGAGCTATTTCTCATTCAACGAACGAACGAGCATTCCGAGCTTTGACGGCCTTGTTCGATTTCAGTGATCAAGACGGCGACTTGCTACAGTTCCTCCGCGTGCGATCGTACGGCACTGAGGCGTGGCACGGCCGATTCTTCCGAGCCGGCGTTGAAATGGCCAACAATGTATGGCACACGATCAGCCGAACTGAATTAGGCATGTGGGAATATCAAGCGGGTGCCGTTAAGGTCAATACCCAAGTTGGTTTGATGGCCTCCGACGGTTTCTCGTTTACATCGAATCAAGTTTTGGATTTCCGTGCCGTTTCTTCGACCCCCGTTGTGACAGGCATCGATCGCACGATCCTTCCCGAAACGACCATCGCAGTCAGCAGTTTGTTTAGCTACACAGATAAAGAAAACCAGCCGATGTTGTCGGTTCGAATCAAGGACACGAATACTTTTGTTGGTTCCGGTTCTTTGTACTTGAACGGTGTCAAACAAGATGCCGGCGTTTGGTATGAATTCGCTGGCAACTCAATCAACAATTGGACGTTCCGTTCCAATGAACACAATCGGAGAGATCGTATTCAGATTGAAGCGTGGGACGGGTACGCTTGGAGCAACGTTGGCGAGTCTTGGGTTACCGGCTTCTCGAACAAGCCCGTTGTCACGACTGACGGCACGATCACGGTGAAGCCGGGGACGGTCTTCCAGTTGGCGAATCTGTTCACCTACAGCGACGTCGATGGCCATTCGATGAAGATGGTGCGTGTCACGGAAGGCAATGCGGATGCCCCAAGTGGTTTCTTCTCGAAGAACGGTGTCCAGCAGAACTCGATCGTGTGGCACGATATTCTCGCGGGTGATTTGGCCAGTTGGACTTTCACGGCCCACAGCCTGATCGGTTCGGATCAGCTTCGATTTTCGGCCTACGACGGCTATGTTTGGAGCGACATCAAGAATCTGGACGTCACGACGACGACCACTGCTCCCACGATTACCCCGATCAATCGGACGGTGTTGCCAGTGACGGCACTGAATCTGTCGAATTTGTTCAGTTACTTTGATGCCGATGGCGATCCGATGCACAGTTTGCGGGTTCGCGATGAGAATTCGGCTGGAAACAGTGGCTACTTTACACGGGATGGGGTCGCTCAAGCGGCTGGTGTTCAATACACGATTTTGGCGTCGGAGGTCAGCCGATGGCAATTTGTATCCGGCGATTTCCTTGGATTCGACGAGATTTCGTTCTGGGGCAACGATAGCTTTGTTTGGGGAAATTTAGCCACCGGCCGCGTGACGTCGGATACCCGGACGCCTAGTGCAACGCCATTCAATTACACCTTGCTTCCGGGTGCTTCCGTCAATTTGGTGGATTTGTTTAGTTATTCGGATCCGGACAACTTGCCGATTCGTTGGGTCAGAATTCGCGATACGAACGTGAATTTGAATTCTGGCAATTTCATGAATGCCGGTGCACCCCAAAGTCCCAATACTTGGTTGCAGGTTTCGGCTGCAGAGTTTGCCAATTGGTCTTTCATGGCGGGCGCCCATTCGTTCCAAGATTCGCTGCAAATCGAAGTCTCGAATGGCTACAAGTGGAGTTCAACGGTAACAGCGGTTGTTAATAGTTTCTCATCGACCCCAACGGTTTCCGTTTGGGATCGCGCTGTCAATCACAACGATCAAATTCGCCTGAGCTACTTGTTTAACTACGATGATGTCGATGGTGATCCACTCGCTCGAATCCGGATCATTGATCGCAATGATGACATAAACACCGGATCATTGATGCGGAACGGGATCGCCATGCAACCAAAGGTATGGCACGAAATTGCTGCAGCAGACCTAGACAATTGGACATTCAGTGGTGGCGTTTATTTAACGCAGGATTCGTATTCTATACAAGTATCCGATGGTCACACTTGGAGCGATATTGCGGATGCAACGATTTTTTGGCGGAATTTGTATGATCCGAAATTGAGCAAGGGTTCGCGCCCCGCTGCAATGGAACCGGCATTTTCAACCGACTTGGCCATTAACCATCTATTTGATTTCAATCAAGGCGATAACTTCCAAGTAATGGGCGAATATTTGTTCTACGATGGAAATTCGTTGGACCCCAACAAGGTTTACACCTTTACCAGGGCTCAGTTCAGCCAAGTGCGGGTCGCAGGTCGGAATTCGGATAATGGCTCGCCACTGCTGAACATCGCGGATGTTCGGGTTCGGGTTCAGATCAACAATGTTTGGAGTCAATGGTCAAGCGTCAATGTCTTGGATGCACCAAGAATTTACGACGCATTGGACACTGAAACCGGACTTGACGAATTCTGGGTGGATCAAGATGGATTCCTAATGAATCGGTTGGAGTACGCTTTCGTCAGCGACTTGCCGTTCTACTACGCCGGCGATTCAGTGGAACGTGTTCATGGCCACGGATTTATGTCTCCGAACGCAAAGACCCGCGCTGCCATTCGCCAAATCATGAACGTGTATGAAAGCATGATCAACATGGTGTTTGTCGAAGTCCCAGAGTTTTTGGACTTTGACCTCGGTATTGGTTGGATGGACATGACGGACTATCCAACATCACAGTATGCGTACACGGTATTGAATGCAGGCGTCGTCCATGACCCGGATGTTGATTTTGATCACACCATTCACGGCGATATGTGGTTCAATACAGCCTTCGGTTCCGGCGCCGGGACACTTTCTTTGACCGACCCGGATCAAGGCGAGTATGGTTACACAACCTATATTCGTGAAATCGGGCGAGCGTTGGGGTTGGCCTACACGAATGCTGGTTCTGTGGTCTTACACGAAACTCCGTACTTGAGTCCCGACTGGCTAGGAATCAGCCACACTTACAACTCGGTGCTGTCGCGAGAAGCGGATTACAACCCAAATCCGATCACGCCGATGCTGTATGACGTGCTTGAACTTCAGTCTCGCTATGGCGCGAACGTTTTTCATGCCACGGGTGACAACTTGTACGTGTTCGATGACACCCAACCTCGCGTTCGCTTGATTTGGGACGCAGGCGGAAACGACACAATTAGTTTTGAAACTGCGAACTTAGTATCCGGCGATGGATTCAAGGCAGTCATCGACTTGCGCGAAGGCGGCAGCAGCTTCATCTTGGATCCAAGCATTCCGAGCAACAACCGCGACTACTATCGCTTTGGCCGTTTGACGGTCGCGATCAATGCTCGCATCGAGCGTGCCCTGGGGTCGAATGGCGACGATGTGTTGCTTGGCAATAATTACAATAACGTGTTGTTCGGTGGATTGGGCAACGACGTACTGATCGGTGGTGGTGGGGACGACGAATTGGACGGTGGCCTCGGAAACGACCGCTACATTGTGGGTTTCGGGCACCAAGGAGTGGTTGCGTTCGGGCACCGCGCGGCAACGTTGTTCGAAAACGCCGGTGGCGGACACGACCGATTGGAAGTCTACGACACAGATCCCTTCTTCGAAATCATGAAGCGTCCGGTCATTTTCCAACGCGATTTCGCGTTCCACCGCGACGATCAAAATCTGTCGATCGAATTGACCTTGGATAACAACGCGGCTGAGTCAACGATTCGCCTGCGTAGAATGGACTTGGCAGCGTCCCAAATCGAAACCCTCGCGTTTGGCGCTACCAATGTCGATTTGGTCCACATTTTCAACAGCTTAGCAGCCGATGGAAAATGGACTCGTTTCCAACTCTCGGATTCATCCAGTGCGAACGGGTTGTTGGTTGCTCCACTGTAACCAACGTTACCGTTGAGTTTGGCCGATGCCGAGAATGATTGCCAAGAATGCCGCGACGCGCCGTTGCCTCTGCAAAAAAGGGGCACGGCGTTTTTTTTCGCTGTTAGCCGTTACAGCTTGCTTGGTTTCGGGCTCGTCTCGGTGGGAGCTATGCCGTGGTCAAGATCGCGTCTTGCCTACTACGGAAGAAGTAGCGGAGCCCAATGCGGACGAATCGTTGCGTCGCTCTTCTCAAAAAAAATGGGCAGAAGAGATTCAGCGATTGCGTCGCTTGGATGAAGTAGAGACCTATCCCAACGACGCCGTTTTGTTCCTGGGCAGTAGTAGCATTCGCTTGTGGGAGACCATCGCGAAAGATCTTGCACCGTTTGTTCCGATTCGGCGAGGTTTTGGGGGTGCCCAGAGCGTGGATTTGGCGGTTCACGGCCCTGAATTGATTCGCTCGCATCGATACGCCGCGATTGTCTTGTTTGTTGCCAATGATGTTTCCGGCGAAGAGGGCAGGGCGGACTATCAGCCTGAGCAAGTGATCGATTGGCTCAAAGAGGTGTGCCGGGTTTCCCAAGAACATCAGCCATCCGCTCCGCTCTTGTTGGTAGAGGTCACGCCGACCCAGCTTCGCCGACATGTTTGGCCGGAGCAGCGTCGCTTGAACGAAAAACTGCGTGAGTGGACTTTTTCCGAAGAAAACCTCTACTTCCTTCCGACGGCCGAGTACTTTCTCGATGCAAAAGATGAAGTTCGTCGAGAACTTTTTGGTCCCGATGAACTCCATTTGAATCGGGAGGGATATCGGCTTTGGGGAGATCTGATTCGTCGGCGTTTGGAAGAGCTTCTCGCGCGGTCCCCGGTTCCATCTACTTGAATTGAAGCTGACTAAATCACCTCCCGTTATCATCCACTAGATGGCCGGTTCGCGCAAAAGTTCGGTCGGCCACGGCTTTCGCGACATAGTTCCGCTGACTTCGAAGGACGCAGAGCAACGCCAACCCCCTCAGGCTAGGTTTCAAACCGTCGCCGATCTGTTACAACTGTTTACGTGAGGGTCGAGCGAGGCCCCTTTTCTAGCTCATTTGGCACAGGATGCGTCGAGTTATGAGTGGCAAGATCAGACCCATACAGTACCGTTGGAATGGTGCACTGATTCCCGAATACGGGATCAAGACCGAAGATATTGAAGGCTTGTATCCGGCGCTTAAAAAAATCCGTGATCAGATCTTTTCTACTGAACTGCCGCTTTACAATAACCAAGGCGAGGTACCAGCCAACTGGCAACCTCTGGACGCCGGGTTTATTGAACTGCCACAACGACTATTGAATGATTATCAGTCGCAGCGTGAAGCCAGCGAATTGGGTCGAATCCTTTCCGTAGCGAAGCGATTGCGCGACCAAGTGGATCGAGTGGTCGTTTTGGGTATCGGCGGCAGCTACATGGGTGCGCGTGCCATCCTAGAATCTTGTTGCCAACCTTATTACAACGAATGGAGTCGAGCGGAACGTGGCGGGCGGCCTCGAATTTATTTTGAGGGCAACAACGTCGACAACGACCATAGCCAAGCATTGTTGCAGTTCTTGGGCAATGGGCGGCCAACTCATTCGGTCGACGATCGATGGGCGTTGGTGGTTATCAGCAAAAGTGGTGGAACGATCGAAACGGCCGTCGCTTTCCGTCAGTTTCTTCGGGCTCTCGAGGGATCGCTCGGCGACGAAAAACATCGTCTGCCGGAATTTGTCATTCCGATTACTGGCGACACAGGCAAGTTGGCATCGTTGGCCGATGCGTTAGGTTGCCAAGACCGATTCCCAGTCCCCGATGGGGTGGGCGGCCGATTTTCCATTTTTAGTGCCGTCGGCTTATTGCCGGCGGCGCTGATGGGTGTTGATGTTGTTGCGATGTTGCAGGGTGCTGTGGCAATGAATGAACGATTTCGCACCGAAGGCCTGGGCAACAACCCAGTCCTCGACTACACAGCCGTCAGCTACTTGACGGAGCAAAGGTGTGGTTTGAATACACGAATCATGTCGGTTTGGTCCAAGTCTTTAGAAGCAGTGGGATTGTGGTACGACCAATTGTTGGCAGAGAGTTTGGGCAAACAAGAACAGGGGGCATTGCCGTTGACTGTCGTTAACACTCGCGACCTGCATTCACGAGCACAACAGCATCAAGAGGGTCGTCGCGACAAGTTAATCACCAACGTCATTTTGGATTCCTGGAGATACGACCCATTGAAGGTTGGCACGAGCGTTCATGACCAGGATGGACTTAACGAACTGGCCCACAAATCCTTGCCGGACTTGATGAGCGCTGCGATTGCGGGAACAAATCAAGCCTACTTTGAAGATTCTCGCTTGACGACCAATTTGCATCTGCCCGCGTCGGACGAGTCCAGCATCGGCCAATTACTGCAAATGCTGATGTTGGCAACCGTGGTCGAGGGACGCTTGATGGGAATCAATCCGTACGGCCAACCGGGAGTCGAAAAGTACAAGATCAACATGAAACGATTGTTGAAGTAAGCACTTTTGACACAGAATGAATAAACTCTATGAGCATCAACGAATCAACGAACGATGATCTGACGTGGTATGGTCACGCGACATGGCGACTGCGAGTCGATGGGTTGTCGATTTGGATCGATCCATTCTTGAATGAGAATCCTGCTTGCCCAATCAAGACGGTTGAAGTGGACTCCTGCGCGGCCATTTTCTTGACGCATGGCCATTTTGATCACGTCGCTGATGCGGCGGAGTTGGCCAATCGCTTCGGGGCGACGCTGGTCGCCAACTACGAAATCGCGCAGTGGTTTGCAACCAAACAGGGAGTTTCCAATACCGTTGGAATGAACATCGGTGGTCGAACCCGGCTGGCGGGCGTTTCGTTAAAAATGATTCCCGCCATTCATAGCTCCTCCTTACCGGACGGTAGCTATGGAGGTACCGCGGCTGGTTTTTTAATCGCAACGGGGCGCAAGACGATCTACATTGCCGGCGACACTTGCGTTTTTTCCGACATGTCACGAATTTCGCCACAGATTGATATCGCGGTGCTTCCAATCGGCGATTTGTTTACAATGGGGCCGGAAGACAGCATTGAAGCAATAAGATTGCTCGGTCCAAAACGAGTCTTTCCATCACACTTCAATACTTGGCCACCAATTTCCCAGGACGCTGTGACGTGGGCAAAACAAGTCCAATCGCAAACGAACTGTGAACCCGTGTTGCCAGAAGTTGGATGTCCCGTTTCGATTGGATAGTTTGCCATTCAAGATATTAGGAGAGAACAACCATGTCACGATTTATTCGTTGCATTCTGATCAGTGCAATATCACTGACATCGATAGTTGCGTTCTGCGACAATCTGGTGGCAAAAGTTCGCGTCGAGTCAGCCATTCCCGACGATCCTCAACCGTTGTTGCCTGACCTATTTCCTTGGGCAGACGAATCGCGTGGATTCCTGCACGATTGGGTCGTGGAAGGTGATTTGCTACGATTTACCACAGCGTTTGCAAACAATGGTACCGGACATTTGGAACTGCGTGGTGGCGAGGTTCTCCCGAACGGAAATCAAAAAGTCTTCCAAAGAATCTTCTACAACGATGGCACATTCCAGGACCGGTTGGCTGGGGAATTCACGTACCATTCCGGTCATGGCCACATTCACTTTGATGGGTACGCAGTATACAGCCTCCGCAAGTACTTGCCGGGTGGCGGAATCGGCGATTTGGTCGCCACGGGAGGAAAGATCAGCTTTTGTTTGATTGATATCACCAAGTATCGATCAAATGCGGGCGCCTCGAGGTACAACAGCTGCGGCCAGATTCAAGGAGTGACTGCCGGCTGGTCTGATGTTTACACGCGTAGCTTGCCTGACCAATGGATCAACATTAGCTTGGTCCCTGATGGCCAATACTGGCTAGAAGTCACGATCGACCCAGATAACTTGTTGCTTGAGAGCGACAAGTCAAACAACACTTCGCGTATTCCGGTAATCATCAATCGCGGTGGTTCGACGGGCGGTGATCGCTGGGAGACAAACAACACTTTTGCGACGGCGACGAACTTTGGGCGGACCAGCGAGTTTCACGAAGTGGGTTTGTCAATTCACGACTCGGGTGACGAAGACTATTTTCGAGTCGTGGCGGATGAGCATGGCGATTTCGATATCCACGTCAACTTCACGCATGAATTGGGTAATCTGGATTTGATGATCTATGATTCGGAGCAGAACTTAATCGGCTCCGGAAACAGCCAAACTGATAACGAGGAAGTACATTTTCACGGGCATGAAGGCGAGGCGTACTACATCGTGATCCGAGGGGTTGAGGGAGCAACCAATGGGTACGAACTGGACGTTCACGGGCCCGGCAATTTGATCACTCAAGTAATCAAAAGTACCGATGTCCCGGTGGTGATCCCGGATGGAACCAGCGCAAATACACCCGGAGCTTGGGCCACCAGTACTCTGCTTGGCCCCGAAGTTCAGCTGACGGACATCAATCTAATCGTCGAACGATTGGATCATTCCTGGTTAGGTGACTTGGAGATGGAGTTGATCTCGGCACGCGGAACGGTAGCTAAGATTCTCACATCCGAATGGCAAACCGGAGGCGGTTTATTAGGAAGTCAAGACAATTTTCGCAACACGCGGATGGACGACCAAGCCACACTCAACCTTGCGCAAGGCACCGCCCCCTACACTGGTTGGTTTAGGATCAATCATGCCAATACCGGCTCCAATCCATTGTCGGTTTTCAATGGCGAGAATGCCGACGGAAACTGGCGGTTGCGGATCCGTGATCGATATCCTGCCGATACGGGCACGCTACATTCATGGTGCTTGATGTTGACCGGCGTCAATTTAAATCCAGGCGATCGCTTCGAACCAAACAATGCTCATCCTCAAGCAGTTGATTTGGGCGTTTTAGGAACAGCCACCGTCCACGATGTAAGTATTCACAATGCGCGAGATCGCGATTTCTATCGTTTTGTTGCTGGTGTCGCAGGCCCCGCCCAGATAGGTATCAACTTCCTACATGCGTCAGGGAACTTGGACATGATCGTTTACGATTCATCTTTGCAGGAGGTTGGCAGAGCGGACTCGATGACGGACAACGAATGGTTGGAGATTAATGCCCGCGCCGAGGAACTCTATTATGTGGAGGTTTTTGGGGTCCAAGAAGCGAGAAACAATTATTCGTTGCACGTTGATGTCGCAGTTCAAGTTGGTGAGACCGGAACGATAGCCGGCGTTACGGACCAATGGACAACCGTGATGCTAGATCGCACCTATGTGAACCCAGTCGTGATTGCTGGACCGCCAACGAAGCACGATCCGCAACCAGGCGTGGTAGAGATTCGAAACGTTCAAGCAGGCCAATTTGATATTCGAGTCGCAAACTGGGTCAGGCGCTCTTTACCAAGACAAGGCGAAGTAATTGATTATCTTGTGGTCGAAGAAGGTCGTCACGAGTTGCCTGACGGCCAGTGGCTCGAAGCCGGTGTTGAGTCGTTGGTTGCTCATGACCCTCGCATCGTGGCATTTGAGCCCGTGGGAGGAAGTCCCATGGTGTTGACGCAAGTATTGGCCAATGATCGAGGGGTCGCGTCGAATGCGCGCTTCGAAAAGATTGGTGTGGACTACTTTAGTGTCTTCCTCCAAGAACCTGAATCTTCGCGAGGACTTGCTCGCGCAAAAACGTTGCATTGGCTAATCGTCGGCGCAAGTTCCAGTCGTTCGAGCCATTTCAAACATTGGTCTGGATTGGGTTATACGGACTCGACGGGTGCAACGCATAGTTTTGGAGAGAACTTGAATGGCATTCCACGGGTTTTTGCGGGGGTTCAGTCGCTAAATGAAATCGATCCAATTGGATTGCGGGTGCTCGACATCAAATCCTCGAAAGTAGAGCTTGTTCTGCAAGAAGAACAGACAAATGACAAAGAAACGAACCACGATCGGGAAATCATTGCTTGGATGGCGACGATGGGTGGAAAGATTTTTGACGTGCGTGAGTAGTCCCTAACCGCGTAAGCGGCGCAGTTCGCGATTTGCTCGCTGGGTGCCCGCGCGGTTGTTGGTCGTTTGGTAAAGTTCGGCTAGAGCTTGGTATTGTCGTATCTCTAATGGACGGATGCGTTGAAGCAAAGGGACCTTTTCTTCGGCGGCCCGTCCTTCGGCGGTTGATTTTTCGAGCACTGCGATGGCTCTTCGGACGAGATTCTTGTCGTAGAGTTTCTTACTCAGCGCGAGACTAACATTGATGTACTCCAAACGATAATACAATAAGTTTGGTGCGGTCTGGACCAGATGACTCAATGAATGCGTCGCCGCATCCAAACATTCGATGCCATCATCCTGCTGTTCTTGATCAAGGAGTAACTTAGCCAACTCCACGTGCACGTTCGAGTTTAGTTGGTGAAACTCCATATTCTGAGGAAAGTCCGAGCAAAGAGTCTTCGAAAGTTCCGCCGCCTTCTGCAAGTACTCGATCGCTGCCGCATCCTGCAATGCCAATGGAATCGTGTACGTAAGCGCCAAGGAGTATCGGAACTGAGGTTCCGCGGGATGTTTGGCCTGAAGTAGCTCGATCTGTTCGATCGCGTCAGAAATCAATTGTTTGAATTGCTCCGCTTGGACGGCTGGATCCAATAGAACCGCCAAACCTCGGAGACTCGTCGCTCGAACCAATCGCGCTGCATCGTTTTCTGGGTTATCAATGAGAAGCTGGTCGGTTATCGCAATTGCTTTCTCCAACCAACCTTTTTGGCGGCGGACCAAGTTTTCGTTGCGGCGTCGATCCAACAAGCGACCGCTGAACGCCGTGGTCATGGCCCGTCGGCCGGATTGCATTCCAAAATAGTCTTCGGCGATCGATGGCGGCACTCGTTGCATTTCGCCAACCAACCCCGCCTCAGCTGTACACAATGAATTCAGGGTACGGGCAACTTCTAATCGTACGACCGGGTGCTTGGAATGCGGGCTTTCTTCCAAATACTTGATTGCTTGTTGGTGATACCGAACCGCTTCCGCTTGATCTCCCTGACGACGGAATGCTTGGCCAGTTTCATTATAGATTTGAGTTAGCGACAACGCCAACTTCTCGGAGTTTGGCTCTTGCAGCGCGAGTTCGCTATAGATCTTTATCGCTTCCAAGTAAGCTTGAATCGACTGGGGCCAATCTCCGATCAAGTGATAAGAATTCGCCACTCTTCGGTAGGCTCGACCGCTTTGCAGTTTGAGTTCTTTGGAATCGGCGTTTTGCTCAGCGATTTCATGATAGAACTTCAACATATCCTTTAGGAAAGCTGCATCAGCTGACGTGATCGCGGTCTGCACCCCCGCCAACTCGTTCAGTCCATCCCACTCGACGGCCAAAGACTCGACCTCGGAGCCAACCGTTCGCCGCCCCTGAGACACTATCTGAACGAACATCGCATCAAACGCGTCCATGCTGACGCGCAAATTGGCCTCGGCTCGTTGAAACTCGGCATTCGTTTTGATCTCGTTTTCCACGGCCAATTGGCGGGCAGCCTCTGTTTCGCTTTGTTGCCACGTGAGTTGAATGTGCTTTCGGCTAAGTTCCGTCAGCGCTTGTTGTGTCAACGTAAAACCGATGGATGTGACCACTGCCACCATGAGCAACAAGACTAGGCACGAACCAGCTAAGATCGCAGTCGTCGGGTGTCGCCGAGCCCAACGCCACACTTCCTCATGAAACCGTCGCCTTCGAACGGAAACGGCACGATCTTCCAACAAACAGCGCAGGTCGTCGCGGAAGGTGGCAGGAGTGGCATAGCGTTCCGCCGGAACACGAGCGAGTGCTTTGTGCACCACTCTTTCCAAATCCTTCGAGGCTTGGGGAAGTTTGCTGCGTAGTGGCGGCGGAGTCCTTCCCAGTACTTGCTGAACCCAACCCGACGGCGAATGCGTTGGATAGGTCGGGTGAAGCGTCAGAATCTCGTAGAGTGTTAGCCCCAACCCATACACTTCACTTTGTTGGTCGTACTTGCCTTCGATGGCCTCCGGAGGCATGTATTGCGGTGTCCCGACCACATCCCCTGTCTTCGTGATTCCCGGTTCATCCAAATGCTTGACTAACCCAAAATCCGTCAGCAGAATTCGCCCGTCTTGATCGACCAACATGTTGCTAGGCTTGAGATCTCGATGCAACACTCCGTGACGATTTGCGTATTGGACGGCATCGGCAATTCCGCTCATGGCCCGCAATACCCAACGAATGCGACGTCGGGGGTCCGATAGTTCGCTCCAGAATGCCGCATTTTCTGGTGTTTTCTGAACGGCGGCATGCGCAGAATCGAAGTTCAAATCATGTTCGGAATTCTGATCGCGATGCTGGGATTCTACTTGAGTCCGTTCCGCGTTCATTGAAAGTGATGCGTTCGTTGACCGCGTCAGCCCCTGGCGGCTCGCCTCAGCAGCCAAAACGGTCGACTGAACGGCGGTCGCACCGGCCGTTGACTTTTCGGCCTTGCCCGTGTTTGTCTTCAACCTCGCCATTAGCTCGGACAAGCTCCATCCTTCGATATACTCCATGACATAGTAGTGATAGTCATGGTGAAACCCGACGCCGAACACCGTCACAATGTGCGAGTGATGCAACTTCGCAGTGGCTTCGGCTTCCCATCGGAAGCGTTGGACGGCACGTTGATCGTTGGTCAACCGCTGCGACAAGACCTTGACTGCCACGCGGCGCCCGAGCGATTTGTGAATCGCTTCGAACACAACTCCCATCCCACCTCGTCCCAATTCACGGACCAAGGTGTAGTCGCCCAATTCGCGCAACTGTCGTGGAAGCGTCTCTGGCTCTTCCGTGGATGGCAGACGTGCGGACTGTTGCTTGAGTCCTTCGATCATCGCAACCGATGAAAGGAGCTCTCCTAATTCCTCGCGAAACTGCGGAAACTTCTGCTGATAGTGAGAAATACTTGGCGCCAGGCCCGCACGATATTGGGCTGTAAATTGATCGACAACCTCGTCCAAACTACTGGGGGCGTTCGCGTCATCGGCATGGGGATCAAGGGTCATTGCACGGAGTCCGACGGATTAGATTTGGTCGAGATCTCTTTTAACCGCTTCAGAGCCCTTAAGTATCGCTTACTTGATGCATCCGGAGAAATTTGGAGGACTTGTGCCGTTTCTTCGTTGCTCAACTCTTCGAAGTGCCGCAATGCAATGACTTCGCGATCCAGGTCATTCATTTGATTCAAGGCAGATTCCAACCAAGCCAACTGTTCAGCCCGACGCAGCAATTGACTGGGGGAAGTCATGTGGGCGGACAGCTCGTATGCCATCGCGCGGGATGTGCCGTTGGGGTCGGCAAAGCCAAACATTCCAATCTCTTTGCGTACGTCGCGTTTTTCTGTGGCCAAATGGGCTCGATGAATATCGATGAGTTGTTGTTGTAGCTCCATTCGCAGCCACACGAACAACGGAGGCGGCTCAGCCTGGTCCAGATAATGGTCCAATCGCTTCGCGGCTCGCACGTAAGTTTCTTGTAATACGTCCGATTCAGAAACACGTCCGCCCAGTCTTCGATCCAAACGAAACGCAACGATCCTCGCCAGCCGCTGACGGAGCTGTTGAAAGTAGACAGCCAAACCCTGTTGCCCTTCCTGGCGAAGGTGCTCCAAGAGTCGCAACGGATCCGGGATCGGTTCGGACATAGGGAACCCAATAGACGCTTTTGCGAGGCCACCGTCTCCCATTATACCCGACGTCAGCTAGATCTTCTCCCGATCAGCGCCGCGTTGGCCGAGTTACTCGAAACATTCGTTCGCTCGGATCCTTCAGTCCGTCACCCAATTTCTTCAGGGCTTCGGTCTCGATTTGGCGGACGCGTTCTCTCGTCAAGTTAAGGCTCTCGCCAATTTCCTTTAACGTGTGTTGTTCCATTTCGTCGAGACCGTACCGCATCTTCAAGACGACCGCCTCCCTGGGGTCCAACTCGTGCATCATTTGCTTGATTCGAGTTAGAATGTCGTTCTCGATCAGTTCGTCTTCGGGAGTCTTCGTCCGTTCGTCCATCACCATATCGCCAAGGCTCCAGCCCGCGTCACTTTGCTCCGTTTGCGGAGCTAGGTTATGGATATGAATGGCTTTCTTGATAATCGGCAGCTTCTTTTTGGGAACACCCAACAGTCGGGCGACTTCCTCTAGAGTCGGATTTCTGCCCAATTCTTCGGTCAGACGCGAAGTCGCCCGGCGCCACTTTGATAGGAGCTCCACCATGTAGGCCGGGATCCGGATCGTCTTGGACGAGTTGATAAGCGCTCGTTTAATTGATTGTTTGATCCAGTAACTGGCGTAAGTACTGAACCGGGTGCCCATATCCGGATCAAATCCTTCAACTGCCCGCAACAGACCCAGGTTTCCCTCTTCGATCAGGTCCTGCAAACCCATGCCTTTCCCGGTGTAACAGCGGGCAATGTTGACGACCAAACGGAGGTTGGCCCGCACCATTCGATCGCGCGCCCAAACGTCCCCTTCGGCAATCCCGTTAGCCAACTCGCGTTCTTCAGCCGCCGTCAGAAGCTTGGCTTCATTGATCTCGCGCAAATAGGTTTCTAGTGGCGACTGGAGGCCTGAGACTTCGCGAATTGCATTTTCGACCGCATCTAACTCGCGTTCGAGTCGATTGATATCCACGCGCAAGTCAGCATCTAGTTCTTTTTTCTTGCTTTTGAGATCGCTCATCTTACTTCCAAGTCCAGGGCCGAAAGCTACCGAGGCAAAACGCGGACAGGCAGAAGCCAAGTTCCCACCCAGAGGGAAATTGGCCCCAGACCGTCAAGTGCCAGAGGGCGTACCGGATGCTATCGTCCGCGACGGGACTCGGCCTCTACCTCGAAGTGCAGATCGCCTGACTTAGCGTTTGTGACATTTGAGACAGAATGAGAAGTTGTTCGGATCAGCGCAGTCGTAAAGAGTCGATTGGTTCTGCTTCGCTTTCCAAACTAGCAACTTGCGTCATTTCTTGTTGCACGACGGCCATCAATTGTTGGGTCTCCTGGTTGACCCAACCTTGCAACCGTTCTTGATGGCCTTGGATCGATTGTTTCACGGCCAAGGCTTGGGCATTGGCAACCTCGGTAAAGTGATGCTTCACGCCCGCACCTAAAACTTGAGCGATTTGTTCCCCTAGATCGGATCGACACGTGGCAACGATCTTGTCGGTTGTACCTTTCAAATCATACGCGACAACATACGAATGGATACCTTGCAGTTCCTCGCGCAAGATCGCTACCAAGGCCGGGTCATGCACCCCGCTCAAATCGCATTCGACGCCCGATTGTGTGTGACGAACGAGCAACTGGCCTTCAAGGTTTTCGCCGTCCAAATTGAGATTCAAATGAGCAGTATACTTACCTGGAGCGACTTGGATTGGAAGTCCAACTTGTTCTTCGGCCTTCAACAAGGCGAGGCCATCTTCCCGAACGAGGTCAAGGCTGCGAATTGAAAAGTAGGACTTGCAATGACCGTTCCGTTGGTCGTAGAGCCCATTGATAATGACATGATGGTCACCCTGGGCTCGCAACGAGAGGCTGGCCGGGGAACGCTGGGCGTACGGGCGATTGCTCAAGTTGTTGAGACTGCCCATCAGGCGATAGTAATTGTTGCCCACGTTCGAAACACCGACCAGGGTGAGCTTCTGAATTTCCAGGCTTGGAAGTTCCTCACGGCCTGCGGCGACCTGACGGCCTCGGAGGACCGGAGCAGTTGCCACGTCGACACTGGGAACGACGGCCTGCGCCCAATCGACCCATTGAAACATATCTTGGATAGGTTGCGGTGGTTGATGAGACAACAAATCCACATCGATGCTGGTGGCAGCCGGCACTGGCAGACGGAACACACTGTCTAGTCCTTCAATTTCGCTAGCGACCGTTTCTGTGGCGGCGGCGATGTCGGCGGTGGCAGCTCGTTGAATCTGTTCGATCTGTTGTCGAATGTTCAGAATTTCTTGATTGAGCTCGTTGACTTTGCGGGTCAGATTCAACCGCGCATCATTGCGCAATGGATTGTTCGGTTGCTTGTTGGACAAGCGCGCCGCAGTAACTTGCTCTTGCAGTTTGGCGGCCGCTTGGCGGGAAACTGCCAATTGAGCTTCCCATTTCTTTTGTAAAGCATCCAAGACCTGTAGCGTGTGATTTCCAGCCTGAGTGGTCTTTTTTTCCGCCGCCTGGATTTGTTGTAGCCACGTTGGCTCGATGGCCAATTTCGACTTCGATTGGTAGTTTGCGTCGCCTTGATTGGCTAGCTGCAATGCCTGACTCAAACGGTTCGAAAGGTTCGGTTTGCTTGCGGAAGTCCTGTTCCCGGAGACTTCCTCGGTGACCAATGAAGGATTGGTCATCATCCCATCAAGAACGACCCAGCGTTGATCAATCAACGCATTTGGGTCGAGTTTCAGGGAAACTTTGTCCGCTTGGAACCTTCCAATTCCCTCGCGGCCCACCAACAGATTCCGCATCGTCACCGTGCGATCTTGCCATTGGACGCTCGCATGATCCACCGTCACGTCCAACGGGGACAAGATCGAACTATTGTTGATCGCGTTGCGCGTCATCAGCTCGCTGCTGGCCCAAATTCCAGTAGCAAGAATCGACAACAGGGCAATTCTTGGAGCCAAATATTGCAAGAAAGCCATTATTCCAACTCCGTCGCAAATGTAGGTTTGGCCGACGCTCGACCGGACGAACCAGTCAACATCCAGCATTGCCACCACCGGGCGATTGACTTAGCGATGAAGAACACGGGAATGGCCGCACCTGCCGAGATGACGATCGACCCGACCACGACGGAGTTCTGAAACTGAAACCAACGATGGCCGGGGACAGTCTCCAACATTTGCCAGACCGAGCTTAGGGACGGCTGGGTCAAGACCCAATAGCCGAGGGGATCGGAAATCGAGTCCAAACTTGGACCTAACCACGAGAAAACGAGCGTTGAGACCGCCATTACCGGCAACGATCCCGGCGAAAACAGCCCAAGGAGCGCCAGCAGATAACACGCGGCTGAGTCTTTCGGCACCAAGCCGATGGCCATGCCGAACACCACGGCGAGCCCGTAACGCCAAGTTGGGAAGTTTTGCGGTGGAGAATCGGGTTCCGAATCTTGCATGGGGAGGCTACTCGATGGCAAATTGGGCAATTTCTTGAGGACCTGGAATCCAAAGGAGTTGCGGTCACCCTGAAATGGGGCGATTGGTTTCGTAGGGTCGGAAAAACTCTCCTGACCCATAAAATCCGATCGGGTTTCCTGATCGTCAGACTTTAGCGAATTTAACAATTGGGGATGGCATAGCTTGCGAATCAATGTTTCGCGTGCGAAATGCTGTAGTTTTTTGGAAATTGTTGATAGAAATAAAAACGCTGTTTGGTTAAGATATGAGGAGGCGGAGGACCATTTGGGGCCATACGTTTTGGCCATCGAACTACCGCCAACGGCTCGAATTCAACCGAAAACGGGCTGAAGGGAAGTCTTCAAGGAGTGTGCGAAACGATGGATGGTATGCAGGATGTGTATGCGGATGGGATTGGCGAAATCACTTTGACCGGTGGAATGGTTCGGATTGATTTGGTTAGCCTATCGGCAAAAGAGAAGGATTCAGAGGGACGCCCACGATTAGAATTCCGCAAGCGAATTGTGTTGCCGCCCGAAGGTTTCCTTCGCAGCTTTAGTGCGATGGAAGACTTGGTCAAGCAATTGGTTGATGCGGGTCTGATCAAGCGACGTGAAGGTGGAGAGGGCGGCGTGCCGACCGTCTCTGGGAATGGATCGGCAGGACGGCCTGCACCAGTTAGCCCGAATTTTTGAAAAGTGCCTACTTTTTGAAAAACAAAGCAAGCGGGTCGCCATAGCCGCTTGGTGACAATGGTTAATGCTCGCGCTTGTTTCGCCGTCAAGCGCAAGCGGAAACTTTGGGGTGTTGGCAAAAACATACTTTTCTAGATCAACGGAATTTCGCGGAGAAACGCAAAGTGATTCGAAATCGATTCGACGGTTTTGTGGTTGAAAGTGGGTTGACGGAGATGACCGGCAAGAAGTCGGTTGGCAAGTCTGCGAAACGGAATTCCGAAGAAACAAACCTAACGTTGTCCGATCTTTGGCAAGCAAACGTCTCGTTGCAGTTCGGTCGCATTTTTGATTCGACGTTCACTGGGCAGGGTGCATCCGGCCCAAACGAATCGGCAACGCAGCCAACTTCGACGATGGTAAAAACTCGCTTAGCTGATTTGTTCGGCAAGACTCCGGCCGGAGTTGACCTCGGTAAGAAGATCGAAACAAAACAGCTACCGCAGTTGGAGCTGACGAATTCAGCGAAACGACTGATCCCGGAAGCTCCGAAAACGGCCCCGATTGTTCGCCCCGATTACACGACCGGTGACGGCTCGGAATATTTGGCTTTGGCCAATTTGATTGGTGGCGATGTTTCTGGATTGGTCGAGGCGATTCGACAATTGCAGTTTACTCAGTCAGCTCGTTCGACATTCAAGCCGGTGGCAGCCGTCCAGAATCCCAACGTGGAAGATGTGATTCTGAGTCGGGACTTCGACATGAACGTTCCGCAACTCAACGTAGGTGCCGGTGGTGGTGGGGCTCCTGCCAACAACTTTCCGCCACGCGTGACCTTGACTGGCAAAAGCATCGAAGTTGGCAACTCGTTTTTGATTTCCGAGATTTTCACCTACTCGGACATCGACAATAACCCGATTACGGCACTGCGAATCATTGATCGTTCGGCTTCAACGGAAAGCGGTTATTTGTGGTATCGCGGCCAGCGAATTTCTGCCAATCAGTGGCTTGAAGTTCCCGCTAGTCAGGTTCAGTTCTTGCGATTTTTCGGCGGTGTTATTCCAACAATCGACACCATCGCGATGCAGGTCTATGATGGCAAGTTTTGGAGCACGCAAGCGTTTGCCGACATCAATACGATTCGCGCTAATTTGTTCCCGCCAACCGCGCAAGGCTTCAATGGACAAGTTTTGGCCTTCGAATCTGTGAAGATTCGCGACTTCATTCGCGCGACCGACCCCGAGAACGACATTCGAACGCTACGCTTCATCGATCGTCAGAACAATGTCAATTCTGGTTTCTTTTCGATCAATGGCGTCCAACAGGAACAGGGCAAGTGGTTTGAAATTGCGGTAAACCAATTGGATTCCGTCAATTATCACGGTGGTCGCAACGGACAAGCCGAGTTCGTGGGTTTCCAAGCTTGGGACGGTCGATTCTGGAGCAATATCGGCAACTTCACAATGCAGACGATTCCGAACATCGCTCGGCCGGTGGTCAGTGCTCCGGATGTCGTTTTGAAGTCTGGGCAAGTGATCCAAGTGTCTAACTGGATTACCTACTCGGATGCCGACGGCAACACTGCGAAGCGTTATCGCTTTTACGATACTGGCAATTCAGCGACTGGTGGTTATTTTTCGCTAAATGGAATTCGCCAGGCAGCCAACGCATGGTTCGAAGTCGAAGCCAAGGACTTGAACAAGCTGAACTATCACGCCTCGGAATTTGCAGATTTCGAACGGTTCCGAGTCAACGTTTTTGATGGTTTGCACTGGAGCGATATATCGACCGGTTCTGTCACGGTCCGGGTGAAGCCGATTACAACGTTGCCAGACCTGATTTTGTTGGAAGAGCAAGAGAATGTCTTCCTGCGAGACATCATGCAAGTCAATGGCAACGGATTGACCGTCAAGACGGTTCAGATGTTCGTACCGAATTCGCCACCGGGCGGTCCCCTGGTCCGTTTGAATGGGCAGGCATTGGCCGAAAATCGCTTTTACGAGATGACTTGGCAGGACTTCCAAAACGTTACTTATGTCGGTGGTGCGGGTGGTGATTCGGTCGGCCGATACTTCAACGACTTGTTGCTCAGATTCAACAACGGCGTCGCCTGGAGCGAATGGGAACGAATCGACACGGTCACCGAAATTATCGGCAACGATGCCTTGTTTACTGGGACATCTTGGTCCGCCATCCCAGGTCAAGCAGTTGAAATAACTTACAGCTTCCCACTGGTTGTTCCGTTCTATTACGCGGACGATGCGGACGAGCGCAATGAGTTGGTGCGTGCGTTGAATGGCGTGCAACAGCAACGAATGCGGGACGCATTGGCCATCTATTCGGAATTCGCCAACATTACCTTCCGGGAAGTTCCGGAATCGGTGGGCGGCATGATGCGGTTCATGTTTACTGAGATGGATGACGGAACCTTGGGTTGGGCCTATTTCCCAAGCGCCCAACGTCCGAGCCAGTCCACTCACGGCGATGTTTGGTTCAACTCGGCAACTTTAGGGACCTCGAATTTTGAGGACGGCACCGAAGCTTGGTTGACTGCGATCCACGAAATTGGCCATGCAGTGGGTTTTGGCCATCCTTTCACGACCCCTGGCGAGACGGGTCCGCAATTGCCTAGCGCGACCAACAACCACTTGTATACGGAGATGTCCTACAACAGAACTTGGCAAGTTCCTGGTGTCCGGAACGGTACGGCATCGGACGGAAATCCGTATGGAATTGACACTCCCATGTTGTACGACATTATGGAATTGCAACGTCTCTACGGTGCAACCGCGTCGCAAAACAGCGGGAGCACGACTTACAGTTGGCCCAATGCTCCGTTCCGCGAGACAATTCGCGACACGGATGGCTTTGACACACTTGATGCTTCGAATTTCGGTGTCGACCAATCTATTGATTTGCGTCCAGGACGCTTCAATAACATCGGCGAAAACTCGCATTCAGTAATGATCACGCACGACACAAGGATCGAAAATGCCTTGGGCGGACGTGGTGCGGATCGGATTATCGGCAACGAACTCAACAACTTGTTGGTAGGCAACGGCGGCAACGATATCCTTGAAGGACGGGGCGGTACCAACCTGTTGATGGGCGGTGCTGGAAACGACACCTACATTTGGCGGTTGGGCGACGTTTGGAGCACGATCGACGAGAACCGAAGCACTGGCCGGGATGAAATCCATGTGTTCGGAAATCATTCAACACAGAATGCTGGATTCGGTACGATCAATGACTTGACCGAGGACTTTATTTTCCGCCGCATTGGTCGCGACCTACGGATTGACTTTACGATCAATCGGGGCGAAGCAGTCGGTGGTCTTACGGTGAAGGATATGGAGTGGGGTGGAAGTCGCGTCGAAACGTTGCGGATTTTTGGGCTCGCTGGACAGATTGGACCAGCCATCAATCTGGAATCGATCTTCGTCCAAGCGACCGATGTGGCCCAACGGTTCCGGCTCACGGAAACCGAACATCCGTTCGGGTTCATTGCCGTGCCGGCCTAATCGAAACACCGATTGTGGATGTTCAGGATTTAACGGACAACCGCATCTAAGCCTAAGGAAAAAGACTTGGTTTTCGCCAAGTCTTTTTTTTATGGCTCACCGAATGGCGGGGAAGTTGTGGGTGGCTCTTTGTCGATTAACCCACTCGAGTGTTTGCCGATCAGATCGCAGCAGTTTGGCCACGCGAGAAGTTGACACGTTTAGTTGGCCGGCCGCAGTACTAAGTTCCCAGTTGCACTCCACGATCCGATCCAATGCCTCCGCGATCAAAGTTGGATAGTCCCAGTGTTCCGGTGAAACATCGCCAGACTTTTCGATGCAACGGGTTCGCCACAAGGGAGAAACTTCCGAGGAAGCTTCGGATCGAACTAGCCAAGCCAATTGTCGCCGAAGTCTAGCAACAGCCACTCTCCGATTTTGACTTTGGTCACGTCGCTCGTTTGCTTCCGCGATGATTTGTGTAGGAAGATGCGTGATCACGACGGCGGAATCGACCTTGTTTCGATGTTGACCCCCAGGGCCACCGCGCCGAGTGAAATGAAGGCGACACTGGCTCAACAGAGTCGCTTCATCCAAGCGACATGGGTGCTGCGGGAGTCGAATGAAATTCATGAAGAACTCACGGGTTATCCCCCAGCAGTGATTCTCGGACGCTCTGCTGCCAGGGTGAAATGGATTCGTGGATCGGTGTGGATGCTTGGTGAATCAATCGCGAAGCTTCATCCAGCAACAAATAGGCTTCCAATCCGTCATACCACGGAAACTCCAACCTTTGTGAAGTCAGTTGTTCAGCCCAGTTGGCATGCTCCTGCGCTGCCGTATCCAATTGCTCTCGCGCCAATTCTGGCTCATTCAGTCGAAAGTGGATCATGGCCAGAAGAGGACGCCACATCGGCGGGTGTCCGTCCCCTCGAAAATTCTGTGGCTTGAGCAAGTCTTTGGCCTCGTCCCACCGCCCGGAGCGATACGCGACCAATGCTGCAATACAGAAGACCATCTCTCTGGGGGCACCCGCAATGGGTCGTTGACCGCCGAACCGACGATCCAGCGGACCGACCTCGGCCCGACGATCCAGCGGACCGCCCTCGGGCCGACGCGGAGGACCGCCACGACGGCCGGGACCGCCTGGTGGCCCGAATCCTGCACCTGGTGGGGGGCCCGGATACGTGCGTGCCAGCTCAACGATGTCCAGTTTTTCAAGTCGTTCCTTGATTTTCTGAGCTTCTTCCACCTCAAGATCAGCAATGCAAAGTCCGCGAGCGGCCGCCAAGATTTGGCTACGATCGTTACTTTCTGTGATTTGACGCCGCAGTGCCGATCGCAGTCGCTCGAAGCCGGCCACATCTTCGTCGCGCAAAAGTAGCGGGGCTACACCCCACCATCCAGGATTGTTCGCGGGTGCCCCTAAACTCAACGCGAGCCCATAGTCGTCGGCGGCTTCATCCCACAGCCCTTGCTGGGCAAAGAGCGCTCCGCGACCGGCCCAGGTCAAATAATGCTCGGGTTGCAGTTGGGTGGCCAAAGTATATTGCTGAAGTGCCTCTTCATAGCGCTGTTGATCCATGTTGGAGCGGGCACTGTCCAAAAGAATATTGGCTTCACGAAGATTGGCCACCGAGATGACGGCTTCTTCACGCAATTGATCAGCCTCATCCCGAGCCAAGTGAGCCAACCAAGCCAATCGCAAACTCACGCCAGTGCCAACCAGCAAAGAAACAATCACGAGCCCTGTCGTCAGTACCAACCAACGATTGCGTGAGCAGAATCTTTGGATGGTGTACCATGTCGTCGGTGACCGAGCCAAAACGGGCTGACCAGCCAAGTAGCGTTCGAGATCGCGGGCCATTTCTCCGGCGGAGTCGTATCGTCGGCGTCGATCCTTATCCATCGCCTTGAGGACGATCCAATCCAAATCGCCTCGCAATTGCCTGGCCAGCTCACGACTTTGGACTGAGGATGAATCCAGGGTCGACACCGACGTCTCTTTTGCCAACTCCGTTGTCACTCGGGCACTGGGACGTAGCGGCTGGACTTCACGAATGATTCGACGAAGTTCGTCAAAAGATGCCGATTGAATTTTCTGGCGATCGAAAGGCGGCATGCCCGCCAAGAGCTCGTACAACAGCACCCCCAACGCGTAAACATCCGAGAGAGTATCGACATCACGGGCTTTCATCTCGGCTTGTTCGGGACTCATGTACATGGGCGTGCCGATGAGTTGAGCGAACATGGTGTATACCGTTTGCTCGGTCAACGATTGGTCCAAAGCTTTGGCGATCCCAAAGTCAATAATCTTGACGATCGGCTGCGTGTCATCCAGAGCAACTAGAACATTCGATGGCTTGATATCGCGATGAATGATACCTTTTTGATGGGCATGTCCCACGGCATGGCAGACGTCGATCATCAAACGCAGCTTTTGCGGCACATCCAAGTGTTTCTGACGACAGTAGTGTGTTATCGGCTGGCCACGAATCAACTCCATTACCAAGTAGGGCTGGCCCGAGTCCGTTGTACCGGCATCATGGACTTGGGCAATATTGGGATGATGCATCATCGCCAGCGCCTGTCGTTCGAGTTCAAAGCGGGCCAGAACTTCTTTCGAGTTCATGCCAGGCTTGAGCAATTTGATGGCCACGCGACGACGGACCGGTTGGCGTTGTTCGGCGACATAGACTTGGCCAAACCCACCTTCACCCAACAACTCCATCAATCGATAGGGCCCAATAACTAAACCACTTCGATCTTCTTTGTTGATCTCCGGGGGGTGGGGCACAGGAACCGTTTGCCCCGGCGAATCAAGAACTCTGGCCGCCTGCGCCAATTGATTGGGCAAGCGATTGGGAGTGGCGTCCCGGTCCAGCATCGACTGGCGATCATGGGCGTCCAACAAAGCCAAGACACCTCGGCGCAGCTGCTCGTCTCCACAACACCTCCGTTCGATCAACTCGGCGCGCTCGGGTGCGGAATCGCAGTCCAGTGCTTCCCAGAAGATTTCACGTTCACGAGGTTTAGACATTTCGGATTTCTAGTTTCATGTCCAATCGTTCTCCCCCCAACATTCTAACCTATCCACAGATTTTCAAAATCTCGCGAATGCGTTAACTTAAGCGAATTCCGGCTGAAACCTCGGTCGACCGCGTGCCTCCATCGCATGAAAGTTTCCATGAGTACGAATTCAAAAATTGACCAATTGGCCATCAACACCATCCGAACACTCTCCATGGATGCGGTGCAAAAGGCCAATAGCGGGCACCCGGGAACTCCGATGGCTTTGGCGCCGGTGGCGTACACGCTTTACACTCAATTTTTGAATTACGACCCCGCGAGCCCGCAATGGCCCGGTCGGGATCGTTTTGTCTTGTCTTGCGGCCATGCTTCCATGCTGTTGTATTCACTGATTCATCTCAGCGGTATCAAGAAAGCAAACGGTCAGGCAAGTGTCACGCTGGACGATATCAAGAATTTCAGGCAACTTCACAGCCCCTGCGCTGGGCATCCGGAATTCGGGTACGCCGAGGGAATCGAGACCACGACCGGACCCTTGGGCCAAGGAATAGCCAATAGTGTGGGCATGGCGATTGCCGCTCGACACTTGGGCGCACGATACGACCGCGGCGACCTGCAACTTTTCGACTACAACGTTTATGCACTATGTGGTGATGGCTGCTTGATGGAAGGCGTCGGTTGTGAGGCAGCCTCTTTGGCGGGCCACCTTCAATTGTCGAATCTGTGTTGGATCTATGACGACAACAAGATCACGATCGAAGGGCATTCGGACTTGGCCTATTCGGAGGATGTCCCCGCCAAGTATCGAGCCTGCGGCTGGAACGTTCAGATTGTTGAAGATGCCAATGACCTGCGAGCTCTGCAGGCGGCCTTCGCAGCATTCGAAGCATGTCAGGATCGCCCCACATTGATCATTGTTCGTAGCGTCATTGGTTACGGGGCACCCAACAAACAAAACACTCACGATGCTCACGGGGCTCCGCTAGGTGCCGAAGAAATCAAACTAGCGAAGTCCTTTTACGGTTGGCCGACCGACGCTCAGTTTTTGGTCCCACCAGAGGTTCAGCCCCACTTCCAATCGACAATGGGGACCCGCGGCACGCAAGCACATGCGGAGTGGCAAGCCAAATGGGAACGATACCAGGAGTTGTATCCCAAGGAAGCTGCCGAACTGCAGTGCATCATGTCGGGGACACTTCCATCAGATTGGACCGGCAAATTGCCTCGATTTGAGGCGAGCGCGAAGGGGGACGCAACGCGCAACTCAAGCGGCAAAGTCATTCACGCTCTGTCCGCGAGCATCCCCCACTTCATCGGTGGTTCGGCCGACTTGGCTGGGTCGAACAAGACCGACGTTAAAGGAGCTGGAAGCTTCCTGCCGCCGACACCCGCGGGAAAGAACTTTCACTTTGGTGTTCGCGAACATGTGATGGCCGCGATTCTCAACGGCATGGCCTTGTCCGGGATCCGACCGTACGGCGGTACATTTTTTGCTTTTACCGATTACATGCGCGGAGCCATGCGGTTGAGTAGCTTGATGCATCTCAACGTCATCTACGTATTGACGCACGATTCCATCGGGTTGGGCGAAGATGGCCCAACGCATCAGCCTGTCGAGCATTTGGCAGCCTGTCGCGCGATTCCAGGGCTAATTGTGTTGCGGCCCGGTGATGCCAATGAAGTCTCATTTGCCTATCAAGCGGCCTTAGAGAACCATCGCTATCCAACTGCCATGATCTTGTCCCGCCAAAACGTTCCGACCCTGGACCGGTCAATCTTCGCTTCGGCCGAGGGAACACTCCGCGGCGGGTATGTACTGTCGGATTGCGCGGAAACTCCGCAAGTCATTTTGATCGGCACCGGAACGGAGTTGCCAATCTGCGTGAAGGCAGCTGAAACTTTGACCGCCGAGGGCATTCGAGTCCGAGTGGTCAGTATGCCCAGTTGGGAATTATTCGATCAACAAGATGATGCCTACCGAAACAGTGTCTTGCCGGAAACAGTGACGGCTCGCGTTGCTTGTGAAGCCGGCATCAAACAAGGCTGGGAACGTTATCTAGGCTTCAAGGGCGCCTTCATTGGTATGAAGAGCTTTGGTGCGTCGGCCCCATTCGAACAGCTCTACGAACACTTTGGAATTACACCGGCTGCTGTCGTGGCGGCAGCCAAACAGCAAATCGGCTTGGCTTGATCGCTTTAGCCCATCCCCAGCCATTTCTCGATGGCCATTCGATTACTTGGAAAAGCCATTCGCCCGAGCTGCTCGGTGGTTGGTCTTGTCCATTGAAAAGCCGATAACTCACCATCGGCAAGATGCAAACAGCTGGCGTCGACGGGACGACACTGGAAAAAGAAATCGAGAACCGGTACGACAAAATCGCAGTGCCGGTACTGGTTGGGGTAGGTCAACAGCAGTTGAGCTCCCTCGATTTCCAACCCAGTTTCTTCGCGAACCTCGCGCTGCAAAGCTTGTTCGGCGGTCTCTCCCGCGTCGACAAATCCGCCGGGGAGCCCAAGCATACCTTTTCCTGGGTCGCGGGCACGTTTCACTAGCAACATTTGACGCTGATCGTTGATGATCAGCGCTCCAACGGCGGAAACTGGTCCAAAATAATAGCTCCAACCGCATTGAGAGCATTGAAACGGCGATTGGCCAGGATTGGGGTGGGCGTGACCGCACCGCGGGCAAAAACGAAACGCGTGCGATACACCCGGAGGTTGATTGCTAACGATCGTGTCATTTTGTGGGTCCGCGGCCATGGAAATGCTCACTGCAACATAGGTAATTGAAGACCAAAATTTTTGGCCGTGGCAATGGCCACTTCGTATCCGGCATCTGCATGTCGCATCACGCCTGAGCCACAATCATTGACAAGAACTCTTTGCAACCGAGCCGCTGCTTCTGCGGTGCCGTCGGCGACGATCACCATCCCCGAGTGTTGGGAGTAGCCCATGCCCACGCCGCCCCCGTGATGCAAACTGACCCACGTTGCTCCGCCAGCGGTATTCAACATGGCATTCAATAATGCCCAATCGGAAACGGCATCACTACCATCGCGCATCGCCTCCGTTTCTCGGTTGGGACTGGCAACCGACCCCGTATCCAAATGATCACGACCAATCACGATCGGCGCTTGGAGCTCACCGGTACGAACCATTTCATTAAACGCCAACCCGGCGAGATGCCGCTCGCCTAAACCTAGCCAACAGATACGGGCAGGCAGGCCTTGAAAGGAAATACGCTGGCGTGCCATATCCAGCCAACGGTGAACATGAGTTCGATGTGGAAACAACTCTTTGATCTTGGCATCGGTCCTATAAATGTCGTCGGGATCGCCCGACAACGCGACCCAGCGAAACGGACCTTGTCCTTGGCAGAACAGCGGCCGAATGTACGCGGGAACGAAACCAGGAAATGAGAATGCTTCCTGAACGCCATGATCCCATGCCACTTGTCGAATGTTGTTACCGTAATCTACCGTTGGAATTCCCAACTGGTGCAGATCAATCATGGCTTGGACGTGAACCGCGCAAGATTCAGCCGCCGCTGAAACCAATTCTGGATGCTGAGTGACATCACTCTGGGCGGCCTGCCAGCGTTCAACCGTCCAACCCCTCGGCAAGTACCCGTTAATTAGATCGTGGGCCGAGGTTTGATCGGTCACCAAACCTGGGCGAATCTCTCCGCGACGCACCCGCTGGACAATTTCGGGCAATATCTCGGCGGCATTTCCCAGCAAAGCAATCGAGACCACCGTTCCGAGCTTTGTCGCCTCACGCAACATGTCCAACGCGTTGTCTAGGTCCGCCGCTTGACGGTCGACGTAACCAGTACGCAAACGAAAATCGATTCGGCTTTGTTGGCATTCGACGGTCAGCGAACACGCTCCGGCCAAAGAGGCAGCCAACGGTTGCGCACCTCCCATTCCTCCCAAGCCAGCCGTTAAGATCCAACGACCTTGCCAGGGCGTGGTGGCCTCCATTTTTGTCAGGGGCGTAGCCGACACCTTCGAATCCATCGACAACCGATCATCAGTCGTCCCGTAGTGTTGACGGCCCGCCTCCACAAAGGTCTCATAGGTGCCCTGAACGATCCCTTGGCTGCCGATATAGATCCAACTCCCGGCGGTCATCTGACCGTACATCATCAGTCCAAGACGATCGAGTTCGTGGAAGTGCTCCCAATTGGCCCATCGAGGTACTAGATTCGAGTTGGCCAACAGAACCCGCGGAGCATCCGGATGCGTCCGAAATACACCAACTGGCTTTCCTGATTGGATCAACAACGTCTGGTCGGGCTCCAACTGCCGCAAGCTGTTGAGAATTTCATCAAAGCACTCCCAATTTCGCGCCGCGCGACCAATGCCCCCGTAAACGACCAAAGCCGCCGGGTTTTCCGCGACTTCCGGGTCCAAATTGTTTTGGAGCATGCGAAAGGCCGCTTCCGTCAGCCAATTCTTGCAGTGCAAGGTTGAACCACGTGGAGCCCGAACGACCCGCAGCGGATCGATTCTCGAACCTTGAGAAGATGAAAACTGAGCTACTTTTCGCACAGCAGCTTGGCCGGAATCAGGTGCGGTAGGCGGGATACTCATGGGTTCCCCTAGGGATGAACTCGCGAAATGTACTCGTGTCGCCGATACCACGCCACCCGCCCCACGTATGCCACCCCACGTATGCCACCCCTGGGAGACGCTTTCGGAAGCCGAGCTTTTGGCGGTCACCACGCTCGCGAGACTATGTTCGCATCGCTGGGCTATACTTTGTTCGTCACACGTCGGCGGTGGGATGCGGAATTGTTCGGACCTAGCCCCATCCATCGGCGTGTTTTTTGTAATGGCCCCACCGGGGCAAACCCCGGCTCGAAACCGCACTAGCTTACCCAAGCTTCATGTCTCGCGAAAGCTGTTGGGGCAAAACTTCGGATGGTCAGCGGCCTTGCCCGTTGTGAATGCAGACTCCTGGCTTTATTCTTAGGGTGTTCAGCGGGCTGCGGAAGTTGGCGAGATGGTCGCTGCGGACCTCCGCGCGACCGAGTTTGGTCACGGCCAGCATCCCGAAATCACGCGGACGGGTCAGTGACCTAAGTTCGCCGGTCACCAAATTGTATGGAAGTTGAAGATGGATGATTCGGCAGATGGCGACACAGTTCAAGAGGCGGTAGACGAGCTATCTCTGTGGATTCAAGAGTCCAAGGAATTTGGCATGCTACCGAAGTCGATTTCGGTCGTCGAATCCTACGAAGCTCCTTGGCCTTGGGAACCCGAAGATCTGGAGATCCATTTAGTACATTTTATTCTGCCAAACGGGCGCGAAGGCATTGGCATTGCCGGGCCGATTGCTTACTCCTTTTCTGATCGTGAAATTGACTTTAGCTTGTTCGAACATGACGAGCTACTGAAACTTTACGCCGGTTGGTATCTGCTTTACGAATTGATGGAAAGCGACGACTACCAGCCCAAGTTTTCGGCAGAAGAAGACCAAGAGATGATTCGGATGCTGGAAGATGAACATGGCATGACCGAAGTGAAAATCGTCGATCGAATCCAAATCGAAGACCAAACATTTTTCGAGATAACGGCAGTCGATGACGGCAAAGCGTGCCGGATTGGTGGCTCGCTCGACGGATGCTTCTCATTTTATCCGGAAGACAAATACTATGGGCTACCGGCTTTGTATTACATGATGGGGTGGGTCTTTTATTCGGATGATGAGGAAGCGGGAGACGACGATGAAGAGGACTCGGACGATGAAGAGTAGAAGCGACATGAGGAAAGGGATTGAAATGCGATGGAAATTGTTGGTGATGGTGTTGTGCTGTTGGAGCTTGGGAGTAACGAGCGTGAATGCTGACGAAGGCATGTGGCTTTTCAATGACCTGCCCGTCAAGCAGTTGAAGCAAAAGTATGGCTTCGAGCCTGATCAAGCCTGGGCTGAAAAACTCATGCGATCGTGTGTTCGCTTCAACTCGGGCGGATCGGCATCGTTTGTTTCTAGCAATGGATTGGTCTTGACCAATCACCATGTCGGGGCCGAAACATTGCACAAGTTGTCGACACCGGAACGCAACGTCTATGAAGACGGTTTTTTGGCCCGCACGACGGCGGAGGAACTGAAAGCGCCCGACCTGGAGCTAAACCAACTTCTCTCGATCGAAGATGTCACCGACGCTGTGAATGCAGGTATCACGGCCGACTTGACTGCTGAGGAGGCCCTGACGAAACGGCGGGCCAACATCGCGGCAATCGAACAGAAGTCTTTGGACGAGACGGGACTGCGGTCGGATGTGGTCACCTTATTTGGCGGCGGCAAGTATCATTTGTATCGCTACAAAAAGTACACCGACGTTCGCTTGGTCTTCTCGCCCGAAGCATCAATTGCGTTTTTTGGTGGCGACGCCGACAACTTCGAATACCCACGTTACTGCTTGGACGCCTGCATTTTTCGTGTTTATGAAAACGACCAGCCCGCCAAGACGCCCGACTTCTTGAAATGGAGCGACAACGGGCCGGCGGCTGGCGAGTTGGTGTTCGTAGCCGGAAATCCGGGCCGCACGAGCCGTATATTCACGACGGACGCGCTTCGCTACCAACGCGACCATCGTATGCCGTTCATGTTGGACTTCTTACGGCGTCGCGAAATCATGCTGCAACAATTCGGGTTGGCGGGCCCGGAACAAGCGAGACGAGCCAAGGATGATTTGTTTGGTGTGCAAAATTCGCGCAAGGCCTATTTGGGTATGTTGGGCGGCTTGCAAGACCCGGCAGTCATGGCGGACAAGGTTTCCCGCGAGAATCAGCTGAAAGCCGCGATTGACCGTGATCCAAAACTCCAGGGGGCAGCCGCAGCCTATTCGACCATCGCTGAAATCCAACGTCAACGAACGTCAGCATTGCGAACTTCAATATCGATGAACAGTCAAGTGTTTGGCTTGGCACACACCATGGTTCAGATGGTTGTGGAAGATCAAAAACCATCGGGTTCTCGCTTGCCGCCTTATCGAGACTCGGCCCGGGCTTCTTTAGAATTGGGACTGTATTCGGATGCTCCTTTGTACCCGGACTTGGAACAAGCGATCTTGGCAGATCTACTGGGCCGACTATGCGAGATTCGCGGCGGCGATGACCCGCTGTGCCAAGAAGTACTTAATGGCTTGAGCCCGGTTGAGCGGGCTCGAGAAGTGATTGCGGGAACCAGTTTGTTCGATCCCCAAAAACGACGTGAATTGGTGGCAGCTGGAACGGACGCCGTTCGCAACAGTTCGGACCCGCTGATCCAATTGGCCTGGATCTTGGATCCGCAGCTTCGGAAACAAACAGAGATGACCGAAGCCTGGAGCGAACAAGAACGACAGGCCTACGCCAAAATCGCGGATGCTCTGTTTGCCGTTCACGGTGACTCGACTTACCCAGATGCGACGTTTACCCTTCGCTTGGCCTTCGGCACCGTCAAAGGATACGAAGAAGATGGGCGTGAAGTACCAGCCTTTTCGACCATCGGCGGTGCTTTTGAACATGAAGCCAACCACAAAGGTGAGGAGTACTTTGAGTTACCCGAGTCGTGGACCAAGAACCGCGATAAATTGGACCCACAAACACCGTTCAACTTTGTGGCAACCCCCGACATCATCGGAGGAAACAGCGGCTCACCGGTTGTGAACAAGAACTTAGAATTGGTTGGACTGATTTTCGATGGAAACATTCAATCGCTAGTCGCCGATTTCATGTACACGGATAAGCAAGGCCGTTGTACTTCGGTGCATTCCAGCGCGCTTCGCGAAACCTTGCGGCATTTTTATGATGCGTCAGGGCTTGCTGACAGCCTGGGTAAGTAGCAACGGTGTAACATCGAGCAGGCATTCGCAGTGCTCGGAAACCTGATGCTTCAGCGAGCATCGGAGAAAAACGAGTCGATCAAGTGATCGCTGGCGGCCCGAGACGCTTCGCGTCAAGGGTTGCGGGAGGAAAGTCCGGGCTCCGCAGGACAGGGTGGTCGGTAACACCGACCGGCCGCGAGGTTAGGGCAAGTGCAACAGAAAGCAAACCGCCGAACTGCCATTGGGTCTTCGACCTGCTGGTGAGTGGTAAGGGTGAAACGGTGAGGTAAGAGCTCACCAGCAGGTAAGGTAACTTACTTGGCTAGGTAAACCCCACCCGGAGCAAGGTTAGACAGATGGGATGTCGCCGTTTTCGGACGGCGGCGCGAAGCGGTCCGTTTCGCTGGACCATCGGGTAAACCGCGTGAGGCGGCAAGCAATTTCCGCCCCAGATAAATGATCACTCGCGACAGAACCCGGCTTATCGATCGACTCGTTTTTTTCTACATGGGGTCGCGTTGCCCGCGTCATGAAATGGCGGTCTGTGGCAACAGAGGTGGTAACAGTTCGATTGGATGCCAAAACGGAACGCCTTATGATCGACAATTCTCCATTGCGAATGCTGAGAACAGGTTTGTTGGTGTTTGGATCCATGCTGGGCGGCGCTGCCGGAGCGTGGATCATGCTTCAATTGTGGGGAAACGTGTTCCAAAGCGACGGGCCGCTGTTGCAATCGTTGCCCGCGTCAGGGTCGCGGCACGCGGAACTGAACCAGCCCCTCGATGAGGCCCAGTTAGAAAAATTCTCTCCGGAAGAACAGATCAACATTCGCGTTTACGATCAAGTCAATCGCAGTGTGGTGAACATTCAAACGATCACCTTTGTACGGGACTTCTTCAACGTGGTTCCGGAAGCGGGCGCTGGGTCCGGTTGGGTTTTGGATCAACAAGGTCACATCGTTACCAACCACCATGTCATCGGGGACAGTCAACGTATTGAAGTCACGTTGTGGAATGGAGACGCGTACCCGGCAACGGTGGTGGGTCAAGATCCGCCCAATGACATTGCAGTGATCAAGATCGATGCACCGGCTGAGGCTTTGGTACCAGTGTCGTTTGGCGATTCCAGCGCCCTATTGGTCGGTCAAAAAGTTCTGGCGATTGGCAATCCTTTCGGCCTGGAACGGACGTTGACGGTTGGAGTATTGTCGAGCCTAAACCGAATGCTGCGGAGTCCGGAAACGGGCCGCATGATCAAGTCCGTGATTCAAATCGATGCGGCACTCAATCGGGGCAACTCGGGCGGACCTCTGCTCGATAGCCAAGGAAAACTGATTGGTATGAATACTGCCATTCTCAGTGGCACCGGTCAAAATGCCGGTATTGGTTTTGCCGTCCCTGCCAATACCGTTCGGCGAGTCGTCGATCAGATTCTGCAATTTGGTAAAGTCATCCGAGCGAGTGCCAGTTTGGCGATGACTCCTGTGCAAGGCGGATTGCGTGTGATCCAAGTTGAGCCAGGTGGGGCGGCGGAGCGGGCTGGAATGCAAGGATACGAACGAAAAGTGGTTCGCTCCGATTTCCGAGTCTACCAGATCTGGGACGATTCCAACGCCGATACGATTATCGCTGTCGAAGGGAAGCGCGTCACGACAGAAGACGAGTTCTTGAGCGCGATCGAAGAACGCCAACCCGGCGCAGAAGTTAACCTCGAAGTAGTACGCAATGGCAAGCGGCGAACCGTGACTTTGACTCTGGATGCTGACTAATGGAACGTCCATGAACCAACCGATCCGATCGACGGCTCTGCGGATTGTCGGTCTGCAGGTGTATTTGCTGCCGATTCAAACGCGAATGCCGTTGAAGTTTGGCTCCGAGACGTTGACCCACGTTTCGTGTTTGCGTGTTCGGATTCAAGTTGCCAACGGAGTCGGGACTAAAGCGGAAGGTTGGGGCGAAACGCCTCTTTCAGTTCAATGGGTTTGGCCTAGCCCCATTCCTTATTCGACGCGTGCGGCAACCCTGGAGAGGTTTGTCAGATTCTTGGCGGAAAAACTAGCTCGATGGGAAGAATGCGGTCACGCCTTTGAACTGGGTGTCCTGTTGCTTGAGCAAGCGCTGCCTGGATGGCTGGCTCTATTCAACGAGTCCGAAGAACATCCCCTGCCTTATTTGGCATCTCTGTTGGTCGCGAGCGCTTTTGACCTGGCTCTTCACGACGCGCAAGGCAAAGTCTTGGGATGCGACACTTATCAAACTTATTCGAAAGAACTATTGCCGCGTCCGTTAAGCGATTTTTTTTCGGATCCGCAGGTCGCGGCGTCGTTCACGGGTCGGTATCTGCCGGACTTCTTGGTCGATCAACCTCCGTCGGAATTGATGGTTTGGCACTTGGTCGGAGCTCTGGATCCTTTGACCACTGATGAAGCGGCGGCGATTGATCCACACGATGGGTATCCTGTTTTGTTGCACGATTGGATCAAGACCGACGGCCTACAATGCTTGAAGATTAAGTTGAAAGGAAATGATTGGGATTGGGACTACAATCGCTTGGTCCAGGTCGCCAAAGTCGGATTGCCGTTAGGGGTTCGCCATTTATCGGCCGACTTCAACTGCATGGTCCGCGATCCAATGTACGTGGCGGATATTCTCGAACGACTGGAATCGGAGCATCCCCAAGTTTGGTCGGCCTTGGCTTACGTGGAACAACCCTTCCCGTATGAATTGGCAGAATTGGAGTTGGATGTTCGAGCGATCGCCCATAAGAAACCATTGTATCTCGATGAAAGTGCCCACGATTGGCGACACGTACGATTGGGATACCAGTTGGGCTGGAATGGCGTCGCGTTGAAAACGTGCAAAACGCAAACGGGAGCCTTGTTAAGTTACTGCTGGGCTCGCTCGCACGGCATGGGGATCATGGTTCAAGACTTGACGAACCCAATGCTGGCCCAGATTCCGCACGTTCGATTGGCCGCGCATGTCGGGACGGCCTGGGGCGTCGAATCGAACGCGATGCAGTATTATCCCGACGCATCGGACCTTGAGAGCCTCATTCACCCAGGGCTGTATGCTCGCCGAGGCGGACACCTCAAACTAGGGAGTTTGGCAGGTTTGGAGGGCTTGAACGCCGGATTTGGCTATCTCGGAGCCGAAACCTGTCGCCCGCTTCCACCGCCGCTGGTCGAATTGGGGCCGCCGGGCGAATTTGGCTCGTGATCCGTGAGAATTAGCACAAGCACGTCAAGGTTTGGGCAACCCTAATTGGACGTTACAATCCACACGCTTGGATCGGACGTCACTTTCCTCTAGAATGGAAAGGTGCGGTGGCTTCGCAAAGTTACCTGATAAGGTTGCTAGCGACGGCCAGCCGAAGAACCCTGCGGGGATTTGGAGTGGGTGGAAGTTTTTGATACTGTGGAAGTTTCGGCGGGGCGTGGAATAGCTTTTTGGAGAACGTTCATGAAGGCAATGTCGATCAGCGCGATCATCGTGGCTGGTGTTTTGGTGGCATTTGGAATGGGCTTGGTTGGCCAGCCATTGGAGTCCAAGAATTCGACGGCGACGAATGCTTCGGCAGCCACCGATGTCAAGAAGGAAGGCTCGTGCTGCGGAGGCAGTGCGGTCCAAGTCGCAACCGATGGAACCGAGAAGCCGTCGTGTTGTTCGGCCAGTACTCAAAACGTGTTGGTTTCAACCGGCACCGATGAGAAGAAAGAATGTGCGGGCGGATCATGCTGCCAGGACAAGAGCGCCAATGTTTTGACCTCGACCGAAGCTGGTGAAAAGAAAGCCTGCGCCGGCGGTGCTTGTTGCCAAGAGAAGAGCGCCAATGTTTTGACTTCGACCGACGCTGCTACGGAAAAAGCTTGCGATGGTAAGAGCTGCTCGCCGGACGGCAAGTGCTGCGAGGCACGCGAGGCAGCAAACGTATTGACTTCGACTCCAGCGGACGAGAAGAAAGAATGTGCTGGTGGAGCCTGTTGCAAAGAAAAATCAGCGAACGTTTTGACTTCGACTGACGCAGCGGACGACAAGAAGTGCGAAGCCGGCCAATGTGCCGAATGTCCGGTCTCGGCCGCCATGGCCAAGCTGCCAAAGATGAGCTACATGGTTGGAACCGAAAAGACTTGCTGCTCGGAACAAGCCAAGACTCTGGCGGAACAACACAAGGCTCCAATTCAATACGTGGTCGCTGACAAAAACTACGATTGCCCGACCGCTGCGATGACTGCGCTAGTGGAAGAGACCGAGACGTTCGTGACGGCCTTTACGTCTCCCAAGAAGTGTGAAGCCAGTGGCAACACCTCGATTGCAGGCCAAAGCGTTGCTTGCCCAGTGGAAGCTGAAAAGCAAACCACTTTGGTCAGCACCGCCATCGAATCGGTCAAGATGGAATACGAAGTAGCTGGTGAAAAGGCCAATTGCCCATCGTGCGCCGCAACCAAGTCGAAAGAGAAGTCTGCTCCGGTCGAGTACGTGGTCGGTGATCAAAAGACGACCTGCGAATTGACCGCACGTTTGAATTTGGCCCACGCCAAGTACAAAGCAGCGGTTCAAGCGTTAGCCGCCAAGACGGTAACGACCGAAGCGAATGCAGGCTAATTTTGGTCTTTAGCCACGCAAGAAATTGCTGACGATGAAAATCAAAAACACCCTGGCGGAAGTCAGGGTGTTTTTTTGTAAACGTTCAGGTGACTTCGGAACCGGCTGACAAGTTTTTCTCGGTGAGTACAAGCCCGAAGGGGCAACCGGCTGAAACAGTTTTCCCGGCGAGTACAGCCCTGACTTCGCAACCGGCTGAAAAAATTTTGCCGATGAGTACAGGCCCGAATGGGCCGACAAATCCTTAGCCGGTGTGCGCGAGCCACCGGTTAGATTGACATTTCATCCCAAAAAGGCCTGGAGGACCGACGCAATCGCTGACCGCCAACATCTTGCTCGATGATCGTAGGCCCAAATGTCCGACACAATCGCTGATCGCCAACATCTTGCTCGACGATCCTAGGCCCGAATGGGCCGAAACAGCCTTAGCCGGTGTGCGCAAGCCACCGGTTAGATTGACACTTCATCCCAAAAAGGCCTGGAGGGCCGACACAATCGCTGACCGCCAACATCTTGCTCGACGATCCTAGGCCCGAATGGGCCGACACATCCTTAGCCGGTGTGCGCAAGCCACCGGTTAGATTGACACTTCATCCCCAAAAGGCCTGGAGGACCGACACAATCGCTGACCTCCAACATCTTGCTCGACGATCCTAGGCCCGAATGGGCCGACACAGCCTTAGCCGGTGTGCGCAAGCCACCGGTTAGATTGCCACTACATTCACTAAAGTCCTTGAGGTCTTACGATATCGCTGACCGCCAACATCTTGCTCGACGATCCTAGGCCCGAATGGGCCGACACAGCCCTAGCCGGTCTGCGCGAGCCACCGGTTAGATTGACACCTCATCCAAAAAGGGCTTGGAGGGCCGACACAATCGCTGACCGCCAACATCTTGCTCGATGATCCTAGGCCCAAATGTCCGGCACAATTCCTGAACGCCAACATCTTGCTCGATGATCCTAGGCCCGAATGGGCCGACACAGCCCTAGCCGGTGTGCGCGAGCCACCGGTTAGATTGACACCTCATCCAAAAAAGGCCTGGAGGGCCGACACAATTGGCAGAGCGCCAGCCCAGTCGTGGCCGCTGCGGCTGGTAAAAGATCATAGGTAAAAGATAAGAACCATCGGCAGCACCCGATAATCGCTTTGTCTTGTAGCCCCCCCTGGGGTCACACACACAACAGTTCGACTCGTGCATGCGACCAGACATCTTGGCGGGGTCGGATGCCCGCCAAATTTGGCAAGCTAGTGCCGTGTCGAACAGTTGTGCCTGTCTCTTGTGTTGCGGCCCCCGGCCCAAAATTGTAGATCCCCGATGTTGTGGCCCCTTGGCCGCGCCGCTAAAAATTGCGTGTCCCCTGGGTTGTCCACCCTCCTGGACCGAGGATTGTCCAATCAATCCTGCACCGATTTTTCTAGTCGAGCATCCGCCAGTATTGCTTACGCCAAGAGGTCAAAATGAAGGTCCGTTTGTTAAGCGAAATCACACCGGAGTCCGTTACTATTGGCGACCATTTGTAGCTCCCAAAGTCAAGCAAAATGATTCAATCCAATGTCGAACTAAACATGAACAGAAAATCTACTAGCGATAGTTGGTGTCCAAAACTCGAGCTTTTGGCACTAGCTATCGGTAATCTAGTTGCCTGCGTTGTTGGAGTTTCGTCTCAGTATCGCTATCCGTTTGGTTCACGTGAATACTACGATCTAATGGCATGGCCAGTAGTTGCGGTACCTTCGGTCATATGTTTGATTCTAGTGTGCTGTGTTTATTACAGTTTGCGACGGACTAAATTGAGATGGTTTTTGTTTGGAGTTGCGGGGGCAATGCAATTGTCGATTGGAGGTCTTGTTGGACGTTGGATGAATTTTTAAAGAAAGTACCCTAAGCAAGCCTGCTTTAGATAAATAGGCATGGAGCTCCCGTTAGGCGGTGTTTGATTGGCATGTGATTCGCTGACCGAAAAATGGGCCGAAAACGGTGTTCTTAGTGCGTTGTTCTTGGTGCTTGGTAATTCGTGCTCGCGGAGTGTCGTGGGTGCAGACCGGTAGCAATGCAGGCGGTTTCGATCGCTGCTTAAGGTTGAATCCTGTCCGTCGCGTCAGGTGCGACAGTTTCGTGAGGCTTCTTTCCTCGATGTCGTTTTCCGAGCCCGCCACCATTGGCTTCATGCCAATGGGGCGATGACTGGTAAGCTACAGGCCAGCTATAGAACGAGCTCCAAGGGTATTAGGCCGTAGGACCGACTCTGCTTCAGACACGTCCGCAAGTAGGCCGATCGAGTTTCATCTTGGGTACGGACCGACCGGAATTGTGAGCTTGAATTGTTGCGGTCTCGGTGAGAGTTGTTTTGCTAAACAAGTCTGTCTCTCGACCGCTTCCTGCGCGTGGCGGTCGGTCTAGCTTTCATACTTGCGCTCCCACGGAACGAGTCCGTGGGGGGCGAGGCTGTGAACGAGGTGTGAACTTGGGTGCCGCGTGTCCGAGCTTGCGAGCGTGATTTGTTGCGGTCTCGGTGAGAGTTTGTTTTGCCAAAAAAGTCTGTCTCTCGACCGCTTCCTGCGCGTGGCGGTCGGTCTAGCTTTCATACTTGCGCCCCCACGGAACGAGTCCGTGGGGGGCGAGGCTGTGAAGCATTCTTAAGTGCCCGATCTCAACACTTGTGTCGGCCTTTCAGGGCTTTTCTGATCGTGATACCAAACGAACCGGTGGCTCACGCACACCGGCAAGGGATGTTTCGGCCCATTCGGGCCTGCCCTCTGTGCTGGCCGAGAAAATACTTCTTAGCGTTGCACGCCCCGGTTTTGAATATCCAAGGCCATGACTAAAAGAACCAGACCATCGCCGCAGTCGCTCGGAGCGTTATTGACACCACCTTCTTCGTTTCTACCTTCTTCTACCAATTGCCCTTATGAACGATTGTCACAATGCAGCTCGTGATGATCGCCGTTGTCTGCTTCTTCAGCTTCATGTCGAGCGAATTGCTGACGCTTTGAACGAGACTCGACACTTTTTCAGGACAAAACCGTTGCCCCAGGGGGTGCGACGACGATGGCTGGGAATGGTATATTATTCCCGAGGGGGGCACATACGGAACGAGGAGTAGATTGGAACATGGTTGCCAGACTTGTCAGTGTATGGAAGCTCGTCACGCTGATTGGGCTGTTGTCGATGGAATCGGACGTCCTTTCCTATCAGGACCAAGATGACAACCAGCCCGCGAAAGTCATTCCGCACAACCAAGACGGTGTACCTAATGAGTCGTATACTCCGGCACAAGCAATTGCCGCCATGAAATTGCCACCCGGCTTTACTGCCGAGTTGGTAGCTGGCGAACCAGATCTCTTGAATCCGATCGCGATGACCTTCGATGAACGCGGGCGATTGTGGGTCACTGAAAGTTTCGAGTACCCGCGTCGTGAAGCCGGGCCGGGTCGCGATCGCATCAAGATTTTGGAAGACACGAACGGGGATGGCACGTTCGACTCGGTGAAGATCTTTGCCGACGGTCTCAATATCCCTTCGGGGATTGCGGTCGGACACGGCGGTGTCTGGGTTGCAAATTCACCGGACATTTTGTTCATGCAGGATACGAACGGTGACGACCGAGCCGACAAGACGGAAGTCGTGGTCACCGGATTTGGCCGCGACGACACTCACGAACTGCCGAATTCGTTGACTTGGGGACCGGATGGTTATCTCTATGGACTAAATGGGGTGTTTAATTATTCCACGATTGTCCAAGACGAACAAACTTACAAGTTCACATGCGCGATGTTTCGGATCGAGCCGAAGACTCGGCAGTTTGAAGTATTCGCGGAAGGCACGAGCAACCCCTGGGGCATCGCCTTTGATGATCAGGGCGAAGCCTTTGTAAGTGCCTGCGTGATTGATCATTTGTGGCACATTACCGAGAGCGGGTATTACTTGCGTCAAGCCGGCGCCTACCCGCCCAATACTTGGGTTATTGATTCGATTGTAGATCACAAGCACTTCAAAGCGGCTTACTGCGGGATTCACTTCTTCGACTCTGCGGCGTACCCAGAGAATTATCGCAAAAAAATGTACATGGGCAACATTCACGGTGGCTCGATCAATGTGGATGAAATTCAAAGGCACGGCAGTACTTATCGGGCCAACGGCAATGAGGACATTTTGAGGGCCAATGACGTCTGGTTCATGCCCGTCGCGCAGAAGACGGGACCAGATGGCTGTTTGTACGTCCTAGATTGGTACGATCGCTACCATTGTTATCAAGATGCCAATCGCGACCCGGCCGGCATTGATCGTTTGAAGGGGCGGCTCTATCGCCTTCGCTATCAAGAATCACCTCGCGCTGCCAACATCGACTTTGCCAAACTTCCCGATTTGCAATTGGTTGAAAAACTGGGTGACACCAATGTTTATGTTCGCGATATCGCCCAAAGAATCCTCTCGGAGCGGCTGTTGGCAGGGAAGCTATCGGACCTCGCGCGAACGCGATTGCTGGAAACGATCAGAGCAACATCCAGCACGTCCGACGCGCGACGTCATGCGATGTGGTCGCTGGTAGGAGGGCGCGGCATGGCAGTAGAAAACTGGGCCGAGCTGTGTCGACATTCGGATCCTGTTGTCCAGTCGTTTGCGATTCGAGGTGCGGGAAATTATGCCAGCTTGCGCCGTGACCAGGACTTTGCTCGGCCATGGAGATCTTTATTGGCGAAAGATCTTTCGAACCTGGCTGCGACACCCTTGGCCCCCACGGCTCAAGTGAACACGATCATTGCCGCGCGCAAAGTCTTAGGCCGAGACGGTATCGATACGATGCTGCAAGTTGCGAAACAAACGAAAACGGATGACGGCCTTCTGCCGCGAATCCTCTGGCAAAATTTGTTGGCCATCGTTCAGCAGCATCCTGAGGATGGGATCAAGTTGATTTCGAATGCCGAGTTTGCCTCGCAACCCATGATCGCGGACTTGGCGCCGCGTTTGGCTGAAGTCTTGATCCCCAGTCAACCATTGGCTCGCAGTTTGGAATTGGCCGCTAGGTTGGGCGATTCGGAGGCGGGTGTTCAGGGACGCCAGCGAATCCTTCAAGCAATCGAGCGCCGCGTATTGGATGGTGGGCTGTCACCCGAGCAAGTGCAGGCCGCATTTCAAGCTGAAACGGTCGACTTGAACGCTCTGCAGGGTAGTCCCGAATTTGATCGCCTATTGGTAAGCGCTGGTGCAGGAGTTGACGTCCAAAAATTGGCGAGTACCTATCGCGACTCCAAAGTCGCGATCAATCAACGACGGGCGACGTATTCGACGTTGGCCTTTGTTGCGCGTGACCCTGAAAAGTCCGACGCTCTTCAAGCTTGTTTGGAGTTGGCGAATGAAACGCTACTAAGTGGAAAAGAACCTGAATTGGCGAATCATGTGATTGATCAATTGATTCGGTTGCCTGATTCGGCGGTCGCGGAAATGTTACTCAAGGCCGCGATCAGGGTCGAGCCTGCCACGCGAGCACGGATCATTGAGGCACTTACTAGTCGAGCCGAATCTGCCAAAGCTTTGTTTAAGGTCATGGGTACTGGGCCGTTGGGCCTCACTCGCGACATGGTGAATGAGACGCAGATTCAAAGGTTGTTGTTGATGGACGATGCTGAGTTAGCTTCGTTGATTTCGGAGAAGTGGGGAACCATGCAAACCGGCCAGCGAGGATTGATGATCGACGAGATCACTCGCGTGCGACGAATCGTTCGTGAGGTTCCAGGTGACTTTAATCGAGGGTGGGTGGTGTACGATCGGGTCTGCGGTCAATGTCACCAATTTGCCGGGCGCGGGGAAAAGGTTGGACCAGCAATCGACTCGAACGGTCGTGCCTCGTTGTCGCAGTTGCTTTCAAACATGGTTGATCCGAACCTTGTCATCGGCACCGACTATCAAGCAAGAATGATCCAAACCACCGACGGTCGGGTGTTTTCTGGATTGGTGATGGAAGATACCAGCGAACGAATTGTGCTTAACCTGCAAGGCGGCAAGACCGTCACCATACCGCGAACAGAAATCGAGCAAGAGAAGATCAGCCCCAATTCACTGATGCCGGAGGGCCAAACCCGGCAAATGACGGACCAAGAAATTGCCGATTTGATGTCGATCCTGGTGCTGAACGATGGAAACAATCGCAACAGTGGATTCATTCCGGAAGGACAAGTCCAAGAGCAAACTCAGTGGTCCGTCGATCGGTTTGGTCCAGTCTTGGCGGAAGCATTTGCTGGATTCACTACGGACCAATGGTTCGATGGTGGGTTGGGTTTGTTGGCCAAGCACCAAGGTCGCAACGCCGTGATTCGAACCTTTCCGGTCTCCGCACAACAGCCCACGATCTTGCACCGGAAGGTTCAACTTCCGGCGGAAGCGATGTTGTTGAAACTTGCTGTCCATCACCATGAATCCGGGGCCTGGAAGTTGGTGGTTCGAATCAACGAGGACGAACTCTATAGTCAAGTGGTTGACGAGGCGGCCACGCAACATGGATGGTTGGAGTTAGAATTGGACTTGAGCGCTTACGCGAATCAAGAGGTTCAGATTCGGCTGGAAAATCACAGTCATCGGCAACAATACGCGTTCGGGTACTGGTCGCACGCTTACTTGTTTCCCGTCAAAGCGGATTTGCCCGAGATGAACAAATTTGATCCCAACGCCGCGGAACCGGAGTATGTCGACCGGCGGAAGCAACCGCCAGTGTTCCCGGTTGAGGATGGCTGGGTCAAGTTATCTCCGGACTACCCCGTGTTCGTCGATTTGAAGACCAAACGCGTCGTGGTGGACGGTCAGATTGTTCAGAACCACGCCTTATTGGAAATGTTTGCCTGCCCGTTGGATTCGGGTAAGGAACACGAGTCGGTGGTTGCTGTGTTTAGCAGTTCGCAACTCGTTCATGCAGGATTGTTGGCGGTCGGAGCCAAACCCGGCCATCCTGCGAGATTTGATGGTGAATTCCAGGCCGCCACGGGGGCAAAGATTCGCATCGATGTCCAGTGGAAAGGCGAAGATGGCCAGCTCAAGTCGATGCCCGCTCGGCGAATGGTGCGCAGCATTCGCGATAAAAAGGAACTGGACATGGACTGGGTCTTCGGCGGCAGCTTGATGTACAAAGATCCGGAAACTGGGCGAGAGCAATACTTGGCCGAAGGAGGCGAATTGATCTGCGTCTCTAATTTTGGCACAGCGACCATGGATCTGCCCACGCCAAGTCCGGAAGCAGCCGCCAACCAAATGTTCGAAGCCAATACAGACCAGATCCCGCCATTGGGCACACCGGTCCGTTTGATCTTGACTCCGGTTCAGGAAGAATAGCTTGTTGACCGATCCAAGTTCAGATCGGAGCGTAGGTTTAGAATAACCTAAACAACGATCACGCGGCTTTCGTCGCAGACCGGAATTCGATGATGGGGGCCGCTTCTGCCTCCCAGCCCAAGGTTTCGCGCACGGCATAGCTCGTACGATCGGCCGAGTGAAAATAGGTTCTTGTCCCCACTTCGCCCATCAGCCCGAGACTAAAGAACTGAATGCTGGCCAAACCGCTTATGGCCGAAAGCATGAACATCGGATTCCCGGTAATATCGAAGCCACCAACGATTTTCATCACCACACAGGTCAAACAACACAACAAACTGGCGATGAACGTGATGATGCCGATCCCACCGAACAACTTCATGGGAGAGACCAAAAACCGTTGCATGTACCAGACGGTCATGAGATCTAAAACCACGCGCAGAGTGCGATCAAGACCGTATTTGGTTTTTCCATGGATTCGTGGACGATGATGCGTGACGACTTCGCAGCATCGCGCACCCCGAAGATGGGCCAGGATCGGAATAAAGCGGTGCATCTCGCCATACAGATTCAATTCGCAGGCGATCTCGCGTCGGATCGCCTTAAGAGTACAACCGAGGTCGTGAATTGGGAACTTCGTCGTGCGAGAGATTAGCCAATTCGCTATCTTGGATGGCAAGCGACGACTTAGAAAAAAATCGTGTCGTTGTTTTCGCCATCCATGGACCAAATCGCATCCTTCGTTGATCTTATCCAACAACATTGGAATATCGGCCGGATCGTTTTGCAGGTCGCCATCTAACGTCACCAGTACTTGCCCGAGCGCATGATCGATGCCAGCCTGCATGGCAGCGGTTTGCCCAAAATTGCGACGCAAGATAACCGATTTGACACGTGGATCTTTGGCGGCCAATTGCTTGATGACGCCGATGGAACCATCGGTCGATCCGTCGTCCACGAGAATCAACTCGAACGAGTAACTTTGGTGATCCAGCGCGGCGCAGACTTCCGCGTACAGACGAGGCAGATTCTCCAATTCGTTATGAATCGGAACGACGATCGAGACGTCGGGAGTCGGCTTATTCAAAACGGGCACTTCCTTGTAATCGACCAACTTGCGGTAATCGAGCAACTTGCGTTGGTCCAAGTTGAACCAACCATCATGGTCATCGCCACTTGTTGACTCACCATGGCAATGACAAATTTCGACGGCAACGCTCCGTGTCGCCTCGATTTCAGCGGCGGCGGGAATGCCGCCCAGACGTCTCGATTATAGAGGACCGAGGAATGGCGTCCACATCAATTTCGCTCTTGTAATTACCGGGGCAGCTTGCTAGGGTCTCGCGCGACGGACTTGGCCTTGGAATGGAATATAAAGGACAACACGATGCAATGCTGCTCGATGTGGATTCCGGCAATTTGCCTGGCGGTGTTCTGTTTGCCAACCGCGTTGATGGCGAGAACGGAATCCATCTTCCCAAACATCCCCCTGGTGACCGAGATTTACGACAGTGAAGTGGAAATGTGGTCGAGCGGCTGGACCTCTGGGTGGGCTGCTAGCTATGAATTGGGTTTAAACGGAGCCAATGGGAATGCGACCAACTTCAACTTATCGACGGCTCTTAAGTTGACTCGAACTTTGGAAAGTCGGATCATGACTGTGGATCTGAACTATGCCCACGCCTCCAACGAGAACATTTTGATTCGCGATTTTGCCTTGCTTCGCGGCCGAAACGAATATCTATTGGGTGATTCGCGCTGGTCGATCTTTACTGAAGGCATGCTGGAGTATGACCGGTTTCAAGCGTTCGACTTTCGTTTAACGATGGCGACAGGTCTTGGCTATCGGTTTATTGACAACGAGACAACAACCTTAAAGACCCGTACCGGTTTGGGTACGTCGCGAGAATTCGGTGGACCCAATGATGAATGGAAACCTGAATTGGTCTTGGGTCTTGATTTCAAGCACAAACTTACGGATCGTCAAAGCCTGTATTTGACTAATGACTTCTATCCCAATTGGACCGACTTTGGTGATTTCCGCATGATAACGGATGCGGGATGGCAATTGTTGATCGATGAAGAAACTCGTACGAGTCTGAAGGTTGGAGTCATTAATCGGCACGACAGCACACCGCAAGGCCAAGAAGCGAACGACTTGAACTACTCTGTATTGTTGATATGGAACACGAAGTAGCATGCCGCAAGCGACTGCTTCTGCCGATGCCTCGACGGTGCAACGACCCTTGCGAGTTCGTGCACGGCGAGATTTGCTCTGTTCGCGGCAGCGTTATCAAGGTGGCGACTACTGGTTGGTCAAAGATCCGTTGACCTTGCATTACTTCCGATTCCAAGAGGAAGAATACTGGCTGTTGCAATCGTTACAAGAACCGGTATCCGTTGATTGGCTGCAACAAGAATTTCAACGTCGATTTGCTCCACAAAAAATCTCTTTGGGTGAGATTCAACAGTTTTTAGGCCTGTTGTTTCGTAGTGGACTGGTCATCGCCGACAGTCCGGAACAGGGCCGACAGTTATGGCAGCGACGTCAAAAGCAAGAGCGGCAGGAACGTTGGGCCCAACTGGCCAATCTACTGTCGTATCGCTTTCCCGGATTCGATCCTGGGCGAGTCTTGGATCGCTTGGGACCATGGACGGATTGGTTCTTCTCGCCAGCCGCCGTGGTCGGTGTCTTGCTGCTGAGTTGCATCTCTGGAGTTATAGGTCTCGTTCAATTCGAACAACTACAACAACGCTTGCCAAGTTTCGAGCAATTCTTTGCGGTACAAAATTGGTTTTGGTTGGCATTGATCTTGGCACTCACGAAGGTGGTTCACGAGCTAGGACATGGATTGGCTTGTCGCCGGTTCGGCGGACAATGTCACGAGATGGGAGTGATGCTTTTGGTTCTGGCGCCGTGCTTGTACTGCAACGTGTCGGACGCATGGATGATCCCTTCGAAATGGAAGCGCATCTTCATCTCGGCGGCGGGGATGTACGTTGAATTGGCATTGGCATCGGTTGCGATGTTGGCATGGAGTTTTTCGCAACCCGGTTTTATCAACTCGATGGCCCTGAACCTAATTTTCGTATGCGGAGTAAGTACCATTCTCTTCAACCTGAATCCGCTATTGAGATTCGATGGCTACTACATCCTGGCAGATTGGTTGGAAATCCCCAACCTCCGGCAAAAAGCCAGCAAATTGCTGCAGGGCGTGATCAACAAGTGGTGTTTTGGTTTACCAGTTCCGCGAGATCCCTTCTTGCCACAGCAGCATGTGGCCTGGTTTGTCTTGTACAGCATCGCGGCGGGTGTTTATCGGTGGGTGTTGGCGTTTACCGTCTTTTGGTTCTTGTACCACATGCTCGAGCCATACGGTCTGAAAATTCTGAGCCAGTTCTTGGCCGCGTTTTCAATTGTTGGGTTAGTGGTTTACCCTGGTATTCAGTTAGTGCGTTTCTTTCAGACTCCTGGAAAGGTGGAAGCTGTGAAACCGTGGCGAGTAATGATGACAACAGGGGTCGTGGCGGCGGTCGTCGTGGGAATCTTATTGATTCCACTACCTCACTACGTGGATATGCCGCTGTACGTGCAACCGGCCAATATGGTCAACGTCTATGTCGAGACCCCGGGACTGGTGAATGAGGTGCTTGCGAAAAAGTACCAGCGACTCGAAGCCGGGGATCCCATCGTGCGTTTGACCAATTTTGATTTGACTCGCGAACGAGTCGCCGCCGCCAATAAGTTAAGACAAAGTGAACTCCGCCTGGAACAACTGGAACAAATGGTCTCCTTGGATCAGATGGCAAGCTTAGTGCGGGAAAGCACCAGCATCCAATTGCAAAACGACAAGGAGCAATTGAATGACTACGATCGGCGAATCGAATCGCTTCAGGTCAAGGCGCCGCAAGCGGGATGGTTGATACCTGCTGCTCGCATCGAGCCTCCCGGTGCTGACGCCGAACGCCTGCCGACTCTGGTCGGTGATCCGCTCGAGCCTGGAAACGCCTCGGCAGTCTTAGCGGAACAAACTTTAGTCGCCCATATTGCTCCAGACCGAGACAAGTGGCAGGCCATGATTTTGGTCGACCAAGAGGAGGTCGAGTTCACTCGGGTGGGTCAAGAAGTCAAAGTCTGGTTGGCTCAGTTCCCCAATCAGGTATTTCGAACCAAGATTGGCGAGGTCGCGGTCGACTCGTTGCGTGTGATTCCAGCTCACATGGCCTCGCCGAAGGGAGGTACGATCGAAGCACTGGCGACCGAGGGGGGGCGTTTCAAATCGGTCTCCCCGAAATATTTGGTAGTTGCCCCGTTGGACAATCCCGACGATTTGTTGGCAAAAGACCTGACCGGAGTGGCCCGGATTCACGTCGGCTATCGCACGGTGGGAGATCGATTGGCCCGGTATCTGGCCCACACATTCAACTTCAAATTATGACCGGTGTCAGGGAACCACCCCGTATGTACGGGAACGCTCCCTAGCGATATTTTGGTGTGGTCGAAAATCCCCTACGACAATTGAATTCTTAAGGACATCGCATGAAGGCTTTTGAAGCAGTTGAGAAGTATTTCAACAAGGCAGCGGATCATCTTGAATTGCCTGATTCGATGCGACGGCTCTTGGTGACTTGCAAACGTGAAGTGCAAGTCGAAGTTCCGGTAGAAATGGACGATGGACGCTTGGAAACACTGATTGGATTTCGCGTGCAGCACAATAATGCACGCGGACCGATGAAAGGTGGTCTACGTTATCATTGGGAAGTGGACTTGGATGAAGTCCGCGCTTTGGCCTCCTTGATGACCTGGAAAACCGCCGTGGTCAATTTGCCATACGGTGGTGCCAAAGGCGGTATCTGTATTGACCCGCGGAAATTGAGCGCCAAGGAATTGGAGAGAATTACCAGAAAATTCGTGGATCAGATTCACGAGATTATTGGGCCGGATGTGGATATTCCGGCTCCCGATATGGGGACGAACGCCACCGTCATGTCTTGGATTCGCAATCAATGGGAAAAGTACCATGGATTTAACCCGGCGGTGATTACCGGTAAACCAGTAGAACACTACGGTTCCAAGGGCCGCGAAGAAGCGACGGGGCGCGGCTTGGGGATTTTGGCATTCAAAGTCCTGCAACGTTTGGGCCGATTTCCGAAAGACACGCGTGTCGCCATTCAGGGTTTTGGGAATGTGGGAACCCACGCGGCCAAACTCTTGCACGAGTCCGACTTCAAGATTGTGGCGATCAGCGACCTGTCGGGGGCGTACTACAATCCCAATGGCTTGGATATTCCGGCTGCCCTGAAACATGTGTTGCAACACCATTCGCTGAAGGGATTTGGCAACGCGGAGCTGATCACGAATGAAGAGTTGTTGGCGCTGAATGTCGAAATGTTGGTCCCAGCGGCGCTCGGAAATGTCATCAATGCCTCCAATGTTCATTCGATCAAGGCGCAAATTATTATTGAAGGGGCCAACGGTCCGGTCGCTCCGGAAGCAGATGATGTATTCGAGGCGAACAAAGTATTGGTACTGCCGGATATCTTGGCGAATGCGGGCGGCGTGACCGTCAGCTACTTCGAATGGGTCCAGAATCGCCAATACTACGTGTGGGACTTGAATCGGGTACGGCAAAGCTTGGACAACGTCCTCTCGTCCGCGTTCGAGGACGTATGGCAGATGAGCCAAGAACATAAAGTTTCACTGCGCACGGCGGCGTTCATGATCGGAATTGATCGGGTCCGCCGGGCGACCGAACTATCCGGCTATTAGAACTGGGTGTTTTGGGGTATAAACTTCGAGGAAACGGCGAGAAATTTGTCAGGAATTGGTCGGAGCGGAACGGTTTTCCTCGGGCGGCCTGCGCTCGCCATAGGAAGAAGACTTTGGTTCCCGATCCTGCCGCGTTTTATCGAGAAAATGTATCCCGTCACGAACTTGATCTAGCCTACCTCGACCAGCGTTGCCGCTGGAGTGGCTTGGCTCGCGGGTTGACGTTTTTGGCGGCCGCATTTTGTTTCTTTGCGGCGTTTTTTCAATATCGCGATACGCCTCAGATGTGGTGGGGACTCTTTGCGATTACCGGTTTGGTATTTCTATTCTTCGTCATCTACCATGGAGTATTTGACAACCGTCGAATCCGAGTGTCCCTGCAATTGGCGTTCTTTCGGCAGGGATTGGCTCGCATTGCTCGTGATTGGCCGAACATCTCGAATCCGATGACTTGGGTGGATGAAAAGCAATCGGTCCGCGGGCTCAAGGCTCGGTCCGGCGACTCCCCGCACCCGAAATTGGATCGGGTGACGATCACCGACCTGGATTTGGAAGGCGAAAAGTCGTTGTGGCGACTATTGAACCTGGCTCGCACGCCGTCGGGGCAGGCGATGTTGCACCAGTGGATGCTGCAGGCAACATCCTTGGAGGAGATTCAGAAGCGACAGGACAGTGTTAAAGCGCTGGCGGACGCCGATTCGTGGCGTCACGAATTCTTGTTGAGCTGTTGGGGGAGCGTGAGTCCCGTCTCCAGTCCCGCGACCATCATGACGTGGGCAGCTGGTCCAGCATTGTCTCCATGGCTGACGAAAATGATTCTGGTGGCTCGTTTGTCTGCTGCAATATTGCTCGCCATTTTGCTGGCGGGTGTCTTGGGGCTTTTGTCGCCGTCTTGGCTAGGTACAAGTCTCGCCGTGTTGGTGATTGTGAATTTTTTGGTGAGTGTGGCAACGGCGGCTCCCGTGCATGAAATCTTTCGCCACGTTTCCTCCCGCGCGGAAGATGTGCGGCAATACGATCATTTGCTAGAGATGATCGCTTCGATCCCGGTTCGTACCGAGATGATTGAGGCTCTCCAGAAGCGTGTGACAGTTCGGGCAACCGACGCGAGTCAACCAACGTCGCATCGAACCGCCATGCGTCAACTGTTGTTGTGGAGCATGTTGGGTAATCTACGTAGTGGCGTCACGTTCATTTTCTATGTGATTTTACAGTTCGCGTGTTTATGGGACCTGCATATCTTGGCCGCCCTGGAGAAATGGCGTCTGCGGTGGGGGCAGCAACTTTTCGGTTGGTTTGATTCATTGGGTGAATTGGAAGCCTTGGCGGTACTGGCGCAATGCCGATATGATCATCCCCACTGGGTTTTTCCCCAGTTGGCTCCGGCCAACGATCGTGAACCTGTAATCTTTGGTGACAAGGTGGGGCATCCATTGTTGGGACATGGTTCCGTTGCAAACCCGGTCGCGTTGGGTCCCTGGAACAAGTCGCTGGTTGTGACCGGCTCGAACATGTCGGGGAAGAGTACTTATCTGCGTGCCGTCGGAGCGAACTTGATCTTGGGCCGCATGGGTGCTGCGGTTGACGCAGCCGCTTTTCGTATGCCTGCGGTCGAGATTGGCACGAGCATGCGAGTTGCAGATTCCTTAGCCGACGGCGTTAGCTTCTTCATGTCCGAATTGCGACGCTTGAAACAGATTGTCGACCGATCGCGAGAATTCACTTCGGGCCACGGCATTCAATACGTTTATCTGTTGGATGAAATCCTGCAAGGAACCAACTCGCAGGAAAGACAAATTGCCGTCACGCGGGTGATCCAACAATTGTTGGCCCGAAAAGCGATCGGTGCCATTTCGACGCACGACTTGCAACTGCCTGATGTGCCGGAGTTGGCAGGGAATCTGGACATCGTTCACTTCAAGGAATCCTTTGTGGAAGTCGATGGCAAACAGACAATGACCTTCGATTATCTGCTGCGCCCAGGGATTACCCCCACAACCAACGCGCTCAAGTTGTTGGCGCTGGTGGGTCTCGACGCAACGGAGTAGAGTTCAAGCGAATTCGAACTGCTGATCGTTTCGAAATCCGAAAGCAAGGTGCCGACGTGTCAAATGCAACCTCCGAAAAAAACGTGGATGACACCTGTGATTCGGTTTCGAGTTGGGGAAAATCACTGGCGTTGATCGCCGCTCTGTTGGGTTGGTTGTTTGATGGTTTCGAAATGGGACTTTTCCCGGTGGTGGCGCGGCCTGCGTTACGGGATTTGTTGGCGAACGCCACGAATGGACTAGACGCAGAAGCAGCCGAACAATTGGTCGGGCTCTGGAATTCGATTACCATCGCCGGTTTCTTGGTTGGGGCCGCGGCGGGTGGCGTTTTGTTTGGTTGGTTGGGTGATCGCATCGGTCGCGTGCGCGCGATGTCGCTGAGCATCTTGACTTACGCCTTGTTCAGTGGACTGGGGGCGTTTGTCATGGCCCCTTGGCAGATTGTGGTGGTCCGTTTTGTGGCTGCATTGGGGATGGGTGGCGAGTGGTCACTGGGTGTCGCATTGGTGATGGAAGTATGGGGTGGACGTTCGCGGGCGTTGTTGGCGGGTTTGATCGGTGCCGCTGCCAACCTGGGCTATGCCTTGGTGGCCACACTCAGTTTATCGTTAGAAGCGATGCGACAAACCATGCAGAATTGGGGTTTGTCAAACGAATGGGTCCAATGGCGCGCCCTCATGCTGTGCGGCGTTCTACCGGCATTCTTAACTCTGTTCGTACGATTGTTTGTTCCTGAATCACAGCGTTGGGAGCATGAACACAAGTCCGGTAACACGACCGGGTGGCGTACACAGGACCTGCTCGGGGTACTTTTTGGTGTGCTGTGTTGCTTCGGGATCATTGGCCTGTGGAGTTATCCGGTAGCGATCGAGTGGCGATTGATTGGAACCGGCGTCGGCCTGATCCTGGTAGCGATAGGCTATATGTATCCGGTCTTTCAATACATGTTGCGGTCGGCCGAGACTTGGCACCCCACTTCGCATACGGCACCCAACCTGATCATGCGGCGAATGCTGATTGGCGCTTTGATCAGCGGTATTCCACTGCTGGGGACTTGGGCCTCAGTGCAATGGGCAACCATGTGGGCCGATCAATTGGCCGAGAGCCAACCAAACGCTAGAGCTTACACGCAACTCGTATCTGCTCTCGGAGCCGTCGCCGGTGGGTTTGCCGGCGCCGCACTCGGTGCCTGGGCGGGGAGACGTTGGGCTTACGTTGTCTTATGTTTAGGCTCCTTCGCCACGGTGTGGTTCTTTTATCAGCCAGATCGAGTGTTCAATGCTTGGTTCTTGTTGGCCGTTGGCGCCATGGGTGGCGTGACCGCTGCGTTTTATGGTTGGTTGCCACTGTACTTGCCCGAGCTGTTTCCGACGCGAGTTCGCGCCACCGGACAGGGCTTCAGTTTTAACTTTGGACGGATTCTGGCCGCCATTGGTGCCTTGCAAACGAGCGTGATCATGCAGAATTTCGGAGGCAGTTACCCCAAAGCTTGCACCGCCATGGCCTCCGTTTACTTTGTGGGGTTGGTTGTGATCTGGCTGGCGCCCGAAACGAAAACTAGACCACTCGAAGATTGACGTGGGGGAGTTAGATGGCCAGCCCAACCACACCCGCTAGCATGTTCGTTCGATCATTTCTGTTTTTTTCGCTTCACTTCCAATTCGAATGTACGAAGCGACGCCGCAGAGCTCACTAATCCATTGGAAGCGACGCCCGGCAAGAATGGACTCGGCAGGGTGTCGAACGATGGATTTCTGAATATGGGAATGGACTCATGAGCTTCACGCTGCGAACCCTTTTGGCTTACCTCGATAATGCTCCATTGCCTGCGGACGAACGAGAACCCATCCAGCGTGCTCTGGAGCAGAACGCAGCAGCCCAAGAACTCGTCCAGCGAATTCGGACCTTGATGGCACAACCGCGAATGGCAAGTCCCGCCGTCGAGACAGCGGGATGGTTGCAGGCGAACCAAGTTGCCGAATATCTGGATGGCACCTCGGAGTTCGACGTCACAAAAAAGTACGAACAGAGCTGTTTGAAAAACGATGCGGCTCTCAGCGAGATTGCCGCACTGCATCAGATTCTCACCGATTGGATCGATCAACCGACATACATCGGTGACGAACTTCGGCAGCGGATTTATCAGTTTGCGGGTTCATGGTCCGAAACGTCGGCAGCCGATGACGAAATCCAAACGGATCGTGCGGTGGGACGGGAAGCGATTCAAGCAGCCGCACAGCTACTGCAGGTTCGTGAATTCGACCTGCAACAAGTCCCTCCATCCATCGTTCCTTCGCCGGCCGCTGCGAGCTCCAACACCGCGAAGAATTCGCTGCCTACTGTGATCGAGAAAGCCATCGCACCCGCTTCCAAGTCCATTGGTGACCAAGAAGCGTCCAACATTACACCCAAGTCCAAGATTGCGACCAGTGCCGTCAACAATACTTCAACGGAGGAATCGGGACAAGGAAGTTGGATCTTGGCACTATTGGTCCTGGTTGGTTTTGGTGTTCTGTGGTGGACCCAACAACCTCATAGCGAGATCGCGGGTTTTGCGATGAATCCTCCCGCGGAAGACAAAACCAAAGATTTACCAGCGCCGCAACCATCGACTTCAATTCCATTGCCTTCGCTCTCCGAGTCTCGGGACAGCACCGCGTTGGCGAACCTTCCTGCCCCTTCCGCAACTCTACCTCCGATACACCTTTCGAGTGGCTCAAGTCAACCACCGCTGATGTTGGGGAATTCGAGCTTGCCATTGCCACCCGCCGCTAACTCAAACATAGAGTTGCCATCATCACCTGCTGCGGAAATCCCAACGCTTCCCACTCCCGTTTTGGAATCCCCGTTGTCGAATTCGAGTATCGCGACCGACATGATTCCCGACTTAGCAACGCCCGAGACGATCAATCCTCCGACGGAAACAACGACACAAACACCAACGCCGACAGCGACGCCGACCGAAACGACAGGGAACCCATCGAATGTTATCGACATCCCGGACGCAGGCCCCGGTCTGCCTTCGAACCATTCATTACCACCAGCAACGCCAGCAAACGAAAACATCGTAGGACTGCCGTTGGTCAACAACACACCGAGTGTGGAGGCAACAAAACCCAAGCCATCGATTTCGGAATTGCCACCTGTGGACGAGGACCCGCAGACAAACCTACCCGCGATTGCTGACTCCCTGCCGTCTTCTGGTTCCGGCGCAACAATTCAGAGTAATCCACTTGTACCCGCTGGAGTGACTCCTGAAACGTCAACACCGCTGACAACACCGCTGACAACACCGCTGACAACACCATTGGCACCGACTCCAGCGGAAACCGGCACGACGGTCGGACCGGAAGAGTGGGGGCAACAAATTGGAACGGTGGTCATGGAAGCCGGGGCGGGCCAAACACCCGATGATTGGATTTTGGTACTTCCAGGAGGCCGAAGTCAATTGAAAATGCGGAGTCCGCGCGGCAAAGCCTGGAACTTTACATTTGCGGGCGTTTCTCGTTATCAACTGCAAGAGAAAGAAGGCTTGCCCCTCCTTTCCGTGCAACGCTGTTTCTTGTTGATGCAATCGACCAGTCAGGACGAGTCCCTGGAAATCCAGACGCCGAAGGGCAAAGTGTTTATTACGGCGTTGACGCCTGAAGCCGAACTTGTGTTTGAGATTCGACCGTTTTTACCCCTTGGATTCACAGCAACCAGCACAGCGCCTCGTTACTACCTCGGTTGCTTAGGAATTACCGGCCGATTCATGATCGAACATCAAGGACGAGAAGAAGTCTTGTATGAAAACAAGTGGTTCGTGGTCCGCCCCGACGGGCAATTCGAGCGACACGAGAAGAGTGCCTCTCCAGCCATCTTGGCGACAATCCAAGAAATGAAGGACTCGCAAATGAATCCAGACGTCACGGCCTTGAGCGAGTTGGTCCAAAGCAATGAAGGGATGGACGAGTTGTTTAGCATCGCGAACGGGACTCACATGCATTCTCAACAAATCACTTTGGATCAGAGATCATTGGCAGCATTGTGGTCCTACGGTCTGGGCCAACTGGACCCCGCGTTTGCGGTACTCAATGATCCTCAATTCAAGAATTATTGGGATGTCCATATCCAAGCCATCGCGTCTTGCCTGCAAAGTGATCCCGCCGCTAGTAGCCAATTGACGACCGCCGCCAGTCGAGTGGGCCTGACCTCAGCCGTCGAAACCCGCTTTGTCGGTCTGGATCCACCGACGGTCAAAATGAGCCAACTGAATGAATTGATCGGAGACCTGGAACATGCTCAGGTCGCCCGCCGAGTCCTGGCTCTCCACACCCTGCAAGTCTTGACCAAAGAAACGTTTGGTTATGATCCCAGTGCGAGTAGCGATACGAATCGAGTGGCCATCGAAAAGTGGAAGCAATGGCTAGCCGATTCCGCCCGCGCGAAGATCAGTATCAACCCCGCGAGCGGATTGATACCGAAGTAGCCAATCATTTACGCCTTTGTTGGAATACAGATGGGTTGGGTCTTGCGTCCGTTTGTTGGTTCTCCAGGATCACCAACTCAGTTCTTGCGTGATGAAGCCTGGGGCAATGCGTACTTGGTCGTTTTTGGCCTCTTCAAACACCTGTGGAGATCGCTCACCGCTTGACGATCTTTACCGGTACCGAGCTGGATGGCCCCATGGTAACGCTGCGGCGTTTGGGAACCACCGGACGCGTGTCGAGTAATTGAAAATCGTAGCGACGCAAGAAGACGCCCAACACCATCGCCATTTCATAAGTGGCAAACGCGGCGCCAATACAGCGTCGATGCCCTCCACCAAACGGCATGTACTGGAACGGCGAAAACGTCTGCTCGATAAATCGTTCGGGTCGAAACAAGTCCGGTTCGGGATAAGTCTGCGGATTGTAATGAGCGAGGACCGTAGCCAATGCCAACCCCATTCCGGCCGGCAATTGGTACTCACCCAATTCCAAGGGTTCTCGCAGTTTTCTCAACGTCTCGGTAACGATCGGATTGACCCGTAGCGTTTCCTGGATCGTCGCTTTGAGATAACTGGCCTCGGCCATCCCGACCGGAGCTTCGTTAGGCAAAGCATCTAATTCGTTACGAAGTTTTTCACAAATCAGAGGCGCCCGAAAAATATGATAAATCGCCCAAGTCAATGAGAGAGCCGTCGTTTCATGCCCGGCGAACAAAAAAGTCAACAGCTCGGCATAAATATCGTCCCGAGTCATTGGTTGGCCGTCCTCGTAAGTCGCTCGGCACAGCAGCGAAAGAATATCGCCGCGCGGCTCCGATTCTTTTAGCCGTGCGTCGATGGCAATATCTAACAGATCACACAATTCGCGACGAGCTTTCAGCCACCGATCCCAAGGGGTCAAGCCTAGGAAGCGAACATGCGTTCGTGATGTGAAGAACAGCAAGGGACTAGCGCGGTTCGCTAAGACCTTGCTGGCGACAAACATTTTTTCCGCCAGTTGTGGATTATCACCGCCAAAGATGGTTCGAATGATCACTCTTAGCGAGATGTCCTGCATCAAGTCCGCTGTCGAAACCTGAGCGGGGTTTTGTTGTCGATGCTGTTCAATAGATTCGATCGCGATCTCTTGCATCAGCCCGCCGTACAGCTTCATCCGTTCGCCTTGAAACATGGGCGACATCATGCGGCGTTCGCGTTTGTGACGTTCACCGTGCAGAACCAACATGGAACCCGACCCCAACAATGGCACCGTGGTTTGCATGGCAAAGGGTTCGTAAATCGCTGGGTCCTGGCTATGAATGGTGCGAAGCAGGTCCTCGCGACCCGTCACGACGACGGGTCCGTTCAACGGACGAAAGAAGAACGGATCGCCAAATTCCTTGGCCCAGCCTTCTAAAGCGGCGCGTGGATCACGGATTAGCTTGATCGTCGTCCCCCAAGTACCTCGAGGTCCCTTGGGAAGACGTGTTCCTGCGTCTTTAGTTCGAATTACTTGATTCATAGAGACTTCCTAGCCTACGTTTTAGCTCGACCGCTTATAGACGGCAAGGGCGAAGTGGCCACCGATCCACCCAAACAACAAGGTCCACGCACAATGGCCTATGAGGTAAAACCGTCGCCGATCACCCCATTTGTATTTGCTACGATCAGAAAGAGGTTTTTCTTCATCGTCATCGACATCTCGGGTAGTTCCGAAATCATCCGCGAGTTCGCCAGTATCCTCCAGGTCTCCGAATGGGTTCCCTAATGCAAATGGGTCTTCCATCTTTTCGGGAGCATTCGCATCAGAATCGGGAAGACCAGTACTCGAATTCCGCGTGTCTTGCGTTTTCCTAAACGATTCAACCGCAACCGACTTTGAGGAACTCGAGTCAGTCGATCGAGACGGAATCGAAAACATTCCACCACCAAAGGCGCCAGAATCATAAGGCGGATTGTAATCAGGATAGAGAGCGCCATGCGCCCATACCAACAGCTGATTCGGTGGGGAAACGTACTCGCCCGGTTCAAGTGCGTGCTCAGGCAATCGCTGCATCGCTCCCCAATAGGCGACTGCGGAGACGCTGAATCCGATCCAAAAAACTTGCTGCGGGCCGCGTGTCGCGATGGCCGTCAAAATCGCCGCTAAGATACCTACGAGTGTTGTGGAAACATAAACAGATTCCCAGAACACGGTCGGCCTTGCGATCGATATGCAGGTAAAGCCAATCACTAGCAAAACTGCCAGTAATTCCAACATCCCAATTCGCATAGCACAACTCCTGTCAACCCAACCGTACTTGCACCCGTAGCAAAATTGTTCAAATTTGCTCGACTCGATTTCGGGCATGCAATCCTACGATAACGTAACCACCAATCCATCCGAATAGCAAAGCCCAACCCGAGTGTCCAATCCCAAAGAAGGCAGCTAAAGGTCCGAGGTACTGGTGATGAATCACGCGTTGTTCGTTGCGGACCACAAGCGAATTCGAATCTTTGAAATCAACCTCCGATTCCTTCTGTGGCTTGTTCACGAGGCCATCAGCTTGTTGCTCTACTTTCCGGAAACTGACCAATCTTACTCCATGACCAGTCGTCAATTCATCAGACAGAATCCCAGCGAACGATGGGTCGTCAATGTGGATCATCCGATACACGAAAGTCAAAAATTTGGCCGTTGCTTCAGGGCGATCGTACTGCGATTCCATGCGGTCCGTACTCTCCGTATTGAAATAGCTCAAGTACGCAAAGGCTGAAACACAGAAGCCAATCCAATAAACCTGTTGCATTTTTCGGGTGCTGATCGCCAGAAGCACTGCAACTAAAATTCCAACGTTGAAAACGAACAAATACCATGTGGCAACGTTCTGATCGCCAAACAGCATCGCAAATAGAGTTGTCAGTGCTACCGCAAATACGAAGCAAAACTCTGCCATTCTACGGGAACTCATGATCGTCTACCCTAAGCTCAATCAACACGCTCAATTTCGTCACTCGACCTTCATCTTGCGATTGCTCCAACATGGGTTACATCAGCTCGTGCAACACACGAGCTGGTTCAACACCTGTCAGGCGCAAATCCAATCCTTGAAAGCGAATCGACAATTTCTGATGGTCCAATCCCAGCAGATGCAGGATCGTCGCATGGATGTCGCGGACGTGGGCTTTCTCGCCTACAGGGCCAAAGCCAAACTCGTCGGTTTCCCCAAACGTGAGACCCGCTTTCAACCCAGCCCCCGCCATCCACATTGTAAACGCTTCAATATGATGATTTCGACCCGTTGACTCGCGAACTTCACCCATTGGGGTGCGACCAAATTCCCCACCCCATATCACGAGCGTGTCGTCCAACAAGCCACGCTGTTTTAAGTCCAGCACCAGAGCCGCTGAGGCTTGATCGATTTCGCGACAAATCTCGGGCAGGTGCTTTTCTAAGTTCTCGGTGGGACCTCCGTGGTGATCCCAATTCGTATGATAAAGCTGAATAAACCGCACACCCCGCTCCACCAAACGCCGCGCGAGTAGACAATTTCTAGCGTATGACGATTCTTTCGGGTCTTTGATCCCATAAAGCTCTAGCGTCTCAGCAGTCTCCGCGGCCGTATCCATCAATTCAGGAGCACTATGCTGCATACGATAGGCCATTTCATAGGCGTTGATCCGAGTCGCAATCTCCTGATCTCCGGTTTCAACCAATCGCTTTAAATTCAACTGCGATACACGATCGACCAATTCGCGTTGTTGCTGGTCGGTGATGCCTGCTGGATTTGATAAATTCAAAATCGGATCACCCTGATTCCGTAGCGGGACTCCCTGATAAGTAGTCGGCAACGCTCCGCTGGACCAATTCACCGCGCCACCGCGTGGCCCGCGTGGTCCGCTTTGCAAAACGACAAACCCAGGCAGATCCTGGGATTCACTTCCCAATCCATAGGTAATCCACGATCCCATACAAGGCCGTCCGAACTGGCCGGTTCCAGTATTCATGAACAACTTCGCAGGAGCGTGATTGAAGAGGTCCGTTTGGCAAGTCTTAAGGATTGTCAGCTCATCGACGATCTTGGACGTGTAGGGCAACAAATCACTGACCCAAGCCCCACATTGACCATGCTGGGCAAAAGCTTGTCGACCGCCCAACAGGTCAATCCGATGACTGCTATCCATAAAGGCGAATCGCTTGCCCTCAATGAAACTAGCTGGAATCGGTTGCCCGTTGTATTCTTGCAGTTTCGGCTTGTAATCGAACATTTCCAACTGCGATGGTCCGCCGGCCATAAATAGAAAGATCACTCGTTTCGCACGCGGGACGAAGTGTGGTGGTTTCGGTCGCATGGGATCGTTGGTGTTGTCGTCGAACGCTCGCACGTTATTCTCTGTCATCAGCTGAGCCAAACTGATCGCTCCGAGACCAATCCCACATTGGCTGAAGAAATGTCGCCGCGTGGCGTGTTGTAACGACTTGTTTTCCCGCGAATTCGATTCAGTGCTCACTACATGGTTCCCTTCGCACGGCGCTGGCAATCACTAATGTCGGGCCGCAAACGCTTCACTCTCGACTTCCCTAACATGATGCCCATTGAATCGCAACTACTCCCGCGAAATCGTTTCGTCCAAATTCAACAACACGCGCGCAGCATCCAACGGAGAAAGTCCCGCAAGAATCGCCAGTTCTTCCGCAGTTGGGAGTCGCGAGGTGCAGCGGCGAAACGCAGCTTCCAATCCTTCGGATTCGATACGCATCGCCAGACTTTGAGCCATTTCAAAAAAGCCCGCGTCATTCATCAACGTCAACGCTTGCAGAGGCGTGTTGCTGCGTAGCCTTCTGGTACAGGCTTGCACACCGTCGGGGGCATCAAACACGTTTAACATCGGAGGTGGCACGGCTCGATAAGTGAAGGTATACAAACTTCGACGAAAACGATCTGGACCGGTGCTAACTTTCCATGGCCGATTGACTTGGCCAAGACTCATCGCCCCCGCGGGAATGGGCGGGAACACGGGCGGGCCACCGATCGTCGTCGTCAACTGGCCGCTGGCCACCAGCGCCGCGTCACGTACCAGTTCCGCATCCAAACGCAGTCGTTGTTGTCGGGAGAGCCAAAGGTTCGTTGGATCCAACTCGACCTGTCGTTTACTAACATGCGACGACTGCTGGTAAGTCCGCGACATAACGATCCAGCGATGCAGTTGTTTCAAACCCCACCCCTGTTCGACCCATCGAGCTGCCACGGCATCCAACAATTCGGGATGCGTCGGCGACATACCTTGCAGTCCAAAGTCACTATCGGATTCGACGAGGCCGCGACCGAAGTACACCTGCCAGACTCGGTTGACGATCACGCGCGCCGTCAGAGGATTCTCCGGTGCCACCAACCAACGCGCAAGGTCCAGACGATCAGGTATCGCGCCGCGCGCACTCAGGCTCGGCAACACGGCCGGCGTTCCCGGTTCGACGGCTTCTGCTGGTCGCGTGAAATCGCCCTTAATCAATAAATGGGTCGGACGCCTCTCCGTCCGTTCCTGCATGACAAGTGTTGTGACTTCTGCTGTCGGCTCCGTGGGGGACGTCACTGGATCGGGATTGCTGGTCCAGTGGACTTTGAGCTTGGGTTCGTCCTGTTGGTTGAAGAACGCAAACAACCGATAGAACTCTGCCTGCGAGATCGGATCAAACTTGTGATCGTGACACTGGGCGCAGCCAATAGTTAGGCCCAACCAGACGGTTCCAGTGGTTGCGACTCGGTCGACCACGCTTTCAATTCGAAACTGTTCGACATCAATTCCGCCTTCTTCGTTGTGCGGCGTGTTGCGATGGAAGCCGGTCGCAATTTTCTGGGACTCGGAAGCGTTGGGCAGCAGGTCGCCGGCAATTTGCTCGATCGTAAACTGATCGAACGGCTGATCACGATTCAGGGCTGCGACGACCCAATCGCGAAACAGCCAGATTTGACGCGGGGCATCGACCGAGTATCCGTTACTATCCGCGTAACGAGCTTGATCCAGCCACCAGCGGCCCCAACGTTCGCCGTAGTGCGAACTAGCCAGCAATCGTTCGACAGTTGCAGCATAAGCCCCGTGAGGGTCGGTCGCATACGAAGCCAGGAACTGGTCTTGTTCTTGAAGCGTCGGTGGGAGTCCAGTCAGATCCAGACACAGCCGGCGCAGCAAGGTAGCCGGACTGGCCGGCGGCGAGAATTCGAGGCCCATCCGTTGGTGGGCATCGGCCACCCAATGGTCGATTAGGTCGCTGGTCGCAGACTTCGCTCCGGACTCGCTCGAAGCCGCCATCAAGGGCTGAAATGCCCAATGCTGGGCATAATCGGCTCCAGCTTCAATCCACCTAGCCAGCAATCGCTTTTGTTCTTCGTCCAGCGGTTTACCAAACTCGGGTGGTGGCATGAGCATCGCCGCGTCTTGGCTCTGAATCCGCTGAAGCAGTTGGCTGGCCTGTGTATCGTGCGGAACGATGGCGTCTCCGCTGCCTGAATGCAACGCTCCTTCCCTGGTGTCCAAACGTAGATCGGCCTGGCGTGAATGAGCATCAAAACCATGACAGGCCAAGCAATGTTTGGCCAGGATCGGGCGAATCTGCCGGTCGAAGTCGATTTCGTCGGCACACGCGAATGAAGAACACAGAAGTAGCGACGTCACGATGAGGGTCGCGAAGCTCGGCTGTCGGAACGTCAGGGTTTGCCGTGGTTGCGAATGACGCGGCAGCAATAGCCGCATATAGTTGGTAGCTGGGGACGCATTACGATTGAGTGCTCGTGCCATGCAGTTCCGCTTGCTCCGTCCCAAACTTGTTTCCCCCGTGTATTGTAGCAATCGTGAGATAAACTTGGCCGTAGGTCCATAGCGGAAGTTGGGAAAAAACTATAAAATGCCGCAGCGCTGGCCGGGTCAATACTTTGCAGGCTCAGCCGCACGGGATATCAAGTTTCGGATCGAGGATTGGACCGAGGTAACTGAGCATGACGAAGAAAAAAGCGGCCGAAGGTGAAGGCGACGCCCCGAAGAAGACGGTAAAGAAAGCGGCAGCGAAGAAGGCCCCTAAAGCCGAGGGCGAAGAAGGCGTAAAGAAGGCCAAGAAAGCCCCGGCCAAGAAGCCTTCCAAGTCGAAGTCCAAAAAGGCTGCCGAAGCCGAGGCCCGCGTGAAATTGTTCTGGGGTGTGTTCTCGCCCACGATGAAGCGCGTCGCCGTTTTCCATTACCACGAGAAGAAACTGGCGGAAAAGAAAGCCAAGGAAATGTCCGATGGCAAGTCACCGCACTTCGTTTCCAAGATCAAAGAAGCCATTGATCCTTCGGCCTAGTGTTTTTTGGCTGTTCGACTGCTAGGAATTGTCCCGAAATAACTTCCGGACATCCCAACCCGATGTGGGAGCGAGGGATCCAGTCGTCGTGAAAAATCCCTCGCTCCCATATCAGGTTGGGATCTCATTCATATCAAGGAGACACCCGAAAGCTGTTTCGGGACTGTTCTTTAGCAGTCGGCACAGTCTCGGCCAAACCTGCACGCCTAATCGTGACGAGTTAAGGCGCTCGCCCGCCAACATGTACTAAACAACAACCTGTTTGTTCAGCAAACGTGCGTACGCCAAAGCATTTCAACTGGCGTACGATTTTTTTAAGCTTTGGCTGGCTCGGTTTTTTGCGGCTGATGTGGCTTTGGTTTGGGGGCGGTGATCAGGACGGTGACCGCTCCGGCAATGACTAGAAACAAACTCAAGTAGAAGAACGTACTCACGTGGCCCCAAAGACCTTTGCCGATGATTTCGGAAAACGTATTCACGACCGGAGCGATCCCGAACACCAACGGCATGACAAATATTGGGCGACCGCCAAAGTTGAAGGCATAGATGATGCCGAGCGCTCCCAAGGCGCCCAATGAGCCACCCAAAATACTCCAGAACCATCCCGTCATACTGACCCAACTACCTGGTTCGACACGAAATGCCGGTTGAATCACTAACGGAAAAACCACCGCGACCACGAAATACGCTAGCCCAACGCAGAGAAAAGGCCTCATTCGACTACCGCCCATTACGGCCTGACCTTTATGCAAGACTGGGCCATAGGCGCCCCAGCATAACGCGGTCATCAATATAAACAGTCCGCGCAGGACCATTGATGCGAACACTCCGCGGTCCTCATCTTTGAATTCCTTGGCCTCGTCTTTAAAGACCACTGGCGTCGCCGCAACGTCGCCTTCCGCAGCAATCACGCTTTGATTCACTTCAGCAGTTTGTTCGATCGCAGCCTTGGTTTCAGCCTTTGGTTTGGTTGGCTTGTGAACCAAGACTCCGGCTGCGCCAATGGCGACCACGATGATCCCGACATAAAACGGCCACGAGGCTTGCTTCAAATTGCCCGACATCAACATCGTTACAAATGTATTGACGACCGGAGCACAACCAAACACCAACGGCATGACGTAGATTGGATCACCGCCAAACTTGAGTGCCAAGATGATGCCCAACGCCCCGACGGCTCCAATGGCACCCGCCGCAAAACTCCAAATGAAACCTTTCATCGTCCAATGGCCCACCTCACCTTTGGTCCGCAATACCAACGCCGGAACCACGACGGCAACCAAGAAATAAGCCAACCCCACGCAGATAAACGGCCGAAACGCACTCCGTTGCCCTTCGGCTCCGAATGCATCTTGTCCCAGGTGCAAGGTCGGTCCGTAGAGGCCCCAACTCAGGAAAGTCAAAGCGACGAACGGCAAAAACATCAAGCCCTTCATGGCGGCCCTTTTGTGGGTAATTGTGTGATTGGTACTTCCCGGCCTAAGTCTAACGGTTCGTCATTTACCTGCCCATCCGGCACCGGCCGGAACGGCACAACCATCTGGCTTGATCCATCGGCTTCCGCCCAACTGTCAATCCGATAAAATCGCCGAAGTCGGCGTTGGACCAACCGCGAGAATCTTGAGTGGTCTTGGGCTGGCATGTGCGGGCTGCGGGTTAGTGCTCAGTAACAGCAAGCGTCCCTCGCCCTGGTCGGCCCAGAGCATTCAATCCTCAATCCATTCCTTCATATCAAGCGCGCGAGCCAGTCAACCCAACATGCCAAAAAAGAAATCCTCCTCGCCGCGGCAAATGAGTCTCTTTGGACTCGATCAGTTCGAAAGTTCTCCGCAATTGGCGCCGGTGCTCTCCACTTCACAGAACACGAACTCGCCACCGCTGACCGTTGCCGAAGAAGCAGGTGCGTCGAACACTGCTTCAAGTGCAGGTCCAGTCAACGCGTCCGAGTCGGCAGCCGCCGACGTGTTGGTCACGCCCGCCAATAAGTTGGTCGTCGTGATTGACTCGATGGGCGTCTTGTATCAAGTCTTTCATGCGATGCCCGAGATGAGTTCGCCCAGCGGACAGCCGGTCGGCGCGGTACACGGATTTCTCCGCGACATTTTGGATTTGTTGGACAAGTTGCAACCCGATTTCTTGGCCTGCGCTTTCGACAAAGGCAGCGTGACCTTTCGCAATGAAATCTACCCAGAATACAAAGCTCACCGCGATCCGATGCCGGACGATCTTCGACCACAGATTGGTTATGTTCAGACCTTGTTGCAGGCGTTGAACATTCCAATCTTGGAGCTACAAAACTACGAAGCAGATGACATCATGGCAACGGTTGCCGCCCAAACAGAATTGGCCGGCGGACGATGTCTGTTGGTGACCAGTGACAAGGATTGTCGCCAATTGATCTCGCCTCAAGTCCAAATTTACAACACTCGCAAGGCAGCTCTGTATAACGAGAAGGATCTGTTGGCTGATTGGGGCATCCGTCCCGACCAAGTGGTCGACTTTCAAACCTTGGTGGGCGATCCCACCGATAACGTTCCTGGCGTTCCGCTGATTGGCCCAAAGTTGGCTCAACAACTATTGAATCAATTCGACAATCTAGATGGTGTCTATGCGAACGCGGAATCGATTTCGGGACAGAAACGCAAAGAGAATTTGTTGAACTCGCGCGAACTGCTGAAAACCAGTCGTCGACTTGTCGAGTTGGACCGCAACACGCCGATCCCATTGGATTGGTCGCGTTTGCAAGTCGGCGGTGCTGACCTAACCCAAGCCGTTGCCTTGTGCGAAGGCTTCGGATTTCGTCAACTGACGGCACGTGTTCGCCGACTCGTGAACACTCCCGTCGCGAATCCCGACGTACCTCGCGATGATCGCCAGGACAGCGCCGTCAGAGCAACTCTGGGCGAGCAAACGGTCGCCGAGAAAACCAGCGAACCTTTGGTCGATCAAACTCAAGTGGCCTTGGATTATCGCTTGATCGACTCGGTTGGCAAACTGCATAATTTGGTCGCTCAGCTTCGCGATTGCCACAAGATCAGTTTTGATACCGAGACCACATCGACCCAACCGTGCGCCGCGCGACTGGTTGGCCTTTCCTTTGCTTGGGCTCCCGGATCAGCCGCCTATATTCCGATTCTTGCACCACCGGGCGAAGCGCAGTTGAGTTGGGAAGAAGAGGTGCGTCCGGCATTGCTACCCATTTTTAGCGATGGCGAGATTTTGAAGATCGGTCAAAACATCAAGTACGATTGGTCCGTCTTGCAAAATCATGGCGTGACGGTCCAAGGGACGCTCTTTGACACGATGGTCGCGGACTACCTGCTGCAACCGGGCCGCAACACGCATGGCTTAGAAGACTTGGCGGATCGTTATCTCGGCCTCAAGGCGACGAGCATTAAAGAATTGATCGGCAGCGGCAAGAACGAAACGACCATGGATACGGTCCCGTTGTTCAAGATCGTGCCCTATGCCTGCCAGGATGCCGACTTCGCTTTTCGCTTGGAGGCGTTGCTGCGCGCTGAATTGGTCGCTTCAAAATTGGACGAATTGTTCTTTCAAGTCGAAATGCCCCTCCTGCGAGTCTTGGCCGAAATGGAGCGACGCGGGATCAAGATCGATACCGAGCAACTGGCGGAGTTTAGCCAACAGCTGGCAGCGAAGTTGGCGACTTTGGAGGAAGAGATTCAACAACAGGCGGGGCGAACGATCAACATCGACTCCCCAAAACAATTGGCTCATTTGTTGTTCGAAGAGCTGAAGCTGCCCGTCATCAAACGGACAGCTTCCGGGCCCAGCACCGATCGCGAAGTCTTGGAACAATTGGCCGAACGACACGAACTGCCCGCATTGATCATCAAGTATCGCGAAGCCGCCAAACTCAAGAGCACTTACGCGGATGCCTTACCCCAAATGGTGTTGAAACAAACGGGGCGCGTACACACTTCGTTCATGCAAGATGTCGCCGCGACCGGACGCTTGAGTAGCAAAGACCCCAATTTGCAAAATATCCCGGTTCGCACGGAAGAAGGTCGACACATTCGTCGAGCGTTCATTCCTGGCCAACCCGATTGGTGGTTGTTGATGGCAGACTATTCGCAGATCGAACTTCGCATGTTGGCGCACTTCTGTCGCGACGAGAACTTGTGCCAAGCGTTTCAAGATCAAGTGGACATTCACGCCAGTGTGGCCGCGGAAGTCTTCCAGGTTCCGCTGTTCGAGGTCTCCAAAGAACAACGACGTCGTGCCAAGGCGATCAACTTCGGGATCATCTACGGTCAAAGTGCGTTTGGACTGGCGAAAGAGTTGGACATCAGTCGCGAAGAAGCCAGTGCCTTTATCGAAGCCTATTTTGGGCGTTATCCGCGAGTTCTTGAATTCATGGAGTGGACACTGAAACAAGCTCGCGAACGAGGTTTCGTTCAAACGATACTAGGGCGACGTCGCCCGGTCGAAGGCGTGCGACCCAATAGCAATTACAAGTCGCGAAACATGCCAGAACGAATTGCGATCAACACGGTGATCCAAGGTTCAGCCGCGGATTTGATCAAGTTGGCGATGTTGCGAGTTGCCAACAGCTTGCGGGACTCCAAACTGCAGGCTCAACTGCTGTTACAAATTCACGACGAGTTGGTCTTCGAGACTCCGCATGAAGAAATTGACACTTTGGCTCGTTTGGTGACCGAAGAAATGAACCGGGCTTACCAAATCAGTGTTCCGTTACAGGTCGATGTGGAAGTCGGTAAGAATTGGGACCAATGCGAGGCGTGGGAAGGAAACTGAGCGATGGCGAACTGGTATGAAGTAGAGAATATCGCCTCGGTTGCGACACCTGCTTTGTTGCTTTATCCCGAGCGAATTCGACAAAACTTGCAGGCTATGGCGCGGCGAGCCGGTGATGTTTCGCGTTTGCGACCGCACGTCAAGACTCATAAGTTGCCGCAAATTGTGCAGATGAAACGGGAACTGGGGATCGAAAAATTCAAGACGGCAACGTTGGTCGAAACGTGGATGGTGGCCCAGGCAGGCGGGCGAGATGTTCTGTGGGCTTACCAACCGGTAGGACCCAATCCAAGTCAATTCACGCGATTGATCCGCAAGTTTCCAGAAGTTCGCTTCTCAACGTTGCTGGATGATTTCGCGGCTGCCAGACAATTGTCGGCTGCGGCGGTGCAAGCGAATGTCGTGATCGAAGTCTTCTTGGACTTGAACGTGGGAATGAACCGCAGTGGCATGGTTCCTGGTGAAGCGGCCCTGCAGTTGTATCTTGAACTTGATCGCTTGCCCGGCCTGCGACCGGTTGGTCTACACGCCTACGATGGGCATGTTCGGGCGGCGGACATGAACTTGCGACGAGAGCAATGGCAAGCGGTTGTCGAACAAACGTTGAATCTGGTCGGACGAATTGAAGCATCAAGCAAGCGGCCCGCTAAGATAGTTGCGGGAGGTTCATCAACTTCGTGGCTTTGGTTGGAGGTTCCTGGGGTTGAAGTCGGTGCGGGAACCATGGCCCTGTGGGACTACGGACAAACGCTCACCTGCCCAGAATCTGAAATGGTCCACGCGGCAGTCCTGGCGGCTCGTGTCATCAGTCGGCCCCAACCCGATCTATTGTGTTTGGACTTGGGACACAAAGCGGTCGCGGCAGAAATGCCCCAACCGAGGGTTCACTGGTTTGGACTCGAAGATGCGAGACCTGTCTTGCAAAGCGAAGAGCACTTGGTCCTGCAGACACCGCGTGCCGCTTCCTTTCCAGTGGGTTCGGTCTGTTACGGACTACCGCACCATATTTGTCCGACCACGGCTCTGTATGACGAGGTGTGGACGATTGAACAAGGACAAGCGGTTGGACGTTGGCCGGTCGTCGCTCGCGGACGACAACTGACGTGGCAGGCGGATTAGAAGATTCTGATCGCCACCATCAATCGATAGAATCGATACTTTCGTCATTCACATCAATGCTCGAACGTTGTAATCCGGCCAATTGCCGGCCGGATGGTGAGACCAAAATTCCTGGCCGATGAAACGCAGGGGATGTCTTGGCCCGGCGGCTTGGACGAAGTCCCACATTGGATTCGGCTGGATGATGCCATGAGAGAAGCAAAAGTTGACCTGTGTAATACATGGCGATTAACCCCATTGACGTTGATCATAACGCTATCGTTGTGGACCGCAAATACTTGCGGAGCGCAAACATCCGATCCCTATCGCGCCGAACTGCGCCCCATTCGATCTGTGCTCTCGAAAAACCCAGACGATGCATCGCCCTCAACAAGTGAGTTCTCTGCGCAGGCTCCCGAGCGATTGAAACTTCCAACCATCAACGTTTCGAGTAATGGAGCCCGACTGCAACAGGATTCCGGCGGCGAACCGCTGCCAGGTCCGAAACAGGATGTCGGTAATTCGACCGGTCAAGTCGAAAATGAAGGCATCGTTCGCATGCTGAAGCCATTGGTTGTCGGACCTCAAAACCGCGAGTTACTAACCCAGCGTTATGCCAATGGCCAAGTCATGATCGAACGCGAAGTCGCCTTGGACCAACATGGCAACTACATGAATGACGGCAGTTGGAAAATGTACGACATGGACCAACAGTTGATGGGAAGCGGTCGATTCCAAAACGGTCAAATGATCGGCCTTTGGCGGCGCACCCATTTGGAGCCGAATCATCCTTGGCTAAGTTCCACCGAGTTTCGTGGGTTCCAGAGTCCCTTTCATTCGAGCGCTGAATTCGTCGACGGAAAACTCGAAGGAGTTTGGTTGATCAAAGATAACCAGGATCGCAAAGTCGTCGAACTGAACTATAAAGCCGGCCGGAGAAACGGCTCGGGGACTTGGTGGCACCCGAACGGCGAGGTTCGACGGAAGTTGTCCTTTCAGGATGATGTGCTGCACGGCGCTTGGCAGGAATGGAATGCCGACAAGCAATTGATTCATGAGAATTGGTTCGTCGAAGGACAGCGGATCGACAAACAAGTGAACAACTTTGCCGCGGATCGACCGGAAAGCGAAGTTTCTTTCTTGGAAGCCAAACTAATTCTCGCGGAAACAGACGACTGGTGGAACGCGCGATTGGCTGCTTATCAGCCCTCAGGAGAGCGAATTCAAACCGGCCCCGTCAAGGCTTGGTACGACAATGGTCAACGGCACATGGCCGGTTATTACAAAGACGGAAAACGTCATGGTGAGTTCGCTTGGTGGCACGATAACGGTCATCGCAAGTTGATTGCTTCGTATGACCAAGGCCAACGAATAGGAAAATGGATTTGGTGGCACGAAAACGGAATCAAAGCCGCCGAAGGTAGCTTTAAAGACGACGCGGCAATTGGCCAGTGGACGGCTTGGAACGACGTGGGCGAGATTACGAGCCAGCGAATATTGGGCACCGATCGTGAAACCGTAGCGCGTCCCGACTACGATGCCGAGACGGAAGCGTTGGAAGCGTTGCCACCCCAATTGGAACAAGGCAACTTGAGTGCTCCAATTGCGCCAAGTTTTGAAGAGTTAGAACTCGCGCCGCCACAAAACAACTCGGAGAACACCGAGTCCCAATCGCCAACCGAACCGGAAGTGAAGAAGGAGGGGGCAACAACTCCGGAAACACCTGCGACAAGCAACGAGCCCCCGGCAGGAAGCGAAGCCCCGGCAGGAAATGCAGCAGTCGGCAATGTCCCGGCACCTTCGGGCGCGGATCCCGCAAATGCGTCCGACGCCGCCAAACCAGCTACGCCTCCAACTGGCGAATCCGATGCGCCAAAGAACAACGAAGCGCCGGCAGGTTCCGAGCAGGAATCACCGCCAACGGAAGCTCCACCCGCTGAGAACAAGCCTGCGGAAACCGAGGACCCTCCACCGCGCCCCGCCGCGAATGGCACCGAGTCCGGCAATTCGGATCCCGCCAACCCTACAACCGAAGGCGCCGAGGAACTGGAACTCGAAGGTTCGGTCTCCGCATAACAATGAACTCACTATCAAGTTCGACAATTCATCATGCTGTCGGCAAACTTGGCTCTGGGCCGCTGACCGAAGCCCAACTATCACAACATGTGTGGCCCCTTTTTTCTCGTGTTCTCCAACGTTCACGAATTGCTCCAACTCCGCCAGTGATGCGGGAACCAGAAATCTATCTCGCCAATCATTCGCTGGGACGACCATTGGATCAAATGGCGCTGGATGTACACGAGGCATTGGACTTGTGGTTCGAGCATTTGGACGGAGCCTGGAGTCACCCGCGAGGATGGTTGGCTGCGAGTTGTTACTTTCGCGAACAGGTAGCCGCACTCCTTGGCGCGTCGTCTTATCAATCGATCGTACCGAAATCATCCGCCGGGCAAGGACTACGCGCGGTGCTCAATTCGTTATCGGATCAAGGTCATGTTCCCACCGTGGTAGCAACTCGGGGCGAGTTCGATAGTTGCGATGTAATCTTGAAAACATATGCCCAAAAGGGCAGGGCGAAAGTTCGTTGGATCGAACCGGATTATCGAGCTCCCATCGAGTTCTATTCTGTGAAGAGTCTGAAAGCCGCCCTGGATCAGCATGTCGATTTGGTGCTCTGCTCGCAAGTTCTATTCGCCACCGGACAAGTCCTGGATGACATTCCAGAGCTGGTGAAGTCCGCCCACCAAGTTGGTGCCAAAGTCATCGTCGACACCTACCATAGTTTTGGTGTACTTCCGTTGGAATGGGAAGGCATGGGCCGCTATGGATTGGGCGGTGCGGATTTTCTGATTGGTGGCAGTTACAAATACGCGCGAGGTGGGCCGGGTGCCTGTTGGTTGGCGATCCATCCACGACATTTAGAATCGAATCAAACACCGTCGCGGCTGACGACCTTGGATACAGGCTGGTTCGCAAAAGAGCAGCCGTTTGCGTACCTAAGACCTGATCCTCCAATCATGGCAGCCGGTGGTGATGCCTGGTTGGAATCGACCCCTCCGGTCCTCACCGCGTATCAGGCAAACTCAGGGTTGCAACTGTTGCGTGAATTGGGTGTCGATCGCTTGCGAGAGTACAACTTGCAGCAACAACAGTCACTATGTGCCATGATGCGGTTACTGGGCATCGCGATGTACGAACCAAAGGACTGGGAATCACGCGGGGCCTTCGCGCTGTTGCCGCATCCACAGGCCGCTGAACTAAGTCAGCGTTTATTGCAACACGGCCTCAACACCGATGCCCGCAACGGCAGCGTTCGCTTCGGCCCAGATTTATTAACCACCCAAGCCGAATTGGAAAAAGCCACGGAAATTGTGAGACAGGTTCTCTAACAGCAAACCACGGGTTGGCACCCGTGGCTAATACGATTCGCCACTTCGCGGGTTTAAGGGCCTTTCATAACCCGCAGATTAAACGTACAGCCGTTTCACGGCGTTCGAGAACCGGAGGCTTTCGCAGGCACATAGTGTATCGCCCATGATCAAATCGCTTCGCCGTTCCTCGGTTGCAAAGGTCGTTGACTTCTCATTTCCGCCACTGAGACATAAAGTCGTTACAGATAAACAAGTCTCGAATGGATTCCTCAGTGGCGTTTGGCGTAATTTTTATGGTGTTGCCATTGGCCATTCCAACCGTCAGGCCCCTGGGATCTCGACAGTTTCGAATCAACCTAACCGCCTCGTCAACAGTGATATCGCGAGGTTCGGCCCACGCAATATCCGATTCATGGACTTCCAAAAAAACACCAGTGAAATCGGCGCCGTCCGCAATCGATCGCCGTTGATGCGATTGGCCTTGTTGAAGAACCGTATTGGGACCGACGACCGCAACGAAAGCTGTTCGGTTGCTGGTCTTCGATTCGGGACACGCTTCCGATTGAAACGCTGGATGCGAATCGATCGTAAACGCAATATTGGTATCTTCGTTCCACTTCTTATCACGACGAATGTAAGTGTAAAGCAATTTATCGTTTAGGTAAGGCAACAACGCGACGCGCCAACTTAAATTCGGCTGGGAACCATCGCCGAAAGCGGCTGGCGGGAACTGTCTGTTGGCCCGTTCATAATCGACCAAGGCTTTAGCCAACTGCTTCGCTTTGTCGGACGTGGTGCTGCGTGTCGAAGTCTTGACCTCTCCCGTTTGTTGTGGTACTCCGGAAACCCAAAACGTCAAAACAACCGCAACGATCACACATATTGTCACCAACAGCGCTATGCCAGCGACTACCAGGACAACTATCATTGTCGCATTGTTGGAAGCGGGCTGCGGTCTGACGTTTCTCGAAGGATAATATGGCGCAGACATTTTTCTAGAAACTCCGAGAAATGACTTCTAACCGTAGACACTCGACTCCGAGATGGCACCGACCACTTTGTCTAGACGTTCCTACTCCCAGGCCATACCCAATCCACTGAGATTGTAAAACAAACCAACCCGCGTTGGAATCAATAAAAAACCCCTGCTGTCGCATTGGCAACAGCGGGGGTTTGTTTGGGGTTTCGTGGGATACGATGCGATTGGCTTAGCCGTGACGGATGGCGGCTTGAGCAGCAGCCAATCGCGCGATTGGCACGCGGAATGGCGAGCAGCTGACGTAGTCCAAGCCCGCTCGGTGACAGAAGTCCACCGAGTCCGGATCACCACCGTGTTCACCACAGATACCTAACTTGATATCCTTCCGAGCCGCACGGCCCTTGGTCACCGCCATCTGCACCAATTGTCCGACACCCGTTTGATCCAACGAGACGAACGGATCGACATGCAGGATTTCCTTCGACAAGTATTCGGGTAAGAACGTCCCGATATCGTCACGGCTGAACCCAAAAGTCATTTGAGTCAAGTCGTTGGTGCCAAAGCTGAAGAACTCGGCTTCGCCCGCGATTTGGTCGGCAGTCAGGGCCGCACGAGGAATCTCGATCATTGTGCCAATCAAGATGTCCAACTTGTCGGTGTACTTCTTGGCAGCCTTGACCGCTTCAATGGTTTCAGCAACCTTGTTCTTGAGCATTCTCAGCTCTTCGACCATACCCACCAACGGAATCATGATTTCCGGCTTGGCGGCAGTGCCTTTCTTTTGGCAATTGATTGCGGCTTCCACGATGGCCGTGACTTGCATCTCCAGAATTTCCGGATAGGTCACGCTCAAACGGCAGCCACGATGCCCTAGCATCGGGTTCATTTCGTGAAGTTGATCCACGCGAGTCTTCACGTCCGCTGGCTTGACGCCCAACATGTCGGCCATTTCTTTCTGGGCCTTGGGTTCATTCGGCAAGAATTCGTGCAGCGGTGGGTCCAGCAAACGGACGGTGACCGGCAGTCCTTCCATCGCCTTGAAGATTCCCTCGAAGTCCTTCCGTTGGAAAGGCAGCAACTTTGCCAGTGCCTTGCGTCGATCTTCTTCTTTGTCCGCCAAGATCATCTCGCGCATCGCGGCGATTCGATCTTCTTCAAAGAACATGTGCTCGGTACGACAGAGGCCGATACCTTGGGCACCAAACGAGCGAGCCTTCTTGGCATCGTTAGGCGAGTCCGCGTTGGTGCGAACTCCCAAGCGACGATACTTATCGGCCCATTCCATTAGCGTGGCAAAATTGCCCGAGAGCGTAGGCGTTTGCGTTTCCACAGCGCCGACCATGACCTCTCCGGTCGTGCCATCAATGCTCAAAATGTCCTTTTGGCCAAAGGTCTTGCCGTTGACGGTGATCTTGCCAGCCTTCTCATTAATTTGAACTTCGCCAGCGCCGACCACACAGCAGCGACCCCAACCGCGAGCGACCACCGCCGCGTGGCTGGTCATCCCACCGGTGCTGGTCAAAATCCCAGCGGCCTTGTGCATGCCGTCCACGTCTTCGGGACTGGTTTCTTTGCGAACCAACAAGATCTTCTCGCCAGCTTCGGCGCGGCGAACCGCTTCTTCAGCCGTGAAAGCCAAAGCACCTACCGCGGCACCCGGGGAAGCGGGCAAGCCCTTCGTCACCACGGTCGCCGACTTCTTGGCGGCTGGGTTGAAGCTTGGCAACAACAATTGGTTCAAGTCATTAGCCGGAACCCGCAAGACCGCTTTCTTCTCGTCGATCAACTTTTCAGCGACCATCTCGCAAGCGATTCGCACCGCTGCCGCACCCGTTCGCTTCCCGGTACGCGTTTGCAGCATGAACAGCTTGCCGCGTTCGATCGTGAACTCGATGTCCTGCATTTCCTTGTAGTGTTGTTCCAGAATGTCCTTGATCTTCATCAATTCTTCATAGACATCCTTGTTCCACTTCTTCATTTCCACAACCGGTTGTGGAGTCCGAATACCGGCGACCACGTCTTCGCCCTGAGCGTTGATCAAGAACTCACCGTAGAACTTATTTTCGCCGGTCGATGGATTCCGAGTAAACGCCACACCCGTTCCCGAGTCAGCACCCATGTTGCCGTAGACCATCGATTGAACATTGACGGCGGTACCAAGCAAGCCGCGAATGTTCTCGATCTCGCGATACTTAACGGCCTTGTCGGAGTCCCAACTCTTGAACACCGCCTCGATCGCCAGTTCCAATTGAACGTTCGGATCTTGTGGGAACGCTTTGCCAGTGTGTTTCTTGTACACATCCTTGTAGGCTTGCACCAGTTCTTGCAAACCTTCAGCAGGTACATCGGTGTCTTGGGTAACTTTGTACTTTTTCTTGACTTGATCAAAAGCATGTTCGAAGTGCTCGTGATCCACGCCCATAACCACGTCACCAAACATGTTGATCACACGTCGGTAGGCATCGTAAGCAAAACGAGCATTTCCAGTTGCCTTGGCCAAACCCTGCACCGATTGATCGGTCAAACCCAAGTTCAAGATCGTATTCATCATACCGGGCATACTAACCGCGGCACCGGAGCGAACGGAAACCAACAACGGATCGTTGTTGTCACCAAACTTCTTGCCCAACTCTTTTTCGAGTGTCTTGATGTGCTTGCCAACTTCTTCCATCAAACCTTCGGGCAATTTGTGTTTGGCTTTGACGTAGGCATCACAGCATTCGGTGGTGATGGTAAAACCCGGAGGAACCGGCAGACCAATTGCGGTCATTTCGGCCAAGTTGATGCCTTTTCCACCCAGCAAGGCTTTGGTCAATCCCTTGCCTTCCGTCTTGGTGGCTCCAAAGTAGTAGACCATTTTGCCTGGTTTGGCCGCCGCTTTTGCCATTCGTGAATTACCTCAAAAAGTGTGAATGTGGTGGAAAAGTGCAGTCTTTCCCAGTCCCGGAATTTAGCAACGCTCAGCAAAATCGTCAATGACTTCGCCATCCGAACAGATGTTCTAGAAGCCCCAGACGGCAGGCGACAATCCGCCGCTGCATCTCGTAACCCGCAAGACAGTGCAGCCTTGATTGGAATGGAGAGGACTTTCGCTGCTCAGACCACCACAGCAGTTCCCGAGACCGCAACCATCATCATTCCGTTCGCCTGGCCCAAGACTTCGTAGTCGATATCGACGCCCACGACCGCATTCGCACCCAGTTCCGCAGCGCGTTGCTGCATCTCCGAGATGGCTGCCGTTCTGGCGTCGGTGAGGACTTGCTCGTAACTGGCTGTTCGGCCGCCAACAATGTCGCGGATTCCAGCAAAAAAATCGCGAAACACGTTGGCACCCATAATGGCCTCGCCTGTGACAACCCCCAGGTATTGTTTGATCGGATGCCCATCAATTGACGGTGTCGTGGTACAAAGCATCTTTTAGCTCCAATTCATCTTGCAAATGTCGTTCCATGGCCCAGCGTCTGGTTTTGATCGACGGTCGATCCATTCTCCTCCCACCAGTGCAACCTCTCAAGGCGTTCGATCTCGGCTTCCCAATCTTGGCCCTCGAAAAAAGAAATCCAGCCCTGAGCCCTTGTGGTTTCACCGGGGTGACAGTTCGGTAAGATCGGGTCGGCGTGTAAGCAAGGAACCGGCGGGTTCCCCCAAGCTCGCCCCAACGGCTTCCAAGACGTGATCAGCCATCGCCGACGAGTCGGGTCATGAACCAACGCATAATCACCATGAAAGATCTTATTGTCGTTTGAACTCGGCGAGAATTCCTCCGAGTAGGCCAACATCAGGCAATGTTGAACGCGCATGTCGGACAAGGTTTCGGCGGTGCCGTTGGTCAAACTCAATTCCATCCAGACGTGATCGACTTCTGGCACGACTCGGACGCCAAACCGAATTCCATTTGGCAATTCTCGCTGACTTTTCAATTCGCCGTTGTCCAACCTTTGCCATTCTTGGATCGGCAACTTCATTCCTTGTGCATCCCAAATGGTGGGAATGTGCGTGTGGGCCAAATAGGTGAGTCCCAAATTCGTGAAAATTGCCTCGGGCACGTCGGCGACGACATAACTGGTGGCAGACCAAGGTGTAAAGACGCTGAACTTGGTTTCCCGTTGGGGTTCGATTGCCCCTTCCAAGAATCCCCGCCGTGGGTGACGACCACCCGGATACGGCATAATCGACAAGCGATCCTTCGATCGCCGTTCCATCGATGAAGCCGTTTGCAAATCGTACTTGCTCAGCAGATCACGTATCTCGTTCGGTGTCTTGCCCAGCACTAGGCTCATTTCTTGCAGTGAGTACTGGTGCCAAATGGCCATGTTCTCGAGCCAGAATCGTTCGTCGGCTTCGGTCGTCACGCAACGAAGTTGACTCGCTGGTTCCTGGTCGTCCGTTGACGAATCCTGTGTGTCGACGCAAGCCGCACAACGCGACTCGACTGCCGATTCTTCAGTTGCCGGACGAACCTCAGGTGTCGCAATGGCAACAGCTTCGGTCATCCATGTCCAGAAAATCACGAGCAAGAACATGCGATGCGGCATCTGTAATCTCACGACAGCACCAAAGGAATCTGTAAACCGTCATATGCAAGTTCAACGCCCTCGGGAAGCTCGGCGTTGACTTTGTGGTAATCCAAATGGCAAGAACAGTGCGTAAAATATGTTCGCTTTGGCCGAATTCGCTCTACAACTGACAGAGCTTCCTCCAAATTCAAGTGGGTCGGATGCGGTTCGTAGCGAAGCGCGCTGAGCACCAAAGTGTCGAGTCCTTCCAACAGTGGCCATGATTCCGCTGGAATCTCTTTGACATCTGTGCAGTAGGCGACCTTACCAACCCGGAAACCTAAGACTTCAAACCGAGGGCCGTGCCGAAACAATATCGGTTGAATCACCTCGCCCAAGACCTCGAAGGGGCGGCGATCGATCCGATGAAACTCCAAGCTCGGCACCGCACCCGCGTGGGTCTGCACTCGGTTCTCAAAAGCATAACTAAACGACTCGCGGAGCCGCTTTTCAACGTCCCCGTTGCAATACAAGGGAACCGGGCCTTCCAAATAGAACTGCATCAAACGCAGATCGTCCAGTCCAAAGATGTGGTCCGCGTGCTCGTGCGTAAAACACACCGCGTGAACCAATCCCAGTCCTTCGCGAAGCAACTGTTGTCGCAAGTCCGGCGGAGTATCAATCAATAGATTTCCGCCCGGCAACCCGAATATCGCGCTGCAACGCGTTCGCTGATTCTTCGGATCGCCACTAGAACAAACATCGCAACGACAGCCCAGCGCTGGAACCCCGACACTCGTGCCAGTCCCTAACAGGATCAACTTTCCTCGAATATCAACGGTTCGAACCGCTTTTCTTGTATTCAACGATGGCCGTTCCCTTTAAGATATCGAAGCTCCGAGGGGCCGTCGCAACTTGCAAGTCGCAACTTGACCGCCCCCGCCTGTGTTTCTCCCCGCCTGTGCTCCCCCAGCCTGTGTTTCTCCCAGCCTGTGTGTTCCAGCCGGAGCGACCCAGCAAGCGATTGACTCGCGAGCCCTTTTGTTCTCCAACATGCTCCAGGGTATCCGAACCAATAACTTCGACAAGGTACCGAGACTTCGCGAAAGGAACTAGCATTTGTGGACTGGCTTGCGCCGCAGCGCGCGATGGTTACGTCAAAACTTAACAAACGCGACTCCGGAGACCTGGATTGCCGCTTTCACTGTGGCGATGCTGCTCTTGTGGGTGGGATTGGTCGGGATCTGGCCAGCGGAACACTGGTTGGCGGTCGTGCCACTATGGTGCAGTTTGGTGGTTGGCGGCCTGCCCTTGATCGTTGGCCTGTTACGAAAGTTATGGCAACGCGAATTTGGCAGTGACTTGTTGGCCGGCATCTCGATTGTCGTAGCCGTGTTTTTGGGCGAGTATTTGGCGGGCGTTCTGGTCGTGCTGATGTTGTCCGGCGGAGCGGCTTTGGAGTCCTACGCCATTCGCAGTGCGTCATCGGTGCTCCTGGCCCTCAGTCGTCGCTTGCCCTTGGTCGCTCATCGACGCGACGGCGCAAACATCCGCGAGATTCCGGTTTCCGAAATTCGCCCCGGCGATCAATTGTTGGTGTTTCCGCACGAATCTTGCCCGGTCGATGGCGTTGTGATTGAAGGGCAGGGGGTGATGGACGAAAGTTATCTGACGGGCGAGCCATTTCAAGTTCAAAAATCGTTAGGTTCTGCCGTGATTTCTGGCGCTATCAACGGCGAGTTAGCACTTGTGATCCGAGCCGAGAAACGTGCCGCAGACTCCCGTTACGCCCAGATCATGCAAGTGATGAAAGCCGCCGAACAAGATCGGCCGCACTTGCGTCGCTTGGGCGATAAACTCGGAGCCTGGTACACACCTCTGGCGTTGATCGTGGCAGGAACCGCATGGTTCGCGTCCGGCGATCCGGTTCGCTTCTTGTCGGTTTTGGTTGTAGCGACACCTTGCCCGTTGCTGATTGCGATTCCCGTCGCGATCATCGGTTCGATTTCTTTGGCAGCCAAACGAGCCATCATTGTCAGGAACCCAAGTAGCCTGGAACTGGCCGACACCTGCCGCACGATCATCTTTGACAAGACCGGAACCTTGACATACGGGATGCCAAACTTGGTCGAGATTCTGCCAGCTCCCGACCGTTCGGCTGATTGGTTATTGGCGGTCGTCGCTAGTCTTGGCCGCTACTCGAAACATCCGTTGTCGGCGGCCATCGTGCGTGCCAGTGAGGAACGGAAAGCGGCTTGGTTCCCGGTGTCCCAAGTCAGCGAGAAACCGGGAGCCGGGATGACCGGCCAAGTTGGCTCCCATCTGATTCAGATCACCAGTCGTCGGAAATTACAGCTAGCCGCGTCGGTAGCGTCGCCATCCACGACGGAAGAACACCCGTTGGCGATGTTGCCACCCGAAACCACGGGACTTGAATGCGTGGTTTTGGTCGATGGACGCTACGGGGGAACGTTTCAGTTCCGAGATACCCCAAGATCCGAGGGCGGGCCATTTATTCAGCATTTGTTGCCCCGCCATCGGATCAATCGAACGTTGTTGGTCTCCGGGGACAGGGACAGCGAAGTGCAATATCTGGCTCGGCAAACCGGTATCAAGCTGGTTTTTTCTAGCCAAAGCCCGGAACAGAAATTGGCAATCGTCCGTGAAGAGACCAAAAGATCGCCAACGATTTTTGTGGGCGATGGGATCAATGATGCTCCCGCTTTGACGGCTGCCACGGTCGGGATTGCCTTTGGGCAGCACAGCGATGTAACTTCACAAGCGGCCGATGTCGTTGTTTTGGACTGTTCCCTGCAAAAAGTCGACGAGTTTCTGCACATCAGCGGCCGAATGCGACAGATCGCTTTGCAGAGCGCGCTGGGGGGAATTGGGCTGAGTTTACTGGCGATGGGATTCGCATTTGGCGGATATTTGAACCCGGTCTGGGGCGCAATGTTTCAAGAATTGATCGATGTTTTTGCCGTCTTGAATGCCCTCCGAGTCGCTTGGCCCGCGGGTGAATTGAGAGATTTCTGACATTTTTGTGCTTTCGGCTTTGAACCATTCCTCAATACTTGGTATGAAATTTGCCGCAGGGTACAATTTGCGCGCAAGTGGGCTGACCAATTGGCAGTCGGCCTGAAGTTTGGCCGGGATGCTGCAATCCGCAATGCCAAAAGAAATTAGCGCGACGGAGCTGCAAGAAAAGCGAAGCGAAGATGGATTTATTAGAAAAGTCGTTTGATGCGGTTTCGGGATTTTTTAGTGGCCTGCTGCGCGGATTCGAGAAAGGGGTCACTGCCGTCTTCGGCTCTTCCAATGCGCGAACCTTGAAGAAATACCAAGGTCGTGTCGAGGCGATCAATCAATTGGAGAGTCGATTTTCCTCGATGAGCAATGAGGAACTCATGGCTCAGACACAACGATTCAAAGATCGCTTAGCGGCAGGCGAAACTTTGGACGATCTGTTGCCCGAGGCATTTGCCGTCTGCCGGGAAGGTGGCAAACGGTTTGTGGGACTACGACATTACGATGTCCAATTGATCGGGGGCATGGTCCTGCACGGGGGCAACGTGGCAGAAATGGTCACGGGTGAAGGCAAGACGTTGGTGGCAACGCTGCCGGCGTACTTGAATGCCTTGACTGGAAAGGGCGTCCACGTGGTGACCGTCAATGACTACTTGGCCCGGCGTGACATGGAGTGGATGGCTCCGCTGTATATGGGTCTAGGCTTGACGGTCGGAGCGATTCAATCGGACATGCGAGTTGCGGATCGCCAATTGGCCTACGACTGCGACATTACCTATGGCACGAACAACGAGTTTGGCTTCGACTACCTGCGGGACAACATGCGGCCCGCCGCGCGCGGCGATCATCGGTTTCCCCGCGAAATGCAACAATGCCAAGGCCCGTTGCATTATGCGATCATCGACGAAGTCGACAATATTTTGATCGATGAAGCGCGCACGCCATTGATTATCTCGGGCCCAGCTCATCAGGAACGTCGGTTCTATCAAGAGGCCAACCGCATCGCCCAGTCGCTTAAGAAAGAGCTGCACTTCAATATCAATGAAAAAGATCACACCGTGACACTTACGGACGCGGGTGTGCGCGAAGCAGAACGCATGGCCGGTGTCGAGTCTTTTTACACCGCGGGAAACATGGAATGGCCGCACCTGATCGACAATGCGCTGAAGGCGAATTATCTGTATAAGAACGACGTGAACTACGTTGTGAAGGACAATGCGGTCGTGATTGTCGACGAGTTCACCGGTCGCTTGATGGAAGGCCGACAGTGGAGCGACGGGCTGCACCAAGCAGTCGAAGCGAAAGAAGGGGTGCGGATCAAAGACGAAACGCAGACCTTGGCAACCATCACTCTGCAGAACTATTTCAAACTTTATGAAAAACTAAGCGGTATGACCGGTACCGCGCTAACCGAGGCCCCCGAGTTTTGGAAGATCTACAAGTTGGACGTGGTCGCGATTCCGACCAACCGACCGCTGCAAAGAGTCGAAAAGGTCGACCTGATTTATGCGACCGAACAAGGTAAATGGAAAGCCGTCGCAGAAGAAGTTGAAGCCATGTTCCGCCACGACTTTGTGGAAACCACTCAAGGACATCGGCATTTGGGTAAGATCACCGAGGAAAGCGAGAAGTCGGTGACGATCCTTTCCGAAGGTAAGACGCAAACCTTCGAACGACGAAGTTTGGCACGCGTGCACAAAGAGAAACGCCCCGTCTTGATTGGTACCAACTCGATTGAAAAAAGCGAGTTGCTAAGTGGGATCTTGAAGCGCCGCAATATTCCCCATGAAGTTTTGAATGCCAAGAACCATCGTCGCGAGGCAGAGATCATTGCTCAGGCCGGCCGCATCGGGGCAATCACGATCGCGACGAACATGGCCGGTCGCGGTACCGATATTGTTCTGGGCGGTAACCCAGAGAACATGGCGTGGGCTCAACTGCAAGACAAGTATCGCACACGTTTGGATGTGCCGCGCGAGGAATGGAATGCGTTGGTCGAAGAGATCGCCCGGCAGGAAAGAATGAAAGAGGAAGGCGAGATCGTCAAGAAGATGGGCGGGCTTTGTGTGCTGGGAACCGAGCGGAACGATGCCCGACGGATCGACTTGCAGTTGCGCGGTCGTTGCGGTCGCCAAGGTGACCCAGGGGACAGTCAATTCTTCTTGTCGCTGGAAGACGATTTGATGCGCATCTTCGGCGGTGCTTTCGTACAGCGAATTTTGGGTAGCTCGCTGGGTGAGGACGCCTTGCAAAGCAAGATGCTGTGCCGCCGCCTGGATGCCGCCCAGAAGAAACGGGAAGAAATGCACTTCGAAGCGCGCAAAAACCTCCTCGAGTATGACGAGGTGATGGATGAACAGCGCAAACGAGTCTATCGGTATCGCCAACAAATTCTGAATGGCGTCAACTGCCGTGAACTGATCTTGACCATGATTCAGCAGCAAATCGAGCACCATCTGGAACAGTGCCTAGAGGCGCGTTTCGGCTTCGATATGTTTGCCGCTTACGCCAGTTCTGAATTGCGGTTGGGCAAAGCCCTGGAGGGTCGGGAATTCAAAGGGATGGACTATGAAACCGCGCTAAGCCATGCGTTGGATCAAGCCATCCGCGTCCTGGAGACTGACTTGTTGGCGGCCATCGATGAAAACTTGCCAGACGGGGATGAAGACGCGCATTTGGATTGGAATTGGAATGCGATGACCAACGTCTTGAAGAGCCGTTGGAAGATCGAAACCAACGAACGAGAATTGCAAAAGATTGGGCGCGATAACTTAGCCGAAGTGATGCTGGAACGCGGCAAGGCGGCGATCGAGAAAACCGATCTACGCGATGGTGCCACGATGTTGAATCCCGACTACGGACGCCAAGTCGGGATTCGTTGGCTGCGGGACAAGTTCGGGGTCGTTCTGGAACTCGACGAAATTAGCCGACTCGAGCCGGTCAAAATCATTGCTCGGGCGACCGACGAAGCCTATCGTCGCTACGACCAAAAGGAAGCGACTTATCCCTTGATCGCAGCAATGACTCGGTTCGCCAAAGACGAAACGGGACTCTTGGATCGGGAAGCCTTGATGGAATGGGCTGCACGTCGATTCAACGCCGCTTTGACAGCTGAACAAATCAGCGGCTTGCAACGCGCTGAAGTTTTCCAATTCTTGTTGGAATACAGCTTGAAATCGCAAAACCGTGGTCAAGAAGTCGAAGACAATTTGGCCGGACGACTGGCTCGATTGAAAATCGATTCCGTAAAGATGATTGGCGAGTTGCCGGCTGAATTGGTTCAATTAACCACTTGGTTGGGCCAAGAAATCGGATCGAATCTCGACCCTGAAGAACTGCGGGGCATGTCAGTAGAACGAGTCAAGCAACAACTCAACACCTGGGTTCAAGATCGCTTCCATCCTGAAATGAGGCGGATGGAGCGCATGGTCTTGTTGGAAATCGTTGACTCGGCTTGGAAGGATCACTTGTCGGCCATGGACCACTTGCGATCCGCTGTGGGTCAACGCGGGATGGCGGCGTTGGATCCCAAGGTCGAGTACAAGCGTGAAGGCAAGGCATTGTTTGATCGCTTGTGGGATTCCATCGGGGAACGGGTGACTGACTTGGTGTTTCGTGTGGAGCACTTGAACGATCAATTCGTGCGGACCACGTTAGTTGAAAACCGTCAGCGAACCGTCGAGATCAAGCGTGAAGCCCCTGAGTCGATGCCAATCGGCAAAGAAACCATGCGACAACAGCAGGCGATTGAGGCCGCGCAACAAAACAGTTCCGAAGCCAAACCGCAAACCGTACGATCGGCTGGCACCCGTGTCGGGCGGAATGATCCTTGCCCCTGCGGTAGTGGCAAGAAGCACAAGAACTGTTGCATGAACAACAATTGATGTGGTCGTGGCTGTTTAACGCCGTTTACTTCCTCGCCTTGCTGGTGTGGTCACCGTTGATTCTGTGGCAGCGCTGGGTGCATGGCAAGAAACGTGGCGGTTGGCCGGACCGCTTGTGGGGCGCGCAACTGCCCGCGGAAGAAAGCAACCCTGACGCTCCACTGCTTTGGTTGCACGCCGTGAGCGTAGGCGAAGTAACTCTCTTGACCACTCTGGTACCGGCACTGCGCGAGCGGTTTCCGGATTTCCGCTTCGCGATTTCTTCGACGACCGACACTGGACTGGCCCTGGCCAGAGAGCGTTTCCCGACGGCAATCGTGTTTCGTTTTCCGCTCGATTTTTCTTGGGCGATGAAGAAAGTGATCAGACGGTTACGACCAGCGGCCTTTGTGTTAACGGAGTTGGAGATTTGGCCGAATCTACTGCGACTGCTGCAGGCGCGCCAGGTGCCGGTCTTGGTGGTCAACGGTCGGTTGAGCGAAAAGAGTTTTGCTCGGTATCGGTGGTTGCGTTGGATCATGTCGCCGATCTTTCGCCAGCTTAGTTTGGTGCTCGTGCAAACGGATGACTACCGCGAGCGTTTTATGGCCTTGGGAGTCCCGAAAAAAAGATGTCGCGTGACAGGGTCAATCAAATTCGATTCGGCTCGATCGGATCGCGACAACCCGACAACGATGGGGCTACGTGCCTGGGCCGGGATTACAGATTTGGATGTGGTGTGGTTGGCCGGTAGCACGTCGGCTCCTGAGGAAGAGTACGTCTTGCAGGTCTTCCAAAGATTACGCTCGGCTTGTCCGCGATTGAAGTTGGTCTTGGTCCCCAGACATCGAGAACGCTTCGAAGAGGTGGCGCAGCTTTGTTTGGCCTCGGGTCTCAATGTCGTTCGTCGCAGTCAGGCCGATTCAGCTGTCGTCCCAGCTTGGGAAATTTTGTTGGTCGATACCATCGGCGAGTTATCGGCCTGGTGGGGCGTGGCCCAAATTGGGTTTGTCGGTGGCAGCATGGGTAGTCGTGGCGGGCAAAGCATGATTGAACCAGCAGGCTACGGAGTCGCAGTCTGCTTCGGTCCCAACACTGCCAACTTCCGCGACGTGGTGGCTTTGTTGCTAACGTCCACAGCCTCTGAGGTTGTGAAAGATTCCAGCGAATTGGAGACGTTTGTGCGGCGTTGTTACGCCGACGAAGATTACCGCGCCGTCTTAGGTCGAAATGCTCAAGAGATTACGAAGTCACAAACCGGAGCGACCGTGCGAACGATCGAGGCCATGGCCCCTTATCTTAGCTCATCCGTTCGAACTCTCCACAGCAAATAGCCAAGGCCGCAGCTTGGAACGCAGCCGTTGAATTTGGTCGGCGCAATGTACGAACTGGGGATTCGACCAGATTTGATAGTTGTCCGTGCAGCACTCCTCCGCAAGTTGACGGCCCAAGTCTTCGAAGGGCTTCTGTACTTCGCGTTTAAGGATTTCCGGTTCCGCAAGGGCACCGATCAAAAACAATCTAGCGCGAAGTTCGTCCGGAAACTTATCAAGCGATTCATGAAGTCGATTTGTTTCATCATCGCAATCCATCATGCCTAATACATGGCAATGTTCATTACGGCGCAGCAGCGGAAGGTACTCGTCTCGGATTCACTCGATCACTTTGGACCAATCGTCTGCATTGGGCAAAACTTGAATGACGGGACCGCGAAGGAAATGACTCGTTTGGAATCCCACACAAATCTGACGATTGGCGTCATCTTCGGGAATGACGTAAAGGTGGGGCTGATATTTATTCAACGCCATCCGAGAAGTCTTCCCTGATTAGAGCATTTACCAAATCACCGGTGAAAGGACAATTGCTTAACCATTGAACACGTGTCGGCTCCAAGTGATTTCTTCGCGTCAGAATGACCGTCGACTCATCCGTGAACGATCGAATGGCTTCCGGATTGTGGGACGCCATTAGTATCTGTCCATTACCAGAGCTCAAGAACGACTTTCGAATCTCAGTGGTGATACGTCCCACTTCGGATAGCGAAACATAATTATCTGGCTCATCCCAAAAACACAGAACGGGACCATGGTGTTTATTGACTGCCAAAATGAGCGCCGTCAAGAAAAAGATCTTCTCCCCGTCCGAAAGCCTCATTAAACCAGTTGGAAATATTCTCCCATTTTTCTCAAACCTTGCCACGATTCGCTTTGTGGTTTCGCCGGTCGTTCGATTTTGCACGTCCAGAAAATCGGGCATCATTATTTTTAGGTAGTCTGCAATTGTATTGTATGCAGCCGGATATTCTCCCAAGATACCACTGAACCAAGCCGCGAAGTTATCCACGCCGGGTGTCGGTTCAAACGACTCGGAATCCGATTCTTCGCTAAACCGTGCTGGGACCGGCGAAATGATGATCGATCTGGCCAACCAGTTGCGAAACTTGTCCATCGACCGCTGCGGTACGCCACGAATGTAAACAACCGGCAAAGCGACAAAATGCCAATCCAGCAAGAAAGACGTCGAATCGATGGCAACCTCCATGTCTGCTTCGGAACGCCGGAAGATCACTCGCTGATCGATCTTCAAAAATTCCTCTTCCACTTTCGGTTCCCTAAAGTTTTTTGGCATCGTCAATTTCAAACCGTATTCGAACCGCTCCTCATCGATAATCGCCGACAACTCGATTCGTAGCGGTCCCTCGGGTTGATGCGACGAAAAGTCGTCTGAACTGAGAAGTTCGCGAGTTCGATTTTTTCCTTGGGCAATCGTCTGCAAGAGCCGCAGTGCGTTTCCCAGAGTTGATTTACCGGCCCCATCATCTCCAATCACTAGCACCGAGGAACGATTCGCGAGCTCCAACTCGAAGTTGGCAAAGCAGCGATAGTTGTGTACGAAAAGACGTTGAATCATGTCAATCCAGCACTTGCCCAAATACTTGTTACCGTCGATCGCCCACTGGCAACTGACTACAACCCGGCCCGCGACTTTGAAATTTATGTCAAACCGGAATTCTTCGAGGTTGATGAAAACGTCGAATGTCTACATAGTCCATTCCCGCAGCAATGGCGGCTTGAATGCCCAAGTCCGAGTCCTCATAGACGAGACATTGTGCTGGGTCGGCTCGTAGGCGATCCGCTGCTTCCAAGAAAACATCCGGGTGTGGCTTGTGCCGCTCGGTATCTTCCGCGGTGACCACCACCGAAAACAACTCTTGCACTCCGATTTGCTGCAATTGCAAGCGAATGATCTCGCGGAAGCCACCACTCGCAACCGCCATTGGCAACTCGCCAAAGAAGTGACGCGCCACTCGAACGACCGACTCGATGGGTTCCAACATCGGCAGCATTGTCAAAAACTCTTCTTCCTTTTGCGCCGCGGCGACCGAGATATCCAAAGTCTTCCCTTGTTCGTCAGCCAACAATCGCACGATTCGATCCGAAGGCATTCCTCCCAACGAGTAGAATCGGTCCTCGGGAAACTCAATTCCGAATCGATCCATCGTTCTTCGCCACGCGACATAATGAACGGGCATCGAATCGGTCAGGGTGCCATCGCAATCAAAGATCAAGGCCTGGTAAGGGCGACTCGGAAATGCGGGGTGGTCGGTCACGGCAAGGCTTCCTTCGGTCTCGGAATCAGCCGGAACGCTCACAAGGCCGCGATCACACGGCTTGGCGAACGAGCGGCGGGTGAATAAGTTACGAACTACGCGGTGGGCCAGTTCTAACGTGGCAGTTGCCGCCCGACCAGGGGCGGCCACCACGAACTTTCCCGCTCACTTCACTTCGTCACTTTCCAGTGCCTAGGTTTTTGCTGCATGACGCTATCGAATTCTCCGATTTCGGCTCGTGGTCAAACCAGTCAATTCGCCGACGACAACCCGGGCCTTAAAGATGCCTCGGACCCTCGCGACGATGATGAGGCGGAACCATCGCTTTCGCCAGTCGCCGGCGCAGGTCCCACCGATCCGTTTGCGGATGCGGATGTTGGAACAGAGGTTTGGAACAGAATTCGGCCTACAGGAACGAAGTATTGGGCTCTAGTCTTGGGTTTAGCCGTGGGGCTCAGCGTGTTCTCTTACTACTGGCGAAACCATATGGTCCCAGCTCAGCCTTTGGTTTGGAATGCTGCTTCGGAAGTACAATTGCGACAAGCACTGAACTCGGACCATCCCGTTCTGGTTTGGTACACTCCTGCATCTTCGTCGGTGAGGCCCGGTGCCAACCGGCAAGTTTCGTCTTCTTCCGATTCCGACAACCATGAACTAGCGACGGCGACCCAAGAAAGTAAAAAACTCGCGGAAGCGATTGCTCAGCTAGATAATGGCTCGGTCCGCCGGACGCTGCGATTGCTATCAGCCGAGCTATGGAGGGTCGAGTTTTCTCCCAACCCCGAACTTGGGGAGCTCTTGTTTCAAGACACGGAACTCCCCGATGAAGGATTGCTTTTGCTTTCCGTGAAACCACCGCGCAGAACTTTCTTGAATGCCGAACAGATTTCCAGCGAATCGGTGTTGAATTGGCTGGAAACGGCAAGGTGACACCATGCTCGACGACGAAAACTGCCACACGCCGAATTCGGCTCCAACCGAACTCCCGATCGACGTTTCGCAAGAATTAACTGAGGCCACTCGCAAGAAAAGCCAAACGCTGTGGGACGCGTTGAGGCGGTTGGCACAACCAATAGTTGCATTCAGCGGAGGTGTCGATTCCGCGTTGGTCGCAGCGGTTCTCGCCCGAGTAAATCCGTACGAAACGCTACTCGTGACAGCCGACAGTCCAAGTCTATCGCAACGCCAACGCGAGATTGCCGCTCGGGTCGCGCGGGAGTTGAACCTTCGCCATCAGTGGCTACAAACCACCGAAGCCGAGGATCCGTTTTACCAACGCAACCAGCGAGATCGGTGTTACTATTGCAAATCGCACTTGTACTCTGCGTTACAAGCGTTGGCGAAGAATCACCCCGGTGCAACCATCCTCAGCGGAACAAACCTCGATGACTTGAGTGATTTCCGACCAGGCTTGCGGGCGGCTGGCGAACGGCATGTGCAAGCTCCTTTGGCCGACGCCGGTTTTACCAAATCCGACGTGCGAGAATTAGCGCGAGCCCTCCGATTAACCGTTCACGACTTGCCAGCCGCTCCCTGTTTGGCCAGTCGTTTGGCATACGGCGTGAGTGTGACTCGCGAACGATTGCAGCGAGTCGAACGAGCGGAACATATGATTTGGCAAGCGGGTTTCACGGACGTGCGCGTCCGGGTGCTGGATCGGGAAGTCGCTCGGCTTGAAGTACCGCGTTCTGAAGTTTCTCGGCTGCAGAGCTGGTTGGAGGACTCGAACCGCGTCGAACAGCTTCGGGAACTCGGCTTTAACGAAGTCGTGATCGCGCCGGAAGGTCTGGTCTCGGGCAGCCTCAATATCGTGCCCACGATAAACGCCACAAAAACGCTTCCTATTCTGCCGGTTTTGTAGATTCCGCCCAAGATACCTAAACAATCGCCGACTAAGGACCAAGTGCGGTTGTTTTGTTGTGGCTCGATTCGCAAAATACGTTGCGGAAAACCGACGATCCTCGACGGCACGAAAGTCGTGGTTTAAACTACAGTTTACGACCGTCCACCATGGCGGGGTCCGTCGAGCCTAAAACGTGCCGAAAGCCGGCACAATCGTTTTAATTGATCTTGATGGATTGGAAAAACGGCGACTTCCAAATTGGAACCGAGGGAAACGATGTACGAAGATTACGAATTTGACGGCCGAGAATCCGGAGCCAGTACTATTGTCGGTGTTCTGATTCTCTGTTTGGTCATTCTAGGTGGAGCCTATGGATTGATTTACTACCTGCAAGGTGCTTTTGCGGGCCGGCAATTCTTGTCCGCTTTGCTCTCGCCGGTCGGCTTCTTTTGGCTTGTTTTCTTTATCGGAGCCATGACCGCCACCTTTACCAAACAACGATTCTTGGCGGTCCTATTGTGGCTGTCCATGATTGGTTTAAGCATGTTTGGGAATCGAACGATTGCCAACAACTTGATTTCGGGTTTAGAAGCGGCCTATCAACCTGTCGACGTCGAAACAATGGAAGTCATGGAATATGGCTTCGTGTTGGGCGGAGCTGCAAAAGTGAATAAGAGCCGCCAAATCGATTTGAATGGAGCCGGCGAGCGGGTGACCGATGCGATCCGCATGTACAAAGCTGGAAAAATCAAGCATCTTGTTTTCACGGGCAGCCCGTTCTTGTTCCAAGAAGACGAACGAAAATCGAAGAATTCGGTTGAAGTCGCCGAGTCAGAAGTAGCAACGGAAGCAGCAAAAGATGCAGGGACCGACTTGAAGGCCAACGGTGAAGCGTCGCCGACGAAGCAAGCCGAAACCGGAGCCAATGCTCCCAGTCCTTCGACCGAGGGAACCGATGGATCGGAATCGGATCGAGTTCTGAGTGCTTATGAGGAGGCGATGCAAAGCTTGCTGTCCGCGCACGGGGTTGCCGAAACCGACTATACCTTTATTGGTGGTCGAAATACGCAAGAAGAAATGGAACGCATTGATGAGTTCTTGGCGGGCAAAGCCGCCGGAAAGTTTGCCCTGATTACTTCCGCCTCGCACATGTCGCGGGCCGTGGCATTGGCACACAAGCAAGGTCTGACGCTGAGCGCCGTCCCAGTCGATTTTCAGTCTGGGCCGATTGAGGAAGATCCGATCTTCTTTATTCCTTCGGCTGGAGCATTATCGACGTCGGGGACTGCTTTCAAGGAATACGTCAGCAGTTGGTTGCCATAAGGATCGTTTGAAATGACGGAATGGAGCATCCGCGTTGACCAGCATCGCGGATGCTTTTGACAAACTTCGAGTCATGTACAGTGCGGCGAAACGCCTATTTCTTGAACTACTCCACACAATGATGGCTAGTCGAATCTTGAGCCGATGTTTTTCTTGGGGGTTCGTGGGCATTGTTCTGATTCATTGTGCTTGGTTTGTACAATCGGCTGAAGCTCTCTGCCGACCGACTCAAGACCAAGCGGGCGACCCGCCAGCTGTGGTCGATTTGGTTGAAGAAGCCGCCCCGCGGGCTCGCGTTCCAGCCCCTTCGGATTGGGAGACGTTACTGGCCAAGAGTCCGTACCAACGTCCGTTCTTGTTGCAAATAAAAGGTGCAATTGACCACACCACGCTCCGCTACGTCCAATCGGGACTTCGTCAAGCACAAAGAATGCAGGCGGATTTGATCGTGGTCGAGATCGACTCACCCGGGGGCGGCGCGGTCGAGAGCATGGAGATCGCCGACATGTTGTCGCAGATCCAGTGGGGACAAACCGTCGCTTGGATTCCGCGCGAGGCAACCTCGGGCGGAGCGATGATTGCCCTCGGCTGTCAGTCGATCGTCATGCAACCAGGGGCTACGATCGGCGATATTGGTGTGATTCAACTCGATCTGACGATGGGAGCCTTTCGCTACGCTCCCGCGAAAATTCGGTCGATCTTGGTCGCCAAGGCCCGGGCTTTGGCGGAACGACACGGTCGTTCGCCGGAGTTGGCCGAGGCCATGGTCGACGAGTATGCCGTCGTGTACCAACAAAAGGACGACCCAACGCAGTTCAAATTGGTGTCGATGGGGGCACCCGAAGAACTGGGGGTCGCGCCTGACGCCGAGAACGTCGCTCAAGTTGAAGAAGAATTGCCAGGTGGCTGGGTGTTGGTCCCCGAATCTCGCTTGGGGCGATTCGTGACGCTGTCGCATTCACGGGCGGAGGAACTGAGAATCAGCCAACAACACTTCGACAGTTTCGAGTCATTCGAAGTCGCGTTGAAACTGGAGCGACCATGGACCGTTCGGAAGTACGGGTTTACAGATCGAGTTGTGGATTTTTTGAACAATTTCTGGATAACCGTCCTTTTGCTCATCGTGGGCATCGTGGCATTGTTTATCGAAATCGCGTCACCCGGCATCAGTGTCGGTGGTTTGTTGGCGCTGCTATGTTTCTCGCTGTTCTTCTGGAGCCACTTCATGGGTGGCACTGCAGGTTGGTTGGAAGTCATTTTGTTTGTCACCGGTTTGGCATGTTTGATGGTCGAACTGTTTATCTTGCCCGGTTTTGGCTTGGCCGGAGCGATGGGCGTAGGTCTCTTGTTGCTTTCGCTGATTATGGCAACTTTGGATTTTGTTTTTCCAACTTCGAGCGAGCAGTGGAACCAATTGGGCTCGAGTTTGCTGTCGATCACCACAGCGGTGGTCGTCGGCGGAATCGGCATCGGTCTGGTGCTTCATTATTTGGGGAGCATTCCGGCTCTGAACCGGCTGACGCTGCAGCCGCCGAAGTTGGACGATCCAATCTCCAATAAATCCAAAGATGCGGCAGAAGAATCCCGACCGCTGATGGTTACGGAGGGCAGGGCAGCCGGACTCAAGGTTGGCGACGAAGGAGTGACGGAGAGCGTGCTGCGACCCTCGGGGCGCGCCTTGATTCAAGGTCGAAGTGTGGACGTTGTCGCCGACGGAAAGTACATCGAACCTGGCCAACGCGTCAAAGTAATCGATGTTCGCGGCAATCGTTTGATCGTGGTATCGTACCAGAATGAAGTATAGCCGCACACTTCCCATACATTGAAGAACTCACACTCACACTCTCCACTCTCCACTCTCCACTCTCCACTCTCCACTCTCCACTCTCCACTCTCCACTCTCCACTCTCCACTCTCCACTCTCCACTCTCCACTCTCCACTCTCCACTCTCCACTCTCCACGA
>JAEUIQ010000096.1 GCA_016794985.1 Planctomycetaceae bacterium | reverse complement strand
CAACGGGTTCATGGACCTTTTCGGACGTAGGAATTTGAACGACGTGAATGTCCAGTTCATCTCCCCGATTGGCAAACGAGTGAACTTCTTAGTCTGGTATCACTATTTCTTCTTGGACCAAGCCACGACACCCTACAGCGTGGTGATGACACCCTACAACGCCGGCAACGCCGCGGTATCCAAGGACCTTGGACACGAGATCGACCTTCTTTGGACGATCGCGATCAACCCGCGACACAATCTGATAATCGGCTACTCCCACTTCAATTCCGGCGACTACTACAACACGCCTGGCGTTGCGTTCTCTGGCGACGCCGACTTCTTCTACTCCCAGTATCAGGTTCGTTTTTAGTGGATCATGATAGCCCCAACGCTTGGGGGTAGAATCTCCGAACAAACCTCGTTTCCCTGTTGATGCGAAAGTGAAGCTCGGATAGACTGCGAACACAGTTGGTGTTAACCCATAGTTAGTACCTCTTCGTCAAGAAACAGACCGAACGGGTCTCGAACTTCGTAAGCCCTTGCGTTGCAAGGCTTTACGAATTTCGAGCGCAGAGAGTATTGTTACGAAGAGGGTTGCGCTCGGGGAGCTTTTCAGAACAGTTTCGAGACTGTTCTGGTTTAGTTAACGCAGAAAGCCGAGGTCTCCACCTCGGCTTTTTTCGTTTAAATCCGTGGTTTTCGCGGGTTTCTTGTTAACCGCCGCCCCAAACCGTTCGTCTCTTCCTGCCAGGCCAACTTCCAGGACCGCCCGTTTCCTGCTCTCCACCCCAGCCAGGAAAGCCGAATCTCTCGAACTCTCTCGGTTAACGGAGGCAGGCGGGTTAACAGAATTGGGGATTCAGAGAGTACTGCCGGCGGCTGGAAACATAGAGTTTGAGAGTTGTTCTTTTTGGGTGGGTATCCGGGTGTTGCTGGAAACTGCGTCGTGCATCTGCCTGTCCGTTGCCAAGCTACTGGAAACATTTTGACTGCTGCTGGCAGTGCTGCCGGGACTGATTTGTGCCTGCATTTAGTCCGACGAGATTTCGGTGCTAAGATCGCTAATATTGTGGCTCGGCGATTGGTGGTTTCACCCCATCGCGATGGCGGCCAGGCCCAATTCATCAATCGGCCAATTACGAGTTGCGAAGATAGTCAAATTGGGTCATTGCTTCAGTGGCTCTTGGTGCATTTAGCAGAAGAACATTCTGTCAAGTCGATGGCGAAGCGCGCCTGTATGAGCGAGCGTACATTTGCTCGTCGCTTTTGAGATCAAACCGGTACGACACCTGTGCAATGGCTGGCATTTGAACGAATAAAGGTGGCACAGCAGTTATTAGAAACAAGTTCACTGAGCGTTGACCAGATTGCTACTCGATCAGGCTTCACCTCGGCACAATTGCTTCGCATTCACTTCCGCAGAGCCACTGGGCGAACCCCCAACGCCTATCGATCATCGTTTCGACCCAAGCAGATAAATTGATTTTATGATTCCTGTCTCAACCACCTTGATTCATGACCGCGTGGTACTGCAGATAAGACACCTTTCGCACCAAGAGCCATTAATATCGGCAATCGCAGGTGAGGCTGCCACTTCAAAACCGCCCGATCGCGTTCTAGGGTAGATGGCGTGATTATGTCGTGTTAGTCCTTTATGTGCGATCAGAAATTTTATCGAGGTGGTGCTTCATGTGATCCAGGTAGTCCGTCACGAGATATCCAAGCGTACGTGTTTCGTTCGGCGTAATAGTGCACGGCGTCGATAAGCTGGACTCTCGAATATTGCGAATGAGCATTGCGATTAGCCGATTGTAATGATACCAAAGTTCCACCAACTAACCCCAGTTGGCTTTTTGGTAATTGGCAGCGGTGACCCATTCGTTTTGTTCATATTTCGGGAACACCAATTCAGAGAAGTGCTGAGCGCGAACAAATCTTTGGTGGTTGTTACAGGCGGAATCCACAAGATGGCCGACTACTTCTGAGATCGACCAACGATCCGGAGCGGGCTTTGTTTGAACCGACGAAGCATCGAGTTCGTGAAGCTTAGCACGCCAGGATTCGATCAGCGATTCAATTTCCGAAGCAGTATCATTATGCGTAGGCATCCGTCAGTATTTTCCAGCATTTGCGCTATGACTAACTAAAGTTTATTGCATTGGCCATCAGCGAACATCGGTTCTCGCCAATCCGGCATTTCATCGCAGATCAACTATTGACTCGATATCGTTGCCGACGGCACTATTTCTTGCGAATCCATAATCTCGTTCCACGACAGCTATTCTGGTCTTAAAAGCGCTGTACCAATCACTTCGCCCTTTGTTTCTCGCGACCGTATGCTGAACGTGCTCACGCCATTTCTGAATCGACGAAAGGTCGCGCCAGTAAGAAACCGTGATTCCGATTTCTTCTCGGGCGCTTTCAATCCCTAGAAATCCATCCTGCTGGCTCGCTAGCCTGACCATCAGCTCGGCCATTTCCTGATAGCCGTTATCACCAGCGGTACGTGAACTTGTAAATATTACGGCGTAGTAGGGTGGACTGGGTGTGTCTGCGATCATGAAAATCTTTCATTAGTTCGTTTATGGCTCAAGATACGACATCAACCATTTCGATTGCGTCGAAACTCGTCGATATAATCGGGAATCGCGATCTCGCGAAGTGACAATGGATCACTGACGGGCGTCAGCATTTGCTCCTGAAGCGGAACGACTCCTGCCCAAACATCGAGCTGGTAGTCATCTTTATCATCGATCGGTCCGCCGGTTCGAATCTTGGCAGAAGCCGATTCAATTTGGACGGAGCAGAGCAAGGAGGCTTTGGCTTCCTGCTCGTTCGGCTGCCGAGCTTCGTCCCAACGGCCAGGCATCACCTTGCCTGCGATGGCCTGAAAAGCACGTGTTCGAGACGCCGGATCGGTAATGACTTCGCCAAAACCAAACGCGTCCGCAGAACGATAGTTCAGTGAATGATGAAAGAGGGATCGAGTTAGCACTAAGCCGTCAACCATCGCGACCGAAAGGCAAATCGGCACGCCGGACGCGATCAGCATCATCAATCGGCTGGATGTCGCTCCGTGAAGAATGATCTGGTCGTCTATCCTTGCATGAAACATAGGAATAATTGTCGGACCAGGTTCACAAACAAACCCCACATGGCAAAACCACGCCTGATCGAATAGGCGGTGCACTGTATCCACATCATGGTCCGCTCGTCTGGGCACTCTCCGGACTGTGTTCCTTTCGGTTTTGTCGTAGGAAGTCTTATTGGGTTTGGTCATGAATTGCTCGACTGCAAATGCTATAGCCACACATCGTTTGGAGCGGTCAGGTCGCGACCGACGACGCCAGTGTTGACGACGCCGCGTGGCTCGATCACCAACACATGGCACTCATGGTCTGCAGATGGCCTGTGCTGGATTCCGCGAGGCACCACGAATAATTCTCCCGTAGCCAATTCGACGGTTGTTTCCGGTAGTTCGATTTTCAATCGACCCTTCAGCACGATAAACGCCTCGTCCGTTTCTGCATGTTCATGCCAGACAAACTCACCTTGGACTTTGACTAATTTGAACTGATAGTCGTTGAGTTCGGCGATCACTTTCGGCGACCACTGTTCCTGGAATTGGCTCAGTTTCTCAAGGAAGTTGATTGGGGAGTTCAGTATGCTTTTGCATCCACATGCGAGTCAGTGTTCGATTCAATCAAACTGCGGTAGTAACACGTTGTGCTGCACGGTGAGCCATTGGGCATGAGCGCGTAGTTGGGAATGTCCCCCACTCGAACCCAGTCGAGACGTTCATAGAGCCGAGCGGCGTCTCCGTCTGTGACAGCATCCAATACGAGCAGTGTTTTTCCACATTCGCGTGCCATCGATTCTGCCGCCTGCATCAGGTTGGATCCCAGACCTCGTCGTCTTGCGCGGCGATGGACTAACATCTTCACCAGGTCGGCCCGATGTGGTTGGTTCTCGGGAAGATCGAGAATCAGTTGGACAGTGCCGCAGATTCCAAGTTCGTCTCTAGCGACTAGTAAAGCCCGCTTTCCTGCTGCCACTCCTTGTGCAACCCGAGTCCAGAATTCGACGGCTCGGTCGCGAGTGAAGGGAAAGACGAAGCCGACTGAAGCTCCGCCCTTGACGCAATCCAGTAGCACATCGCACAGACCTTGAACGTGCTCGTCGGAGAGCTCCGCTAATCGTTCGATTAGGTGATGATTTATCATGCTTTTCTCCTGGAAGTGACTTCCGTCACTGATGCAACCAGATAACGCGCAGGCTTGCGTGTCGGATTCTCAAAGACATTGACTCCCTCGATCTTCAAAGCCAAGCAGTCTCCCGCCTTGAGGCGATGACACTGATTTTCGTAAGTGATTTCGATGGTGCCCTCGAGCATAAAGAATTGATGATAGATCGCCACGTCTCGTCCGTGGCTCTCGAAGACAACGCGGGCTTTTGCCGGGAACTCGATCTCCACGAGTTGCATCGGCTGAAGCACATTCGTTGGCGATAAATTTCTTCGAACGTACCCCGTCTCTGGATCACGCCACTCCGATTGACAAGCTCTCCGCTGTATGGGTTCACTCGCCACTTCGCTTTCATTAACAACTTCGAACAACGTGGCCAACGTCACGTTCAGGCCGACAGCAAGTCTTTCAAGAATCACCGCAGTAGGACTGCATTCCGCACGCTCTATAAGCGACAACATCGAGCGACTGACCCCGGTTTTGGTTGCTAAAGCATCCAGGGACAAACCCGCCGCCGCACGTAACCGCCGGACCTGATTCGAAATTCGCTGATTTATATCGTCTGTTGTATCCATCATCATGGACACCATTGTCCATGCGCGGATTGCTTTGTCAAGACATCCGCCCGAATACGCTTTGAAAAATCGTGACGAAGCTGACCGCCCTGTGCAAAAATCGCGCTCCGGCGATATTCGCTTCGACACGATAATCGGTTGGAGCGACGAGATCAGAGAGGACGATGGAAAGTGATTAGGCAGGTGTGCAATCGATTGAATCTTATCGACGATGCGTTCAATCCCGCTGAAAAGTCCATGTCGTCACTGTGAGCGCGGACCGAGACCGGTGTTCTCGATAATGTCGATCGGAAAGAAGTCGATTCAAATTAGGCGGCTTTGCGGGAGTAACTCTTTAGCCTTGAGCAAAGAGAGTATTGTTACGTAGAGAGTTGCGATCGGGGAGCCTTAGTTTTTCTACGGTAGAAACGCCAAAAAGTTGACGCCGGACGACGAGAGATCGACGCCCGGCGTTTTTCGTTTATACCCAACGTTTTTGGCCTTTTCCGCGTCCACGACGCCCACCCCAAATATCTCGGTTAGGAAAGAGCGATACCGGCCAACGACAGAAACTCGAGCCGTCCCCTCCGGCACCCCGGATTTCTACTGAGAACTCTCAAGATCTCCGTTTCCAAAGATGGGTTTGATTAACACAGCGGTAGCGATCGATCGCGATGGAAAACGAACCGACAGGCGCTGTTTGGCGTAGACTTTCTACGCCGAGCGGTGTATTGTTGTGAAGAGAGGTGAACAATGATCGTTGAATTGAGAATCAAGAATTTTAAGTCCTTTCGTGAGGAAGTTGTCGTGAGCTTTGCGGCCAGCACAACATCCAAACTTTCCGGCAACCTACTACGCCAAAGGAACGGAGAGCGGGTTGTAAAGTCGATGGGCCTTTACGGCCCAAACGCATCTGGCAAAACCTCCATTCTAGACGCAATGTACGCGTTGAAGACCTTCGTTCTTTTCAGTAGCCAAGAGCAGAAGCCAACCTCAAAAATTCCATTTTTCGAACCTTTTGCGTTAGAAAAGACGGCGGCAAACTCTCCGTCGACGATTGGGGTAACGTTCGACTTGGACGGCGATCGCTTCTTCTTGGAAGTTTCAGCAACGCCAACTCGAGTTCACAAGGAAATTTTGACGGTGCAACGCCTTACCAAACAACCAAGTAGAAAGAGTGCCAAGAGCACTTTGATTGATCGCACCTGGGTGCAGGAGGAAGAGGCCTATGAGACGGTTCTGCATAAGGATCTGGGGCCAGATCTCACTCGTGCTGCAGCTATCGAACAGACCACACAAAATCGTCTTTTGTTGGGAAAGCTTGCTTCGATGAATAGCGGCTTGGCCGGCAATCTGATCAAGTGGTTTGATGACGACTTAGATTTCTATGACATGCATCGTAATCCCGGCGCTGAATCAGTAATGCTGACGGAGACGGCGAAGCTATTGAGGGATGACGATCAGTTTTCGGCCTTGATTAAGCAATTCATGAAAGACGCTGATATTGGCATTCAGGATTTTCAAATTGCAGACGAAAAAACACTGAAGGCCGAGGTCTCGGAGCTGGATAAGAAAGTTGAGTTCAAGGAAAGTATTGAACCAGGAATCACATTTAGGCATTCGTCACAAGATGGCTCTGAAGTCTTCTTCCCACGGCATAAAGAGTCCTCTGGAACACTCAGATTCGTAGCATTGCTGGTCGCGATACTCAAACCCAGTGGGCGAAGGCGATTCGTTTGCATTGACGAACTTGGCGCTAGTATGCACCCAGAATTGGTTCGTCGATTAATTCGAATCGTACATAGCAGCGTTTTCAACCAACTAGGGAATCAAGTGATGTTCACCACTCACGACACACATTTGATTGAACCGACTGAGCTGTTAAGGCGTGATCAAGTCACCCTTTGTAACAAAGATCGATTTGGGCGTTCTTCATTAAAGAGACTGGATGTCTACCAGGATTCAGCAAGATCAGACGCGAATCTTCAAAAGCAATACCTGCAGGGACGATTTGGCGGCACACCTAAGTTTGGTGTTACACTGGAGGACGTACCCGTCGACGATAAGCCGCTAGAGGTGTGCTCTTGAGTCGTTCCAACCCCAAGCGGCGCATTCTCATAGTTGGAGAGGGACGCGAGACAGAATATAACTACTTTGTCGGATTTCGAAACGCATTCGAACGCGAGCTTGAAGCTGCAGCAGTATCGATAACCGTTCGACGTGGCAAGGGTGGAGACGCTCGGTCTATTGCCAAGACAGCGATCGCTGAGGCAAAACGATTTGAGCCGAATCGCAAACTTGGCGACCGGGTGTTTTTGTTGCTCGATACTGAGGGCGTTGGACGGGCACCAGAGTTAGACGCGGCTGAGGTTTTGGCTAGGCAAAATGATATCGAGATAGTGTATTCCTCACCTGCCTTTGAATACTGGCTTCTCTGTCACTTCGCGAACATTCCCAAAGGATATTTCAATGATTGTTCTGCCATTATTGCCGAGCTCAACAAGCATTGGAAAAGTGTTTGCAAGTCCGAGTACGATAAAGCTGATATAGCTGTATTTGATCGTTTATCGTCAATGCTGCATATTGCGAGAGCACAGGCCTTGAATATCGATTTGGCAAACATTCGGAACGGCAACGTGGCCGCAAAAGTAAATCCTTCGAGTCAAGTTTACGAGCTAATAGCGCGTCTGATAGGGGTCCAATCCAATGAACGATGCCCCATCGGCGGTAATTGGAAACCGATTGGAAGAACCAGCATTTCTGAATTTTCAAAAGGTGACTTACTGCCACAAATAAACGGCGAGATTGTCGTTTGGCAGCTCATGGCTTAAAGCGCTCTCTCTTTGGCCCCAACTAAATCGTGCGTTGCGCAAAGTGAAATAACTTGTGCGCGTCTTGTTTTCGAACTTTTTCTCGACTTCGCATCGTTTACTCGCCTAGTTTGCGTGTAACCCTACAGATTGAGACCTGTTTCTTTCGGTCTCGCTCGATACCCGGTTGTTAATCAAATCGACGGCTAGTTGGTAGAAGCCGGTGATTTCGGGCTTCACATTGCCTCTGTTGCGAGATTGCTATGCCGAAGGTCCGCGCTGTAGACGAGATGAATGAAACCGAACTGCGAGCGGAGCTCGTTTCGCTGCTTGCGGATGGGGCGTTCGATTCGCAGCACTGCCAACTCCGTTTTGGTAACGCTCCAGCCTTCTTCAATGGCGCGAGCTTCGATCTCTGGATGCTTGCCAGCACACACTTTGCGAATGCCGGCGATACGTTTGGATTCAGCAGCGGCTTCGATGCGCATCTTGGAAACGACTCCACTAGTGACAGGACGCTTGGGCTTGCTGCTCATATCCAGGCTGGCGTTTACCCGGGTCGAGCTCCGAATCATCGGAATCGGTGCTGTCGTCATCCGCCTGTTCGCTATCAAGGTCCTCGTCATCGCCAGACTGGCCAGCGGCAATCCGAGCCTCGGTGTCATCGTCGGCACCAAGGGCCACGAACGAGACTTCACCGAGCGTGGACTTGCGAGCGATGTAGACAGGACCCTTGAATTCGCGACTGTTCGCGGTCGCAGTCTTGCCTTCGGGAATGAACACAACCTTGTCAGCGTTGGCACCAAGAGACGCCTGCCACGGGAAACCGTTCTCGCTGGTAGCGATGACTTCCTGAGCGTTATTGCCCACGCCTGAGATCACACCGGCAACCTCGAGCCGCGAATCGCCGACCATGATGTCGTCGGTATGACCTACGATACTTGCGCGATCGTGGTCCTTGAGAATGGGGCGCGACTTGCGAGTCACTCGCATGCCCGCTAGGTCCACAACGACAGGGTAAGGCCACAGGTCGCTTCCAGGGACACTCAACGTTCTCAATCTTCTAGTAAGTAAAAAGTGGCCAGCGAGCAAGGATCGGGCGCAGAGAGTTCGGCACCAAGCCTTCCTCGATCCCCAGAGAAAGTCAGCGAAAGTTGTGTGTCCCTGGTTGGCGTTCCTGGTTGGCGTTCTGCTGGAAGGGCCTGGTTAGTGCGGCTACTGTGCTGAACTATTCGACAACCAGACCATCTGGATATTCGACGGTCATGCTTTAGAGACTTTTATTCCGTAGTTGCCCGTGCCATTCGACTCGTTGTAGTGCCGGACTTGAACCGTATATTTGCCTTCCGAGAGATTCGCTCCAATCCGCGGGTTGCGGTCGATGCCGCTGTCGTCGTCTTGGGCAATGAGATTGCCGGTCGGGCCGTACAATGACATTACCAGATCTGTCGGGCCCTCCGTCTCTATGACATATCTTCCCGGCGACTTCACGGTAAACGAGTAGAGATCCTCTTCGCCGGCGGTGCCAATTGCCGCTTGCGTGGCGCCCTCATAGACCGTCAATTCCGTCGTTGTCGCCGTGCTCCCAGTGTCTCGTCCAGGATAAACACGCCGGGCAAATTCCTTGTCGACGGGCGAAAGGGTCTCGTTCGGATCTGATTGAAACCCGTTTAGTGTCCAATTGGCAGGAAAGCTATAAAGCATAACAGAGTCGCGATCAAAATTGCTACCGTTGAGTTGAGACACATCATATTTGGCATACATGTTGTGATCGATGGTTGCTTGGTCCCAATTATTCGGAGGCCCCCCTAATGCGGCATTGACGACAGGCTTGTTCCATTGAATCGGGTTGGACGCAGGGTTTTGGTGCTCGTGAATCATGCCGAGCATGTGCCCAAACTCATGCAGAACCACTCCTTGATCGACCCAACCAAAATTCATGGTCGGCTGATTGGACGGAATGCCAAGTGAGTCGGTTCCAACATACGACCACGCGCCATCGTCCTCAAAAGCTATCCTAACCTGTGCGGATGGCGAATTGGAAAATTCAAAACGAAGATTGGCATGCTCCGTCCATTCAATCGAAAACTGTTTCACTTGTCGTTGTTGAGAACTGGTGCCTCCGAGAAATCGGACGTGAATCGTCGTTCCATTTGGCCACAGCTTGGCAATTTGAAACGCAGCACGGGCTGGGCCACTAGATATTGCAAACATGCGCCCGGAAATTGGTCGAGCAAGATCGCTAGGAAGAATCCGATCAAAACAGACCTTATCAGTACGAGGCATCTAATAGTCTCCTTGCAGAAAAAATCGAGTAACAACGCATTGCCGCCTAACTTGCGACAATGTTCACGCCACTCACGACAATTTTGGCTAACTCCTAGGACAAGTCGTCATTCTCAATACCAGCGGAAATAACCATCGTTCAGCCAGAGTCGGCAAGCTCGGCCTTCACCATGATCACTGCTCGACTCCCGTCCCTCAGACAGTTCTGGCTTCGACTACGCCTAGCCACAACCGGTGAAATCCACTCCCTCTGCTTATCTAGACGAATTATCGGTGCAGGTGAGGGACACAAATCTTTTGAAAATCTCCAAATACAAAACTTCGGTCATGTCGATCGATGGAAGTCACTGCGGAGACCAATTCCGCAACAGCGAGTTGCGTCGAAGCCAACATGCGAAAACAAGATATACAAAAAAACCGGATATCAGGCACAATACCCCACGGAAGAGGAGATATCTGTTGGCCCTCAACTTTCTTGCGACTCGAAGGGGAGGCAGCGAGCAAGGATCCGGCGAAAAAAGGTAAGCGCCAACCTTTTCGCACCCTCAGGGAAAGTTGTGTGTCCCCAGTTAGTCCCTTCCCCAGTTAGTCCTCTTCGTTTTGTCAATCCTTTGGGAGAATTCTGTCACAGGGACAACGGTTCGCGGAGAGATATCAGTGAAGCAGGGTTCGCCCCGGTAACTACGCCACGCGCGGAAAGGTCGTTGACCATCGAGTGCTTGATCGCCGTTTGAATAAGGAAACCAAGTATGAACATCAGCCGTCGTGATGTGATTGCGGGTGCCGTAGGTACGACAGTTGGCGTTGGGACTTCCCTCACAGGACTCGCAAATAGGGCAACGTCCGTCGACGCTGCTGCGTCAAGATTGAGTTTGAGAATTGAAGGAGACTTTCGACTTCTTGAATCCAACGGTTTGACCGGGCACGCCATCGGACACTTTCCTAATCGATCGACACGATCCAGTCGCAGTCCGTCCTCAGTCGCATAAGCTACGTATGCCGGCAAAACCAATCCAGAACGAAAAGCCGCTACCCATCAACATGTCCTGGTTCGGCGTTGCCGCGAATGGCGTGCCGTTCGATCGGTCCGGACCATTCCGGAATAGCGATGCTTCCGCTGGCTGGCAGTTTGAGTTCTTACATCCGGCGAATTCTATTGCATTAGGAATCGATTGAAACAATGCACATGCACAAGGCGGAGGACTGTACCACTACCACGGTATGCCTTCTGGTCTTTTGGCAAGCTTGATGAGGATAGACCCCTCGCGCCGAATGATGTTGGTTGGCTACGCTGCGGATGGATTTCCGATTTACGGGCCGGAGTCTCCTGAGTCTCCGGGGCCTCGGAATCAATGGACGGGGTAAAGATTTTTTCAGAATCCTGTCACGCTACTTGAACTTTGTGGAGAATTATAGAATCCACGAGGAATCATGATTGGGGATCAGGATTGGAAAGCAGATGCTGGACGAAAATCAACAAATTCAATTTACACGACTTTGGACAGACGCTCAGCCGACGGTCAGTCAGTTTGTCGCGTCGCTGGTAAGAGATCCGTGGGCTGTGCGCGACATTGTGCAGAACGTATCGCTGGTGTTGCTGCGGAAGTTTGCCGAATACGACGAGTCGAAGCCGTTCTTACCCTGGGCTCTGGGTATCGCAAAGTTTGAGATTCTGGGGCATCGCCGAGACGCTGCGCGGGATCGGTTGATCTGCGACTCTTTGTTTCTGGATCAATACACCCAGGCTTGGGCTGATATTGCACCTCGCATCAATCATGAGATGGAAGCGCTGCGACTCTGTGTTGGCCAACTGGATGGGCGACCGCGAGCGATCATCAAGTTGCGATACGCCGACGGTGAGACTTCCGAAACGATTGCCGACAAATTGAATATCACCGCTGATAACGTGCGCACCATCTTGAAACGGACGCGTGATGTACTCCGGCGATGTGTCGAGAGACACGTCGGCCTGCAAGGAGAGTCAGCTTGAGCCAGCCAGACGACCAATTCACGAATGACGAAACGCGGTTCGATCACCTAATGGAGCAGTGGTTGGAGAGTTCGATCGACGCGGACCAGCAAGCAGAGCTTTTGAGTCGACTGAAAGAGCATCCCGAAGAGATGCGGCGATTTGTCGAAGCCAATGTTCGTGATCAGATGCTGCGCGATGCCGCTCGCGGACTGATATTAATGGACCAAGTAAACGAAGTTACCTCGAGTCTACACCAGCCGCAGCGTCGATCGCTCAAACGAATCATCACCGTTGTTGCGAGCTTGGCAGCCTGTCTGCTGGTCGTGTTGTTTCTGTTTCAGAAAAGCGAGCGTAGGGAAGCGGCAATCGAAACGTTTGTGTCGGTAGCGTCGCTCTACCAGACAGACAGTCCCTTGCAGAATGGCGATCGACTTGGCAGCAGGACCATTGAGATCCAGCGTGGGTTCATTCACTTGCAGTTTGATGATGGAGTGGAAGTCACACTGCAAGGGCCAGCCCGTTATGAATTGATCGGGCCGGGAAAGACTCGGTTGCACACGGGACTTTTGACGGCAACGGTTCCGCCGGGTGCCGAAGGCTTTCAAGTCAGCACTCCCACAGCCGATGTCGTCGATCTGGGCACTGCCTTTGGAATCGAGATCGATGCTGAAGGCGTTCCCGAAGTCTCGGTGTTCGACGGAGAAGTGGAAGTCATACCAACGAATCAGCAAGACAAACGGTTACTTCAGGAAGGTGAAGCGGTTCGCGTGAACCAACGGCATGAAATTGAAACCTCGCCGTTTGATGCCGTGACATTTGAAAAGGTCTGGCCGATTGCATCCGGAGTTGCTGGTTCCACGGGGGCCTTCCAGTTTGCACCCCATTGGCCGCGACCCATGGGGCTTGTTCAAAGCGACACTGACATATTCGTACTGCCAGAAGGCTACGCGCAATTTCTGAACAAACCGCTCGGAGTGAACATCACTGCGCCCGGGAAGGTTCGTGTCGCTGCGGAATTGTCACCGTCAGATATTCCGGCGGGGACGCGGGTGAAGTCTTTTCTGCTGCAGTTCAAGCCATTGGATCTGAGGGACGATCGCGCAACGCGGCCGAATCAGCCCAACCCCGATGAGTTGGCACGCATCGTCGGTGAAATCACTTTTGATCGTCCTGTGTTGGGACTGATTGTCGTTGGCGATGACTTGCGCGCCAGTGACGGTATTTTTTCGAAGCGAGGCGGGCAGTTTCCGCAGAAGGGCCGAGCGTTGGAGTTGTCCGGTACGCCGCGCGATGACACGGTCACGTTGAGTGAAGATCGTCGCACCGTAAAGCTTGATCTGGCAGCCCACGGAGCCTTTGGCGATCAAGTGCGTGTCATCGTGGATCAGTCGTTTGAGAATTGAGGAAGTTCTATGAAATCACATCAACAAATGCCTGGGTCGATGATGAACGACAAATATGAGTGGCGTTCCCGTTTTCATCCAGCATGCAAAGTTGTTGCGCTGCTGATGGCATGGATATCAAGTACTGCTATCGGGCAGGAAAAACTTTCTCAGGAACAGTTGCAGTTCTTTGAAGCCAAGATACGTCCTGTGCTGGTCGACAAATGTTATGCGTGTCATTCAGAAAAGGCTGGCGAGATTCAGGGAGGTTTGCTGCTGGACACACGTGAAGGGATACGCCGCGGTGGTGACTCTGGACCAGCCGTGGTGCCGGGGAATCTCCAAGCCAGTCTGTTGATTTCAGCAATCCGATACTCGAGCGACGATTTGGAAATGCCACCCAAAGACGAAGGTGGAAAACTTGCTGAAAACATCATTCGCGACTTTGAGACCTGGGTGCGGATGGGAGCGGCTGATCCGCGTGACGGAGCATCGAAAGTCGTAACGCGACACGATACATCTCAGGCACGCCAGTGGTGGTCTTACCAGCCACTGAAGTCTGTCAACGTGTCGTCCGCCAAGATCGCAACGCAACATGCCGACTGGCCACTGACTGATATCGATCGTCTGGTGGCAGCTCAATGGCAACGAACGGGAGTATCGCCGGTTGCGGACGCAGAGCCGTTGGTACTATTGCGTCGGCTTCGATTTGACTTGACAGGTTTGCCACCCACTTCGGAAGAAATTGCGTACTTCGAGCAACAGTGGAACTCGCAACCTGATCTTCGTAATGAACTCATTGAGAAATTCGTTGAATCTCTACTGAACTCCCGTGAGTACGCGGAACGTTGGGGACGTCACTGGCTGGATGTGGCTCGATACGCAGAGTCGTCAGGTAAAGATGCCAATCTTGTCTATCCGCATGCTTGGCGTTATCGAGATTACGTGATTGATGCGTTCGAGAAAGACAAACCGTTTGATCAGTTCGTGCGCGAACAGATTGCGGGAGACTTACTGCCCGCAAAGAACGACTCGCAGCGAGCCGACCAGTTGATCGCCACTTCCTTTCTGGCGATTGGCGAGATCCCCATCAACGAGCGGAACCCAAGACAGTTTGCCGTCGATCTTGCCGACGATCAGATTGCGGTGGTGACTCAAGCATTCCTCGGTCAAACCGCTGCTTGTGCGCGATGTCATGACCACCGGTTCGATCCCATTTCACAACGCGACTACACCGCGCTGGCCGGAATTTTTCTTTCGACCGAAACCAAGTATGGAACACCGGGAGCCGTTGGTGGGCGCAACCGTGCGGGATTGGTTGAACTGCCGGCCAAAGCAGGTTTGCCGGTGGTTGGAAGTGGATTGAGTTCTGCCGAAATTCGACAGAAGCAACAAAAGTTGGAGCGGCTTCAACAACAACAACGCTCCGCACGGGCTCAGCGAGCCAATGGCGGCCAAGCCACAGACGGCCTGTCCGACTTCGACGTGGTTCGGATCAGCACTCAAGTGTCGCAACTGGAATTCGAACTAGGTTTTGTCAACGACGATGGATCAGCGAAAGCTCTGGCGATGGGCGTCAGCGATCGTCCTGGCTCGACACCCCAACCGCGTCGCCCCGGAGCGAATCGTCCCGGAGCGAATCGTCCCGGTCCCGGTGGTGGGCTAATGCCGGGAGGTCGGCCCAATGGCCCTGGTCGGCCACAACAACCCGGTGGTCCGATGCGACCCGGTGGTCCTCGGTCGCCGGGAGGACCAGCGCAATCTCGAGGCCCGATGCAACCTGGCGGTCCGATGCAGCAGCCGGATGAGCCAATGGCTGGAGATCAGTCTGGAAGACGCATGCGATCCAGCGGTTTTGAGAGCATCGCGGATAGTCCGCTGTTTCTCCGCGGCAGTATCGAGAATGTGGGCGAGACGGTTCCGCGAGGTGTTCCCGGTCTGCTTGGCTCGGGAACCGACATTGCGATTCGTCAGGGAAGTGGTCGTCTTGAATTGGCTAACGCTTTGGTCTCGGCCGAGAATACTTTGACATCACGGGTGATCGTCAATCGAGTTTGGCACTGGATGTTTGGACGGGGACTCGTCGAAAGCGTTGATAACTTCGGAACTACGGGCGGGCAGCCATCTCATCCGGAATTGCTGGACTACCTGGCGACGCGTTTTGTTCAAAATGGATGGTCCATCAAGCAGTTGATTCGCGACATTGCGCTCAGTCGAGTCTATCGCCTGTCGTCGAATTATGACGAAACATGCTTCGCGGTCGATCCAGACAATACGATGTTGTGGCGACACAACTCGCGACGCTTGGAAGCGGAAGAAATTCGCGATGGAATGCTGGCGGCCTCGGGGCGGTTGAATCGACTGCCTCCGCCAGGTTCGCTGATCGGTCGGGCTGGCGATGGTCCCATCGGAGGCGAGCGTCTTCAAGCGGTGACTCTGGAACAGATCGAAGGCGCTACCAACGACTTCCGTTCGATCTACCTTCCTGCAACTCGCAGCGTAAAGCCTGCATTGCTCTCCGCCTTCGATCCTCCAGACAACTCAGCCACCCACGGAGCTCGCGATGCCACCAACGTGCCGGCGCAAGCTCTGTTTATGTTGAACAGCGATTTCGTCGCCGACCAATCGCAGGCTCTTGCGGATCTGGCATTAAAGGCTCACCCGGGGGCGTCTCCTCAGTCTTCGTTTGATGAAAGACTGCGGTTTGTATTCCGGCAGGTCCTTAATCGTGCCCCGTCCCACACCGAATCGTCGGCAGCTAAATCTTTGGTGAAGGCAACCGGCAACTCGCGGGCTGCATGGACGAGTATCGCTCGCGGTCTGTTCGGATCGGCAGAGTTCCGATTTGTTGATTGAACAGAAAAGGGGTCAGGAATCAATAGTGCGAAGCACCCTCCGGGCCATTTGGCTATTGGTTCCTGACCCCTTTTCTGAACCCATAATTTTGAAAGCGTGACGAAAATGAAAGATTCGAAGACCTGTTCAAGAGTGAACGCGCTTTTGACACGACGCGATGTGCTTCAGTCGACGGCATGCGGCTTTGGCTGGATGGCCTTCTCGGCTTTGGCTGGCGCTCAGATAGCACAAGCAGCAGACGACGATTCACCCCTGGCTCCCAAGAAAACTCCGCTGAAACCGAGGGCTAAGCGAGTCATCTTTCTTTGCATGAGTGGTGCTCCGTCCCATGTGGACCTGCTGGACTACAAACCCCAATTGAATCATGATTCGGGAAAGCCGGGGCCTCGGCCCGGTTCACAGTGGCTGGGGTCGAAATGGAAGTTTGCTCAGCACGGACAGAGTGGCTTGTGGATGTCGGAACTGCTTCCGCAACTGGCAAAACATGCTGATAAACTGTGTGTGGTTTCATCAATGCAGACCGACGTGCCAGCGCACCCGCAAGCCTTCATCAAGTTGCACACCGGCACTGCGCAGTTTGTTCGCCCGTCCCTTGGTGCATGGACGTTGTATGGGCTGGGAACCGAGAATCAGAATCTACCAGGCTTTGTCAGTCTGACGCCTCCCAGCGGTTTTGGCGGAGCGACTAACTATGGCAGTTCGTTTCTACCAGCGGTCTACCAAGGGACGCGAATCGGGCACAATGATCGCCCGATTCGATTCGCCAGCGTTCCCAATCTTTCTGCCAAACAGCCAGTTGCCGACCAGCGAAAGGAGTTGGACTTCATTCAAACACTCAATCGCGAAAAGTTGAATCGTGACTCGTTTAATCCAGAAGTGGACGGCGTGATTCAATCCTACGAACTGGCGTTTCGAATGCAGCGAGAAATGCCCGAAGTGCTCGATCTCGCTGGTGAAACGGCAGCAACGCAGAAAGCTTATGGCATTGGTTCAGAGCAATGTGACGACATGGGACGCAAGTGTTTGCTCGCACGCCGCATGGTCGAAGCGGGAGTCCGTTTTGTAGAGATCACTCATGGCAACTGGGACCATCACTTCAGTCTCAATACGAAACTCAAGCAGAGCTGCGATGAGGTCGATCAACCGATTGCCGCAATGTTGGCCGACCTAGCCCAGCGAGATCTGTTGAAGGACACATTGATTGTCTGGACTGGAGAATTTGGCCGCACTCCCTATGCCGAAGGTCAGGAAGGACGCGATCACAATACGAAAGCATTTTCAATGTGGATGGCTGGCGGCGGCGTGAAGCCGGGAATCACCTACGGCCGGAGCGATGATTATGGCTACGAAGCGGTTGAGAACCCAGTCCAGATCGCAGACCTGCACGCAACCATGCTGGCCATTCTAGGCCTAGACCACGAATCGCTCACCTATCGCCACGCAGGTCGAGATTTCCGACTAACGGATGTAAAGGGTAACGTCATTAACGATATCCTAATATAAGATCAAGATCTTCGTCGCTAGAATTTGACTCACGACTAACCTGGCTTGTCTAGCTAGTTCGCTTGACGAGCCGTTTCCACAGCACCCGCTGCGTCTCCCAGTTTGGGATGATCGCAATGGCGCACACTTCGCGCTCGCGGAAGCGGGGGACAGAGGTCGCTTCCAGGGACACTCAACGTTCTCAATCTTCTAGTAAGTAAAAAGTGGCCAGCGAGCAAGGATCGGGCGCAGAGAGTTCGGCACCAAGCCTTCCTCGATCCCCAGAGAAAGTCAGCGAAAGTCAGCGAAAGTTGTGTGTCCCTCGTTAACGGTCCAGTTAACGCTGGCCCAGTTGGTGCCTCGGCCCCGGTCTGCGTCTGCTCCAAGTGACTCGAAAGATTGAGATCCCGGACGACCCGCAGTGAAAAAAACCCTCGAAGGATCGCAAAGGTCCAAGCACGACCTTTATCCGATGGCATGGCTCATGTTCTGCTCTTCGCGACTAAGAAGTAGGTAATCGGAAAGCTGATCAATGGCAGCAGTAGTGCACCGGCAATACCTGTCCGAATCATGTGGAACGCATGGTATCCGAACGTGACCGCACAGCAAATCACTAGCAGCCCGAAACTCGTTAGAATGATGAATCCAATCAACACGCCGGCTTCTTCGAAGAACCACTGGCATGCACCGATGGTTGCCACCACTGCTAAGAAACCACTGATCGAGACCACTCTTGTGTCATTGGCTATCAAACCTAGCAGCGGTATGTGATCGCCTAGTTGATAAAGCCCCAATATCCCCCCGATGAGAAATCCTACTCCGGCGATTGCCGTCGACCACAGCATGGATTTAAGCAAAACTTGCCAAGAAACGAAATGGGGGCGTTTCACATGAGACAACGTTTTGGACAGCATAAAGAGACCAGAACAAAGAATGGGAGAGAGTTAGGAACTTGCTACTTTTGTTGGCTTACTCGCTTTGTCGCTTCCAAGTACTTTTGATCGATTCTTTCCAATGCTTCACGTTCATTGACCAAGATTTCCTTCAAATTGATTTTCTGCTCGCTGGTCATGATTGGCAGCATGTTCTTCCAATATTTTCTCTCGGAGTCGTCCATGCATTTCGATTTATTGATCAGAGCGACCAACTCCGAGTTTTGGCTCGAATCGTTGGCCGAACTATTTTTCGCTCCGGAACTTTCAGTTGGAGTCGTTCGTAAAACCGAGCTTGGGGCTTCGGTTGTTTCTACGTCCAACAGGCCTGCAACCACTGTTGCTAATTCCGAAACGTCTCGGCGCAAATAGCTCTCAAGTATTTCTTTCGAGTTCATCTCCAGCAGTTTCATGAATTCGCGGTCATTCTGGAGAGACGCATCTTTTTTCAGTTCGGATTTGATCAGGCTACCAACGGTATTGGAGCCAAAAAACGGCTTAAAAAGTGAAGAGGTGTGTCCCGTTTGAATGAAATCGAGATTTCCGTTGTCATCAAAATGAAACGTAAGCTGGGTGGTATGTTTTTTTTCGCTGATGGGGGAATACCAATAAAACTTATACGCCAACGAAAATCCATTTCGTTGCGCCTTGTGCCCCTCCAATTGGATCGATTGAAAGTCGGCGGTCGGGTGCGCGAAGACTAAGATCGCGACTTTCTCCTTTTCGATCAGCTGTTTCGCGCGACGCAGTTCAGCAGAATCCGTTTGGGCCGCCGAAATGTTGGGAAAAAGCAAGAGAGCCCAAAAAGTCAAAACAGAAGTGAGCAAAACCCGAGATACTCGTGACATAAGTTGTCCCTTTTCGGAAGGTAGCGATGTGGGTGAGAATGCCAGGACCTATCTGCCCGCTTGATAAATCCTGCTAGCGGTCGGTAGCGTGCAATAATTTTCTCAATTTTTCAGGCCCGATCGCCATTTGAAGGCTCTTACAAGGGCGGCGATTCATAGAACTGGTGTCGAAAGCGACGTGAATCAAGCTAGAGTCGCACTACCGTCCGGTTGTCGAGGCTCGCTGTTTTCACGCCTCGCGCATTGCAAAGTCGAGAGTCTTGGTCGCAGGACCGTTGTCTCAAAATGTGAAGCCACCCAACTCGATTAGGCTACCATTCAAACTCCACGGTAAACTAACTCCCGCGATAAACAATAGCACGGCGAATACAATGCCGGCTATTTGCAGCCACGACAATGACACGCGTTCATCGGAAGCGATTGTTTTCATAGCGGGAGAACTTGGGACTACTTGATGCTGTGGCGCAAGTGAATCGGCAGGTCGAGCCGGCGAATTGGCTTGTGTAGTTGGCGGTGTCCTTTTCCCGTTCGGTGCGCCACACGCGGGGCAAGATTTAAGTTCGCGATTGTATGGGGTTTTACATTCGAAACATTTCTGATCGACCGGAACAAGCACAGGCGGAGTAGCAACGACGGGAGCTCCGCAGTGCGGGCAGGCGGCCGCTTTGGTGGAGACCTTACCCCCGCATTCAATACAAGCAATGATGCTCATTGGATTCTCATTTGAAAAGAATTGCCATGTTGTTTGGTACTAGGCATACTTCGACTTCCGACCTCGGACTCGTTTCCAAAGGCATACCATTTTCTGGAAACCGAATTCGTCCTTTTGTTAGCCGGAATGACGCGACGATCACCAACGAAGTTTCGACCAATCGATCGGCTTCGGGTCTGTCACGTCGAATAAGCGTTTGATTTCTTGTTCGTCCGCATGCCTTTTGATGCTAATCACGGATCCGTCGCCCAGTGCCACGATAGTCCCTAAGGGATTCTCAGAATTTTTGATTATGTATGCTGCTACGTGAATCGATACGTCTTTCGGCGCGGCCCACGGGATTTTACTCTCCGGATACATAATCAGCATGCCAATATCACTATTACTGCGTTTGCGACTATTAAAGTCTGCAAGCCGATGTGTATTCGACGAATGAATTAAGGTGTTTTCGTCCACAACGGCAACGATGTTCGTGAAGTTTGAATCTTCCGTCCGACTATCGCACGTCTTAAAACAATCAAGGCTCCCGAGCGAAAGCAGAGCGTTTCGCCCTTCATCCCAAGGGATCGTTTTGTCGAATTCCTTCAATTCTTGATCCAGCAGTGACGGAATGACTACCCGCCAACTCACCGTGCGACGACCATTTTCATTGGTCCAATAGGCTGGCGGTAGTCTCTTCATCATCATGTCGTAATTTTGCAAGGCAATTGCGACTCGCAGCATTTTAGCCGAATCTGCTTGGTGACGTACGACTTGGCGGGTTTGGTTTGCGAAGTAGACCATGACTCCAATGGCGATGCTGCCAATCACGACGACCGGTCCCAAGATCAAAAAACGTAAGCCAACACTTCGCTGTGGTTTTTGCGTCGTAATTCGGGCTTCTTGCCGGGCAGAAATGGAGCTAGTCATCGACGCCCTTCTCAATTTTGCTTGTTTCCATACTGCCGCGACAATCCAAAGGTAGAGTATCCCAAGGATCATTCCGAATATTTTTATGTGTAATGCAAACGCCAAAGCCGCGATTGCGGCAAACGCCAAAGCCATGCGATCAACTTTGATCGACAATAGGACAGTGGTTGCCAAAGCGGCCCCCAAAACGATGCCGCCAGTCATCCGAAAAAACTGCAAGACGGCGTTGCTTGGTGCGATTGAAATGGTAAGTTCATAGATGGCAAGACCAGCCAGCGCCATCCCCATCGTTAAAAAAATTGCCAATAGTCGAAGCATCAATATCACCTGCACTCAACGGAAAAAGCCGGACGGTTCACACCCGAAACACCGTTGCTCGTTCTACATCTCTTTTTTGCGTTAGTTGTCCGAGTTTAGTTCGGCCTGATTTGGATACATCCACTCCGTCCTGGTCGGATTACTTATCCGCAATAGGCTGGGGCTGCCGAGTTGCCGTATCAACTGGTCAATTTCGGATTCACTGAAATTCCCATCAATCTCCACATCTGTTCCGAACGATCCTTGGATTCTGAGCGAAATCAGAAGTTTACTATCCAGTACGAAGGCAATCAGACGCTCGTTGCCAGGATGGCCGGCATATCGGCTGCTTAAACTTCTCAGTTTTTGCGCACTATCCTCCTCGAACTTGAGGGCCAGGCCTGGTCGTCCCATCGTATCGCTTGTCTTCCGAACAGATTTCAAATCTCGAGAATCGATGGTACCCGTAGGTTCGACTTTCGCGAGCACTTCGAGCAACACGATTTTCTGTTGCTGCAAGTGCGTACGAAGTTTGCTGGGTTGGCCATCCCAACCCTCGGGCAAGTCAAGTGCCGTTTCACCCCGGTTCGCTCGCAGTATCATGGTTTGTGGCGACACTTGGCCCAATTGCAAGTCATTGTGGATGTCGATGGAAATCCACTCGCCAACCACTTTATTATCATCTGAAAGCACCGCCGGCTTCCGAATGTTGGAGAAGGACTTGGAAAGGCGGTTGAGTTCGGAGTCGAGCAATGAATCCGCCAGGATCGAAAGTTTGAATAAATTCGGAACAGATAGGATCTCTACAACTCGTTTCTCAAGCGGTTGACACAGAGTCTGGAGCAGCGTCCGATTGATCTCGTCGTCGTCTGTCATTGCCATTTTCGTCGGCAGGGCAATATCTACTCGGAGTTCGCTTTCGGCAATTTCCAACTCTTCACTTTTTTTCGAGGTGCCGTTGTCATCCGCGACATGAATGGATTCTTTGGCATCTCGCTCCCGAACAGCAAGTCTAAAATTTCGGATATCGTGCTGTAAAAGCCGACTTCGCAGACTTGACAATGACTCGATGATTTCCAAGTTTTCCAGATCATCGATGTTTTCGATTTTAAAGAAGAGGGTGATGCCACCATGTTCAGCCACCGTTGGAAGGTGACGCGGCGTTTCTGAGCACCCTGAAAGCGCAATAGCGCTGATTATCATAATAATGGCGTAGGAAGTGATGTAGGTCGTCCGCTTCGTCATTCTAATACTTTCGTGAAACATTACATCGGTATCGAATAGGAGTCATTGGAGTGTCGATCACAAGTCTCCGCGGAGTTTACCGCTTCCTGCAACGCGAATGTCAATTCGCGGGTGAGACTTGCCGAGGCGATGATCCACTCTTCTTCGAGAAAGGACGGTGAGTATCTGCTCTTGCGGTCGTAAGTCGCCGCATAGCGGAAGACGAGATCCAAGAACCCATTGGAACAGGACGGGCAACTGTGCAACTTCAGGTTCCCATTAAAATGTGTGGCATTCCGGTCCCATTGTCTCAGTTGCCTACACAGAGTGGGAAAATCTCTTCCATTTACAAGTCTTGCGGCGGAATCCGTGTCGCCCGCGTTTAAATGAGCAAGTCGAAATTCCTGCATGTAGCAATCACATGCTTCACAGAACTTTGCCTCGCGACACAATCGCCAAACCAATCCGCAACTTACCCAGATCGTCAATCCCAATCCAACGAATTGGAACTCACGGAAGTGATCGACGAACAACAGTCTTGCCCAAGGGCTTTTGGCGTCGGCAAAGGACGCTTTGAGTGCTGGTTCCCAGAGCCGCTGAATTGGTTCCAGAGTGGCGAGTCCCCAAACCGCGGTAACCGCGATTGTGGCAGCGAAGGCGGCCAATAGAATCAGCATCGAACTATTGCGGTTTTTGACTTGTTTGTTGATATTTGCCAAAGGCGTCGCGACCGCTAAACCGATGGCGGGAAAAGCGGAACCGAGGATGACGGCTTGGACGACGACCAAGAAGATGCCCAGTAAAAACGACAAAAGTGTGGCGTTGTTGCCGACTTGAGTACTGGCCAAGGCTTCAATGCCAACCCAACAGATCAAGAATAACGCAGCGGTCGTGATAAAGGTGCAAATGCCATAGATAACTCCTTTCGCCGCTGCCACGCTCATTTTCCAAACGGTGCCTGCAGGCATTTTCCCGCTCGGTTGATACGCGGAAGCGACGGGCGGAAGATAGGCTTGCAGTCGTTTGAAGACGGACTTCGCATGCGACGAATGATCGAAATGAGTCCGTAAACCGCGACTCAAATCAAGGGAATGGGGCTCGGACTCGTCATCGTCGATCGTGGCGGATTCCGGCTCGATTTGTAGGCCGGCAGCCCGTTCGTTGAGCAAATCGCGTGCGGCGGCGATGGCGTCAGGTGACCATTGCTCGCACTGGGTATCCTGTATGATCTTGGCCAGCCGCGCTGAACTTTCCCGAGCCAGGTTCGTTTTGATTTGTTGGAAAAGTTTGGTGCTGGACATGAGTGTCTTCAAAAGCTTGGAATCGTCCTGAACTTATGTCGAATTGTGGCTGACGGACCGCCACCACGGAGCGATCCTGTTTAGCAAGGCTAGGTGCCGGGATTCGAGTCGCGGGACCATACAACATTTGGGTAGGACAACCGGTCAGTCGGGTATCGCGGTGTTGGCGCTCCTCGTTGTTCCGTGGCACGGGCATGCGTGATCGCCCCAAGTCGCGGGTTCCCGATCATCTCCATCTCGATGCCGCCGCGAGAATCGCAGGAAAACTTCATTTTTTCGCAATTCTTGGGGTTTCAGAGGGAGTTGCGGAGAAAGCGAAACAATTTTCTAAGTTTCCGATTTTTTCCGCGCTCAAAAATTGGTTCGATTGGGATAGATTTAAACGGGCGTTCTGTCATTGGGTGGTTGCAGTTGGTGTATTGCGGTGACTTTAATGTCTGAGAATTTTGACCACGCGGATATTGACCTTGCGATTGACGAGGTTTTGTCCAATTTCGAAGCCAATTGGGGCACTCGGACCCCTATTTCTATCGAAGACTGCTTGGCCCAGCACAAGAAACTGCCGCGCGAGTTATTGCTGCAAGTTCTTATTCCAAGCGAATTGGAACTTTTGGAACGTGAATACCGAGTCGTAAATCCTCAGGAATACGTTCAACGGTTCCCCGCTCATAAAGATTTGGTTCTGGAATTGCTTGAGAAATCTGAGTTGGTTGTGTCCAGCCTCCACCAAGCAAATCAAGCCAGTTCCAATTCTCTCAACCATGGTTCGACGGACATCGCGCACTTTTCACATGCGGAGACGTTTCCAGAAACAGCGGGTGAGCCAAGTCCGAACCCCGACGGTACGATTCATTACCGTCAAATTGGCCGCTATCGACCGTTGGCGAAATTGGGGCATGGGGGAATGGGGATCGTCTTCGAGGCCTGGGACGAACGGTTGAATCGGCGTGTCGCTCTCAAGCTGATTCAATTCGAGCGAGCTGATTCTACCAGCGCGATGACCAGATTTCGAACCGAAGCGAGGGCGATTGCATCAATACAGCACCCTAGCGTCGTCACAGTTTACGATCACGATTTTGAAGGAGATTATTGGTACATTGCCATGGAGTTGATCCACGGCCAGAATTTGAAAGAGCTGATCGATAAGGAGCGTCCTAACCAAGATCGATTGCTATCGATTGTGGCTTTAGTTGCTGATGGATTAGACGCCTCGCACCAACGGCAAGTGGTTCACCGAGATATCAAGCCGATGAACATTTTGGTGCGGCCAAACGATCAGCCGGTCATCATTGACTTTGGTTTGGCCCGACTCTTGGATGAATCTCAATTGAGTCGCAGTGGCGAATTGTTAGGAACGCCCGCCTACATGTCTCCCGAGCAAGTGACGGGACAAGAGAAAATTGGACCGGCCGTTGATATTCATGCCCTGGGGGTCATCCTGTATGAAATCGTGACCAACGGATTGCCGTTTCATGGGAAGTCGCGCGAAGCATGTCTGGCGAAAATTCGTCGTGAAGTCCCGCTATCCCCGCGGGTAAAAGACCCCAGTATTTCGCGTGACTTGGACACCATCATCATGAAGTGTCTCGAAAAGGAACCGCAGAATCGATATCACACGGCAGCGGATGTAGCGGAGGACTTGCGCCGGTATTTGGCAAACAAACCAATTCACGCGCGGCCAATCGCTTGGCCAGTTCGACTGACACGCTGGACTAGAAGGGAACCGCAAGCAGCTGGCATTGTGGCGTTGCTCGTGTTTTCCTTCATTTCGATTCTGTTTGCCGCTGTTCAATCGATGCGGACCGCCGCGGCTGAGGGTGCGTTGGCACAAGCGGCCGACGAACGCCGACTGACTGCCGAGCAAGCGACAGATGCCGAACGAAAACTGCGAGAAGCGGCCCAAGCCGCGAGTCTTGCGGCAGAAGATGCCGCCCGTTTTGCCGAAAGCCAACAAGTTCGTGCGATTTGCCAAGCTGCGCAATTTGCCATAGATGCCGGAAAATTGCTGGTGGCTCAAAATGAACTGAGTGAACTACATTTTCGAAACTCTCGATTCTCGAGTTTGGACACTCGGTGGCTGGAAAATTTGGCCCACATCGGCATGACTCCCAAGTCTCACTTTAGCGCAAGTGATCGTGGTCTTTACGATTACGAAATCTCAAGTGACGAAAAAAAACTTGCTTCGGTCGATCGCTCGGGACGCATCGACGTTTGGGAAATTGAAACCGGCAAATTGGAGGCAAGTGTGTTGTCGGGTGCGACACATCCAACGACAAATCGGTCGATGCCACGTTGGACCTTTGAAACGGGTGACAACAACGGGCATGACCCGCTGAAATTCCCGGTGTCGATCACTTGGGAAAGTCCCAATTCGCTCTTGGCAGCATTTCTTGATGGCCGAGTGATTCAATACTCGCTGTTGGGTCAGCCACCTGTTGAAAGGTTGCGACATGAAAAGGCTTTGCACTTCATCCGCAAGACGACCCAGGGCAATGTGATGCTGGTCGATGCAGAAGGTACTGTGAGAATCTACGACCTGGACTGGCAGATTCGATACGAATGGCATTCCGAATCGGCGATTGACATGGTGCGTTTTGTCCCCGAACTTTCTGGCTGGGTTTTTGTCCAACGAAATGGTTTGGTTTGGCTGGTGAATCAAGAGCTGGAAATCTTAGCCAAACACCATTGTGAATCACGGGCCTATGATTGCCGGATTCAGGTAGTGGAAGACACATTGCGGATGCTGGTTGCAAGCCGCGAGGGACCAGTTGAAGAGTTCCTGGTAACTCGTAACGACAAGACATTGGTGCTCCAAGCCAAACAAAATTATCAGATCCCGGCGCGACCCACTCGATTGGAGTTGCGGCAGGCCTGTCGGTTCGGCAATCGAATCGTGGCCTTGGATGATCAAGGGGGTGCCCACGTCTGGGAAGATGGTAAGTATTTGTTGGCTGCCGATATAGGCTTGCGGATGGAGCTACGCGTACCGAGGCCTGATCGCTTGCATCTGATTTCCCCGCTGGAAGATCGCAATTCAATTTGTCTGGAATCTACACAATCCGGTTGGTTGCAAATAAGTCGCACCGGCACAGTCAAACTATTCTCATCAACGGAACCACAGTTGCTAAATCCATGGCGGGAGTTAGCTACCAAGGTTGGGCCTTTTCCCCAAGTAGAAGGTCATCCTTCGTTGACCAGTTGTTTTTGGACGTTGAGTCGAACCGGGGCCTTGGCAGTGATCGACTGCAACGAGGACCGAGTGTTGGCGCAAGTCTCCGACGCTCACGTTGGTGGTCGGGCAGGCCTCGCCGTTTTAGCCAACGGCGATGCGGTCACGGTTGGGAACGATCGTCTGATTAAGTTTTGGCGCATGAACAACGGAAACCTGAGCGAGTTACGCCGGGTCGAAGCGCCGGAAAATTTGGTCAGCCTTGCCGTAAATGAAACTCGCAACCTGATTGCGGCGTTGGATGTCACTTCGACGCTGCACCTTTTCGATTTGAATACGGGCCGAAAATTGCACAGTCATCTCTTCAATAATGGGCAAGTTGCTGAGGGAGTCGGAACAATTGGTACGGCCAATCTTCAGATCAACTCCGGACGGGTCGCGTTTAGCAAGTCGGGGCAATTTGTGGGAGCTTTTGGTGCCGGGCAATGCTTTGAAGTGATCGATACGGAACTTTGGGAGCGACAACAATTGGCAGACCTACGAGTTACGGGGCCTGGCGGTACAGCTCTTTGTTTCAGTCCAATCAAAGAAGGTGGCTTGTTGCATAGCTCGGCCACAGGACTGGGCGTCAATGCGATCGGGTCGTTCAATCACCCTGAACTGCGTCGGTTGTCGCTGGCGCCGCTTGGACCGGATTGCATCGATTTGAAACCGACCGTCGACAAACGACGAATCGTAGGGCTATCAATCAGTGATGACATCTGCTTTATCGCCGGCGAACATTTGCACCAGACCTATCGTATGAAATCCCCAATTCGCGACGGGAACGCCATCGCGGTTGGGAGTTGCGGTACATCGCTGTTGGTGGCTGGGAAGGATGGCCAGTTGGCTTATGGAAAAGCTATCCATCAACTTCAGCCCGTCCAGAGACATCAGGCTGCTGGAGTAGTGCACTGGCCAAGTGGCGATTTGACTGGCCCCGCCGTTTTGCTTGGTGACAGGAGTGTGATTAGTGATATCGCGGATCGGGCAGGACACACGCTTGTGCCGTTGCTAAGTGGCTCGGCTGGAGATAGCGCTCCAGATCGGCGATTGGCTTTGTTACGCAAGCGAGATGGTATCTGGAAGTACTTGCCACTTCGATTCGAAGGTGATGAAAAAGGGCCATGTTGGGCCGCTCATTTAGCATTATCTCCTCAGGGCCGATTGGTTGCCGTCATTCGCCAAGGATTGTTAGAGAATGGAACCTACAACGGGCGGGTGTTGTTGGCGTATGAACCAGAGCATGACGGAGTTTGGCCGACCGAGTTGGTTTTAGCGACTGGCAATATGGGATACTCCGCGCAGATCTTCTTTTCTGCAGATGGACAAGTCGCTGAAGTTTCGCATTTCGATTTCAATCTTCAAACCTATGCCAGATCGCAGCCCCCGCGGACTCCTGGCGAGTGGGAGCTGCAGTTCTTGAAGTATGCCGCGGGAGCGAAAACGTCATTATCAACGGACAGCGCTGGGGTCAGTCGATTGTTGCTAACGCCGTTGCATGGGCAAGGCTCGGATGCCCCCTGCTTGTATGCCGTTCGACGGAATGACCTGAAAGGCAACTGGGAATTTGAAAAACATTGGAACTCGCCCGGAAATCAAATTTTATTGACAACGGATGATCGTGTTCTGGCTTGGGATCATTTGACACAAAGACTCAGCGAACGGACGGGGGTCGGCGAATGGAAAACCTTAGTGGATGTCCCGAACCAGATCGGTGGGCTTGGGCAACCGCGAATCGATGCAGAAAATCGAATTTGGTTCTGTGAATGCCACGCTCGGCGAATCGACTGTTATTGGTTCGATTTGAAAGAGTGGCGATTGTTGACCTTGAACTTAGAGCAAGAATTGCCCGAAGGAGCTTGCGCGAGTTGTCGAATAAACGGTGACGGCAAGCTAGAAGTTCTTGTTTACAAGGTTGGTGAAGATTGGACGGTTGCAGTAGTCGAATCGGTAGCAAGGTTGGATTCCGTGTTGAAAGATTGATGAAATGAATGAACTTCAAGCTGTCAATTTCTCTGGCGAGTCGGTGGCCGGTATAAACTTTTCGAAAATATACGATCAACTGCGATCTCCGGATCGTTCAAGCGATACTGCTAACAACTTGGCTCGGTTTGTTTTGCATCGACTTGTGGTTAGTAAATACGCTGAGAAGTTGAGGCGGTTAACCACTCGCCTTGACCTCAGTGATCTAGTTCAAACGGTGATGAAAAGCATCTTCACGGCAACCGATAACTATAAAGATCGACCGGAAGATGAAATACGACTCATCATTATTCGTATCATTCAGAACAAAGCGAATAACGCGTTTACTAAGAATCTGTGTCAATCTCGCGATGTGCGGCGGGAATGTCGGCTGGAAGATTCGCCCGAACCGACCAAACTGAACACCCATAAACGACGACAGCGAGACCGGAGTGAAGCGGGATCACACCGGGCCGCTCCCGAGGTCTTGCAACAACTCGAAACGATGACACGCGAACAAGCCATCGCTTGGATTCAGCGTGACTTCAGTATGGATGAATTGGAGCGATTCGAAGATTTGACATCGGCCATTCCTGAGTCGCATCAGTTGACGTTTTGGTTTTATCTTACGGGTATGACGGCGACTGAAATCGCAACCGCGTCAGAATTCGTCACCAAAAAGACCACAACGCGAAACATTGTTATTCACCGCATCGCAAAGATCCGCAAAATTCTCTGCGCAAGGCTGTCGGAAACTACAGAAGGCTAATCAATCCAGAAGTCGTCGCGTGTCCCACTGCGATGAACGGAGAGCTGACGGAAATGGAATTCTAGAGTCCCCAAGGCCATCATGGAGAAATACTTGGTGCGAAACGCTTAGTGCAGCGAGCGTTCGATGAACGACTCCGACGGTCGCTTTCGGGGACGGTCAACTTTCCAGACGCTTCCGGGGACACTCCACTTTCTAGTGTCTGGATGGGTAGCCAACATGCGAGGATCGGTGGCAGAGCGTTTGGCACCAAGCGTTCCCTCTCTCCCGCGAAAGTGGTGTGTCACCACTTAGCGTTCCCTTTCCCGCCAATTGAATGTCGATTGACCGGCGAACGAGAAGACTGTTTTTCAAATCGTTCGGGCTCCTGGTTCCACTGTTCCGCCTCAGCGGGTGGCATCGCCTTAACTATTTGCTAGAAGAGCTTTCTCAACCACTATTGCAGGTCAAACTTTTGCTTGTGCCTCGCCAATTCCTCGCGAGTGAGACGTTGCTGCAAGCTCGGTTCCCCGTCAATCTTATCAACTAGCGATGCTTGAATTCGAGATTCGTCGCTAGCGGGAAGATCTTGCTTGTCTGACGGATAACGTGCGATAGAATCTCGTCGAAGCAAAATGTCATAACGAACTAACGTCTCTTCATTGCAGGAAACGAGCACATAGCCGATCATCTGCCGGCGATCGATTGCGACGAGAACGTCGTCACGAAGCTCCCAGTGGGGTACGCTTTCCCAGTTGCTGACCAGCCCGACATGTATCGGTAATCGATCCGGAGCTGCTTCTGTCCAAGTTGATTCGACCCGCCGCAACAAGGCCTCTCGATCATTGGACGAGTAGTCGTCAGGTGGCAGTTGGTTGCAACGGACCAAGTCATCGGCAAGCGACTCGCTTTTGGAACGGAGTTCACTTTCAAACAACTCCAACATCTTAGCCCCTTCTGTAAACTCGTCCTTTTTCCCCAAGACTCGCATCACATCGAGTCTGCGTTTCATTTCCGCGAGGCGATGGACCAGTTCACCGTCACTGCAGAGTTGGGTTTGGTCGGCATTGCTGAGTTCACTTCGAGCGGCCGAAACATCGGCCTTGAGTTTTTCTGAATCCGCGTGGAGCATCATGCTTTTTTCAAACTGAGCCATCCGGCGACGAGTCGTTTGAATTACCATTTCGGCCTCGAAAGGCGTAGGCGGCGGACCATAGGGAACGATTGGGGGAAGGTTGTTGAGCTTTTTTTTGCCCAATGCTTCCAAAAGGTCTACCTCTCGTTTCAAGGTTGGCAGTTCTGCCAACATGGCGACTTTATCCAGCGGATAAGGCTCGCCTGTGTCGTCGAGAGGGAGCTGTCGCAATTGTTCAAGCCTTTCACCGATGTCGGTCTTCTCGCGACCGTCATGGATACTCGTTGCGAGTAATCGAACCCATTCCGCGCGATCAGATTCCAGAGGAAAGGTGTGCGCTGCTTCAGCGTATTCGCATTTCATCGCTTTGACGATCGCTTCAGTAGCTCGTTGGTCTTTGAACGAAGCCAGTTCATAGAGGGCAGTTGTTTTTTCCTGAACGTTCCCTTCTTCCAGCTGTTGGAGAAAATAATCTCGTCGCTCCTCATCGCTGGGAACCACAATCGAGAAGTAATCTTCACCAGTTTGAAGCGGGAACTCACTTGTGCTCGCGATCCATCCCTCTCCAGGCTTGATTTCCTGAATATTCCGATATCGAGCAACGGTTGCAGTCCGAGGACCTCTGGCTCTTCGCTGTACAGCACGCAAGAAATCCGTTTCGGATAAGAACAAAGTTCCAAATTGAGATACCCCAAGGAAAGCTTCTCGAATCGAAGGTTCCCGCGTGTATCCTCGGCTCAGTTGGACCGACTGTAACAATTCATCGGTACCACGGATAAACAATAGGCGAATCCGACCCGCAGAGTCTGGTTGCACAGCATCTGTTCGACGGATGACCTTGGTAAGTGGCCATTGAATAAGGTCTTGCTGGCCCTTGAGAGTCCTGAGAATTTTCGGTTTCGTATCGGTTATGTCATCGGCGTATTCCGCAATGACGATGACATGGCTCTCGTCTACCAACCACTCTACCGAATATAAGACGGAAAACGTATACGTTTGCCCGCAGGCGACGGATGAAAGGATCATCAAGGCCGAGATTGTTATTAGAAATTTCCAGACGTAATACATCATCACGATGACCTTCCGAATAGCATTCCATCCTGACTGGGATAGACAGGTTGATTGTGCATTGAGGTGATTAGGTGTACGGCCCATTCTTCTGGCAAAGTGCGAAGATGCAGTGATTATAGCAACGATGCGAAAGCGTCCACCAGCGGCATGGTCGGGTTTTTGAGGTTGGAGGAGCTTCCGGGGATGAGGAGCTTCCGGAGACACTCCACTTTCTAGTGCCCGGACGGGTAGCCAACGTGCTTTGATCGGTCGCGGCGCGTTTGGAACCCAGCGTTCCTCGTCCCCAGGCAAAAGTTGTCTGTCCCCCGGTTGATCACGCCCCCCGGTTAGCCAACGAACAGGCGAACGTTGTGTGTCCCCTGGTTGGCCAACGAAAGTTTTGTGTGCCCAGTTACCCAGTTAGGTTCCTGTCCCCAGTTAGTTCTGGTCGCGAAGGAATTTTTCAAGCCAGACCGGTACTGTTGTGTCCGCGCCGCGGGCCTTTTCTGACTTTTGGGCCGGCTCTAGCCGGTGACTCACGCACACCGGTTGGGGTTGTTTTGGCTCCTGCGGGCCGGTTTTAGACGGAAAGAATCCTTCACGGCGTAGCCCTTCGCTCCTTGGTCCCCGATTAGCTCCTTGTCCTTGTTTGGCTCCGCGCACATTGCGTGTTCACGGGCTGCGCCCCGGTTGGTCCAAAGTTGTGTGTCCCCCGGTTGGGGGTTCCTGTCCTCCGGTTGCCGTCCCGTCGCTTGACTAGATGATTTCCTTTCACTACACTGCATTAGTGCACTAATCCTGGAGCTGCCCGATGTTGATTGATCCCAAGAGTCCAATTCCCATTTTTCGACAGATCGCGGATCATCTGCGGCGTTGCATTGATTCGGGTGTATACAAAGCGGGGGAGATGCTGCCGTCCCTCCGTGCATTAGCCATCGACATCAAAGTGAATCCGAATACGGTTCAAAGAGCCTACGATGCGTTAGAGCGTGAAGGTGTCGTCGAATCACGACGTGGCGTCGGTATCTTCGTGACCAAGGTCAACCGTAGTCGAATGAATACATCCGAAGAGCGATTGAGCCGTCAATTGAGTGCGTCTATTCGGCAGGGCATGAAGGCTGGCATGACGCCCGATGCGATACGTTTAGTCTTCGAATCGGCAATGCGTGCGAACTTGGAGGGAGCGAATAAATGACGTTGCCCGAAGGAGCCGCGGTCTTGGAAGTTAGGAACTTGACCAAACGCTATGGGAATACCCTTGCCTGCGATTCGCTAAACATGTCGATTCAAGAGGGGATGACCTTGGGTTTGCTGGGTCCGAACGGAGCAGGCAAAAGCACTTTTATTCGAATGCTAATGGGTTTGACCTCGGTTGATTCTGGAGACATCTTCCTGTTCGGCCACGATGCGATTAGCCCTTCGCAAGAAATTCGTAATAGGATTGGTTATGTGCCTGAATTGCATCACATCTACAGATGGATGTCGATCAAGGAGGTGCTCGGGTTTGTGAGTAAATTGTACCAGCGCTGGGACGACGCTCTCGCCAATGACCTTTTGTTGAAGTTTGAGCTATTGCCAAAAATGCGAGTTGCCGCACTTTCCAAAGGCATGACCGCTAAGCTCGGCTTGATCATCGCACTCGCGCACAATCCCGATCTTTTGATTCTTGATGAACCAACCTCAGGGCTTGATCCAATCATTCGCGAAGATTTTCTGGAGAGCATTCTCCAGAGCCATACCTGCAAAGGGAGGACGATTCTCTTTTCTAGCCACCACGTGGATGATGTCGAGCGAGTTGCTGACGACGTTGCAATCATGGTCAACGGTCGTTTTGCAATACGTGGAACGGTCGACGACTTACGTAGCAGGATCAAGAGAATTCGGATCGTTTTGCCAGATGGGAAGCTGCCGAAAATAGTACCGCCACAGGTTCTTTTTCAGAGGATTGCTCGGAGGGAATGGACTGTTACCATCGACCAATTTTCGGACGCGCTTTTCAATCAACTCGTAAACGAAAATGACGCCGTGAACGCGGAGGTTTTTGATCTGAACTTGGAGGACATCTTCAAGGACGTCGTGCGAGGACAAAAGAGTCAAATCGAGGAGGCATGCAATGATCTGGGCTCTCATTAGAAAAGACGCTCGACTATTGCGGAACTATTTGCGATCAGCGGTTGTGGTGACAGGTTGTTCCTATTTGGTTACCGCGATTGTAATCCATCGAGAAAGTCTTCCCGATGCGAGTACGCCTTGGGGGACTGCCATGACTTTGCTTGTCCTGGCTCTCGGTAGTAATTTGGGATTTCTCGCAACCGCTTTTATGGCAGCCTTGATGGCGGGAAGTGTTTTTACTCTGGAACGCAGTGATCGTTCTGCAGAGTTTCTCGCTTGCCTGCCGCCGACTCGAAAACAGAATCTTGTCAGTAAACTCAGCGTCGTCCTTGTCCCAGTCGGACTAATGATCTTTGTGCATATACTGACGAACATCACAGCCCATCAGGTCTCCGCCTATGTTCCAGCGGGTTCCTATTTGCGGAACCGCTTGGTTTTCGCAACAGGTATTCTCACCTACGTTTCGATAATCATCGCGACGTTAGGCGGCGCGCTCGCTGTGTCTGCTTTGCTGAAATCGAATGGAGTACCGGTTCTCTGCGGCTTGTTCAGCCCGTTTTTCGTTCTGGGTGTGGTGCTCATTCTTGGATATGTGTTGGACATCCCAGCGGAAGGAAATGCTTTCGCCAATCGATACGCAACAAATGCCTTTGTGATTGGAGGAGCATTCGCAGCGATGGGGTGTTACTGGTATTTAACAAGGAACTCGACATGACCTTCAACCTAGGGAGGCGGTGGAGACAAATTCGTGTTTATGCCGTTCCGCTAATTCTTGTACTTATTGTGGCCGCTTTACTGGTCGCCGACGGCTTGCGAAGCCGAGCCATTCAACGCAGCAAGTATGAGGTGCCTGCAGATCATTCCGCTCCACGGATGTTAGAGTTCATGCGCGAGATGGATGGATCTGTTCAAACAGAAGGACTTGTCGAATCATCGAATGCTCTTTCGGTATTTAAGGCAATTCGACAAGCCTATGAATATCTCGAGAATGATTCGCAAAGCTTGACTGAGGCGGAAAGACGCGAAGCTGAATTCTGTCATCTCAAATTCTGGGGAGGATCGCTTATTAATGGCTCGCTACCAGCTACGGAAGACGAACTCCGTTCATACTTGGCCGCTAATCGGTCTTTTATTGCGAGCGCGCCAAACTTTGGGGTGCGTGAATCACGAGTGTCGTCTGAAGCAGTTCTTCTACTGGCGGAAATACTTGGAAAGTTAGCTGAAGCAAAAAGTTTCGGGCATTGGCTTTTGGGCCAGCTTGCGCAGCGTTCGGAGTTCTCAACCGATTCCGCAAGAATCACTGCTCGGAAGGTTGAGAGCGTGATGAATCGGCTGGAAATGATCGATACCATACTACAACTACAGTCCTTCACGGTCGATGATAAACAATTTGACATCCAGTCACTTCGTGGCAAAGTTGTATTGCTCGAATTCTGGGGCGTGCACTGCGCACCATGTATTGCAGATATTCCGGCACTCAAGCGGATCCACTCAACTTACAAGGATCGAGGTTTCGAGATCGTTGGCATCGCGGTTCATGCGGCGTCGGCTCGGATCAAGAACTTCGCGTCCCAGCATCAACTCCCTTGGGTACAGCTTTGTGATGACAAGACAGCTGGTGAAGAGTGCAACCAAAGAATTGCCGATCGCTTCGGCATCGAAGCGATACCAACGACGATTCTCATGGACCAGAGCGGAAAAGTAGTCGCACTGGGTGTGCGTCCGCTCGTAGGCGATCCAAAACGCGATCTTGAAAGTTGGCTTCAAGATTTACTGACAAAGTAATGAAAAGGCGAGTTCAGTTGCTAGAACCGATGACTGGATTCGCGCTAGCATGGACCTGTTTACAAGACAGGTGCCATGCTCAATCGAGTCCCCGTGGCAGGTCAGCAGGAACGCAGTGATTCGAGCACTGTCCAACGGCTTTGGAGACCGAGTCCGCTCCCAGGCGGACGTTTCTGTATGGCAGAAGCCCAGCGAGCTAAGCTTTTGTGTCGATTAATCTTCGCGTTTTACTCTCCGGTAAGCTTCGCTGAAGGCGCTTCCGGTGACACCCAACTTTCGAGAGGGACGCTTCCGGGGAAGGGACGCTTCCGGGGACACTCAACTTTCTAGTGCCAGGACGGGAAAGGCGAAAGTTGTCTGTCCCCCGGTTGGCCACCCCGGTTGGCCAACGCAAGTCGTCTGTGCGATAGCCTCCAACAACATTGTGTGTCCCCAGGTGGTTTGCCTGTCCCCAGGTGGTCGGCAAAAGCCTAAACAAAACGAGAGTTTTTTGGCGGATCTGATTGGGTTTTCCAACTCTTCCACAGGACAATGTGAGAGCTGGGCTCGAAAAGCCACCAATATTGGTCGAACCGGTGCGTTGAGGCATTCCTCAACGGGTCTAAAATTCGGTAGAATTTCGAGTGCTGCAAAGCGATGGGCGGAACCGAACGTCGCCAATTTATCGGACATTGGTCGACGAACAGCTCAGCCAACGTCGGCATCCCGTTCGAGCCGTGCCCAACGTGCTTGCGTTACGCTAGCACGCTGGATGATCGCGAGACTTTTAATGATGGAACAGACAACCGATTTTTCGCTTTTGAGGCAAGTGCGTCTTGGTCAGCAAGATGCCGCTACCACGTTGTACTTGCGATATGCGACAAAACTCAGGCACATGGCCGATCGAACGATTTCGGCAGATTTGGCCGTGCGAGTATCCGGGGAAGACATTGTTCAAAGCGTTTTTCGAACGTTTTTTCGGCGGGCTTCCGACGGGCAATACGACATTGGTGACGCCGATGGCTTTTGGAGATTATTGTTGGTGATCGCCCTCAATAAGATCCGCGCCTGCGGCAATCATCATCGGGCGTCCAAACGATCGGTGGGCCGGACGCGATCTTTGGAACACGAACTCGACTCTCCTGTTTCGCAGGACGACGAGGAATCGGCATTTCAGATTCTGAAGTTAACTATCGAGGAGTTGATCCAAACCTTGCCGCCGGAACATCATGAGATTGTCTATTTGCGGATCGAAGGCCGTGAAATCAGCGAAATCGCTGAAAAAACTCGGCGGGCAAAACGTTCGATCGAACGGATCCTCCAGGGTTTCCGCAAACAACTCAGCGAAGCGTTAGAGGGTCAAGCATGAGATCCATGCCATGCCATTCCGCCCGGAAGCCAGCGACCACGTCGCTCCTTTCGAACGAGGCCGAAGGGCTCTTATTACAGTTTGAGCGAGAATGGTCCAACAGCGACAACAGCGTGCCATCAATCAATCGCTTTCTCTTGGACATAAATCATGTCCAACGCCCTGTTCTGCTGGAAGAGCTACTTCGCGTGGACCTAGAGTTTCGACATTCACGCCATCTGCCCTATTCAGTCGAAGATTACTTGGACCGCTTTCCCGAGTTATTGGAACAGCCGGCCGCGGTCGCGCGGATTCGCGCTGAAGCGGAACGCCAAGTAGTGTTAACCAACAGAAACAATCCCAGTGACTTTCCCGAACCCCACGCCATGTTCCTTGGATTTCAGCTGATTGGGATACTTGGGAAAGGTGCTTTTGGCCAAGTCTACCTGGCGCGTCAAGACGATTTGGCAAGACGATTGGTCGCGTTAAAGGTCACCCGAGGGCAAAACGCCGAGGCACAACGGTTGGCTCGGTTGCAGCACACCAACATTGTACCAGTATTTTCGGTCCACCAGGAGGGAGGTTTACAAGCCATTTGCATGCCGTTTCTTGGCATCATGACCCTTGCGGACCTGTTGTCCGAATCTCAACGATTCGGTTCGACACGATCGACCGGTCGAGAGCTGATCCAAACCATTGCCGACTACAAGGCGAAAACGCTTCCGGATTTGGTGTCGCCAAAACTCATTGATTTCGTTCCGCAGCCATCTACGTCGTCGAGTGAAACTCGATACTTCGCACTTGGTGATAGAGCTCCCTTCCAATCACTTGCATGGATCTGGCAGCAGTTAGCGGAAGGGCTCGATTATGCACACTCGCTCGGAATCGTTCACGGTGACATCAAACCCGCAAACGTTTTGATTAGTGATGCCGGGCGTCCCTTGCTGCTTGACTTCAATCTAGCCACTAGTCAAGAAGATGGTGCAATCCAGGCAATCGGTGGGACGTTGCCGTATATGTCGGCCGAGCATCTGAGGTGTGTCAAGGAAGGCGGGATTGCAACACCGGATTCCGACTTGTATTCGCTGGCTATAGTTTTTTTTGAGCTGCTTACCGGGAAACGCCCATTTTCGACATATGCGGGGTCCTTTGACGACCAAATCGAGCGACTCATACATGATCGGAGAACTGCAATTGCTCCGATCCGCCAACTAGCTCCTCAATTGCCGATCGACCTTGCAGCAATAGTCGACAAGTGTTTGTCACACAAAGTGGAGCAGCGATATCCATCGGCCGCTGCAATTGCGGAAGATCTTGGCTGCTTCCTAAATCGTAAACCTCTTCGGTTTGCTCCTAATCGATCCTTGAAAGTCAGGTCTCGAAACTGGTGTTTTCATCATCCAAGACTGATGTCGGGAACTTCTGTAGCACTCTGCGCGATCATCTTACTAGCGGGACTAACCATTGCATTAGTGACTGGTCAACAACAATTAACCCGCTGGGAAAATCAGGCATCCATTGAGCGATGGAATCAACAGCTACTTCAAGCTAGATTACCGCTCCTGGTCGTCGACCTACCATCCGCTCAAGTTGATGTGCGAGCAACGGCTTTATTGAAAGTTTTGGAAGAAGCCCCTCAAGTCATCAAGGCTTGGGAAGCATCAAGAAATATATCGGATCAGGCGAACTCATTGGCAAACGAAAGTTGGCTGGATGATGTCGTGGCCAGTCGTCTCACCTTGGCAGGTGCCTGGCTTCGTACTATCGCCAACGTTGAGAATTCCGAGGAGCGTCAACTCCGACTGACTGCGATCGAAACGCAGCACGAGTGGCTAACTTCGCATATCGATGGCGTGGAGGAAGCCCCTGCGTTTGGTCTGCAGAAAAGTCGTTACGCCGAACTTGTCGGGGACGCAAGCAATGTTGACACTTGGCGAAAGAGCGCGATGACTCGCCCAGCAATTTCATCCATCGATCGCCGACTATTGGCCAATGAATGGTACATGGAGGGCAATATCGAACGTGCGATATCGGAACTCCAAAGTGTGATTCAAGATGATCCGCTCGATGCAGAAGCCTGGCTTATACTTGGAAACTCTCACGCGGCGGCCAACAATCTGCCGTCGGCCGAAGCCAGCTATTCTGTATGTATCGGATTGGATGCGAATTCGGCAATTGCTTGGTACAACCGCGGGCGAGTTCGTTACGATTTAGGCAATTACAAAGGGGCACTGGATGACTATTCGCACGTTGTGGAATTGGATCCCCAAGATCCAGCAGCTTTCGGCAACCGGGCCTTGATCTACATGGAACAACAGGACTGGCATGCCGCCGAACGAGACTTGTCGCGTGCGATCGAATGCCCAGGTAGCGAGGCTCGACTACTACACCTTCGGGCTCAAGTCTATCACGCTTTGAAATTGACGTCCGACGCGGAACGCGATTTGGAAACTTTTTTGCAGAGCGAACCCGAAGATGAAGAAAGCCTGTTGACGAGAGGTGTCCTGCGTCTCCAACGCGGCGACCAAGAAGGCGGTTTACTGGACTTTTATTCAGCCACCCGCCGGTTTCCTAATTCGGCGACTGCATGGAATAACATCTCGGCGATCCTGGCGAATTCGCCTGAAAAAACTGCGGCGTCCATTGAAGCGATGAAGCAAGTGATTGAAATCGAGCCGCGAAATGCGACCGCTCATGCAACTCTCGCGGTCTTGCTTGCGAGGACAGGGGAACGAACTCTTGCGCTCGAGATTGCCTCACAAGCATTGGCGCTAGACAGTTCTCCGGACACCCAATACCGTATCGCTGGGGTTTATGCCCAAACTTCCGTCGTTAATCCTGGCGATGGTCAAGAAGCCATGAGAATATTGGCTAGTGTTGCAAAAATATCCCCAGAACTGGTGTTGCAATACTGGGATCGTGACCCGGACTTGGCACCCCTCGCCACCTCTAGCGACATACGTCGTTTGCGTGAAGCGCTTCAAACCATTGAGGATTTAACCTTGCCAGCATCGAATCGGACCGGAGAACATCATGAGTGACGTGGCCCTAAGTCCTACGAACGAATCCAAACTGCCTCTGTTTCACCACAGCAACGTCGGGGCACTCTCTAATAGTCCCGAATTTGATGCTAAGAATCCGCCAGCGTTTCCCTGGTTATCGCCTGATCGCTTGACCGTGAGTTTCGCACCGGACGGCACTAGAATTTCCAACTATTCCAGCAATTTGTTTACCGCCTTCGCTAGCACGATTGCAACCAGTGAGATTGAATCCACAATCTTAAGGGCATTCCAGCAGTGGTCTCGCGAGGCTTCGATCAATGTAGGCTACCGTTCTGACCAGGGAGAGCCATTCGGAATCAGCGGTCCGACACAAGGTGATTTGCGATTCGGAGACATACGTATCGGCGCGATTCCGATGGCCAGCGATACGTTGGCGGTTACGGTACGTCATGATCCGGCTGTCTCTGGAAGTTGGGCCGGTGACATTCTATTCAATTCCAAAGCCGCGTTCCGCAACGTTAACGAGTTGTACTCCGTCGCGCTTCATGAAATTGGACATGCACTTGGGCTGTCTCACTCAACCGCAGCAACTTCAGTAATGAACCCACGTAGTATCAACTCTCGATTGAGCGCACAAGATATCAACAATCTTCGAGCGATCTATGGAAACCGTGCCTTGGACCCCTTTGACCAACTTGGGGAAAGTAATGACCAATGGGACCAAGCCACTCGAATCCGCAACGCCGGTAGCGTTCGAGGGCGAGTTCCGTTGATTGTCTACGGTGATTTGCACTCCGCTACCGATGTGGACTATTTCGAACTCCCGCCATTATCCAACTACAGCGGACCAATCGAATTTGAACTGATAACCGCTGGGATTAGTCTGGCCAGGGTGAATCTCCGTGTTTACCGAGAAGATGGTTCGGAGGTGGGGTCGGAAGTAACAACTGATTTCCGCGGCGGACGGGTCATGATCCGAATCGCTTCTGCAACGGATGGTGAAAGCTATTTTGCCCGTGTCAGCTCCGCGGAAGATTCTGAGTTTTCAATCGGTAGCTACGCCTTGAAGACGGTTCTATCGGCCAACAATACCGCTGATTCGGAATTGACGGAACGAGTGGTTACAGGAAAGTTTTGGCAACTGAAGCAACAAGAAGTCCAAAACATTTTCTTGCAGCCAAACAATTACTTTTTCAACGAAGAGTTATCAATCAACGATACATTCGCAACTTCCGAAAGAATGAAGGATCGAATTGGATACACGCGAGGGAGCCATTTCGAAATCTATGGTAGCTTTTCGTATACAAATGACAGGGACGTTTATTTATTTCAAGCACCGCGGGATATCTCGCGAAAATCCGCAATGACCCTGCAACTCACCACGCTTGAGCGTTCAAGATTGGTAACTCGATTGGAAATATACGACTCCCAACAGGTTGCAGTGCCGCATGAAGTCATTGTTAACGGCAATGGTCTATTGACCATCCAACTGCGCGGAGTTGTCGCCAAGCAAAACTATTATGTGGTTGCATTGTCAGATCGCGCTGGAGACCGCTTTGCTCAAGGCAACTATTACCTGGCCGTTCGCTTCGATCAACCTATGCAAGCTTTAGATATCTTGGCCAGCGGAACGCTATCAAATACTTCGCCGCAAACCAAGCAAAAGCAACATGCCTTGTACGTTGCCGAAACACAGATGTTCCATTTGTCGTTGGCGGCATTGTCGCCGACACCACCGGAACTGGCACAAGTTTGGGTCACTATCTTTGATCCCCGCGGCAATCCAGTATACCGGGTGCTGTCAGTCCCGGGGCAGACGCGGTCAGCACAAAGCGTTGTTTTGAGTCCGGGTAGTTATACAATTCTTACATCGTTGGCAACATCGACCGATTCACTATTTGCAAGTATCGATTACGTGTTGAAAGGAGTCGATGTCACGGATCCGATTGGCCCTGAATTGATTGATCCATCTAAGAAACCTTTCAAGAAAATTGATGGGACCACTTACGTCTACCCAGGAAATAGACTATCGCCAAACACCTACTTGGTCGTTGAAGGGGCGCCTGGAATCACCCCGGATCAACTACTTTCACCCCCACCCACTGTCGATGCGAATGCTTGGTATTGGTATGAGAACTGGCTGACCAAAAGGGTACCAATCATGTAACTTGGGATCTTCTGAAATCGCCAAGTATTCTGGCGGATGCGGACACCGAAACTAACTCCTATTACGAACGGAAGACTTCAATCGAATTGGTAGTTCGAGTCGTCTCCCACAAGAAGTGAGTTTTCGAGGAAGTAGACATGGTTACACGTCGAAAGTTTTTTAGTGTTGCTGCCCTAGTAATTGGAATGTTGTTTGTTGGGTCACAACCTGCGGAGGCTGCACCCTCGGCTGGTCGAGATGTGCGACTTTTTGCTCGTATGACGGCAGGCATTACCAAAGGAGTCGCCAAATACGAAGAAATCAAGAATGACACGCGGCGGAAGTTTAGCATTGAAATCAGCCAAGCGATTCCAGGAACGGTCGTTACTGTCTGGGCCGGACAAGTCCAAATGGGACAAGTTGCGATTGATGGATTTGGCCGTGGAAAGTTAGAACTGGACACTCGACTAGGACATCAAGTACAAAAAATGCAGAGGGGCACGCTGGTGGAAGTCAGATGGAATGGCGTTACCGGAATGAGCGGTTCCTTACAATAGCGATTTGCAAGGCAATCATTCGAAGTACACTGGAGCTCGCCCGATTATTTCGGGCTGGCTCTTTTTTATGGTTTTGACACCGCTTTCGGTTGCCTTTGCGACTACTTCAGGCGACTTTTCCAAACTTGTTTCCAGTTTTTCCGACATCAATAGTCACTTGGCGTTCAAATAGAACCACTCGAAGAAGAAAAGGGGAAGGTGGTCGTTTTTGAGGTGGCTAAGAGAAGAAAAGGTAGAGAGAGGGGGCGGGAAGTACCCGCCGAATTGGTTAATCAGTTTCTATGTTCGCTGGATTCAGCCTAAAGAATGGCAAAGGAATGGATGGCAAAGGAATTTGTGGCGGTCGGATTGTGGTAAAAGATGTTTGGTGAAAGATTTTCGGATTCAGGATTTTAGTTCACGACAGAAAATCGTTCGAGGCGAAGCAGATTTATGGATTGGAACCAGCCCGGTTTCTGATATCCTTTACCAACTATCTTTTACCATTGGTTCAGCAAGCCAAGATTGGCAAGCAAGCAGTTCTCTTTCGCAAACACGACTCTGTTTTCGAAAATCTGCTGTCCTCCCTGAATCTGCTGGAGATCCGATGAGGTTACCATAAACGAGGAGCCCCGTAGCCGTCTAGTTTCTCGTCGACACTGACAAGCGAAAGTGAGTGATGTAGGTCATGAACAACGATCATGCGGTCGAAGGGGTCGCGATGTTTCGGGTCGCGAATCGGCAAGGTCTCATATCTGGTGCAGTCCTCGAACGAAATATCGAGGAGCGTTATTTCGTAACCGGAAACCGCCTCATTAACAAAGTCTCGATAGTTTGGCGACAGTGACAGTTTGCCAATTACCGATTTGATGGCCATTTCCCAAACACTTGCCATACTGAGGAACTAGTCGTTGGCGGGATTGGCCAGGATGGTCGTTGCCAAGCGACTGAGATTAGCGTCACTGGTGGCGTACCTAAGGAATGCGTGAGTGTCGAGCAGCAGTTTCACTCCAAGTGTTCCTTCAAGTCATCTAAGGGCTCGTTGAAATCGGCAGCCATATAGACGACTCGTCCCTTCAGTAGCCCAGGACCGGGCCGCTGCTTTCTCGTCGGCGGCGATTCGCCCACCAGCTTGGCGACCGTTTGTTGGTTGTCGGTGATGATGAGTTCCTCGCCAGGTCCCAGTTGATGGATGAGTTCCTTTAGTTTGGCCTGGGCTTCCTCAATGGTCACGGTGGTCATTTTCATTCCTCGTCAATGTTAACAAGCACGTCGCGAGGCAGTAAAACCCAGTGGCGGTCGTTCGATGTCCTCGGCCACAAATGTTCCAGCAGTTGCTTCGAAATAGCCCTCGGGCCATGCCCCAATACTCGTAACTAGTCGCGGTTCAAATTCAACAACTGTGTTGTCAGGTAAATCAACCGAATCTACCGGACGGAATGCTCCATTCTCATAACGTGAATCGTTTTGTTCCTGTGCTGAAGCTCTCTTTAAAACTGCCAAAACGTTGTCTTTGGGCTCGCCTTCAAATTATGCCACATTCGGTAGCGTTGTTTTTGCAAAAAAACGCTCCTGTGTGCAGTGGTTTGGCTGGAGCATGGGGACGCTTCCGGGGACACTCAACTTTCTAGTGCCTGGACGGGAAAGGCGAAAGTTGTCTGTCCCCCGGGTTGGCCAACAAAAGTCGTCTGTGCGATAGCCTCCAACAACATTGTGTGTCCCCAGGTGGTTTCCCCAGGTGGTTTGTCTCAGGTGGTTTGCCTGTCCCCAAGTGGTTTGTCCCCAACAACATTGTGTGTCCCCGAGCGGTCTGTCCCCAGGTGGTTTGTCCCCAACAACATTGTGTGTCCCCGAGCGGTCTGTCTCAGGTGGTTTGTCCCCAACAACATTGTGTGTCCCCGAGCGGTCTGCCCAACAACATTGTGTGTCCCCGAACGGTCTGTCCCTAGGTGGTCGGTGCTCTGACGACCTGTTTTTGGGAAAACATTAACTACCCAGAGTTGCCTTCGGCTGAAATTATAGATTTTTCTTGAATATTGAATTTGCCGGCAATTTTTGACTCAGATTTGCTGGCCAGTGGTTCTCTAGGGCTGTCCGGATTTTATTCCATATACGAGTCCAACTGGCTAAACACTCAAAATCAAGAGAAAAACATGAAAAAACTATTCTGTTTCATCGCCTTTGGGCTGATGTTCGCAAGTAATCTGCAAGCGGATCTGGTTGTCACCAATGGAGATTTCAGCAATGGCTTGACGGGCTGGACGACGTCAGGAACGGTCAATGTTGTTTCTGGCGCGGCTGTATTGTCAGCGAGTGCCGGCCTTCATCAGGACTTTAGTGCTGGCACAACGGGTACAGCAGAAAATTTTAACTTTCAGCTTGACTTCACTTTCACAAGGGACGCTTTGAATCAGAATCAGCGGATTCGAATTCGCGACAATAGTAATGCTGGAGATATCGTTACTTTTCGGTTCGATAATGGAACTGGGGTGCAAGCCTTCGATGGTCAGGCTGGCACAGGTACAGGGTTCCAAAATGCCTTGAGCTTTACGATGTCTGCAAACACGAACTATCACTTCCGTTTGATTGGCTCGAATTTCAATTCTGCGACTCGAAGCTATACTGTTGGCCTGTCATCCAATGGGGTCGATTACACGACCAGCGGTCCTTTGTCTATTTTTCATTCCGCTGCTTTTGGCAGTGATTTCGAAACCTTGAGATTGGAGTCGGGTACTGGAACCGTCTTTACGGTCGACAGCATCACTGCCGTTCCCGAGCCAGGTGCTTTGACGATGGTTGGTCTGGTGGCTGCGGTTGGATTTGTCCGACGACGACGCAGCTAGGATCGTTGTGAAGAACAAGCGTTGCATGGTTTTAGTTAGGTTCTACGCCTCGTCGATTCGGCGAGGCTTTTTTGTTGGTGGCAGTCAAACGCAGATTTACGCAAAGACAAAGGGGGGCTGGGCTGTCGCTGCGGATGCAAGTCATCTTGTGAAAATCAGCGTTCATCTGTGAAATCTGCGTTCGACGTTATTGTTAGGAACGAAAGCCAATGAACCAGCGGACCAACGAATTTCTGGAGCTTTATGATTCGGTGCAAGTGCCACTGTTTCGCTATCTCTGCGCCCTGCTGGTGGAGCCCGAGGATGCACGGGATGTCCTACAGGAAACCAATCTGGCCCTCTGGTTGAACTTTGATCAATTCGAATCAGGCACCAACTTCCTCTCTTGGGCGCGTACCATCGCCAGGTACCGGGTGATGCAGTTTCGGCGAATGCATCGCCGAGCCCCACTGTTGCTGGATGAATCACTATTGGAAAAAGTAGCCGGTTCGATACTGGATGAGCATCCGGATGAGCTTGCCAGGCGAACCAAAACCCTGTCGAACTGCCTCCAGAAACTGTCTGATGTTGATCGAGAATTGATTCGCCTACGTTATATTGGCGGGGTGACGTTGGAAAAGGTGGCGGAGCAACTGGGTCGTACCGTCAATGGATTGTCTCAATCTCTCCGCCGCATTCGCGGTGCCTTGCGAGAGTGTGTGGAACGGGAACAAGGTAGTTTGGGGAACTGAACATGGATGAAATGAAATCGCGGGCAAAAATACTGATCGATCTGTGGCTCGAGGGAGAGCTGAGTCGTGAACAATCCGCTGAACTCAACCAGCTGCTGAGCGACCCAGCCGTGGAAGCCGAATTCCAAGCGGCGCTGCGGATGCACGTTGATCTGGCGGAGGCGCTCACGTGCGACCTGCCACGACTGTCGGCTGCGGAGTTGGAACGGCTGAAGCAGCTTGAGCATCTTGGTGGCCCACATCGAAAACGATTTCCCTCGATTCACCTGGATTTCCCCACCACCGGCTGGATCTGGACGCTGGGAAGCGTCATGGGACTGCTGCTGATTGGTGCTTTTGCATTTCGTTATTTTTCTCCTCCAACTGCTGGGCCGGACCAATGGGGTGATCCCAGGATTGCCCAGATCACTCGCGCGGCCAGCACGGAAATAGCCGATCGCGATGACAGCTCAATCCGCGCGGGCGATGTGATTGAATTTGCAACGGGCATGTTGGAAGTGGAGTTCGAATCCGGAGTTCGCTTGCTCTTTGGTGGCCCCTCTCGATTTCGAATCGACTCCGCGGCAATGTTGACCCTCGATTTTGGGGAAGTATCAGGCATTGTTCCGCCAACAGGTTCTGGTTTTCGGATTCGGACTCCTGATGGGATCGTGGAGGATATCGGCACGGAGTTTGGGGTTCGCGTTCCGATGGGGCAGCACCAGACGACCGTTTCTGTTTTCAAGGGAGAAGTAAAAGTCTTCGGTAAAAGCTCGGATACGGAATCGAAAAGTCTGCTCGCGGGAAAGCAGGTCGCTATTTCGAACGGCAGTATTGGTGATCCCGTTCAGATTGCTGGTCAGGCTTCTGCGCTCCAACTGGATCGGCCGACCTTTTCGCTTGAGGCGGAGGCCGACAGCTACATCAAAGGCGGTGCGGAAGCCAATCAGAATTTCGGGAAGGACGAACTGCTGATGGTCAAATTGGATGTGGGCTTAAGCGATTACAATCGCAGGGCCCTGCTCCGATTTCAAGTTCCGCCTGAGGCCCGCGCTCAGATCAAGGCGGCGCGCCTTATCATGACGGTTTGCACCAACACAATTGCCAGTGATTTGCATCCTGAGAATCGAGTTGCTGATTGTTTGTGGAAGTTTTCTGTCGGTGGGGTCTGGGATCGTTACTGGAAGCCATGGGCGGAAGAAGGAGTCAACTGGAACAATGCACCGGGGCATCGTGCGGCTGAGACCACTGGGAAATTTTTTGGCCCCGAGGCTCCCATTGACCTGGGGCAGTTCACCGTTTACCAGCATGGTGAGTCAGGTTCTGAGGTCGAGATCAGTGGACCTCAGCTCCTCCGATTTCTGCAGGAGGACGAAGACGGCAGCGTCAACTTGGTCGTCTCGCGATTGACAGGCTATCGTTGGAGTGCGCCTGGCGGCAACAGTGAAGATCGGGTCGTGCATAGTTTTGCCAGCCGAGAACATCCGTCGCTGCCTGGCCCCAGATTGGAATTGTGGTTGGAACGGAATGATGTGAATGAGTAGGAAATCTTCGATATCAAATTCCGTTGATCGCCAGGGACCGACATGAAAAAGTCTAAAAGGTCTTTGGGATTTGCGCTGAAAGAGTTATTGGTAGTGACCGCTCTCATCGGAGTACTAGTCGCCATGTTGCCGCTTGTACAGCAAGTCCGTGAAGCGGCTCGCCGTTCGACTTACTCGAACAACATGAAACAGATCAGTCTAGCCTGTCAGGTGGGATTGGCGACGATCACGAACGGACAACCAAGAGACGCAAAGTCTTGGCGGCAGAGGGACTCTCAGCGGCCCGCATCTCGTTCAAATTAAAATTCTTGCTCAAATTGCAATAGATAGCGCCGACGATAACGTCGGTGTAGCAGCAGGGGCATTCCCGCAGGACCGTTTGCCCCAAAGCCACTTGCAGAACTGGACATCCTAAAATGAAACATGCCAAGCGAGACTTCCAAAACGTGATCACAATGCTCCGTACCCCGGCCTCGATTGGTTGTCTGATGTTCTTCCTTTCTGCAACCTCGGTTTCAGGCCAGGGGCTTGAAAAGGCCGCTCCTGCAACAACTCAAGAACGGACCGATCTGTTCATCAGTGGGATCTATCCGCACTTGACGACTTATGGGGTCTACAGCGAAAACGGTGCTCACACAAAAAAGCGTCACGAGGAATGCGGTATCGGGGCGGTTGTTCCGTGGGCTGGAAAACTGTGGATGGTCAATTACGCGCCCCACATGCCTAACGGCAGCGAACACAAGTTGTTCTCGATCGATTCCGACCTCTCAAAGCCGATGACGGTTCATCCGGAAAGTGTGGGAGGAACTCCAGCCGGTCGTATGATTCACGCGGAATCACGACAACTGCTGATCGGTCATCATTTGATTGATCCCCATGGGAAAGTGCGCACGATTCAGCCGTCAGTCATGCCGATGCGAGTCACGGCGATTGCCCGACATCTGAAAGATCCCGCCAACAAGGTGTATTACATCGACATGGAAGGTGCGATCTGGGAAGCCGATGTTTATTCGCTGGAGGTGACGCGGCTGTACAAGAAGCCCGTTCCTGGTTGGCATGCCAAAGGAGGTTACACTTCTCAAGGGCGATTGGTAATCTCGAATAACGGTGAGCTTCCTGTGGGCGATTACCAGGATTTGCTGGTTGGGGGGAAATCCCAGGCTCCGGATGAGCGTGGGGTGCTGGCCGAATGGGATGGAACCGAATGGAGGATCGTAGAGCGTCGCCAATACACCGACGTCACGGGGCCGAACGGTATTGCGGGCGGCGGCGATGCTGATGATTTGCTCTGGGCCATTGGCTGGGATCGCCGCAGTCTCCGGTTGAAAGTGCTCGATGCGGGACAGTGGCACACTTATCTGCTTCCCAAAGCAGCCTTTTGCAACGATGCCTCTCATGGTTGGTATACCGAGTGGCCTCGAATTCGCTCGATCAGCAATGATCGGTGGATGCTCGATATGCACGGAATGTTCTTCGACTTTCCAAAAACGTTTTCCAGTTCAAACACCGCTGGAATCAAACCCATTGGCAGCCATCTCCGTTATATTCCCGACTTTTGCGAGTGGAATGGTCGCTTGGTGCTCGCCTCCGATGATACCTCGATTCAGCAAAACCCGATGGCCGGTCAGCCGCAGAGCAATCTCTGGTTTGGCAGTCCGGACGATCTGAAGAATTGGGGACCGGCAACTGCTTATGGCGGACCTTGGATCGAAGATAACGTCAAAGCCAATGAACTTTCCGATCCGTTTCTGGTTGCGGGATTTGATCAACGCGTGTTGCACTTGAAAGTCACGGACTCGCAAGGCCCAGTTGTTTTCCAGATACAGATCGACGTTCATGGGACGGGAGTCTGGACCGATTTCCACAAGCTGACCGTCCATCCGGATCACGGAACCAGCTACATTTTTTCGGCAGACTTTGCGGCGACATGGCTGCGATTGAAGACCGATCAGCCCTGCCGGGCAACGGCTTGCCTGCACCAGACAACAAAGCGTTTTCAGGATGGATCTTCCGCAGAAAATAAAGAACTTTTCGCCGGACTCGCCGATGTTGAAGCAAAAAACGTCTTCAGCACTTTGCATTTCCCAGCGAAGCACAATCGGAACTTGCAGGTTATCACAGGAGGAAGTCAGTTTACGGAATTCACGAAAAGCAAATTCGAATTTGAACGAGCTGAAGCGAATGAAGATTTGAAGAAACTGTTGGAAGTCAAACCTGTTTTCGCCGTTGATGCGGCCTCCGCTATCATCAAACACGGCGATAAGACTTTGCGTTTGCCGAAAGGACACCCGCGTTTCAACCAGCCGTTCGAATATGGTTGGCCGAGGGGACTTCGCGAAGTCATTTCTGAGCGAGAGCTTGCGAATATTCTTGGAACATTCTACGAAATCCCGCTGGTGAACAACGGACAACCGCCCGCGTGGAATTTGATGCGACCGATTTCGAGCCATCAAAAACAGATCACCGATTTTTCGACCTGGAACGGACTGTTGGTCCTAGGCGGCGTTCGAGCCGACGCAAAAAATGACGGCCATGTTTTTGTCGACAGCATTTCGAAAACTGGTTTGTGGTTCGGTGGCATCGATGATCTGTGGAAGTTGGGAAAACCCGTCGGAGATGGTGGCCCCTGGTTCGAGACTTCGGTCGAAGCAAATATACCGTCGGATCCATACTTGATGACGGGGTACGATAAGAAACTCGTGAAACTGTCTCATTCGTCAACGCATCCAGTGACCATTCGGCTGGAAGTGGATGTGACTGGAACAGGGGTCTGGATTCCCTATCAGTCTTTTGAAGTTCCAGGCGGCGAACCAATGCAGCACGAATTTCCAGCCGGCTTTTCAGCCAACTGGATCCGCGCTGTTTCCAATCAGGAGACCAAAGCGACGGTACAATTTGAGTATCGATAGTTTCGACGCATATCAAGGCCCTCAGCTGCGAATGCCAAGGGTCGAGGCGACCGAAGCAATGGCGGGCGGAGCACCGATGAGCCCAAATCAACCTGAAAACAATAGTAACAAGTGCTCGGATGACAAAAGCTATACGAGGCCTGGCAACGCGTTGGCGGGAAACGCCAGCGTTGTGAAGCATTTTTCCTGACGAAGGCAGCCTCGCAGGGGCCGAAACAATTCTGGCCGGTATGCGTTGGCCACCGGTTAGCATCGGTCTAAAATCAGAACAGAACCGAATGGACGACCCAAGGGTATCGGATTGGCGTAGAAAAATCCTTGACGGCGTGGACCCGCACTCCCATCCGCGCTTCCTGGGATCGTGGTGTGCCATCGCCAATTCTCGGCTCCCAGCGGAGAACGATTGTTCGCCACCGGGTTTAGCTTGGTCGCATTCCAAGTAGCTCCCTTTTGCTTGGACATGAGATCAACTAGCTCAGCGAACTCGCGGCGCGTGTCGACCGATGGTTCGCGTCCATCGGCAGGCGTCGGAGTAGCTGACTTCAGCGTAGACGCGTCCGCGAATTTTTTTTCGGTAATGCCAGGGCGTTACCGGCTAATTTAGCGGCGAGTTTACCAGCTAATTTGAGGGCGAAGTTATCATTTCTACTTCAGCCCAAAACGACTTCCAATCGCTTTTGGTTGGTTCGGGTAGGGACTCTAGTTTCTCGGCTTGAACTTTCTTCAGGCCTTCATCGGAGAGCCACTTTTTTAATTCCTCCAAGGATCTGGCTTTGGCAATTTCGCTTCCTGATTGGATCTCGTTCTTCAGAGCAACGAGCTCCGGATTTAGCCATTTCAGTGCTAGGTTTCTCAATTCATTGGACTCTTCATCCGTCAGTTGAGGGTCATCGATTCCCAACCGCTCTGCTGCCAGGATTGCCGCCCGCGCCGCATTGCTGCCGCGTTTTTTTTGAGGTTCTGTGAGCAACTCAGGATAACGCTCGAAAGCCATTCGCCACAGCTTTACAGCCAACCCGTATCGCATAGTTTCATTTGCACGAGTCCCCAACTGCATCAACTCAAGCGAACTCTTCTCTTTCTCGCCGTCAAGAATTGCATCAATCCGCTCCTCCGTTTTCGCTCGACTTGGGTCACTTAACTTCAACTCTGCCAACCCTCGTTCTGCTTCCAACCGCAGTTCCAAGTCATGCAATCCGTCGGCGGCGCGGATCATGTTCGAATAATGATTGTCCAAGAACTGGCGGTAAGTCGGATGATTGATATTGGTAGCCAACGCTCTTTTTTGAAAATCCACCGCCTCTCGCAAGCGATCACGCGCGCTGGCGAACTGTTCCGACGCGATTTCAATCAATGCGACATTGTTCAACGTCCCGGCATAATCGCTCTGAATCTCGGTCGCGGTTGGGTTTTCGTCAGCCAGGCGTTTTTGGATTGCCAATGCCTGCGTATAAGCGGTGAACGCTCCCTCGATTTCTTTTTGTGCATAGAGCAAATTACCGATGCTGTTGTGACTGGTCGCTAAGAGACTCTGAAATCCAGTGACCGTTGGGTTTTCGCGCGCTAAACGATCTCCGATCACCAACCCTTGCTGAAAAGATTCGAGTGCGGCAGACGGTTTGCCTGTTAGGTCAAGGTGTCGACCCAAGTTGAGATGGCTGCGTACCAATTCTCTCTGAAAGTCGGTGACCGATGGATGTTCGCTAACGAGCTGTTTTTGGATTTCCATGGCTTGCTCAAAGGCTGTGAGTGCGGCGGCCGGCTGGCCCGTTTCGTCATATAGAATGCCAATGTTGCCGAGACTCGCCGCCATCGTGATCTTCAACTCCGTGTCCGCTGGGCTCTCCTGAACCAATCGCTGTCGAATCTCCAGGGCCTGCTCGTAGACTTTGAGCGCGTCAACAAGTTTGCCCATGGAGTGGAGTAGAAACGCATGATTGTTGTGTATATTCGCCAAACCGAGCCGAAATTCGGTCTGCGCAGGGTGCTCGTTCGCCAAACGCTTCTGAATCTCCAAAGCTTGGCGATAGGCGCTGACGGCTTCGGCCGGCTGGCCCGTGGCGGCGAGCAGAATACCGTTGTGATTATAGCTGGTCGCCAAGTCTCGCTGAAACTCCGTCACTGTCGGGTGTTCACTGACTAGTCGTTGCCGAATTTCCAATGCTTGCTTGTAGGCATTGAATGCCTCAGCCGGTTTGCCTGTCTTCTGCCACAGGCTTCCGATGAGGAAGTGACAGTCCGCCAGGTTTCTTTGGAGCAGGTTTACGGTTGGGTACTCGCGCACCATTCGTTCGTAAATGGCCAGCGATTGCTCGTACGCTTTGATTGCGTTTTGTTTGTCGCCAATCTCGTCGGTGAGTTTCCCAAGGAAACAGGCGGCCACGGCGAGGCGATCGAGAGATTCCTTGGTGGTATGCGGGTCGGCTTGGAGGCGGGTGCGGAGCGATTCGAAGAAGGCGAGTGGTTCTTGCAATAATGTCTTGCGAAGAGATTCAAGGGAAGGATTGTTTTTGAGGTCGCGATTGTTGGAGACAGACTCACCGAAGCGGCGGACGGCGTCGATCGCTTCTCCTTCCCGCGCTTCCGCGCGCGTCTTTTGGGAGATGGCGTCGTTGCGCGCATCTTCGGCCACGTTGCGCGCCTGTTCGGCCTCGTTGCGCGCCAGCTCGGCTTCAATCCGAGCCCGTTCGGCCTCGGCTTGTTTGTTTTGAGCATCGAGTTTCGCATCGCGTTCGGCGATCGCAGAGATGCGTGCGTTGTAAAAGCCAATCGACGTGCCGATGATACCGCCGATCAACGAGAGAGCCAACAAACTTGCAGCAACGACGGGGACACGGTGCTTGCGGACGAATTTACGGAGCCGATAGATTCCCGACGGTGGTGCGGCAAGGACGGCTTCGCCAGCTAGATAACGTTGGATGTCGAGCGACAATCCGTTCGCGGTTTCGTAGCGACGGTTGCGATTCTTTTCGAGCGCTTTCATTACGATCCAGTCGAGATCGCCTCGAACCATTTTTGTTAGTCTGGCTGGTTCAATGTGACGGCGTGCGGCGACACTTGGTAACGTGTCACTGGATGAAAGTCGATGGCTAGGAATCGCGGGCTCTTCTTCGCGCACGATCCGCATGATCTCGTCTAATGCAGCTCGTTTCAAACGCTGCTTTTCAATCGGCGTCGAGCCGGTCAGCAATTCGTAAAGGATCACGCCGAGCGAATACAAGTCGGCTCGGGTGTCGATATCGAGCCCGTTCACTCCCAATTGCTCTGGAGCCATATACAACGGAGTACCGACGACTGCACCAAAGGCGGTGTGCATCGATACCTCAGTTAACGTATGTGCCCCTTGGATCGCTTTTGCCAAACCGAAGTCGATCACTTTGCAAACGGGTCTCCCGTCGTATTCGGTCACCAGAATGTTCGACGGCTTCAAGTCCCGGTGAATAATGCCTTTTTGATGCGCATGTTGCACGGCAGAGCAGACTTGATTGAAAAGTACGAGTCGCTCTGGAACCGCCAACTGCGTCTGGTCGCAATAGTCCGTCAGTGGAATGCCTTTGACCAATTCCATCACAAAGTACGGCCTACCTTGCGGTGTCGTCCCACCATCAAGCACCTTGGCAATGTGCGGGTGATCCATAACGGCCAGCGCTTGGCGTTCGGCTTCAAAGCGGGCCAGCACCGCTTGGGAATCCATGCCGGCTTTGACCAGCTTTATGGCGACTTTACGTTTGACCGGCTCTTTCTGCTCCGCCAGCCAGACCGAGCCCATGCCCCCTTCTCCGATGGCCTCGATGAGCTTGTAGCGATCGGATAAAACAGTCCCGTGGCCGGTCATCGCAACCGAATCCTTGGTGACCGCGACGACGAAGTCCGCTTCCGAATTTTGGTCGCCAAATTCTTGAGTGGCGTCGTCGTGTGCATTAATCAGCTCGTCAACTCGCCGGCGCAGCGCGTCATCGCCGGCACACTCCTGATCGAGTAATTCACGGCGTGTTGCCAAGTCCGATATCTCCAAAGCCGCTAAGTAGATCGCCTGAACACGTTGGGGATTTATCGTCATGGTGTCTCACTTTCTCCTGCGGGACTTGGTGCGACGCGAAGGGCGTCGTTGGTTGAGGCTTCTGGCAATTTGTTTCACTTCTCTATCGCGACGCGCAAGCAAGCCCTCGGCGACCATCATTTCTGTCGGACCATCTGCACCGAAACCGCCCATATCCCCAGCGAATTCCTCGCGCCCAAAGCCGGCAGAATTCTTGCGCACAACGATTTCGCCAGCCAACGGATTTCCGAAACAACTTTAGGCAGGGCCGCCACGAAAGCCAACAGTTCTTCAGCGGCAACAGGATTTGTCGCGTCCTTTAACTCGACTCGGTGCTGTCCACCACGAGGCTCGATCCACCCTTTGTGGCGAGCCTGTTCCACAGAAGTTCGCCGCGTCAACTCTGCAATCGCCGCCAAGAAACGTCCGTGACTGTTCGATTGATGGTCCCAACGGAACTCGACCACTCGCAAATCGGCCTCATGCACCAATGCCGTCGCTTTCCAATTCTGATCGAGATGCTTTTGAGCCCAGCGAGCGGTCACCAACTTTCTCAATTCGTCATACACCAGCGGTCGCCATCTTTCAGCCGCTGAAGGATTTTCCGATTCGATTTGCGATAAGATTCGAGTGACGTTGGACATTAAAAGTCGGTTCGACAGCAAGGAAACGAATCGTCTCGCCTGAAACGGACCCGAGTTTCAACTGGTCAGAAACTTCATTTCCCAGTGGAGCCTCAAGTGTACCAAAGAATCCGCTCGAGTCCAGAGAATCCAGTCGTGGAAGGCCGCTTCACCATTGTTATGCCCCCATTGCCCGAGTGTTGCCGGTGATGGCAAACGGATTGGCGGTCAAGCGAAAGAAGCACCAATGGTTCGTAGGCCGTCGAAGAACAAGCGACCTTCCTCAGGCCGAGCGACGTCGTAGACTTTGCGACCTTCTCCAAGTCCCTTCAATAATCAGGCCTCGATAGATGTCGCCACGCCGGCGATAACAAGCGAAAGTTGTCTGTCCGCCGTTTGGCCAGCGCAGGTAGTCTGTGCGATAGACTCCAATAAATTGTGTGTCCCCAGGTGGTCGTGCCAGAGTTATGTGGGTCCCTGGGTTTTCTTTCCTATCCCTAGAAAATTGTGTGTCCCCAGGGGTCCTGTCCTCCGGGGTTCACCGGTTGATTGGCAGTTGAAGGATAAACACGACGCCGCGAAGATGTTCGTCGGCGACGACTGCTTGCTCAAACAAGATGCAAAGTGGACGATTGAATCGCAAAACTTTGATTCGAAGTAGAATTTCGGGTCCAGGACCTTTGTTGATTCGATGCTTGGTTTGGCTACGGCTGGGCCTGCCAGGGGAAATAGACGAAGGTTCGCTGCGTGGTGCCATCGTCGAACAGATCAATCAAGGCATACCCGTTGCCGAACTCTTGGCACGGGCCTTTCCACCATCCGCCGCATACGGCTCCATTGCAATAGTAAGCGACGTTGTTGTACCGCACCTCATCCACGAGATGAATGTGGCCCGACAGTGACAATTTTACATTGGAGTGTTTTAGGAAAAGATCTTTGATCGATCTCGCGTCCAAATGCATCCAAGCGCCGGGAACAACCCAGTCACCGCTTTGCTCGTTGTCGCCATCAAAGAAAGCACTGGCCGATAGGATCGGAATGTGGCTGACAATCGCGATTGGCGTAGTGGTGCTCGTTTCCTTTAGAGTCGTTTGCAACCAATCCGCTTGAGCTTCCCCCAGTCGCGCCTTGTAGCCTCCGGCGACCGGCATGGTGCTATCGAGCACGACAAAGCGCCACCCGTTCCTCTCAAAATGGTAATACGATTGGGTTAGACCAAAGGCATCTGCCGCCCATTTTTTGCCGGCGTTGGCATCCATGTTCAATACGTCATGGTTGCCAACACAAACTTGATACGGGAGGCTCAAGCCATTCTTGAGGCAACGATTCCAGGTCTTCAATTGCAGTTCAGCCGTGGCAGCGCCATCTTTGCTATCGACATTCATCACATTGTCGCCCCCGAACATGATCCACTCGGGTGGATCGGCTTGCTGCTGCACATGAGCCAATGCGGTTTCAAAGCCCCGATCGGCTGCGCGGTCGGTTTGCACGTGGACATCGGTCATGTGGGCGAACCGCACAAGTCGCTTGGCTTTGGTGACTGGTTGCTCTGCCGCCGACGCGTTGGCCACGCCGCCAACACCCACCAAGGTCGCGGCTGCCGTCGTGAGTAAATTTCGGCGCGTCGACAAAAAGTTGGAATCGTTGTCGGAATGGGTCATGACGAATCTCGCTAGTGTGAATCAACATCCATTGGGCCATCGGTCGATGGCAACCCGCTGTTGTACCAAATCCAAGCCTTGCTCGCCAACAACGCCGAGATGAAGTTATGGTGAGTTTCCGATGAAGATTTTCGACGAGCACGAGAAGGAGCCGCATCCCATCGGCTGCAGTTAAAGATTTTGTGTGTGCGTTTTTCACCGTAACTTCAGAGCGGACGAAAAGCTTGTGGAGTTTTTTTCGATACCGCCACAGCAGGCTGTGGGAGTAAGGCGGCAGCAGGCTGCCGCAGTCCAAGGCCGTCGGCCTAGTAACTTGGCCAAGTCCCTTGGTTCGGGGGTTGGTTATTTGTCCGATTCGTTCCGCAACAATCCAAGAGCACTACGTTCATAACCCGAAGTCAATTTCACTTGCGGTGGGGCTTGTGCAGGAGGGATTGGTTTCTCTTGCGGAGGCGATGCTTGCGGTGTCTCGTTCACGGCCTGCTTTGTTAGATGCGAGCCAAGGGTCGCGCGCATCTGCTCTTCACACTGCGGCCATTCTTCATCGGCCGTGGGCGGCAGCAAGAGGTGCGCATACCCCAGCGGTGTCTGGCCCAACAAAACGTCGCGCATTTTTGGCCATGGATTAGGGACGTGGATGCCTCCCGGAGTCCATTTTCTGTCGGGCACGGGATCTGCCGAATCCGTGAATGTTAGCAACACAAAATTTGTGTACTCATAGTCGGAGCGGCGGAAGTACAACGTGCGTTCGTCGGCGACTCCCGGACGATGAGAGAACCAATGCGGCACTTTTGGTACATCCTCGTTCTCTACGAACATTCGCCAGTAGTTGTGGATCAATGGAGTCGCGCCATCCGCCACATCGAGTGTGAGCATGTTCGAGGGCGGATAGCTGCGACCATAATGGCCCAGATTCAAAGCGCGATCTTGACCACCAAATCGAATCTGATATTGACCGGGCTCGACCAAAGGATAAGCCAGACCTAGGTTGAAATTTTCCAACAAACGAATGGATTTACCCGGCTGCACCACACGTGGGATTACTTGCCCATGCTCATCACGCGCGACATCTCCCGGCATTTGCCCTACGAGCGTCGAGACCAACGTTCCGCTTGGGGAATAGATGTCGAACGAGTTCGACGCTTGGGTTGGATCGAATGCGACCGTTTGCGGATATTCGGATCCGTTGTAAAAGTCGACATTCACCAAGACGCGGCCTCGATAGAGATACTCTGGGCTGGTTTGAGTAGGTTCAGTCAATGTCATCGACGTTCGTAGCCCTTGCCACGGCCGCCCGTGCGGAGCACTCAGCGAGACGGGGATTTGCAGCAGATCCAGGGAACGCTTCGCCGAGGGTCGAGGTCGGATGTGCACGTGCATGCCCATATCCGTTGCGCCGAGCGCAAAGACGAACAGTTGTCCTTGGCCGTCAAATGCCCCGGTTCGTATGGCGATCAACGGCGGATCTGATGTTGCCGCCCGCAATCCTTGCTTGGGATAATCAACCACCGAGATCGTCGCTGTCCCGTGTTTCTCGAGTTTCGCGCGCAAGTCATCGTCGCTCATTTGATCAACGACCCACCAATCGTTCGTGTCAAGCTTCAGAAGTTTGCCGCGCCGAAACGCAATCAGCTCGTCCCGTGTCGGCGAGTATCCGACGTCGCCAAAACCATGCTCCAGAACCCATTTCTGCAGGGCCGCCAAATCGGGAACATCCTGTTTTGGGAACCTCACCAGCATGGCTTGATCCAGGTGCACAACTCCGGGCTGCTGCGGATCTTCGACCGAACCCAGCACTTCGGTGATCCCTTGAAAGTGCTGCTCGCTCTGGAACTCATGAGCCAAATTACCAGTTGGTCCACCACTACCCACGATCTGGTCCGGCCAAGCAAGTGGAGGTGTGTTCAGCACTTGCAAGCCGGACATCACAGCCGATAACCCGCCCACGGAAGATGCTTGCAAGCGATCTTCCAACTTGCGGAACTCGGCGTCGTCCAACGGCGCTTGCAACCCAAACCACAACGGATCGTTTAGCAAATCATTGAACCGATTTACATCTCTGGAGTCCGCGCGTCGAATGTAAGCGCGAAGACTTTCGGCTTGAGCGGTCAGTTGCTGTTGCTCCGGTTCCGTTCCTGGAGTTCGTGCCATCGCCGCCTGCACTCGCCACATCAAATCTTTATAGGCGTTGCCGAACTGCAGGTAATCACCAAACTTTTGATAGGTCGGATCTTCGGGATCGGTGACCCGGCGGATCATCGAGTCGATAATCGCTTGTTGAGACTCGGGCGTTGGATCGGACTTGGTCGTCGCTGTCAGAAAGGCAATGGTATGGGCTCGTAGCACATCCAAGAACGTTGGATTCAAGAATGGCTGCGGACCGCTCAATGCGCGCACGGTGCGAGTTTTGAGTCGGGTGATGAATTCGTCAGCAAATCGAGTTGGGAACACTCGATCGTTACTACCCGAAGGCATCGGCGGCTGGACACGCGGTTCACCGACCATGATCGAATCGTCGTCATTGGAGAGTACCGTCCAAGACGCGTCCGTGTGAGGACCAAGATGACTTTCATCCGCGCGAGTCTTGCGAACGCACTTTTGAAGTGGACCGGTCGGTATTTCGGGATGAACTAGTGTCGCATGGATCAATCCCTTCGGTGCTACCGCGCTGAAGCGTCCTGGTTGGTCGGGTATTGCTGCAAAGCGCCCGCGCCAGGTCGATCGCAACTCGTCGGAATCGCGTAATGACTCGGGAGCGGTGCCGAAAATCGCCAATTCGCACTTGGTTGCGGGCTGGCCGTTGTCGTCGTAAACCATCGCGGTCAGAACCACGGTTTCGCATGGCTGAAAATCGAGAGTCAAGGATCGCGGTGGCAGGGCGTTGTTCGTTTGATCAGCTGTGGCGATTGGATTGTCGACAGGTGGACCATTGTTTCTGAGAGTCTCGCTTGATTCTCGCAGCAGCATGGGCAGAAAAACCTCATCGGCGCGAAGTGGTTGCCCCGACATGTTCCAACCGCCCATCCATGCGAGTGAAGCGACTCGAACGTCGACCGGCAGTTTCTGTGGCGGCAACGAATAGCGACCTTGATCGTCCGTCAAAACGCGAGTCATTGGCTTGGTAAAGCCATCGTAGACCGAGTCACTGCCGTTGGCTTGCACAACGACACTCACCATTGGCCGGCCCGTTCGATCCAGAACTTGTCCACGGATTGCGGTCCCCTGCTCCAATTGAATCGGCGGGTGTTCGCCATAGGCTTTTCGAATCGGCAGCGATTGAGCGACGGCGTCATCGGGAATGACGAACAGATAGTGTCGCTCGTGAGTCGGTACACGGAACTTGTACTTCCCTTCACGATTCGTGACCGCATGCGGTGGCATGTTCAAGTATTCCGGCATTTGGCTGGCAGCATACAGTTTGATACCAACCGCTGGTTGGCCGTCGGGACTCAAAACTTGGCCGTGAATCTCATGCCCACGTTTTAATTCGATCACTCCGGCGTTAAACAGATTTTGTTTCGCGATGTTTGGGTCGGCGGCCATTTCGCGCGACACAGGCCACATTCCAAAACTCTGCTCGATGACATAATCCGGATGGCGAACCGATACTTGGAGATCCGACTGCCAATCACGCAACTCCGCTGGAATCATAAATGAGAAATGGCCCGTGTCATTCGTCTGGAGTGTCACTCGTGACTCGGGGACAGCCGTCGAGATGGGTGGCGAATCAGAACGTGCCGGCTGCCAAGCGCTGATCGCATGCCGCAACGTTACTTCTGCGCCGGCAATCGGCGCGCGAGTGGTGGCATCGACGACTTGGAGTTCGATGGCGTCTTGGTTCGAGGGAGCAGGAGCTGGTGATGTGACTTCGAGTTTCGTGGGCTGCGGATGTTCCGTGCGAGATTGTTCACGGCCATCTTCATGGTAGTGAATCCATGAGCCGACTTGTTGGCCATTTTCATACAGGCCACGATACATCCGTTTTCCGGAAGCATAATAACCCGCATCCTCTCCATGTGCCACATGATCGACGTAGTGCTGCTGCACAAGCAATTGTCCGTTGGCGTGATAACTGCGGTGGCGGCCCTGATACTTGCCATCGCGATAGTCGATCTCAAAGGCCTTGGCGCCATTGACGTAATAAGTCACCCACGTACCCGTGAAGTCGGCCGGCGGATTGACCCAGGGTCGATCCAGCTGTTCGACAAGTTCAATTTTGTAGAGCTCCTGCAAATCGTTCGTGAACCATAGGTTGGTGATCCAAGTATGATCCAAGCGATATTGTTCCATCGAATCGATCGATATCTTTGGAGCAGACTTTTCATCCAAGCCCAGTTTCGCGAACACATCCGCTCGTGGTGTCTCGATGGGAATCGCGTCGAGCGCTTGTTGCCACGGCTCCTTTGCCGATGGCTTGAACGTGGACCTGAGCTGAGCCGCGGCTTGGTCGCGAGTCGCTTGATCGGAGTGGCTGAGATCGTGAATCAGTGCGAGTTGCGATTTGGAGTTGGGCTTGGGCAAATCGTGCTCCAGCTTCTCATACACAATCTTGAATGGCGAGTAATTGGCGGCATTCTGGCTCGGTGCGAAGTTCACGTTTTCGAAGATAAAACGATGGCGGTACGGACGAATGCGGAAGCGGAGGTGGTCGATCCTCTTCGGATCAAACGGCCAGTCGATCTCGTATTCCCATGGTTTCTCTGCGGTGGATTCATTTTGGAATCGCACAAAGAATCGCGGCTCGAGCGGGTAGTATTGAGGCGGCTGAGTTCCATCGCCCACGGCAACTCCTTCCACTTCGATGGCCCATCGTTCGCGGAAGTCTTCTGGCTGATGTTGGACGATCGCCAGCGAAGCGCTAGCGGGAAGTGGGTCTTGATTGTGGATCGATGCGACCAGAGGTCGTACGCCATGCAGCGAGACTTGCTCGTATCCTAGACGGTAAGTTTCATCTTCAGGATCAAACTTAGCGAGCTGTCCGTCTTTGGTGACTGTTTTCCAAGGCCCCCAAGCTTCGTCGGAAAGCGACAACGACGGCGGAGATCCCCATGTTGGAAAGGTCTGTGACAGCAATTCGGCATAGAGAATCGCCCGTCGCCATGGTGTTCCGTTAGCGAGCTGATCGTCTCCCGCTTGGTAGGCTACCTGTTGGTGATAGTAGATGGAAGGTTCGGTCTTCAGTCCTTGAAACTCGTACAGCAAGAGCGTTCCGTTCAAGGCTTTTTTATGAGGCGGTGCTAATTCGGGCAACGGCTTCGCCCAATCAGGAACCGCGATTGGAGCACCACTGGGATGCCAGGCATCGTTCTTCGTGGCCCGATCCCAAGTCAGCCCAACTAACTCGACACGGGGAGGTAGCGAGTCCGCCGTGGGGGGCTGCGCCAGGGGGCCGTCTTGAGCTGAGTCGGCATACGGCACGTTTCCAAGGATGGATTCGATGTTTTTGTTGAGTGGGTCGATGCGAAACACTCGACCGCCCTCCTTGCCAGACGGGTGATTTTCGACACCAACGCACAGGTCGTCGTAGTTGAGAAACAACTGCCCGGCACCCATCCCATACTGTGGTCGATAGTGCTTGCCTTTGAGGCGAATTACTTCGTCAAATGTCATGCCGACCTTGATTTCCGTTTCTTGATGGTCGGAGTCGGCTGGATCCGGTTTGGCGGACCGGCTTGTGCCGTTGTTCAGGCTGTCACTTGCTGAGACCCCGCCTTTGAAAAGAAACAGAGCCAATGTCGACATCACGACCAAGCTGGCCATGATCGCTGCCGCGCGACCGGGACGGATGCTGGGTGTTGGTTCGATCTCCAGAACTTTTAGCACCCTCTGTTTGAACGCGGTCGCGGAAGGTCCGGTCGCGGCCAGTGCATTACACGGCGGCGAACCACTTTGAAGGGAAAGCTCGGCCATGCGAACCAAGGCATCGGCATAGCGAGCCCGACTCGGCTCGACGGTCAGCACCAATTCATCGCAGGCTTGTTCGCGCTCGTGGGAGATCTGTTGACTCATCCACCAAACGGCGGGATGAAAAAACAACAGCGATTCGATCACGCGTTGCAGCATGTTCACCAGCAGATCGTAGCGACGAATGTGCGCGAGCTCATGGGCGATCACCGCTTGCAGCTGGTCCAAAGTCAACCCGGTCGCCGCGTAAGTCGGCAACAAAACGATCGGTCGCAAAACGCCAATCACGACTGGCACCGGAATTGTCTGACACCAACGTAACGCGGGAAGAGCTGGCAATCCAAGTCGTTCCGCCTGGATTCGCAGTCGTTGCAATAAGTCGTGATCCTCGACCTCGGTGGCACAGTGGCCCAGACGACGGGTGAGCCAGGCACTTCTCACCAACCTTGCCAACAACAAGCACACGCCCGCCAGATAAACCGTCGTCACGTAGGGGGCCCAGCGCGACAACGGTGGTTTGGCGTCCTTCGTCGGAAGCGAAGGAAGTCCCATTGGCGGTTCAGTCGCAGTGGCGGGATCCAGCGTTGGGACAGGCATCGGATCGGGCGCCTCCGTCCCGTTTGCCAAGCTCTCTGGGGCGAGGAACGCCGGGTTCGGATTCGGGAGCAAGATTGATGGCGCAGGCTGCACCTTCCGAGGCGGGTTGATGTTCGCGCGAGGAGGCTCCTGGCCAGCGAGTGGGTCCGTTTCCGCAGTTGGAACTCGCACCGCCACCAAAGAAAAGGTGATTGGCACACAAGCACACATCACCGCCAGCGCAGCAACGTGAATCAAATACCTTAACTGCGCGGTGGATCGCACGAGCAGTCGGCCCGCAAACGCGGCAACCAAACCAACGGCAGCTCCTTGCCACAAAAAGTGCAGCAACGTGATCGTCAAGTGCTCACAAACAATGGCCGAACGTTCCAAGAAGTCGAACATGCGAAGCTCCACCTAAACTTAAGTGAATAAAATCTTACAACCGTCTTCTATCGAGTTTCTTTCAGGCGACGGTCGATCAACAAACGAAGCTCCTGCAGTTCGTCGCGCTGGATTTCTTTGGCATCGAACAGGCTAAGCAGCACTGCAGCGGTCGAGCCGTCGAAGACTCGATCGACGACATCCTCAATCACCAGCCCATTGACCTGTTCTTCAGTGATTCGCGGACTAAACAGATAGGTGTTGTTCTGCTTCTTTCGCGTCAAATAGCGTTTGCGAAACATCGTGTTGAGTGTGGTGATGACTGACGTCTTGGCCAACGCTCGTCCGTCCTCGGCTAGTGCCGATTGAACCTCGCGAGCCAACAACGGTGACTGCCGCCATAACGTTTTGAGAATTTGTAATTCCAGTTCCGTGGGGTACTTGGAAACCTGTCGTGGCATGGGACCGACCTACCTTTCCGTGCGGACAATCGTCTAGTGATATAGACATCGTAGGCACGTTGGCATCCTCGGTCAAGTCGAGTGTCTATTAAACTAGATGATTTATCGCATTCCCGCAAAAAGACCGCGCCTGGATTGGAATTCGTCCCAACCTAGCACGGAGTTTTTACCTCCTGACCCCCGACGCCCTCTCCTCCAAAATGGGAGAGGGGGGAGATTTGTACTCGGAAGTTGGATTCGGGTCCGGAGCTGGCGAGCGATTTCCACGACTCGAAGCGCTGCGATGAACTTGCAACAATCATTGGAGTAAAATGACGCCTCGTGTACACATTTCCCCTCTCCCCCAAGTTGGAAGAGGGGGAGACTTGGACTCAAAGTACGGATTTTGGTTCGGCGTCAGGCGATGTGCGAGTCTGGTAAGATGCGAATATTCTGACGCGTAACGGCGGCATCGATGCGCTGGATGGCGGTCAATAAGCCTTGCCGATTGGCCAACTGGATTGCCAACCCTGGCCGAGCGTTGGCCTCCAACACCAACGGTCCGTTTGTTTGGTCGATTACTAGATCAATGCCAACGTAGCCAAGCCCCAAGCCGCTTGCGAGCCGGCAGGCATATTCCAACACTTGGGGCCACTGAGGTATTTCCAGGTCCGCAAGTAACGCCTCGGTATCTGGGTGACTATTGACGACTCGGTTTCGAAAGACGCCTCCATGAGCCGTGCCGGAATCCAAATCAATCGCGGCTGCCACGGCGCCTTGGTGCAAGTTTGCTTTGCCTTGTGAAGCTTTGGTTGGCAAGCGAGCCATGGCCATTGCGGGTTCTCCCCGGTAGACGATCACGCGAATATCTGGTGTACCACCGACGGCAAAACGCTTGAATATCGGATGACAAACGATGCGCTGTTCTACAATCACGGTATCGGTGTGGCCGCCCAATGAATAAAGTCCCGACATGATCTCCGCGCAGTGGTGCCTGAGGTCCGCTTCCGAATATTCACGACCACCGGGCGATACCAAGCGGTCGTGGGTTCGCCCGGCGATCACGATAATCCCTCGGCCACCGCTACCACGCGCCGGTTTGATGACAAACTCAGAACAAGTCGACAATCGTGCCGGCAAGTTTTTAAGTTCACTCACATGCTTTAGGATCGCGATTGTCGCGGGAACCCCAATCTGGTAGGCAGTGCAAAATGACTTGGTCCTTAGTTTGTCGTCCACGTTGGGGAGCTTGGCCCGTGGATTCAGCGGCAACACCAACTCGGCATTCCGTCGGTTCATGCCCAAGACTCCCAATTCTTTCAGTTCCGAAGGCCAGGCCCAAAACCGGCGCATGAATCGGTTTATCATTCTGAGGTACTCACGGGGGCGATGACGAGGTCGCGAAAGCGAAATAGTTCCGTCAGTCGGTAGCCCGTGTACCGACCAAGCAGAACCAATACCGCTAAGGTGAAGCAATGAACCTCGGGCAGGCGCAGGACCAAAGATCCGATCGATCGCCAGCTCAACAACAAATAACAACAGAACGACACAACGACTGTCGCCAGCATCAGATGGGCGGTGATTTTGGCTCCATCTTCAATCGTTGATGAATAGATCTTCTCGATGGTCAACGTAAGAATCACGATGGGCAACAAAACGGCGTCGGCGCTCGGAGTCCAACGAAAGTAGTCCAGGCAGGAAACGGTCAGCACCAAAAAGATAACCACCAATGTAAGCATGAAGCTTAGCCGGGCAACCATTAACAAACGCAAGGGCTCAACCAGGGAACGAGTAATCATGCCGAGCGATATCGCCAAGGCAAAAACAACCACACCGGTTCGCCAGTCGGCCAATATGAAACTCAAGGCGATAAGCGCCGGTGTAAATATGCCCACCGTGCGCCAGCCAATCACCGTATGGAAGAAAACCGTGACTACTGCACCCAATGGCAGCAGCAACATCAAGGATAGCACGTCGTGGATTCTGCTCGGCAATCGACTCAAGTCAAAGATGCTGGACCAGTGGCGGTTCCCTGCGGATAGGCCCTGATGGGTTGGCAACCTCGTCAAGAGAAATTCCGCTTCCACTTCTTCACCGCCGGAGGTGCTAACCACCAACTCACTGTCGGAGCCAACTTTGACCCAGTTCCAAGGCAGCTTCTGGGAAAAGCCATGCACGGGGTTATAGGGAACCCAGATTCCATTTTCGAGAACTTCAACCCAGAAGACTGGTTCAACTTCACCGTCCGCGACGATCTCGAAGCCGCTGGAAAGTCGGGCGCCAATCTGGGCCGCACGGCACAAAGCCACCATAGCTTTAAGGCATCCCAGATCCGTGCCCATTTGATCGCGAAGCGTCGATTCAGCGTCGTCTTGCCAAGCCTCTTCGCCTTTTTCCAAATCCTGTAGACAAAATTGGAAGATGCGCTGGAGAAGATCCGGTGCTAAAGCAGATTCTTGTTTCCATTCGTTCACCAGATTTTGCGCTACCAAGCTCGTCGCTTGAATGGTTCGCGTCGACCGCAACCAACGAGTCGTTTCGGCTGCTGGGACGATTGGCTCGTTTGATCGCGACGTATGCCGAACGTCGGGTCCCAGTTCGAACTCAAACGTTGCCAAGATGGAATGCTCGCCCGCTTCTTCGGCAATCAAATCTAATCGCGACTGGTAAATCGTCGATCGGGGCGTGTCGGGTATCAAGTCCGGGTTGTTTAGCATCTGGCGATAAATACGCATGTGCGAATTGTCGCGTGGCAACCAAATCTGCAAACGATCTCCCTCGCGTTGGGCGTCAAACGACACGCGATAGTCCAAACGCCACAGCGAGGTCCGCGCGTCGGTCCGCGTCCCGTCGAAATAGAGCCGTGCAAGAATCGCCGTGGTTCCGGCCAACAGCAGGCTGCTCATCACAATCATCAAGGCAAAATGGCGCGAAATAGAAAAACTCCCAGTTGATTCGGTGTCAGCGACGTAGGGCCCGAGTACCGTTCGCATGTCTTACGCGACATGGCGAAGTCAAACGCCGTTACGGATCACAAAATCGGCGTTTGATATTCAATCTGCTCGGATTATCCCTACCTCGCGAATCGTCGCTCTTTTCCCCGGAAACCGACTAGCTTGGCCTAGCTACATACTACTCACGGCACGAAACGGTGGCAAGAAAATGAAACAGACGAGACCAACGGGCCGAAGCGACTCGTTAGATCGTATCGATCTTATCGTTTCATCGGGACCGTAAGCAAGAGTTAGGTATGGGAGCATGTCCTCTACCAGACGGAGAGGGCCAGGCTCGGTGTCTGCACCTCGTCATGTGGGCGTGCAGTTTCTCCGTGCGGGAACTCAAGCACGGCCCAAGCACGGGAGTGGACGGTCTGTCGGTGGAAGACCTTCGGCAAAGTCTGCCATGCGATGCTCCACCAGTCCCCACTCGCCACTCTGAATTGGGCGATGGGACAAAATGTGCCCCCCAAAAAACGCCTCAAATCGTGATCAAGCCACTGGGTTTAGCCTAGATTTGCAAACGTCCAGTGACAAAGCAATTGCCGGGACCAGGGAGCGACAGGTCGTTACAGTACGGGGCTCCCATTCATCGAAACAGTCCCGTTGGATGACGTGGCAAAACGATGCGAAGAAACGGATTCGCATGACAAAATGATCTGCCAATACGACATTCCGTCAACAAGGCCAGCCGCCCTGTCGGTCCACCGACATGCTGGCTTCTGGACGCGTTGAACGAAACTGGGGAAAAAGCAAAAAAACGTCCGCTGTGTGCAAGAAAACAGGAGGTGGTGTTACCTACGGCCATTATCGGTTGCTTTGGAGAGTTAAAATCGGGTTTGGGAATACCTCGAACGTTTTCCGGCAACTCGGTTCCATGGTCTTACCCAAGCAATGGACAGCAGCAAGGAACTAAAAGATAACAGCATGTTACCAAGTCCCGCCGATACTCGTGCCAGCTTGATTGTTCGTCTGTGTGACCAGCAGGATAGAGACGCATGGGATGAAGTGTTGGCAATCTATGGTCCGCTGGTGTTTCGAATGGCGCTGCGCCAGGGGTTGCAGCGGGCTGATGCGGAAGACGTTGTGCAACAAGTCTTTACGGCGATCTTTCAGTCTGTCGAGAAATGGCTGGAACAGTCGGAACGCGGGCGATTCCGCAATTGGCTGATTGGCATCGGCCGCAACGTTGCTCTCAATACGCTCAATCGAAAGCCGAAGGGGGGAATCGGCGTCGGCGCGACGGAAGGCCACGATAGGTTAGATCGACTCAAGGCCGCCGAAGATGAACTCGCTTCCGAGTTTGATATCGAATACCAGCGCGAAGTCTACCGATGGGCAGCACAAAGAGTTCAGGCGGACGTTGATCCCAAAACATGGGACGCCTTCCGAATGACCCATGTTGACGGAGTATCGATCAGCGACACCGCCAAGCGGCTCGGCATTGGTGTCGGACAAGTCTACGTCGCACGTAGCCGAGTGATGAAACGGCTGCAGAACTTGGTCAGCCAATATAGCGTGGTGACCGATGATTAGGGCTGGCTTCATTGCGAAGCATTGTTGAGTTTGAGCGAGTCGCCCAACGGGATCGAGTTCAAAGGATGTTGAATGATTACAGACAAACCAATGGAGGTTGATGATTGGCAAGAAAATGGGGCCCAAAAATGATGAAGGCGTATTTTATGGCCTTCATTTTCAGGACTAACAGCATCGATGGCTAGGCTGGCGGCGAAGGCAAGTCGCTAGATCCACTCCCCCACTTGGCTCGATTGCAAAAAATCGCTCGGTCGGTGCAAGGTTTTGACGTAACACGTTACTTTAAGTGACAAGACAAACAACACTATTCGTGGATCGGGAAACATGCCGACAACCCGGACTTGGTTGCTTGCCGTTGCGAAATACCATTTCTCAGGAAATTACTTAGGCTATCTACCATGCTTCGACTTGCTGCTTTGATTGCTCTCGCTTTAGGTCTGGTAACAAATTCTCGGGCCACGGCTCAAGAGGACCCTTTAAATTCAACGACGCCAAGTCAGGTTCTCCAAACGCATATCGCCCAAATGGAGGTTCAGTCGCAATTGTCGAAACTGAAGTCGCTCTTTGAGAAAATCGCCAGGGCCGAATTGGACCTGGCGTCGGCGGTTGGTGAAACCGATTCAGAGCCAGCACGCGCCTTCGTCGAAAAACAGGAGAAGCTGATCGAAAGCCTAAGAGTCGAATCCGGCAAAACTCAAGAGCGAATCTACCAATCAGCAAAATCGCTACCTCAAGGCTATCTGCTGCAACTCACCAGCAGCGCGAATCAGCCCCTCAGTCCTGACCAGACGGCACAGAAACTACATGCTTACTCGCTCAAGAATTCCGCATCTACGCCTGAGAAGACTCCGGAAGTGTTGGCCGTAGAAGTCGAGTTCACACAAGCCAAACGGATCAGTGAACTTCTCTGGGGCTTAATGAGGACGGACGCCAATTCTGATGTCGCAACCGATGAACGCGCCAACCGGATTGTTCTTCGTGGCGAAAAGAAGTGGATCGAGAGTGCTCGTAAGTTGATTGAAACGCTCGATAGGTCTGGCTCGCAGAACTTAAAAGCGGCTGAGTCGAGATGAGTAAGTTCTGATCGAAGGACTATTGGCAAGAAAATGGGGGCAAGAAAATGAAGGAGCAATATATGTTGTCCCATTTTCTTGCCTCACTGGAAGTTGAGTTGTTGAGATAACCATTCGGAAGTTGAATAGAGGTTCAAAAATGATTGTGAGTAAGAGACTTGGCCTTAAGGCCGTGAAAGCCAGCTGGTTTGCAACGTGCATGCTTTCTTCGTTGATGTCGTGCTACTCGATAGCATACTGTCAGACCGATCCAAAGGGTGTTCCACTGACAAAAGAACAGCTAGCGAAGAATGAGGCTGAGTCAAAGCTGTGGCATGAGACGATGGAAAAGTTCGACGGCTTGGTAAAGGACCAGAAATGGCGAGAGGCTGAGCAGCTAGCGAACGAGATGGCGAGCAAATTCGGCAGCGAAGATGCGCTCATACAAGCAATGCTGTGGACCTCCATCAACGGTCAACGCAAGTCGCAGGGCCTTGCGCCGCTAATCAGGGAGAGGAAAGCTCCGGATACGAAAACTCCGATCATCACGATGTATAGCCTTAAGGACGCGCTACCGCCGGATGACAAAGACGTTCCCGTCGTCATGGATGTCCTGACCCAGTGTATTTCGGCAACCATCGAGCAAGGTGGGACGGAAAAACCCGAATCAAAAATTGTTTATGATGCAGAGAACAAAAGACTGATGGTGGTAGCATCCAAGCCTCAACAGCAGCTTGTGGATGCGATTCTAAAGCGAGTCGTCAAAGCGACGAAGCGTTGATTGGGCTAATGGAGCTCCCATCGATCGACAGACTCCGGGCAAGAAGATGGGGGCATGAAAATGAGAACATATTCTTGCCCCCATTGTTTTGCCTAATTAACGACACAACTGTCCAAACCGTGAGCGCAATATGCTTCCGAAAATCGAATGCTCAGACGAACTGCTCCTGGGAATCTTGAACCAGGATTCGGAGTGCTCAATCCAGTTAGGCTTGCAGCATCTCGACAACTGCGAACATTGCCAGGCCAGGATCGAAGAGCTTGCAGCCAACGAGCATCAATGGACCCTCGCGCGGGAGGGTCTTTGCTCGCGCGTTGAAGGTGGGCTGGATATTGAACATGAATTAAAGACTCCGCGGCGGTTTATTCCCGCAGCCGAGCACTCCTCTGATTGGACAGACACCATGGCTAAACAACTTCTACAGCCTCCGTCGCATCCCGAAATGTTAGGGCGACTGGGACGCTACGAAATCGAGAGGCTTGTGGGCTCAGGTGGTATGGGAGTCGTCTTCAAAGCCTATGACTCGGAGCTACATCGATCGGTCGCCATCAAGATGTTAGCGCCGCATTTGTCGGGCAGTCGGTCGGCTCGCGAACGATTCGCGCGTGAAGCCCGCGCAGCAGCGGCGATTGTAAACGACCACGTGGTACCGATTCACAATGTAGAAACGGATCATGCAACGCCGTACTTGGTGATGCAATACATCGCTGGCGATTCGCTGCAAGCGAGGTTGGATCGCGATGGGCCACTGGACGTTTGTGAGATCCTGCGCATCGGGATGCAAGTGGCCTCTGGTTTGGCGGCAGCCCATGCGCAAGGGCTGATTCATCGCGATGTCAAACCCTCGAATATCATGCTCGATGAAAACGTGGCTCGGGCACTGCTTACCGACTTCGGGCTAGCCCGCACGCAAGACGACGCGGCCGTGACGCGTAGCGGTTTTCATCCGGGAACCCCTCACTACATGTCGCCCGAACAAGTTCGGGGCGAAGAGCTCGATGGCCGTAGCGACTTGTTCAGTTTGGGTTGCGTGCTCTACGCGCTGTGCACGGGGCATCCTCCCTATCGGGCCGCCTCTGGGTATGCCGTGATGCGACGCATCACCGATGAGTCGCCCCGTTCGATTCGCGAGCAGAACACGCTAATTCCCGAGTGGCTTGAGCGGCTTGTAATGAGACTACTCGAAAAGGACCGAAAAGCGAGAATTCAGTCGGCTGAAGAACTCGCACGAATTCTCGAACAATGTTTGGCTCATGTGCAAAGGCCGGCGACGGAGACTCTCCCGTTAGCGGTCGCTCCCAAGACATCGTTCTTCGGTCGCGGGAGAATCCGAGGATGGATTCTGGCAGGAATGGCGAGTGCGTTCTTGTTCTTTTTGGGTGTCCTGATTGTGATTGAAACGAACAAGGGGACCATCACGATTCACAGCGAAGCGGACAACGTTCCGATTCGGATCAAGAGATCTGATCAAGTTGTTGAAGAAATGGTTGTGAGTCGCAGTGGCAAATCGGTTCGGCTGGCAGCAGGTGAATATGTCATTGAGTTCGAAGATGATTCGCAGGATCTTGTGGTTGAGGGCGGAAACGTTTCGTTGGTCCGAGGCGATACAAAAACACTTCAGATTGCCTATCGGAAATCGGTTGCCGCTGAAACGCAAAGGAGTGCAGATAAGTCGGAAAGTAAAGTTGACAAATCCGAGGTCTCTGCGCTCGCACAATCGGTGAGTCTTGCCGCGGCAATTGAAGCGTTTAACCGCGACCATTCTGCTGAGTTGATCGCCGCCAATTCGCCTCTGTTAACGGAAGATGAACTTTGTGCCGCACTGTGGTGGCACGCAAATCATGTTGACTTTTCACCCGCTCCTCGCCACAGCCTTCTCGAAATTGTCCTTAATGGAAGATTGCTTGCTGGGTGGTCGATCCAATTAAAGAACGTTCAATGGGATGAGGAGAAGCGCTGGCACGACCAGCCTGCAACATCGCGGGCTATTGAAATCAATTTGGTGAACCAAGAACAATACGTTGCTCCGATTCGCTTCCAGTTTACATCTTCTGGACTGGGGTCGAAGGTACCTGCTAATTCTCCCTTGGCCGACGCGATTGTTGAATTCAATAAGCACGAAGCAGGTGAACAGCCTCCTCTTACTCTGCAAGAAACACTCGCAGCACTTTCGACACTTTGGTCAAAAGAGCCCGATCGACATCCCGAGGAAGCCAAGCCCTCCGATGACGCGGTAATCATCCTCAAACAATTAGCTGACCAACACACCATGGACGGACACACGATTGAATCCTCCCTCCAGGAGCATGAGGTCGGAGATAGTAAGTTCTTGACGTGGAAGATCGAACTTAGGGTGAAAGCCCATGAGGGCTTTCTCGGGACCCAGTGGTTCACGATTCGGAAACGATTCATCAAAGTCGACTCGGATCGAATTTCAGCGAGAAGGTCGCAGGTGGCTGCTCTACACACATACAAGCAGCCCGCGAATGTAAGCGACTTTTCGATGCCGAAAGCGTCCGTATCCATATCTGAGGGTGAGGATGTGTCTGGCTTAGCCTCAGCGGTAGACCATTTCAATCGCGTTCATACGGAGAAGATGCAGTCAGCGAACACACCTCCGCTTACGGAAGACGAGTTGGTAGCAAGCCTATGGTGGCAGTACAAGAACTCCGATCTCACCGAAGAACTGAAGGAAGTCGCTCGAGAAGTCGCGTTGACTCGAGCGATCCCCGACGGTTGGTCTCTGGGATTGCGTTTGACCAAATGGGACGATGTCGCGTTTTGGAAGGATACGGAGAAAACCAAATCTCTCGAGATTTGCATGACGCACGGCCATGAAAACGTGATCACAATACGTCGACACTACATGGCCTCGCCGTTGATCACGTCCTGGACCTATCGCGATGAGTCACCTTTGCGGTCTGCGATCGCCAATTTCAATTCACAATACAGTACTTCAGAGCCGGCAATTACGTACGATGAGGTCATGGCGGCCCTCTCGACCATCTGGGAGCATTATCCGGATCGCTCAAGGAATGCGCATCAATTGACGGAAGAATCCTTTCAAGCACTGCTGCGACTCTCTCACACCCACGAAATGCAGGAATTTGCTTTTGAACGAATTCAATCGTTTGACCTAGCAGATGGAGACAAGTTTTCGGTTTGGTCGGTGCGATTGACTTCGCCCGAGCGCGATCGCGATGGGAAAACGCTGGCCTTTGAAATTCGGAAGCGGTTTCTCAAAGTCGAATCGGACCAACTTTCCGCGAGAATAAAGGAGCCAACGGCTCCGCATCCGGATAAGACACCTACGCCGCTGTTCGACTTATCCAATAAATCTACAGTCGAGTCTGACTTGACCGCAGCGGTCGACGAGTTCAATCAACTCCACTCGGAGAAACTGCGTGCCTCGAACTTACCGCCACTTACGGAAGACGAGTTGGTAGCAAGTCTCTGGTGGCAGTACAGTCAATCAAAGCTCCGCGAGGAAATCAGCGAGAACGTTAAGGAGATCGTCATCACTCGCAAACTGCCACCCGGGTGGTCGATTAAACTAGACACTCGCTCTTGGACGCTGCCCCAACAATGGTGGCATGAGAGCCCCCTTGGCTCGAGCGCGCTTCAGGTCAACCTGTTGGGGAAAGAAGGGCTCGCTACGACCATTCGCAATCAGTTTGTATCATCAGATGCTTCCTCGCTCCGCCCTCCCGAATCCGCTTTGGAAAAGGCCATCGACGAATTCAACCAACTGCATTCGGAATTGGAGCCTCGTTTGACTCTCCCTGAAACCCTGGCTGCTCTGTCGACGCTTTGGGGGAAACAGAGCTGGTTTTTGTCCGATGGACTGAAGCCTACCACGATGGACACCTTGATAGTTGCCATCGATAGGGACGAGATGAAGGGAGTCAAGCTTGAGCTATTGCGATCGTACGAAACAGAAAATGGGGGTCGCTTTTCTGTTTGGTCGATTCGATTAGTGGTTCAGGATGATCAAGATGGCAGCACCGAAGCGTTTACGATTCGCGAGCGATTTCAAAGAGTCAATTCGTTCTCCGAAGAAACGATTCACGGGGGCAAGCCGCCAACAGCAAACCCGCCTGTTGCAGTTCCCGCAATCCGCGATGAATCCTCTCTTCAGTCTGTATTGGATTCTGTGAAACTCATGTTTAACCAAGGCTCAGCTTGCCAAGATGCAGTTCTAACAGCCGAGTTGGAACTCGTCGACAAGAAAATCAGGGCGGCGAAAGCCGAGAACCTAGCAACGCCCCCAGCACTGCTGGACGAACGTGAGAACCTTCTACAGCGAGCAGTCCTCGCCGCGAAAACCCAGTATGAAGAGCCCACCGACACTCAGCTATCAAACTTGGAATCCGAGTTTCGCATTGCAGGTAAGTGTGTCGATGCAAGCGACCAGCCAATCGAGAATGCCGTCATCGAGCTATATGCGAATGACCGCCTCAAGTACAAGTCCATTCGAACAGGGGCCGACGGTGCTTTTGACTTCGGCACCGTTCCAGACCCGGAGTTGTCCGCTGACGGTTACGTCCACTATGTCGTGGTGGGCAGAGCCACCGGCAAGGCAATTGGTGCTGCCTTGCCGTTCGGGTATTCAGGGAAGTCCAACGACCTTAGGATCGTGCTGGGTGCTCCAGGACAATTGAAGGGAAAAGTTACTGGCCCGGATGGTTCGCCGGTTTCTGGTGCTCGAGTAAGCCTTGCTGGTTTGCCTTGGATCGACGGAGTTCACGGTGCCATAACCAATGAAACTGGCGAGTATGTACTAGACGCGATTCCATTGCTTGAGCACCCAGGGATGAGTCGTCGACGCGGCCCAGGTTTTCCCAAGGAAGGAATCATGGCCCCTAGTGCACAGCAGTTCATGATCGTCAGACATTCAAGATTCGGATTGTTCCAACCTGGCTATGCAGAATGCCCCGCGACGGTCGACGTCAGGCTTGATGAACCTTCAATCGTAAAGGGGCGGGTCGTTGATGAGCAAGGAAAGCCGATTGCCGGAATCAAAGTCTCGGCGAGAGCATCTCAGAACCCCGTCCATCGTCATGTCGTGTCTCTGTCTCAATTACGAGGCGTTAGTCACAGTTCATCTGACACGAATGCAGATGGAGAGTACACCATCACGCTTCAGTACGCCGGGCCAATCGACTTGACGTTCAATGGGTCAAAACACTTGGCAAAGACGGTTAACGATGTATTCGTCACCAGTGGCCAAACGGTCGATGCACCGGAGGCAACTGCGGTTGAGCCCGCCTATGTTGTCGGCAGAATTGTGGATGTCGATACGGACAAAACGGTAGCTTGCCCGCCCGGCGTGCGTCTGCGAGTCTACTCACTGGGGAATGGTCCAGTCAGTTCAGTGATCATCCAACCCGATGGTACCTTCCGATTGCCCGTTTTGCCTGGAACGACGTTCGTCTACTTCTCAGTGGCTCCCGATTCAATGCGGGAACTCACCAAGCTCTGGGACGTACTCGATCATCCCAATCCGCTGACAGCAAAACAATACCCGCTCGAAGCAGATAGAAACCAAGAGGTCGAAGTAAACTTTCCGGTCAAGGTGAATAAAGAGAAGCTTGGCCAAATCTTGCAGAGCCTTCAGGGGAACTGGGAGATTCAGAGCGGGACCTATGTCGCCGGTGGCAATGCTGGAGTGGCGTTATCTGCCGATCAGTTGCTTGATGGCGAGAAACAACCGTGGCGTTTTACCATTCATGGTAATCAGTGGCTCGGGCACTGTACAAATTTTTGTGGCGTACGCGAACCAGAGATCGGGATGGCGCTTTGCGACGGAGTCGCCGAACTTAAGATTGATGAAAGTTCAGCGACGCCTTGCTTGTCGCTTGTCCGCTTCGAAAATGGGAAGAAACGCCGTTATCCTTGCTTGTACCAACTCAAAGGCGATCAATTGGAATTGGTCTGCAATGCTTCCGCAACCAATCAGCACATGCCAACATCTGGGGATTTTCTTCATGAGGGGTTTATCCTACAAGCCAAGCGAATCCCGTGAAAATGTAACTTGATTCGACATCGACACTGCACTTTCACATTTACAACGAAGACGTCGGTTATCCACCCGACATGCTTCGCTTGACGGGCTTCGCGGCCATTTGATTCCAAGTCAGCGCGGAGTTTCTACTCGCAACGCTTCCCACGTTCAACGATGGAAGACAAATCCTACTCCTGTGCCAAACCGTCCAGCAACACCAAGCCAACTCCGAAAACGGGGTGATTGCCCAGCAACCGGACGATAACGACTCGGCAACGCCTTCTCGAATCGCGGGAGTCAAGGCCCGTAAAACTCGACCGCTGGCCACTTCATCGCCCACCTCGAAGTCCATATCGGCAGACATGGGCAGCGGTTCCAATCGCCCGACAACTATTCTCTCGAGTGCCGAGCAAACCGAGCGGCTTTTCAAGCCCAATCGGCTTGAATCTCTTCGAAATCGACCAAATGAAGGATTCATGCCGTTTTCCTCAGAATTTTGCAACCTTTGAGAGGGGAGGTGGCTTTTCAATAACGTCGAGCGCTCGCAAGAATCATTGCCGCCCGATGGCTGCGATTCAGACACTGATCGGTTGGCCGCCTTCGTCCTCAAGGCCAGATACAGAATCCTTTCGCTGAGGGAATGCAAATTGGTGATGGAACCCCGTTCCACAAAGTGGGACTCGCTCGACGAGCGGGAGCTCATTGAATCCGCCAAACGTGATCCTGAGGCACTTTCGGTGCTCTATCGACGATACTACGTGATCATTCACCGCTATGTATCGCGGCGAGTAGCGACGTCCCACGACGTGAACGATATTGTCTCCGAGGTATTTCTGTCGATGGTTCGAGGGCTGCCCAGCTTTCGCTGGACCGGCGCACCGTTTCAAGCGTGGCTGTTTCGGATCGCGACGACGCAGATCAACCGTTGGATTCGCAAACGCAAGTGGTTGCGATTTTGGGCACCCTTCGCGGATCAAATGTTGGTCGATACCCATCAGGTCGCTGAATCGGAATCCGTTCAACGACTGCGAAAAGCCCTGCTGGAACTGCCATGTCACTATCAAGACGCACTGGCCCTGTTTTACTTGGAAGACCTGTCCATCCAATCGATCGCCGAGATCCTCGGGGTGGAGCAAGGAACGGTCAAGGCCAGGCTTTCGCGCGGCCGGGATCTGTTGCGAGCCAAGTTAGTTTCCTCCGAAAACAAGGAACTCGACGTTGAACGACGAACAATTCCAAGCGTGCTGGAATGAACTCAAGCAGAGTTCTTCGGGTACGCCAACCATCAATCCGTTCTTGGAAGAAGAAATGAAAACCGAATTGACAACCCTTGGTCCGCGACGACGATTTTGGCGAAGAATGTTGGTTACAACGGCGTGCCTGTTGGCCGTTGGTGTTCTGAGTGGCGTGATCGCCAACAACATTGTGGTCGCCACGCCGGTCGAACAAGTCGACGGCACCCACAAAGAGGAATCGGAAACACTCTTGCAGTTCATTATCCGCCATGCTCATGCCCATGCCCGTCAGGCTCATCGCCATTTTATGGGCTTTTAGGTTGAAGTTGTTGCAATCACTCGCGATTTTCTCCGCGTGGGTTGAGCGGAGTCGGTTCATGCTGTTCAGCGGCGGGGCGATGTGGGATAATGCAAGCGAAATCGCAAACAGGACGACTCCTGTTCGCGATTAACGCTTCGGATTTCAACTGCACTAGAACGGAACGTCTGATGAGTTTTCAAGAACAACGCCTACAGGTAGTTAGATTGGTACAAGCTTCAATACTGCTGCTCGTGACCTTATCCGACGCAACAATATCAGCGGCACGACTGGCCGACGATCCTCAAGACCCCAACCAGGCGTATCTCGATGCCGCAGACGCGGGAGCTGAATTTGCCGTGCAAGGCGAATATTCCGGTGAAGTTGAAGCGGGCGGCGTGAAGATCAAGTTGGGCGTGCAAGTGATTGCCGAAGGCAACGGCAAGCTGGCTTGGGTGGCGTACACGGGAGGCTTACCTGGTGACGGGTGGGATGGCATGGCACCCAAAAGGGGGAGTGGTGAAATGCAAGGTGCCATCGGCGTTCTGCAAGGTGAGAACGGCACCGCCGAGATTCGCGACGGTCGTCTGGCCATCATCACCTCGGAAAACGTTCGCTTTGGCGAATTAGCACGCACCACACGAGTCTCGCCGACACTTGGTAGTCGGGCGCCGTCAGACGCCATCGTTCTGTTCGACGGCAGCACCGCCGATAGATTCGAAAATGGAAAAATGGATGACAACAAATGGCTGATCCAAGGCGTGACCAGCAAGGACAAGTTCCAGAGCTTCGAACTTCACCTGGAGTTCATGCTATCGTACATGCCCAATGCGCGCGGCCAAGGGCGGAGCAACAGTGGGTGTTACATGCAGGGACGGTATGAAACTCAGATTCTGGATTCGTTCGGTTTGACCGGCGAACAAAACGAGTGCGGCGGCGTTTATTCCATCGCCAAACCCAAACTCAATATGTGTTTTCCCCCTCTGACGTGGCAGACTTATGATGTGGAATTTCATGCAGCAAAGTTTGACACGACAGGCAAGAAAACGGCCGATGCTTGGATGACGGTCAAGCTAAATGGCGTCGTCATTCACGAAAAGCTTCCGTTGACGCATGCCACAACGGCAGCGCCACTGGAAGAAGGTCCAGAACCCGGCCCGATTTATCTGCAAGACCACGGCAATCCGGTTCGCTTCCGAAACATCTGGGTCAAACCACTCGCCGAATAATGGAGGCAAGGCCCTTGGCGACCCGACGCTATACTCCCAATCATCGAGGCCACCGCGACCATCGTCGGCGACGGTGGACTTCACGAGCATCGGTCTGACGAATCGAGGCGGGATCGCAGTTCCTCCAACTCGATTCGTCTTGGCTCCAGGGTTACCTTGACCTCTCGCTGGTTGATTCGATAAACCGACCAAAACGCGGCAGCGCAAATGAAGCCGACGACGACAATGATAACCTGCTGAGCGAGACCTTCTCCCGAAGCTTGCCAAGAAGTAGTGGCCAAAAAAGTAACTATCCCAGGAACAAGGGGTAGCAGGTACCACCATAAGATGTTTCGTAACAACCAGATTTGATGCTCGACTTCCAATAGCGAAGCCTCGATCGTGGAAATTAAGGAGTCTCCAAAACTTGACCGCCGAAGTCGTTGCCGCCACCGATCCACGACAAAGAAGCAACCAACCACTAGGCTTCCGGCCGCACAGAGCAGCAAGCTCCATTCGTGCAACGAAACTGCCAGCGTGGCGAACACTGCTGTAATCAGAGCCGCCGCAACCACTTCGCCAAAGTCTCGCTGCCACAGTTGTAACTCCAACGCGCGGTGATTTCGCCGAACCTCTCGTAAGAGTAGTTCCGCATTGATATCCAGCGGTATCCCGTGATCGTGCGCCAGCCATTTAGATTTTAGATCATCAAAACTCATCGGTTCACCTTGTTCTATTGTCATTGCGCGTCCAAACAGGTTCACAAACCAAGCCTAGTTGCTTGATCCGCCGAGCTGCTCGATCAACCAGCTACGAATTCGGCTCAACTTCACTCCAACGTAATTTTCTGAAAGGCCGAGCGCCTCCGAGATCTCCCGATACGCCAGCCCCTCCAAATGCAAGAGCGCAATGGAGGCGTCGACTTTGGGCAGTTGCCGGATCGCGGCGTAAAGTTGTTCTATCAATTCGCGATCGTCTCCGTCGCTGTTGGTGCCCAGCCGCTGCCTGGCCAGAACTTCCTGCACGTAGCTCGAGCGATGCTTTTCTCGTCGCCGCTCGCCGCGCCGCCAAACCATCGCCGTTTGGATCGAGACTCGGTAGATCCAAGTGGTCTCTTTTGCGGCGCCGCGAAAGTTGTGGATCGAAGACCAAAGATTGACCAAAATATCTTGCAACAAGTCGTCTTGGTCCGCCGCACCATCGGCGAAGGATCGCACGACCTTGACCATGAGGCCAAGATGGCTGCGAATCCACCGCTGAAAGATCGCATTTTGCTCATCTAAAGTCACAGTCGGCTCCCAAGTAGGCCCAATTAGTAACCAGTGCCGTTAAATCCTTACAGATTGCCGAGAGATTTTTCAGGAATCAATCTGGTATATTTTTGGTGCGGCGATTCTTCCAGTTCACCCTTGTGATCGAAGGTTGGAATTTCCGCGACAAACAATGTTACCGGAGCGAAGTGCCGACTGGCGGAGCTTCAAATTCATGCGGATACAGAGCATGTCCGCCAACGATAAGTTGGATCCTCCCAGCTAAACAATCCATGTCCAAAAAGAACAAAAAGACAGTGCCACCGCGCGTGAAGCGAATGCAGCGCCCGGCGCGACTCCAATCGGCGAAGCAGTGGATTCGTACCTATACTGGCAAAAACATTGTGCGCGGCTATTGCAACCACTTCGCCGTCGATTGGCGTTGTGCCGTGCTCGAACTGCAAATTCTGGGGGTCGCTATTGACCCCAGTTACATCGCACAGAGAGAAAAAACGGATGCGGAGCAAGCCAAGCAGCGCCAGGAAAAGCGACGCCAGCCACGGTCGTCGCCGCGCGGGCCAGATCTTTATGCAGACGCGTTTTCGGCGTACCTAAACGACGACTATCCAGCGCTGCATGCATTTGAAACCGATGCTTGGCCGTTTGATCAAGAGTAAACGTCCTCCCAAAAAAGCGACGCCCGCTTTTCACTAGCGTCGTTACTTACATGACGCTTGAAATCTGCAGCAACACGTGGCTAGCTTGGTTCGACCGAATGCTGAAGCCCAAATGCGTTGATTGCCCCGAATGGGAAAGAAGCAATAGTGATGGCTCCACTACGGCATTGGCAACAAAATCATCGCGTTTTCGGCGAAGGTGGCTTCGCCCGCTTTGTTGTTGATGCGGTATTGAATCTTTAGTTGCTTCACCACACCGGGAGCTGGATCGCCGCCGAAACTGGAGTTGTAGTCTCCCGCATTCAGTGCGATCAGCGGCACGTTACTGGCTTGCTTTTTCACAACTTCCGTAACATCTTTCATGGCCGCACCCGCTCCGTATTCGGCTTTGAGAATTTCCAACTTGATCGTATCTAGCCCGATGGCTCTGATCAGTTCATTCGCGTTCACGGAATCGCCACCCATCTTTTGCGCGATCGCTAACGCAGCGGCACTGGCGTCCGATTTTAGTTCTGGAGTTTTTGACAACATAACGACCAATTGCAATCCTTCAGGACTTGGATGCAACTTCAAAACTTCAAGGGCCAATTTGTGCTCGGCGACTCGGCCTGTGGCGTCGATGGCGCTGCGACACATCTGGACGCGGTCCGCTTCTGGCATGGCAAATTTTCGGGCCAAGCCCAAATAGCCGCGCAACGCGCGCACGCGATACTTATCGGCTGGCGCTGTCTTCGCCAAATCCAACAGCACCGGTGCCGCATCCACGTTATTCCATTTGCCCAACAAACGGCTGGCGGCGTCCTGCAATGCGTCATCGCTGTTGCGGGCAGCCTTGTCCAGTGTTTTCAAGGCGAGGACACCGCCGACTTCGCTCAAAATTTCTAGCAAGGTAACCTTGGCTGCCACCGAGGAACGATCTATCGCTTGAGACAACTGTTCGGCACAGGCTTCACGATCCGGCATCCGTACACTGGCCACCTTGAGGGCTTGCTGAGCTGCGGTGGCATCCTCGGGCTGCTTGGGCGACACGGCTTGTTCAATCAGCAACGACAATCGTTGCAGAGTGACCGTTTCGCCGAGGGCCTTTAGCGCGGCATGACGGATCGCACTGTTTTCGTTCTCCAACCACGGCAATACTTCAGCGACTGCCTCGATCCGACGCCGGCCGACCAATTCCAACAGGACCGGCGAACTCTGGTCGTCCGCCGCTGCGAGCAGTTTGACAATTTGTACATCGACACCATCTCCGCTCAACTCGGCCAGCGATTGCCGGGCGAGTGTCGCAACGTCCGTGTCGGAATCCAATGCGGTTTGCATCAGAACCGGTAAGCAGGTCTCGTTGCCAACGCGACGCAGGGCGTCGACTGCGGCAAGTCGCAGTGTCTTATCATCCGTTTGCGCGGCCTTCATGATCGCAGCCATCGGCGCGCTATCCGGTCGATCGGCCATCGCAGTGATTAACAAAGCGGCTCGCTCGCTGGGTAGTTTGTCCAGTTGATCCGCCAATGCTTGGTCCACGTCGTTGCCCGAAAGCTCTCGCGCCGTCGCCAGGCCGATCTGGAATAACTTCCGTTCTGGTGAATGAAGCGTTTCGATCAGGAGTGGTATACCCTTTTGTTGTCGAGCTAGAATTGCCCCGCGAGTCGCCTCGACACGCCTCTGCATCGGCATGTCCGCACCGCGAACAAGATCGTAGAGTATCGCCGACTCTGCATGCTGACCATCGGCGAGCATTCTTTCGGCACACAATACGCAGCCCTGAGCGATCGCGGAACGGACGTGTGGCTCTGTGGCAACTGGGAGTGCCGCGACCAGCAAAGCGGCAGCCTGTTGACCGCCAACCTTGCCCAATGCGATCGCTGCCGCTGACGCAACTTCGTGGTCGACATCCTGCAATCGTTTCTTTAAGACGGGCAACGCTTCGGCGTCGCGGCGGACACCTAAAGAGTTAATCATGCCAATCAACAGTTTGCCTTGTAATTTATCTGCCGCATCGCGCAGCGCGGCATTGGCTGCCGAACCAGGAATCGCTTCCAACGCAATTCGAGCCCAAGAGGAAAGTTGCTCATCCGGCAATAGCTTTGCTAACTCGACCACAGCGGCCTCCGAACCGTAGATCGCCAAATTTTTGCACGCCAATGCCTTTTCAGCCGGCGATGCGTCCGACTTGAGTACCGCCAACAATTCGGCTTCTTTGTCCATGGCTCTAGCGGTCTCAGCAGCGCAAACCGAGGACGCTATGAGCAACAGAATGGTTGTGATTCGGGTAACGATCACTTGATAGCTTTGTGGTTGGGACATGCCTGAGCTTTGCTTGTGAAAGTGGAGCTACACTTGCTGGAACATGAAGACGGAGCAAACCATACGACTCTGCCGAACTACATCCGCCACGGCTCGCGCAAGGCTTCGCTGCGCAAACGGTTCGCGGGTTCGTCGTTAATGAATGAGTGGGTTTGATTGTCGAAGTTGACTTGCCGGCCCAAGTGCAATGCAATGTTCGCGGCATGACAAGCAATGTGTGCATTGCAGGCGGCGTCGGCGTTGCCTTTGGGTTGGCTGCGCGTCTTGACGCAATCCAAGAAATCTCGCACATGAAATGTGGCTGGATAGCCGCCGATCTCCGCCACGTCGCGACCAGCCAATAATGCTGGTGAGCTCAACACGATCTTGCCACTATCTCCCGCTTCGACCCAACCTGTTTCGCCTTCAAATCGTACGGGGCACGATCCCAAAGGAATCCAGCCCGTTTCGCGGAAGATCAACTCGGTGCCATTGGCATAACGTGCGACCAACTGGCCGTCTTTCGGTGCGTCGTATTGCACGGGAGGCGGACAATCACCGACGGCCCATTGGCATAGATCGACGCAGTGCGAGCCCCACTCCAGCACACCGCCCCCGACCAACCCGCCGCCCTTTTCAAAATTAAATCCGTCCAGCAATTGCGAGTTGAAGGGGCGCCACGCCGCTGGGCCAAGATACATGTCCCAGTCGACAACGTTCTTGTCGGGCTCCGTTTCGGGAACCAACCAGCCGCTCATCATGGCCTGCATACCAGCCGGGTGTGCATAGACTCGTTTGAGTTGGCCGAGTTTTCCAGTGCGCGCCAGCTCACAAGCAAAAGCAAAATGCGGCAAGTTACGGCGCTGGGTGCCCGCTTGGAACACACGACCGGTGCGCCGCATGGTTTCCGCCAGAATCAAGCTCTGGTCGATGTTCTTCGTGACCGGCTTTTCACAGTACATGTCTTTGCCCGCAGCCGCTGCCGCCATCGCCGCCGTTGCGTGCCAGTTCGGGCCAGTCGCAATTAGAACGGCATCAATGTCGTTGCGATCGAGAAGTTCGCGAAAATCACGGATCATCGCACAGTCCGCGTTACCATGATGCGCGTCGACGATCTTCTTGACTTCGACACGACGCTTCTCTTTGATGTCCGCTACAGCGACGAATTGCACGTCAGGTTGCTGAAGAAAACAACCCAAGTCGTAGGTACCGCGGTTACCGATCCCAATCCCACCGACAACGATGCGTTCACTCGGTGCCACCGCCCCGTTGCGCCCCAACGCGGAGCTGGGAATGATTGTCGGCGCCAGAATTGTAGAACCTGCAGTCGCGGCCATCGTCTTCAAGAAACGCCGTCGAGGAACCTCGGGGGCTTGGTTGCGCATCACTGCACTCCACTGAAAAAAGGGTAAAGGACCGAGGGCATTGAGAGCAAAAGGGTTGTCCCAGGTAAAATGATAGCTCGGGTCAGTTCGGGTTGCCATAGTCCTGTGGCGCGGGGAAAAGGGAGGTCACGCGGAGGCGCGGGGGCCGCGGAGTTTGGAGGTTAAGTTTTGGAGGTCACGCGGAGGCGCGGGGGCCGCGGAGTTTATGGAATGTACTTGGGGAGCTGCGATACGGTTCACTGGCGCAGGTCCAACCTTTTATCCTCCGCGCACCCCGCGCCTCCGCGTGAGAACAAAGAAGCTTTACAAAGGTGTGTTATGGAATTAGATGAGATTACCGGAATTGTGATTGAAGAGTCGATTCGGATTCATAAAGAACTTGGGCCTGGATTATTGGAGTCGGTTTACGAGGCTGTGTTGGCTCGCGCTCTGATGCGCCGCGGCCTGAGGGTCGAACGGCAAAAAACGTTCACGTTCGAGTATGACGGGATGGTGTTCGAGGAAGGGTTACGGATTGACTTGCTGGTGGAATCGTGTGTCGTCGTGGAATTGAAGTCCGTCGAGAAGCTGGCACCAGTACATGCCAAGCAAACGTTGACATATATTCGACTGATGAAGTTGCACGTAGGCTTGTTGATCAACTTTGGTGGTGAAACACTCAAAGAGGGACTGAAGCGCATCGTCAATGATCTGTCGCCGCAACCGTCATCAATCCTGCGGGTGAATCAGGGGGACAAGGAGGCGCGCGGCGAAGCGGGATGAAACAGGTCGCGCGGAGAGTGTCACGCGGAGAGGGTCACGCGGAGGCGCGGGGTGCGCGGAGAGCGTCATGCGGAGAGGGTCACGCGGAGGCGCGGGGTGCGCGGAGGAGAAAGCTTAAGAATCATGTTTGCGCGACTTTGTCGCAAAGTAAATTCGCTCGAGTCAGGGAACGGCATCGAAGTGCCACAAGCAGATCTCAAAAACTCCGCGTCCCCCGCGCCTCCGCGTGACCAACCAAACGTCACCACAGAAACTCCGCGTCCCCCGCGCCTCCGCGCGACCCTCTCCGCGCACCCCGCGCCTCCGCGTGACCAACGAAACGTCCACACAGAAACTCCGCGTGCCCCGCGCCTCCTCGTGACCAACGAAACGTCCACACAAAAACTCCGCGTGCCCCGCGCCTCCGTTTGACCAACGAAACGTCCACACATAAACTCCGCGACCCCCGCGCCTCCTCGTGACCAACGAAACGTCCACACAGAAACTCCGCGTCCCCCGCACCTCCGCGTGAGGCTCTGTCAACAGGCGACGACTATTGCCTGACCGCAGACTACCGATTAGGCTCAATCGCGTGGCGGTGAGTCGTTTTTTGCCAACGGTGGTCAACCATGATTTTTCTGCAAGTTTGGGTGCTATGGACGACGCTGCTTTGCCAAACGCTGCCAGAGACTTCGTCATCCGATTCCATCAGTTGCCCTGGTTCGCACAGCAGCGTTGAACCGGAATTGTGGGCGAAAGTCGCGGCGCCGAAATGTTTGATCTGCCACACCCATGGCGGTGACGCCGAAGTTAGCGAGTTTCTGTTGATCGACCCCGCGAAAGTCCCGACGGAACAACGGCCTGTCGCAATGCGGCAAAATCTGGCGGCGTTTGCACAAATGGCGACGATTCGTGAACAAGGGCAATCGAAGCTATTACAAAAGGTCATCGGACAACTAGATCACGGTGGAGCGGTAGTGCTGGAGTTGGATTCCCCCGAGTATCGCCTCCTGGCCGACTTTGTAGAGCGTGCCAATGGAACGACCACCAACAAAAGTTCCATGGGAGACGCAGAGTCGCCTGAGCACCCGTTCTTTGCCGGCGTCACGCGGATCGACGACCGACAATTGCTGCGTCGAGCCACGTTGTCATTGGCGGGGCGTTTGCCAACGAACGCGGAAAGCCAAACGATCGCGAAGGACGGACCAAGCGCGCTGCCGACAATCTTGCGACAAGTCATGCAAGAAGATGCGTTTTATGATCGCTTGCGAGAAGGCTTCAACGATGTTTTTCTGACGCTCGGCATCAATGGAAACGCGGACCAAACGGTGCTCTCGTATGAGCACTTCGAAAAAACGCGGCATTGGTATCAAGATTACGACTTGAGTCACATTTCCGATGCCGATCAACGGCAACGGACTCAGTGGCGGATGGCCGATCAATATCGACTCGCGATTTTAGGAGAGACGATGAAATTGATCGAGCACATTGTTCGCCACGACAGACCGTTCACCGAGATCGTCACTGCCGATTACATCATGGTTTCTCCCTACTCGGCTCGTGGCTACGGCGTGTTCGAGCAAGTCAAAGATCAATTCCAGAACCTTGACGATCCTTACGAGTACGTACCGGTGCGTCTCAAATCGCTTGTCGGTCGAAGTGAGAGTCAGAACCAAGATTCCGAAACCGGGTTTTACCCACATGCGGGCGTGCTGAGCACGTTCCAGTACCTTACGCGATATCCAACCACCGAAACCAATCGCAATCGACTGCGAGCGCGAATGTACTACCAACATTTTTTGGGGATTGATGTGTTGGAGTTGGCAGCAAGAGTTTCTGATGCCGCCGCAGTGACGGCTCAATACCAAGTGCCGACAATGGAAGCCGCCGAGTGTGTGGTCTGCCATCGAACGCTTGATCCGGTGGCCGGTTTATTCCAAGACTATTGGCGATTTGCCGACGAAGGCGTCTATGGAAAGCGGAAAGACGGTTGGTTCACCGACATGTTCGCCGCTGGTTTCGAGGGCGAAGACCTACCGCCTGAGGAACGTTGGCGAGCACTCCAATGGTTGGGGGGACGCACGGTGAAAGATCCGCGGTTTGCAATCGCCATGACCGAACACGTGTACTTTATACTGACCGGGCGCAGAGTGCTTCTTCCGCCGAAAGACTTCGAGAACCCATTCTATCCGGCGCGACTTAGGGCGTATCGAGAACTGCGACAAAAGACCGAACAGATCGCGCAACGATTCGCAGAAAACAACTTCAGTCTAAAGGGGGTCTTTATCGATTGGATCATGTCCGACTTCTATCGCGCGGACGGACTTGAAGTCACGGTAGACGACCCGTGCCGGTTGGTGGAACTGGACGAGTTGGGGTTGGTCCGCATGCTTTCCCCCGAACAACTCGAGCGAAAAATTGCCGCCGTCTTCGGCGAGAAATGGGGCAGGTTGGAAGATCAACTTGCGCTGCTCTATGGCGGTATTGATTCAAAAGAAGTCACCGAACGGGCCACAGACCCCAGCGGAGCGATTGGCGCTATTCAACGCACGATGTCTAACGATGTCGCGTGCCGACATGTGGCCCGCGACTTTGCTCGGCCAGCTGCCGAGCGATTGTTGTTTCCCTACATCGATCCAGCAGTCGCTCCAGGTGCTTCGCCCGAGAGCGATGAACGGATTCGAGCCACCATTGTTCATCTCCACGAACGAATCTTGGGCCGATATGAAGCGATGGATTCTGGAGAAGTGACTCGAACGTTTCAACTCTTCCGGGATCTGGTCCAGGACGCGCAAGCCACAGCGGGTCTTGAAAAGCGTGAAATCTATTATTGTCGCCCGAATCCGGAAAACTCCGGTCCTGAAGCCGATGATCCTCTATACACGATCCGTGCGTGGCGCGGCGTTGTGACATACCTGCTGCGGCGTCCTGAGTTTCTTTACGAGTGAATCCAACCATGAGACGTGAATTCTTGAAACACTGCGCACTGGCTGGATTGGGAGTGACGATTCCGGTTCAAGCGATGTCAGCTCTCGCCAATAGACCGCCAGACGAAGAAGGCTATGCAGGCCCCTATTACGTCGTCTTCAATGCCTCGGGTGGTTGGGATACGACCTATCTTATGGACCCGAAAGGAGTTAACGAAATCAATCGCCTGTACCGAGAAGGCGACATTGTCTCGCATGGCCTGCACCGCATTGCACCCAACAAGCAGCATGCCGCAGGCGGCCTGTGCAACGAGGAATTCTATGCCGAGTTTGGCGAAGATTTGTTGACGCTCAATGGGTTGGATTACTCCGTAAATAATCACTCGCCTGGCGAACGATACATGGCCACCGGGAAATTGGATAGTTTGGCGTATCCCACGTTCGCGGCACTGGTGGCCGCCTGCCAGGGACCTCAATGTCCGTTGGCGTTTCTGACCTTTGGGAACTATTCCGCGACGGGCAACGTGGTGGCCATGTCGCGGGTTCCTTATTTACAATCATTGACTGGCCTAGCAAACGCGGACGATGTGCACGGAAATTCACAGGCCCCGTATCACGACACGTTTGCATTGGATCGGATCGAAGCTACGCTGCGCGACGCGCACGAGTCGTTGGGAAACTATCCGCGTTTGCCGCGATCGATCCGCGGCGAAAACATGTTGTACGCTGCTCAACTAAACTCCAAAGCTCTCCGTCGAGTTGCGGAACACATTCCAAAAACCGTGCCGAAAGAGCGGCTGAGCCAACAAGCGGAGATCGCCCTGGCGTCGTTCAAAGCCGGTGTTTGTGTGGCTGCGAATTTGACCATTGGGCAGTTCGATAGTCACGCGAACAATGATGTTGATCAAATGAAGCTGATCCCTGAACTTCTGGCTGGCGTGGCTTATTTGGTCCGCCGGGCGGAAGAGTTGGGGCTCCGCGAGCGGTTGGTTGTGGTGATCCAAAGTGAAATGGGCCGCACTCCGAACTACAACCAAGGCAACGGCAAAGATCACTGGTCGATCGGATCGGCCATGTTCTTAGGTCTGGGAATTCGCGGCAACCGCGTGATCGGAGCGACGGACGAGCAACAGTTTGCGTTACCTTTGGATCCCCAAACGCTGACGACACAGCCGAATCAGGGCATTCGAGTGCGGCCGGAACACGTCCATGAATCCTTGCGCGAGTTGGCCGGCATCGCAGATCACCCATTGAGCCAACGATTTCCCTTAGGCGTGAAGAATGAAGAAAGACTTCGCGGCTTTTGGCACTAAAGAATTTAAGCATGGCAAATACACCCATCAACTTCCTCGATAAACTAAGCCAATTCCAGGAGCACTGGTCACCGAAAGTGATCGCAGAACTCAATGATTACCAGTTCAAGCTGATCAAAGTTCAAGGCGAGTTTGTTTGGCACGAACATGCGGAAACCGACGAAGCGTTTCTCGTGTTGGCGGGTCGCTTAAAAATCGAGCTCCCGGATTCGACGGTCGAAATGGGTGCGGGAGAAATGTTCGTGGTGCCGCGTGGCGTGCAGCACAAGCCCTCCGCCGACCAAGAGTGCCATCTATTGGTGATCGAACCGCGTGGCGTCGTCAACACTGGCGAGGTCGGCGGCGACCTGACCGCTCCGAACGACGTGTGGCTGTAACTCTTGATCAGCGAAACGGTTGTCGCCAGCTCGTCGATTCGCGACAAGTGGTGTTTCTTGTCGATCGCTGCCATAGCGGGTTCGTTGTCGAAAGCTACCACGACTAACGAAGAACGTTGGGAGCGCGGTGTTGCTCCTCCGAGTGGCACCGGGATTTTTTATGCCTTGATTTGTACCGGACATGTGACTCGGCACGTTCGCCTGCTGGCGAAGTCACTAGCCTTTCAACCCAATCGAATGGGTTCGACTCCTACTCGTCCACTGATGGTTATGTGCCTATTGTAGGGGAAGCGGCAGCATATCGAGCACGAGGCATGTGATGGCAGAATGAAGCCAGTGGAATTCTAGGTTTTCGTTTGGAGAGAAGGTTCGGCAGTGAAAAACGAAAATGCGACAACCGACTTTGAGCCCTCGTTGATGTGGGTATTGCCTATCGCTTGTTCCGTGTGGATTGGAGTTTTTGTCGACGGTTGGTTTGCGAACCCGGTCGAACATAATCGATACCATTCGATACTGGAACCGGCATTGGAGGGTCTGCTAACTCCGGGTGTTTCATTGCTCCTGGTCTGGTTGTTGTGGACTCCTGCCCGTGTGGTGTCTCGATCGCAGGTTGCGAGTTTTGTGCTGTTTTCGAGCCTGCCAATCGCGTATTTGTCGCACCAACGACCCGGTGTCTCTTGGGTTTCTGCTGTTGAATTTTGTCAGTATTATGTTTATCGAACCTACTATGTTGGTGCGCAAGGTCAACCGTTTCTAGAGCTGTTCATCGTATTTGCCGTGGCCGCATCTAGTCTCTTGATTTTAAATCGAAATCTATCTCGAATCGTTAGGGAGTTATCCGGGACACTCAACTTTTTAGGCTCCGAGTGGTCCCTGACCCATTGGAAAAGCTGTGTCCCCTGCTGCAACGCTGTGAAGCATTTTTAAGCGCTCAACCTCAGCACTTGTGTCGGCCTGCCAGGCCTTGTTTTGGAAGAGGTTGTCAATCTAATCGGTGGCTCACGCCCAACGGCTAGGGTTGTTTCGGCCCGTTCGGGCCTAGGATCGCCCAAAACCAATGCTTCACAGCGTTGACCTTTCTCCCGCCCAACGGCTCCCGTTGTCGCTCTACACGAGCGACTAAAGGTCATGTGGTGCGAGAGGTTTCCCAAATCAATTGTGAAAGTGGGTGGCGCCGGTCCACCCGCAGTCAGCCAGTGGATTGGCGACACACATGTTAATGTTTCTGACCGCGTTGAACGCTTAGTTTGCCCAGCAACTCTCGCGTCTCGTTAATGCGAATATCATCGCCGGGCAAGCACGTTTCGCGAATTCGGAGAGATTCTTCCAACATTTCGCAGGCTTCATCCAATCGATCGAGATGCACCAGGGTTCCTGCTAAACTGGACAGCCGATCCGCCAAGTACGGATGACCCTTGGGGTTCCTGGTTCGTTCAATCTCCACAGCTCGGTGGAGGATTTCGCAAGCGGCGGCTCGATCACCAACGTGATTAAGAATGGCTGCTTGTCGTTCCAGCCAAAGGGTCAGATGGGGCTCTTGATGGTTCGCGCGTACCAACCGGACCGCTTCTTCCTCGGCCGCACGCGCCAACTCGGCGTTCCCATCTTGGTCGTGGATCAAGGCGCAGGCGAAGTTTGCCCAGGCCATTTTGAGCGGAAAATTGGCCGAGGCATTCTTCAATAGATAATCGGCATGAACCCGAGCCATAGCGAGCTGGTTTTCCCGCATGGACAGCCAAACCATGCCTTCATGGGCTGACCAAAGAACGTTTGGGTCGGCCGCTTGATCGTCCAAAATCTTCGAGTAATGGACAGCAGCTTCCGAAAACCGTTGAGCCCGCATGAGTTCGTTGGCCAACGCTTCCCGGGCGACATGCAACTTGGGATGTTGGGGTGCAATAACGTCGCCGATAGAAATCGCTCGCTCGATGCTGATCAAGGCGTTTCGGAAATCGCCTGTCGATCGCAACAAGTCCGCGTACTCGCCCAACGCCAACAGATACAACGGATGTTGGTCGGTAACAAGAGACTCTAGTTGTTTCAGCAAATTTCCGTACTTGAGGCTCGCCTCTTCCTGTTGTCCGAGTTTACGCAGCGCCAACACTTGCAGATACTCGGCCACAATTTGACCGACACGATTGTCGCCGTTGCGAACAACTTCACCAAGATTGGCAATTGAAAACTCGTCGCCGATCGAGTTTTCGGCCAATTCCAACCCGACTTGCGCGGCGCGGGTCGCTGCCGAATCGCTGGGACTGTGTTGTTGCCGAATCGAGATCGCTTTGGCGAAGTGTTGTTTGGCGAGGCTGTTGTTCTTCTCCGCCAAGGACATCCAGCCCAATTGAAATTCAATGTCGCCAATCAGCATCGCTTGGACCGAGTCCGAATTCTCCAAGTCGGCGATGACCTGGTCGTAGATTTGTCGAGCCGCAGCAAATTCGGCCAAGTCCTGATGGATCATCCCACGAAAGAATCGGCTCCGGCAGATTGCCAATCGTTCCGTGGGATCGTCGCTCAACCGCACTGCATTGCGAATCAATTGCGATTGCTCCAGCAACTGCACGGCGTCTCCGTAACGACCAATCCCACGATAACTGTTGGCGATCGTGTCCATCAAGCGGGTCTGCACACGCGGCTGATTGGCAAGTTCGATCTTGATGCGATTCGCCGCACCATCCAACAATTGTGGTAGTCCAGGTGGTTCTTTCATAGCAGCTAATTGAGAACCCAACACCCAATTGACCGGATCAGCAGCATGCAAAATAGATTCGAGGAACGCGAGCGATTGCCGACTTAGCTCGGCTTCTTCCAATGCTCGCCGCGCGTTGAGTTCGGCGGCCTGCAATGCTTCGTCGGCCCTTTTCCGCGAGGCAGCTTCTTCCCGCGAGGCCTGTTCGGCGTCGCGCCGAGCCGTTTCTGCATTCACACGTAGCGTCACTTCGCGGTTCCAGCCGTTGTTGACGACGATGTTGGCGATCGTCGATATCACGGCCAGCAATAGAATTAGAGAGATTGCCAACGCACCAAGAGCCGCTGGGCCCGGATGTCGCCGGACGAATTTTTCGAGCCGCTGCATTGGGCCAATGGGGCGAGACAAGATCGGTTGGTGATTGGCGAAACGTCTTAACTCAGCCGCCAGCAATTCAGCGGAGGCAATTCGTTGGTTCGGAGACTTTTCCAAACACTTGGCACACAACGTGTCGAGTTCGATTGGAACGGTACTCTTGAGGACTCGGGCCGAGGGTGCTTCGACATGGGTGATTTGATGCAATACTCCGTCGACATTGCCACGGAAGGGCAGCTCGCCCGTAAGCAGTTGAAACAAGATCACACCCAACGCATAGACATCCGTCCTGGGCTCGATTCGTTCCGGAGCCCCCGCCACTTGCTCAGGTGCCATAAACGCCGGCGTGCCAAACCAGCGTCCCGCCTGCGTGGGATGTTCCGAGACATTTTTCCACTGTTTGGCTAATCCGAAATCGGTGATATGGGGATTGCCTTTCTTGTCGATCAATATGTTCTGCGGCTTTAGGTCGCGATGGACGATTCCCATGCTGTGCGCGTAAGCAATGCCATCCGCAATTTCTGCGATTAACGCCGCAAGTTCAACCGGATCGAGCGAGGCGTGCTTGATTTTGTCGGCCAAGGACTCGCCTTCAATTAGTTCACTGATCATGTAGCAGCCGAGCTGATCTTTTCCCGCGTCGAGAACACGAACGATTCGTGGATGTTGAAGACGAGCGACGACTTGGCTCTCGCGATGAAAACGCTCGGGATCAAATTTGGAGTCTTCATGGGGGGCCTTGAGAGCGACCCATCGCTCCAATTGCCTGTCATAAGCTCGCCAAACCGTACCAGCGCCTCCCGCACCAAGTCGCTCATGCAATTCGAAGCGATTGCCACGAACAACTTTGGGAGTCCGAACTTGGTCCGACTGAGGTGACCCATCATGGCCCCCCAGGCGCGTCAGTAGATCAATGGAGGTCGATTGGTTTCGGAGTTCACCAACGATGCGATTCAATTCGATTAACAAGGGCTCGCGAATCTCGAGCGCGACACGCTGGAGATAAACATCCAGTTCCTGTTGGCAGTTTTGGCGATAATCTGACTCGAATTGATCGCAAATTTGCTCCAACTGCAATAGTTGATCGATGGACAGTCGTTCGGGACTCGCACTCATGCTTCCGACTGACTCCAGATTTCGCGAATCGTCCTCAGTTTTCGCTCGATGGTCGTGAGACTGCGTCCCAGTTTTTCTGAGATCTCGGGATTGGTGTAACCCTCCATCTTCAAGATCGCAACGCGCTTTAGGTCTTCATGCTGCAATTGGGCCAGCAAAAATCGCAGCTGATCCGCACACTCGGCAGCGAACTGCGGTGTGGGCTCTTTGGAAAGGAACCATGCTGTATTTCCGTGCTGCGAAACGCCGTTCATGTCGGCCTCGACAACTTCGCGTCGCGCGTCACGCTTTTCCCGCTGTTGAAAGACGAACTGGTCAGCCACCTTCCGCGAAGTAATCACAAACAGCAGTCGCCACAGATCCTCGCGACTTTGCAGTTTAGGGTAACGCCCTAGTCTAACGCCCAGACAAAAGCTCTTGAACGCGCTAACGACGACATCTTCTTCATCGTAGGCCGCTGTTTTGGCCGACTTCAAACGCTTTCGGGCGACCTGCAAGAGCCGATCAAATAAACTCTCCCATATGCGACGCACGGATTCGTCGTCTCCCTGACGCAATCCATCGATCCACTGAGTGATTGGCTGATCATTTTCCATAACATCTTCCGCGGCTCCTCCGACATTGTAGCGACAGATCTTTCAAACCAACAACCTTGGTTGAAGAAAATTTTGCAACGGGTGAAGGGATTTCCCAGAGTTTGTGGATAAGGACTGGATAGCGCCACACGTTCGCAGGGGCGCGCCGAGTTCATTGCTCTTCGAATCCAATCCTATCCAATCCAAGCCATGGTCCATATCCATTCGAACGCGACAATCGGTAGCCAATGGCTGCCTCGCGGGCTTCCGGCCGAAGTTGAAGCTCTGGGAGACAAGCGAAAGCAGTATCTCTCGGGTTCCCCCGTTTGGACAACTGATGTGGCTAGTCAGTGAACCTCAAACACGCCGCAACTCCGGCCAGTTCCTGCCCCGCTTGAACGACCTTCGTCGTCGCCTTCGAGTTGACGTCCGCATTCATGTGATCTGCGACAATGCATAATTTCACAAGTCCAAAGACGTACGGGCATATCTGAAGTCATGGGGCCATCGAATTGATTTGGACTTCCTGCCCGCCTATTCGCCGGAGACAAATCCGATCGAACGAGTCTGGTGGCAACGGCACGAAACGAAAACCCGAAGCCATCGTTGCCAGTCGATCGATAAACGGGCTTTGGTTGACTTCCAGTTGTTGACAACCGACAGCAACAAAAGCACCTTTTACGCGAACATTCGAAATACGTTCGCACTGGCAATATACCGCACTGAAAAACTGTGGAGCTATTTCTTTGCATAACTCTCAAAGGTCGCTCCAACGACGACATCGCAAAGTTGGAGGCGAGAGAGCCTGTTCATATCGTGAATCAAGACGCCGTTGGCCAGCCCAGTTCTCCAAATGCAGTTGGATGGCCACCGGTCCATTCAGGCAGAGAAATCGGAATCGTTACTCCTCGGATGAATTCTTTGATGTCCGTCGTCGAGCAAGACCATCGAGGTGTTTGCCCAGTGGTCGGAGCACGACCAAGACAACTAAAGAAGCGATCGTGGCCGACGCGGCCAAAGCGTATTCGCCCAGTCCTGCTGCGGTGCCCATTGCCGCCGCAACCCAGATTGAGCCAGCGGTCGTCAGCCCTTTGACCTTCGTGTCGCCATCGATTCGCAAGATAGCGCCCGCTCCGAGAAAACCCACACCCGCCGCCACACCCTGCACGACGCGGGTCACTTGTTGCATGTCACCCCCGGCGGTGGCGATCCCGGCCAAAGTGAAGACTGCCGAACCCAAGGCCACCATCACGTGTGTACGCAAACCCGCCGATTGGCCCGCCAATTGACGTTCAGCTCCCACCATGCCACCGAGGATGACGGCGAGCGATAAGCGGACAAGGTCATCAAAAAACGTGGTGACGTCAAATTGCATTGCGGACAACAGATACGGTGTTTCAAGCATTCGAATTTCTCACCTTTACTGAGTCGAGAATGACTACAAAAATCGGCATGGGGCGGCTCCACGCGTCGCGTCATTTCCTGAGCGAACACTCTGTCACGGACTGCGGGGCGTGATGGAACGATCGAGATGTCGTTCAAGATTTCGATGATCGTGACCGCCATGTGATCGTTCCAAGAATTGCGGGATTCGTCAACCCGTTTGACTCTCCCTTCTATGACGACACGGGTATCGACTGGTGACGGGTGGCCATTCCAGCGAACCGTTCCCAGGTCGCGATTATTCACGAACTATAGAAAAAAATGATTGCTGTTGGCCAATGTCGTAGCCCGTCCCGATGGTGCAATTCACTCCAAATCACGGCAGATGCAAAAATTCGTTACTGTTGAGGACAGCGCGACAGACCGAACTCAAACCGTGTCGACCGATTAACGAATCAGCCGCCGCAAGTTCATTGGCGGAAGGCATGCGACTAAAACAGTGTTGCCACAGTCGCTCGATCTGAGCTTCAGGGACTTGGCCAACTTCGTTTACGATTCTAGTTGCCAAGGCTTCCGCTTGTTCGACCACAAACGGACTATTCAGCAGGTTGAGCGCTTGGATTGGTGTCGTCGAGACACGGCGAGTCGCAGTACTTTGTCCGCCATCGGGACAATCAAAAGCACCAAAGACAACATCGCGTTCGCGCCGGACTTTGTGTGCAAACACCATTCGCCGACGTCCTACTTCGGCGAAAACTTCAACAGGAACAAAGCCGCTCAATCCGCCGCGCTGCGCAAAAAAATCGAATCCTGGGCCGCCTTGGGCGGTATTCAGTTGACCGGCAACGAACAACTGACTGTCTCGAATCGTCTCGGCCTCCAAACGCCTTCCGGGAAATCGCCAAAGCCAGCGGACTTCTCGATCCAGTTCCATTGCTGCGGGATGATGATGCCTACTCGCTTGTCGATAGGTCGCCGACAAAACGATCCATCGATGAAGCGACTTGATTGACCACCCCGATTCAACGAACTCGCTGGCCAACCAATCCAACAATTCGGGATGCGAAGGCGTTTGGCCATTGCGCCCAAAATCGCTGGGCGTCGCCACAAGTCCGGCGCCGAAGTGACCTTGCCAGATTCGATTGACCATCACTCGGGCCACCAACGGATGACTTGGTTCTGTCAGCCAGTCGGCCAACGCGGTTCTTCGCGCGACATCCTCGGTTTCGGTCGCCAATGACCGCTCGCCAAACACCGACAACATGGCCGGGGGAAGTTCCATCTGGGGCAACTCGGGATTGCCGCGCCGCAGGAGAAACGTGCGATCCGGTGTCCGGAACTGGCCGCCAAACACTTGGGGCGACTGTTGCAGGTCGGCTCGCTGACGTTCCAACTGCTGATGCTGTTGAAGCAACTCTTGCTGTCGTTGGCGATCGCCGACCGAAGCAATCTCGTTGGGCAACGTGGCATTCGGCTCGTTGAGTGTCCCGAAGAGCTGACGATCCGAGTGATCGGCGATCACGCGCCAAGCTCCAGTTGCCTCGCCGCTGTCGCCGGTCGCAGGCAAATCGGCGTCCCAGATTTCGATGCAATACTCGCTCGCCAATCGATCATCGTATTGTCCGTTTCGATCGCGTCCCCAAGTTACTGCGTCAATCTCTTGTGGCTCGCTCCACTCGTACTGAATCCATCCGCCACCGTCCACATTGGACATCCAGCTACTGCTGTTGCCGTAGACGCCATCATTGATAAAACGACGTTCGTGTGTGCCGATGGCAACTGTATCTCCTGAAGCCGTGACCTGTGGTGCCGGCTCCTGGCGGGCAACATTTTCTCCAGTCGTGTTCCAGACTTCCAGTTCATCCAAGCATGGCTCGAGCCGATTGGTGCGGAGAATCGTGAAACGAACCCGAGTGGTCTTGAGCGGAGCAAATCGATCGATGTTGTATGTTGCTCGAACCGCAGGACGCCGAAACGGCACGAACGGGGCGCCTTGTTCATTTGCTTTGTCGTCAAGTAAAGTCGCAGTGAGCACCTCCATGGGCTTGGAATCGGCAAGAGCCTTCGGTGCTGCCAAGGGCTCCAGTAGACGAAGCTGCTGTTCGAGCGCGCGCAACCGGGCGTTGGTCTCGATCAACTGTTGCTGGCGATCGTTGACTTCCATCTTTCGCCAAGTTCGATCCGCGTACTCGACGCCAGCGACTAAAGCCTGGAACGAATAATAGTCGCGCTGCGAGATCGGATCAAAGCGATGATCGTGACAACGTGCACAGCCAATGCTCAGACCCATAAACGTTTGCCCGATGTTGGTTACAATTTCATCCAACGCATCTTGTCGCGCGAGTCGCTTGGAGGCATCGTCTTGCCCGATCTGGCCCGGCAAGAGCACGGAAGCGGTCAGCAAGAACCCGGTAGCAGCATCTTCGCCCAATTGATCCCCGATCAATTGTTCGCGAATGAATCGGTCGTACGGTTTGTCTTGCTGAAAGGCTTCGATCACGTAATCTCGATATGGCCACGCGTGAGGACGCTCGGTGTTGACTTCAAAGCCATGAGTATCCGCGTAACGAACGACATCCAACCAATGTTGTGCCCAACGCGGGCCGTATTCCGGTGACGCCAACAAGCGTTCGACGACTGCTTCATGGGCTGAATCGCTGTGATCGGCCAAGAACTGTTCGAGGTCCGCCGGAGTGGGTGGCAAGCCGGTCAGGTCCAAGGTCACGCGACGAAGCCAAGTGCTCTTGTCAGCCTCCGGTGCTGGTTCCAATTGATATTGAGCCAAGTGCGACGCGATAAAATCATCGATCGGGTTTTGATGTCGCGGATGCTTGACGGCTGGTGGAAGTGGTTTCACCACCGCTTGAAACGACCAATGCTGCGTCGGCTCTAACAGTTTCTCTGCATCGACATCCTCAGGCCAATGGGCACCCGATTGGATCCACTTTTCCAAGACTTGAATTTCTTCCGTCGACAACCGTGTCCCATCCGGAGGCATGGGTAATTCCGCATTCGGATCAGCCACCAAAGTCAAAAGCAAACTGTCTTTGGGTTGGCCCGCATGAATGTTGGTGCCGTAGAGTTCGCCGCCACGAAAAGCCGCTGCTTTGATATCCAAACGAAAGCCACTTTTGGCTTGGGCCCCCGAATGACAATCGTAGCAGTGCTTCTGGAATATGGGCCGAACGTGTTGAACAAAGAAGTCGCGATCATCCGTTGCGACACCGACAAGCAACACTTGCAGAAGATCGACGATGATTAACCAGTTCACGCGTTTGGACCCTTACCGCAGTTCTTCCAAAGGTGGCAAGCCGGGGATCAGACTTTTAGGTTGGCTGTCCGGATGTGGAGTCAGCGTGACTTCGACGTCATGGGTCTCTTCGCCGCGGCGGTACTGCAGCTTCAGCTTGTCGCCACTGGTCATCCGCTTCACAATCTCCATCAAGTCTGCCTGAGACTTGAGTGGCACGTCATTGACTGCGAGCAAAACGTCATCCTTTTGCAGATCGAGTTGAGCGGCGGCCGAACCTGGAATGGTGCGAACCACTCGGAGGCCTGGCCCATCCGGGTTGTCATTGACGGTGACACCGATGATGCCTGGGAAAATGTCTTCACCTGCTTTCATGCGTTGAATCCACCAGTCCATGTCGTCCAACGAAATCGCGAAACCAATGCCCGAATCGTACCATTCGACGCCGGCACTAGAGGACAAGCCACCTGGGCTCAGCGGGACACAGACACCAAACACGCGTCCGTCCAGCGCTACCAACGGACCACCGTAATTGGCGGGGCTAATGTTCGCATCCGTTTGTAACGCACGACCGCCGATTCGATTCACGGCACTGATGATCCCAACAGAGACCGCCGGGCGAGTATCGCCATACCCCACGCCCAAACTGACCGCGTATTGTCCAACTTCAATCTCTTGCCGAGAAACCCACTCGGGAGTTGGCAATCCCGTCACGTCTTGTAGTTGAAGCAAGCACAGATTGCGACTGAGGTCCCGCCCCAATATCGTGGCCGTCTTGCGCTGGCCGTCTGCCATGATCACTGTGATGATGCGCGGGCTGCGCACGAAATTGAACAAACTTGTGACTACCAAACCGTCCGAACTAATGATCAAGCCAGTCGTGTTGCCTTCGCCCTGCTTTCGAATACCACCGATCACACCTTCGGTGGCCGTGATTCCTCCGAACGATTCGATGGTCACCACCGACGGGCGGACGCGTTCCAAAGCCGTTCTCGCGACTGAAGGGACGCTCCAGAACTCGCCTGTCAAGGCAGCCAGGGCCGCATCGTCGTTGGAAGTTGGAGCGTTGGGCGAGGTCGCTGCTGAATTCAAGTCAGCGTTCCCGCTCGAGTTGCCCGCATCGGTCGCTGAACGGGATGCTGGAATCAAGACGCGAATCAGCTCCTTCTTTCGAGCAACGACAATGACGACATCTTCAGCGTCGGTCAAGTTCTCGATGGCCGCGGTGTATTGGCTGACCGAATTGACCTTTTCACCGGCGATGGAAACCACCAAGTCGTCCGGTTGAATTCCTGCCGCCGCTGCCAATCCGCCCGGGGTCACGCGATCGACATACGGTGCCGCCGATCTTCCGCTGAGTGTAAAGATCTTCAGTCCCAAGTCCAACGGTTGCCCAGCGTTCTTGCGGCGAGCTGGTTCCGTACTTACTTCCGATTGACCCTGAATAAATTTAAGCACTTCGGGGCAAGGAACCGCGTAGTTCAGTCGCGTGTTGGTTTCGCTACTATCGATGATCCGACCGATCATGCCCACAACCAGACCGGCGCCATCGAGTACGACACCCCCCGCGGCACCAGGATTGCTGGTGATTGCGTCAATCAACACCAAAGGGCCGGAATAGGCCACGTCTCGTTCATTGAGTTTGGCATCGATGGTGGTCCGCAGTGAGATCACTCCCATCATCACGCTCAACGGCTCATCTTTGTCAGCGACTTTAAACGCATTCGAGATAGCGACGACCCAATCGCCTTGTCGAGCGGCCGACTCTTTCTCTAGATCAAAAAAATGCGGAGTCGGTACGCCGACGTCCAGCAACGACATTTGCAAACGACGGTCGCGCCGCACGACAGTTGCAGGCAGCGTTTGTCCATCTGGTAGTATGACTTGAACTTGATTGCCATCCAAGAAAACGCCTTGGGTCGTCAAGATCTTTCCGTCGTTCGAAACGATCATGCCACTGGCATAGCCATCGACGTTTCCGGCTTTGGCCCCAGATACTTTGACCATCTTCAGTTGAGCTTGCGCGATCACGTCCCGAAAGTGATTCTCTTGCGCCAGTAATGATTCGGACGAAATCGAACCGAACAGTCCGAAACAAACCAATGCGATAACGTGACGCAGCGACATCGAAATCTTTCCGTGACGATCAAAGCCCTAGTCCCGGATCAGCCGGGTGTCCTCGGCCTCCATTCTACCAGGAGGGCGTTGCTCTGTCCCCGTCGTTTTTGTCAATTGGTCACCCAATTGCCCTCGGGCTCGTTCCGCGACTGCCAACAGCTCCGCGACCACTCCGGGATGTTCGGCTTTCACGTCGGTTGTTTCCGCGAGATCCCCCGCGAGATCGAACAGAGCCAACTCCAGTTGCTTTTGGTCGTAAGCAACTGGCGTCCCGTCGCGGCCTCCGGCTCGTCCCGACAACGTTCGATACGGGTGCGGCAGGTGCAGTTTCCACCGCGGCGTCCGAATCGCGTGCAAAGACAGGGGGTTGTAGAACAGGTACAGGTAGTCGTGAGGCGAGACGGCACCCGGCTCCGCGCGAAGCAGTGGGCCAATATCGCGACCATCGATCTTCAATTCCGGCAGTGGAGCACCAATCAATTTGGCAATGGTCGGCAGAAAATCCATGGTCGAAACCAGTTGGTCGCACGTGGTTCCGGCCGGGATGGTTCCTGCCCATTGCATCAAGGTGGGCACACGACAACCTCCTTCGAACATGGTCCCCTTGCCTTCGCGCAAGGGAGCTGCCGAGCCCGCGTGATTGCCATAAGACAACCAAGGTCCATTGTCGCTAGTGAAAATAACCAAGGTGTTCTCGGACAGCTTGAACTCGTCCAGCACTCGAAGAATCTCGCCGACGGACCAATCAACTTCTTGGACGGCATCGCCGAATAAACCGGCACCACTTCGTCCTTCATACTCGGGCGAAACGTACAGCGGCACATGAACCATCGGATGGGGCAAGTACAGAAAGAACGGCTGCGAATGATGTTCGCGAATGAACTCCACCGCATGCTGAGTGAATTGACGCGTCATGAGTTTTTGATCGTCGGGCTGCATGTCCGAGTTGACGATTTCAACCTCGCCAGGTGCGTTGGAGCGGAGCAAAGGCAGCGGCGGCCATGGCGACTTCGCCGTGGGTTGCTGTTGACGCCGCGCCACGGCCTCAGGGTGCAGCGGCCACATGTCATTGCTGTAAGGAATGCCAAAATAACGATCGAAACCATGCGCAGTCGGGAGAAACTTGGGATGGTGTCCCAAGTGCCACTTGCCGAAGCAGGCGGTTGCGTAACCCTGCGCGCGGCACAGTTCAGCGATGGTGGTTTCATGTTCGCTGATGCCAATCTCACTAGCCGGGCCCAACGCCCCGTCGATTCCCACCCGTTGATGATAACAGCCGGTCAACAACGCGACTCGCGAAGAAGAACAGACGGCGGACGAAACCAAACAATCAGTAAACTTGCGACCTTGCTTGGCCATTTGCGTGAGATTGGGCGTGGCGTACGACTTGCAACCAAAGGGTTCGATGTCGGCGTAGCCCATGTCATCGATAAAGATGATGACGATGTTGGGGCGACGGGCTGCGGGATTCTTTTCGGCGGCGTCATGCGTTCCGGCTGGTAGGTGCACGCAACTCAGCAGAATACTCAGGATCAATGTTCCCATTGAAAGACTCCTCGTTGATGGTCGTCGTCGCGAAAGGCGTGAATATGATGTCGAATTTGCGGCGGTTGCTGCGGATCGGGCCAAATGACGGCAATCACGTCGAAGCGGCTACGTTGATGCAAGAGTCCACGACTGGCGGCGAAGATGCGGGCTAACTTGATCAATTGTTTGCGCTTGCGACGATGAACGGCCGCCTCGGGACGGCTGTCGGGCCGTCGCAATGTTTTGACCTCAACGTAAACGACGACGTCGCCGTCGATCGCGACCAAGTCCAACTCGCCGTCGGAAGTTTGATAGCCATGGCAAACAATTTGATAACCTCTGCCGCGCAGGAAGTCGGCGGCCACCAGTTCACCACGATAGCCCAAACTGTTTTGCTTCGCTGTCGGCGGTGCGCTGCGATCGCCCAGCCCCATTTTCGTCAACGCCAGCGTACGCCACTCGCGCATCGTGTTCAACAGGCGTCGACATGACTGGTAGAGTGTCATTGCGAAAACGAAAGTTGGCTGAGGTTGGCTACAGTTGGACCACGAGCGAACGGCACCAATAATCTTGGCTGGTCCAATATACGCGATTTGCCGCGTTACCGGACCTTCGCTTGTGACGTTCTGGCTCGGCAGACTACAATCGGAAGGGTTCCAGAGTTTAACCGTTAGCCGCAGGCGTACGTGGTTTCGTAGCCGAACCTGACTTCAAGCTCACGTACGCCTGCGGCTAACGGTTAAACACCGAAATCGATCCTCGGGTGACTGCGAACGAACCGTGCCTTCACAAAAACAGTGACTAGCAAAAACGTAGAGAAATAGGACTTGAATATGGAAAGCCAAACAATGCAGAACATAAAATCGAACCGATTCAATACGCAAAAAAGGGGGGCAGGCGTTGCCGTTTATTCGTACTTGTGGCAATCGCTGGTGTGGGTTGCGATCGCAGCAGGTTTGACGACAAGTTGCCTGGGGTGTACGGACTCTGGCCCCAGGACGGCGAACCGTCCCGACCCGGCAACGGTTGAACCGGTTCCTTACGGTCTACCATCGGATGCGGAGTCGTTCCCCAAGTTGGACTTGAAGCAAGATTGGCCGTGGTGGCGGGGACCAGGTCGAAACGGTCACGCTCCACAAGGGACAAAACCACCAACTCGATTGGAGCCGTCCCAAGCCAAGTGGCAAGCGGACGTTCCTGGTCGCGGCCATGGTTCACCAATTGTGGTTGGCAACCGAGTCTATCTTTTGACCGCGCTCGAAGACGAGCAACGCCATTTGGTCTTGGCCTACGACCGAGCGACTGGTGAACAAGTTTGGAACACTGAAATCAACCGCGGCGGTTTTCCGGAAGCGAACCACCCGAAGAACACCGAGGCCTCACCAACCTTGGCTTGTGACGGCGAGCGGATCTTCGCGGCGGTTTATCATCACGACAAGATCGAGCTCACTGCCTTGAACCTGGATGGCAAGATTGACTGGCGCGCTGATTTGGGACGCTATCGACCGCGACAATACGAATATGGCTACGCCGCTTCGCCCGTGTTGTATCGAGACCTGGTCATCGTTGTGGCCGAATACGATGGGCCGAGCTCGATTCAAGCGTTTCGTCGTGCCGATGGACAACCCGTGTGGAAAGCCGAACGTCCGCAGAACATTACGTTTTCCAGTCCAACGATCGCTCGCTTGCAAGGTCGCGATCAGTTGCTGATCAGCGGCGGCCAACGAATCGTATCGTACGACCCCACGAATGGAGCCGAGTTGTGGGAGGCGAAAGGAGCGGCCACCGCCACCTGCGGTACCGCCGTGTGGGATTCCGAAAGAGTATTCGCCAGCGGTGGGTATCCCCAATCCGAAACCGTTGCTATCCAGTTGGGGGCCAGCCCAGAAAGAAAGTGGTCTGTTAACCAAAAGTGTTACGAGCAGTCCATGATCGTGATCGATGGCTGCTTGTACGCTTTGACCGACAACGGAATCTTGTTTTGTTGGAACGCCGCAGATGGCTCCGAATTATGGAAGCAGCGATTTCGTGGACCGGTTAGCGCATCGCCTGTTTACGCCGGCGGCCATCTGTACTGTGCGAACGAGGCCGGTGCTTTGTACGTCGTGAAACCAAATCCAAACTCATGCGAACTGGTCGAAGAGAACAAGATTGGTAACGATAGCTTCCCCAGTCCCGCAATCGCTGGGAATCAACTGTTTTTGCGAGTCGCCAACCGAGGCCAATCCCAGCGGCAGGAAGTGCTGTACTGCTTCGAATAGGCAAAGCAGCTAGAGGGGCAAGGTGGTGGTTCGCAGAGCGAACTACCATCTTGCGTTGGTTCGCGGAGCGAACCACGACAATCGGACCGCGGAGCGATCCACGATAATCGGACCGCGGAGCGAACCACGACAATCGGACCGCGGAGCGATCCGCGACAATCGGACCGCGGAGCGATCCGCGACAATCGGCACCACGCATTCTTGAGTTGAACTATTCGCCCGAGCCAAATGAACCCGAGTTGAATCCTCCGGCATTGGTGGGGCCGGCGTTCTTGCGTTGCTCTTCGGCTTTCTTGGCTTCTTCTTCAGCCAATCGCTTGGCCTCGTCGGGGCTTTCCGCTCGCGCAACCGGAGCGGTCGAGGTGACGACAATTCCCCGCAAACCGAATTCTGAATGACCAAATCCGTTGCCGAAGCGACTGTCGATAATTCGCGCCGGAATCTCCACGTTCTTAAAAAATTCCAGCTGGGGAACTTGCATCCGAGTGACTTGAGCTTGAATGTCATCCCCGTGTACGACCATCGGAGCACCTGTTGTGGCGCCGCTCTGCCAAAGCACTTGCTTGCCACGTCGAATTTCAATGTTGGAATAGTAGGGTGCGTAAGTGATCGTCGTGCTTTCTCCGCGGCCCATCATGGAGGTGTACGTTTCGGACCGCGGTGGATGCTGCCCCATTTCACAATGAATCTGAATGTCGGCCTGGTCGACCAATACCCAACCGGCCGATTGTATCTTCTCGGCAAGCGCCTGGCGGACAAATCCGACGTCGCTAACGTTCAAGTTGCCGATGGAAACTTCGACACCCGGCTTGATGGCATACAGCGAGTCTTTTTCAATCTTGGCCGTGACCTCTTGAACCGACGGACCGGGCAGTTTGACAGCGCCCACCGCCAAGGTTCCCCCAAAAATGTCAGGCTCGGCGGTATAAAAAAAGTGCCCATTGAGAACCATGCTGCGGAGTGGATCGTCGTTCAGGCTTTTCTGCCAAACCGACATTTCATAACTCCAAATCGGTAGCTCTAAGGACAACCGAAACAGAATTTGAGACAAGAAGCCTTCCACTAAAATGTGGTCGTCGTCCAACCAATCCAAGCGAGCTGAAAACGGGTTGCCAATCAGCGGCGCGTTGTAGGAAATCGGCCGTGGGTCGTCGCCATCCAACTCCCAGACATAAAGGCGATCGCGAGTCAACGCGGCAATCTTCGTCCCCGCATCGTTGACATTGACTCCGGAAACCGAACTAGGCGACTTCAATTGGAACGCCAAGGCTCCCGTGTCCGCTTTGATCACCGTGACAAAACCATCTTCCGGTATGATAAAATGTTGGCGATCTTTGGTTAGCACGGCTTGGGCATCAAAAAAGCTACGTGCTTTGATGGAGTAGAGCACTTTTTTATCAACGATATCCCAGGCGGTATAGGTTTGGCGATCCGTCTTCGCCAGGATGATTCGCTCGTTGATCACTTTGGCATAGTACGACCACAATCTCCAGCCAAGGCTGGCATTCCACCGAACGATGGGTTCCGCTTTTGAATCCCCTGGGTTCAAACGCCACGCGGTCAAGACGCCGCCGTCGTTGAAACCGCGGCGTTCGCCTTGATTGTAGGAGACCATGATCTTGGAGCGCGGGTCGTAGTCCAGTACGAAATCCTCGGAGGTCACGAACACGGTGCCAATGATTTTCTTTTGCTTCAGCGATACCCAATACAATTGACTCGGGAATTTGACCCCGTTGTTAAAAAAGTTATCCTCGCGTACCGAAACCAAAACCAATTGATCGGGTCCTCCCACCGGGATGATGGCCACCAACTCTTGTCGCTTTCGCGTGAAACTAAAACCGGTTCCCGATTGAGAAAACGTCGAAAAATACGAAGGAGGGGTTCCCAACGGAGTGACTTTGCCTTCGCCAAACATGACCATCGCGGTTTCGCCAAAGCCATTTTCGAACGATTCGACGTCGGGAAGTCGTGGTGTCTCGGCCGGAAGATCCCCCCGAGCGATTGCGGCCTCGCGGAATTTCTTGAGTTTTCCGACATAGGCCACGTCCTTCTTGCTCAGGCTGGCTAACGGAACGGTTACTTCGTTCAGATCCAACTTCACCAAAACCACTTTGTCGCCGTCGATGGCCTTCAAGGCAGCATCTACTTTAAACGCACCGGATTCGCTGGCCCAAGTACGGGCAAAGTCCAACGCTTCCGTTTCACAGAGAAGCCGAATCGCTTTGCGGTCAAACATGTCTTGTTGTGACGAAACGAACTCGTATTGCACGCCGTAGCGTTCGCCTTGTTGACCGAGGATGACGCCGTCGCGCCATTCTCCGACTGCGTAGACTTTGACTTGATCGCCTTCCGCCGGCTTGATCTGAGCTTGGACTCGAGAATCGCTCGACGATCCCGCGCAAGCGAGCAGAACCGCAGCCACAAAAAAACGAAACGATGCAAAACGATGAAATACGACCATTGGCCAATCTCTCCATGAACGTTACCGGACGGTTCGTTCTGATGTTAATCGACTGGATAGCGTAGGTCAAATTGGCAAGTAACGATCCGGCAAAGCAAGGCCGTGTTGGTGCGATCGAGACGTCAAATGGTCAGAAGCTTTCAAGAGATCGATTCGGCCGCGGTAGGAACTTGACCTTCATGGTTGGGTTCTCGGCGGCGGCGACGTCGCTGGACCGCCGCTTCGACAAAGCCACAGAAGAGCGGGTGAGCCTGGGTTGGTTTCGATTTGAACTCGGGGTGAAATTGAACACCCACAAACCACGGATGCGAGTCGATTTCCAAGATTTCGACCAATTTGCCGTCTGGGCTCGTGCCAGAGAACCGCATGCCATGGGCTTCAAATTGCTGCCGATAAATGTTGTTGAATTCGTACCGATGCCGATGTCGTTCCATAACTTGGCCGGATTCGTAGCAGGCCGCCGCTTTGCTGGACAGGTCCAACGTGCAGGGCATGGCTCCCAACCGCATCGTGCCGCCCTTTTGTGTCACTTCCTTCTGTTCGTTCAAGAGGCAGATGACGGGATGCTGGATGTCTTTGTCGAATTCGGTTGAACCGCATTGCTCTAGCCCAACGACATTTCTGCCGAACTCAATGGCCGCGCACTGCATCCCCAGACAGATTCCTAAAAACGGCAAGCCGCGTTCGCGCGCCCACCGAATGGCTTGAACTTTGCCTTCGACACCCCGTTCGCCAAAGCCTCCCGGCACCAGGATGCCGTCACAACCGGCCAGCAGGCGTTCCGGTCCTTCCGTCTCGAGCTGTTCGCTTTGCAACCGCGTCACCCGCACCCGCGCACCCAGATGCATTCCGGCGTGATCGATGGCCTCGTAAATCGATTTGTAGGCATCGCGATGCTCGGCATACTTGCCCACGACGGCGATGTTGATTTCAACTTCAGGATTTCGGAGTCGATGCAACAATCGCTGCCAATCCGAGAGATCGATGACTTTGGCTGGTAGATTGAGTCGTTTGACGATCCATTGATCCAGTTGGCTTTCGACCAAGGCCATGGGGACTTCATAGATTGAAAAATCCGTGTCACGCTCTTCGACGACCGCCTGCACCGGAACATTACAGAACAACGCGATCTTTTCGCGATCATCACGGCTCAATTCTCGTTCCGTTCGACACACCAACACGTCCGGTTGGATACCGATTTGTCGCAACAGGCCGACCGAATGTTGCGTGGGCTTGGTCTTCATTTCGCCGGCGGCTTTGAGGTACGGCACCAAGGTCAAATGCAGGTACAAACAATTCTCTTTGCCGGCCTCCAACGAATACTGACGAATCGCTTCCAAGAACGGCAGGCTTTCGATATCGCCCACGGTGCCACCGATTTCGGTGATCACGACATCCACATCGTCGCTCACCAACGCGGCAATGCACTTCTTGATTTCGTTGGTAATGTGCGGAATGACTTGCACCGTTTTACCTAAGAATTCGCCGCGTCGTTCCTTCTCGATCACGGACAAGTAAATCTGTCCCGTGGTGTAGTTCGAATGCCGAGTCAGCGGACTGTTCGTGAACCGTTCGTAGTGCCCCAAGTCCAAGTCGGTTTCGCTACCGTCATCCAACACGTAAACCTCGCCGTGTTGATAGGGACTCATGGTACCGGGATCGACATTGATATACGGATCCAACTTTTGCATGCGGACACGCAGACCACGGCGTTCCAACAACATGCCAATCGAAGCGCTCGTAAGGCCCTTGCCCAACGAGCTAACGACACCGCCGGTTACAAAAATATGTTTGGTCATCTATCGAGGTCTTTCCTTGTTTGACGGCGTGGGATCCCGTCGCTCGAAATACGATTCTCCGAATCGTACGGCGTCGATTCTCGCGGCTCGCCCGTATTGTACCGACGAAAGATCCGTTGGGTAGCAGAAGTTTGGCTATTCGACCAAGTCCATATCCAACTGCTTCATTTTGCGATAGAGATTGGTGCGGTGGAGCCCCATCCGCTCGGCGGCGACGCTCATATTGCCCTTCGCGGCATCGATTTGTTGCTGAATGTACTGAATTTGGAACTGCCGGGTCGCTTCGGCTAGAGGCAACTCCAACGTGGCAACCGCGTTGTGCTGCGGCGTATTCTTGTCCCCGGAATGCCACGAAATAAATGACAAATCACCGGGCTCCAAGACCGTGGAAGTTGACAAAAAAGCAACCCGTTCCATCATGTTGCGGAGCTCGCGGACGTTGCCCGGCCAATGATGCTGCCGCAGCAATTTCTCGGCCGCCGCCGAAATCGAAGGTGCGGGTCGTCGGGCCAGTCGGCAGAAACTGTCCAGAAAAAATTCCGCCAATTCCATGACATCGTTGCCGCGGAGTCGCAGCGGCGGAATCTCGAGCGTCACGACGTTCAACCGAAAGAACAAGTCTTCGCGAAACTTTCGCTGCCGGACCAACTCGGCCAAGTTTTGATTGGTTGCGGCGATGACGCGGGCCTGAGTGGGAATCGTGCGTGATCCACCCACGCGGACGATGGTCTTCTCTTCGAGCACGCGAAGCAGTTTCGCTTGCCCGCTCAAGCTCATGTCCCCGATCTCATCCAAGAAGATGGTGCCTTGACTGGCCAATTCGAATTTCCCGGCCCGCGATTCAATGGCATCCGTGAACGCTCCCTTTTCATGACCGAAGAGTTCACTTTCGAGCAGCGTGTCGGGAATGGCGGCGCAATTGACCGCGATCAAGACTTCGTTGCGCCGCTGGCTCTCGTAATGCAATAGTTGCGCCGCCACCTCTTTCCCTGTTCCATTCTCACCCAACAGCAACACAGACAGATCGGTCCCCGCCACTCGAATCAGTGATTGCCGCAGGGTCTCCATCAACGGACAACTGCCCCGCAATTGCACCGAGGCGGCGGCTTGAGCTGCGGTCGTCTTTTGAGTCGTCACCAATCGTTCCACGCGATCCAAATTCGCAACCGCTAGAGCCGCATGTTTGGCCAACAGCTCGAGGAAATGTTGATCTTGTTCGGTAAAGTTTCCATGCAGCTTGTTGATCAATTCAAACGCACCGACGCATTTGCCTTCTTCGTTCCAGAGCGGGACACACAAGAGCGTTCGCGTGCGAAAGTTGAGTCGTTGGTCCGTGCGCCGATCGACTTGGGCTTGTTCATCTGCCACGTCGGCATCCACGCGCCCAGGCACACCGGATTGCACAACCTGGCCAACCAAGCCCGCCTGATCCGGGATTCGCAGATCGTCATTTTCCACACCAAGCGCAGGCCGACCAATCAGCACTTTGTTCGCGCGATCCCACAGGAAAATGGTCGCGCGTTCCGCGGGGATCCACCGCGTCGACGTCTCGGCAATTTGTTTGAGTAGGGATGGCGTGTCGACCGATCGGTTCCACTGGGCAACCAGGTCCAACAAGCGTCGCAGATGCGAAGCCGTCTGCATCGTTCCGCAAGTCAGCGATTGCCAAGCCAACAAACATTCGGTGACCGCCGCCCAAGCCTCAATATGAGGCCAACTCGATTTAGCACTGGCTTCGGTTCCCCAACGAAACACCAAGAGTTGGTCGCGTCGTTGGGCGGCGCGCAGGCCAATCCCGCCCCAAGGAAAACGCAGCAACGCGCGGTCTGCGTCCAACACCTCGGCCAACCACTCGCGGGACAGCCCCGGCGGCAAACCCGTCGTGCCATCGCTGTTGGCCATGCCAAGCCAAGAGCCCTTCTGGCCACGGATCCAATCCACCGAAGTAAGGCCGGGCAACTTGCGGACCAAGGCTTGCAAAAGAGTCGTTGCTAAAGAATTCGAAGCCAGACTTGATTCCCGATGGGCCTGCGGCAGCCAATTCTCGAAGTGACGCAGTCCCTCGATCAAAAACTCCCGAGCCGGCGTATGCCGAGCGGTCAAGGAATAGAGCTGAGACCAGTCCGTGAGCGCTCGCAAGTCAAACAGCGGTTCGGCAGGCGACTCGGCTTTGCTCATCCACATACCTTTCCCATGACAGGACGAAACCACCGTTGGGGAAACGGAAAGGCCGTGTTAGACTGGCCCAGGCGGCGATATCGTAACAGATCGCCCCCACCAACACAAATTACCTGGCATCAATGCCAATGGCCGCAGGAGAGAAATCGATGGGTTTGTTTGACGGAAAACGCGGACTGATCATGGGCGTCGCGAATGATCGGTCCATTGCTTGGTCGATTGCTCAGGAAGTCATGAATCAGGGTGGGCAGTGTGGGTTCACTCACTTGCCGGACCGGGCCGACGACGACAAACAACGCAACCGGGCCCGTGTAGAAAAATGTACCAACACGCATCCAAACGCCAAATTCTTGACCCCGATGGATGTTCAGCGTGACGAGGACCTGACTCGCGTCGCGGATGTGGTCGCGCGAGAATTCGGAACGATCGACTTCTTGTTGCATTCGATCGCGTTCGCCAAAACTGATGATTTGAAACTCGATACGATCGACACCAGCCGCGATGGTTTCGCATTGGCGATGGATGTCAGTGTTTACAGCCTGATCGCGACGTGCCGGGCTTTGCGGCCATTGCTGAACCCAAAGGCCGCGATCTGTTGCATGACCTATCTAGGTGGTGAAAAATGCGTGCCGGGTTACAACGTTATGGGTATCTGTAAAGCGGCCCTCGACGCGACAACTCGCTACCTCGCCCACGATCTGGGGCCACAAGGCATTCGCGTCAACGCGATCAGTGCGGGCCCCGTCTACACGCTGGCCGGCAGCGCGGCAGGCGTCAAAGAAATGTTGGCGGTCTACGAAGGCATGTCGCCCCTGGGTCGCAACATCACGAACGAAGAACTCGGAAAAACCGGCGCGTTTCTACTCTCGAGCATGTCGGACGGGATCACCGGCGAGATTCTGCATCTGGACTGCGGCTTCAGCACCATGGGCTCGCCGGGGCGTTTGGCCGAGAAAATGCGCGGCTAAGAGTCGATCTCGATCCATGGCTTCCTGTCCGCGGGACGGGCAACGCCGTCCCGCATTTCGCTCAATGAAAATAAGTTCGCATGGGCCGTAACATGCTCGGCGCCGGGCTTGCGCGGCCTCGGCTCGCTGCTTGCCTCGGCTCGCTGTTTCCCCCGGCTCGCTGTTGGCCTCGACCAGCGCGGGCCCGGATGGACTTTACGAGTTCATAGGGTCGGCGTAACGGAATGCTTCACGGGAAGAAGTGTCGGAAACGAGGAAGTGCTGGTACCGATCCCAACCTCTTGATCATTAGCAGCTCGCTGGGCGTTTGTCGGTTTGCCAGCTCACGCACTTCTTGCTGTTGCCGATTGGCCAGGGTTTTGCTATGTGAACCCTAGCGCCCAGACGATTCGCCCCTGAAAGACGGAGGCCGAGTTCAGCATTTGCGGCGTCTTGAAGTATTGACGCCCGCATCACCCTCGCTTGGCCGAGCTCTGTTCATGGACCTTCAGCGACCGATCATTGCCGCGCTGCTCGACAGCGACCAGCGGTGTTGTTGGGCGATGACGTGCCGGCGAAAAGCACGGTCGGCGATTTGGTGTCTGATCTCGGCTTGGTTGATCCTGTTGGCCAGTGGCTGCCAAGCCTGGAAGATCAATGGATTTCAAGATCGGCTTCAACCTTCCAACCAGCGGCAATGGTCGCCGGAGTTTGCCCAATTGCCCACCGGCGAGATCGTCGGACGCGAAGTGACGCTGCGCAACATTCGTAACTTCGAATGGCTTTCGGAAGAAGATTTTGTGGTTCGATATTACGACCGGCGTTTCTCGCTGGACCAAGTTCAAAGTGTGGACTTTGTCGTCGTTCCGTTCAAGTTCGAACCCATTGCCCACACCATGTTGAGTTTCGGGTTGAACGACGGCACCTACGTAGGGGTCTCGGTCGAGATCCGCAACGAGCAGGGCGAAGCTTATTCCACCGTGCTGGGAATGACGCGACAGTTCGAAGTGGTTTATGTGGTTGCCGACGAACGAGATCTGATCCGACGGCGGACCAGGCACCTGAATGCCGATGTGTACGTATACCCAAGTGCCGCGACTCCGGAGAAAGCGCAAGCCTTGTTGGTGGATGTTGTGGCGCGTTTGAACCAGTTGGCTGAAAAGCCTGAGTTTTACAACACGCTGGTGAACAACTGCACGACGAATTTGGTCGCGCATGTCAACCGTTTGAACCCCAGTCGAATTCCCTACTCGATTGGTGTTTTGTTGCCGGGACTAGCCGATCGTTACGCGTACGAATTGGGAATTTTGGATCGTTCGGTCCCGTTCGAGCAATTGAGAGCCGCGGCCAAAGTCAATGACTTGGCGGCGATCCATTACGACGATCCGGATTTCTCGCAAAGGATCCGCCAGCGGACTCGAGCGGCCCAAGCCCAAGCCCGCCAGGGGCGTCTAGCCACGATTCGTTAATGCGCGAGACCGTTGACCAGCTTCCCTCTTGGTGAATGTTGCCGGATGGTGTTCTTGCACGGCATCCACCGCCACACGACGGTCGCTGCGTTTCTGACGCTCGGCAAGATTCTCGCTCGTGCGAGCTGCTTTCGGGGCCAAGGCGAGTATCGGCGGCGCGGATGGAGCACGTTCGCCGCGAGTTTTTCGGGCCGACCCTCTTGCCGAAACAGGCCAATTTCGTCAGACTCTCGGGGCTGATTTTGATTGCTTGCGGATATGGCGGAATTGGCAGACGCGCTAGATTCAGGTTCTAGTGCCCGTAAGGGCGTGGAGGTTCGACTCCTCTTATCCGCACTTGAGAGTATTGTTTCGGACGGGCGATGTGATTCGCCATCCTATGTGAAGTCGCAGCTAGTTTTTGCGGCCGTGAATGCCAGCGACATTCTTTCGTACCAACAGCACACATCGGACTGATGATGAGCTGACTTTGTTGGATGTCATGTTTGACAGTCCCGTGGTTCCGTCGATGTCGCGTCCGGGCAATATCTATCACCAATTTCTAGGGAAACCCCATTCATCAAGTGACGCAGAGCTGAAACGGACATTGGCTTGAGCAAAGGGAGACCGTTTGGTGGCTTGCATGTTGGTTGGGTCGTATTCAATAAGCCCCGATTTTCTCCGTCGGCAACCGCTGCGGAAATTAAAGCCTTTGGACAGGAACGCTTTTCTCATTATGTTTTCTCATTATGAAAGCGTTGATCGCGAGCGGACTTGGTGGTAGGACGTTGGCGAACTGCACGAGTTTTTAAATCGATGAAAGTCAGCTTTGGTATGGAATGGCAAAGGAATCTGGGCAAAGGAATTTGGGCAAAGGAATCGGGGCAAAGGAATCGGGGCAAAGGAATCAGGGCAAAGGAATCAGGGCAAAGGAATCAGGGCAAAGGAATCGGGGCAAAGGAATCAGGGCAAAGGAATCAGGGCAAAGGAATGTTGCGCGTCACAACTCCAGTCAGTTTTAGAATTCCTCTGCCCGAATTCCTCTGCCCAAATCTCTCTGCCCAAATCTCTCTGCCCGAATCTCTCTGCCCGAATCTCTCTGCCCGAATTCCTCTGCCAACTTCGGAAGTTACTGGAGACACACCATATTCAGGGAGTCATAAGCCTCAAGGCAAGCCAACCAGGTTCATTCAATTTACCTGGGACAGGGAGCCGACCGGCGGATGTTGTGTTCCAAAACGATCATCTCGCACGAGATAACGTGGGCAGCGAAAGTTGAAATGCCGTCACTCGACCGAAATCAACAGGAACAACGACCAGTCTGGTTTGACGACTTTATCGGACGTGTTGGTAAAGAATCCGAAGCCACGAGGTTTGGGGGGGACGGGTGCGGCTGGTGTATGCACGAACCCGGTGTCGATCAACAATTCTTGTTTGGGAGCGGTCTGGCTATCAAACCTCACGACACGATAGGCCATCTCAGGAATTTGCAGCTCTCGGCCTCGGGCCAGCCCCGTTCGGACCACAGTCTGAGTCACGCTTGTTAACTCTGATCGCTCGCAGAAGCCCGAAACTTTGTACTGGCCATCAGCTGTCCGTTGTGCATTCACCCGTAGGACCAAGCCGATGTTGACATTTGTCTTTCTCGGCACGACGTTATTCGGATTCGCCGGGTCAACCTCGTAGCGTGTTACAAACTCACGAGAGGTAACATCACTGACGGCTCCATCCTGACCCCATCGTAGTTTGAGGTCCGGTGCTTTCATGACATTCGAGTGCTGGTTCCCTTTGGCCAGCTGAACGAGGTCAAATGCGGCCCGCTCAGAAATGGCGCCCAAAGTGACCGGATGGCGAGTGATCTGATTGACCCAGGCGGATGTCGACATCGTCATGTGTGATTGAGGTTCTGCGGCCAATGGCGAGTCTTGCGTCAAGTCCGGATACAAGGTCGTCAACGGTTCACCGTCCAAGCGGGCGTAGATCTTGTCCAGCTCAGAAACCGCCAATGCCAGGAACAGAACTTTGATCGTTACGGTGTCGTCGGCTTGTTCAGCTTGTTCGGTTTGGGCGCTCCAAGCGGCGACTGTCCCAAGTTGTCCGGCCGCGATGATTGCGAATGTCAGAAGCCATCGCCGTAATGGATTGGCAGATTGAGTGTTCATGATTGTTCCAATTCTGTTAGACAAGCCCTGAAAGAAGTCCGGCTCTGTCGCAGTCGACGAACCCAATCTCAACGCGGCGAGACCACGCTGCCGGCCGTATTCTGGGTACGAACCTAACCCACGTCAACGACGATTTGGCTAGCGTGCTAGCGGCGACTTGGACGGGAACAGCCAACCGGGGGACACACACAACTGTTCCTGACACAACCGGGGGACACACAATATTATTGGCGGCTATCGGAACGGGGCCGAATCTCATGGCGAGATAATTGGGTGTCCCCTGTTTTCTTCCTCGTTTGAATGTCCCCATTTCCCCACCCAATTTCCCATTCTCCCAGGATTCTCGAAGAGTTCAAAAAAATGGGGATCGAATCGGCGACCAGCAATACAGTCAAGAACATTCTAAAACGCAATGGCTTCGACTCAGGCCCTAAGCGTGGATCGGGGACTTGGGCTGATTTTCTCAAGTGGCACGCAAAAACCGTGTGGCAATGCGATTTCTTTTCCAAAAGAGTCGTTTCGAAGACTGGTCGGCGTGATCTGTTCGGCATCGCTTTCCTGCATGTCGAACCGCTACACGTGTTTATCACCCCAAGCACTTACAATCCCAATGAGGCGTGGGTTCTCGAACGGGCGGCTGCATTCAAGCAATACATCAAAGATGAACGGCTTTAGTGCAACTTTCTGATGCATGACCGCGACACGACGTTAACGAAATCGTTTGATGAGCAATTCTCGTCAGGCACGAAAGAAGTGAAAATCTCGGCATTTCGATCACCGAACACGAACGCGTTTGTCGAGCGATTCATCCAATTAATCAAACAGGAGTGCCGGGACCATTTCATCGCGTTCGGCCAGCGGCATTTCGATCACCTGTGCCGTGAGCATGGCATTCATTATCACGACGAGCGGCCCTACCAAGGTGTCAACAATGCATTGATTCGACGGCGCAAAGCAGCCAAAGTGAAGTCAAAAGGAGCAAATGCTGACATCGTCCGCGTTAGTGATCTTCGCTGCAGAGAGCGACTTGGCAATTTGCTCAAAAGTTACAGCCGTAAAGCGGCCTGAACTATCTTCCACACATCTCGATTGGTCGTCTTTCGGATCGAGCCAATAGTGTGGCACGCAACCAATAGAGTTGGTTTGGTCGACCGATGTTTTGACGATCAATGCATCAACAGTTAATGCTTTGACTGAAAGTTCAATTCCCCAGAGCTGTCCCGCTCGAACTTGTAGATATCCCAGAGTTTGTCACGCTTGCCAGGTCGCTCAATCCGGTAAGCGAAGACCACTTTGTCACCATCGGTGCGCATGTTGATAGCACCAAAAGTCGTTACGGACCGTTTGATTTTCTCCAGTATGTCATCGAATGCTTTTTGAGCCTTGGCAATTTTGGCTGGCGTTCCACTCTGCTTTGCGGCTTCTAGATCTGCAACCTTTGTTCGAATCTCGTTCTTGAAAGCATCGGCGTCCTTGATCTGCTCTGGCGCGGAGCGAGCCAATTCTGTCGAGAAGATCGATGAGCGCCGACCACGGCTGTGCTTACCGACCGTCCCCAACGTATCGGCTCGCGGATGCGCGTGAGGCTCATCGTCACCCGAAGAAACGACCGTGGCGTGAGCGTTGATAGCTTGTAGGAAATACTCGGTGAAATCAGCCGAACCGTGATGGCACGATTTTGCAAAGTCGCTTTCAAACACGCGGCGCGCCTTCTTGACCAATCGCTCTTCATCTTGGGCTGTCCGGGGTGGCATGGTCTCACCCGTGTAATGCTCCAATAGATACTCTTCTGCTGGGATGTTAAGATCGCCACCCAACAATACACTCACTTTTCCGTAGGTGAGCCGCAGCACAATCGAATGACCGTTCTTGGTTTTCCCTACATCACCGAACCAACGTAGTGCTGGGCTCCCGCTCACAGATTCGGGAACAGGACCGAGTACTTGGATCGTCACAGAATCAGTTGGTCCACACCCAGGAACATACTTGTCAACGGCATTGAGCATGCGGATGTCTCCGACTCTCCCAGAATCAATCGCCTTGCGGAGCATCTGTGGATACTGCTTCCGATCGATGTTGGCGGGTGTCAAAAGATTGTCGAGTTCTAGTTGGGTCGCGACCAACTCTGTCATGTAGCTCTTGCTGCCAACTTTTGCTTTGGCCCCCAGTGCATCACCCGCTACCGCTGTCTTTCGTTCAACCAGTCCCGAGTGATAAACGGTGTCAACAGTGAACTTGGGTTCGTCAAAGATAGGATCAAAACCATAGTAATGATCTTGGTCGGGGTGCGTAATGACAAACGCCTCGAAGTTAGTGCTGCCGCCACTTCGGATGAACTTATCACGTAGAAATCGAACCATGTTGTCCGAAGCACCAGCATCAACTACGAGGTTGCGGGGAAACTTTCCTGGCTGCGGAACGCTCAACAAGCAACCGTCTCCTTGGCCGATATCTACAAATACGATCTCAAGCAATCCATTAGGCTGAGTATCGTTCTCGTCAATCCAAAGTAGGTCTTTACCCATCTTGACCTGCAAGAACCCTGCTTCCTTTTTCCCAGTTAGCTGGAGATAGCTACCCCAGAGGCGTTGAATCACCGGGTTGCTATCGTCATCAACCAATACCGCTGCAGGGTAGCCAACAAATCGAAATGAAGTTGTCATACGATCCTCCAATACCTGCAAGTCCCAGGATCTCTGGCGAAACTTGCTTCTAATCACTTCTGAACCCAGAAGCATTTTACATGAATCGGGACAAGTTGTGGGTTGAGATGAGTCACTAATCGCGAGTAGAACAGCGCGGCCCAGACACCTGCCGTTTTTTCCCTTCTTTTCCCTGCTAATTTGGCTTCGCTATAATCACTGTCCGACACTATATCGGAATCGTTGGATACTACTTTCCTGGACTTTGAGGACTGATACCAAGTTGTCTGACCACGCACGATCAAGAGAGCCGATCATATTTGTGTCGATGGTAACTTCCGAGTTCGGTTGGTTACGCGTCGTGCTAAGTTCTGTTCTTTCACCTGCAATTGGGGAAACAGCAGCGAGGGACACACAACTTATTGGGAGGCTATTGGGACAGGGCCGAATCGCTCGGCGACGTTGTTTGAGTGTCCCAATTCTTCCGCCGTTTGCATGGCGGTACTGTGAGCGTTCGATGAAGTGCGTCTTGTGGTGTTTGCTAGGTTTATGGGGTTTCGTATCCCCCCTAACCTAGGAGTATATCCATGGAACGTCCATCGATTAGCCCCCGCGCGGGCTATTGGCAAGAACTGATTGATCAGCA
>JAEUIQ010000094.1 GCA_016794985.1 Planctomycetaceae bacterium | reverse complement strand
TGCTGATCAATCAGTTCTTGCCAATAGCCCGCGCGGGGGCTAATCGATGGACGTTCCATGGATATACTCCTAGGTTAGGGGGGATACGAAACCCCATAAACCTAGCAAACACCACAAGACGCACTTCATCGAACGCTCACGTACTGCCCGCCCTCCCAAAAATGGCAGTGCGGCTCAGCGGCTCAACAACACTGCTTGTCCTTTTTCTCCTTTTTAAGCGGCCCGACTCTTGCTACCCCACTCTCACTCCTACTTTTCTTTCGTAAGAACAATGTTTTGAGTCGAGTCGTCCAGTTGCCCAAGGCCGTCGTCAGCGAATTTCACGATCTTCACCGGTTCCGCGTCCCCAGTGTTATTTGTCATATAGTACGAGGGGTTCTTACCCGAGTCTTTTGGTAGCCCACTCCACATCGATTTAAACCATAATGAAGTATAGTCATCCTCGTATTCTCCCACTTTGAAAACGCTCGCTGTTGGAGTTCCTTCCGCAAGTTCGATAACCAAGTTTTGCTTATTGTCGACACTTAACCATGGTCGATTGACGCCTCGAGAGCTGAAATTCCTGACCCTAAATGCGGCATATTTCAGACCGTCGCCGGCCGGCACCCTCTCGATCTTGACCTTCGTAAATTGCTCTGGTGAGTCTCCTAGTTTTTCTCCGGAGACAAAAAACAAAGGAGACGTCCTTTGTCCTTTGCTTTTGTTAGGAAAAGCCAAGTGCGCATCCTCTGGGCCTGAAACAATTACACTAAATTGATCCGACGCAATTGCATTAGGTGGGAAAAGCGCGGACTGAAACTTCATGGAATGATCTACCGATTTCGAGTTATATGATGTAACCTCGGTGCCATTTGATCTCTTCACCACGTATTCCTGACGCACTTCAAAAATTACGCCTCGCTGCCCATTGTTGACCGGTACTTCAAGAGATCCCGTTTGAGCTGTGCCGGTTGAGGTTTCGCCACCAAACCCAGTGCTACCTGTGATAGCAATCCCGGCCGATTTCGTGACTGTCGTTGATCCCCCGACGCCAAGCGGATTTACCGAACCAGTTGCTTCAATTGCAAAACCAGCCGAAATCTCAATCGACGCTCCAACACTCCAATTGCTGGACGCGGAATTGGACTTTTCGACACTCCAACTAATCTTGGAATCGTTTGCAGCCCCAATTGTATCGACCACCGGGTGGTAATAACTGGTTCGTGTGACGGTATAGAATGGACACATCAGAGCCTGTTCAATTGAAGACGAATATTTGTCATCCTTTATTTTGTAGTAGGGAAGGGTAAAGGTATCAGTCAACATCACCGGCTCCAGTTTTTCCTGAAGCGACGTCAATTGCGGGAGGGTGGGCTCTTTCCTTCGGTCGCTAACTCCTGAATCCTCAGCAAAGAGTGTCAATACGAAGGGTTTGTCATTTGGAAACTTCCCGTATTCGTTAGTTGCGAAGAATACATTGGGAATCAATAAAACGGTGCTCTTGGGAGGTTTGAACTCTTTAGAAACCCCAATTTTATAGAGGGCGACGTCGGCTTCCACACCGCTCCCACGGTCATCCCAAAACCCTAACGGTTTCTCTTCGGAATCGGAATCGGAAACATAACCGCATTCCCACACCAGACTTTTCGTATCCACAACGCCCTCTTTGTTCGTGAAATTAGCAGTCTCTTTCACACACCGGTAGGGTCCATTGAGGTCTGGGGCGGGTCCGTTCGTGAATACCATCCCCAGAGCAACGTAACCATCAGGTGGGATCATCCGCCAAATTGCTACGTCTTTCGTGGCGCCCGAACCCTTGTCCGTCCAAACCTGCTCAAAGCGTACTGGCGCGGCCAACAGGTTCTGGTCACGGTACTTTGCCTTGGCTCTTAGTGCGATGTTGTAGTGTGCCCCTTTCTTTTGTTCGTCAGATCCTTCTTTCTCGACCTTGTCTCCATAACCATAATCGCCCAAGAGCATGTAATCAGATGGTATGACTTGAAGAAGTGGGCCGTCGAGGAGATAGCCCCGATTCGGCATGTTTAGATAAACGCCTCTTTCTGACTTTGTACTTGTACTATCCCATCCCTTAATCTGTGGATTTACCCCATAAATCGTATAGACAACATCAAAGAACTCGGTGGTGAATTGCGCCCCGGTGTCGTAGATGTCCGGTTGCACCTTCAAGGTCTCTGTGTTCTGCCCCACCTCCTTGGGCTTGGCCACCTCTGTGGGCTGGACCGACTGCGTGGGCTGGGCCTTGGCCGCGGCGGGAATATCGAACTCGACAACCCACTCTGCCGTCTTGTCCCAACTCCGTATCTTGGCCTCCGTACCTACCGCCGCGTAGTTTCCTTTGTAGTTGCACAGGTAATAGTCTGGGTAATAGACGTTTTCCAACCGGATGACATCGCCATGGCGAATGAATTCGTCCTTGTTCGTGGAATTAACCTTTTCAATCTTCCACGAGTATTTATCGCTGTTCGCCGTATCATCGAGGCGCGCCCAGCCCTCAGCGCTTTCATAAAGATACATGCCGCCCGTCTGGATCTTGTAGGAAACGCCCCGTTGGCCCGTTTGGAGCGCACTTCCGTCGCCAACGAAAATGTAATCTGCTGGCGCCGTGCTTATACTGGCATAATCACTGCCGTCGTTCGGACCAAGGTAACGCCATCCATAAGGGTCGTTCAGCTTTAGCCGAATGGGTTTCGACGAATGTGCCAAGGGAGTTTCTTGACTGATGGCCTGGGTAAGGCTGCTCAACAGGCAAGTGATGATTAGCGTGATTACTGGAATTTTCATGTTATCAATAGTCCTCTACTACTAGGAATTTGCTCTACTACTGGGAATTTGATTTTTGCGTGAAACACGGTCGCCTCTATTCCTTTTTGGTTAGCTCCCAAAGCTGATGGGCATTCCCTTCCCCACCGCCATTGTTTCTGGCCAATTCCAAAGCATAGTGTGCGTGTCCATCCATGAGGGGGGCGTATCCTTCGCCTTTCTCAATCAAACTAATGCAATTGGCCCCTTTCGTTTCATCCTCATACCACATGATGGAGTACAGGCCACCGTTATCCCAGAGCACCCACTGTCCGGGTGTCTTGGAAGGGACGAGCTTGCCATCTTTCACACTAAGGTATTGGCCTTTCTGCTCTAGAGAGTAGATGCGTTTTTCACCGTCGTCGGACAGCTTCTTCAGGGTCCAGGTTGCTTCCGGACCGATGTACGACACAATATTGCCATACGTCCAAATAGCCAAGTTGTCGCCTTCGACCGCTTTCGAGGAAATCACGAATTTGCCACTGAGGTCCTGCGGGATTTTGCTTGGCTCATTATTATCACTCAAGATCGCACCGACCTGCCGTTCGAGTACCAGTGGCGTGGCATCATCACTTGACTTCAAGATGATTAGGTTGTTATCGATGATCCGCACAAATTCGGTTGCCTTTTCTTCGCCGCGTAACGTGACCAAATTAAAGTCATTGCTGACAGCAGGGCCTTCGATTTTGTAAGAATCGAATGTGACCTTCAAATCGCCTGCACCGATTTCGAGACTGGCGTTAGTGGAAAACGTCAAGAATAAGCCGTCAGCGACTATTGGACGAACGCTCTGGTTAAGTTCTCCGTATCGCGATTCTGTTTTATCGAGGTCCGCTTTCCAGGATCCGATCAAGATCTGTTTGGCCTCTTCAAGTGTGAAACGACGATCCGGAGTCAGCGCATCGACGCCGAGCTTCACCGAATCCAGGAGATTCCCCTCGGTCCTGTCAGGTCCGTTTTCTCCCGTTCCGTGAATGGCTGTGAAGGCGAGCCGAATTGTATTCCCCCGCGCCAGAATTGGATCTTCCGTCGTGCTATCGTAAACTGCCCATGCGTCCTTGCTGGTAATGTAATTATTGACAAACAATACGGTGTCGTCGCCTCCACCGATGGCGTTGTCAGCACCCAAGTCAATAACGGTAAGACTCATTTTGTCGCTGCCATTTCGACCGCGATGAGCAAATGAAAAGTCCAGCACCGCACCTTGCCCGATTCCGGTCAAGTCCTGATACAGAGTTCCGTCGAGTGTAGCATTGAGTTCCACAAACTGCGTGCCGTCATGCGCTTCAAACCCCTTGAAGCCTGTGCTCCAAATTTCGAACACTTCATCGGTGGTCTTCCATCCGGGCATTAGTTGGGAAAATACAAAGCCGCTGTCGATCCCTCGGGGCTCCTCAAAGCTGCCATTGGCCAGCTGGGTCTTTACTATGGCGACCTCTGGAGTGACTAACAGCGGGTTCATAACCAGGGCACCCGAATCTGATCCCGGAACCATGACCACACGAAACCCTGAACTGTTTTCACCTACTGCCAAATCCTTTGTAGTCTGTCGCACCGCCGAGCGAAGATAGGGGACCTTCGTCAGGAAGCTGCCACTTCTCTTGATGCGTTCACTACCGCTGGACGGACCGGTTGGATCGATGACGCTCCGCGGAATGGAAACCACTCCGATCCCAAAGTCCGCTGCGTCCAGGAGATTTCCTTCTCCTAGCTCTCCAGTGGCAGTGGAGACTGCCCCGTAACCGAACCGAACGGTATTGCCCAACGCCTTGATTTGCTCTTCGGTCGTACTGTTGTAGACGGCCCAAGCGTCGTTACCGGTGGTGTATTGTTTGGTAAAGAGAACGGTGTCATCACCTCCACCTATGGCGTTGTCAGTACCCAGGTCGGTGATGGTCAGCTTCATGGTGTCATCGCCGTTGCGACCGCGATGAGCGAACGTAAACTCCAGTAGGGAGCCTACTTCAATCCCTGTGGAATCCTGATAAAGAGTCCCATCAATGTACGCGTTGAGTTCCACGAACTGAGTACCCTCATGCGCTGGAACTTCCTTAAAACCCGTACCCCAAATTTCGAAGTGGGTGTCGGTGGTCTTCCATCCGGGTACGGTTTCGAGGAGTACGTCGGCGAGTACGAAAGTCCCCGCTTCGACCTGCGGTGCCTCAAAGCCGGGGTTGGTCAGCCCTGCCAGCCCTGCCTGTTGGCTCGGGCTTGATTGATCGCTAGCCAATGCACCGTAAGAAGAACTATACCAGTCCTGACAATGCTCCCAAACGTTGCCGTGCATATCGTACAGGCCAAAGCCGTTGGGGCTTTTTTGTTTGACGGGGCTGGGATGGGCTGGTTCGCTATCGAAGTACCATGCGTATTGTTCCAGCTGTGAAGCGTCGTCGCCAAAGCTATACGCCGTCGTGCTTCCGGCGCGACAGGCGTATTCCCATTCCGCTTCAGTCGGTAGCCGATACGTCCGACCTTCCTGTTGGCTCAGTCTTTGACAGAATTCGACCGCGTCATTCCAACTGATATAGCTCGCCGCGACATCATCTCCTTCGATAACGTTTTCCTGCCCTTTCCAGGGTGTGGTCCCCATGACCTGCTGCCACTGAGATTGCGTGACTTCGGTGACGCCCATGTAAAAATCGCGTGTGATCGTCACCTCATGCTGTCGTTCATCATCGTCACGGCCTTCTTCGCTATCTGGAGAACCCATTA
>JAEUIQ010000056.1 GCA_016794985.1 Planctomycetaceae bacterium | reverse complement strand
GTGCATGGATAACTGAGGGGATGTAACCTGCCGACGGCAGGTGCCCAAGAGTGAAAAGCATCCACACCTCGAATAGTCGCCTAATCAACCATCCTTGAACGAAACCGAAGTAACCCGACGGATTCCGCTCCCGCGCAGCCTGCCAACCAAGGCTCCTTGCCGCCGTCCGTGCCGCCAAACGGTCGACAACCATCAAGTCCGCCCGCCCAACAGCCCAGACGAAAACACGTTCCAGAAAGTCATGCCATGTAATCCCCAAAAAGAAACACAAGATTCGGGACACGTCCCACTTGCCAAAACCGGGACTTCATAGTCGACCGCCATCAGCGGATGGCGGGAGAAGAGTATCCATGTCAAGTCACGAACTACCGCCATTCCGCTGCATGGCATTGTTACCCCGATTGCCGCATCAAAGGACGGCCGCCACTTTCGAGGAGCAGTTTCTTGTACTGCTTTGTACTGGTCAGTGGGCAGTTCGTCACCGCTGTGATGAATTCATCTGGAGGTCGGTAATGATGCGCAGCAATGTAATGAAGGATGAGTTCTGGACACACGAAAAGAACATTACCATTTGGGACAAAGAGATTAGCATTCCCGCATGGAGAGTCGAACTGACACAATTCGCATTCGTGAACACCAAGAGTAATAATCGGCTGCCATGCCCCCTGCATCAGTTCCTTAAGCTTCCCGAAGGCATCGGAATCTGTTTTGCCAGTCATGAATGGCTTGCCTTTGGTCAGCCAGCCAATCGCACGAAGAGACTGTGCGCATTCCGCGCCAAAGTAATCGCACTCTGTCAAATCATCGAAGTGCGCCACGGTTCGTTCTTCAAGGGGTAACATCCACGATCACCGGGCCGCCGGAGTGGTCGTTCCATTCAAAACACGCGCTGTCGGCGGCTCCGCGTGCATCGTGTTGTTATTTGGCATTATGGCCGTTGTTGTTGCGTTTGCCACAGTGCCCAAATTCTGCGAGCGCATTCAGTATAGCGGCTCTCTTCTCCGGCGGTTTCAGAGAACCATTCTGTGAATTCCTCGTGAATCACCCGTCGTACGTCATCTTCCGAAGAGCATTCGCGAAGCCGTGGAATGATTGAGCCAGCCTCGGCGTCATATTCATCAGTATTGTCATCGAAGTTGATTCCAATCGGATCGCATTCAAATAGGATTGCGGACACCGACGCAAACAAGTCGGAATATTCGGCACGAAGTTTTTCACGAGACGACCGTTCCTTCTCGATCCAGCTCGCCGTCTTGTCATCGAGCCATTCGCGTTGGTCGTCAGAGTCTGTCATGTGTTTCGGTTCGGCGCAGCCAAGGATCACGGCAAGTACGAGTAGCGGAATCGTGGTGGGCAGTTGGCGCATCGAGATTTGCCAAATAACGTTGGCGGTAACCCGGCCGCCGCCAAATAACATTGCTTCAAAAAGCGCCCAGCCGGCGGCTCGGGTTGACCGCTTGGTTCTGCAGAATGTTACTGTGGAGCCTTGATGAATGCGAGAAACTGACCGCCCATTTCCGTGGTTCGTTTCTCGTACGCACCGCTAGCACTCATCATCGTCCGCAATCCAGCACCCGCAAACAAGCCTTTTGTGTTGAGTTCATCGACGATAACAATCAGGAATTCATAGCGGTTTTGCAATTCGGGCCACGCAACAATGATGAGCCGCTCGAGGCTGCTTGACAGTGCGAATACTGGCGGCGAAATACCATTGGTTTCAAACCAAACTCGTGGATCGTGAAAGAGATCGAGTAATCGAAGATGCCACACGGTGAACGTATCAATCAGATTGATGAAGTGTTGTTGAAGTGATTCTTCCGGAGCCTGAGGAAGGGCAGCATTGAGAACAGCATTGCGCAATGCATCAAGTTTTTCGGATTGGTGGTTTCGGATTGCCGCTTGGCTTGCCTGCATAACGGTAGTGATAAACGCGTCGTTGCCCTGTAATTCTTCGAGCTTGAAGGCACCACGTTCTTCGAGTTGCTGTAGGTGGTCAGCGACCTTGTTCATCCATTCGATGCGCCGCGTTTCAAGTGGCGGAGCAATGATTGCTGTGAAGAGTTCGGTAGCGGCTGAGCCGAGTGCAGGAACAGCACCGAGTCCAGCGCGTGCGAGTGCATGCAAGCGATCACCGAGAGTTGCGGTTGGCACATCGTGGGATATTGTCATATGCATGCGGCTCCGCGTTGCTGCAGAACGTTTCGCATCAGCGGGCCGGCGCGATAGGCGTTGACTTCAAAACCGACCCGGCCGCCGGCTCCGTTGCATGCGTTTGTTATTTGGCGTCGTTCGTTCCGCCGATACGGCTCTCGTTGTGGTAGTTTTGGGCGATCTTCGCTTCGCGATTCGCAGGCGTCACAAGTTCAATGGTGTGGCCATCGAAGTCCTTGACGACAGCACGCCGCCCCCACTCGGTATCAGTTGGCTGGGTCATGATTGTAGCATCGACTTCACGCAGGAGTTCAATCATGCCATCAACATCGTCAACGTTGAACCCAAATCTAGCGTTGGTCGTAACGTCATCAGCATTCCGTTGCGGGTAGATTTCGAAGACGAATCCACATACGTCGGAAGCGTAGTGCCCCGGCCCGTTTCCATGCGAGTGCCGATGAAACAGCATGCCCATCCGTTCGTAAAACGTCACCGCGCGATCGATGTCAGGCGATCGAATCACGAGCAGATTTACGACTGGCGGCGACGCAATCATTCTTGAGCCAAATAACGATCAAGGTCACCGGGCGGGCGCAGGTGACGTTCCATTTCAAATCGGCTCGCTCGCCCGCTCCGGTGCACCGCTTGGTTCGCCCTTTGCGGCCTAAAGTCCGAAGGTTTCGTTTGCTGTCCTCTCGGCACGACTTTTGACATCTGGCGTCACGTAACGTCCGAGCGAAGTTATCGCGGCCATCATCGTGACGACATCATCCCCAAAGCCAACCCCGGGGAGAAAGTCAGGAACAGCATCGATAGGTAGAATCAGGTAGCCCAATGCGCCAACAGCGATCGTCTTGGCCCACATCGGAGTTTCTGACGTTTCCATCGCGTAGTAAAGCTCAAGCGCTGGGCGGACGACCGTCGCGCCAGCACTCTTGAACCCCCGTGAAACGGAATCCCAAAACCCTGATTCTGAGTATTGCTCCGGCTGATGTCGATCCACGGAGAACCTCGCTTATGAAAACGTATGGTTACACTTTGTGCATTTGTAATCTTCGGTAAATTGGTCGATGGCCTTACCAATCAGGTAGCCGGCACCAGCGATCGCGGCAAGTGTCGGATGAGAATGTGCACCTTTATGAAGCACGTGAGCCGCATGGCCGGCGTCTCCCTTGTGATAGATCTTGTTGCTTACGACTTCGGTGGACTGACAATTTGGGCAAGTGCGATGTACTTTCATGGGATGCTCCTTGGTTTGAAGTGACGATGGATCCGGCGATGAAATTCTTCGCATCAGGGTCTCCACGGTCAATGGGCGAACGATGTAGTTAACTGGACGGCGGTTTGTAGGTGTTGTGTTTGAAGTGAAGATGATTCATCCAAACAGATAAAACCATGCTCGCTCTAACAGACAGCCGTTCCAGTTGAACGGAGTGTTCGGCTGAGCGGCTAACGACTCTGAACCAAAATCCACTCGCGAATGTCCGCAACCTCAGCCGCAGCGCACCGATCTGGATCAACGACTGTTATCCAGTCGGATCGCTTGTCGGCTGAGTATAAGCGACCTGTAAAGCGATGTCAAATTTACCAAATTCCCCGAACCATATAACAATTCCACCCGGTCTGCCGAAC
>JAEUIQ010000052.1 GCA_016794985.1 Planctomycetaceae bacterium | reverse complement strand
TCTTCCACCGGAGCTTGGCCGGCCAAAGCTTTGAAACCATCAACAGCCAAAACTTGATTGGCCGACAAGACGCCCAGGATCAGGGCCAAGGTCAGGGTCAGGTGCTTGCGTAACATGTCAGGGTCTCCAGGATTTTTTGCGGGGGGGTGCGGGTTTTGCTTTTTGGCGGGGTCATTTCTGACCTCGCCACCAATACCGACCCGCCCAGATCCTGTGACAGAAATTGGAAATTAATCGCAGCCACAGGCGGGCCGCCACAGAGAAACGGAACACAACGGAGCATTAATCTTTACTAATTATCCTTAATGCTGCTCGGGATCGGACAATAGTCCTGCGGAGTTGCTTTTTAAAAAAACCTTCGGCTAGCGATGGAGTGGATGTTTGTTTCAGGATTCGGTCGAAGCCCCAAAATTCCGTTCGCGTCTCCAAGATTGGCCGTGCTTCTGCCCGGAACGAGGACAGTTGAAACGAGATTCAAACTCTGTCATCTAAGCTGTCGTCGCGTTCAATAAGACAGGATCAGGTCGATTGACAACGGGATGACTTGTCCGTCCGGTAAGATCAGTTCTCCCGACACCAACACCTCTTTGCCAGAGGGGCCCGTGATATGCTGGACTTGCACTCGGCCATTTCCTTTAGTGCCCTCAATGTCGTAAACGTAAGTATCCGCATCTTCATATTCGAACGAGGCGGAATAATCGGTTCGGAACGACCTGATGTCGCCGATGTGTTCCTTGATTTCTGAAACTGCGGCCAATTCGACTTTTACTTCCTCAGCCATGTTGCGGAGTTCAAAATAGGCCAAACCACCGACGCCAACACAACAAAGCAACCCCATCGCGGCAACCATGCCGAAAACGATAAGGACGACCTTCATCGGATTAGATTTTTTCGGCGAGTAACTCGCATGAGCCTGAAGACCTGGGCCCGTGTAGGATTGGTTCTTAAACTGGTTTTGGCTCATGTATGCCCAGCTTGAAAAGAGTATTGAATCAATCGGTTGAAGGGTGCGCCATCCGTACTTACTGTACTTTGACACGCAATTCGCGTTTGGTGTTGTCGATGGATTCAACGGTCCCAAAATCAATGGCGTCAACGACGACTTGTAAGTCACCCTCGTATCCCAACGTCAACGTCGCCTCGCCGCCGCTGTGCGAACTGCGATAATTCCCGGTCTTCAAGGCTGATTTGAGCTTCTCCAAAAAGCTGTTGACATCCATATTGCTTGGACCCGTGATGCGAATCGTAACGGTTGGCCCCATCGCTGGTGGGCCGCCCGGGAACGCTCCACCTGGACCAGGCGGACCGTCGTTGCGACCTCCGATGCCGCCGGGCTGACCAAAGCCAGGTGGTGGGCCGAAACCTGCTGGTGGGCCGAAACCTGCTGGCGGACCCGAGTTGCCAATTCCGCGCGGTGGACCGCTGAGGGGCCCGCCCGCGACTTCACCGCGCCCACCACCGATACCGCGCGGCGGCCGACCGCTGCCTGGACCCGCGATCGGATTACCCTGCCCTTCAGCTTCCGGTCGCGTCTCGCTTCCCTGACCGACTACCGAGTCCTGCGCGTCCTCGTTGGGCTTTTGATTGGCTTCCGCCAATTGACGTTGCTTTTCCGCTTCCGCTGCAGCCGCAGCTTCTGCCGCTTTTCGAGCCCGCTCTTGCTTGGCGATCTCTTCTTGCTGGCGTGCTTGTTCGGCTAACTCGGCTTGTTTCTTCGCTTCAACCATTGCTTGGTGGGCTGCGTAGTGCTCACGCATTGATTTTTCGGACATCGTAGCCACGGCTTGACCCCGCCCAAATTGCAGCTCCTCGATTCCGTCCGAGAAGCTTGTGACCATGTTCAACAACCACAACACTTCCTCGTCATCTTTGAATCGCCGTTCTAGTTCTTCGATCGCTTGACGAGTCGCAAACGCGTGCCGCGCGTACGCGGTCCCCTTCGGCTCATGGATCAATATATTACCTTGGCTAGATGGTATTGCCGCCAACTCGCGTGCTGGTGCATAAAATTTATCGACAACGACAAAGCAGCGTTCCATCAATTGGCCCACATTCCTACCTTCGCGCAGGCACGCCACCAATTCGGTTGTAACGTCGCGTTCCAATTCTCCTTGCAACCAATACGCCGATAGGACTCGACGATCCTCGGCTGACCAATCGAACGCGCCACTAGTTTCCGTAATTGGGTTTTGAAACCGACTCCGAGAGCTGAGAACATTTTCACAAATTAGTTTAGAAAGTGATATTCGATAACACTCGCGCCCCCATCGATCCGCTGGATCGTTCGTTGACTGCAATCGCCAAATATAATTTTTGGGTGGGCCATTGTTTCCTGGTCGATTCAAGTTTGCAATTTCAGCCTTTATTTTCGCGTCTTTGGCGGCCACTTCCGTCATGGTCAAATCCAGTGGAGTGGCTTGAATGGCGCGAAAGAACAAGTTCTCAAATTCTGGTTGCAAACCAACCAACTTGTCGGCTCCAACCGTTTGCAGCTCGTTTTCAGATAGCGCCGACACAGCTCGATCGGCCTGGTTCGATAAGGCAGAAAACTCCTTGGTTAAGGCATCAACACTTTCGGGCCGAGAAACTCTGGGCCACGTGACTTTCGGCAATCGATTTGAGCCAGTTCCTTCGTTGTCATCCCCACTTGTGCCATTCACCACCAGCGCATTTGGTAAGAGGCCGTTTTGTCCGGCAAACCAAACTAAGCCCGCCACCATCACCGCGATAAACAATACTCCTGCAACGGCAACGACTGCGAGGACCAAGCCAATACTTGAGTTCGACTTGGACCGTTGATGCGCGGGCCGACCGTACCCGGAACTGGGACCCGGGTACATACCCGGACGACTTCCACTCACGCTCGCTGGAGCGGTCGTGCTTGGCGAACTGAGGAAATCCAGCGGATCTTCGGGCTCCACCGGATTCGTATCGAGTGGGAAGGGCGACTTTGCTGCTTTCGGCATTTTCACCTTGATGGCGCGACCGCAATTGCGGCAGGACAACTCGACCACGTCTTGTTGCTCTCTGGCTATGCCCCGTACCACGGTTTGACAATTCGGACATTTGACTTGAATTTGCGACATCTATTTTTCCAGAGCAAGCTAACTAAGATTCGTGATTAATCGAGCGAAACCGAAATTGGACAGCAGCGCGATCCACTACAATAGCCCAATAGGACCGCTGAGCGTTCCGCGACAATGGCGGGCTGTGGATACGCCATCTTCGAGCCGTGTTATAGTAGACTACAAGCTCCGCAAATGGGCAACAGACTCGTTGCGTAGAACTGAGCCGAGGCGACTCAAGCACTGAAATCGCCTGCGAGATAGGCTAATGATGGCAAATACCAACCGTGTGCTGTTACGTTTTGCGATTTTCTTGTTGCTCGCCGGTGCCGGGTTGAATGCGAAATTGGCCGCCGATGAACCAGGGCGGCCGAACATCTTGTTTGCAATCGCAGATGACTGGGGTGCACACGCCGGTGCCTACGACACACCCTGGGTTCGCACGCCTACTTTTGATCGTCTAGCGCAGGAAGGATTATTATTTCGTAATGCCTATACTCCGATGGCCAAGTGTGCAACATCGCGGGCAATCCTGCTTACGGGACGGCACTTGTGGCAATTGAAAGCGGCCGGTAATCACATGAGCTATTTTCCACTCGAGTTCAAAACTTGGCCAGAGGTTCTCCGCGAGCACGGGTGGCATACCGGCATTACCGGAAAAGACTGGGGGCCAGGGATTGCCGTCGATGCCACAGGGAACAAACGCAACCTGTGCGGTGTGCCAATCAATCGACATCAACTCGAGCCGCCCACAAATGGCATTAGCCGACATGACTACGCGGCAAATTTCCGAGACTTTCTGAATGAAGCACCTGCTAATCAACCCTGGTGTTTTTGGTACTCGTCACTGGAGCCCCATCGCGGGTTCGAATTTCAATCGGGCGTGAACAAGAACGGCCGTCAACTGGCGGACATCGACCGAGTCCCCACATATTGGCCCGATACCGAAACGGTTCGTCATGACATGTTGGACTACGCCCTGGAAGTGGAATACGCGGATCGTCAACTGCACTTCATGTTGGAAGAACTGGAGCAACGCGGGTTGAGCGAGAATACGATTGTCATCTTCACTTCGGATCATGGCATGCCGTTTCCACGTGCCAAGGGATTTGCGTATCGCGACTCGAATCATGTGCCATTGGCAATTCGTTGGCCGCGAGGGATTACGCGACCGGGCCGAGTGATCGATGACTTTGTGGATTTCACCGACGTCGCACCAACCTTGTTGGAACTGGCCGGGATTGATCGTCAGGCAGCTGGCATGCAACCGATCACGGGCCGATCTTGGAAACCGATTTTCGACAGCGAGCAAGCGGGACAAATCGTAGCGGATCGCGATCATGTGTTGTTGGGTAAAGAACGAACCGATGTCGGGCGTCCTCAGACCGTCGGCTATCCGATTCGGGGCTTGATTCGCGGCAACTTTTTGTTGTTGATCAATTTCGAACCCGATCGTTGGCCAGCTGGGAATCCGGAAACTGGGTATCTGGATACGGATGGCAGTCCGACCAAAACGGAGATTCTACGTTTGGGTCGTCAAGATCGAGCGAATCCTTTTTGGCAACTCAACTTTGGCAAGCGACCCCAATATGAATTGTTCGATTTGGCGAGCGATCGCGATTGTGTGAAGAACATCGCCGAATCACCTCAGCACCAGGAACGCTTGCAGCTGATGACGACTTTTCTAATGGAGCGATTGAAGTCTCAAGTTGATCCACGAGTTTTGGGACACGGTCACGAGTTCGATGCGTATTCTCCGACTCAGGGCCAAAACTACTACGAAGATTATCTTGAAGGTCGCGTCCCCAAAGCTGGGTGGGTCAATCCAGACGACTACGAACCACCGAGCTGGCGATGAACCACCGAGCGGGCGATGAACTTTACTTTAGACAGGCACCGCTGCCAACAGAGGTTGACTGGGGGGCTGACGGGGGACAGGCACCTGCCTCGCCCGTCGAAGGTTCGTAACTGCAGAGATGTACGGCCCGGGGATGTACGGACCGGGACGGACCGGGGACAGGCACCTGCTCGCGAGGCACGACTCGCTGGGGACAGGCACCGGCCTCGCCCGTCGAAGGTTCGTGACTGCAGAGATGTACGGCCAGGGGATAAACGGACCGGGAAACGGCCCGGGGACAGGCACCTGCTCGCGAGGTATGACTCGCTGGGGACAGGCACCGGCCTCGCCCGTCGAAGGTTCGTAACTGCAGTGTACGGACCGGGGACAGGCACCTGCTCGCGAGGTATGACTCGCTAGGGACTGGTACCGCCGCGTTGACGATTGCTTGCTGGGGACTCGCGGGGGACAGGCACCGCTGCCGCGAGATTAGTTGACTGGGGGACAGGCACCTGAGGAGCCCATCCAAGGTTAGGAACCGCAGTGTACGGACGTGGGACAGGCACCTGCTTGCATGGCACAATCAGTTTTCGCGGCAGGCAACGGCAACAAATGGGGAAAGCAAATGGGGACAGGCAACTGTCAGCGTACCTGAGTAATCGGTCCAGCCTTTTGCGAATTCCGGCGCGCTAAAAACAGACTACAATTGGAGGCATCCTGCGGTTGTGGGTTGCTTTGATGGTAAATGTCGTGCATTTCGGATTCGAACCTGAAAATTATCCCTCTGGCAGGAAAATGGAGTAACCAATCGCATGAAGTCGATCCTGGCAAAGAACTACTGGCTTAAATTTGCGGCGCTATTGATCGTTACGAGCCTGTGTCTCGTCCCCAACGCCGAGCAAGTCTGGCGACAGCCGATTAGTACAATCGATCAGGCGACGGAGAGTGGACTTGCCAAAAGTAAGTTGGCTCGTCCGCGTCGGGCACCGATCACCAGTCAGGAGATAGACGCTACGGCAGAGCCGCATCTCGATAACGCCGAAACCAGAGCGAACCAAGTCTGCTTTTTGTTGGCAGCTGCTCGCCGGGATGCGGGGCGATACCTCGAAGCCATTCAACTACTTGAGCAGATTCCACCGAAATACCGCCATCTAGAATGGTATCTCCTGCGGCGCGAGCTTGATGGGGGGTACATGACATATTTCGGCCACCGTCACACGGTGACGCAGGCTGAATTTAGCGCCGATGGATCACTAGTCTTATCGACCGATTCCGGCGGTAGACTTAAAGTGTGGGACGCCGTAACTGGGGCTGCGCTACACGATCACTACATTGACGGTACCGCAACAAGCTTTAGTCCTGATACGAAGTTCATCGCGATCGGTAAGTCTGACGGGAAAGTCACGCTGCTGGATTCTGCCACAGGTTGCGAGTTGAAAACTATGGAGATTAGCGACTCTCAAATTAACGCCCTCTCAATTAGTGACGATGCCAAGCTGCTTGCATGTGGAACGGAAGAGTCGCTTCACGTATTGAACATTGATACTGGGGTCAAACTATTCTCGCTTGTCGGACACACGTCAGACGTGAAGCAAGTTGCGTTCAACCCAGAAACTACTAAACTGGCCTCAATCACTTCAGATTGCATTAAGTTGTGGGACTTGAACACTGGGTCAGAACTGTTGAGCATTGACGATCATTCAAGCTGGAAAGCCAACGTTAAGTTTAGTCCAGATGGCTCAAAATTGGCCACCGGTAGCCTTCAGGAGAATGCCAAAGTTTGGAATGTTGCGACCGGTACGTTGGAGTTTACTCTATCAGGAATGTCTGGAGATCTCACTTCTCTTTGCTTCAATCCACAAGGCACCCGCATCGCAACCGGAAGTGACGATCACACGATAAAACTTTGGGATGCCGAAAACGGGCAAGAAATCAGGATGCTTCGCGGACATTTGGACGAGGTCGGGTGCATTAGTTTTAGTTCGGACGGATCAAAGATATTGTCGGGAAGCTCTGACGGCACTATCAAAGTCTGGAAGTCTGATGAAGAGCAGTTTACACGCACTTTGTGGGGTGAGGCAGATGATGTCGAGGATGCCTCTTTGAGTGCAGATGGTATGCGAATCGCGTCAATCTGCTTCAACGGCCGTCTTAGAATCTGGGACGCTGAATCGGGACATCAGCTAAGGTCGATTGCGGTTCCTGCCGCAAACTCGCGACGTTTGTGTCTTAACGTGGACGGAACGAAGGTTGCAATTGGAAGCGAACAAGGCATTGCAGTTTGGAGTACAGAAACGGGTGAGGTGATTCAAACATTAATCGGACGTGGTGGTGAAATCCACTCCATTCAATTCGATCCAACTGGAGACAAAGTTGCCGCACTGAGAAATGGAGCCATTGATATCTGGGATATTGCCACAGGAACGCACAAGCCTCTCCGGAACGACTCAGACTCCATTGTTTCATTTTGCTTCAGCCACGATGGAAAATGGATCGCCGCTGGCGGTTATGATGGACTCATGCTTTGGGAAGCCGAAACCGGAGAACTTCGCGACTTGATTACGGCCCTATCGCAATCGATTAGTCATTTGACATTTATTCGTGAATCAAGCCAACTCGTTTCAACAAGCAACGTAAATGGAGCGAGCATTGTCACATTTTGGGATGTGGATACTTGGCGTGAATTAAATTCAATCGGTCTTGCGCCGCGCCCGGGATTACTGAAAACGGTGACAATCAACGCGAACGGCTCGCGTCTGTTCACCTTAGACACCAAAGGTCAGGTACATCTATGGGATGCGGATTCTGGCCAACAACTATTGAAGCTCGTATCGACAACAGACGCTCATGAAGCCATGAACTTCAGTCTGGACGAGAAACGCGTTATGCTCTGTGGCCGAGACGGAGAAATTCATATTCTGGACACGGACTTCACAAGTGAATACGAACATGAATCGCGCCTGTTGATAGGTCATCATGACCGGGTCACGAATGCGAGATTTGCCCCCGATGAAAAGACGATTGTTACAAGTAGCAATGATCGAACACTTAGAGAATGGGACACGTTAAATGGTCAATTATTGCGAACGTTCCGTGGGCATATTGGTCGCATTTCGAATTTTGTTGTAAGCGAGGACGCCGAGCGAATCGTCTCTTCCGGCGATTTCGGCGAACTTAAGCTTTGGGACCTGTCGAGCGGGACTGAATTAGAGACACTTTCCGATTACTCGCCAGGGGAACCGAGTCGGTATCATGCGGTTGCATTTAGTCCAGACGGACAATGTTTGGCGATGGTCAACCAAGACAATTCACTTTCCTTGTTTGAAGCGTCGACGGGATTTGAACTTCACAATATGACTGGGCATGTCGCCGATGTATTTGCTCTCTTCTTTGAGGGGAATGGCCAACGATTGGTTTCTGCGGCTTCCGACGGGACGCTAAAGTTGTGGGCGGTTGATAGGGGATGTCCCATTAATTGTTAAAACTCATTGGTGGTCTCTGAATACGGAACAGCTTAGTGATTGCTGGAATGTGTTGCAAGTGGATTCGCCCCGGGTGCCGTGTTCTTGCCTTGAGCCGTAGGCGAAAGGCAAGAACACG
>JAEUIQ010000044.1 GCA_016794985.1 Planctomycetaceae bacterium | reverse complement strand
TTTTCAATTGATGTTCCTTGGGAATGGGGTTGGAATTTTGTGACTCACTGAGTTTCGACCCAGAGATGATCACGGGCCCGAGTCGCCAGATTCTATTCGAATGACTCCCACCCCGTTCCCCAGGACTTACATGGATTCTTTCGCGACCTCAGGCTTTCCAGCATGCAGTCGGCCGCGCGGATGGCGGGCGGTGTCGCGGCAAGGGGCCGCCGAGATCTGAAGTGATCTCAATCGTTCGCGAACGCTTGGCGACGTACTCGCGGCATTTCCTTGGCTGATGGTCGGCCTCGCTGTCGCTCGGCGCGCATTCCGTGTTTTTCCGTGCTTTCCGTGGCTGACTCTTCCAGCGGCGTCATGGCGGACAGTTGCCACAGGCAGCGCCGCCTGCTACCTTTTGGTGCGGTCCGGAGCGAGGGGCGAATCGGAGCTCCGGCGGATCGCGAACAAGACGTTGCACGCGAGCGGGCGGCGAGGTCGGTCCTGAATTTCACGTCCAACGCGCCCGCCGCGTGAACGTGGGCGTTCGACGGCTGGACGCGTTTCGAAGGTGTTGCGCACGAGCGAACTGCCTTCTGTATGCTCATTACCATTGTTGACTTACGACAGAATCGATCAGATGTCAATCATTTCCGCCAATTCCTTGAGAACGATTTTCCGTCACCAATGGACTTTGAGTGCGTGCTCCCTCATCGCCACACTGTCAACCTTCGCTTCTGGGCTGGACGAAACACAATCAATTCAACTGACGGACCAGAAGCCGGCGATTGTCCAAGGTGAAGCAGTTCCTGAAATGGCGAAGGACATTTCCCGCATCTACCAATCAAGAGATGGCTGCCATTGGTTCGCGAGCCGCAGCGAAGGCGTATTCCGTTACGACGGTAATACGATCACGCGGTTCTCGACCAAGGACGGATTGCCGGGGGACGATGTTGACGGCATCCAGGAAGACAAGCATGGGAACCTCTACTTCAATACGGATCACGGCGTTAGCAAATTTAACGGACGAACCTTTGCGACGCTCGAACCGATCACTGCTGGAGAATGGAAGAATCAGCCTGACGATCTCTGGTTCAGCGGCGGCCAGGATTCCGGTGTGGTCTACCGCTATGATGGGCAGACGCTGCATCGATTAGCATTCCCCAAAACCAAGGCTGGCGATCAACATTACGTCGATTTCCCCCGTGCGAAATTTCCCAATGCGAAGTTCAGTCCGTACGATGTTTACACCATTTTCAAGGATAGCAAGGGGAACCTCTGGTTCGGAACAGCGGTCCTTGGCGCTTGTCGCTATGATGGAACTTCCTTCAAATGGATTCCAGAGGAAGAGCTGCAAAACGGTTCCTTCGGCACTCGCTCGATCTTCGAAGACAAAGACGGCAGATTTTGGTTCAGCCATACGCGACACCGTTACGCCATCGATGAAGATGCCGCGATCGATCAAGGCAACTTGTCGCAGTGGTATGAGAAAGAGAAGGGTATCGGCGACATAGGTGGGCACAAGCAGGGCGACTACGAAGTCTTTATATCGAGTACACTGGGTGACGACCGCGCGTTGTGGATGGCAAATCTCAATGGCGTGGTTTGGCGTTACGACGGAGAAAGAATGACGTCCTACCCAGTCATGGAGAACGGAAAACGCCACTGGATTTTCTCAATTTACGATGATACGCAGGGCGTGATTTGGCTCGGCACGCAAGCCCACGGAGTTTATCGCTTCAATGGCACTTCATTCGAGAAGTTTAGACCGTGACGTTAGATAATCGCGTCGAACCAAGCGGTGAACGGGAGCCGCCCTTGTCGCGGGCTTTTAAATGATAGTTTCTTGGCGGCGGCCCCGTTACCGCGGTCGTTCGTGGCATCAACTGTATGAGCACTGCCCCCGAAATCTCAGAAGCACTTCGCCAGATCGAACATGAGATGCAGAGCATGTTGGCAGGGCTGACGCAACCCTATGAAGCGGCTTGGAATATTTGGGGCAAGGCAATGTCATCGGTGAGCACCTCACCTAGCGTCATGCATCCGTTTTGGTTGATATGGGGATCGCTCACCGATTGGGTCGAAAATCGCCCAGGGGAACGTCAAATGGCTGAGACAAAAATGCGCCAAGCTGCGATTGAGTGGCTTGGGTTGAATCGTGATGATGTCGGGGAAGTGAAGAAGTACTGTGATCGATGGGTTTACGACGAAATGGGCTATTCACGCGATTCAAATTGAACGGCAAGTGCAGCCAAATGGTCCGCTCTCTGTCGCCACGAACAACCCGTTGCACCGGAGCCGCGGGCCGCGCAGGTTCTGAAATTAAACTCGTTCACCGCGTCCCGGTTAACCGTGTCGTTATGCCACTGCCAGCGCGTACGCTCGTAAGGATTCAACATTCGGTCCGAAAAACAGGCATAACAAACCGGTGCAACCGAGTGCTCGAAATACTGTGTTCCGTACCCCAAACCCAAACCGTAGCACCGGCTGACCTGTCCCGTTCGGCGAGAAAAGAATGGCACTTCTCTTCGGGAATATTGAGTACGTCGAAGCTCTCGGGGATGAACTGCGCATCACCGGCCACGGTTGGGTAGCACTGGCAATCGACCAGGAAAATCCGTACATCGTCGTGCGACTCATGGGCGTTGACGCAAAAGACGTCACGACGCAAGCGATAGAGCGGTTGAAAACTGCCGCAGACGTATACGATGCCGAGATCGAACAAGAATCTGGCCAAATCGTCGTCCGCATCTTGGTTAATGGTGAAATTAAGATCGATATCCACTGCGAGCGAGTGATCGAAGAAAGTCGTTACTACAATCTGGCCGAGTTAAGAGAGATATTTAAACGGCTCCCCTCGCAGGTGAGTCCGGAGGAACTGGCATCGTATGCCGAGCATCTTGAGAAGCACGGGTTCTTTTTGTCACGACCAGGCGGGTCCGCTTGGGCAGTCGAGTTGGCAACTAAGCCGAGCGCCGAACCAACCGATGCAGCGGACTTGCATTAGAATCCAGCGAAGTGGTCCGCCCTGCGGTCGCGAGCCGCTGATCGGAATCGTTATGCCACTCCCAGCGCGACGAAACTTGCGGCGGAGAATGGGGACTGTGGGATGCTGATTGGTCCTCACCTGAATGGAGTACGCTCGCAAAGTTTGAACCCAGGGTCCATGAAATCGATTTAGACCTCCGAGTACTCGAAACGCGGTTTGCGGTACTACCAAAAACGGAACCGTTGGGACAATCTGCCTGTCCTAGAAT
>JAEUIQ010000104.1 GCA_016794985.1 Planctomycetaceae bacterium | reverse complement strand
GTTCATCAGCGGTTTGTCACCGTGTGCTCGTGGGTTCTAACAGCGCGAGTGGGTTACACCGCTAATCCACACTAAGGAACGCCCAAGATTCGGCTGTGACAAAACACCATACATGAATGGGTGTTCATTAGCGTTCATTAGCGTTCGTCAGCGGTTTGCCACCGTTTGCTCGTGGGTTCGAACATCGCGAGTGGGTTGCACCGCTAATCCACACTAATGAACGCTTACAGCCAACCAGCGCGACACTTTTTTGGCAAGCTACCGAGGTAGCCGGAAAAATGTGACTGACACAGTGCTTGGTCACAGCCAAGATCTGGAGTTGATTCGCAGCGGAAATCGTCGCCGCCAAGAATCGGCTGCGACAAAGCACTAGCCGGTGTGCAAGAGCTGCCGATTAGAGTGATTTCTCGTCCAGAAGAGGCCTGAAAGGCCCAAAAAAGGGCGGCGCGTATGCAACCACAAGTGCGACTCCGGGTTGCTCGGTTGGTTGGAGGCGATCAAGAAGCAGCGCCACAAACTCAAAATACCTGGGTCTTCGAACTCCCTTGGCTGGAACTTTCGATTTCTCCAGCGAGTTCTCGGTACCAGTCGTTTCGGTGGGAAAGAATTGCTGAAAAGCCTCAGCTCGGTACGATCGTGAAAACCTCTGAACTTTCAAGTCACGATTGGACTGGACCGGGACACGGAGTGGTGAATTTGTGGTAACATCAGTCGCGGTTGTTTAGGAAGGCTCGGATTCCCCTACGCTGACGCGGGAGTATGTCAATGTTACGAAGATCCATGACGGCCATTGTGACCTGGTGTTTCGTCGAACTGTTCTCGGCAACACAAGTCATGGCCCAAGATTCAGATTCGCAAACCTGCGAAACGCTGTGTGCGACACCCGATGCGCCGTGGGCATCGATTCCGTGGGAGCTTGATTTGGTCAAAGCTCAAAAACAATCTCTTGAACAAGCCAAGCCAATTTTCATCTGGTCCATGGATGGACATCCGCTGGCTTGTACGTGAAACAATGGAATTCTCGACCGTGAGTCGACTTTCGCTGATGAAAAAATCGTGGCCATGCTCAAGGACAAATTCATCCCGGTGGCGATTGATCAATGGTATACACGGCGACAACAGGATCCTGAGGGAGATTTCTATCGCAAGATTGCTGGTCAGGGACCTCGTAATGACTTTAACAAGACAACGCAGGGGTTCTACATTGCCGATCCCGCGGGAACACTGATTGCTTACAACAACAATCGTGGGCCCGAGCGAATTAGGAAGCTAATGGAGGAGGCACTGTCACAGTACACTTCTCCTAATTGTTCGCCGATTGAAGAGCCGACAATTGATACCAAATTTGATCCGCAACTTCCTTCTGGTGCCGTCGTCGTACGTTGTGGCGCGAAAGTCAAAGGCGGTTATGAACAGGCCGAAAACGAGTGGCGAGCTATATTCCAGCGATCGGTAGCCCGCGACAATCTGTGGATCCTCGAAAACGAACTCGAAGCAATGGCACGAGGCGAGTTTCCTGAGTCGCTCGCAAAGCGAATCGCTCGTTTTCATCTCGTGGACAACACTCGTGGCCAACCGCCTGCATGGGAAGCGGCTGAAATTCGATCACTGACTATATCCATCAACGGAGAGAAGGTGAGTGGGCGAATCCATCTGGAAACGGAAGATCAATCGCGCGGATTTATCGCAAGTCTGGAGGGAGAGATCAGTATCCAAGCAGGCAGGCTGAAAAAATTCGACGTGATCGTGGAAGGCGATTTCTGGGGAACGGGCCGGTTCACGCTGGAGCCACCGAAAGGTAAGTTTCCATTGGTCGTAGCTTTTCGATTACCAGATGTTCCTGACAAAACCGATTCCATTCCCCCAGCCGGGACGCGCGGTTGGTTGGATGGCTATCTTGATCCCGATCGATAATCAAACGACGCCGCAAGCGGATGAAGAACATTTTCGAACCGCAGAGAATGACCGACAACCTTTTGTTGTTGGCCGGATGGGCGGGATGGTGACCTGATTCGCAGCGTCGTGTTTGGCATCAACGGGGGGGAGAAAAGCTGAGAAGCAGTGGGAGTTTTCCCACTGTTCTGCTTTAGTTGGAAGGGACCGCATCGACCTTCAAGTCGACGTCGCCCGAGTTCTCGATGGCTCTAGAAGATCGGTAAGAGTTTTCGGATGGCACCACGGATCTGACTTGGTGTCGAACACGCAAACCCGAAAATCAGTCCATTGCGAAGTTCGGATTGTTGCTGGCTTTCCTGGAAACAGATTATGTCACCTAACTAATCTTGATGTAGATCCTCGTGTGTCCAGATGAGTAACACCATCAAGTCCGAATGGGCAGTCAGGCAGGAAATACTTGTCCGACATTTTGTCTTATGAATTATGGTAATATTTCAGCCGAGTGAAGTTGGCAAAACAGGCCTAACGGCGCTATGTGAAGAAAGTCGCCTAGGTGGTGTGTCTGGCCGATTCAATGCTTGAGATTTCATAAACCGTTTGGCTTTGCGACGGGAAGAACCGTGTACCGAACCACTTCTCGCCATCGTAGAATGTAAAAGAGTAACGCGATGACATCCACGGTTGAAACTAGAATCGAGCCCGAAGTCGGACTTCCATACTTTTGGTCCGCAGTCACACTGATGACGCTGCATTGGTTGTCGGCTGCTGTTGTGGCCAGTCTGTGGTTCGACCTCACCGGTTTAGACAGCATTAGTCTTAGGCCCAATTTTTTTTGGCCTTCGTTGACCATCCTGGTCGGATTTCAAGTGGCACTTTGGATTGGGCATGCCGAATACTTGGCGATTTGTCGTCAGTTTGGAATGAATCGACGATGGATGTTTTTTTGGTGGGCGTTACTTCTGGGCGGCTTGTGGCAAGTTCCGTGGCGGACAGTCGAAGACCTTGGATCGCCGTATGCCGACGTGAGTTTTTTGGCGACGCTAGATTCAAGTTACATGCTACCGGCGGTGCTATTGGCCTTGTTGCTGCTCTGCCAACTGCCAATCCTGCTTTGGTGCATTCCGTCAAAAAGTCTGACGACATTTTGGCTATTGCGACTTGTTGAAAAGCTGTGGCAAGTTGAGCTAGTACGAAGTTTTTCGATTCGGGGCATACTCGGAACCACCTCGTTTGTCGCATTGATACTTTTTGCCGAGGTGAAATGGGCGTTAGTTAGTGACATGTGGGGTTTGTGGGCTTTTGTTGCCTATTGTTTTTTTGCCATGCTAGTGACATTGGCGGCGATGACGCAGCCGCGTGCCTGGATAGCCAACTCGATTCACATCGTCATTTGGGTTGTAACCGGCTTTCTCGTGTTCATCATTTGTGATGTCATGTACCCACTGTTACAAAACACATTGGGGCAACAAGTTCATGAGGCTACGAGATTCTTACTTTGCGGGTTCTTTTTCGGTCGACTATTGATCCTGGTGGTCCGAGCGTTGGATGGCTTCCCACCGATATTGGCGCGAGAGTTCCTGGAAGGTCGAATTTCGCGGCGAGCTATCCCAAGGCGACGTTCGGTTGTAGTTGTTTTGCTAACACTCGCCGGAACACAATGTAGCTGGAGCCTCTTCGCAGGCCGTTACCAACCCTCGGTGCTGATATGTTCGGAGAAAAATCCTGTGGAGAGAGCTCGACTTGTCGCGCGGTTTTCTCAGTTGCATCGTTTGATTCGGGTAGATCAGCAGTTTGCAAGTGATTTTCGTGGACGTTTTTTCGCTATCACCCCTGAAGATTCGTTGAATTTATTCGTTGCAAAAGAGGTTGCGCGTGACATACGGTGGCTGACACTTGTACAAGAATATGATGCCGCTGATTTGGGAGTCACGTGGGTGCATCCCTACCCCCAGGATAATCTTGCTTTCTTTGAACCACCACATTTCAGTTACATCCTTGATCTTAACATGATTTATCCTGGCACAAACGAGTGGAGTCTGTTGCTGCAAAAACCTGACCATAATACTGTTGAACTTTACGGAGGCTATTGGACCCAAGCCATGGTCGAGGCGATTCAGACTGCTAAATTTCGCCTTCTCTATTTAGACGAACCAGAGTTTGCTCCAGATTTTTCACCTGAGGTGCTTAAGGGCTTCAGTATTGTAAGAATCGATTGTCGATTCGTTGAAGGGATCGTGGATCGACCGACATTATATTTGGAACTGATTCGGAACGGAGCCGACGTTACTGTGATGGCGGAAAATGCCGAACTGATACGGAAGCAGTTGCTTCAAGTCCCCGAATTTGATGGTCAGATTGAGGTCGTCGAGAAACGCAAGGGAGTGCTGAAGTTAAGGCCGAAGCTTCAGCATGGTAGTGGGCTTGAGGACTCTGCGACCCTACGATAGGTAGCTTGTGCCGACCTGATTTTTTGCCAAGGAGTCATGGTGTGAAAACTTGATCATTGCCTTTGCTTGTATTAACAATTTGCGAAGTCGAAAAGTCGGCCCCCGAGGCCATTAAAAATGTTGTCGACGCTCGATTGGGGGAGATTCGCCAGAGGAGTTCTCGATGGCTCTAGAAGATAGGTAAGAGTTTTCGGATGGCACCACGGATCTGACTTGGCGTCGAACACGCAAACCCGAAAATCAGTCCATTGCGAAATTCAGATGGCTGGTCGCTTTCTAGAAATGCGGAAAGAGGTCGGAGCACGATCCCTCGTTCTGCTGCTTGTACGGCAATGGATTTATCGTTCCATCGGTCGTTCAATATCGCAGTGCAATGCAACCCGGCGTCGGCACCGACAATTTGCAACGCGTGACTGAGGTGTTCATTCAGCATGTCGACCAATGCCGACCGCCGCGATTCGTGAACGGTTCGCATTCGTCGTAGATGCCGCGCGAAATGTCCCTCTTCCATAAACTCCGTCAACACGATTTGGTCGATTTTTGCGGGTGGCCTGCCAACCAACGCTAGGGCCTTTTGAAAACCATCTAACAACGTTTGGGGAACGACGACGTACCCCATTCCTAGCGATGGAAAAACGACCTTAGAAAAACTGCCAACATAGATCGTCCGGTTGCCCGTATCGAGACCTTGCAAGGCGGGTATCGGTCGATGAGCGTAACGAAACTCACTGTCATAGTCATCTTCCACAATCCAAGCTCGATTTTGGTTGGCCCATTCAATCAATTGCATCCGTCTTTCGATAGGCATTGTGACTCCCATCGGCTCCTGGTGCGACGGTGTTACATACACCAACTTGGCCGCGGAAGATGCTGCGCCTGCCTTCGAAATGTCCAACCCATGTTTATCGACGGGGACGTAAACCAATGGCGCACCGGCAACCTGAAAAGCCAATTTCGCACGCGAATAGCCTGGAGATTCAAACAAAACTTGGTCGCCCTCTGCCAAGACCAGCCGGTTGATGATGTCAAAAGCCTGTTGCGTGCCATTGACGATCATGACTTGCTCGTCGGTACAACGAACTCCACGAAAACCGCGGAGGTAGCTGGCAATCGCGTGACGCAGAGGCTTCCAGCCCACAGCGTCTCCATAGGAAAGGTCCTGCCTGTTTACGGTTCGCCAGCAATTGCGAACAATCCGCGACCAAACATCGATTGGGAATTCATCCAATGCGGGAACACCAGCACGAAACGGCTTGAGATCCTGCGAGAACGACAAGTTGTTGATGTCAATCTCGTCGAGCGATTGACCGAATGCAGATAATGAAGTCACTGCAGTCTTCCCTTGAAGTTCGCTGGGCTTGCTCTCTTTGGCACGATCGCGAGTCGTGGCTTGGTCGCCTCGCTGAATTCGGGCCATCAAGGATTCTTCTGGCAGGCGAAGACTGACATGGGTTCCCTGTCCGACGACGCTCGCTAGATATCCCTCCGCTACCAATTGTTCGAACGCGTTGATCACGGTAGTTCTGGACACGGACAGCTGCAACGCCAATTCCCGCGTTGAAGGCAAGCGAAAACCAGCAGAAAGTTGGCCACTTTGAATCGCCAGCAATAGTGATTCATAGAGTTGTTGAGTTAACGGAGTCGATTTTCGTCGATCCAGCCGAATGAGGTTCAAATCGAGGAATGAAGCGGTTTTGGTCATGGAGAAATGGTATGATCGATTTTCGATAAAATGGATATTTTGAGGAGCCCACTTTTTCAGTATAGTGGTCTGGGTGTCGAGTTACCAGTCAAGGAACCAATCGTGACAGCGCCATGAACACAGAAAACACCCGTTCCTACGAACAGACGGATCGAAATACGGTTCATCGAATTCCCAAACGCGCCAAGTACGACTGTGAGACCATTCACCGCTTGTTCGATCAAGCGTGGTTCTGTCACGTGGGGTTTGCGGGCGAGTTCGGACCAACGAACATACCCATGTTTCATACCAGGATTGAGGATCAAATCATTTTTCATGGGGCCACAACCAGTCGGTTGATGAAATATCTTGCCAATGGAGAGCCGGTTTGTTTATCGGTTGCGATGGTGGATGGCCTCGTGCTCGCTCGATCTTTGTTCCACCATTCACTCAATTACCGCTCGGCGGTGGCGTTTGGGAGAGGAGAACTGATCGTCGACCCGGAGGCGAGATTGAGGGCCTTTCGAGCGATCGCGGATAAAATTATGCCAGGACGCTGGAATGACGCCCGACAGCCAAACGAATTGGAATCCCGAGCGACATCGATTTGCGCGGTTCGGATCGAATCTGCATCGGCCAAGATCCGAACCGGTGGGCCACTTGATGACAAAGACGATCTTGATCTCAATGTCTGGGCGGGAGTGATTCCGATTCAAGAGCGAATCCAATCGCCTATTGACGACCCAAATTCGAAACCAAAGGTACCAGTGCCGGATTACATCAAGGCGTTTGTGGATTCGAACACTTTACAATTCACCAGATCCAATGATGTTCGGCTCACTTGAGCGAGAAATGAGCCGCTTGGCCGTCACGTGGAATCGACCCTCAGGCTAACTGTTCTTGGGCGTTCGGTTGCTCCGCCATATCCGAGCCCTTGATTGGTTGGCAAAGACCTTGGAGCGAAGCGTGACGTTTGTGTCCGGCGCAACCTTGCCTGCTTCCGAATCCGATCCGAACCCGCTTCGGCTTTCGTTTGTTCCCGCGACCGCTGATCAGAGTCAATACGGGATGGCTAAATTGGCGACTGCGATTCGCGTTTTTTATCGATCGGCTAAATCCGGAAGGCAACAACTTGGGCAACATTTGTTTTTAAACGATTTTCGGATAATGCCTGCGCACCAACTCGTGCTTTGTCACAGTCAGAAAATGGGGTGGGGTAAAGGGCAACGCTGTGAAGTATTTTTTAAAGCCCGAGCTCAGCACTTGTGTCGGCACTTCAGGCCTTTTCTGATCGTGATACCAAACTAACTGTTAGCTCGCGCACACCGGCTAGGCTTGTTTCGGCCCATGCGGGCCTGTATTGTCCAGAAAAAATGCTTCACAGCGATGGGTAAAGGCGTCGGGAGTCAATTGTAGGCAGCACCGACAGGGCCGTTCCGGCGATTGATTTCCAAATCCTTTACCCCGCCGATCCCAAAATCAAAAACTGACAAAGCATTAGCTTGCGAATTTCAATTGTATTTTGCTTGGCGTTCGGTTTGCGTCAACGAACGACCGAACGCTTGCTATAGCGTTGCAAAGAAATCGTCAACCAATTGATTCAGAATTTGCTGGTCGGATGTTCTCGAAAGCTCGTTGGCGGCGTCCAAGCCTGTTGACGACGATCCGGTCACGCGTTGTGAACTGGGGCGAAGCGTAACAACCGCCATGTTATCGGCTCCTAAATTTTCGAATACGGCCTCCACGTTACGAGACATCGGCGATGGTGCAACCGAATGGGCGGTCGAGTTCGACGAACTTTGCCACGGATTTGCTGAATTTGCCGCGATCGAATTCTGGACCGTTGTGTTGGACGAAACCCATGTTCGTGCCGTCGAGAGCGTGGCCCCAAAATTATCGGGACGTAAACCGTCGCCCAAACCCAGGACTGTGACTCGTGATTCAAAGGCTTGGACTCGGTTGGCCAAGTTTCCGGACGACGCGAAGGATTGAGCCGACGTCGCAGGAACACCAAACGGCTGTGTCGATAGGTTGACGACCGCGTTCCCTACACTGCGAACTTGGTAGTTGCCAGCATAGACTGCCGAAGAACGGCCGGACTGTTGCGACGTTTGAACGCCATTCGAGACGTTGTGAAAGTTGCTGACGTCTTGTCCGCTGCTGTAGCGGGCAATCGTCAAACCAAAACCAACGGCTTGATTATTGAAGCCCGCGCCTTCCATGCGGCCCCAACCTGCATCCGCATCGAAGCGGTCGTTGCCAACCGAATCAAACAGGATGGCTCGATCAGCTTGATTGCCGGTGGCTGTAACGCTTCGGAAGCCGCTCAAGAATGTCGTCTGTTGACCCGACGTAAAGAATGCGCGGTTCCAGTAAGCATCAAGCGAGTTCCCTTGACTACCGCCGTGCAGCGTGGCTTGATCCTGACCACCAACTGCAAAAAATTGTTGACTTTGAAAGTTGTGGAAATCACGATTCAAGGTAGCCGATTGAAAACGGCTGAATCCTGGTTGCACGGTGAGCGACTCGTCGGAATTCGAACCAAACGCCGCCACCAAATCGGCTCCACCGTTGCTGTGAACTTCGAAATGATCGAATTCACGAGCCAGCGTCCAATGTTGGGGAGAAGTTAAAGTGGTGAATGTTGGATTCGAGTAAACAAAGTCATTGCCGGAAGTGCCATGCATGATGGCCCGATCACTTCCCGAGCTGGCGACGCCGACGACGCGTCCAACGCCAAACACTTGATTATGATAACCCGCCCCTTGCATTTCGCTGTGGCCGGCCCGCGCGGTAAAGGTATCGTCCCCCGTCGAATCGTACATGCGGACGTTGTCTAACGCATGTCCGTGGAAGTTGACGTTTTGAACTTGAGTTGCAATCACAACATAGTTGCCACCGACCACATACACTTGGTTGTGATGGATGTGGGCCGTTTGGTTTCCTACGTTGCTTTGAACCAAGTTCAATTGGTTCTGCCCGCCATGCGCAAAGACTTGCACTCGAGTTAGCGAGCTCCGAGCGAACGAGTATTCGACGCCATTGACGTTGACGGCAACCTGGGCTCCATCGCGAATCTCGACTTGATCCGCTTGGTTCGTGCCATTGACCGTCAAGGTCCCGTTGTGGAGTGTCACGAGATTTTGAAGTTGTAACGTGCCCGAGAATTCGCCTTGCAATCGAACAAAAAAAGTTTGTCCGGCTTGGGCCTGCGTTTGGAAGACGACTGAATTTCCGTTGATCGTCGCCTGACCCAGGAGTTGTTGTTGCGCGTTGAAAACCTGAAGATTTGCGTTTTGACCAGCCAGTCCAGGTAATTGGAATGCCAGGACCCCATGGCGACCGGCTGTCATCTGGTACCACTGTTCGCCACTGTTCTGGACTTCCACCGAGCGACCAAATACGGTACCCAGGTCGGTTGCTTGGATACTGTTTAACTGAATCGAGGAAGTGATCGTGTAGTGACCAATCCCAGAGCTAGTCGCCAACGACAACGTGTAGTTTTGACCAGCGACGACATCGAACGTTAAGGTATTGCCTTGCAGCGTCGCAGCTTGTCCATTCAGTTGGACCAGTAATGAAAGTTCATGAGTCTGCTGGAACGTGAAAGTCATGGTGCCGGAACGACCGGCAGTAAACTGCATGACATCTTGGTCGTTAAAGGTGCCAATGGTCCCCGCCAATTGTTCGCCACCTTGTAGTGTTCCAATCGATGTTGCGGTCTGAACCGTATCGCCGTGCAAGTCCGTAACCACCGATTCCATCGCAGCGCGGAGATTGATGTGGTGGTAGGTTAGCCCGGTGACGCTGTCGAAAACACGATTGGCCGTTTCTCGCAGTTGATCGTAGATGGCGTCTTGGCTAATGTTCTCGTAACCCATGAATTCCATGGCTTCCCGCATCAACACGCTGGCACCCGCCACGTAGGGAGCAGCCATACTGGTTCCGGAAGCGGCGAGAAACTGTGTCGAGGGACCAGAGCCAAACAAGTGTCCCGGAACGGTACTGCGGATACCTTCGCCCGGGGCGACCAACACGCGGTCGTTGCGTTGTGAAAACGAGCTCATGACACCGCTTTGGCTATGGCTCGATACGGGAACGACATGCGAGCTAGCTGCCGGATAGCTGACGCCCACGCTTTGAAACGACTGAAAGCTATTCCCAGCGGCGACACTGATGAAGACGCCTTTCGCTTCGAGCTGCGCGAACTCGGATTCTAAATTGGCCCAAAATGGAACTTGATTCGAGTTCCAATTGGTCCCCAAAGATAAATTGACCGTCGTGATCGGGTTCTCAAAAGTATTGATGTTGTTGTTGACCCACGCCAACGCTTGTCGAACATGTTCCAAGCTGCCGGATCCGGTATCGCTGAAGACGCGCAATGCCACCAGGTCGACTCCGGAGGCAACCCCTAAGTTGTTCGCATCGCTACTGCCGATGATGCCAGCGACATGCGTGCCGTGAAATCCCGCGGCGCCTCCATCGAACGGATTAGAGTCGTTATGGGCAAAGTCCCATCCCCCAACAACGCGATAACCTTGTCCGTAACCTCCACCGAGTGCGTAATGATCCCAAGCAATACCCGAATCGATCACCACGACGGTTTGGCCATCCCCGCGAAACCCATAGTTTTGGTGAATGTGATTCACACCGGTTTGTTGGTGCACTTGGTTCAGCGACACGTTCGAAGTTTGAATTTGATCCGTCGCGGTATGCTCGATATCGAGCGTCGCGAAATTCGTTAACGCATCGGCAGATAAGACGATGCGGTCTTCAAGTGTTTCAAACCGGGCGTTCTTCTCAAACGCTTCATTCCATTGGCGGGACATGGGAACGGTTTAGGGAAAAGTGCGGCGGGGTGCTGCTGTGGCGGCGAAGCCAGCGAGGCAGTGAACCATCGATGGTTCCAGAAGGCCGACGTCCCGTTCGGCCAAACTTGAGGAGGGAGCAACGTCCGAAGTTGTACGTTGCCGGAGACTCTTTTGTTCACATCAAGTGAAAAAAACTCTCGACATGGCGGCGAGGCACACGTCGAGAAGAGTTGCTCCATACGAAGCATAGGTTGCATTGCCGCCCGCAACCCAGGGAAATTTATGAATTCAGCCGATCATTATTGCGGCAGAGAACGAGGCCAAGACCAGTGAGCGTCGTTTGTCGCTAAATAGCCCAAACTCGCGGGTCCTAAGCCTAGATTACGCCACAAACAATGGCGGGGCAACACGGAAACTCACCACGTGTTTCGAAAAGGCAACATGGAATTCATGCCGAGCATCGCGGTACGAATGATCGCTGGATACCGGGCCAAAGTTTCGCCATCGATTGGTCTGTTGGCGGTACCGTCCGATCCTACAGAAGGTCAAGCCACCTCCCCGGCGCTTCAGCAATCACCGCAAGGCCCGGTATTCGCTGGACCTATTCTGTGGAGCGAGTTTGCGCGGTTAGCCAAAAGGTTTCTAGGTTGGTTTCTTTGTGGAGCACCGACACCGGTTGTGCGGGCTGGTTCGAGGCCCAGGCTCGCAGTTGAACTGGGCCGCTGTAGGCCGAGGCACAAGTCACTCTCAACGTTACTTGCTTGCTCGTGTCGTCACTTGCCAACGAGCGACTGGGTTCCAAAGTAATCGCGGCATCTGACGCGACGGCCAGTCCATGAAGACCGAATTCCAAGTCCGCCCCGTACCCCTGACTCCGATCGATGGTCACCGGAATTTCGATCGCCTCGCCCACCTGACCACGGAACGATGAATTGGCCACGCTCAACTTGACTTCCGGCACGTCTTCGGTCCATGTCAGCCGATACCAACGCTGAGGTCCGCTCTGTCCATGCAAATCAAAAACTCGAAATTGATAAACACCTTCCGTGGGAGCCCACGTCCACTCGGGGTCCAAGCGGTCTCCTTGATCATCCTGCCGATGCACTCGCTGACCATCGTTCAATTGCAGCACTTCGACGACCGCATCTCCACTGTATCCTAAATCTCGAGCTTCCAAATGAACTCGCCACTTCTTGTCGGCGGGGGCACGAACCACAAAATTGTCAATTTGGCGCGGTTCCTGCAAGTTGCCGGTGATCGTACAAGGTAGCGACAAAGCTTTCCGTGCATCCGCTTCGTTCGCCAAGCGATTTTCCGTCAAACGAACCTCGCGTGCCAATAGGGACGGATGTCGCACGATGGGAACCTTCAACCAGCCTAGAGTGTTAGGCCAAGACAAGGTCACTTCCTGTTCAGCCAAGTTCGCTGAAGCCTCGAGCGTTGCTTCCGTGGTTGGCAAATTCCAACCGCGACGATGGTAACGCCACGGTTGATCCGCCATCAATGCCAGCGGTTCGATTGCTTCGACAACTTCCCCCGTCGAGACACTCAAACGGTACAAGAATTTCTCGCCACCCCCCAACGAAATTGTACTGTCCGGAGCTGCTGGAAAACCGAAGACGCGCAAGACAACATCCAGGTCTCGATCCGCAACCCAGACCACTTGGGGATCCAGTCCACGATAGTCCAGGTTTTGTACAATCACATGTCCATCGGTCGTCAACAACTGCAAAGTCGCGTCGACTACTGACCGAATGAATCGCTCGGCATCGACAAAGGCCACCAAACGCTGTCCCGCCCTCAAAGAAAATTGGAAATGATCGACATCGCCGCCGTTTTGCAATACGCCATTGATAGTCACGGGTAATGCGGAAATGACATGAGGCTGTTTGGAAAGATCATTCGGTTCGACTTCCGTTAGTTCCGGGTGCTGGCCAATCACAAACGGAAAGACTTCCGAGGCTCCGCCCACATCAACCAATCGCACGAAGGCCGTTCCCAATTCGGCTTCCTCATTGACGACGACCTTGAATTGGTTTTCTCCTTCGGCTTTCGTCCAAGTCAAACCCGACTGACTCGACCAAACTTGGACCGAATTCGCTTGGTATTTACCTTTGAATTCGATTGAAGTCGTCGCGCCGCGCGGCGCGCCCGCTGGAAACAAGCGAGTTAGTTCGGGCGCGGCCGCTTCTTGTGCGACAACGGTTCCCAGTCCCATGCCGCAAAGTAACAACGGCACCCAAATAGAATTCAAAACGCGAGCCATTACAGTAACTCGCTGATCGGGGTCCCGTCGCTGACCAAGTGTGTCGGTCGACCGTTGGGCGTGTAGTAGATGCGATTGGGATCGATCCCCAGTTTGCGATAAACGGTCGACACGTAATGTTCAGGAGACAAGACTCGGTCGATCGCGGCATAGCCCTGCTTGTCTGTGGCACCGACAACTTGCCCGCCCGGCGTACCGCCACCGGCCATGAGAATCGACATCGCGTTGGCCCAATGATCGCGACCCGGTTTCGATTGTCCAGGAAGGGTGCTGATCGCCGGCGTGCGTCCGAATTCGCCCAAGGCAATCACCAATGTCGTTTCCAACAAGCCGCGATTTTGTAAATCGTCAATCAGCGTCGCGACCGTCTGGTCCCATGAGGGCAACCGGTCGCGCAGCGCGCCAAAGATATCCGCATGGTGATCCCAACCACCGTCATACAAAGTGATGAAAGGCACGCCAGCCTCCACCAATCGGCGGGCAAGCAACGCTCGTTGGCCGAATGCATTACGACCATATGCCTCGCGTATATGGTCTGGCTCGCTCTGAATATCAAAGGCTTTTTGGGCTTCGGGTGTGGTGATCAAATCGTAACCCTGTCGATAATATTCGTCCATCGATTTCACAGGGTCCGCAACGGCGGCGTCCTCGAAGCGCGGCAATGTGTCCACGAGCTTGCGTACTTCCAAACGCGATTCAAACTGGGGGCGTTCCACGCCGTTCGGCAGCTCGACATCTCGTACCCGAAAGTGGTTGTGGTTCGGATCTGCACCCACGACAAAGGGAGCGTACTTGGCGCCCAAGAAATTTGGGCCACCGGATCGCGACATCGAGGGCAACGAAAAGTAACTCGGCAGACCAAACGGGGCTGGGTACTCATGCGCGACCACCGACCCCAAACTTGGATGAAAACTCACATAAGAGCCGCAACCGACCGGGATTCGCGGGGGCATCCCAGTCATCATGTAATGATTTCCGGCACCATGATTGCCTTGGTTGTGACATACCGAACGAATCACCGCCAACTTGTCGGCCATATTCGCCAGCTTCGTCATGTGCTCTGAAAAATGCACCCCTGGAATCTTTGTCGGGATCGAATGAAACTCGCCGCGGATTTCAATCGGGGCTTCGGGTTTCGGATCGAAGGTTTCAAAATGCGTCGGGCCGCCGTCCATCCAAATCAAGATACAACTTGTCGCTTGTCGTTTGAGCGGTGTTGGCTCATCGGGCAATCGAGCCGCAGAGGCTTGCTGTTGCATCGCCAAGAGATTCAAAAAACTGCCGCCGGCCAAACCGGCCAAGCCCAATTGCAGGGCATGACGCCGAGACGCCCTCGCCACAGAGGAAATATTTGAGGCGAAGTACTCTCCGTTAAGTGTTCGCCTGTGGAACAATGATTGACTAGCATCAGTTTTCATAGATGAACTCCGGAGTATTGATCATCGCCCATAACAAGTCTTCCAATGTCTTGCGGCGCGTCGTGTTTTCACCAACCAGTAACGGCAGCAGGCGTGCTGTCTCGGTTTCGGAGGGTCGGCGATTGTAAACGGTCAGATACAAGGTTTCCAACAAGGCTGTTGGTTCCAAATTCTGTGCCGTAAGTCTGGCCGGGAGGCCAGAGTCATTGGAGATCTTCGCCTGAATCGTTTGCGTGTTCATCAAGTGCAATGCCTGTGTCATGGTGGCTTCGGGCAACCGCTCGCAGGGTGGATCTTGATTCGGGTCAGGACGGCCAAAGACGTCCAGTAATTCCGAGTCGGCACGAAACGTCCACATCTGCATCGCGCGAGCCCCTTTGGCCATGCCCGGCCAATGATCTTCGACTCCAGTGACATCCGCCAACGCATCCGCGATCACTTCGGCCCGACTGAGGCGACGATAGTGACGCGAAAAGTTGCGATGATCCTGATTGTTGGTAGAGTTAGGAAGCGACGACAATTGATACACTGCCGAGAGAACGATCGTTTTCAAAAGTGCCTTTTGATCGTAGCCCACTCGGCGAAACTCTACTCCCAATGCCTGCAACAAGTCTGGGTTGCTGGGTGGATTCGTCGCGCGAATGTCGTCGACGGGATCGACAATCCCACGCCCGAATAACTCGCCCCAGATCCGATTCGCGGCCGCTTCGGCGAAGCCATCATTGTCCGGTGCGGCCATCCAATCCGCCAAGTCTTCGCGCGGATCGTGAGGAAATGGGTTCAGTGGCGTCTGGGATGTCTCCGCCGGAGTTGATGATTCGAGTTCGGATGGCAGTTTCCACAAGGGACGTGGATCCAACGCCTCGCGAGTGATCGGATGGGCGACACGTCCATTTTCTCGTACGAGAATCATTTCTTCGCTACCAGAGATCGGAGTGGAGAGTCCAGTGCCTTTGTATCCGACTCGGGCAAAATACGCTGCCAGACTATAAAAATCGGTCTGGCCATAAATTTCGAAAGGATGCTGATGACACTTCGCGCATTCCAACCGAGTGCCCAGAAACAGCTGACTGACAAGAGTCGCCACTTCTTCGGGTTCGCGCCGATCGCGAAACAGCACCACTGCACCATTGCGCCATGTACTACCTTGCGCGGTCAACAATTGTCGAACCCACACGTCATAAGGTAAGTTCTGCCGAAATACATCGCGCAACCAGGCGTCCAAGCTTTGCGTCGCCTTGATGCCGACTCGATAGGGATTGGGGCGCAGCAAATCCGCCCACTTGTTGGCCCAAAAGTCCGCATATTCGGGTCGTGCCAACAAGCGGTCTACGAACACTTCACGCTTGTTCGGCCGCGTGTCATCAATGAACTCGCGAGCCTCTTCGAGAGTTGGCAATCGGCCAATCAAATCCAACGACACTCGACGTAAGTAAGTTTCATCATTGACCAATTCGCTTGGAAGTACATTTAATCTCGCTAACTTATCCCAAACCAGATGGTCAATAAAGTTGTGGCGAGGTAAAGCCGCGAACTTGGCGGGATCGATCGGCTCTGATCTTGGAATCACGGTCGCCCATGTCGCGATCTGTCCCCGGTAACGAGCCATAATGGTGGCGTCACCAGGCAACTCGCCCGCTCGCACGATTCCATGCTCGTTGACCGAAACGACGGTCGGCTCACTCGATTGAAAGAACGAGGTAGAAGTCACGTCACGCGTTGAACCGTCTGAATACTCAGCCAAGACTTGCATGGCCAGCGTCTGTCCGGGAGCCAACGATTGTTGAGAGGCGACTAATTGCAAACGCTCGAAGACCGGATCAGCCGCCGAAGAACGAGGCATCCCAGCCGCGATCCAAGCTTTGACGACTTGATACGCTTCGCCATCAACAGCTAACCGCACACCGCCACCATGCGGCACCAACCCGGCTGCTTTTTGCAGCAGTAAACTAAAGTCCGGATCTGCTGGGAAAACTCGACGACCGCGGCTCTCTTGCACGATCGCGGCGTAATCAAAGTCATCGTCGAATCCAAGAAGCGATAAGGCGAAGCCATTCTGTCCGCGAGACTTTCCATGGCACCCGCCCGCATTGCAACCATTCGCCGTAAGTATGGGCTGAATATCCAACTCGAACTTCGGAGCCGGTAAATCCTGTGCACCCGCCGAAGAAGCCCAGAAAACTAGAAAGTAGCCAGCAAGCAGACCCAAGATTCGCGACCCGCTGCTGATGCTGATTCGCCTGGAGTCGTTGATCAACATGGTCGCGCCAAGACCGACGACAATGCGGTTTGCCGACCTTGCTCGCCGTTGGATATTCATCGGAAAGTGAACTGACATAACGGTGCCACAAAAGGACGGTCAACGCGGGTGGGGGCAGGTACTGTACTTAGGCAGGTGCTGCATTTAAACAGGTGCTGCGTTTTTAAGCAGGTGCTGTCTTTAGACAGTTGCTTGAGGATGGGCGGGTTTGGGTTTCGCGCGGGAGAATTTTCTCCACGGAAGTGCCGTCCGACTCGGCGAGCCGATTGACACGACGACCATTCTATACCACCGGCAACCGAGATGCGACCCGAATTCCAAGGTCGGGTCGCCAAAAGGCGATTGGCCCCAGAATTAGTTGGGGCGTTCTGTCTGGCCTTGCTCAGCCTCGTTTCCGATCGGCTCGGGCAATGGCGGCTCTAACCGGCGCCGCTGATTTCGACGTTGTTCAAAGATAGCAAAGAACACCAATGTGGCGATGCCTAGACTAATCCCAAACGCCCACCACGGCCAAACGTGATTCAATTGTTGTTGGGCGTGCCAGACCATCGTGAACATGGCCACCAACAGAAACAATGCGCCTAAGAAGATGTACTCGCGAATCTTTAGCAGCATGCCTGCGAACATTCCCAGCAGGGCGAGGCTGGCCAAGATCATGGGTGGAGCCAAGTTCTTGCCAATTCCTTGGATGAAGATTTCGCTGGTCGAACTGACATAGATCACCGCCAAGGCCAAGTACCGAATCGATGCCGCTGCGGTATGGCCGAGTCGATGTTGTTCGATGCGCGACACGATCAACGCGGTCACGGCCGGAGGAATAAGCCACAATTGCGGATGACTTTGGAAACTCCAAAGCGGGTACCGCTCGATGAACAACCACAAGGCCAAGTTGCCAAACGCAAATGCCGTCAATCGAGTCCAGAAACTTGGATGTGTGATTGCCAGTACTCCGTAAACCAACCCCGCCATCAACATCACAACGGAACGATCAGCCAGCGAATCCAATCTCAACGACATCAAGGCCGCGACCGCTGGGAAGAACAGTAGGGTCGTGGCCAATGGTTCGGACAAGACCGTCAATTGGCGGCGTTGCAGCAGATGCCAAACACCGATCCCCAAAAATGCCAGCCCCATGGCGATGTATGGCCAATATTGTTGCAATCCAAACTTGAACAACCATGGCATGGTCAAGGCCACATGGACCATGCCGACCGCCAACAACGCTTGGGCGCCGTAGACGTGGGCTTGCCGCAACGTCATGCTCTCAGCTACCGCTCGGTCCTGAGGCACTAGGGCGACGACGATCAGTGAGACGGCCACTGCGATCGTCATGCCTGCGACGAGACTTGCTTCCAACACGGTTGAAAACACCGGAGCACCGACTTGCCAATCCCCGAATTCGCGTAACAAGATCAACAACAAGCAACTCGCCGCCAAACCGAGCAGCGTGTGCGCGGAACGCTGCATGGTCTCTCGCCAAGTGTCATGCAATCGCAGCCAATGCGCGACAGCAAAACCGTAAGCCAAATAACCAACTCCCAAAACCCAATAAGTTTGGATCAGCGCCCCCCATAGCCAAGTATCGACATCTTCCGCCGGAACATTGGTCCATGACAACATCACCGCAGTCAAAGTAAACAACGATACGGAAGTATTACGTTGCCACGCTTGTCCGGCGGCATTGGCAATCCAAACAAAACCGATCGCCGACATCAAAGGAGCCAAGCAGACCAGTTGCTTTTCCCAACGCTCGATGGGACCTAATTGGTGCAGCATCACGACAAACGTCGTTCCTCCCGCCAAGATACTGGCCGCAGACGGAAGCCAATACAATTGACTAGTTCGTGCGGCTGCGAGTCGCGGAATACGCAACTGCCGATACAACGGAACAAACGCGGGCCAATATCGTATGGCAGCGCCCCACATGAGCACAACGATCCCATTGGCAAGCAGCCAAGACCTGCCAGTTTGCAAACTGGTCCAGCCCTGCGACTGGGCGAGCCAAGTCGCCAGCGCCGCCATCAAAACGAAGTGGTAACCTGCCCAATTCGAAGTGCGCCAGCGTTCACGAGTACACCATAAAGCAACAATCAGATACGTGAATCCCATCACCAGCAACAAGGTATCGGTCGATTCCAGCCCATTCGGAAATCGCATCCCGAGCCTCGCCAGCAGACACAACCAGGATAAACTCAACACGATTCGCCCGAACCACAACGCCATGCGCGGGCTCGATTGGTGCAGCACGTAGCGACGCGCAAGGTTACCGAACATCCATATCAAGGCAATCAACAGACCGAAAGCCAAGTGCAAAGACGGGGAATTCTCTAAATAGCTTGGCAACAAACTTTGCGGAGCGGTGTAGTCCGCGCGCAGCAACCAAAGACTTGCCAGCGGCGCCAAACAGAAGGAAGCCGCGATCGATTGCCGCGTTGCTCCCAACAACACTCCTAAAGCAAGTAGCATGCTGTGCATGCCGAAGAACTGCCAGTAGTTCTCTGGGAAGGTTTCGAAGCCACGCCAACTATAAGCGACGATTAAGAAACTGATCAAGCTCCAGATAAACACCAGGTCTGCTCGCGCCCACGACCAAATCAGGCCGGTTTTCCCCCAAGACCACGGAACGCTCGCGACCAAGGGTTGACGCAGATGCGCGATCGAAAGACCGACCGCGATCACCACCCAGAACCAACCCAGGAGCGTGAATGCCACGCCGGGTTCGAAGTCCAACCAACGTTCGATATTGACCACCAACATGGTTGCCGTGCTAACTGCCACGACAGTTAGAGGTATCAACCATGAAGTCGTTGTGCCACGCAGCAACACGATCCATGCCAATGGTAAATACAAAAGGATCGTCACCAACCCTACGGAGTTTCCGGCCGATTGAATCCAGCCTAACGGTTCATTCGGTGTCAACAAGTATTTGCCGATAACCAGCAACATCAGACCTGCCAGCAAAGCCCCATTGAACCAAGTGTGCATTTGGATCGGTTGCAACCAGTTGCCCACAGTATACGGTGTTAACGATCGATCTCGGTTCAGATACCAAGCCCAACCGTAAATTGTCATGCCCGCCGAAACCATCTGAACAATGTGAACAAACCACTCGGTTGCCATTTGTGGATGCGGCGACACGATCAACAAGACCAATTGGAATACCACAATCAGACGCAATAGATACGAGCCCGCGATGGCCAAGACGGATTGACGCTGGCTGATGCCATGCAACAACACGGCAGCCAACAACAAGGCAACGGGAATGCCATAAGAAACGTCTGGCCGAATCTGGCCAAGCCAAGTCTCTTGCGGTGAAAGTCCTCGAACTTCGGGACCAACGACCAAAAAACCTGCGACAGCCGTGCCCGTCACTAAGAACACACTCAGCACGCCCACGACCACACTGGTATAGACCACCTGCAGTCGGGCATTGGCGTCATGCCAAAACATTCTGGACGGCGAATCGATCGCCACGGGTATAACCGAGTCGCCCGACCCTTCAGCTTCTGGATATTTGCTCCGCCATGTAGCCCAGCACCAAGGAAGGATCGCAAGTAGCAAGCTGCCGCCAGCCATCCACCAACGTACGGCTGCCGCAGCCCGAACATCCGCGTCCCAGCGACCGCCTTGAACGGCCCAAATGGACATCAACATCATGGTTCCTAGACTTAGGCACTCGGTCGTGCTCATGAAGCTCGCCCGATTTTGCGGCGAGAACTGATTCTGAGCCGTCACAAACAATACGGCGGTCCAAGCAGCCAAGACCAACGAGGCCAGATCAACCAATTCGCTCATTTGCCAAGACGGAATCAACCAGACGTCAGCGACGGCCCAGATCTCGCGTTTGACCGCGTCGCTGAGCGAGGCCACGACCATCACGACCAGGAGTAGCGGAACGGCCGCCAACACGAAGCCTTGTGGCATAATTGACCGTTCGGACGAGGACGAGCGAAAATCTCGCAGCCAACTCCGCGTGGCCAAGAACTGCATCGTCGCACACCAACCCGCCAAACATCCTGCCAGCGTGAACGCCCAACGACCGCTTCCCAATTGAATCACTTGTTCCGAATTGGCTTGAAATTCCAAGCCCGAAAAAAAGACGAGGCCAATCAACGTGAGCGTTTCAAGGCCAAGTTGCCGACGTGTTGGTTGCAATAGCGCGGCTGCAAGTCCGCTCGCAAAGATCAGGCTGCCAAGAAGGGTGCCAGGCTGTGAATATTGTTCCAAGCACAAAGTGACGATCGCAATCAACAGTCCGAAATGAGCCAAGAGCATTCCGACCAACGAGAATCGAACCATCGGTTCCACACGTGAAGACAAATTTGAATCCTCGTGCGCCGATGTCGCCATCCGCCGGTTTTGTAGCCAGGCGGCCACGGCCAGAATCGTGCCCGAAATCGCAACGGCCAACTCCGCCTGCAATCGTTGGCTCCCTAACGCTTCTTGCAGGTAGACGACAAGTTGCCGGTTTCCAAAACATGCTTCCACACTCGCCGCCATGAGCAATAAACTGCCGACCAAGGTCAAGGCCGTCTGACCCGTTCGGCGATAACCGCCCCACAGCGCCGTCCCGATCACAAACAAAGCAACGGCAAATAGCAACAAGCTTCCAATCATCGAGTCCCAAAAGTCAGCGGTTGGACGATACGCTCCAATCAAGCCCAGAATACTGCCGACACCAACAAAGCCAACGGCGGTCAGGGAATTCCAACGCCGGATCTGACGTTCTGTTGGTGTTTGCATCGCAAGACGCATCGAAACCGGACCAGTGGCGCGGTCCACGGCATTTGCCTTGCCAATCGTTTGACTAGAGAAGTACGATTGGAACCAACGGGTCGCCAAAGACAATGCACCGCCTACCACCAAGAACATGATCGCCGCGCGGCCATTGATCAGAAGATCCACGAGTTCGCCACGTGTTATCGAGTCAGTCCAATTGACATAGCCCGTCACAAACCCTCGGCCGATCAAGCCGGTGAGCAACCCGAACCCAGCACCGATCGGAACAAACCAATAAGATCGAAATACGAAAGCGCTGCAAAACGCCGACAATGCATACAACGCCACGATTTGTAGCAGATCGCGCGGGCAACTGACCGTCCAGGCGACCAGGACCACCAACGCGAACCAGGCCAATCCCGCGATGCCTTGGCAGATCATACGTGGAACGAATAACTTGGATATCGCTAACGCTCGATTCAAATTCGTCATCAACCACAACAATCCCAAGATCCAAATAGCCGACACTGGAGAAAGTGACGACAATAACTGTGGTTCATCCGACTGTTTCATAATGTACAACGCATAGACATTACCGAGTGCGAACAAGGTGATACCACTCAGGATCCAAACGCGAGTCGGCGTGTGCGAAGATGCTCGTCCACGCTGGTTCAATAGCCATGCTAACGATCCAAACGCTCCGGCAATCAAGGCGGCAATGGGCAACAATGTCCAACCACGACTCAGATTTTCCTCGGCCAGAGGCAAGCGATTCAGCACGACCACGCTCAGTCCGGCGAGCATTACCGGAAGAAACAATGCCAAATGCCCTTTGCGCAGCAAATAGCGCGAGGCGGACCATGTGATCCAACCGGCGCCTGTGGTGCCAGTGACGAGGGCAATCCACAGCCAAGGATCGGTCAATGGGCGACGACTGTCGGAATCCGCATTGAACAAGACTCCAGCCAAAAAGTTGAGTGGCACCAATAATAGGCTGATCAACAAAAGCCCGCGACTGGTGCTTCGCAAACGCCAGCGTTTCAATGTGTAAACACCGGCGTAATGCACCGCCAAACTGATCATCAGGAACAATAGAGCCGGAAAGTACGGAATCGTATCCTGTAGCTCACGGCGTAGACTCAATACCAATCCTAATGCGCTACCAACGATGAGAATGCCACTGGCCAGTTCCCCCCAATGAATGTTGCGTTCTTCCATGAAACTCTGACTCCACTCCGCCAGCGACTTGCGCGGTGGACGTGGCGTCGGGTCAGGCATGTCCCACGGGGCACGGGCATCGGAGCGATTCGACGGGGCGCTGCCGGTGGAAGTTCGGGCTACAATTGGTGCAGAGACTGGTAAGGCAGCCGATGGTGGTGTTGACGGCGACACCGGAACGCCAACCGGCACAAGCGTAGCCAACACGACTTCCGGGTCTTGGATCGGCGCATCGGGTGCCGACTCCGAAAAAACGGTAGGATTGACCAGTTGGTTCGGTTCTGGGGCAGCTGATGCGACTTCGGCAGTGCTCGCCACGTTCAACGCGGTTGGCTGAGCTGGCACGGGAATCGCAGCCTCCAGCGAGACAAGAGTGGTTGCTGTCGGAATGGTGGCAGGTTCGGTTGCGGGAGACGAGGCGGTGGGAAATAGCGTTGTGGTCGGCGTTGTGGTCGGCGTTGTGGAGGGAGTGATCGTCGTCGGAATGGCCGCTTTCAACTTGGAACACTGTTCGTTCGTGATGTGGTGTTTTTCCAGAAGATCGTCGTAGAGTCGTGCTAGAACTTTGGGCCAATGCTCCGGGGGGAGCCCCAAGAACAATCGCCGAATCGTCATCACGCGATCGAAGATATGCTTAGTGTTGAGATGATTGTCAGCACTCGAATCACCGGTTCCTTCGTTGGAACGGTCGGGCTGATGGAGGCTTTTGATGAAGAAATACAGGCCAACGATCAGACCGAAGACCAGGAACGAGCAAACCGCACAAACGAAAAGTTCTTCTAGCCGCATTGGCACACCCGCCATTAAAACAGATTTCCGACTTGAATCTTTGCGGTCGCGTCATCGTTCCACGGTCAGCCTTGGGCATCCCTTTCCCAAGTTCAGCGGGCGTTTGGTTAACTACCGAACGGATGTACCACCCAATCAACCATCTGAAAGCCGAGTCGGGTTCGCCTGGGGGCATCGAACACGTATAGTTCGCTTGGTCAGGCCGACCGACGGAATACCTCGTCGTGGATTATACCCGAGTATTCATCGAGACTGGGAACTGAAAGAGGGATTCCCGAGGTTTCATTTTTCGGGATCGGTAAAATCGATTCGACCATTTCTGCCGGAAGGGGTTCGCTGAGCTGTCCTTCTTCGGCTCGGCATAAGGCTTCGATCGCGGCGATGTAGTCTAGCATCGAATGATCGGCCACAAAGTCGAATCGTCGAATTTGAAGACTTTCCCAGAGGCCGCGCCAATTGTCCAAGAGGCGTCCGCTCCAATTCAACTTCCTTAGCTGTCCTTGGAAATTGAGGTACCATTCGTGGCCGCAGTGGCGGTAGCCCAACCACGTGGGCGGCACCGTGGGAACCACGTCGTTATTGTTGACCCAGCGATGGTGTCGCAACCGAGTGAATTGCACGTATCGTTGATTGCCGACCCGTGGGCTACCGTAAGTGTACAATTCCTCGGGGTTTGATTTGATGTAAGACAATTTGCAACGACCCGCGCAGATGGTGGCCATGGCACCGCCCAGAGAATGTCCGGCAAACCACAAGGGTTTGCGGTTGCGCAGAAGAGCTTTTTCAAGTCGCGGCCACAGTCGATCCATCTCGCGTTTGAACCCGCGATGAACTTTGCCTACGGTTTCGGCAACCTCCATCCACAAATTGACATTGGCACGGATGTCGTTCCAATCGCAAGGTTCGGTACCACGGCAAATGATCACCGCATCCCAGCGGTTATCGAACCAATAGGCTTGCGCTCCTTTTTGTTCGAAGTACATATGGCCCGGAAATCCTATCCGAGCCGCTGCGGGAGCACCTTCCTCGGGGGATAGGTAAGCGATCAAGGATAACTCGGCCAATAACAAACTTCGCCTAAAGAACGTAAGCGACTTCAGAGGTCCTTGGATCTGCGAAAAAAGGCGGAGTTCGCGATGTTGGGCCAAACGCTCGGCAGTGGTTCCTTTCAGGTTGGACATCATGAAGGTCCCGGTCCTTGGGTTTGATACTATTTGACGATGCCAACCAAGCTGATTCCAACTCGCGCGTCTCGCCGCTGCGGGATACCTGTTTTCCGAAAAAATGGCAAGAGCAAATTCTAATCATGCATCGTTTTGCGGTATTCGGGCAAAACTTCGGCTCAAGAATTGTCTCGAGATAACTTCCGGATGTTGTCATGACATACGACCCCAACCCGAAACCTCAGCGAGCGAGGGATTTTTCACGACGACTTGCTCCTTCGCTCACGCATCGGGTTGGGAGAGACGGACGTTATCTCGGGACTGCTCCTTGCTGCGTGTCTCAAGTCCTCTTGCCGTAGATCGAAAGTTCACAAGTGAAGGAGAGTCCTTCCTCCATTTTTTCTTGTATTGTCAATCGACCCGAGCGGACCAGTCTGGGCCTTTTCAGCGCTGAACCGCTTCGTCAGAAAATCGCGAACAGTTTGCCGAGGCTCGGTTGGAAACGACGGAGCATCCAGGAAGACGAGATACTTGAAGCAGCCGGACCTCGAGCTCAGCGGCAGGATCTATCAAAGATCAACACGAAACGACTTCCCCATAGATGAAAAACCCGGCAACGTCAGCGTCCGCTCCCGAGTCCGAACCACCCGCCCCGAAGGTAAGTCCAGCAGTCCCCTGACTTGGCCGACGGTCGAGACCATTCACCTCCAACATGTCTAAATTTCCAATCGAAAAAAAACTGTCACTTCACCGTCGCCACCGGTTCGTACTACTTGTCATCAAGGGCCGTAGAGAGGTTATGCCAGGTCTTCGTACATCGTAATGGTGTCTGGCAATTCGCTGATATCATGGTAACCGAAATATGTCAGATCGACGTCAGTCCTCCGGGTCAATTGTCGCAGTTTTTCGAGCGATTCCTTGCGGAGTTTATTATTGTCGGCCCGCAACGTCGCAAGCCCACTGATTGGGTGGTCTTCATTCGTCAGTTCGTCGCGAAGGTAGTATGCGTCACCAACATGTATTATCCAGGCTCCGTTATGATGTATGGCAACCCCGCAATGCCCGTTGGTGTGGCCAAAAAGGGGCACCAGACGGATGTCTAAGTCGAATGTAGTATTGATGCGGCGAGACGGCAGACCGAGCACTTCGCAGTTATTCTCCGAGTAAGTGCGCCAGTTCGGCCCATGCGAAAATTGACGGGGCGTGTACCGAGGGTTTCCAGCGTCAAGGTTGACTTTTTCCTCTGAAGCAAGGTGAACGCGTGCATTGGGAAAGTCAGAGAGGCCACCCACATGGTCAGAATCGCAATGCGTCAAAACGATATCAGTTACCGATGAAGCAGACATCCCGCGTGATTCCAATTGACGAATCGCTGTTACCTCAGGAAGAAACTTGAAGCCAGCTGCATCAACGGCGGCGGAACCAATGCGTTGCTCGGGGGCGACAATATCGTGCATGCCAATGCCAGTATCGATCAAGACAGCACTATTCCCGGACAGCACCATAAGACAGTGGCAAGATGCAGGCGGCAACGGAGGCTTGTGAAGCCAGCCACAGTTCACGTGTTCGATTCGTGTCATTGTATCATTGGCGGTCATCCAAGCTCCGCAAAAAAACTATGATTCAATTTCTCGGCTTACCGGCGACTTGCTCGCATCGCTCGGCAGTTGTCGACTCGGTAGTCCAAAGGCGGCCAATCAGGTAGTCGATGCTTATGCGTCCTGGGCCGGTCAATGTAAGTCCCAGCGTCGAGGCAAAAAACACGGTGCCGAGCAGTGCACTGCCCGACACGTCTCCCTTGTGGAAAATGAAGGCCGCAACAAAGGTTGTAATTGAATTGAAGAACGCTGCCGGGCGAGAAAGTAAGCCGAGTGCCAGTAGAATCCCGCCGAAAAATTCTGAGAGCACAGCACACCAAGCGAAGAAAATCGGTAACGGGAAGCCCATCTTCGCAACGTCAGCTATGAACCAATCTTGCGGTCCCCACCGTCCGTCACGTGGCAAAAACTTCTCGAACACTGTGCAGAGTAAGATTCCCACCGCAAAACGAATCAGCAAAAGTCCCATGTCAATCGACACGGAACGCGGATAGGGCGAACCAAGACTAATTGCTCGTATCAGTTTCATTTGTTGTGATTTTACTGGGATGCCGAACGGTAAAGGCCAACCGGTTCGAAGGTTTGGTTTTGGGGTACAGGACGGGGTATTTCCAGCACTCAGCTGCGCCGACTGGTTATGCCAATTTCTTGAGACCGAGTGTTGAATCCTTGCCAGCTTACTCCGTTCACGTTAGGTGATCGCTCGGCAGACCTCTGCCAGCATTGTCTTCCAATCAATCCGCAGTTGCAACCAGCCTCGGTGTTCACTCGTCAGCGGTAAGTTGTGTCGCGTGGTGGCTTGTCAGGTCAGGCTAGAATTGACAGAAAGCAATTCGAATGCTCACGCGAAGCCGCGAAGACGCAAAGGTGCCCTACCATCGTCCTTCTCGCCTTTTCGCCACCGCGTGAGCCATCCAATCATCCCAACGCTCTCCACTCCGTGCCTCCGCGCCACCGCGTGAGCCATCCAATCATCCCAACGCTCTCCACTCCGTGCCTCCGCGCCTCCGCGTGAGCCATCCAATCATCCCAACCCACTCGCCTCCGCGCCTCCGCGCCACCGCGTGAGCCATCCAATCATCCCAACCCTCTCCACTCCGTGCCTCCGCGCCTCCGCGTGAGCCATCCATTCATCCCAACCCACTCGCCTCCGCGCCACCGCGTGAGCCCTCCAATCATCCCAACCCTCTCCACTCCGCGCCTCCGCGCCTCCGCGTGAGCCCTCCAATCATCCCAACCCTCTCCACTCCGCGCCACCGCGCCTCCGCGTGAGCCCTCCAATCATCCCAACCCTCTCCACTCCGTGCCTCCGCGCCTCCGCGTGAGCCATCCATTCATCCCAACGCTCTCCACTCCGCGCCTCCGCGCCTCCGCGTGAGCCCTCCATTCATCCCGACCCTCTCCACTCCGCGTGCAACGCTTGGTTCAACTAAGCCGCTATCGCGGCGTATCCGAGCTAGATTGCGTCGGCAATTTTTTTCTCCTGTTCTGAGCGTGTTGGCGGCGAGGTCATACCCCGCTCTTGTTCTACTGCACTGCTCAGCAGTTCTTTTCTGGATCGTCTACTTGCTTGGCCGACGACTGGGTGGAGGACTGAAGTGGCTTGCCAATCGAGTCATGTAAACATGCCCGACTTATCATTCGTGTTGATCAGTGGAGAATGGTGTCCCTGATCAAGCTATCCGTGCAAAGCTTTGGCGACTTTAGTAAATCATGTCCAAGAGTGCGCGAACTCAACGGGCAACGCCATTGCGAAGAATTAGAAACCCATAGCCCCTCTGAGGCAACTTCCTTCGGGCTTCTGGCACAAAGGCCTTGACTTCGGCTCCGCTCCTACCGTCGCTCCGCGAAGTCAAAGCCATACTGGTTTAGATACCGTTTTGATGAATCTACTCGCTAGTTCGTTGAGCGATTCCACGATTTCGGACAATTCCCGCCATTCATCAGGTAGTTGGTTTTGCCATTGTAGCAGAATCCCATTGGTTCCATTTCCGATTTGCATTTCAAAAGACGTACCATCCAGGGAAATCCTGTTCTCGGTGAGTTTAAGTGGAAGTCGAATCTTGGAGATGCGTTTCAAAACGGAATCGATATCGAGAAGTTTAGGATCGAATTGCATGGATTCAAGTGTCGGATCGTAAGGGCGAGGATATTTGAGTCGTTCAATTGCGGTTGAGAATGCCTCTAGATCGTGAGTCAGCCGCCAAGTCGTGTGATAAACGCCGATGACATCGCCGGTTTGAACAATATCAATACACCACGTGTCGGCGAATGATGGCCGGACGAGATATTGGAACAGTGGTGTGTGCTTGGAACGGAGAATATGGTCACGCTGTCGAAGCAAACTCCATGTACGTGATCGCAGTTCGTTCCATTCCAGTTGTTGAAGCTGCTCCATCGTTAGACATCCGAACGGGAAAGGTCGACCGGTGCGAGGGTTTGGTTTTGGGGTACAGGACGGGGTATTTCGAGCACTCGTTTGTACCGAATGGCTATGTTAATTTCTCCAGACCGAGTGTGGAGTCTCGGCTAGGGGACTCCATTCACGTCGGTGACCGCTCGGCAGACACCTGCCTACATTGTCTTCCAACCAATCGGCAGTTGCAACCAGCCAAGTGTTCAACACTCATCCGCAAGTTTCGTCGCGCGGGGGGCGAATTCTAGGACAGGCAGATTGTCCCAACGGTTCCGTTTTTGGTAGTACCGCAAACCGCGTTTCGAGTACTCGGAGGTCT
>JAEUIQ010000061.1 GCA_016794985.1 Planctomycetaceae bacterium | reverse complement strand
CAAGCCAAACGACGTTTTTCCGGTAACTATATCAAAGTGGTCACACCTGTTCCCATCCCGAACACAGTAGTTAAGCACTTTGAGCCGATGATAGTGCTGCAAGCGTGAAAGTAGGTATTGCCGGTTTTTTAAAAAACCCCGGGTCGTAAGATCCGGGGTTTTTTTGTGCATTTATCGTTGGGTTTTGGTTCCGGGACGCGATCCGACTGATCCGACTGATCTGACGGATCTGACGGATCTGCTAACTATTTCTGGGTGAGGTGAGTTTGTTTGGGGGCGGGCTCTCTACTCATTGTCACAATCGCCCAAACCGACGGTACTGGCTTCCGGGCAATTACTTTGACTGGAGCCGGCATGTCTACTCGCGTTGTAAACAGCACTACCGAGCGATTAACCCTAAAGTCGCGGAGCAATATCTGGCTTTATTTCCCACCAGGGGTCTTGTTTATCGCACTTGGAGTAGCTGGCATTTGGTGGGCTGGCTATACGGCGAAAATTCAAGTCCAAAATGGCCGCCTTAGTTATGCTCGGGATTATTTTGGGTTTTGGCGAACGTTCGAACAGTCTTGGGAGCTGAACAAAATTGAAAAAATTTCGGTCGAATCCGTCGAATTCGGGATTTATGCCAGTTTGGAAATTTTCGTGATGTCACCAAACGGGCGCTGCCAGCTCGACTTGCCAGCGTCTGATGGCAATCAAAAAAAGGCGATTGCGGACGAACTTGAACGCGCGAGGCGGGGCGAACGACGCCTCTATACTAGGGCAAGTTCCGCTTGGGTGCCGATGTCGATCATGGCCACCGCATGTGTGGGTGGAGGAATCGTCTGCTGGTGTTTGATGGAAACGGTTACTTTGGATGCGAATGCCGCTACGCAGCTCGTGCGGATTCGTCGCCGCCGTTGGTTGTGGCCATTCGCGACGGCGATTTCGTTGCGGTTGGATTGTCTTACCAGTCTACAGCGTCAAGACGTTCCTTGGAAAACAAGCTCGGGTTACAAGGTCTGCTACCACCTTGTTTTTGAAGACGATGACGGCGGTTTGCAGACTTTGACATCAACGCCTTTGTTTACCGAGCATTCCTCCGCTGTTTTTCTCAGTCTCGTCAATACTTGGCTTAAACAAAACCTTCACCGACGCCTCCGTCGTCGCTCGGCCCGATAACAATCGGGGATGTATTTTTCCGCTAGTTTTCGCAAACGTAGTTCCTTTTTTCGCAACAATTTTGGGTGTGAACGACCATCACGGGACGGAAGGACGCCCCTTTCCTCGGCCAAGAGTTCGGCCGATGCAGGCTGTCAATTGAAGTCAGCAAAAACGAATTTGAAACCAGGGTCGCGACCGCCAGTCCCCTGGCGGCTTGCGGCTAAGATGGCTTTATCGGTCGTCCGTTTTTCCAGCGGCGATCGTCGCAAGATCCAATCGATACAGCAGTTGGTTGTATTCGTACCGTGGAGTCGCTGCCTGGTTGCCCGAAAACGTCTGTGTGTAGGTGCCCTCGAAATAGATGTAACGTCCGTCGGCTTGGTCCCAAACGGTGTGATGGCGTGGATTGTAGAATGAGTAGCCTGGGTGAGTGGCAATTTTTGTCGCTGATGTCCACGGACCGGTGAGCTCCGGAGCTTCGGCGTACCAGATTTCGCCCAAGTGACTAGGAACCCCGCTGGGATTACTTTCGCATCCAATCATGATCCAACAATGACGGTAATCGTTCCAGTTGATACTGGCGCGGTGGATCATCACGGGGCGACTAGTATCACGGTCGATGACTTGGAAGCGAGCTGACGTCGAAGGCATCTTTCGGCTGGCAACTCGTATTTTCTCGTCCGCTTGCCTAATTGGCGGCTCGGTGCTCTGCCAATGGTAAGCCTGCGTCGAAGAATCCCAGGCAAACGCTTGGTATTGTTGAGGGTCACAAAACGCCTCGAGCCGGGCTGGGACACGGGTTACCGGAAATGGATCGGCAAAGTAGACAAAGTCGCCGTCGGAATCTTGATGTCGAAATGCTTGGCCACTAGGAATTTGCCACTTATTGCTCAGTTCAAAAGTTGCTTGAATCTGAAACTGCTGAGTGGCATCGTCGAAAGTGGCGATCCCGTGTTCGACCATTTCCCCCAATCGTAGATGTCGCGAGTAATGCCCTACTAAAGTTTCCGCTTCTCCTTCTTTCAAGTTGACCATCCCGAACAGCCACACGGCACCAGGAGTCGTTGTAGGCAACATCTTCTTCGCTCGACCTGTTGACGAATCGGTGAAGTATTCGAGAGCAATATCGTTGACGTTTGGAAACGAGTCGCTGCGAGGCAGCGGGCTAGTCGCTGCCGTCACGTGAAAATTTCCCAGTGGATAGTTGGCGAAATTCGTGTCACCCCATAACCAAAACAGACGTCCACGATACGGTACCATTTGAACCGAGTCGCTGCCGGTCACGCCGGCTTGGAGGGAATTCGAATTTCGAGGGACAGCTATGCCAAGCAATTCACTATCGCGAAAGATTCCTTGCCCGGTGACTCGCCCGATACGTTCGGCCAAGTTGTTCCGCTTCAAGCGAACTTCGGCGATTTTCCCTGCTTGCGGAGTGACTCGAACGCCACGAAATCCAAAGCCGTCAGCGACTGCTTCGTAACCAGGCGAATCGGCTTCAAAGTAAACTTCGGTATTCATCAGCCCGGGTTCATTGAATGCTGCATAACCTTGGCTGTCTGACCACAGGGCAATGTTGCTCGTCGTTTTGAATCGTACCAACGGTATTCCGCCGCCTGTGTCTTGGTCGATTGCTCTTAGTCCGAAGTAAGTCGACGTCGTCTGCGATGTCTGTGAAAACAACAGGGAACTAGCAACAGATTGATAAATCATGAGCAGAACGATGCTCAAAAATTTAATCGCGATCTCCGAACGGTGTGAAGTTCGAAAACTCATCTTGGTCCATGCATTATGTTGATTGTTGCGATTTGAAATTGATGCAGTCCTTCGTCGAGTTAGAAGGTACGGAAGCATCCTATTCCGCCGCAACCGCGCAGGTCTCGGTGTTGTAGTTCGGAATCTCTTCGCGAACGGCGTCGGGTGAGAGGTCAATGTCCGCGTAGATCTTGTTCAAGGGAATTTGGCAGCCGATTGCAGGCAAGTCGATTACTGCGGCGAGACTTTCGTAGGTTTCTCGCAAGAATCCGTTTTCCACTCGGCGCATCAAGAACGCTTCGGGAGCAATTTGCTCCAAAATCAAATAATACTCCAATGAAGAGATGCTCAGGTAATTCCGCAGCTTTTCGTCCAGGTCGTTGGCACGGGTGCCGAGCGATAAGACCTCGACCACCATGACCGGTCGGTCCTGAAACAAGTCGTTCTGGGCATTGGGCAGGCACACGACCGAAGCGTCTGGAAAGTAGAACCAAGTGGCGTGTAGATGTCGAATGCGAATCCGAGTATCCGAGTTGTAGACGCGGCAAGGTTTGCCTTGTAGCTGACTAAACAACAACCCAGTCGCATTCGTCGCGATCAGATGGTGTCGATTTGTGGATCCAGTCATGGCTCGGAGCGTTCCGTCAACGTATTCGACTTTCTCTGCCGAATCGGCTTCGCGTCGCAAATAGGTTGTTGTATCGATCCAGTCGAGTTTTTCAGCACTGCTCATCGGTATTCGTCCTTGGTAGAATCACAAAGTCGTCTACCGCCCCATCGCTAAGTTGCCACAGCCGAGAGACGCTCGCGTTATTATGTGGCCATCGTCGGTGCGCGTCAACAAAAAGTGATCGGTTGGGAGCCAAAGATGCAAGACTTCATCAGCTATTCCTTGCGTGTTTTGTGTCTGTTCGTGCTTGCACTGAACTTGATGGCACTAAATTCGCTGGCTCAAGAACGGGACATTCCAACGGTTGATTGGACCTCGGGGAGTGAATTCTATCGTCCGCCAGGCAAATTTGCCGAACAGTACGGGAGTTACCGCGATGTGTTGCGATTCGATGGTGGCCAACAAGTGAAGTCGCAAGATGATTGGTCGAAGCGTCGAGTCGAAATTAAAGATTACTGGCATAGTGTACTTGGACCGTGGCCCGAGTTGCTCGAACGTCCCCAATTGAAATACTTGGAATCAACGAAACTGCCCGATTATGTTCAACATCGCGTCGCCATTGAAATTGCCGCGGGAGTTTTTTCTGAGCCACACTATTTGTTGATGCCCCATGGTCGCGGTCCCTTCCCAGCCGTCGTGGTGACCTGGTACAACGCTGAAGATAGTGCCGGCTTGACGCCCTCCGCTGTCGGAAGATTTGACTTTGGAGTCCCATTAGTGGAGCGTGGTTTTGTTGTGCTCTGTTTTGGTGGCACGCTCAATATCAAGGACGTTCGTGATCCGCAGTTGTTTGCGCAAGTGCAACCGCTGTCGCTGTTAGCGTACACGGCCGCGAACGCCTGCAACCTGTTGGCAAATTTGCCCGAGGTCGATCGTCACCGGATCGGAATTATGGGCCACTCGTTCGGAGGAAAGTGGGCGATGTTTGCCTCTTGTTTACATGATGGATTCGCCTGTGCTGTTTGGGGTGATCCCGCGATCGTTTGGAAAGAATCCGATCCGAACGGCAATTATTGGGAGAAGTGGTATTTGGGATACGAGTTCGAAAAAAGTCCCGCTGAGCAGCGGCGCCCTGGCTTGATCAGTAACGAAAATCTGCGCACAGGTGCTTATCGACGACTTGTGGAAGAAGGCCGCAATATACACGAGTTGCATGCGTTGATGGCTCCACGTCCGTTTCTTGTTTCCGGCGGTGGAGTTGAAGGTCAAGACGGGCCCGAGCATTGGATTGCGCTGAATCATACGATCCGAATCAATCGTCTGCTCGGGTTCGAGAACCGAGTCGCGATGACGATTCGCAATGGGCATGCTCCGACAAAAGAAGCAAACGAGCAAGCTTTTCAGTTCTTGCAATTTCACTTGCAAGCGATAAAGCCCTAAACCTAGTGAGTCTTCGAATCTTTAGTGGCACTTGAGACGCCATAACTCAATTGGACTGACGTGACCGTTTCATTTTTTTCTTTGACGACGTACAGCAAGTCGAATTGGTCATGAGCGATTTCAAATGGCTCGGTCCCGGTCAGTTCGCTGACAATCACGCCGACGGTGTTGGAATGAGCGACAATGAGGACCACCCCAGCAGGATTCGCTTTCCGGACTTCGTTAAGCCATTCGCTGGTGGGTTGTTGATAGGTTTGGACCGTCAACTGGTTGGTGTCGGCCGTGGGCTGAGCGGTATCGCGCGTGCGTCGCAGGTCGGTGGAATATACTGCGGAGACTCGTAATGTCTTGGCCAACGTTGCCAGTTGTTTTGCTCGTTCGTGTCCCGCAGTCGTCAGACCGTCATTGCTGCCATCACGGTCAGCATGTCGGACAATCAGCCAGGTAAGTTCATGGTTTTGGGTGTTCGATTCAGTTTGTGCCGAAACCCGCGACAACAAGAAGACGCAACAAGCCCATGTCGAGCCTAGGACGCACAGGATAGTTAAGAAGGTGATGTAACGGTCTGAGGTTCGGATGAATGTCATGGTCACGGATTTCTTGTTCGCTGAGACTTGTCGATCAGGCATGATAAGGGCGAGCGAAATGAGCTGCAACCGCCTTGAAAGCAACTGTCCCAGACCGAACTAATCAAGAATACTCGACGGGCAACCGTTGCGGCTTTCAACTTACGTGAAGCCTGTCCTTGGAAATGCGAGAATTCAGCGAGAAGCCGCGTTTCTTCCCGATTTCTGAAATAATGGTCGATTGGTTTCGTACTACAATGTGTTGCGTGGGGAATTGCTTGCTGGGAAATTGGAATATGAGTCGGTTCAAGTCTTTGGTTTTCAATCTGGTGTGGATTGGGAGCTTTATTCAATCTTCCGGAATTGGCGCATCACCGCTGCCTTTGCGTGCTCAAGAAGCGGTTACTCACTTGGATCAACCCGGAACTTTCAACAAACACCTCACCCCCGGCATGATGGATCGTTGGGTATTTGCGGGCAAAAAAGGACAATTGCTGATTGCCGGAGTGGCCACCAACGAATTTGATGCCACGCTCAAGTTGGTACAAGTGGTGGATGGCACCGAACATCCTTTGCGTGAAGTCGACGACGAAGGTAGCAACGCCAATCTGGCCTTTCGACTGCCTGGGGACGGCGAATACAAGTTGTTGGTGCATGGATTCGAATTCAAAGGGGGTGGGAACTACTCGGTGTCGTTGGAACAAGTCCCAGTGTCTCCAGTAGTCATCGGAGAACGGACATCCGGTTCGTTTGACGAGCAAGGAACTGCGTGGTTGTATTTCAACAACGCCGAAGACTCTTATGTGACTGTTGATTTTGTGGGCGGTGGTGGTGCTTACGACGAAGTCCGTGATTCGCAGGGCTTGCCGATAGAATCGTGGGCCGGAATGGTTCGGCTAGAGAGAGCTGGCGAGTATTACGTCCGGTTGAACGGGGCACGCGACCGTCGGTTTGAGTTGCAGCTTCATCGCGCGAAACAACAAAGCTTAGAAAAGGGCACCATGGTAGTCGCGACTTTGAATCGCAAGTCAGCGAGTGTCTTCGAGATTTCAGGTAGGGACGGTTCGTTTGGTCTGGTCGAGGTTGAGGCCTCTGGCGACCTTGCCTCACGCTTGATCTTGCCAACTCGATCCAAGTTGACGCAGCAGGCTCAACTTATGCAATTTGAACGTGGCCCACAAATGCTGGAGGTGCCGAGCAAAGGAAGGTATCGGCGTTACGCCATGGTTTGGAAGGGCGATGAGACCTACCAACTGCAATTGGCTTCCGAGCGTGGCGCCGATGTTCAAGTGCGTTTTTTTGACCCGCGGCAGAATCTCGCGCCGGCCGAGCCAATTGAACAAGTGATGCCAGTCGGCGGGACGCAGTTCTTCAAGGTAGTCGCCGAACAAGGGCAATCGCTGACGTTGACAAGTCGATCCTCAAATTTCGACTGCTACCTGCGCCTCTATAGCAAAACCGGGCAGCCACTTGCATGGGACGACGATGGTGGTGGCGCGTTCGATGCCAAGATTCGGTACATGCCTTTTGCAAATTCTGAACTGACGCTTGCCGTTTCATCACGCGGGGATGGTGGTGGCGGATCGTATACATTGCAAGCTGAGGTCGAATCGCCCAAAGTGCTCCAGGTGCACGTGAAGGACGCAGGACGATTGGCCGAAGGCGAAACAGGGTTCTACAGCTTAGAGGTAAACGCTGGACAGAAATTGCTCCTTCATCTCCAAAGCGATCACGCGCAGGCTGGTATCCAACTGTTGAACGCGAACGGCGTCGAGCTGGCTAGTGCCACGAGCGGACAAAGTCGCGACGCGGTTCTCGTCCATGAATTTGCCGACGGCGGTCGCTTTGCAGTCGCGATCAAACTGGCAGCCGCAGGTGAATTCCAGCTTCGAGCCATCGAAGCCAATTGAATGATGGACTTCCTCTGTTGAGAACTACAATCTTGACAGTTCCAAGTTGAGTTGGCTTCGACAGGCGTCTCGCCCTGGCGACTCAACGCTGAGCTGTTTTTGCAACGCTTTTTCCAGTGGGCGTCGCCACAAGAATCGATGGACTGGCGGGTTGGTTGAACTCAAAAACCGATCTCGAGGAAAACGCCCAATGTTAGCAACTTGAGTTGCTCATGAATTCAGTCCAACCTTGATCTCGCGTCCATTGATACCATGTTCCTTGATCAATAACAATCAAGTTGACCCATTGATTCTGGATGAGTTGTCTAACCGCGAAATGTTTATCCATGATCGCTTGCACCCTTTTTCGCGGTGCTTGGATCAAAACAGCCAGGCGACGCGGCGTGTGCTGAAGTGACTTGCCATCAAAAACAGATTGCCAAGGTAAGCCGAATCGCAAGTCGCCGCCATTGCCTTCTAGAATTCCGAACTGCCCCGTGACGTTGTGTAAAAGTTTATTGCCACTGCCAAAACGCTGGTTGTTGACCGTGGAAGCGTAGTACTGCAAGTTGATCCAGCTAGCGACAATCATTGGCGCGGTCATGATTAGCTCCAAGACCGCCCCGTCAGCGTCTCGCTCATGGTCGTAGCTATGTAAAAACGTTTGACCTTCCAAATTGTGTCCTCGGGTGAGCGAACGAGGTGCCACGATAAATGCGGAGTTACCAGCCAAACCCCATTCGGGCCGAACTTCCGACCAATCCACACTACGGCGAAAGACGTCGTTTGCTGGGCAGTCCCCCATTCGTTGAACTCGTTCTTCCCTAACTCGATGACTCGCTTCTTCAATCCAGTATTGTAATTCTTGGCAATGTTCTTCTTGCGTCAACGGCAGATTGTCCAAGTCCAACAACTCTACAACATCTGTCGTAGTGTGATGCACGGCGGGAATAAACCAAGTGCTATTCGGTATCCGGATTCCCCGCTGAGCAAGCTTGTCTCGCACTTCCATTCGATTGAGAAGAGCCGCCGCAACGCGAGCATTCGGGGCCCCCGAATGACCGCCACAAGCACCACAATCGAGGCCGGCGCGATAGGGATTGTTCGTGACGTCGCAAGCGTGACCGCATATCACAACTAAGGGAGCAAAGTCTTGGGTTAGTCCCAAGTTTTTAAGAAGGTTGGCGGCTAAATCCACCTGCATTGAAAAATTCGGATTGTTCGAGTTGCTGGAAAGCAAGCTTGGAACGACTATGTCGTGTCGGTGTTTACCTAAAGCGGATATTCTTTTGCCGAACAGCGATTTCGACGTGCGTTGAAACAGTTGGAACGCGTAGGTCCAACCAAGTCCTTCTACGAACGCAAAAGCGGACAAGGCTGATTTTTGAAAGTGCGACCAGCACCGCCGAAACCAGTTTTCTTCGCGAGTTCGTTGTGATAATGTCGCCGTTGCCACCGAGGTTGATTTCGAATGGTCGTGAGCAACCGCCAATGGTTTTAAGAGCACGGGGCATTGAGGTACGCCTCCTTCCTCGCCTATCGATACGTGTTCGATCGGCATCGCAAAAAAGCCTGCGAAACCATAGGTTTCAATGCAAGGGTCTACCGCTTCGAGGTGGCGACGTAGCACTTCGGAACGCACGTCAATGCAAAAGACCATTTGTACCCGTTTGTGCTGAGGCTTTGCTTCCAATAAGTCGTCAGGAAAATGCGGCCTGTTGGATTGCTTCTCACGAGGTTGCAGCGTCATTTGTAGGTGTTGCTGATACGCGATTTCGCTTGCCCTCATCAGCAGGTAGCGAAGTTTTGCGTCATAATTTACTTCGTCAGATTCTTCCAACCATTTGGAGTTTGATCTAGCTCGCTCGCTTGGAAAGAGTTTCTTTGTGGAAACTTCAAACTGCCTTTGCAAACACAAGTCGTACGCTAAACGAATCGCCAAAAGCCCGGAAAGATCGTCGTATGGGCTGGGTGGCGTCGCAAACTCCGCTTGGTACTTTAAATAAGTGGCCCATCCGTAGACGGTCGCCAATTGACACTTTAGGAATGGCGCCCATTGTTCGCGGGGAATCGCTAGCTCGCCAAGAATCTGCACGATGGCAAGGCGGGGAGACATCGGCAAACTGGCGACAAGCCGTCGAAACCCGGTCAGTCCTAGCCATTCCATACGTCGACTTCGTTGAGCCGATTCGCGCCAGGCATCAAATAGAGAAAGTGATTGCCAGGGGTTCTGCCAGAGTGCCTGTCCTTCGTCTAATTGAGCTGCACAGTTTCTAGTCACGTCGTTCAAAATATGGCTGGACCAAGAACTGCTCCCGTCTCGATCCATGTATTCGCTGACCGTCCAGTACTGACGGACATTGGAGGGTGGTGTCGGGCAAGTGGTTTGCAAGCTAGATAACAAGTCAAGAACTCGTTGCCACGCGACACGAAAGCTCGGGTCCTGCGACAACTGTTCAAAGGCTAAGAAGACGTGCGACTCGGTAAACCCATGACGTTTCCACATTTGCTGCAAGATTGACCATGCTGGCAGTAGGTCGCTGTCGCATATCAATTGTTGTGATTGATGCACTTCTAGCAGTGTCTGTTCAGAGACATTCGTCCAAGGATTGACCGCGACAAAATCAGCCAACGGCCACAACGGTGGCAGTGGTTGAAAGACATCATTGAGCAGCTGATCTACCCAAATTGGTGTAAGGGCAGTTGTGTCGCTGTCCGAGTAAACATGTCGTTGGCGATCGATTGTGAATGCCGTCATGAGTTTTGCTTTCTATTTTGAGGAATGATCCGATTGGAGTGAAGTGTTTTCCAATAATCTGCGTCTGCAGGTGATTCATTTATGGCGCGGGAGATTGCAAGCCCCAGCACCAAGCCGTGAAGCGTCTCAAAGGCACGTCTAGATAGAAGCCGTTCGTGGCATGAACGTAAAGATTGGGTGAAACCAAACTGGCTTTCCACTGGGGCGGCAAACTCGCTGATAAATAGAGCACTGATAATAGTCCGGCTGCCACTCCTAGTAGCAGCTGGTCACTGAGTGTCCACTCGCGCAAACTTGTTGAAGTACCAATCAGTAACGCATTGTCGATCGCCAAAAACCCTAACCAATAGCCAACAAGGACGACCATGGCTGATCCGATGCCGCGCACCCCAAGCATTGTTCTGTTACTTGATAAGGTTCGTTGCAAAAGATAGGCAAGACCAAGCATTTGAATGAGCCCGAGCAGTACGAAACCCGGCTTGCTTTGCATGTTCAAGCCTAACGACAGGGTCACGATCCACATCAATCCGAAACTTAGGCTTACGCTTGCAGCCAATGTCGCGAGGATGCCCCAGGAACTTCTGCGGATGCTTGTTGGTTGTTGGATGGTCGTCAGATAGCGTCTGGTCATGGAAGTCTTTACGCCTTCCACTGTACTGCCCGAGCTAAGAAAAGCATGTGATTTGTAAAGTGAATGAGCGACCAAGTGCAGCAAGGCCGCAGACCATGCGCCCAGGCCGCACTGCAACATCATGAATCCCATTTGAGCAACGGTCGACCAAGCCAAGACTCGTTTGATACTCGTTTGTGTCAACATGACCACGGCGGCCATCAACGCGGTAAAAGCACCAATCAGCCAAAGCAGATTCATCGCGAGCGAGGATTCGGCGACCAGCGGGCTGAGCCGAATCATCAAGAAACCGCCCCCGTTGATAATCCCAGCGTGCATCAATGCGGACACGGGAGTAGGGGTTTCCAAGGTGTCCGGTAGCCAGCTATGAAAGGGGAATTGGGCGCTTTTCGTCAACGCGCCCACAGCCAGCATGAAGGCTGCGAATGAAGCGAGACTGCCAAACTCGGAATTCTTCAAAATCGTGAAAAGAGTTGTGAACTCTAACGTTCCAAACTGATACCAAATGCAGGCAATTCCCACGCCTAAGAAAATGTCCCCGACACGACTGATCATGAATTTCTTTCGCGCGGTCCAAATCGCCCACGAGCGGTCGGGATAAAAAATTAGCAGTTGATGTAATCCCAGGCTGGTTGTAATCCAGGCCAGCCACAGCGTGAGTAGATCACGCGCCAAAACCATCCATACGACCGCCGACACGGTCAGCGTGAACCACTTGTAAAATCGGCCCTGCCCAGGGTCCCCGTCCAGATAACGGCGGGCGAAAATCGCATTGACCCAAGCAATAAAGGCGATCAACATGAGCATCACGACCGACAATCCGTCCAAGTAGATCCCCCACCGCCAGCCGTTACTAAGAGTCCAAAACAGAATGTCGCTTGGACCGTTGATGAACACCGAACCGGCGGCAGCGATAGCTACCAGCAGTAGCATTCCGAGCAGCATGGGAATCACGTTTCGCCACCGTTCAGGGGCGGATTGATACGTGGAACTTGGAACACAGCCAGCTCCCGTCAGCATGGTCAATGAAAGCCCAACCAATATTCCAAAATCCATGTTTGCATCTCCTTCCAGGATCGTTGCCCCCACCGCAGTTGGCAGTTGTAACATACGACATAAAAGTCGTCAATTGGGGATCGTAAAAAATGTATCGTGAAACCCGTGGCGTCTCTTGAGGCGGTTTTTTTTGTTCTGTTTATGGGGGATCTGGGCTTTCGCCCGAGTTGTGCTGCATGATTGAAGCCCAAACCGGTTGGGCTATAATTTTCCGAAAAACTCGGAAACGCACGGGAGTCTGTGGTCTTGGCAAAAAAAAAGAGTGGAAAAACCCAGCGGGGTCGGTTCGCGCCGTCACGACCCGTCTCGTCCAAACAGATCGCCGGCGCTCCCCAGTCGGAAGATAACTGGACCTTTTTGACCAATCACACCCATGTGCTGGTTCTGCTGGCTCGGAATCCCTTGGCGGTGCTTCGTGAAGTGGCGCTGGAGGTTGGAATTACAGAACGGGCCGTACAACGGATTGTGGCGGATTTGGAACGAAGTGGGTTTATCCAGAAGGAACGGGTCGGACGGCAAAACCAATACCGAATTGATCCAAGTCGAAAACTTCGTCATCCGATAGAATCCCATCGCGCCATTGGTGATCTTTTGGACCTTGTGAATCAAGGTCGACCAAACAGTTGATACTCGGTCTTATAGAAAAAGTTGATTCCGATACCTGACTTGTGGGCCTAAGTTGCATGTCGCCGTTTCCGTTCCGTTCCAACGATTGGGACCGCGTCCAAGGCTGTTATTGAGTCAATTGTGAGATAAGAACACCTCAACCAGCCCCTGAAGTGCTTCAGGGGCTGGTCGAGGTTGTCTGTTGTATCGCTGCTTAGCGGATCGCTAGTTAGCGGATCGTGGCTTTGTAGGGGCGGTTGTTGCCGTCGAAGCGTTGGAGGGGTGTACCCGCTTGTTCGAAGATCAGGCGTTCTCCGCGGCCGCCAACGGTGGCCATGATCCGAACCGCGTCCATGTTCCAGTTGTCGCCACCGAGGCCACCGCCAAACGTCGTTTGCAACTCGATGCAGGCGATGTCTTCTAGCTTGACCGGGGTGCGCAGTTTCAGCGTCACGGTTTCACAGTAGTTGTTGATCCACCGACCGCGATTGTTGACGTTGGCGTGCGTTTCACGCGTCCCATTCTTGAGGACCACGTGCACGTTCAAGTTGTCGTTCCCACCCCGCAAGTCATCGCCACCGGTCGTGATCTCAAGCTTCAGTTCATGAACCTTGCCATCGTTCGGGTAGGTTGCCGCCGGGATTCGCAGCGGAGCCGTCTTCGAATACTTGAGGTCGACAAAGTAGGTCATCCATTCGCAGTTCACATCTTCCAAGTAGTAGTAGGACTTCTTGGTCAAGTTAGGAACCAAGGTCATCATCTGGCCGGGATGGTTCGGGTCGTAGATGAAGATCTTGACGTCGGCCTGGTGTTGCCCCAGATCACCTTTATACCGTCCCAATTCGTAGCCGTACGCTACCACTTGGTGGTGCGGGCCGGTGCCGCCGTTGCCGGCTTTGAACAATCCCAACGGACATGGCTTGCCTTGATCAATCGACTTGCACAGTTCTTCCAGTCGACCGCCGCCGGTCTTTTGCAGGCCCCAGCGAAAGAACTCGTCGCTGCGCTCTCCAAACGGATTGGCAAACAATTCGGCCCATTTGTCCACGTTGCTCATCGTGGACGTTTGTTGTCGCGAATAGATCCGCTCGAACAGCGGAGTTCTGACGGCTGGTCGATAGGTTTGTTTCGGAGCTTCTTGGTTTGCGAAGTAGTAATCCAGTGCCGAATAAGCCATCCCGCCACACAAGCCCCCAAATCGCATGTCTTGCAGGAATAACTCCGTTTGGAAATCATTCACAAAGGCAAAGCCGTGTTTGTTCGGGTCGAAGTTGGTCATGCGTCGGCTGGCCACGGCATCGGCCACTTCTTTGTTCGGACGCAGGTTGTCGGTGGCTTTGCGAGAAAACTGAGCTTGGGCTTGTGGACCCAAAAACAGCGTGGCGACAATCGCCAATAAGACGGTGAAAAGTGTCGTTTTCATGTTCGGTTCCTGATCGTTGCGAGGAGTGATGGTTAGTTGCCCCACCATCGATATCGCAGTTCCGAACAGAAACGCACAAATTCCGACCAATTTTTTGGCCAGAATATTTTCAACCGAAAACTCTTGGGTTTTCGCGGTGATTCTACCTGATTCACCGTCCGTTCAACCTCGCTCCGAAAACGATCCCAATCCTCCATGGGCCATGTGACGTCGCCGAAAGACTGGGACTCCAGTTCGCGAGCCGCGGCCAAGACGGATTTGGCTTCCTCGAACCGTTCCAGTTCCGCCAGCAACTGAGCCTCAAAGTACTTCACCAGGATTTGCGGGTGTCCCTCCACTTGAACATGCGTCAGAATCGATAAAGCTTCGTTATGTTGTTCTAGTTTCCCCAGCGCAATCGCATAAATGATTACCAACTGCTCATCATAATTTGTTAGCCGGGCTATTCGGACGGCGGCTAATGCAGCACCGGCGTCTTGAAATTCTGGGGGTAATGAGACCAACCGCCAAGCGAGTTCGGCTTGGAGTTTATCGTTTTTTGGCATCGACAAGACCGCAGCCCGCAGTTCCGCCAAACCCAAGGCCCAACGTTGCTCCGCGAACGCTTGGCGGGCTCGTTGCAAGACTTGCTGCTCAACTAGTGGGTCAAAGTCGGGATGACTTGGGATCTGCAATCGAGTGGTATGGGAATCATTGATCGGCTTGATCGGTTCGACGTCGCTGCTCAGATTTAGCGGCGGTAGTTGCAGGTCGCCCAAGTACCGATCGATGTGCTTCAAGTCCCAGCGTTTTACAAAACACTCGCGCCCCACCGTGACGCCAAACATCGCGCTGTTGTCTGCCGAAAAGGCCAGAGAAAAGTAGTGGTGTTGGTTGGGGTCCGTCAGATCGGCAATCGTCGTGCGCTGTTGCAGATCTTGAATTTTTATTCGTCCTGGACCCGACGTGTGCGCGAACCAACGCGAGTCGGGCGAGAATGCAAAAGCAAAGCCTTCCGCCGAACCGTCGGGCGAGTTCAGTCGCCACTCTTGCCAAGAGTCGACGTTCCAGAGACTGCCCCCGCTGGACGACGTAAACAGGTAGTTGCCGTCAGGACTAAAACGGACCACCGCCTGTTGTCCAACATTCAACCGTCGTTCCTCGCGTGCGGTCTTCAAGTCCCAGATGATGATTTCCGAAGCTTGGTTCCATGACCCGGTCGCAATCCGTCCGTGCACCAAGTCAAAGCTTGCCGAGCGCACATCGAATTGGGCTCCCAAGAATCGTAAAGGTTCCACACCGGTGGCGTCATGGAGATAGACGCCACCGCTATCGCTACAAAGACCCCAGCGGCGATCGGCACTGACTTCGATCAGCGTTAACCCTGGCGGGACGGGCCAGGGCACGGGGCCCTCCAAGTAGCCCGCACGGAGGCTCCACTGTTGGCAACCTCCATGGTGCAACAGCATGAAGTCGCCATCGTGAGCCGCGATGACGCCGGAGTAGTCCAACGGTCCGATGGGAATCGTTCCCGCTGGTCGTCCCGCGATGGCGTCGTAAATCTCCAGCCCATGCTCGCTGTTGACCAACAACCAGCGACCGCAACTGGAGAGCACGGAGTGTGAACGTTGTTTCGCCAAAAGGTGCGCTGGCTCGATAAACGTTGTTACTATTTGATTTTCGATTCGCCAAGTATCAAGAGAGCCTTGGCTCGGGCCACTGAGGACCAGCAAGCTACCGGAGTCATCTTCGCCGAAGGCGATTCCTGTATCGCGCGGCAATTGGAGCAACGATTCTTGTGTCGCAAACTCGAAGACTTCGCGCGAACCACCCCAAAGTCCAACCGCCGCTAGGTATTGCCCTGACCGATCGAACTGCAAATTATGAAATTGTCCACCGACTCGAAATGCCTTGGCTTGATAGCGAGTCGGCAAATGCCACACGGCAATTGAACGATCCGAATACAGTCCAGCCGCCAAATAGTCTCCGCCGGGATGCCAGGCCAACGTTTGTCCTTGTTGAGCGAGGGTTGGGCCGGGCAGTTCCAGGAACGGGGCATAAGGGTCCGTACTGACGATCAACAAGCGATCATGGCAAACCACGGCTAACCTTGATCCTTCAGGCGAAAACAACATGGGCATGCTCGCCAGCGGAACATCGGGAATTCTGGTCGTGCGTTTTTCCTGGATGTTGTGAATGAACAAGCCCTGGGCATCGAAGGCGGCAAGCACATTGGAATCTTCCGAAAAGACGGGCCAACGGATTTCCGTCCCAATCTTGCGTTGCAACGACTCATCGTCCAGCGAATGGAGCGTTGACGCGAAATGGTTGACCAACAGGTACCGACCGTCTGGACTGATAACCACCGAGTTTGCTTGGTCAGGCGGGAAGTGTCGCAGCACGGTCTGGCCTGCGGATTGGATGATGTTGATCGTGCCATCGCTTTGCCTGAGGGCCATACGTTGGAACTTCCGATCGGCGGAGATAAAGGATTGATTGCCCGTGGGCAGCGAGGTGAGGGGTACTTTTTGGATATCCAACAAGGGCAGGGCGGCAATGGCCGTATCTCGCAATTGGGATTGACGCTCCGAAGTTGGTCCCACGGTCGGCAAAAGTTGTTGGGCTTCCCGCACGTTTTCTAGCGATCGATAGCGTTGGCCAAGTTGGCGAGAAGTCTGAATGGCTTGCGCTTCCGACAGGAGATTCTCCCACAACTGTTCCCGTGAAGACTGCAGGGCCAGTGATTCTTGGCGTTTGGCCTGTTGGGAATCGGCCAGCATTTCTTGAAGCGTCCAACGACTCCAGAGGCTGACGATCAACAGGGTGCATAGCGTGAGCCCGACGACCGCCAACAGCGAGGCGACCGCCACGTTGCGTTTGGCCCATTGCACCAATCGAGTCCAGCTGCCCACACGTCGCGCACTAATCGAGCGACCTTGTAGAAAGAGACCCAAGTCGACGGCCAAGGCAGCCATCGAGATGTAGCGTTCTTCAGGTTCTTTGCGCAAACACTTTTCACAAATCGTTCGCAGATCGGCTGGGATGCGTGTGTTCAAAGATGGTGGTGGTTGTTCCAGGACACACTGGACGGTTTCCCAAGGCGTGGCGCGTTGAAACGGTGGCGCTCCCGACAACAGTTCGTACAGAATCGAGCCCAACGAATAGATGTCGGTCGCTGGACGTACGATGTCACCGCGAGCCTGCTCGGGAGACATGTAGCAGGGCGTTCCCAGCACATCGCCTTTGACGGTCAAGGCGGCCTGGCCCATCTCCGTTGGATGCAAGGATTTCGCCAGACCAAAGTCCGTGATTTTTGGTTCGTAGTCACCGATCTCGTTTGTACAAGTGTTGGTGCACGCGACCGCGGGTTCCTGGTTGACCGCTACGGAACGCTGGGAATTCAAGGGCGCTCGAGCGGCGTCTTCGACCGTTGCCGAACGCGGAGCCAGCAACAAGTTTCCGGGTTTCAAGTCGCGATGTACAATGCCCGCTTGATGAGCGGCGTGCACGGCCCACGCGATCTCGCGAATGAACTGCGCCGCCTCGCGGGCCGATATCCGTTGCTGGCGCAGGAACTCCTCCAAGGTGCCACCCGCGACATACTCCATCACGATAAAGGGTTGGCCATCGACTTCGCCGACGTCATCGACTTGAACGATGTTGGGATGTCGCAATGCGGCCGCCGCGCGAGCTTCCGCGCGAAAGCGTTGCCGCTGAGCTTGGGAAGAAAGTTGACCACTCAATAGAAGTTTGATCGCCACCAAGCGACCTAATTGCAATTCACGCGCCAGCAGCACCACGCCCATGCCGCCTTGCCCCAAACGGCGAATCACTTCGAAACCGGGAATGGCAGGCAGTTGTTCCGAGTCAGTGTTTTCAGAGTTTGTACGAGCAACGGTTTGTTCGGGTGTGACAATGGTTGTCGGCCCAGATTGTTGGAAGGAGCGGTGCAACAAGATTTGTTGGCGCAGTTCTGCGGCGTGAACGGGATACGCGCCCAGAATGGCATCTTCCGCATGACGATCGCCACGTTGTTCGCGTTCTAAAAACTCGGCGAAGATCAAATCGACGAATAGTTCATCGGTTGTGCTCAGCTGATGTTTGGCAGCATACTGACTTGCGGTAAGTGCTTCGCCGCCAGCTAAGCGCGCGCGAAACTCGCGCAGCCAATGCAGTGGATCAGCAGAAGGTTCGGGCGAATTCATAAGCCAGGACGCTCAGTCGATTTGTAAGTCCAACACCTGAGCGACTCGTTCCAAGGCCCGCGAGAATTGCATCCGCCGTGCCGAGGCGGTGCCACCCAATTGCTTGGCGACTTCATCCCAAGAGTGCCCCTCGCGACGTAGTTCGGCAATCGCTAGTTCTTCAGCATCAAGTTGCAACCGAGCCTGTTCCAGTAATTCCCGGAATGAAACCACTTGGCTGGGCGAGGCATCGTGGTCCGGTGTTGCTTGAAAAACTTGCGTGTCCACATCGCGCCGCGCGCCGTCACGTTTGTCACTCAACTGTTTTCGTGCCCCGCTGGCGACTTTGTTTTTGGTCATGGTCACCAAGAGCCGCAGCAAGTCTTGCGGTTCGTTTAAGTCGTATTGTCCATCGACCGCCCGGAGAAAGAAGCTGGCGAAAACCGATTGTGAGTAATCCATCGACTCGTAAAGCCGCGTCATCCGCGAGTCCGAAAGTTGCATTCGCACTTGTCGCCGGACCAACGGCTCATACTGCCGCAATAGTTCCTCGGCGGCGCTGGCATCGCCGCGTCGGATTCGTTCGATAAACGTGGAGAAAGCTTCGTCGTGCATGGATTGTGGCTCCGTTGGCTCTGTCGTCGAGCCCACATATTGTAGTCGAGATCGGACCCGCAAGTCGATCATTAAGCCGCTGGCATTCTCCCCAAAGCGGCCTCAGATGTTTCGAAAGCCTTTCTAGTGGTTCGATTTCTATTGTTCGTTGACGCCATTCACGACATGAACGAGCTACGACCATTGTCTAGCCCTTCAGATGCGGTCCCATCAAGGGTGGTGTTTGTCTGAGAAAAGCGGTAGAATCGCACATCTTCAACGTACCCGATTGCCTCGAAATATGCAGACCACGCGTGAGCTAATTCGGTCGCCTTTTCCCAAATCGATCGAAGGCCTTCCATACATCTTGAATAGTACTCGCGAACGATTTCCGGGTCGTTGGCGATTGACAAACCAAGGACGTAGTCAATCTCGGTAGTGAAATGTTTGACAAGTGAAACGAGTCTTTGTGTTCGTTCAATTAGCTCGCGAATTCGATTGTCGGTCGATTGGTCTTTAAGGTGTTCTACGATTGCTTTGTCGGCACTATCGAATTGAAGCAGGCAATTTCTAACCGATTTTGAAGCTTTACTAAGGCTCTGGCGGAGTTGGTTGGTATAACAAGTCTCGCCGATTAGTCGCTGATACAAGAAGACAATGTTTTCAGAAAATTTCCATACTTCGGTTCGCAGTTGCCAAATGTCAGAAAGTTGAGTTTGTATCGCGACCAACCGGTTCACGAAGTCTGACATCGATTTTGGTCGATCATCTCGGTTGGCAGACAAAGCTTGAACAACCAACGACGCTAATGGAGCAATAACCTCAGGGCGAACGTCACGAAGGTTGCAGGTAATGGTGGGGTCACTCACAAGAATGGTGGTTGTATCTAGCTGTTTCGCACTGCCTGACATTTTCGGATTGATCGCTCTGGAAAAATGCGGTGGATATCCGAATAAACTGCAATAAATTGTCGCAGCAAGACCAAAAACGTCGGCGCGTTCATCGGGTTGGATTTTTAGTAGTATTTCCGGGGCAATGTAATACGGTGTTCCCTCGATTCCGCTCCATTGTGTCAAACTTGGAACAGATGCAAGTCCGAAATCAAGTAAGTGCCACGCTTGGGAACACCGGATGATGTTCAGTGGTTTGACGTCTTTATGGATCAGGCCATTCTTGTGAAGGTGCTGCAGCGCCGTACCGATTTCTATCCCTAAACGAAGTGACTCACACACGGACAGTCGCCTGTTTTGCTTGAGCAATTCCGAAAGCGTTTTGCCATCAATGTACTGAAGTACCAGAGTTCCCGAAGACGAATCCGTATCCACCAATTGGACTACGTACGGGCATTCAATCGCTTGTATTGTTTTTCCTTCGTCAGTCTTGGCACGATTCTGGAATTTTAGAACGACTAGGTCTTGTTCGGTCGCGTTCAACTTTCGTCGGACAGCAAGGTATGTTGGGCCTTGAGAGCCAGGAAACTTATACAGATTGAGGTATGTTGCTCCATTAACCTCGACAAGCACGGAACTTGGATCGCGATTCATCCATGCGTCGAAGTGCAGTTTCGTTACGAGCGAGATCGTGCCATGGCTTGTTCGAAACCGATTTGTTCTTGCTAAATGATCTAGAAGTTCCGTATCGGATAGTCCACGTAGTGGAGTCAACTCGTTCACTCCAACAATCTGCCATTCGTGAATCAAGACTCGAACTAATTCTTCGGAGGCCAATCGTTTGGTTCCCTGGACACGTTCGAACTGCTGTGGCAACTGGTCGAATGTTGTTCACGAACTTGTCGGCATTTTAGCTCTAGTTCTTCTAGACGCCGTTTTACGGAATCAGAAAATTTGGCGATCGTCAAATGCTGATGCGCTCGCTCCAACAGTTCGCGGAGTTCTTTGGCTCCATCGTCATCAATTACGCCGTATAGTACGACCCAAGTATTGAAATCAAAAAACGCACTACGAGTGGCCAAGCAAATGGAGGCTTCGAAGTCTTCTCGTTTGTCGGAAGCCTCGGGTGAAACACTGCCAAGCAGATTTCTCAACTCGTTGGTTGAGTCGAGCATCATTTGTTTGCAGCTGATCGGCTGTTTGTTCATCTTGTCCATCAAAGTTCGTCCCATCGCATTGCCTCCCCACATTCTAATCATATAAGTAAGCATCCCAAAAACATAGCCCTTACGGCCCGATCAGCGCCTGTTAGTCCACGAAAGACTTGATCCGGCTGATCCCAGCTTCGACGATGCCAAGTAGTTTCTCGTGTAATGCTGCCGATGTGAATACCTGCTTCTCATTGTCCGGAGGCATCAACTGTGCTGCATCTTTCAAGATTTCACGGACTTCCTCTACTATCACGTCCAAGTGCTCTCGAAACTCACTATAGTCAAAGCCACGCGATTCGAAGTGTTGCTCCCAATTTTGAATCCCCCTTAACAGCTCGCGAGATAGTTGACATATCGACATCGGATGTTCCTTCGAAACTTCGGTGACGATGTCCGCTCTTGCGAGTTCGAATATGTCGCCTAATGCGACAAATGGTCGAAAGAAAACGCCCGTTTCTACGTCACTGCGTCTCAAACTGTCGTCCGGGTGCCCTGCCGAAAATGAACTTGATTCAAGTTCAGACAAATGCCCTTTGCCTTGAGGTTGTTCTGACTGCGACATTGCTTAGTTGAGACCTCCCACCCTCGAACTTTTAGACCGATCTCTATCCATTCACGCAATCGTAAACATCTGCTTGAAATCGTCAATCAGGGACGGAAAACGCCGCTAGCGTTTAACTAGGTTCATGTGATTGGACGGAATCATTTCTACAGTTCGATGCCGATAATCCAATAAACAATACGATATGCATCGAGCATGCCTCCAACACCGGACAACAGTAAAGATCCTGCGGGTCAGTCGAATTTCCAGACGCAAATTATTCCGTTATGGGTGCCGGTGCTTCTGTCGCATAGCGAGCTTTTAGTCGTTCGAGCGATTGTTGCAATTGAATGCTGAGACTTTGATCGTAGTTGCCCGACATCAGGCGGTAGAAGAGGGTGTTGGGTAAGGTGCCGGTGGCGGTCCATTGGACTTTGGAGCTTGACTCAGAGATTGGAGAGGCAAGCAGCGAGCCTTGCATCGGTGGGAAGATCGGTGAAATGAACTCGTAATTGACGGTGCCAGTCGTGCTGTCGGTGGCGAGCAAGCGAAGCTGCGCTGTTCCGCCACGCGGGTCCGTCCATTGCAGTGCTGGCCCGTGCTCGTCGGTCACTAGGCTCACATCCGAAGCCGTCTGGCCGACAAACGGCGACCATTGGGTCCAATTTTCTAAGACCGCAAACTGTCGATAGACTTCGTCGGCTGGCGCGGCGATTTCAGCTTCGGCTTGGGCCTGATAATTCAACTTCGCGCCACAGATCATCGAGATTAGCATTCCAGAGATGATCAGCACAAACACAATGATGATGGTCCAAATGGTTTTCATCGAGCGAGTTACCTCGGCTGGTGGTACTGTTGGTGAGCGAAGTTGCGGCCGCCATACGGGCTACGCCGTGACGCATTTTCTTTTCGCCCTTGTGTCGGCCTTCCAGGCCTTTTAATCATGGGAGGGGCAATCTAACCGGTGGCTTACGCCGACCGGCTAGGGTTATGTCGGCCCATTCGGGCCTGTACTCGTTCGGTGCGGTCCTGTATTCGTTCGGTTCGGGCCTGTACTCGTTCGGTTCGGGCCTGTATTCGTTCGGTGCGGGCTTGTATTCGTTCGGTGCGGGCTTGTATTCGTTCGGTGCGGGCTTGTATTCCTTCGGTTCGGTCCTGTATTCGTTCGGTTCGGGCCTGTACTCGTTCCGAATGCCGCACTGCGTTGCCTCCCGGGCTTGTGGACAATGGCAACGCGACTCGAAACGGCGGCTGACGCACATCGGCAAGGGTTGTTCCAACCCCTGCGGGCATCGATTCGTCTTGGAAAACCCCTCACGGCGCAACCCGGCGCACCTGCATTGACTGTTGTATGCGACACTAACCCGGCTTGGCAACGGCGGGCCGGAGGGTAACGCGGCAACGGGAAGCCGGCGGTGCTTCAAGCGAGGGCCATGATTGATGGATGATCCAAGATTTGAAATTGGCCATCTTCGATTCCTCGTCAGCGTTTTCGGAGTTGCCAAAACCCGATGGATGGTCGACAAGCTGTGTTTGCGGCAACTCCGACGGAAGCAACCAACTTTCCACTCGGCACTCGCAATCGCCTTCGCCGTATTCCAGGCGAAAGTAATGTTCCGACGGAGCGTGGTACCACCGAGCCTTGTTCGCATCCAGCCATCCGGCAGACAGCCCCTGCTTGCGAATTTGCAGCAACCTTTGATACCAAGCCCACATTTCATGATCCCAACTTTCGAAGTCAGGTAGCCGACTGGCGAAAAACGCGGCGGGGTCCGATGGCAAACGAGCCCCGCGCCAATCGTGGTGGGGGTATTCGTGTTGTCTTCCGCGATCGACCGCGTCCCGAAGTGCGGGATCACCAAAGTCCGTGAAGAAACAGAACGGAGTTTCGACAGCGCCCTCTTCACCCATGAATAGTTGTGGAATCGAGGGCGACAGCAGCATCAGTCCAGCCGCCGCTTTTTGCACGGCACGGTCGGTTAACTGATGCAACCGATGTCCATGTGGGTGATTGCCCACACTGTCATGGGTCTGCAGCGACACGATCAGTCCAGGGTGGGCTTTCGAACTGTCGGAAGAAACGCCCAGGCGGCTATAGTCGCGAGCTTGGCTGCCTTGATAAACGTAGCCGTGCTCCAAAGCGATCGCGACATCGCAACCACCGCGGTACTCGCGGTTGGTCAATCTTACGCGAGGTGCCACCAACGAATACACGGAGTGCATCAAGCAGTCGGCCCATTGGGCAGAATAGGAGTTCGCCAAACGCGGATCAAACACATTCGTTTCGGCAATCAAGTGAATCGAACGACCGGTTTCGGCTTGGCATTGTCGTGCGACGACGGCAATCTCTTCAGCAATACTGGGCGAAGAAGAATCGAACAAGTAATGAATCGCGTCCAAGCGTAAGCCATCAAAATGATATTCTTGTAGCCAATGACGAACGTTATCCAAAATCCATTGACGGACGGGGCCACGGTTTCGCCCCGAGTAATTGATCGCGTCACCCCAGGGAGTACGAATCTTCGAAGTAAAATACGGCGCGAACTCGCGGAGGTAATTGCCCTCCGGTCCCAGGTGGTTGTAAACCACGTCCAAAATGACGGCTAGTCCTTGCCGATGGCATTCATTGACCAGTTCTTTCAGCTCCGACGGCGAACCATAAGCGGCCTTAGGAGCATACAGATGCACTCCGTCGTAGCCCCAATTCCAACGACCCGGTGTTTCCGCCAACGGCAACAGTTCGATGGCGGTGACGCCAAGCTCGCGCCATCGCGGCAACTGAGAAAATAACTCCCGATACGTTCCCCCGCGCGTGGCACAGCCGACATGCACCTCGTAAATCACCAGATCTTCCCGTGCGAGTCCTTTCCAATCGCCGTCCGTCCAATTGAAACTGGCTTGGTTCACCAATTGCGACGGTCCGTGGACCCCAAAGGGCTGAAAATGACTCCGTGGATCAGGCCGTGCGACGCCATGATTCATTTGATAGAGGTAATACCCATACTCGGAGATGTCGGAAACCATCGCAGCAAAGTAGTGGTTGGCGTGCGGGGACGCACGGTGGTTGTCATTCGCGTGGTTGTTATCCCCGTGGTTGTTATCCCCGTGGTTGTTATCCGTGGTCAGAGATGTCGGGGTCAGAGATGTCGGGGTCAGCTCGATCTTCACGCCCTCTTCCACGGGCCAGTGGCTGGCATGGGTTCGATGCGCGAACTTCGCTGAGAGATGATGTGGGAACAGGACGAGGTTAACCGATTGACAGCGGGGAGCCCATACCTTGAAGCCAACCGATCCCCCGCCAAGAAAAGTCGTCCCAGTTGGAAGACTGGCCAACGTTGTGGCCATGGCCGCGGAACGGATCGATGGAGTCTTTCCTTCGTGATTCACAAACGCTACTTCGCACCGAGACCTATTGAGGTGTTCAGGCAATCGAAGTAACTCGCAAATCGTCGATTATTTCTACCAACTCGAACGCATAACGAATGGTCTCGATCACCAATTGTTTGTGGTAATAAGAATCCAAGATGCCGTTCAACACAATCCGAGGCCCCAAAGCATCAACGGTGACTTGTCGCATGTCCGTATAGGGTGCTGCCGCAAGAAGTTCGCGAAATTCTCGCGCTATTTGATCAACCAACCGCTCCGTTTCGAACGTCTGCTGCTCCGATTGTTCCAAGGCCGAAATCGAGAACGGCGAAATCATTAGTTCTGTGTTCATGGTCTTCCCTCCGTGTGGCTGCCGTGAACGATAACTGCGAGCCCGGGTCCTGGCTCCAACGGTCGTTTGATTCTGACTTAAGTCAAACTAAATGTCAAGCAAATCTGCGTTTTTTGAGTCAGGATTGGTCTTGGTTGCTAGCTTGGTCGCGTTCGAGGCTACCAAAGTTCTACGCGGTGACAGGGAGCAAGGTTCAACAAATCCTGGGCCAAGCTTTGTTATTGCACCTTCTGTTTCGACCATCCTAAGTTGCCGGAGCCTACCGAAAACCAACCGAAGAGAAACGTAGGCATCGAGCTAGAAGGTTTCACTGAAACACTCGCTCAAGCCACAAACGCATGTGGCTGCGGCAAGGTCGTCTCAGGAAGACGGGCCTGAGGAGAAAGCTCAGGCGGCAAAAAAAATCACCGTCGCCCTCCGCCAAGGGGAGAGGGCGCGGTGAACGTGCAGAACTGCGAAAATCACTTAGCCCCGCAGACGTCGGCAAATGGCATCGGCCATTTCCTGCGTCCCAACAGCGGTTGGGTCGTTGCGATCATCTTTGAGGTCGTAGGTCACGTACTTCCCTTCGGCGATCACATCGGCGACTGCCTTTTCCAATCGCTGAGCGGCATCGTCCTCTTTCAAGTACTTCAGCATCAACATGCCGGAAAGAATCAAGGCGGTTGGGTTCACCTTGTTGAGGCCCTTGTATTTCGGAGCGCTGCCGTGAGTAGCTTCAAAGACGGCACCGTTCGGACCGAGGTTGGCACCTGGGGCAACTCCCAAGCCGCCGACGATACCGGCACCCAGGTCGCTGATGATGTCTCCATACAGGTTTGGCAACACCAACACGTCATACAATTCCGGCTTTTGGGCCAACTGCATGCACATGTTGTCGACGATTCGTTCTTCGAATTCGATGTCCGGGAAGTCTTTGGCGACTCGTTCGGCCACGGCCAAATATAGCCCATCCGAGTACTTCATGATGTTGGCTTTGTGAACCGCCGTGACTTTTTTCCGGCCGTTGTCGCGGGCATATTGGAACGCGCATCGAATGATTCGCTCGCTGCCGCTGATGCTGATCGGCTTGATCGAAACACCGGTTTCATTTCCCGCAGTCTTGATCTTGCGATCAGCTGGCAATCCGTTGATGAAGTCGATCAACTGCTGAGTTTCCGGCTTGCCGGCTTCGAATTCCACGCCTGCGTAGAGGTCTTCGGTGTTCTCGCGAACGATCACAATGTCGACCGGCAGATGGCTAAAGAAGCTGCGGACGCCCTGGTATTGTTTGCACGGACGAATGCAGGCGAACAAACCCAATTCTTGCCGCAAGTAAACGTTGATGCTGCGGAAGCCGGTGCCAACCGGAGTCGTGATCGGAGCCTTCAGTGCGCACTTGGTTCGCCGCACACTAGCAATGGTCTCGTCCGGGATTGGGGTTCCTTTGGTGGCCATGATATCGACCCCCGCTTCTTGGACATCCCAATTGATTTTGACGCCGGTGGCGTCGATGCACTTCCGCGAGGCTTCCGCCAGTTCCGGTCCCGTGCCATCCCCTTTGATGAGCGTGACTTCGTGTGCCATTGATGTGATCTTTCTGCTTTGAATTAGACGTTTCCCGAACATCACGGGATCGGCTGACGATAGCACAGCGCCGCACCAAGGTCAATCATGGCGACCATCGTTCGGCGCTTAGACTGCGGGTACTCGGTAGACGCGATGGTGATAGGAGTCTAGGACGTGCAAACGGCGTTGTTGATCCATCACACAGCCCCATGGTTGGTGCAACGAGGAAGGCCCGGACCCTGGGCTTTCCCAAATCCAGAGAGATTGGCCGTCGCGGTTGAACTTTTGCACCCGATGGTTGCCGAACTCGCACACATATAGATCGCCGTGCTCGTCAAAGAACAGATCGTAGGGAAATCGCATCTGGCCTGCGGCGGTTCCCTCGGCTCCAATGGTCTGAATCAGCGTCGCATGATCGTCATGCATTTGAAAGACTTGAACGCGATGATTTCCCGAGTCGGCGACCCAGACCCGATCCAGTTCGTCAACCGTCAAGCATTGGGGACGCATGAACTGGCCTGGCTCAGTACCGTGTTGGCCAATTTGAAACAATAGCTGTCCGGCGGACGAAAAGACTTGAATTCGATCGTTTTCGCCATATTCACCAATCAAAACCCGGCCTTGCGAATCAAAGGCGACTTCGGTCAACATGCCAAACTTCCCCGGTTCGATGCCCGGTTCGCCAAAGATCGACTTCTCTCGGTCCAGTTCCCCAACTCGGGAATACGCCAAGGCTTGGTAGTAATGCGTGTCGGCGACCCACAGCATCCCATTCGCGTCCACACTCAGTCCTGTGGGGCGTCCGTTGGTAATGTTGGGAGTTTTCCAAACTCGTAGAAAGTTTCCGTCGGCGTCGAATACTTGGATCCGACCCGTCATGTCCACGATGTAGATCTCGTTCTGCTGGTCGATCGCAATCGCGCGAGGCTTCTGGAACTGGCCCGGGCCGTAGCCAAACTTGCCATAAATTTTATCCGGCAGAACCGTGCTGCCTGAGCCGGCTTGCCAGCAACCTGAATTGGAAGCGAGCAGTGCCGCAACGCCGCCAAGCAGACTCCGTTGCAACCAGTTTCGCCGAGAGAGCGAGGCACCCAACGACTCCGAAATTGATTCGTGGTCAGTCAGCGATTTATCTGCTGTGGGCGATGGAAAAGCGTCGAACATGGAGCGACTACACCTTGATCTCTGCCTCGTCACCGGCCAGCATTTCGTTGGCGAAGGCAAGGGTTAAGGGCTGCACGTGTTGCTGGAGGAACTCGTCAACTTGTTCGGGGGCTCGGCCGACAAATTTGATGGGGTCCAACATCGAGTCGATGTCGATGTCGGCGAAAGTCGGGTCGAGTTTGATCCGGTCCAAAAGATCATTGTCCAAGCCTTCCAGCTTGATTCTCGCTCCTGCGGCCATCGAATGCAAGCGAATTTGTTCATGCAGGTGTTGGCGGTCACCACCGGCTTTCACCGCGGCCATCATGATGTTTTCAGTAGCCATCATCGGCAATTCGGCTCGAAGATTCTTGTCAATGACTTTGGGATAGACCACCAAACCATCCGCGACATTGATTAACAACGAGAGAATCGCGTCAACCGCCAAGAAACCTTGCGGGATGACGATCCGCCGATTCGCCGAGTCATCTAAAGTTCGCTCGAGCCATTGCGTCGCCACGGTTTGCGCCAGGTTGGTCGGCAGCGACATGACATAACGGGCCAACGAGCACATCCGTTCGCTTCGCATCGGGTTGCGTTTGTAGGCCATCGCCGATGACCCGATTTGATCTTTTTCAAATGGCTCTTCGATCTCCTTGCGGTTGGCCAACAGTCGAATGTCCGTCGCGATCTTGTGAACGGATTGGGCAACCCCAGACAAGCAATCCAGGATTTGCGCATCGACTTTGCGTGTGTAGGTCTGACCCGTGACGGCATACACTTCCTCAAAGCCGATTTCTTTAGCCACTCGCTGTTCCAGTCGCCGGACCTTTTCGTGGTCCCCGTCGAACAGGGCCAAGAAGCTGGCCTGCGTTCCGGTCGTGCCTTTGATGCTGCGGCACTTAAGCTGACTCAAGCGAAACTGCAATTCCTCCAGGTCCAGTACCAGGTCGTAAATCCACAGACAGATCCGTTTGCCGACGGTCGTGGGCTGAGCGGGTTGGAAATGAGTGTAACCCAGGCAGGGCAGGGCTCGGTGTTGGGCGGCGACCTGTCCCAGTCGCATGATCGCAGTCACTAATCGTCGGCGAATCAACTGCATCGCCTGCCGCATCAAAATCAAATCCGTGTTATCGGTGATGTAGCAGCTGGTAGCGCCGAGATGAATGATCGGCATGGCCGCGGGGGCAGCCAGTCCAAAGGTATGAACGTGGGCCATCACGTCATGCCGCAATTTCCGCTCGAACATGGCGGCCTGCTGAAAATCGATGTTATCGACATGGGCTCGCATCTGGGCAATTTGGTCGTCGGAAATGTCCAAGCCCAGTTCCTGCTCGGCGACCGCCAACGCGACCCATAATCGTCGCCATGTCGAAAATCGGGATTGATCCCCGAAAATCCTCGCCATGGCCGAGCTGGCGTAGCGAGTGATCAAGGGGTTTTCGTAGACATCATGTTGGGCCATGCCGGGACGACTTTTGCTCGAAGGAACGGGCGTTTCCGAGACGGGCTAAACTGTGACCATCGCCCTCGAATTCTTGGGAAAACTGCCGAGTTTGAATATCTTAGGCCGGGCCTAAAGATCCATCTAGGAGGTCGTTTGTCAATCTGGTAACTTAGGTGGTTAGCCTAGCTTGGCCGGGGTGTTGGGATGGTTGCGCCCCAAATTGGATTCGTCGCGGTCGCCTAAGCGGCGCGCGGCAAGTAGATAGCTTACTACAGGGAGTGTTGCGAGTGGCTCGTCCAGCAGACTTACTTTTCGGCAAACTGACCATTGTTCTCGTGTTGGTTGCCACAATGGGGCTCGGTCGGGTGACTTTGTCTCAAGATTCGCCGGCTCAAGAAGCTCCCGCGAAGGTAGCTCCGGCTCAAGAAGCTCCGGCTCAAGAAGCTCCCGCTCAAGAAGCTCCGGCGAAGGTCGCTCCGGCTCAAGAAGCTCCCGCTCAAGAAGCTCCGGCGAAGGTCGCTCCGGCTCCAGAATCGCCGCGAAAGACATCGGAAAATTTCTTGCCCTCCAGCACACGAGCTTGGGTGAGCGTTTCCAGTATCACGGAATTGGAAACGGCCTTGTACGAAACGAAGTTCGGCAAGTTGGCGATGGACCCCGACTTGGCCCCAGTCGTTGAGAGTTTTTCGAGTCAGATTACCGATTGGTTGGACAATCGCAACGTCAAGTTTGCAATGAACATGGAGAAGGTCGGCAAACTCAACTCGGGTGAAGTTTGTTTCGCTGCCATCCTAAACCAAGAAGAGGGGCAAAGCGAAGCGATCAACCATGGGATTGTGATCATGGTCGATGTCGCAGGCCACGAAGCGGATTACTTGCAGCTGATGTCGGACATCGAGGCGGATCTGACGGCACGCAAGGCCATGGCGTCTGAGTTGGAAGTCTTGGAGCAAAAAGTGACTCGCTGGGATTTTGAAAAGCCTCAAGGGATCGCCGTGCGGGAGAGCGTGTTCTTTTCTCGGGTCGACAATCGGTTGATTGCCTGCGATGACTTGACGATCTTGAGCGAAGTCATGGCGGGGATCTTAAGTCCTGAGCCGCTAGAGAATGCTTTGGTCAAACATGAACCGTTTGTCAAAGTTCGCCAGCGCTGTTTGCAAGGAGAAGCCGATTGGAAACCACAGATTCGTTGGTTTTTTGAACCGTTTGGTTATGTGGAGTTGACGGATATCTTGGCGAAAAAAAATCGCATTTCGCGTTTGGATCCCAACGCCCGCGAGCCGAAAGAGATTGCATTGTTGTTGCAGCGACAGGGATTCGGCGCCACCAAAGCGGTGGGCGGCGACTTCATGTTCGCTCACAAAAATATGGAAATGCTGCATCGCTTCTTCATCTATGCCCCAGGCAATTCAGAAGGCCCAAGGTTTGAAAAAGCGGCTCAATTGCTCGACTTCCCCAATCCTCATCCGGATGTGAAATGGGAATCGTGGGTGCCGAATCACGCAGCCACCGCCGCGACCTTTCATTGGAATTTCGCAACGGGCATCGATTCGGTAGGAATGCTCGTGGACGAGTTCACTCAGCCTGGTAATTGGGAGACCATGGTGGAGGGCTGGAAAAAAGGACGCCAAGGAATCAAGTTCGACATCAAGGGGATCGCTCAACGATTGGGTGGGAAGATCACCTTTATTTCTGACTTTGAAGAACCCATCGAGGAAGGCAGCGAGCGGATCGTGGTTGCGCTCAAGATTGCCGACGGCACCGAAAACGAGGAGTGGATTGCCAAAGATTTGGATGGCTTTTTTAAGCCGCAAAAAAGCAAGTGGAAGGCGCTGCCATTCCGGGAGGGACGCAGTATTTGGAAGTCCGAGCTTGTTCAAGAGTCAGAAGACGAGATTGATCTCGATGATTTGCTCTCCGGCGAGGAAGAAGAGAAAGCTCCTGAAGCTGGCGAACCACCTTTGTTTCCCGAACAGTTTGTGGTGGTCGCCAATGGGAACCTGTTCTTTTCCAACAACGTTGATTTCTTGAGGAAGGTAGCCAATGGCGAAGCTGGACCATTGACCGAAGCCAGTGATTTCCAGGTCATCAGCGAGAAGTTGGATCAGCTTTCCCCTGCTCCAGATAGCATCCGCCAATTTGGTCGCGTGGATCGTTCGATCAAGTTCATGTACGAATTGCTCCGGAAGAACAAAGTCCCGCGCGACAATTCTTTACTGGCACGCATGCTCAAAGAAATGCAAGAAGGTGGCGTGACACGCAAAGTCGATGGCTCCAAATTGCCGCAAGACTTTGAAAATGTCATCGCTCCCCACTTGGGAGTAAGTGGATGGTCGCTCGAAACCGAATCGGATGGCTGGTTCTTTGTGGGAGTGATTTTGCCGAAGCCAGATCCGGCAGTGACAAGTACCGATCCTGCCACGTCTGAGCAATAGGCCGATATGGAAACGACGACAAGTTTGGAAACGCCCGCGGATCTGAGTCGAACGATTCGTCTATTGGGCGGATTACTAGGGCAAGTTCTACTGGAGCAAGCCGGTCCCGAGGTCTACCAGCAGGAAGAGAAGATTCGGGGCTTGGCCAAGGCCTGGAGGAATGGCGACCCGGAGGCGTTCAAGCATCTCCTGGATCAGATGCCCAAAGTAATCCAAGACTTGCGCATGACGGACGCGAACTTGAAGGCGTTCTCGACCTATTTTCAGCTGGTCAATCTAGCCGAAGAACAACACCGAGTTCGCGTGCTGGCCGAACGAATGACCGAAGCCGATGAATCCGGCGTTCCAATGTCTGAGACGATCGCCGATGCAATTCGCATTTTGCACAAAGAAGGCCTGACCGCTCAGCAAGTGCAAGACAATCTGCAACTGCTGCAAATCATGCCGGTTTTCACGGCCCATCCGACCGAATCGAAGCGGCGGACCATTCGGCAAATTCTGAAGGAAATTGCGGAACGACTCCATGAATTGAATTCGCCTGGACACTCCAAGCGTGTCAAACAACAATTGCATGACGAGATTCACGGGTACATTGTCTTGCTGTGGCAAAGTGATGAAACACGCGAGCGAAAGCCCACCGTCATGGATGAAGTCCGCAACAGCGGGTTGTATTTCTTCGAAAATACACTGTTCCGGGTAATCCCTCAAATCTATCAAGAACTCAAGGCCGCGTTGGCGACGTATTACCCAGGCTTCCAGTTCGTGATTCCCGCGTTCTTGGAGTATGGGTCCTGGATTGGTGGTGATCGAGACGGCAATCCTTTTGTCACGCCAGAGATCACTCGTGATACCTTGCGCGAACAAAAGGAAGCAATCCTCAAGCACTATAACTATGAAGTCGATTATCTTTACCATTTGCTTAGCCCTTCCCGAACTCGGACCGGGTTTAACGAAAGGCTGTTGACAAGCCTTGAGTTGGATCGCAAGTTGATTCCTGCAACCGAGCAAGAGGTGTTCAGTCGATTCGATCAAGAACCTTATCGGCAGAAGCTAATCATCATGTTCCGCCGGCTTCGTGCGACGCGAGAATTGAACTCGGGTTCTTGGGATCGCCCGGCAGAGAATCCTCGTGCGTATCGCAATGCGGACGAATTCATGTCCGATTTGTTGATGATCCGTGACAGCTTATTGGCCAACAACGGACAACGACTGGTGACGGGCCGTTTGGAAAGGTTGATCCGTTCTGTCGAAGTGTTCGGGTTTCATTTGGCGTCGTTGGATGTACGCCAACACTCGGCCGTGCATCGTGGGACGATTGCCGAACTGTTCAAGGCGTATCGATTGGAAGAGAGTTACTCCGATTTGTCGGAAGCGGCCAAACGCGAGTTGTTGTGCCGTGAAATCGCTAGTCCTCGGCCGTTGACATCGCGACTTCAATACAGCGACAAGGTCAACGAATCCATCGAACTGTTTCGCGTGATTCGACAAGTCCATGAAGTGGTTGGACCTCGGGCGATTCGCAATTACATCATTAGCATGACCCATGAAGTCAGCCAAGTTTTGGAAGTGTTGCTCTTAGCCAAAGATGCAGGCCTGTACGGTCAATTGAACTTGGTTCCGTTGTTCGAGACCATTCAAGATTTGCAGCATGCCCCACAGTTCATGCAACAACTTTTCCAGATCCCCGAATATGCGGAACACTTGCGACTCTGTGGCAATCAACAACAAATCATGATTGGCTACAGCGATAGCAACAAAGACGGTGGTTATTTGCAAGCGAATTGGCAGTTGTACCGAGGCCAGCAAGCAATGGCGGAGGTTTGCAAAAGCGCCGGTATCCAACTCACCCTGTTCCATGGTCGCGGCGGGTCTTTGGGCCGTGGCGGTGGGCCAACCAATCGAGCGATCCTCGCCCAGCCGCCAGATTCCATCCGCGGTCGTATTCGAATCACGGAGCAAGGTGAAGTTGTTAGTTCGCGTTACAGCGAACCTGCGATCGCCCATCGACATATCGAGCAATTGGTCCATGCCGTGATCTGTACGACGGGCTCGCGGCCCAGTTTTGAAAAGCAACCGGAATGGTTTGCCATCATGGAACAATTGGCCGGGCATGCATACAAGAAGTATCGAACCTTGGTCGAGTATCCAGGCTTCGTCGACTATTTCCAAGCCACAACGCCGATCGATCTGATTGACCATTTGAAACTTGGTTCGCGTCCGTCACGGCGGTCCACAACCATGAAGTTGGATGACTTGCGAGCTATACCTTGGGTCTTTGCCTGGACTCAGACTCGCGCGAATATCGCCAGTTGGTACGGAGTGGGTAGTGGAATCTCGCAATGGATCGCGCCCGATGAGCGGCCACGCTTAAATCAACTACGTGATATGTACCGACAATGGCCCTTCTTTCGCACGCTGTTGCACAACGTGCACCTGGGTTTAGCCCGCGCGGACATGGGCATTGCTCGTTTGTACTCCGGATTAGCGCCTTCCGAATTGGCCGACACCGTATTCAAGCTGATTGAAGAAGAGTTTCAAGCCACACGACGATTGGTCTTGTTTGTAACCGACTCGAAGCACGTCTTGGAGACCGAGCCTTGGCTTCAGCATTCCATTCGCGTGCGCAACCCTTATGTGGATCCTTTGAACATCATTCAAGTCGCGTTACTGCGTGAACTTCGGGAAAACACTGATCCGTCGCGCACCGACGAAATCTTGAAAGCGATTACTCTGTCGGTCAATGGCGTGGCGGCTGGTCTGCAAACCGTCGGATGAGGCCGACTTTGCCTTAGCTGGGATTGATAGGCGTGGGGTGGATCGTTGTGCTATTGATCAAGCCAAAGCATCGAAGTGATTGCCTTTGCCGATCGCTTTACCGACCGCTGCGGCGGCTTGAAGCATTTGCACAGCGGCTTCACCTTGAACCTTGGTAGCGTCTTGCGCTTTTTTGAGCACGGCGAAGTTGATTTGGTGGGACAGCGCTTCGGATTGAGCGGCCATCACGCTAGAGCAAGCACTGCAGGAGGACATAGGTGGAAATCCTGTGATAAGGGAAGCGGAAGACTCTAGCTTGAGGAACGGCTGGGCAGGCCAGAAATATGCCCAAAATTTGCAGTCCGCTGTTTCTTGATCGGTCGCCGAAGCGGATGCCGCAGCAGCCTAGTAGGCCGAGATTCGGGTTGTGACAGTGGGAGCGATTCTCCGGCGTGAAATGCGGTATGAATCGGCGGCCTGATGGTGTGATGGCTTGTGTCGGCCCTCCGGGCCTTTTTTACAGTGGGGCGCTACCATAACCGGGGCCTGGCGACCCCGGCAGAGGTTGTGCTGGCCCTCCGGGCCGAAAACCCAATGGCCTCCAGTCCAGCCCGCGCCCCAACGCGCAATGCAGGTAATCCCTAGGCCTGAAGGGCCGATATAGTC
>JAEUIQ010000076.1 GCA_016794985.1 Planctomycetaceae bacterium | reverse complement strand
CCTCCAGGGCTGGTGTGCCGGTGTGGCAACCGTTTGACTGCCGCCGAAAAGCGGGTAACCATCGCATGCACGGGAGCGGCGGTGGTCAGCGGAATTTTGAAACCAACGTCAACTACCGCCGCCCCGTGATGCGGGATGTTCGTCCTCTAAAGATCATGGCGATAGAAGAATTTGCACACATGTGGGATGGGTCTGATGATGGATGGACTCTTCACTACTTTGACCGCAAGGCTTGGCGAGTTACAGTGCGGTTTCCCAAAGGCCGCCCTTCGATCCACGATATTTCAAAACTACGACAGCTCGACGAAGATCTACGAAATGTTCCGACATCATCGTTGTGGGCGCGGCTTCGCGATGTGGCTTCCTATTCGCTCGCGAGTGAGGTTTCAAACGTGGACATACATGCAAAAATGCAGCTGGCCGCAGAGCTTGGCCTTCATTGCGAATGTCAATGTATTGATCAAAGCGGCTATTTGGCGGTGCACTTAAACGGATCGGCCATGATCATTGAGGATGACGATGAGGCAAAACAAGTAACCCAGCGTATGCTTTATGCGGGCGTGCCGATAGTGGAAACCCACACTGACTGAACAACCCGGACGAACAAAAAAATGCACCCGAGTTGCCGATCGGGCGTTTCATGAAATCAAAGTCTCTTGGCGGCAACCGGGTGATTTTAGGCGTTCGTCGACTTGCAGACATGAAAACAGGCTGGCATAAACGACCTGACAACTGGCCTGCACCATTACAATTTACAGTGGCAGCGATTTGCATTGTCCCGACAGTCGCACTACTCATTACCGATCAATATTCATTTGCAATCTTCTCTGGTATTTGTGGATTCGGGCTGTGGTGTTGGCTTGGACGTGCGACGCGTGGATTTCCCTTGTTGTTTGACATGTTGGGGATGTGGGTACTGCTGATCAATGGCTTGGGCGTCATACTTGCAGTGATTCGGCTAATTCGAATATCTCTAGCAAACTGACGAGGCTCTCATGCACGCACTTGATTTCACGTAGGCTGCGGCTAATTGCCTGACCAATGGCGATTACGTACACTGATTGTTAACGTCGACAAGGGTGGTGCGCTTCCCAGCACCGCAGAATTGTCGACGAACCAAGCGATGCACCCCAGTCGCGGAGCCGAGCGTTTTGACAATGGAAAATCTTTCGCCGCGACGGGGTGATCGCGGTCGTTCGGCCGTCAAAGCAGCGCTTGCGAAAAGAGGAACTAATGGCTACCTGGGAGCATGAACTCGTAGACCCGCCGACGGAACAGCGCGCCCGCGAGCTTTGGTTGCAACATGCTGCTGGGTTCATTGCCTTTGAAGACATTCGCTGCTATGCGATGGAGAGAATCGACCCCGATCTCACTGGTAAAGCGAGGACTGCCGTTCAAAAGGGGATCGACGATGCCGTGTATGGTCTCATGATGGTCATCGACGGGGTATCGGGTCGGATATCCAACGCCAGTCACACTGTTTACATTGACTTTATCGTCCGCCTTGCTTCGCGCAGCGATTCAAAGGCCGGAGAAGTGCAATCGGAAGTTGACTTGCGAAACGGTGACGGAATGTGCATGGGATACCACGGCTGGCTCGAAGGTGATTTCGGGGAAGATCAAGTTGTGGTGGCTCGGCCCGACACCGACGAGTAGGCCGAACAAGGCGGTCAACCCGAGCGGCGGATCGGGCGGAGTTTCAAATCAATGGTCCTTGGCCGCCGCCGAGTTACCTTGGTTGTTCGCCAACGCAGAGTTTGAGTATGACCACAAGCTCGATAGACCAGGAAATGACTGACTGGTTGCGCAGTTTCCCGCTGCTCACTATGTTCGGCGTACCGGACTTGCGATTATCCCCTTTCGTCACTGACGTTTTTCCTCCAGCACTCAACTATGCATTTTGGTCGGCACGCACACATGAGACTGAATCGCTAGCCATGCGGAGTCTATCAGACGCCGAGATTGACTCACTGTTTGACAGCGTTGCTGCGATCATCGACAAAGATCTTCGCCGTTTTGATCCACTGGTTGCGTGTTTTGGCAAACTGCTTCCAGACGGAGATGAGGACCGGATTGAGGCAGAGCGAGAAATTGCGCATTGCGTGAAACGCGACTTGGCTTGGGCGGTTATCGAAAAGGCAATTGGTGTAAATGGCTTCTTCTGCGGCCTGCTTCAATGGTATGATCAAGGGCGTTGGCCGCATGATTGGGAGGGGGCGTTTCCCGAAGGACATATTATCGTTGCGTAAAATGGCGAACAAAGCCATGCACGCCGAGCACGCGGTCGGCCGTTTTTACATGTTGGCTTCACTTGCGCGTGCCGGGTGATGGCTGCCGTTCGTCGTCAAAATGACTGACCCGTTTACTGCCATCGAAGACCTGCGCCCAGCGGTGGAAACATACTCCGCTTTTCTTCCGAGATCGTACGCGAGACCGGTGGACGCCGCTGTCGATTTCGGCTTGCGTCCCAACGAACGAGCCTTCAGCGCAATTGAACGCGACCGTGCGCGATCAATACTTCGCTACCTGCTGCGATACGACCTTGCGTATGGCTGTGAGCTGATGACCGAAGAACAGTGTGGCCAAACAATTGACTTGCTTATGCAACTGCTACCCGACGATACCACGTTTTACACAAATGCAGACTGGGATTGTCGATCGACAATTGGTGAAAATCATGTCGCATCTGGAACGAACTGGGTGCCTGCTACTGACTGCACTATCGATGGTGGTATAATCGCACTGGCCAAAAACTGTTCGGCTTGCGTTTGGTTTGGCGATGAAGACTAATCGCTCTACATCGCGAACAAAAACAGCCGACGAACCAAGCGATGCACCTAAGCCGCCGAACGGTGCGTTTTGACGATGGACAGATCACTTCGGCGGCTAGGTGCTCGCAAACGTTCGTCTCCTGAGTCTAACCGGATGTTGAAAAATGCTTCGAATTGCTGCACTGATTCTTATTTTCATTCACATTCTGGCCACAGCGCAAGTGGGTACTGCGGAGGAGGTGTTGTTTGAGGACACTTTCGATAGTGGTTTGTCGCCGAAATGGAGCGTGGTGGGTCTGAAGAAGGAAGACTATCGTATCAAAGACGGTGGTCTGGAAATGCGAGTGCATCCTGGAAAGGCGACAAAAGAAACACCGATGCTGATGGTACTGCTTCCGTTTGACACTTCGGAATCCGTAACAGCATCGGTCGAACTGACGGTACTTGATCGTTTTACGGAGCAGGCCGAAGCTGCGGGCCTATTTCTAACGGACGAGGATAACCGAGAGTTTAGTGCTGAGAAAATGAACGTGAACGGACATCTGGTTTTTTCGCCCCCGGACGTTGAGTTTATCGGCAAAGAGGGAACCGAAGGCGATCCACAGCAGTATGCTCTGAAGTTCTGGCCCGCAAACGACGAATGCGGGGCGATAAGGATCATCGTTCGCGGCGACTACGGGTACTTTCAGGTTGGTCCTTCCAGCGAGGGCAAGTACCTCAATTTCTTTCATTCCGCGCTTCGCCCCAAAGAGCCAAAGCGAGGATTTGCCTTGAGCGCTTCAGGAGGTCCGACAGACAAAGAGCACTGGGTGCGATTTGATAACTTCCGCGTTGTTCGGAACAAATGAAGAGACGAATAAGGCGGTCAACCGGAGCGGCGGTTGGCGCGTTTTCTGTATTTCAAGTCGGTGGCCGCCGCCCGGTTACCTTTGTCGTTATGCTGGAGAATCAAGTTTGGACGTAGAGCATCGACCGAATATCTTCCGCGACTATGATTTTGCAGCGCTCAACGATCCAGAGTACAAGGAAGACGCTGTTCGCGAGGATCTGATTTCGCCTATCTTGAAGGGAATGGGATACGGTCCATCTGGAGATCACAAGATCGTTCGAAGCCGTCGCTTGAAGCATCCATTTATTTCCATTGGGAGCCAACGAAAAAAGTTGGAACTTGTCCCCGATTATTTACTTGAAGTTTTCGGCAAAGCAGCTTGGGTCCTGGATGCAAAATCGCCAAGCAAAGACTTAGACAACAGCAAGCATCTCGAACAAGCGTACTCTTACGCAATTCATCCTGAGATCCGTGTTCCATACTTTTCGCTGTGCAATGGCCAAAGGTTTGTACTCTACCACGTAAGCAAACCCAAGCTAATTCTTGACTTCAATCTGATCGAGACTGCTGCGTGCTGGGAGAACCTACTATATTTGCTGGCACCACAGAATGTCTGCAACTACGATCATTCGCTTAAAAAGGATTTTGGGTTACACCTAAAGCGACTTGGTTTCGACACTTTTGACTCGCTTGTGTTTCCCCTTTTGCCAATAATGTCCATCGGAAGAATTTCAGAGGACCTCTTTAGTTTCAGTGCGGGAGTGAAGCCCGATGAAAACGAGACATATGTTGCGACGTTTGATTTCGATCTTAAGTGCTTTCAGCAATTTTGCGGCAAAATTCCCGACAAGGCATTTGAAATCCTTAGTCAACCATTGACCGACGCAATGGCTCAATTACGATTCGTTGATGCAATCTACCGAGTCACCGTGGACTGTAAGGTTGGAAACGAACTGGAAGAGAATGAAGACGAGATTTTCCTGCCGCTACGTGTCTCTCGACTCCTTGAACTAACCAAACCAGCATAACCAAGCCATGCACGCCGAGCACGCGATCCGGCGTTTTGAAATAGAAGCCTTACTCGCGCGTGCCGGGTGATTGCTGCCGTTCTGCCACCTAATTCTCCTAATCGACAAAGAGCTAGCGAATGCAGATATCATTAACAGGCTCGAAGCTTTTGAACCGCATTTTGCTCGCACTGGTTCTTTTTTCGATTCCCCTTGCAATCATGCTATGGGGAGGCCGCGCACTGATCTTTAGCGCTTACTTGATTTACTTAGGATCCGCATCAGCGCAATGGCCGAAAACCCCAGCGAGAATCACTGCGTCAAACGTAGTCGACGGTTATGGTAAATACGACAAAAAATGCATAGCACATGTAGAATACGAATTTACGGTTGATGGTACTCGCTTTCGCGGTGAAACGGTCCAATTTGGACAGCCACCACGCATCCGAGCGCAAGCTGAAAAGATTGCAGCGAAGTATCCAATTGGTGCCGTTAGTGATGTATTTTACTGCCCGGAGAATCCAAATCTATCGGTGCTCGAATCGGGTGTTGACGACACAATGCTCGCATTTCTGGTGATCGGAGGTATCTTTTTCTTTGGCGGAACCTATGGGCTTCGACTTTTCTACAAGCAATGGCAGAACCAAGCCGTGAACCGGAGCGGCGAAAGCCGGCGTTTGTAAGTGGAGGATCTTTCGTCGCCGCCCGGTTACGGCAGGCGTTATCTGGCTCAAACTGCTCTGGAATAAAGATGAAGTCATGTTTACTGTTAAGCACTCATTCATGATCGAGGGACGGGGATTGGTTCTTGTACCTGAACCTTGCATCGAACGAGATACATTCGACATTCATGACCATCTCAAGATAATGCGACCGGATGGAACGGAGATTCGATCTACAATTCGATCGATCGAGAGTCTTTCTTCTCGCACGGAATCGAAGTGGGTCGTTATGATTTGGAAATCTTTGACCGCCGCAGATGTTCCGCCGGGATCGACGTTTTGCACGATTTGATATCTATCCAACATACTTGCTTTGATTGTCGAGATCCTCAACAATGGACCACGACCCGTTGCAGACCGAAACACTCAGCGGCGACTGTATTAGACGCGACGCCAGATAACCATGCCGTGAACCGAAGCGGCGAAGTCAACCGCTTTTCAATTTCCAAATCAACCCTCGCCGCTCGGTTACGGCGGTCGTTATGCCACCGCAAGGACGCGCGAACTTGCGGCTGATGGATTGGTGTTTGACGCGTTCTAACTCCCAAAATCGTTGGCGGAGAATGGGGACTGTGGGATGCTGATTGGTCCTCACCTGAATGGAGTACGCTCGCAAAGTTTGAACCCAGGGTCCATGAAATCGATTTAGACCTCCGAGTACTCGAAAC
>JAEUIQ010000046.1 GCA_016794985.1 Planctomycetaceae bacterium | reverse complement strand
GCATGCGACACCATCAGCATGAATCTGTATTCAGCAATGCGATGCGAGCCGCGGTGAAACGGGCTGCAAAGTGGCGCTGACATTCGGACCGTGTAGGAATTGCTAGGACATAAAGATGTGGTGGCGACGACGATGATTTATACCCATGTAATGAATCGACCGGGCTTGGGTGCGGTTAGCCCCCTGGATCGAATGTTGATGTCGATTTGATCCCTTCTTTGAAGAGGAGAGAGTTTGGGCGGGGAGAAGTCTCTGAGTCTCGATTTGATTTTCGAGAAGCGTCAAGATTCGGAGTCCAATTGTGTCGCCCCTTCGGGGCTCGCTGATGGAGATGGCGTCCCAGCCGGTGGCTCGCGCACACCGGCTAAGGATGTGTCGGCCCCTGCGGGCCTGTTCAGCTCGCGAGATGCTTCTGATTGGTGGCGCGTACGCCGGCACAAGATGTGTCGCTCGAATTGTGGCTCGCTGATGGAGTTGGCGTCCTAACCGGTGGCTCGCGCACACCGGCTAAGGAGTGTCGGCCCCTGCGGGCCTGTTCAGCTCGCGAGATGGCTCTGATTGCGGGCGTGTATGCCGGGACAGGATGTGTCGTCCCTGCGGGGCTCGCTGATGGAGATGGCGTCCTAACCGGTGGCTCACGCACACCGGCTAAGGATGTGTCGGCCCCTGCGGGCCTGCTCAGCTCGCGAGATGGTTCTGATTGGTGGCGCGTATGCCGGCACAGGATCTGTTGGTCCCTTCGGGCTGTTTTCGCCAAGAGATATGCTTCACAGCGTTGCCCCACGGGACTCACAAGTCAGATCAATAGTTGTAACCCAACAGTTCTTGTAATTCCAACCAGCGAACTTCCAATTCGCCAAGTTCTGTCTTCAGTTGGGTGGTTTCTTCGTGCAAGCGCAACGCCACGCTAGGGTTGGATTCGGTCATCAATTGAGATTCCTTCGCACGTTTTTCGTCGTCCAGGCGAGCGATCTTTTTCTCCAAGTTGGAGAGTTCCTTCCTCAACTTTCGTTCGTCGACTTGCTCGACGGGTTGGTTCACTTTTGGCGCTTTGCGGTCGGTTGGTTTGGTACTGGGGGCACCTTCAACCCGACGACCGTCTTCGATCTCTTGGTTGATGTAATAAAGGTACGCGTCGTAATCCCCGGCATAAGTTCGCGCCGTCCCGCGTCCGACTTCGATGATGGATGTCGCGACACGCTTCATAAAGTGTCGATCATGGCTCGTAAAAATCACAGTGCCTTCGTACTTGATCAAGGCTTCCGCCAGGCTCTCGATGGTTTCCACATCCAAGTGGTTGCCAGGTTCGTCGAGTACCAGAATATTGGAATTGCCCAGCATCAGACTGGCCAAGCATAACCGAGCGCGTTCACCGCCTGACAAGACGCGAATCTTCTTGTCGATGGCTTCGCCGCGAAACAACAGGGCGCCGGCCTGGGCCAAGATCTCCTGATTGGTTGTGCCCGGTAAAGCCTCGCGTTCCAGGAACTCCAACACGGTGTATTGTTCTGGCAAGCTGGTGTAAACATGCTGTGCATAGACGCCAATTTCGCAACCGTGTCCCCAACGGACGTGACCCGATTTTGGCTCCAACGATCCGACCAACGTTCGCAGCAACGTCGTCTTCCCTTGACCGTTGTCGCCGACGATCGCGACGCGTTGTCCATGCTCGACTTCCAAGCGAATATCGGCGGCGACTTGATAATCGGGGTACCCAATCGCCACATCTTCGCACCGAACCGCTGGACCACCTCGTGGTTTGACTCGTGGGGCACGGATGTTGGCAGTGGGTAGATCGGCAACGATATCGATAGTTTGCAGTTTTTCCAACTGCTTGCTTTTCGAGCGGGCTTGGGTTGCGGTGGATGCGCGAGCTTTGTTCTTATCAATAAACTTTTGCAACTGCTGTTGCTTGGACATCACGGCGGCATTCACGCGCCGGTCGTGTTCGAGTCTTTCTTCTTGGTAGGTCAGAAACGCATCCACTTGGCCAGGAAACAGCGTCAGCTTGCCACGCGAGAGGTCCAAGGTCTGATGGCAAGTTGCCTTGAGAAAGTGGCGATCGTGAGACACGATCAAGCACGCTTCCTTGAAGCTTCGCAAGAAATGTTCCAGCAAGATTTGCGTGCGCAAGTCCAGAAAGTTGGTCGGCTCGTCCAATAGTAGAAGCGTGGGCTCGTGCAGCAAGAGTGCCGCCAACTTGACCCGAGTCTGCCACCCGCCCGACAACGCCCGCACCGGGCCATTCAAATAGGCGCCCTTGATTTCAAATCGGCCAGCAACTTCGCCGCATTTCCAATCGGGCTGGCCACTATCGCGCATCAAGAAATCCAACGCGGATTCTTCGGGCAGAAACGGGTCATGTTGGCGAAGATACCCGACTCGCAGTCGTGAATTGAGTTGAACTTGGCCGGCATCCAGTTCCTCTTCGCCCAGCATGACGCGGAGCAGCGTGGATTTCCCGGCCCCATTTCGACCGACAAAACCGATTTTTGTCCCCTCGTGCATGGTAAATTCCGCGTCGTCCAACAGGACTTGTTCGCCATAACTCTTGTAGGCACCGGTGACTTGAATCAGAACGCTCATGATCGCGAGTATCTCATTGGGAAAGCTGGGGAAACGGCGGGTACATGTTAGATTGGGATAGGGGCCAGCGCCAAGGTCTATAGTCGTGAGGCTCAAATTGGCTCGGACGCTCCGAATTAGCGTTTTCCAAAATTCGATTCCCTGCTATTTTCCCAGCGGGCAAAACCAGTGGCGAGTGAACCAATGCGTCTAAATCTGTTGCTGATGGGACTGCTTTTGGCAGCGACCGTTAACGGTTGCGGTACCACCGCTCAGCGCGGTGCTATGGAACAATTGCTCGTATCCGACGCCATCGACCAAGCCGTGGGACAAATCGACTTTTCGCCGTTGCGTGACAAGGATGTCTACTTGGATGCGGAGTACATCCGAACCGTCAAGCCGTTGGGCTTTGTCAACGCGGATTACGTACTCAGCAGCCTTCGTCACCAGATTTTGGCAGCAGGATGCCATTTGAAAGATCGGCGGGACGATGCGGAAATCATTATCGAGCCGCGCGTTGGGTCTTTGGGAACGGACGACTATAACATCGTCTACGGCTTGCCGCGCAGCGAAGCCGCCTCGATGCTGGGTGCCGCCAGCAATACCGGGATCTCCATCCCGTTGATTCCTGAGTTGGCGGTGGGAAAAAGCGAGTATCGCCAGGGGTTTGCGAAGCTGAACATCTTTGCATATCGGGCCGACGATCGAGCCGCGGTGTGGCAATCGGGAGTCGCTCGGTCGACCGCCACAAGTCGAGACACTTGGGTCATGGGCATCGGCCCTTTCCAAAAGGGCTCCATCTATCGCGACCGACAGATTGGTGGCTTCAATCGTTTGGCGAATATTTGGGCCGCCAATGCGACCCATAATGCGATCCCGCCCTATTTAGTGTCGCAAACGTATCCAAACAACAAGCCGGTAGAGATTGTGGCAAAAGCCAGCGATCAAACCGACGAGGCCCAGAACACAACGGGTGGGTCCATTCAAGATTCTGAAACGAACAACGGGAATTCTTCGCCGCCACAGTCCGTCCCCGTCCAGCGTCGTTAGCGAGCTTCTAACTCTTCTCAGGCGATGATTTCGCATCGTAAAGCATGTCATGGGCTCGCATTGCGTGGACGCGCTTCGTGCGAGCAAATCGTGCCATCGCTTCGTGCGGGCAATTCGTGCGAGCGACGCTTTGAAGATCGTTGGGGATGTTGAATCGCCCAAACCGCCACCGCAAAAAATTCTGGTCGATTTTCTTCATCATCTGTAAGTTGTGCAAATTCAGTAGTTTGCGTCAAGTAAATTCATGTTGACGCAATTTGCGATATTGGGATATATTCCGGAAGTACAGGCAAGCTTGGCAACTTCATAATCCAGCGAAGGCCGGAACATGAGGAGGTCGAAGGGATTTGCAGTTGTCACGCAATTTTAGTTGGCTGGAAGGTCTGCAAAATTCGCATGTCGACTAAATTTGCCCCGCAGAAGTTCGGAACTGAATGCGATTTGGCTTGCCATGCGTTACAAAAGTCGCCTCCGCAAAAGGATTGACGTTCTGGATACCTGGCGGGTATTCGGTTTCAGGTTCAGAATTCGTTGGCGTTCGGAAAGGAAGATTCCATGTCGAAGAAAACTGTTTTTACCACAGGTGAAGCGGCCAAGATTTGCAAGGTCAGTCAGCAAACCATCATCCGATGTTTTGACAACGGCACGCTCAAGGGATTTCGCGTGCCCGGCAGTCGTTTCCGGAGAATTCCGCGCGACCAGTTGTACGCCTTCATGCGCGACAACGGGATTCCGACCGATGCCTTGGAGAGTGGCAAACGTAAAGTTTTGTTGGTGGACGATGATCTAGAATTGGTCGAGTTGATGCAGGACGTCTTCGCTCGCGATGGTCGTTTTGACATCAAGACGGCTAATAATGGATTCAATGCCGGCATGATGATCTTGGAGTTCCAGCCCGACTTGGTGGTGTTGGACGTGATGTTGCCAGATATCAACGGGCGAGAAGTTTGTGCGCGTGTGCGCGGCGATAGTGGCCTCGAGGCGGTCAAAATCATGTGCATTTCCGGCATGATCGAGAAAGAGAAGATCGACGACTTACGTGCTGCAGGTGCTAACGATTTCATGAACAAGCCGTTTTCGGTGGAAGAACTATTGGGACGCTGCTGCGAACTATTGGACATGGAACGTGCCGCAACCGGGACATAGTTGTTGTGCTTGCCGAGTCGCCTGCCGAGTTTTTGGTCCCGTGGTCTCAAGCACAGCAGTTGCAGTTGGCTGCTGTGCTTGACGAGTTGGGAACTTCCCCGCTGCCGCAAGGAACCACAGGGGGAACTGGCGCGACGCAGGTGGAACGCTTCAACTCAACCCCCGCGATAGAAGAAATCTTCTCGCGATTGTTTTCGCGTGAACCGCTTCTGGCTGTCGCGGCTGGTCTCTTAGCTTTTGAGGGCAGTTCCCCAACTTCTTTGAAAGTAGAAGCCAGGGAAGTTGGCCAATTGTTTCCACAGGCGCTCCCACCGGCGCTCGCCAACCCCTCCGTCGTCGTTGCGGGTTTGACCAGGCGTGCGCGTCGTCTTTCTGCCGCGTGGCTGAGTGGCTTGTTCCGTCTCTTGAACCGATGCCCGCGAACACCAGGCTCAGAAGCGCAGGGTCTTGATCCGTGGCTGGGTCCGACGGTGTCCGATGATCTGCCTTCGCCACTGCAAGATTTGGTCAATGGTTCGTATTCGGACTGGGACACCATATGGCGGCGAGTTCTAAAACTGCAACCGATCGCGGCATTTCCAGTTTTACAAGTGGCGGCCGGCGATTACGAGGATCCACGGTATCGAGCTCAACAAAACGGGCTCCTTAGTCGAATCGAGTTGATTCGGATGCGACTAGCCTGGGAAGAGGATGTCGAGCGAGAAAAATTGGCGTCGCTCAAGCGGTTGGCTTATGGTGCCAGCCATGAAATCAATAATCCACTCGCGAACATCGCAACCCGAGCTCAGACTTTGTTGCGAAAAGAGACCGAACTTCCGCGTCGCCAAAGCTTGGAGACGATCAATGCCCAGGCGTTTCGTGCTTTTGATATGCTGGCGAATCTGATGCACTATGCTGCTCCGCCAAGCGCAGCGTTCCAGATGACTGATTTGATTGCGCTTGCGAAGCAATGTTCAAGGGAAGTTCAATCGCAGTGGTTGGGTCAGTTCAAACCCGAGTGGTCCAGTGGAGCTGAGACCTTGGAATTGGAAGTCGACCCCACTCAAGTTTCGGTCATGATCCAAGCTCTGCTTCGCAACGCCTGCGAGGCTTGTGGACCTCAGGGTACGGTAAGACTTTCGGTCGACCGTTGCGAGGGGAGTTTCCCAGACGAAAACTGGGTGGTGATAGGCGTGTGGGATGATGGCCCGGCTGTTTCGACTGACATGTTGAAAATCATGTGCGACCCGTTCTATTCAGGTCGCGAAGCGGGGCGAGGACTGGGATTCGGACTCGCGAAATCGCTCCGAATTGTGGAGGCTCATGCTGGATATCTGGCATTCGAGCCGCAGTCGCCGCAGGGCCTGTTGGTGACCGCCTATTTGCCACTGCGTGACCAGAACCAAAAAAAAGTTGAGGAATAGTCCTGAAACAATTTCTGTCTATCCCAAACCGATGCTTGAGCGAAAGATCCAGTCGTCGAGCAAAAAATCCCACGCTCATGCATCGGGTTGGGAGCTCGTGTCACGACGAGCCGAACGTTATCTCAAGAGCCTACCTCAACAGATCCTGGGCAGCATCGCGCCCAACGGTTCATCTAACGGTATTCGACGCTTCAAAGTTCGAATCACACTGACTGGAACGATCTGACGTGGCTCGACGACGCCGATTCGCTGCGAATGCCGGCTGATGGGTACGGCTCGCAGCACTTCCAAGGCCATGTCGGCTACCGAAGCGGGTACGGCGACGAGCATGGTGCCTTCATTGGCGACGAACAAGGGATCGATCCCCAGCAATTCGCTCAAGCCCCGAACTTCGGATGTCACAGGAATTTGATTCTGATCGATACAAAGCGAGTGGCCACAGGCGTCGGCCCATTCGTGCAGAACGGCGGCCATTCCTCCTCGCGTGGCATCGCGGATGGTTTTAGTGGGAATGTTTGCCGCGTGCAAAGCGGCGACAGCGGGCCACAACAGCCCGCAATCGCTGGTCAATTCGCTCTGCATTTCGAATTTCTCGCGACTGGCGAGAACGGCAAAGCCATGCTGTCCAATGGGACCGCTGACCAAAATCACGTCGCCTGGAATCAAAGATCTTGCGTGTTTAACATGTTCTGGTAGCAACACACCGATACCGCTCGTGTTGATGAACAGACCATCCACGCATCCACGCGGAACGACCTTGGTGTCACCCGTGACGATCGTCATGTCGACCTCGGCCGCGGTCGCAGCAATACTGTCCAGGATTCGCTCCAAAACCGTGACTGAAAATCCTTCCTCGATGATCAAGGACAAACTGAGCCACATGGGCTTTGCACCACTGACAGCCAAATCATTGGCCGTACCAATAACGGCGAGCTTGCCAATATCTCCGCCGGGGAAGAACAACGGAGCCACGACAAACGAATCGGTTGTAAATGCCAAATGCGATTGATGGGTTGTTAAACACGCCGCATCCGACATGCTGTTCGCGACCTGCGGGAATCGCTTCAGGATATGCTGCCGCAGGAATTCGCGACTGCCTCGACCACCTTCACCATGCGCAAGCGTTACTCGGTCGGGCTCTGAATCGAAGTTTGTCGGGCAATGCCAAGACGCCGCAGGTTCCATTAGATTACAATCTCACGTCTTTCATGCGAACGGGCGCCAAGACCTGTGTAGCGATAGTAGGCGCTGCAAGCTCCTTCCGTGGAGACCATTGGGGCGCCGAGCGGTGATGCGGGGGTACATCGTGAACCAAAGTGCGGACATTGGGGAGGCAAAATCTTTCCGCTCATGACCGCTCCGCTCTGGCACTCTTCGGCGTGTGCTTCGCAACGGTTCGACAAGCCGAATCTTGCCACGGCATCGTAGCCAACATACTTCGACTTCAATTGCAGGCCGCCATTGGGCATCAAGCCTAGCCCGCGCCAGGCTCGATCACCAACGTCGAACACCCGCTCTAGAAGTTCTAGTGCATTCGGATTGCCTTCGCAGGTGGCAATACGGGCGTATGCATTAACAACCTGGGGCGAGTCGGCTTCCAACAGTTGGACGCAACGGTGAATTCCGTCCAACAAATCGACAGGTTCAAATCCTGTGACCACAATGGGTGTGCGATATCTTCGAGCAAAAACTTGGTAGGAACGATAGCCAGTAATGGTACAAACATGTCCCGCAGCGAGGAAACCATTCACGCGGCAGTCGGCAGCCTTCACGATGGCTTCCATGGCTGGTTCCACCCGAACGTGCGCTGAAAGAACCGAGAAGTTATCTAGCCCCAACGCATCTGCTTGAAGCACAGCGAGGGCCGTCGCGGGAGCGGTCGTTTCGAAGCCAACAGCCAAGAAAACAACTTGAGTCCCTGGACGCTCCTGTGCGAGTTTGACCGCATCCAAAGGTGAATAGACCATTTGCACGTTGGCACCTTGGGCTTGCGAATGCAACAGACTGATGGACGAACCAGGCACTCTTAGCATGTCACCAAACGTTGCCAACAAGAAACCAGGTTGCGAAGCCAACTTAATGGCATGGTCAATGGCGATCGAAGGCGTGACACAGACAGGGCAGCCAGGACCGTGAAGTAATTCGACAACATCCTTAAGTTCTTCATCGATCCCGTGACGTAGCAACCCGTGAGTCTGGCCGCCGCAAACTTCCATGATCGTCCAACGCCTTTTCGCCAACGCCTGGATCGACTCGACCAACTTCATCGCCAAGTTGGGATCTCGGAATTCGTCAAGCATCTTCATTCGGGATCGTTCCTCAAGGCTCCGTTTCACCTAATGATTGCAATTCTTTTAAGGTTTGGCGGGCAGCCTCCGCGTCGATTCTACTGATCGCGATGCCTGCATGGACAATCACATAGTCGTTGAGCCGTGCCTCCGGTACACACGACAAATTGCAAACGCGTTTGACGCCAAGGAAATCGACTTCGGCCTCGCAGAATGGAGCGTCTTGTCGCAACCAGCGGACCACTTGTCCCGGTACAGCCAAACACACAAACAGCCTCTTTGAAAAAAAAGTGGCAGGATTTCCGTCCCGTTTGCGCCAATTGTATCAGGCCGAGATGCTGGCTCCAATCGCCGGGAAGGTTGGGGGTGGTGTGGCAGGCCGTACGTTCCAGGATGGGGCTCCCTCGTCGGACGTGGTCGCCAACCGGCATTGATCCACAGATCCCATGGTTACCGTTAGATCTGGGCCAGTGCGACATGCTCGTTACCTGACCATTTGCAGTCGAGTCTGTTGGCCGCTAGCAGCAAGTCGAACTTGGTTTGCGGCCAGTAATTGACCACTAACCGTGATTTAAAGGCGAAGCCAATTGACGGCAAATTGCCGGGAAAACCGAAGGCAACGGGAATAACGGGAAGGGACGATCAAAAGGAGGCTCGATTGCGATTGGCATGCCTTGGCCAATTGTCAAACTTGAGCATAATGGGAGGCGAAGTTGACAGGAAAAGCCCGGGATGTCGTCAACTTCCCTTTTCCAATTCCGGGAAACCAGCAGTCGGGAAATTGTGGTTGCCGATTGCGTTCCGCGCGATCCAGCGTCCGAGACAGGTTGTTGATGTCGGGTGTTTTCACGCGTCATGTTTGACATCAATGCCGTCCAACGAACGACGGCGGTAGGCACTGGCCATGTCCCGTGACCAGCAACAAGGGACTGCTTGTTGGAGATCGGCAGATGGCACACGGAGTGAGCCTGCTACCAATTGAACGGCATCATGTTTGACAGTTAGCCGGCTGGCGTGCTCGTGCGGCATCGAGTCCACCTGCATCGAACCGTTAAGAACTATAGGTACAACTCGAAGACCGCGGTAGTGGTTTTTGAATGCAGAGCGTTCCTGGCGATTTGCCCATGGATCGCTCGCAATGAATGCTCCTTGAGGTGAAACCAAAATGAACTCACTAGCTTCGGCTCCGACGATCTCGATAGAGAAAAAGGCCGCGACTCGTCGTGTGGAAACACGATCGCAGGAGCCTGGCCGGCAGAACCCCAAAATTGCGATTGTTGGCGGTGGCCCGGGTGGCTTGATGACGGCCTACTTGTTGCAGAAAAAAGCGGGACGCGCTTTATCGATCAGTGTTTTCGAGGCAGCGGATCGCTTGGGCGGCAAGATCCTGACTCCCCAATTCAAAATGGCTCCCGTCAATTACGAAGCAGGAGCCGCCGAGTTTTATGACTACTCGCCGGTGGATGAAGATCCACTAAAAGAATTGATCCAAGAACTCGGTCTACCGATCACCAAAATGGGCGGGAACGGTGTTTCGCTCAAAGGCCATTGGATCGGAAACTTAGACGATCTCGAAGCTCACCTAGGTCCCGGTGCGCGTCAACAATGGGTGCGGTTCCACCAACAAACTCGGGATCGCATGACGCCGTTGGACTTTTATCTCTCGGGGAGTGAAGAATCGACCCCAAGTCCAAAAGTCTGCGACTCGCGCGATTCGTTTGCGGAATGTTTGAAGTCGATTGAATCAGGCGAACTGCGACATTTCATTAAAACTCAGATTCACAGTGATCTGGCCACAGAACCGGAATGCACCAATGTGGAATATGGCCTCCAAAACTACGTGATGAACGATCCAGCTTACATGCAATTGTTTGGAATTGAAGGTGGAAACGAACGATTGCCGCAAGAGCTGGTAAGGCGAACCCGCGCGGATTTTCGTCTGCAGCATCGGGTTCACTCGATCGAGAAAGCCGAATCCGGGCAATTCGAAATCTGCTACTCGAAGGACAGCGACAAACAGTATGAAGCCTTTGATTATGTTGTCATCGCCTTGCCGCACGATGCCCTGCCACACGTTCGCTTTGAAGGCCATCGACTGCAAGCTGCCATGCAGTCGCATTATGAGCACTATCATCACCCGGCGCATTATTTGCGGTTGACACTATTGTTCCGCAGTCCGTTTTGGCAAGGAAAACTGAATGATTCCTACTGCATGTTGGATGACTTTGGGGGTTGTTGCCTTTACGACGAATCGTCTCGCTTGGTCGAGCCTGAATTTGGGGTGCTCGGTTGGTTGTTGGGCGGCACCGAGGCTATCGAATACTCCAAACTGTCCGACTCACAATTGTTTGAGTTGGCTCTGAACAGTGTGCCCAAATTCCTGGGCGATGCGCGACCGCATTTCATGGAAGGACGGGTTCATCGCTGGTTGAATGCCGTGAATGCGATCCCTGGCGGCCGGACTTCGCGACCTATTCATCAACGGCATTGTCCAGAGCCGGTCGACAATCGCGAGCTCTATGTCGTCGGCGACTATTTGTACGATGCGACTCTCAATGGCGTGCTCGATTCCGCAGACTATGTGTCGAGCGGCATTGCTGCGGCCGTTCATTTCGAATCATAACCTATTCCAGGAGACAACTATAATGCAAGCCGAAAAAACGATATCGAGCATCAAGTCCACGTCACAATTCGCCAGCGACGATCTGGAAATCATCAGCGAGTTGTCGTTGGAAGTATGGGAAATCGAATTTGCAAACCAGAAGTCGTTGCCACCGAATGCCTATGGTCGTCCGTTCGGTAGTCAACGGCAGCAACATATCGTACGGAAGAAAACGACCTCGACTCACAAGCTGCACCGACAAGACATCGAAGGAGCTGGGCTAACTTTAGTGATGGTTCCCGACGATGCGTCGCTGGGGATGGCCACGGTGCAACGGTTGCAAGATTGGTTGGAGCGCAGGGAATCGGAAGATTCGTTTGCACGGCCCCAGTTGTTGGCCCTCCAAGGTGCTCAGATTGTGTGGCACCCACAATGTGTCGTGATCATGGTGCCCGCCAATCGAGTTCAAACCGTTTGCCAAGCGGTGCTGGACGGCTACTTTTACGAAGCGGAACTGCGCTCGATCGAGGCGGCTCTGGAAGGAAATTGGGAAAACACCTTGGGTGATGCGCCGTTGGGTTTCGAATTCAATGCCACGGCGGTTTCACGCCGGTCGGAGTTGGCCGAACGGTTTCAGGAAGTCCTAAAACTACGAACACGTTTGGCTCGCTTGACGTCGAATATTGTTGTGCCTCATGTCTACCCTCCTACATTGGCCAGCCAAATTGGCGAGCGACTTCGCGAACGGTTGCGAATGGAAGAGCGATTGGAGTTGGTTGAGGGCAAGCTAGAAGTTCAAGAACATGTTTACGAGATGTGTAGTCATCGCACGAGCGAATATATGGTCGCGAGGACTGGGCATCATCTCGAATGGGTCATCATTCTTTTGCTGGGATTCCAGACGATTCTGTGGATCGTCGATCTTCTCTCGACAGCGACTCCGTAAACCATGCGATACTCATCCATTGATCTATTGCGGACCATATCGATCGTGATCATGGTTGTGGTCCACTTTTGTGAAAACTTGGCGGGTGCCACTCCCAAGATTGCTGGGATTGGGGCGCCGATGTTCATGTTTCTTTCTGGAATTAGTTTCCGGTTGTGGCTGAACGGGCGCTCGACTCGGCAAAAGAGCGATGAAACGATCACTAAAATCGCGGTGCGACGCGGCTTCTTCCTGATTGGATTAGGGTTCGTGTTCAACATTTTCGTTTGGATGCCGGAGGATGTGTTCAATTGGGATGTGCTGACATTGATCGGCACCGGGATGATCTGCATGGGGTTAGCGCGCCACGCCCCTCCACAGATGATTGGTATGGTTTGTGCCTTATTGTTTCTCATGGGCCCCGTTGTTCGACAATTGACGGATTGGGAATCGTATTGGGCCGAAGGCTACTTTGATCCCGATTTTACGCTGCCGGATGTCATCTTGGGTTACATCGCCGTGGGCTATTTCCCGATCTTTCCTTGGTTATTGTTCCCATTGTTGGGGTTCTCCGTTGGTACATTGACCTTCGGCGAGAAATCGGATCAGGCGAATGCTGTGGCATTAAGAGCGATCTTTGTTGTTGGTATCTCGTTGATGATCTTGGCGGCGACGGCGGTGCTCGTCCGTTATTTTTGCGCGGATCAGTTCCCGAATACATGGCCCAAAAGTTGGACGATGTTTCCGCCAAGTATCGAGTACACCACCGGTACAATCGGTTGGGGCCTGTCGGCGTTTAGCGCTTGCTATTGGCTATTCGACTTGAAAATGCCAGCGGAAAAGTTCGCTGGTATTCGCCGAATCGCTGAACGGTTCAGTCGTCGTTCCTTGACGGCTTATCTTTTGCATCACGTGGTGCATTTGTGGCCGTTGTGGCTGTACGCGGCTTGGCAAGGCCTCGAGCCTACGTATTATTGGCGCGAAACGACCAACGTTTATGTCGCTTTGCTATTGGCAGGTGGATTCTTGATTCTATGTTACGGGTTCTTTGCTTGGTTGGATCGAAACAAGTATCCAGCTGTAGAGAACCTGATGCGGTGGCTTTGCGATTAACGTGCCTCGCTTAGGTCGAGGTAGAACCAATGGAGCTCATCAAGACCAACAGCCAAATGATGAATGCCGCAACGGCCGCACAGACCACAAACCCCACGACATCCAGTCGTGTCGGTCGGAGCATTTCCCACTCGGTGCCAGGGAACATGCGTAGATGTTCGAAGCGTTTTGGATTGCTGTAGGAAATTTGCAATTCCTCGGCATCCGTCGTAGCATCTTTGGCAACCGGCGTCTTCATTTTGACATAGTAACGATCGAGGGCTTCGCGACGGTTGCGTGGCGTGACGTAACTCAAGCCAATCAACACGAGGAAAGGCAATGCCAAACGCGTTGGCAGTCGCAAGGCTTCCAGCGTGGCTTTGCTGGCTTCCGACAAGTCAACTCCCAAGGCCGCATAAATGAGGAAGTCGATGTTCAGCGGACCTTCGCCAATCATTTCACCTTCCCATCGTTCGCGGCGAATGGTTCGCTCGCCTTGGGTCTCTTCGCTCAAGATCACTTTTCTAGCCGGTTCTTTTGCTGCGGAATCCGGTTTGACGCTTTGCCAATAGATGGCTCGTCCACCGGTCACGGTCGTGACTTGCATGGGTTGTCCGGGTTCGGCGAATGATGGCTCTTTGCCAAGATCTTTGAGCTTCTTGTTCTTGACTTCGGAGTCGGGCAACTGATCGATCTGTTGTTTGGCAGTGACCCAGGCCTCGTGTCTTGAGAAATCCGCTGGAGTTGCAGTTCGCGTCGTCGTCACTGTTTCGATGACGGTCGATTGCTGAAATGCTTCGTGTTTCCGCAGCGCCAGCATTTCAGGAAGGACAAATGGCAGGATGAAGAAGAGCAGTAGCGAAAAACCAATGGTCAGCCAAACCGCCCAGGTATTAACCCGCCGCCAGAACAGGCCCAACCAAAATGGTGCCGCGAACAGAATCGGAAACTCCATGGCCAATTTGAACTGGTCCCAGACACTTGTGTAAACCAACGAAACGATGGTCGCGCCGAAGACCAGGATCATACCTGTGACGCGGCCCACCCAAACGTAACGCGCCTCCGACGCATTGGGGTCGATGTAGGCCGCGTAAACATTGCGAACCACCAGTGCCGAGGACACCAACATGTAGGCGTCCGCCGAACTCATCATGGCGGCTAACAAGCACGCGAACATCAGACCGACGAGCCCCATATTCAAAGGGCCAAGAATTTCGCGCGCGGCCACGCCCCAGGCCCGGTCTGGATCCATGGCGATTTCGGTGCTGTTGGCTAACAGAGCCAGGGCCAGCAGGCTGGTTAATGCCCATCCGATCGTGCATAAGCGTTTCAAGTAGTTGCCGACCACCAAGCCGAACCTCGCTTCATATTCCGTCTTCGCCGATCCACCACCTGTTGCAATAAAGTGTGGTTGCACGACGATGCCAACCAAAGAGAGCAATGAGAAACAAAGCACATACAGCATCGGGAACTCGCCACTTGCCGGTCCGCCGAACAAACTGAAGAAGTCGGCCGGCAATTGAGCGTGCAGTGCGGCGAACCCACCACTTAACGATGGTGTTTGGTCGCCTTGTGCCGACAAGGCCCATAGTCCAAACGGGATCAACAAGACCGACAAAACGATGATCAACAGCCCTTGAACCAAGTCCGTCCAATAGGCCGCCGTCAAGCCGCCGAGCACTCCATAGACCACGACCGTAATCGCCAAGGCTGGGACAATCACATGGCTAACGGGAAGGCCCGCGATGGTCTCAACCCCTAACAGAGGTACGGCGAACTTCGCGATCGCCGTCAACATGGTCGAGAGGAACGCCATGTAAAACACTAAAGCATAAATCGTAAACGCGACGCCCATGGCGCGCGACTCGTATCGTTCGACAAACCAATCGCCCAAAGTCAAATGGCGCATCCGCCGGTACCAGACTGCGGTAATCCAATAAATCGGTGTGACAAACATCCATTGCATCGCGCTCCACACCCCACTCAGGCCACTGGTCCAAATGGCTCGGCCCACCATCACTGGCTCGTGAGCCCCTGTTCCGGCACCAAAGGCCGCAAATGTCTGTAAGAGCTTGCCAAAGGAACGACCACCGAGAAAGTAATCACTCTGAGTCTTGGTATTCTTCATCGCCAAGAAACCGATCACGAACATCGCCACAAAGTACAGCGCTAACATGACGAAATCGATAGAATTCATGCTTCGATCCTGTTCAAGAAAGATTGGAACTTTGGGAATGAAGGGCTCGGCGCGTCAAGCGTTTCGAAAGCCATTGGCCTAAGCGACTAGAGATCGCTTGCACCGCCAACAGCACACGAACTTTCCAAGGAAACACCAACCATATCTGCCGCCGTTCAATCGCCTTCACAATGCGTTTCGCCAGCCAATGCGGACAGATCGTCGAAACCGGTGCTCCAGCTCCCGGGCGATTCGCCGATTCACTCATCCCCGCCGTTTGAGCCGCGTATCGGTGCCCGGAATCGTCGCGTCGAATGGGCCCCGGACAGACTAGCAACACATGCACTTTATCAGAAGTTTCCAGACGAACATTGTCGGTGAAGTTGGCGACCGCTGCCTTAGCGGCTCCATAGGGCGCGATCCACGGCCAAGGTGTTTTGGCCGCCAATGTCGCGATATTTACCAAGCTCCCTTGCTGTTCAATCAACCAAGGCAAGGCCAACAACGTCGAATGAACCACGGCGAAGTAGTTCACCTCCATCATTTCCCGATAGAGATTGAAATTCGGTTCCGCGACCGAACTGCGGCAGCTCTGTCCAACCGCGTTAACCAACAAGTCCAAGCGGCCACATTCCGCGAAATGTCGCGTAAACGAGCGCGTGATCGAGTCAAGGTTCGCGGCATCACAGACTTCGACTCGTACCTCTTCCGCGGACACCGTCGAGTCGGATGCAAGCAGCCACTGGCGGGCCCGTTCGAGCCGATCGAGGTCCCGCGCGAACAGCGTGACTCGATATCCCTTACCCAGCAATTCAGAAGCAATCGTCAACCCCAAGCCGCTCGAACCTCCAACGACCCAAGCGATCTTCAGGCGGGGATTTTCCATCGGGCATTCGGGCCAAAAACAGGAAATATGTCACAAAACAGCAAGTTTCAGGGTCGGACCCCCAGTCTATCCTGCCGCCGAAAAATTCCCAGCGGGAGGTTTTATCGCCCCAAGATCCTTGACAGGCCGCCGAATAGCGATATGATTTCTAAGTGATATCACTTTGGTATCCTTTAGAAATCGTGTGGAAAGTTGTTTTTGTGGAACAGGAGATGAAAATGGTCCAGGAACGAGATTACCGTCCGATTTCGGGATGGTTGGGTTTGGCGGTGGCGTTGGGGCTTTTGGTCGCAGCGGGCTGGTGCGTGTACACGGCAATACCTCCGGTGAAAGGTCCACCGAACGTGTGGTGGATGTTGGGAGCGGGTGTTAGTGTTTTGTCGTCCATTTTGATCTTGTGTGGATTGCAAGCGATCGCGCCGAACGAATCACGGGTTTATCTGCTGTTTGGTAGCTATGTGGGTTCGACTCGAGCGACAGGTTTCTTCTGGGTCAATCCCTTTTACAGCAAGCACAAGATTTCGCTGCGGGTCAGAAACTTTGAGACGGGGGCGATCACGACACCAGAAACCAAGGATGCGACGGGAAAGGTGTTGACTCACAAGTCAAGGTCCGCCGGTCGGCCATCGAAAGTGAATGACAAGGACGGCAATCCGATCGAGATTTCGGCAGTCGTCGTATGGCGAGTGGTGAACACCGCCGAGGCCATGTTCGAAGTGGACGACTATGAAGACTATGTCGCGGTTCAAAGTGAAGCAGCCTTGCGAGGATTGGCGACTCGCCATCCTTACGATAGCGAAGACCACGAGATGTCGTTGCGTGGAAATCCCGTCGAGGTTGCGGATCAACTGAAGATCGACATTCAAGATCGATTGGAAAAAGCGGGTGTCGAAGTCATTGAAGCTCGGATCAGTCATATCGCGTATGCTCCGGAGATTGCTGCGGTCATGTTGCAACGTCAACAGGCTCAGGCGGTCGTCGCGGCTCGGTCGAAGATCGTGGAAGGCGCGGTCGGCATGGTCCATAGCGCTTTGGAGCGACTCGCGAAGGATGAAGTCATTCACTTGGACGAGGAACGGCGAGCGGCGATGGTTTGCAACCTATTGGTGGTACTGTGCGGTCATGGTCCTGCCCAAGCCGTGATCAATGCGGGTACCCTGCACAATTAATCAAGCGAGTCCGCGTCTGTCTCAGATTTCTCGACGTTCGCTCCCTCGAACGCTGTGAAACCCTGAGGCAGTCGCTTTGCGTTTTATGTTCTTCGTGGGTTTCAGAGTGTCGGAGGGCCAACGCGTGGCGCGAGATTCATTTCTCTTAAGAATCGACCCGCAGATTTTAGACGCCGTTCGGCGTTGGGCCGAGGACGAGTTCCGCAGCGTCAACGGTCAGATCGAGTATTTGCTCCGCGCATCACTGCGCGATGCTGGCCGACTCGAGAAGAAATCGCAGGCCCCCATCAGTCCAGAAGGCCCGGAGGCAAAGCCGCCTGGTTAGTTGGAATTGGTTGTCGAAGGACGGTTGCGTGACAGGCATCGGCGTCGGCGGTACAATTTTGAGCTGGGTCACAAACCAACGAAAGCCGCTTACGCAAGGACTCTGAATGCGACACCACCGAATGATTCGACTCGGCCAGATCCTCTTCCTAGGTTTTGTGCTCGGAGTAATGCTGATGCCGGGAGGTGTAGGATGGTGTCAAGAAGCTTCGAAATTGCCTTCGCCGATCGTGATGGATTTGTGGCCGGAAAGCCTGAACGGAAGATTACCGGGTGATCCTGCGGATTACAAATTGCCGGAGGAGGCGGACACTTCGACAGAACAAAGCGATCGTGTTGCAGGGCGTACGGTCATTCGGTTGGGAAATGTCTCGCTCCCGCAAGTGGCTGTCTATCAGCCACCGCAACCCAATTCTTCGCGGGCTGCTGTGGTGATTTGTCCTGGTGGCGGTTACCACATTTTGGCCTACGACTTGGAAGGTACCGAGGTCGCCGAGTGGCTTGTCAAACAAGGAGTCACGGCTATTGTTTTGAAGTATCGCGTGCCGGCCAGACCCGGTCCCGACCGCTGGAAAGCGGCTGTGATTGACGCTCAACGGGCGTTGAGTTTGACCCGGCAGAAGGCGAAGGAATGGAACATCGACCCGAATCGGATTGGCATTCTAGGGTTTTCAGCGGGTGGGCACGCGGCTGCGGTCGCGAGTTCCGAGATCGGTCGGCAGTACGATGTCGTCGATGAAGCCGACAAAATGGATTGCCGCCCAACTTTTTCACTTTTGATTTATCCTGCTTATCTGGCCGAAGGCGATGAGTTAAGCCCATTAGTGGGCAATGCAGGCCAGTACCCGCCGACATTTTTAGTTCATGCACAGGATGATCCGGTTACGCCGCTTAATAGTTTGACTTTTGCGACACATTTGCAAAAACTTGGTGTACCGCTTGAGTTACACTTGTTCCGCGAGGGTGGGCATGGCTATGGGCTGCGGCGAACGGATTTTCCGGTGACTGGTTGGCCTGAACCGGCAACCCAGTGGTTGAGTCGCCTGTGGGAAAACCCGCCAGTTGCGGCACCGGCCAAGGCGCCGTCTGCGGAACGACCTCGAGAAAAGTAAGCCCGACGTCCAGTCTGTTGGCGGCTGGTAAATGATTCGCCCCCGCAGTTGGCAGGGCTGCATTAATAGTTCGGGTCGGAAGAATTGGCGTCGCTTGTCAGCCGTTTCGTGATGAATGTTCGATGGTTGAAACTATGCATGTAAACTGGATTCCAAAGGTCGCGGTGGATTTGCGAGTCATCAGCAAATGGTCTTCAGCAACGCTGTTCGTGTCGCTGTTCTTCGGAAGTTTCCTGGCCCAGGTGTGCGGCCAGTCCAATTCTTTGATTGAGCATACACCGACCAAATTGCAGTTTCGCGGCATTGCGACTGAGGACCGAATGTTTTTGTCCTCTCCATCGAAGTCTGATCCGGCTCGCGTGGTCAGCATCTTGGAAGGATCGCGTCGGATCGTTCTTCCCACTCGGTCCGCGACGATCCAACCTGAAGTGACACCCGCCCCACTATCTTATGACCTTCAGCAGGACAAGGTTGCCCCACACTTGGCATCCATTCGGGCAATTGGGGCAACTTTACAAACATTGCCCTTCAACGAATTCGGTCGTCGCAAAGTCTTTGTCGAGACCAACATGGGAGCGAAATGGTTGCTGCAAGGCATTACCAAGTTGGATCCGAGTTATGTTCAAGTCCACGGCATCGACATGGAAGGAGACGGGCTCTTCGAATTTCCCTTTGATTTCCGAATGTCGACCGCCTCGATTCCTGGGGACTTGTTGGTAAAGATGCTACGGAACGCGACTGAAGATTTGTCAAACTACGACCAACGGGAGCAGATTATTGAATTTTTGATTTCGGCCGAGCGATACAACGAAGCCATCCGTGAATTGAATCAGTTGCAAGTCGATTTTCCAACGCTGGAGCGAGAGAGATTCGATCGGCTGAAGACGGGTCTTGTGACTGCTTCGACACGATTGGTGGTGCGCGAGTTGGATCGGCGTTGGGAAGCCGGACAGTTGCAAACGGTCAGTAATCTGTTGGAGAACATTGACCCGCAAAATGTTTCTCCGGAAACCATGGTCGATGTAAGCGACCGAATCAAGAACATTCAAACCTCGCAACGCGAGTTAGAACAATTGCGAGAGTCGATCAAACAGACTTTTGCGACGTACACGGCGGCCAATCAATTGGATGAAAAAATTGGAGCCGAGTTGGCGGCTCTTGAGCAAGAGATCTTAACCAATCTAAATCTGCACAATCGCGATCGATTCGCGACCTTTAATCTGCGGACACGAGACGGCAATTTGGGCGCGGACAGTTCGATGTCTTTCTTGATCAGCGGTTGGTTGATGGGAGCCGCCGAATCGTTTGACAATGTTACCGTCGCCCTGACCTTGATGGAGACCCGCGATCTTCTCTTACAGTATTTGAACTCGATCGATCAGAACGAGCGAGACGAAATCATCCAACGCCTGAGAGAAATCGAAGCGGGAAGCGCTCGATACTTGGCGGCGATCGCTCGGCATTTGTTACCTTGGAAAGCAGCACCTGCTCCACAACCGAATTCGCAAGGTTTCTTTCGAATTCGGCTGGCCGAGGTCCCCGGACAGCCGGAGTATTTGGTGCAACTACCTCCCGAGTACAGCCCTTACAAAAAATATCCCTGCGTCGTGGCGCTATGCGACATCCAATCGAACCCTGATTTTGAAGTCGAGTGGTGGGACAGTCGCCTATCGCCGCAAGACGGATATCGTACTGGCCAGGCTTCGCGGAATGGCTATATCGTGATCGCACCGGATTGGCGAAAGCCTCAGGAGCATGAATATGGATATGATCCACACGCGGCATTCGTCGTCATGCGGAGCTTGCGAGAAAGTTTGCGGATGTTCTCGATTGATTCGGATCGCGTGTTCTTGTCTGGACATGGAACCGGCGGCGAGGTTGCTTGGGATATTGGTTTGGCTCATCCAGATATGTGGGCGGGCGTCATTCCCATTTCCGCCTTGGCAGATCGATACATAAGTTTCTACGCTGAGAACTCGAAAAGAAACTTGCCCTTCTATTTTGTGTTTGGCGAGAACCATTTGCCACCTAATCGCGGGATGGTGGGCAAGTTCGACAAACGCGAGGGAATATTTCAAGACATGGCACTGTCGCCGCATCAAAACTTCATTGTGGTCAAGTATGTCGGCAGACGTTCCGAACACTTCCTCGAAGAGATCATCCATCTGTTCGATTGGATGCAAAATCGACGCCGTTCATTTGCGGCAACTGAATTTGAAGTAACGACGATGCGTCCTTGGGACAATTATTTTTGGTGGCTGGAGCTAAACGATATCCCTTCGAATCTGGTGGTATTGCCGCAAGCTTGGAATGTCGAACAAAGTCGTTCCAGCCTAAGTGTCAGTGGCGAGATATCTCTAACTTCCACGGGACAGACCAAGTTTTACGCCAATCGTGGCGGTGATTCGATTCGGTTCTGGGTATCGCCGCAATGGGCCAAGATGGAGGAAGAGATCTTGTTTGGCTGGAACAAAGCCGCCAAGAGCACCAAACTGTTGGTATCGCCGAGCCGGACCGTTATCCTCGAAGACTTGAGGACCCGAAGCGACACGCAAAACCCGTTTTGGGGGTGGGTCAACTACCATAATGGCTGGACTTCCAGCAATGATCTGCCATGAGCTCCGATAGCGAGTCGAATTGGTGCTTGCTTCCGGACGCGGGCCGATTCGTGATCCTGGAGCATCAGGTCCCGCTCGATAGCGGGCGAGCGGACCATTGGGACGTGATGCTCGAAACGGCCACTGGTTTACAAACTTGGGCCACGCAACCTTTTGCCAGCGACGGAGCAAGTCGTCAGGTAGAAGAACTGCCACTGCATCGCTCGATTTACTTGGACTACGAAGGTCCGATTTCTGGGAATCGTGGTTGTGTGCGTCGATTGGATCGCGGTAAGTTTCGGATCCTGGATCGGCAATCTCGTTGGTTATTGATACAATTGGCGGGCGATGTTTATCAGGGACGATTGCAAGTTCGGCTGGCGAACGATGGCAAGTCTTGGTTCACATGGGAATCTTCGGCGTTCGATTTGAGATAAGGAAAAGACATGGATATGCTTCTGTTGGTGGACGTGGGTTCCCGCGTGGTCCACTTATTGACCGCTATCACCTTGGTGGGAGGAAGCATCTACATGTCATTTGTTGCGGCACCATCACTGCGTGAATTGGGGTCTGAAGTCGCAACAGGGGTTCAGGAATCCCTCGTCCGCCGTTGGAAATGGTTCGTTCATGGAGGAATCGCGTTCTTGTTGATTACCGGCTTCTACAACTACATGCGTGCGATGGGGGCTCACAATGACGCCGGGGATAAAATTTATCACGCGTTTTTGGGAGTAAAAATGCTGTTGGCATTCGCGTTGATGCTAATCGCGTCAGGGCTGGTCGGTCGCTCGAAAGCCTTTCAGTTCATGCGGAACGCGCGCGGGTTCTGGCAAATGATTCTAATTTTGTTAGCCGTCGTGATTGTTGGCCTGTCGGGCTTTATCAAGACACGCGGCATTCCGAACGCTCCGGCGTCAATCGCTCCGGCTACGGTGGAGGAGAAGTCAGCGACCAGCTAATGGGCGTCGATCACTTCATGGTCCGACTATTGCGCCCCCAACGCAGCATGCCAGTGTGATCTTGCGTGCCCTAATCGATATTGGAAAGCTGGGTGGCTCGCTTTTCTCGATTCGCGGCGTTTTGCCCAGCGAATCGCGGAGCGACTCGAATGCTGGTGTTGCCTGCGTCGCGGCTTCGCAGCATTTGCCAACCGACTCGGCCCAAACAAATTGTTCCGACGGTCTCGGCCACCAACCACATACTCCAGACCACCAGCGGCGCGTCCGAGACAACTGCCAAACCAATGAGCAATTGCACGACCCAAGCGGTTCCCAAAGCCGCAGCAGTGAAAATCTTAGAGTCACGATCCCAACTTGTAGACTCGAATAGATGTTCCGAGTGCCCAATGTCTTTACGCAAAATCGGATTCGAAGCGGACTCGATACTTCCGATCGGCTTGGCAATTGGCAGCTCGAACTGATGGCCGCTATCCACGCGAAACTTGGCCGTGGAACTCGAAAGTTGTACGTTGGAAACGGCCTGGGAAGGACCGTCAGCCGAGTTTTGCTCGGACGATTGCTCTTGGAACGCTCGTCGAGATTTCGCTTCGTTGTAACTTCGGACCTGGTCGGGTGTGGCAATGTGCCCAGAGTCGATTCTCAATAGCGGTGCCGAAGCGGGAGTCGGTTCAGTAACTCGAGTGTTACTTCCGATCATCGGGTTTTCTGTCTCGACCGGAGCATCGGCAATCAGGTTTTCCGCCAAAGCAAACGTTTGCTCCAGTTGAATGATGCGTTCCAAGAGTTGTTCGGACTGCCACAATTCACTAAACTCGACATCCCGGGCCGAGATGTCAAACAGATCGGAAGGCAGATAACGACTGGTTTCCAAGGGAACTTCAGGAGCCAGTTCAAGGTTCGATTCCAGATTCGCCAGTTCCCCAGGATATCTCGCGATACCTGAGTCGAGGTCCAAGAGTGACTTGAATAGAGCAACGGTCTTTAACGATTCTTCTGGTCGTAGCGAGAGTTCGCAGCCGCATTCGAAGCAGATTTTCAGTTCGTTTTTTCCTGCAATCACATTCACATGTGATTTGCAGTTTGCACACCATTGGGACATACAAAAACCCATTCGCGTTCCGAAACACCCGAGGCCGTGTCCGTGATCATCGATTTCGGGAAGCGTACGTCTATAACAAATTCATTTCAGGCGTTAGAACCGCCAGAACACAAGGTCGTGACCGTAATTTATGACGCCTGTGTGGTTTGTTCGTACAGGCAATTTCCTGCTAATTGGACGCCAAGGACTTGAGCAATCTTTCCAACTGAGCGTGATGAGGCGTCTGTTGCCAAGCTTGCGGTTCCGTTAATTTGACGAACTGCAACAGCTTCGCGGCTTCATCTTTCTCGCCCAGTCGCCGCTGCGATTCGGCCAAGTAGTACTTGGCCTCGAACCAATCGTCGCTATTTTTTTGTGTTAGGAATCCTATCTTCCGCCATTGTCTCTTCGCCGCCGCAGAATCCTCTGGATGATTGGATCGAATCAAGCAGTAGCCCAACCACTGCTGGTGGGGCAAGCTCTTGTCATTGTTTCCGGCCACGGTCTTTGCAATTTCGATCGCGTCTGAAATTCGATCGGAAAAAGTAAGGGAAGCCATCTTTTGTAAGGACAACCAATCCCGATTATTGTCGGCAACTTGAGGATAATGCGCTTCGATTTGGGCAATCACCGTGGCTTGGATTGTGGCGGCACGTCGTGCAAGTCCAGCACGATTCGGGCCGGCTTGCGCAAGTTCGAGCTCTCCAACGAGACCGAGTCGCGGCAAACGGAGCTCCAGAGCTCGAGCCAACCAAACCAAATCTGAAGCCGTGATTTGGATTCCTAGTTGTGATAATTGATCCAAAGACGTGGTTCCTCCCGCAATCTGCTCGTATTCCACGAGCGTCGCTACGACCGCAAATCGCGAGCGCACGGATTCGTCTATGTCCGGCGATTGCGGTTCGACGATTTTCAAGAGGCTGGAAATCCAAGCGGCTTGACGGTCCTGCGCTTCGAGTTGCAATTGAATCGCCAACAATGCCAACAGTTTCGTGTCTGATGTCCACTGCGGCAGCCACTGGCCGTTCGCCTGCAATTTTGGACGAATTAGCTTCACCCAGTGATCGGCGACATCCACGCGCTGCGACGCGTTCAACTTAGAATCGTAAAGCAAGCCGTGAATCGCTCCTGTCAGCTGCTTGATCGCGGCGGGAAATGATACGGACGAAGCCGGCACTTCCAATAATTCAATGGCTGCCAGGTCCGCTTGGCCTTCCTTGCGAAGTGCCTCGGCCAATAGCAACCGAACCTTGTGGGCCGATTCGGTTTGCGGCCAAGTCGTTCGATGTCGTTTCCAGACCTCCATGGCACTGGCTTGATACTCCGCCTGCGATTGGGCCAGAAGACTGGCAATCACATTGGCGAAATGATGCGTTTTGGCTGCCTCGGGATGTTCCGGGAAACCCAAGGCCGTTGCCTCGATTTGTTCGATCATCCAGGCTTGCGGTCCAATGACCTTCGGTACGCCCGCCACCAGTGTCGCGAGTTCAAACGCCCGGTCGGGATTCTTGGCTTCGACGGCCTGCCTAACCCCTGTTTGCACCAAGTCGCGAACCTGTCCCCAATCCCCGTCGGTAATCATTTGACGCACCAACAACGGCGAGACAGCGGCAGCGGCGGCTCCGTTGGGGCTCGAGCGAGACATCAGTCGACGAATCAACTCCCCACTCCAATAACTTCCGTGTTGTTTGGCAACTTCGCGAGAAAACTCCAAGATCTGTGATTCGGCACCCAGACTGGCTACTTCGATTTTTTCGCCCGACTTCTCACTGGCGACTCGGTCAGCCTCGGTGGCCAAAAGCAAATACAGACGGGCCCGTGCGACATCGAACTCAGGCCAAGCGGTGGCATGTGTGAGGTCGGCCGTATTCTTGACCTCTAACAGACTTTGAGGATCTCGCTTTTGCAACAATACGAAAAAGTCGTTCGCTTGCGCCAACGATTCCGTGAAGTCGGGAGGGCTCTTCCGCGACCCTTGGTCCAGGAGGGCTTCGAGTCGAGCCGCGGTCAATTTCCCCAGCACTTGTTGCGGGGCCAATGGCAGCGGTGAGTTCTGCCACTTCACGTTCCATTGGCTCCATTCTTGCAAGTTTCGCAGGGCTTCCAACGCCAAATACTGAGTCTCCCACCACAGGAGCGACTCGTTCGACATTTTCGGTTGCAGTTCAGCCGCTCGTTCGATGATTTGCTGGCCCGTATCCAGTCGACTCGCTTGTTCATTCTCCGAGTAAAACCTCGCTCGAACCGACATGGCAGCCAAGCTTTGAAACTCCACATCTCGCGCCAAGGCATACATCTGCTCTCGATTCAACTCGGGAAATGGTTCGTTCGCTGGTGAACGCTGCGGCAGACTTGGAGCGAGTCGCAATAACTCGTCGTTTAAGGTCCGGAGATCGTTGAGAGATTGTCGCGCGGCTTCCACGCCGCGTTCGCGCAAGGGAGCACGTTCCGTCGAAGTCGCAGGGTACAAGCTGGCCAGACGCGCTTCACCCAAACCAATCAGTGCCGCTTGAAAACGTACCAAGGAACTTTGGGGATACAATTGAGTCTCTGCCACAAGCCGGTTGGCTGTTTCCTTCACTTGCGGCCAAACCTCCGCAGCCGCGGACGGCTCCAACGCCAAGGTTTGCAAGGTCAAACAGCGAATCCACCGCGCGGCCAATTGCGACTTCAGTCCCGCGGGCACCGACGAGACGGTCATCTGCATTTCGCAATGGCGGATAACCGAGCCGAACAGCTGTTGCTTTTCTAATTCTTCGAGATAGACGTTGGTCGAACGATCTGCGGGCAACTGCGCCAGAACTCTTCCCGTGGAAGCAAACGGAAGAAGGCAAAAACACCAAAAAGCCGCAACTAACGACAAACGCAATGGCGCCGCATCGAGCAAAAACTTCATGGTAGTCTCCGATCCGTCGGTCAACGATTAGAGTTCCGTGCGATCTGATTCTCGCTAGAACTTATGCCCTGGTTGCGGACCATTTTCGGTTGTCGTTAAAACTTCGACCCCCGCTTCCGTCATCAACAACGTGTGCTCGAACTGGGCTGAGACCTTGCCATCGGAAGTTCTCACCGTCCAACCGTCCCGTGGATCTTCAACCGTCTTTTTCGAGCCACCATTGATCATCGGTTCTATCGTAAAGCAGAGCCCGGGCTCAATTCTCAGACTTTTGGCTTCGCGAGTCGGCACATGCGAAACATTCGGTGGTTGATGAAACCTGCGACCAATTCCATGACCGACGTACTTATCCACCACGCCGAACTTAAAGCGAGCCGCGTGTCGCGCGATGACCTGCCCAATTAAATCGAGGGAGCAACCTGGATAAAGCGCAGCGATTGCCAAGTGCAGCGAATCAAACGCACATTGCACCACTTGGCGAACGTCACTGGCAATGGGCTCAATCACAAACGTCTCGGACTGGTCGCCGTGCCATCCGTTGACAATGGTGGTCAGATCCAAGTTCATGATATCGCCCGGCTTCAGCACCTCGTTGCCGGGTATCCCATGACACACCACATGATTCAAACTGGTACAGCAAGACCGAGGGTAGGGATTCTTCACCGGGCCGTAACCCAAGCAAGCGGGTACATGCCCGTGATCCAAGGTATAATCGTGAATCAACTTATCAATCGCTCCGGTCGTAACACCGGCTTGAACATGGGGGCGAATAAAATCCATCAGCTGCGCATTGAAGCGACCCGCAACCCGCATTCCCTCGCGCTCCATTGGCGTCAGGAGAATTTTTTTCTGTTTGATTAGCATGCGTCAACTACAAGTACTTGTATCGAAAGCCGAGCGTCCACCACGACGTTACAAGAGTACCATCAAACACGGCTCCTTTCGAGAGCCAATATTTGGGAAAAACTCCCAAATCATCAGTTCGTCCCAACACCGTGTCGCAGACTCTCGAATTGGACCACTTCTTACCGCTTACTAGCCCTTTTCGTAACGTGACGGCATCATGTAGGGATCCGCAAAAGATCCAAAGCCGCCCAATCCCCCGTCAACCTCCAAATCGGTCGCCGTGACGAACGACGCTCCGGGGCTGGCCAGCCAAATCACCGCCGCCGCGATTTCTTCCGGTTTTCCCAAGCGGCCCAAGGGATGCCGGTTGGCCAAGGCGCCCTCACCGCCCTGCTTTTCGAGACTGGCTCGAACCAACGGCGTATCGATCGCACCCGGACTCACGGAGACCACTCGAACTCCCTGCCGAGCATAATCCAACGCCCATTGGACGGCTTGCATCCGGTTCGCAGCCTTGGTCGGGCCATAGCCTGGTACATCTCGGGAAGATCGCCAAGCATGAGCGCTTGCTAAATTCACAATGACACCGCTCTGTTGCTGGATCATCTGCGGCAAGACACTTCGGGCCACCCAATTGTAACCCCCTACGTTGATCCGCAGCATTTGTTCCAAGAGTTGCGGCTCAATCTGATGGAGTGGCCGAAACGAATCGACGGGCTGGATGGCGGCATTATTGACCAGCACATCCACGCCGCCGGTCTTGCCAATAATTCTCGCGACCGAAGACTCGACTTGAGCCCGATCGCTGACGTCGGCATTGACGACCACGATCCGCTCGTCAACTGCGGGGGCAGCGCCAAGATCCAGTCCGTAAACAGTCGCCCCGGAATCCGCAAAGCCTTGGGCAATCGCCCAGCCAATTCCACCCGCGACACCGGTCACAATCGCCACACGTCCACGATTATCGAACGAGACTTTACCTGGTGGACGTTCCATAAATGACCCTTTGACTTAGTTGCGACAAGGCTGAAAGTATCGTCTTCGAGAACCTCGACATCCCACCGAAGCCCTCATCGTCCCTGCGCGCGAAATTTCGGCTACCACCGAGGCTTCCAGAAACGCAGCGACCCGAAGCCCTGATTCGGCGAGCCATCAGTTTACCGATCTTTGTTGCTCAACGGCAAGGACTTGTGCGACGAGCCCCCAGTTCAATTCCTTGCGGCAGTGGGGGCAGGTCGACTACAATCTAACCCGGCGTCGGTGGGCAAGCACGTGTCGCAGCCCGTTCCCACAGTCCAACTTACAAACAGTCCAACTTACAAACTTGAGAACCACCCCGATCCCTCACCCAAAATTTCGCGACGTTTCCGGCTTGCCAACCCCGCTGTCCAACGTTCAGCGACACAAGTTGCGACACCGTGAATTGCAGAAAACGAACTCAATCATCCGCCCCAGCCTTTAGAGATACCGGTTGCCATGACTACCGTACCACTTGCCAAGACAACGCCCGCTTCGTCTGCGAAGACCGAAGTGGGAAGTTACTTTATTTCGAACTATCCGCCGTTTTCGCAGTGGCGGAAAGAATTGGTGTCGGAGGTTCAACGGGTCATGGCCCAACCCCCGGGCAACGTCCCGCTGGGGTTGTATCTTCACATTCCTTTCTGTCGCAAACGTTGTAAGTTTTGCTACTTCAAAGTTTTTACCGACAACAAAGCCAGCGATATTGAGCAGTACGTTCAGGCGTTGGCCAAAGAAATCGAGCTCGTATCCCGTTTGCCCGTGATGGGGCAACGTCCGTTTCGCTTTGTCTACTTCGGCGGAGGAACGCCATCGTTCCTTAGTCCGCGACAGTTAACTGCTTTGGTCGAGCGTTTGCGGGCGAACATCAACTGGGACTTGGCGGAAGAGGTCACGTTCGAATGCGAACCAGGCACGTTGCGTGAAGCCAAGTTAAGGACCCTGAAAGAATTGGGGGTCACTCGCTTGAGCCTTGGCGTCGAGAGTTTCACAGATTCGATACTCGAGGCAAACGGTCGAGCGCACTTGGCACCGGAAGTATTCCGCGCTTGGGAGTGGATCCAAGCGATTGGATTCCCCAACGTCAATATCGACTTGATCGCGGGGATGGTTGGCGAGACCTGGGAGAATTGGCGTGACAACATTCGCCAGGCGATTGCTCTGTCACCTGACAGCGTCACCATTTATCAGATGGAGTTGCCTTTCAATACGGTTTATTCGCAGGACATCTTGGGCAACAAGATTGAGACCCCAGTCGCCGATTGGCCACTCAAACGAGCGTGGGTTGATTATGCCTTTGATGAGTTTTTGGCAGCGGGCTATCACGTTTCCAGTGCTTACACGGTGGTCAAAGATCCTCAGAAAGTAAATTTCAGCTATCGAGACAATCTTTGGCAGGGCGCCGATTTGTTGGCAACGGGTATCGCGAGTTTTGGTCATGTTAGTGGTGTTCATTATCAGAACAAAGCTGAGTGGTCACAGTACATCGGAGACCTGATCCAAGATCAAGTGTTGCCGATCGGGCGAGCCTTGGTTCCATCGCGTTTGCAGATGCTGATTCGCGAGATGATCCTGCAACTTAAGAAGGGTTACTTGCGAGTCTCGTATTTCGAAGAGAAGTACCAAGTGAATATCCTCGACCAATGGAAACAGGAGTGGCAACAACACGCCGCCAATGGCATGGTCGTGATTGAGCCGCGAGAGATTCGCTTGACGCGCCAAGGTCTATTGGAGGTCGATGGCTTGCTTCCAGCCTTTTTCGAGCCAGAATTCCGCGGCGTGCGATATACTTAGCATCGCCGGTGGCCTACCCACTTGAAATTCGGCATCGCGGCAAGCCGTTGCGTGCGCACGCTCCGACATGTCCACCAACACACCCGGAACAAGGTTGAGGCTCTGCCCGTTTCCAGGCAGGTCGCAAGACTTCAACCGCGGGTCACACCACGTCACGAACGTCGGCCACCAATCAGCGACGCACGGTTGGCACCAATTGGTGCCGGTTGGCGTTCCGCTCCTGGAATCAGCATGATTCGAACTGACTAAGGAAAAGTGGCAATGAGTCCAAGCAAGTTCCCAACTGGCAATCGGTTGATTCGATTCATTCAATCATGGTCCCGCAATTTGATGGTGACGGCCTTCCTTCTAATCACAGCAGGTGGGCCATCGCTAACGACTTGCTTGGGGCGACTCGACCAAGAGTCCACGAACACTCGAACGCAAGATCAAGATGCAATCACGCCAGGCATTCGATGGGAATCGCTGGGATTGCCAACGCCCAGCCCCGAGGCACCGTATGCCAATCCACCGAAACTGGAGCGGCTGCTCGACGATGCTTTTTCGATCGACACTCGCGCGAATTACGCGATCGCAGGCAAGGCGGAAGCCGTGGTTTGGGAATCCGGCCAGCTAATCTTGGGTGCCGGGGCCAAGCTGTCTCGCCCGATGAGTTGTGAAGACTGGATCGATATTGAATTGGATCTGCAGTTTCCGGTACTGGCCGACGACGGGCAAAAATCCGAGCTAAAGATTCTCTTTGATTTGGAAGCGGCCCCGAACAGTTATGTTGTGTTGCGGCAAAAGCGGACTGAAGGAGTGGTTCGATCGGAAATCACGCTATTTGGTACTCCTACTCCTGATCCAGAAACGCGTGACTCGAATGTTCCGCAAAAGATTCAGTCGATCCAACTAGAGCATCCTCTTCCGTCCGGAAACTGGCGAGTCTCGTATTGCGGCGGCTTATGGAAAGTTGTTTCTCCGACACCGTCAGTGGCGTTGATCGCGTACCTCGAAAACCCCACGGTCTTGATCCGAAATTTCTCAATGACCGTCTCGACGACACCCATGAACCTCAAGCGAATTGTGATTGATGCGGCACCGAAACTCGAACTTGGTCTTACGAAAGCCGCGGAACTTGAACTACAGCAGGCGTATGCAGTGCAGGATCAATTCGCGAGTCGATTGGCAATGGGCCCTTCGCCCGAGACGGAAGCATTGGTTCGAGAATCCTTGGAGATCCAACTGCGACTCTTGGGACAATCTCATCCTTCCGTGATCTCCAGCATGAGCAATTTGGCAATAGTGCTTCAATCGCTAGGTCGAGGGGCCGAGGCGGAACCCTTGATTGAAGAAGTTGCGAACTATTACCGACGAATCTTGCCGGACGACCACCCTCTCAGGGCGATTAGCTTGATCAACCTGGCCCATGTTCGGAAGTCACTCGGACGTGTTGTGGAAGCGGAACCAGTCTTGGATGAAGCTTTGGCAATGCTGCGTCGGCTGTTTCGAGATGATTCTCACTACGTGGCGATGTGCTTGAGCAACTTGGCGTCGGTCCGTGAGTCTCTGGGGCGGGCCAAGGACGCAGAACCACTCTTGGTAGAAGCATTGGCAATGCAGCGGCGTTTGTCACCCGGCGATGACCCGCAGGTGGCGACAATACTAAACAACTTGGCACTGGTGCGTGACTCCCTCGGTCGATTGAATGAAGCAGAGCCGCTCTATGCCGAATCGTTGGCCATGTTGCGGCGGATGGTCCCGGGCGATCATCCTCAAGTCGCATACAGTTTGAGTAACTTGGCGTCGGTGCGCAACTCTCTTGGTCGGTCGGCCGAAGCAGAGCCTTTATTAGTCGACGCGTTGGCAATGCTGCGGCGTTTGTTCCCTGGGGACCATTCGGAAGTAGCGTTCAGTCTGTACGAATTGGCGAGTGTGCGATTGGACCTTGGTCGGTTGAGCGACGCCGAAGTTCTGTTCGAAGAATCGCTGGCGATGTACCGAAGGCTGTTCGCGGGCGACCATCCTCGAGTTGCCCTTTGCATTGGTGGCCTGGCAGTTACACGAGGTAACTCGGGCCGCTTGTCCGAAGCCGAAGTACTTTACGAAGAATCACTGGCGATGTACCGCCGACTGTATCCGGGGGACCATCCTAGCATTGCCACCACATTGAACTCGCTGGCGTTGGTGAGAAGTTTCCAAGGAAGAACCCAGGACGCAGAGTCGCTTCTCGACGAAGCGTTAGCCATGTCCCGCCGTCTGTTTCCCGGCGACCATCCCAACACCGCCAGAATCCTGAACAGCTTGGGGTTGGTGCGGAAACATCTTGATCGAACTGAAGAAGCGGATCAACTTTACCAAGAATCGTTGGCCATGCACCAACGGTTATCCGCCGGCGACAACGAAGGTACCGCCGAAGTTTCCAATAATCTGGCGATGCTGCGTGTTTCTCAAGGTCGACCAGCCGAAGCAGAACCGTACCTGATTGAGTCCTTGGCCATGGTTCGCCGACTCTATCCCAGCGATCATTCGCAGGTGGCAACTCGTGTGCACAATCTAGCTCTGGTCCAACAGTCGCTTGGTCGCATGGCAGATGCGGAGGCACTGTATGCCGAGTCACTAGCCATGAAGCGGCGGATATACACTCGTGACCATTTTAACATTGCAGAAGGCTTGTTCAGTCTCGGAGCCGTGCAGATGGCTCTCGAAAAGCACAACGATGCTTACCAACATTTAACCGAAGCCATGGAAATGTCTTCACGACTTCTCGAACAAAACGCTTTAGACCAGTCTGAAAGTGCTCAGCTTGCCTTGCAACAGGAGTATACTTTCTTGGCAGAGTTAATCTCGATTGGCGTTGAAGGTGGTTTTGCACCCGAGCCAATCATGAACCAGGCCATGTCCTGGAAAGGAGCGACCTTTACCAGGCAACGCTTGATGCGGCTGGCTCAAGAAACCGACGACCCCTCGATCAAATCCACATTGGAACAATTGCGGACGGTCGCGTCGCAACTGGCCACGCTCTCGTTGGCCGCTCAACTTGATCCTGGCAAATGGGACGATTGGCAACAAACGATCGCGGCGTTGGACATTGAACGGAATCAACTGGAACGAGAATTGAGTGCCGCGAGTGCCGATTATCGGGCGGCACGGCAAATAGCCAGAATCCAAGCGACCGAACTCTCAAAAGTGTTACCGGCTGATGCGGTCATTGTGGATATCTATCGATACAAACGTCGAACGGAAACTGTCAATGAATATGGGGTGAAGTTGTCTGAGCACGCGTATTGCGCATTTGTCGCTAGAGCCAGCGGAAGTGTGAAGTTGGTTGAACTCGGATTGGTCGACGAAGTTGACGAGCAAGTCGATCTCTGGCGCCGGGGTTTGAGCCAACCTATGGACCGGGATGCGGACCCTGGTTTGGCATTGCGTAAACTATTGTGGGAGCCCTTGCTCACGGAACTGGAGGGCGTGACAACCATTCTGCTCTCGCCTGAAGGTGCCACCGCGACTATTCCATGGGCCGCGTTGCCGGGCAGCAAGCCTAACTCGTATTTGATTGAAGATTTCGCTTTTGTTACCCTACCAGTCCCGCAGCAGTTATCCGAAATGGTCGCGCGGGATGGAATGATTGAACACGATTCGGCATCGCTGTTATTAGTCGGAGATGTGGACTATGGTGCGACCATCGAACAAAGTCCATTGATTGCTGACCGTCGCGACTCCGCCAGGAATCGGGCCGTCGGTGCAACGCGACAGTGGGCACCGTTGACGGAGACTCAAACCGAAGTTGCGACAATTCGCGACTCGTTCGAGCGTTTTTTTCCCAACGCTCAAGTCAAAATTTTGCGCGAAGATGGAGCAACAGAAGACGCCTTTTGTGAGCTTGCCCCGAAGCATCAGTTCTTGCATCTGGCAACCCACGGTTTCTTCGCTCCCGCATCCATGAGGTCCGCGTTGGCACCCACGGATCGAACCAATGTCCGGTTGCCAGAAACGACTGTCCGACGACCGACGACTTACCACCCGGGCGTGCTCTCCGGGGTCGTTATGGCCGGCGCGAATAACGAGCCGCAACCGGAGCAGGATGACGGAATCTTGACAGCTCTAGAGTTGGGGGAACTGGATTTGCGAACGGTGGACTGCGCAGTGTTGTCCGCATGTAGTACCGGAATTGGACCGGTCGCTGGCGGTGAGGGTCTATTGGGCTTGCAGCGTGCGTTTCAAATCGCCGGTGCCCGAACCACTGTGGCAAGTTTATGGGATGTCGACAACAAGCTGACTACACAATTGATGATCGAGTTTTACCGAAACATGTATCACCGAGACCCCAACCAGCGTGCCCCCAGTCGAATCGAAGCCCTTCGCCGAGCACAATTGAGTATTTTGACCAACCCAGAATTGCTGCGCGGTGGCGAAGACGAACTAATCGATCGCGACCACCCCAATAGACTTCCGCCCAGATATTGGGCCGCGTGGGTATTGTCTGGGGATTGGCGATGAATGCCAACGTGCAGGTGGTACACACACGCCCGCTATTCGACTGCTCGGATCGTCGTTCCGATAATCGCGTCGTTGATCGTAGTGTCCTTTTGAAAAAGACATCTTCAATCGCCCTTCGCACTCAGTCCCTGACGAACCGAAAATACTTCTCGCAGCAAAGAACTTTGTTGCAAAGCCATGTCACAACTTCTAAAATCGTGCACTGAGGCTTGAAAGGCCGACACAAGCGCCGAACGCCAGCACTTTAAAAATGCGTCAACAAGTTGCGCAGCCAGCTACGTCGGTCAAGTTCAACGCCTAATGTAACCGGCAACAGGTCTGCCCTAAGCCGGGGCCAAGAACATCCCGACTCGCTGCCAGTTAGATTGCAACACGTTCGCCAACTGAGGATTTGATGGAGGACACCAACCCCTATCTCGCTCCAAGAACTGGTTCTACTCGAGCGGAAGATGATACTTCATTGCCGATCTCACGGCGGAAGGTGTTGGCGTGGTCTATAACGTACTTCTACCCATTGATCGCGACTGTGTGTTTTTACTCATCTTGGCTTATTGCGTACGTGTGCCTGGGACATATGCCTCGTCCCATGCTCGATGACCCTAAATCCATTGGTGGCATCATGGATTTTGCTTATCTACTTTCGATGCTGGCGTTGATTAGCTTGCCGGTTCTCACTCCAGTATGCTTTGTCTCCTCTTTTTTCTGTCCAGTGCGTTTTGTCCGTAATCGTTTGGCCCAAGCGGTCCTCTTCGCAGCTGCGTACATTGCGGTCGCTGGGGGATTATTCCTGTTACTGCGCCTCGATCCGGGGGGTGTTGTTGAATGGTGGCTCGATTGATACTGCCGACTAAGCAGTGGAGATCCAATAGCCGCCACCATTGCTGACGCAGTTTCCACACTATTCGGCATGCGGGTCCGCACTAGGCGATTCCGGGAAGAGGTTACACTCGGAGTTCGTGGGTGGTTTTGTCGATGAAAGGTGATGATAGTATCATCAGCGTTCATTGTTTCGGTCCCTACGGCCCGGCGTATGACTGGCGGTTCGGCGGGCGCCCGGTCGAAGTGTTCGGCGGCAAAGCCTAGCTCGGCGTTGTCGCATACCTTCGTGATCTTCTTTTCTATGGACGGTCACGCCTGGCGCAGTGGCGACCCTCTCGTGCTTGTTCCTTTGTGAAAAGACAGTTGGTATATTGCTTTCCGTAGGGTCGCGGTCTCGTACAAGGGACTTGTTCTCCACAAGTAAGTCGGCATGCTATGCATACGCAATCCGATGCCCGCGAGTGGCGGCGGCCGGCGTTTCCTGAAGGCAAAATCAACTCCCGTCACTCCCTGATGGCGGTCGTTGTCCGACTCCCCCTCAAGACAAGTACTGAAACGACAGGTGGAAATGAAGCAACAGCTTGCACACGTGGCGTTACTGGTTCGAGAGTATGATGAAGCGATTGATTTCTTCACGAAGGTTTTGAACTTCAGTCTTGTCGAGGACACCTATGTGCCTGATCAGGATAAACGCTGGGTTCTGGTTGCACCTCCCAATGCTTCTGGCTGTATGTTGCTCTTAGCACGCGCTACATCTGAGGCTCAGCGTGCGGCCATCGGGAATCAAGCTGGCGGTCGCGTGTTTCTATTTCTTTACACAGATGATCTTCATCGTGACTATCAACAGATGATTAATCGAGGTGTTAAGTTTGTTCGAAAGCCAAAAACTGAGTCGTATGGAATCGTCGCGGTCTTCGAGGATCTGTACGGAAACCTTTGGGATCTCCTCGAACCTAATGTCTCAAACAAGCAGAACGTCGGATAAGAAATTAGGCTTTGACTTCACGGAGCGACGGGAGGAGCGGAGCCGAAGGTCAAGGCCATTGTCCAAGAAGCCCGAAGCCATTCGCCTCAGAGCATTATCTCTAACCTTCTTGACAACGGTTTTTTAATTCTGGTATCGGAATTGCTCTGGACTCTCAAGCACGTTCAAGACGCGGAACGCTTGTTGTTCGTTGCTTCCATTTTGTATTTGTCTAGCCTCGAACGGTTGATTGGTACGGAGATTTGAATTCGGTTGACTGCTTCGCTGGCAATGAACGGACTGATTTTCGGACGTAGTCTGTAGCTCCGCCTGACGCGATACTCGACGGCGTTTTTGAAGTTCAGGTTTCTGCTGCCATGAATCTTGTTTCATCGTCGTTGTCGAGTTCTTCATTGGTGCATTTCTTATCCGCAGTCCAGATACGCAAAGGAGTGATTGCCCAGTGCCAAGTGAATGGGATGTTTTGAAATCGCGGTCACTCGCATCGGCAATGCCGCGAAGCAAATACTTTGGCCATTGTGTCGGCCTGCCAGGCCAGTTTGCTACGGACATTACGTTCACACCGGTGCCTTGCGCAAACCGGCCAGGGTTGTGCCGGTCCATTCGGGCCTTTATCCCAAACAGTGCATCACGACGTCGCCGCATCAGGGTGCACACGCCGCACATCGTACTTCGGAGAATGGTTTGAACGGTACCTGCGTAGCATGACCTGATGCTAACCAATGGAACCAACCGAACGGGTCCAACATCCACAACTCTTCCAACGACGCCGTTGAGTCCCTCGCCGTCCCGTTAGGGAGGGTGACAACGATCAGATCCGCATCTTGGCTCGGAGCCCCAAGCAGAGGATTTCCACTTCGAGTGATCGGGACCGTTTGCTAAGCAGATGTTCCTCTACAACTGTAGGACTCAGCGGCGAGTGGGCCCCAACCGAGCTCGCCTCGGTTGAGCTAAGGATTCAACACTAAAGCGAACTCAACACCGACCGCGAGGGAAGCGTCGAGGGACAAGCTTGTTTCGCAGAACAACTCGACCGAGACCGCAATGGTTTATGATCGCAGGTTCGAACTAATCTGTACCCAAGATGAAACACGATCGGCCTATTTGCAGGCATGTCTGAAGCCGAGTCGGTCTTACGGCCTAAAACTCTAGCTGTGGTGTCGTTGCCTTTAGTGATGAATCCTTGCTCCACCGAGCAAGCTCAGTGGCGGCCTGCCTGTGGGGCCCTATCGCTGGGAAATTCCTTAGGCCCGCGATGATCGCGCTACGCTTTACTCGTGAATATCTCCAATCGATCGCATCGCAAACTCCCGTGCAACAGAGAAAGACCACCGTCTTCCAACTCAAGTTCTTGTTGCAATCGCCATCCATACCTTGTTAAAATTGCGGTCAGCTGCGGAGCGAAGTGATTCGAATCTGCACAAGCCGCTGCCGGGTAAGGCGGTAGGCCTCTAGCACGATTCGCGGCTTCCCCCTCCGTCGGCCAAGTTCAACAATCAATCTAAACGATTGCCAATGAACCAAATGCCCCTAGTAATCCCGTCTCAGCTGCCGCCGATTCGATAGCAATAAGTTATCTGGCTCAAACAAAATGGCTAATCCATACCAAATCCCGGATTCAGTTGCTTTGTTGCCGCCCGTTTCTGTCGAGGAATTGATTCACTCAAGGGCGGATTCTCCAACTACGAGATTCCTTGCGATAGTTGCCATAGGTGCGACTTCTGCAGCAATTTCGATTTGGTGGCCCAACTTCGCGGCAGGGGGAATGTATGCCGGAAAATCGGTTGACTTGACTCTGTTTGGAAACATGCTTTTCCTTGGCTTGGGATTCCTGGTTGGATTAATTGTTGGCTCGCTTATCGGAGTGTTTAACTTAACCACCGCTCAGGTCCTTGATTCACGAAAGCAGAAGCAAAACTGGTTGATATCCATGATTGCATCGGCAATTCTATCGCCGATAGCGGCTTTTTTCGTAGTTGTGGTGCTGTCCATCATTTTCTTCGCCATGCCCGAGGAAATTTTCCGAATTATGTTTGATGTTCCAAGCTGAAGGCTTGGAGGACTCGTTCCTGTACCGAACCTTTCGGCTTTAGATTCGATGGAGCGCACGCCATTCGCCTCCGGCAATTCCTTCTGCAGATCGCCTCAACATCCCCCAGTTCCCGTGGCGGTTCGAAGTCGTAGGAATGACGGTTCAAGGTTAGCCAGTCGCAGATTTTGGTCATGTCTCGGTCGCTTGTTTGCCGCGTCTCGTTAACGCGCCCCTTGCCTTGCGGACAATGCCTTGCTAGGATTGCGACCCTTGATTAGGTCACCCCGCCGAGTTCCGGCGATAGGGTGCCCCCGTCGCCAGGCGACCGAACGCATGGTGTGGGATCGATTTCGGTTGGACATAGAGTCGGGAACGCAGTACAGGAGACCGAGTACTGGCCACCTACTGCTGGTGACCTAGTGATGAGAACCTGGTTTTGGCTCGGCGAAATTGTTCAGCCGGTTGGCTTGGATCGGCAAGGCTCGAATGACCTAGGTGGGCCTGGCAGACGTTTAACGTAAACCGCTGAAAATCAGTGGCTTACGACAGTAAGGGAGCGTAGCTCAGTCGGTAGAGCACCGGACTTTTAATCCGTAGGTCCTGGGTTCGAGCCCCAGCGCTCCCATTAGTGGCCGATTTTTTATGGCCGTGGGTGGTTTGGAAACGTGAACGTGAATATTCAACGCAATCCCACTCGGTCAGTTCGCATTGGGTCCGTCACCATTGGTAGTGGGCATCCGATTGCGGTTCAAAGCATGACGGCGACCAGTACCCAAGACATCGATGCGACCGTTTGGTTGGTCAATTTGATGCATGAAGCGGGGGCCGACGTCGTCCGAATTGCGGTGGACAGCAAGAAAGATGCTTCCGCCGTCGCGGAGATTCGCAAGCAGACCACGGCCAATCTTTGCGTAGACTTGCAGGAAAGCTACCGCTTAGCCGAGGAAGTAGCTCCGCACGTGGACAAGGTTCGCTACAACCCGGGCCACTTGTATCACCATGAGAAGCAAAAGCCTTGGCAGGAAAAAGTCGCCTTTTTGGCCAAAGTTGCCGTTGATCATGACATCGCTTTGCGCGTGGGCGTGAATTGCGGCAGTGTGGACCCAGATTTGAAGGATCGATTTCCGGCCCATGACTCCATCAGCCCGATGCTGGAAAGCGCTTGGGCGCATTGCCGGGAGTTGGACGATTTAGGATTCACACGATATTGCGTGTCGTTGAAGGATTCCGACCCGAGCAAAGTGGTTGAAATCAATCGTCGCTTCGCGGCACAGCGACCGGACGTTCCGATTCACTTGGGGGTGACGGAAGCTGGACTACCTCCGGATGGGATTATCAAGACTCGAGTGGCGTTCGAGCAGTTGATTGGGCACGGGATCGGCGATACGGTTCGGGTCTCGCTTACGGTGCCCAACCCGCAAAAGGGATTGGAAATTTCAGCAGCCCGTGAAATCTTGAGCGACATCTATGCGGGCCGCGTTCGCAGCGTCGTGAATTTCGGTGACGGGTTGAACATTATCTCTTGCCCCAGTTGCTCGCGGGTGGAAAACGCCGCCTTCGTAGAATTGGCGCAACAGGTCAAAGCGATGACTGCCTATGCCGCGAAACACCAATTGACGATCGCCGTGATGGGTTGTCGCGTCAACGGCCCCGGAGAAACGGACGATGCGGATCTTGGTTTGTGGTGTGGCCCTAATTTTGTCAACCTAAAGCGTGGCCCGATTGAACTGGGCCAGTATCCTTATGAAGAAATCCTGCCGCGTTTGAAAAGCGAGCTGGATGACTTGATTGCCCGAAAAAATACGAGCGGTTGATCGACACCATCGACCATCGACACCATGTACAATGGTGTGTCGACCGGTATTCGAGGATTCGGCACCGATTCCGATGGGAAGTTTGTGGAACAAAGCAAGACGCCTGACGACGGTCCCGCCCCAGTCACTGACTCCCTTTCCGAGGAAGCAGTGGCCCTGGCTTTGTTTGATTTGTCGAATCGTTTGCAAGCGGGCGAAGATTTGAGCTTGGACCAAGCGATTGAGCGATACCCCGAATTTGAAGCCGATATTCGTGATTTGTGGGGAACGATGGTCGTGGCTCAAGCGGTTGGCAAACTGCGAGCCGACGAAGCGGCCGAACAAATGGCCAAATCGGGCGACACGCTGGATCGCTTGATGTTGGAATCCCAACCGGTCATACAAACGGGGGACAATTCCAACAGCGCCGACATCGCACCGCAACTTCCGACCACCTTTGGTGATTTTGAATTGTTGGCAGAATTGGGTCGCGGCGGAATGGGTGTCGTATATCGAGCCCGTCAGATTAGTCTCAATCGTTTTGTGGCCCTCAAGCTCATCTTGCGAGGCTCGTTGGCCACTCGGGAGGAAAGATTGCGGTTTCGCAGTGAAGCGGAAGCGGCAGCATGTTTGGATCACCCGTACATTACCAAAGTCTATCAGTACACGGATGATGGGCGTCATGCTCTGTTGGCAATGCAACTGATCGAAGGTTGCACGCTGACCGAATACTTGTTGTTGAACCCAGCTCCCAACGTTATCGCCGAGATCTTGGCCAAAGTCGCGTCGGCAATTCAATACGCGCACGAACGAGGTGTGCTCCATCGCGATCTCAAGCCTTCCAACATCTTGATTGATGAGAACTTGAATCCCCACGTTGTCGATTTTGGACTAGCCAAGTCTCACGTCCAGCAGTCGAACATTGATGCGAATTCAGTCAACGATGCCGAACCATTGACCATCACAGGTGCCATCGTGGGCACGCCGGCATATATGGCACCCGAAGCCGCCTGCGGACGCCGGGGTGATGCAGGACCGGCCAGCGACATCTACTCGCTGGGCGCCATCTTGTATTATTGCTTGGCCGGACGCGCCCCGTTCATTGGAAAGTCACCGCTCGAAACCGTCTTGATGGTTCGCGAGCAAGATCCCGTTTCGCCGCGAAGTATTCGCGCCGAGGCGGACCGTGACTTGGAACGCGTCGCGATGAAGTGTCTCCAAAAACCAGTCGACTTGCGTTATCGCACAGCCGGAGAACTCGCTAACGACTTGATGGCCTACGTTAAGAACGAGCCATTGGTGGCCACCAGCGGTCGCTTGACAGACGTCCTGTCGCGAATGTTTCGCGAGACGTACCACGCCAACGTCTTGGAGAATTGGGGGCTGCTGTGGATGTGGCATGCCTTGATCTTGTTTTTGGCATGTTTCGCGACCGATGTTATGTATTGGACAAATACGGGAACGCGATGGAATTACTTTCTGCTGTGGTGCGTAGGCTTTGGCACTTGGGCGGCTGTCTTCACGTTGGTTCGCAGACAAATGGGGCCAGTGACGTTTGTCGAACGCCAGATCGCCCATGTCTGGGCCGCAAGCCTTGTCGCTAGTATCTCGCTTTTTGCTTTAGAGAGTTATTTGGAACTAGAACCGTTGGCGTTGGCACCGATGTTGGGCGTCATCAGCTCGATGGTGTTTTTGGTCAAAGCAGGAATGTTGTCGGGGACTTTTTACGTTCAGGCGCTGGTTCTCTTTCTCACGGCGTTCCCAATGGCCTGGTACCCAAGTTGGGGACACACTTTGTTTGGAGTGGTTTCCGCCGGTTGCTTCTTTTTTCCGGGTTTGAAATACTATCGGCAGCGACGAAGAAGCGAACTGGGACGGTCTTGAGAACTTGGCATTCGCTGAATGTAAGGGAAAGAGTGACAAGTGCGTGTACTACTGACGATTCTGCTGGATTGCTGGTCGGTGCTCTGCGAACTCGCGCCGTGGTTCTTGTTGGGTGCTTTCGTCGCGGGACTGATCCATGGACTCGCTCCGGTTGCATTTATTAAAAAGCGATTGCAAGGTTATGCCGGTGTTCTGTGGGCGGCCTTGTTCGGCATTCCGTTGCCACTTTGCAGTTGTGCCGTGATTCCAACGGGTATCGGTCTGCGAAAGAGCGGGGCCAGCCAAGGTTCAAGTATCAGCTTCTTGGTTGCCACTCCCCAAACGGGTGTCGATTCGGTTCTGGTAACGGCCGCTTTGCTCGGCTGGCCGTTGGCAATCTTTAAAGTGGTTGTCGCCTTGATCTTGGGCAGCGTCGCAGGTGTTGTGATCGAATATCTCGAGCGATCGCGAACCAAACGGACTCCCAAATCGTCAAATTCCGCCAGCGGGAGCCTGTTATCGCTTCCGGTCCTTCAACCTGCACCAACTCCAGAGCCTGAACCGGCAATTGCCAAAGGAGGCTTCGCTGGATCGTTGCAATACTTGGTCGTCAGCTGCAAGCAAGCCATCGAGATCATCCGTTCGATCTATGTTTGGATTCTTATTGGAGTCCTCTTATCGGCAGTGATCAAGAGTTGCTTTCCGATGGGCGCCATTCAAGAATGGTTAGGACCCGAACGAAGTTGGCTGCAAATTCCGGTTTCCTTGCTGATCAGCTTGCCGCTGTATGTGTGTGCGACTGCATCGGTTTCGGTCGCCGCCGCATTGGTGCACGGGGGATTGTCGGTTGGAGCCACGATCGTGTTCTTGGTCGCAGGACCAGCAACCAATCTGGCCACGATGGGAGCCATTTACCGATCCTTCGATCGCACGGCGTTTCTGACCTACATGGTCACCGTCATTTTGGGATCGATCTTGGCCGCATACGCTTTCGATTGGTTCATTGCCGGCAACAACTTGGGACCATGGCAAACCGAAGTTCACGGATCGCACGAGCATCAACATCAGCACGATGCTGCGCATTGGCTCAGCCAATCGTCAGCGATATTGCTGCTGGTGATGTTTGTTTACTTTGCCGGGCAAAAACTGTGGGGTTCGCGAAAAAACGACCCATCATCGTGTCACTAATCAAGTCTCAGTCAAGGTAATGGCGTGTCGAATCGATTTTCACGTGAGAGCCGGGTTCGCAACCCGCGAGAATTCGACGCTGTTTATGCGAGTGGTTTCTATTCGGCGGATCATTTGTTAGTGATCAATGCCCTGCCCCGCCCGGACTCGCAGCGACGTTTGGGGCTGAGCATCTCGAAGAAAGTCGGAAATGCGGTGACGCGTAATCGCTGGAAACGGCTGATTCGTGAATCGTTTCGATGCTCGCAAGCAAAGCTCCCCACAGGTTGGGATTTGGTGGTTCGTCCGAAACGAGGTGCCATGCCGGACCGATTCCAAATCGAGCAAAGTCTGCTAAATTTGATGCGACGTTTGGAAAATCGTCGACCTCGTTAGCATTCATAGCGCGAGGTGGCTCTTGGCAAAACGTCGAATTGAAGACTTCCCTATTTAAGAATTGAATCCATGTCCGATGTGCCTGCGAACGACCCGACTTCCTCGGGGAATGTTGATGAACAAGACCTGAACTCGTTGGTTGCTAGTCGCCGCAAGAAACAACAGCGTTTGCTTGAACTCGGAGTGGATCCCTTCGGCCAGCGATTTGACGATCGTCAGTGGATCTCGGAGATTCGCTCCCAAGTCGGTGGTATCGTTTACCTGACACACGAGGGGCAAACGATCTCGATCCCGACTCTCACAGAAGCAACCAAGAACGAATTTCGCGGCTGGATCGCCCAGCAACCGCAAGGCGAGGTGGTGGGACCGAAAGTCCGAGCCGCCGGGCGGATTGTGTTGCATCGCGATAAAGGCAAGCTGCAATTTATTGATATTCGTGATTGGACGGGAGAAATCCAACTCTTTGTCGGTCAGAATCAGGTCGGCCCAGACAACTGGGAGATCATCCAGTGTTTGGACTTGGGAGATTTGATTGGCGTCGATGGTGAATTGCGTTATACCAAAACAGGCGAGCTGTCCGTATTTGCGACCAAGATTCACTTACTAACGAAGACGTTGGACCCGCCGCCGGACAAGCACAAGGGTTTGACCGATCCGGAAATGCGTCAACGTCGCCGTTATATCGATTTGGCCTACAACGAAGGCGTGATCGAGCGGTTCAGGAACCGAAGCAAGATCGTCGAATCGATTCGAGCTACCCTGGCGGCTCGCGAATTTGTCGAAATTGAAGGCCCAACATTGCATACCATCGCTGGCGGTGCGGCGGCCCGACCTTTTGAAACACATCACAACACCTTGGACATGCCGCTGGTAATGCGGATCGCGTTGGAACTGCATTTGAAGCGACTACTGGTTGGTGGGATGGAAAGAGTCTTCGAATTGGGTCGTGTCTATCGCAATGAGGGAATTAGTCCGCGACATAATCCTGAATTTACCATGATGGAAGTTTACCAGGCCTACGGCGATTATCGCTCGATGATGGACCTGACAGAAGCCATCATTGATGGAGCGATTCGTTCGATCGGTGCACCGCATCGCCTGCCTTGGGGCGAAGACAAGTTCATTGACTTCACGCCACCATTTCAACGTGCGACCTACCACGAGCTATTACAACAGGTGACTGGGGTTGATCCTTGGGACGCGGTGGCCCTGGCGAGGTTTGCGGAAAGTCGCGGCCTGCAGACCGCCGGCAAGCATCCGGACGTCGTCAAGAGCGAAGTGTTTGAAGAATTTGTCGAAGAGACGTTGGTCGGTCCAGTGTTTGTGACGGACTATCCCGCGAGCATTTGCCCGTTGACAAAGCGAAATCGGGAGAATCCGGAAGTGGCCGAACGATTCGAGCTGTTCATTCACGGCATGGAGTTGGCCAACGCCTACACCGAGTTGAACGACCCGGACTTGCAAGAAACACTGTTTCGCACGCAGCTCGCCGGGATGTCAGCTGAAGACTCCATGGCTCGTATGGACCACGACTTTATTCGTGCACTTCGCAACGGGATGCCACCCGCGGGTGGGTTGGGAATCGGAATCGACCGTTTGGTCATGTTGTTGACCAACAGTGCCTCGATCCGCGACATCATCTTATTTCCGCTCCTGCGGGCCGAGTGATTGGCGAAGGATCGGACGCGACCAATCCGCTGGAACGACCCTCTTCAAGAAAGAATTCGGCCCAGATCGGCAGGTGCTCGGAAATTTCCAGAGATTGTGCCACGTTGAGATTGTACTCGCGGAGAAAGTCAAAGCTTCCGCTCCGCCCTGTGTATTCGATGGTGGCTTTCGAATCACAAACGAAGTTGTCGACTTGCCAATCACCGTCCACAACGGTCGGCACCGCGCGAATCAGACACTGAAAGTCGGAGCCTGCCACCAGCGGAGTCAACTCGTTCGAATCAAACTGAATGGTTCCTGCCAACAAAACGTCATCTTCTTGACGTCCATCCTGTCGTACCGCTCGGCACAGATTCACCAAATGCGGGACTTCGGTCTCCGCCGCTGCCGAATCGACCAACCAGTTCACCATTGAAAACGTGAACGCCTGTTCCGGACTTGGACCGACGGCTCGGAACCATCCAACAAACGGTGGCCGTTGGAGCAGCCCTTCAGGATCCGACACAACATAGGGCTTATCAATCGGCTGAACTCGCCGCGTATCAAAAATAAAGGCGTATTGAAGTGGCGGTACTTGTCGGCCAAGACGCGGGCTCGTCAGGATTCCGTAAGCGCGACCGCCTTTATTGATGTGATCCAAAAGAGTCGCGATGACATTCGAATCGTCAGTACGAATCCCTTGCACCGCGACAACATCAAAGTTTTGGAATATCTTAGCATAGGCGTCCAAAACATGAAACCGCTTGGATTTGACCAGACCATAGTTGTGCAGATTAAAGGAGGCGATCCTTAGTACGTTCGGTTTCTGCGACGATTGGCCGGTGGGGGCGATCTCGGAAGTCTGCAGTAGCGAGGCGGTTCCACCGCTCAAAGAATGGATTTGCCGATTAGCAACTTGCCAAGCATCCGAGAGATTTCGGATCTCGTTCCGATGGAACAAAAACCATCCACCTACCAAAATCAAAGTGCCGAACAAGATCGTTCGCGGATTGAATTTCGGCTTCATACCACACAACTTCTTTACGAGGCCAATCGGTGACCATTCAGCTAACGGCCACCACTCTCTTGGTTCTCATTGATTACCAACGATACCCGTACTGGAGATAGAACAAGTCGGCATCGGCGCCCGAACCTGTCAACTGGACATACGAACCAGCGAAAAGTCGGGAATAGCCGACCAGTACATCGGAGTTCGCGTTCAAGTGAAAGTTCCACAAGAAGTCGAGCTCGTGCCCAACATTCCGTCCCGCAGTTCCCGAAATATCGGACCGAGAGACTCGACCAGCAGGGTTGTACAAAGCATCCCGAGCACTGGCCAAGGTCAAGTAATGATATTGGGTGTTGAAAGTAATCCACTTCCGCGGATAGGCCACCAAGTGCAGGTTCAAGTCGTGGATGTTCTGCCGACCGACGAAGTCCCCAAATCCCATGTAGTAGTGACCGAACGGAAAGAGCTGGTGAAACGTATTACGGCTTCCGGTCATTGGCGTGTTGTCGCCAGACGCCCAATCGTAGTACAACCACAACATTGGATTCCAAGGCTTGTCTTTGAGATGATAACCGTGGCCGATGGTAGCCGAACCTGCCAACAAATCTTCCGTACCGAAACCACCCAATTGCAACATGCCCTCATAGTCGTAATGAAACTGACCCTCGTTGCCGTTGACTCGGATTCCAAAGGTATGAACATCGTAGGCTAGCGTACCCAGACCGAATTGATTACCCGGGGCGGAGTTTGTCAAAAACAGATAATAGTGATCGACCGTACGATTTTCGGTCGGACGACGGGTCAGCCAGGCACCGCCAAAGTGTTGGTTGCCATCGACTCGATCCATGCGAACATCATCCACGACCACGGGCTGCGTCCAGAACACATCCAAGTCAGACTCTTTGGTTCGTCGAAACATTCGAACCCCTTCGAATGTTCGCCGTGTATTGGCCCATTCCAGGGCCGAAACCAGGCGTTGTGACCCGAACGTCAACTCCTGTCGCCCGATTCGAGCCCACCACTCGCGGTCGTTAACGGTCATGAATTGATAATCAACAAACATGTTGAGAATATCTGAGTGGTTTTCGTCGATAGGATTTTGCGTGAGGATGCCGGTGCTGCCAAATCGCTGCGCATCAATGAACTCGAAATAGACCCTGGCGCGATCCAGATATGCAAGATCCAAATATGCGCGAGTCCGCAACAACTCATAGTTTTGATTCACACCGGATAGCCGCGCGCTGCGTTCGGACATGTGTCGCAGCCAGACCGATCCGCCGGTTGTCGCCAACCAATTGCAGCCTAGTTGTTGGCGTTTAAGGCCATCGCTCCAACTCCACGACTTCTTCGGGTCATCCAGGAATGACCAATTGACGTCAAAAAACGACGGAGGCATTAGACCGAACGGAGGATAAGGTGTCGGCGGTGGAGTTTCGCGGCATTCCCCCAGCAGTCGATCGCGTAAAGAGTAGTAACCTGGTCCGGTCGGAGCGACACCGTAATTTCCGGGCTTCGCGGGCTTCTGAACGACCGGAATGCCGTCCCAGATACTCTTTGGAGCAACTGCCTTGCCTGGGGCCGCTTCTCCCTTTTTCCCTGGTTCCACGGTTGGCGGAGGTTGGGCAATGGGTTGAATTAGTTCCGCCACCGGTGCGGCCTGATCTGATATCCGCTGTGAACCGTCTTGAGCGGTCGCGTCAGCCAACAACCAACCGACCATCAACGCGAAAATGCAAACGGCCAGCGGTCGTCGTCTCAAGAACAATTCTGTCTGATAAAACCAGCCAACAACCGTTACGCTAGTTGCTTGCATGATTTCGCTCCACCGAGAATAGGGCCCTCGGTGGTTGATATCGGTTCTGACGGCCAGCTAAAATGATCCAGTTGTTCCGAATCCTAACATCTTGCCAATATTGACAATTGGACTCAAGAAACGGCCTGAGCCTGACCGGACGAGTTATGCCACTCCGACTTCATTGCGACCTCGGTTCGAAGGTGGAATCAAGGTCAACAGCATGAAGAAAAGTTGGGACAACCAGAAGACCGTGAGGTAGGTGACCACACCTTCGGTGAAGCCATAAGAATGCAGTCCAACCCCTAATTCGTTGACAGCAAACCAAGACCACGCGGTCACAACATTTCCAAAGATCGCCATCGCCGCGAGGCCCTGAAACCGAATCAATCCGGCCCATCGAGCGTGCAAGATTGCCGCGTTCCACAGCACGATCATCGCGGCACCATTTTCCTTCGGATCCCAGCCCCAGAATCGGCCCCACGAATCATCGGCCCAAAGTCCGCCCAAGACCGTCCCTAAGAAGCTCAAGATGGTTGCGGCGGCGATCAGCCCATAAGTAATATCTGCTGAGGACTTGCGATCGGCGGCGGTCGTTCCCGGCAGCCAACTCACAGCGATCATCCAAATCGCCCAAAAGCCCGCGACCATCGTAAGAATGTATCCTAAGGCGATGATTGTCACGTGCGTCCAGAGCCAAAACTGTGTATCAAGCACGGCTTGGAGTACCGCAAACGTATCGTCGGACAACGACAACCCGTATGCCACCAACAAGGTTAGGAATCCAGCGATTCCGCCCATGAAGTTCGCTACCCCTCGCTTGGTGTAAAGCTCAATAATCAAGAATGAAAACACCATTCCCCACGCGATCGCCAACGCCGACGAGTAAATACTCGTCACTGGGGCTCGTCCAGAAATATAGATTCGGGCAATCATCCCAACACTGTGGATCAAGAACGCTACGAATAGAAACGTCCACGTAAAACGCCGCAAATAGGTCGGCTGTACGAACCACGCGAACACCGCGCTGATCGCCGCAAACAAATACATCACGCTACTCAGGTAAAACGGTGACCAACCGTTCAAGCGATGCTCCGCAGAGATCTTATTCCAGGCGATCGAATCGCCCTGCTGTGATCGCACCGCCTGCAAGTACCGTTCGATCGCGCTATCCAACGCGGCTTGATCCCGATCGATATAGGCCAAACCAATGGCATCCCACGCTTGCAGCGAAGCCTTTTGATCCTCATTCAACGGCAGCAGTTTCGGACCGCCCGCGACGGCGCGCATCGCCCCGCGAAGTTTGTCGATGTACTCCGCAGCGTCCAACTTCAGTTTGCTTGAAATGAAGTTCGCCCGAGCTTCACTGTCCATCGTGATCAGCAGCTCCCCGACCACGCGGGCTAGAATCTGTTGCTGTTTGTCGCGTGGCATTGAAGAAAGTTGCGGGATCCCTTGTTTCACTAGATTAATGAAATCGGGATCATCCACTACAATTTCGGCAATGGCTTCAGGAATAAATCTTCCGACCAAGACGTCCGCTTCTTTCGAATCCAGTTCCGTCGACAAACGTTCCAACTCCAAACGCATCCGAGCGACGTTTGGTGCCAGCCACGGGGCGCCCGGGTCCGATCCAGGAATGACACCTGGCAGATTCGAGGTCGTTTGCGTAGCCGCCGCACCAAACAACTGGGCGTTAAGATTCGATAATTGTGTTGGCGAAATCGATAAGGAGTCTTGAACCATCCGGGCGAACGCGATATTCCCAGCCACGTCCAACACGACTTTATCGAGGGTTTCAAGTTTGTCTTTGTTTTCAACTTTGTCGCGGGCCTTTCGTTCCATTTCCTGCAACTTGACCAACCCCGGTTCAAGTTCGTTCCAGGTATACCGGAAACCCGAACGTTGATAGAGTTTCATGGCATCCAGGATCTGGCGATTGTCGATACGAAATACCTCATAGTTCACTTTCGGTTTGGATTCGAACAGCCAATCCGCCAACCAACGTGTGGCCGGATACTTCCGCTTCCCAAACAGGGTTTCCTCGTTCGAACGAGCCGCTTCTAAGCCACTCGTTTTCCGCAACATCGTTTGCGCCAACGAATCCAGCGGTTGGTTCCGTCCCTTGTAGCTCACGGGGATTTGCGCCAAGCCATCCAAGTTCAACTCGTCCACGACCACTCGCTTGGGCATGCCCCAGCCGATAAACAACAAACCGACCAAAACGGCTGCGGCGGTTGCCATCCCCAATCCGAAGCGAGAACCTGTTCCAGTTGAACTGGAGCCAATCCCACTCGCGGCGGTTGGACCGGATACCTTGCTCACGCTCGAAAGGATCGTCTGACCTTGGGGAGTCTCAATAACAAGACCAGTCGCGCGTTGGGACTTGTCCAAGTATCCCATCATCACCGGCAGGAACTGGGCAATCAAACCAATGGTCACCATGGCACAACACAAATAGGGAATCATCCAACCACGGTTCAAAACGACCTGTAGGGTGGTGGTTTCAACGCCGGTCGCCGGATCTTTGTTGTAGCCTGATTGATAGAACGTTTCGTCACGATAACGCAATGGATTATTCATCCAGACACGTTGATCGCCGGAGAACTGTCGCTCGGCATCGTTCAACGTAAACTCGGTGGCATACCACTGCGGCGTCATGGTGCCGGGGTAATTCTTCGACTGCACATCGTTGATCTCGATCGTGTATGGTTTGTAGTCTCGTTTGAACCACATCGAGGCGACGAACGTTTGGTCTCCGTTTTTGATCACATTCGGAACCTGGAACATCGGTCCACGGTAGTATTCGTAAGCTTGAGTAATCAAAAAAGTTCCCAAGTCTTGTTCCGACTTGTTGCGGAACTGAACGTAAGCCGACGCCATGTTCGCGTCGTTTTGAGAAACTCCTGACACTCGATCAGCCGCCGTAGCTTGGAGAGCCACGCCAATTCCTGCCGTGGCGGGATTCTTGCTATCTGCTCGACTCAATGCCGAATTCTGGAAGTAGCTAAGCACCCGAAACTGCAAGTCGGTTTCCGGAACGAAGTACCACTGCTCTGGCTTTGTCGCGGCTCGTTCCAACAAAGATCGTGGCACGGTGATGATTCGATCTTCCTCCCCAAGACGTTGAATCAGGGCCATTTCCACATCGCGAATATCGTAGGAATAGCTAACGGTCTCGCCTTCCACGCCCGAAATTCGTTGTTCGACATGCGTCGTCACAACCCAAATCTCATTCAGCAGCAACAACAGGAAGCCGCCGTGCAACAGCACGATCCCCGCTTTCCGCTTGAAAATGAACTTCAAGCCAATCAGGACAACCAGACTGGCAACGCTGCATTGTGAGATCTGCCATAAAATTCTCATGCCGGAGTCATCGATCACGTTCCCGGTACTCCACATCAATGCGGGCGCACCCAGCATCAAGGCTGCCAATGACACCGCCAGAATCCTTTCGGTCGAGCGGTACGCGGGCATTCGAAACGCCCACCATACCAAAGTGGCGCTGGCAGCTGCCATTAGCCCAAGAATCGCGTATTTGAATTGTGGGTAGGTATGCAACGGCAAAGCTTGGACACTGGTACTTTGTCCCAGGACCACGACCACGGAACAAAGCCCAATTCCTAAACTGGTCACGGCGACGCCCATCTGCAAAGCCAAACCGGTGCCTTGAATTCGAAAGCGCAACAGATGCGCCGAGATCAAATTCACGATCATGGCGACGATGATCGAGAATCCGCTTGGCAACAGCAGCCCCACCGGACGCCCATTGAGCGTCCATTTTTGGAACCAATCGCGAGCGTCCGGCAACCAAGCCGGTGGAAAGAAAGTGTACAGCGGAATGTAGACCACCGGACTTGGGAAATGTTCTTTCTTAACGTCCCAAATGTCCTTTTCAACCTGTTGCAGGGTCGCAACCCAAATCATGAATACGGACGCCACCAACAAAATGACCGTCAGTCGCAGCGAAGCCAATAAATTCAAAATCCCCAGCCCCTTGGGCACGGAATGCACTTTAGACGGCAAATGCTCGCTAGAATCTTCAGAGACCAAACGAGCGATTGGGGCTTTACCGGATTGGATGCGGTTCATGCTTGAATTTTCTCGAGTAACAAGTGATCGACTTGAGTTCGCACAAGATCAAACCAACCGAGCAATTTTGACCAATCGAATCCGGTACTTCGAATCCGAGTCGCCCAAATCCGCCGGTCGAGGCAAGATGCGAAACCAAATGTGGAGTCGCCGCGTACAGGTGGGAGTCGGTAGGTCGCCCATTCCTTAAGCGAACACCTCCTCCATTCTACCGCAGGACCCCCGAATCAACTACACCGTTCCAGGCTCCGCTTTGTCACAGGCACGATTCACGGCCGATATCAGATCTCGACAGAGCTGGGAATGAGACGCTCTTGGGGAGGAGGCTATTTGACACCTCGAGTCGTAATGAAGATGCTGCCAAACTTCGAGGAAGTCGGCGACAATCCTTCGATCCGAACCGACCCACGGGAACGCCGTGAGCAACCATACGCCACCCGGTTGGTGGGCCGGCCTGGGCTTCCCAATGCGCACCCCACGCCTTTCCAACAAGCGGAATGTCGCGGGAACGGCTTGCTGCGGCCGGATCCATAAGCTTAACCGCCACGCCCAAAAAAGGCTTTGGTCCCACAACCAGCGACGTAAAACGATGACCGTCGAGGTGACCAAGACAATCAGTAGGGCCAGGGGCCAATTCGCGATGCTCCACCAGAACAAAGCAACCGCGGTTTCTACGACTTGATCCAGCAAAGACAAGGACTCGGGGGTCGGCAAGTAGCCGGGCGTCGGCTCGATTGGCAACCAATTGCCTTCACCGACATGGACTTCAGCCCAAAAATGCGCGTCCGACGGCAAAATTGCCGTCTTTCCGGTTTTGCGATCGTAATGTTTTGGATTGACGTAAAAACCTGACACCAACCGGGCCGGAACTCCTTGAGACCGGAGCGCCACAACGGCAGCCGTCGCGAACATGAAATCAGGGCCTTTTCGCTCCGCGATGAATCGCTCCAACGAAACATCCGACGCCATGCTTTCACATTCGAAGTGGGTCCGGAGCGCGGTCACGATCTTGTCCACTCGGTCCCAACCCGGCTTGGCGTCTTTCGTCCAATCGGAAGCCATTCGCTTCAGCTCATCGATCGCGTCGACCTCGGTGGGTAACTCCAACTCTGGCTCTGAAGCCGGCAATGGGTTACCAGCCTCATCATGAATGGTTCGACGGGGTACTCTCGCCTGCGTCCAAAAGTCTTTCTCCGGCAAATGTCGCCAGCGGAACCCGCGCGCGACGAAGCGAACCAGAGTAAATTCTGGAATCGAGTTACCCAAGGTCATTTCCAAGCCATCGTCCGACGTCAAACGATAGAACCGGGCTTGTTTGACGTGGCCGATCGACCAGGCTTCGGTCAACGGCGGCGCCGGAATTCGCTCGCTTTGCAAATGAACAAAGGCCACCTGATAATTCTTAAAACCTTGAAAGACCTGGATTGGGTCGGTACGTTTCAAACAGTACCATTCGTTCTCGTTTCCCGGCAACAAACCGTACATGGTTCGCGGTTCATTGTCTTCGGACTTGAACCACGATTCACCATCGAATAGATCGAACGACTCGATCGACAGATGGGTTGGTGCCGCACCGGAAACCAACAGCAACGCTTCCGACAAAATATCCTCGGGGACGGGTCGCTCTTTGGGTTGTCCGGTTCGGGACGTTTGAAAGGTCGAGGTATTCTTCTGCACCTTGGCCAAGCGTTGATGATTGTGGCGATAATTCTCGGTGTGCACACCGACCGCTTGACTGTGTTCTTTCCGCGGTGTGGGTTTTTGGTCCCCGTATTGCTCTGAGATGACATCGTACAACGAACGTTTCTTCGACTCGACAAACATGTCGCTATCGACGGGCCCTTCCGACTGGGCCGACTTCGTGGCTGCCACCAAATTCTCCCCGTCGCCAACGCCTGCGGTTGCGTAAGGATCGCTCCATTGGTCGCCGCCCGAGAACACACTCCAACGCGAAGTCCATCCCAGAGGATCATTTCGCAAAGCCGCCGCGACCAACGCCAGTAACAAAACGCCAATCGTGGTCAGCCCCAAGATCGAAAAACGAAATGGGACCTGACGACTCGTTGCTCCGACGGCCTTGCTTTCGATTCCTTCCCAATAGGTGGTCATCATCCGCCATAGTCCCACCACGCCGAATAAAACAGCGCAGGCATAGACAAACGGATCCGGTTTGGCAAACGTGACCAACAAAGCGGCAAACGCGCTGCCGACCAGGGCACCTTGCCGCCAGCGTGGTGAACGGGCCACCGACAACAACATGGCCACCGCGAGTACCAAGTCGAAAGCTAGAAACTCCGGCGGATCACCAACTTGGAACGATCGATTCAGTGCTTCCGCCAAGGGCCCAGCGGCGATCACTAAAAGACCTGAAGCCCACACGACCAAATGCTGCCAGGCCCAGCGTTCTCGTGGGCCGCTCTTGAGCATGCCCGAGCCAATCTGAAACGCGCGCCACCGAAAAAGTCCGATGAAAATCAACCAACAGACAAGTTGCACAACGGGCTTCGTAAAATAATACTGCGGCTCGATATATATCGACCACCGCGCGGCTTGCAGCACCAACAAGCTCAAGCCAATCACACTGGCGGTCGCCGTCCAAGTGTCAGGCAGTGCGGTGTCGTTGATCTGTCCCTTTGGCCGCTGGTTTCTCAAATCGATTGTCGATTCCTTCGACGATTCGTTCGACGAACCCACCCCCAACGCTCGCATGATGTAACGCTCGCGACTCATTCACGATCCTCCGTGGTCTGCCAGCACAACACTCCGGCTTTGGGTGAGCAGCATTCGATCAATCGCAATGTCCCAAGTCGATAATCAAATCCTGGATGTACCAAGACCATACCATGAGACGGTTCGGTAAGTCGCACCATCTCGGCGTCATGATGCCAAACCGTCCAGTCGCCGACCACAATGTCGGGACGGAAATTGATCGTTCGCCGAGAACGCCAGCGTTCGAAAAACTCACTCCAGGACCAAACGGCCAATTGATCCATCAACGCTTGAATGTTGCGCCGATCTCCGGATGTCTCCCAAACTTGGTAACCGACCTGAACACGAACCGACAAGCCGCTGCCCCATAGTGATTCGGCGGTTGCCAAAGCCACCCGCAGTCGTTGCTCTGCCGCCTCGTGGATCTCCTCAGCAACTGACCCGCCATTGCTCGACTGCAATCGACTTAGCAAGTCCGAAAGATCAACCAAGACGGTCAGTTGTTGTCGCACCGCCTTCTCCGATTCGCGTACAACAAGCGTTCCAGTTCTCGCACTCTGCGGCCAATGCACTTTCTTCAAAGAGTCGCCGTCGCGATAAGCTCGCAATCCGAGAAAATCCCCCTCTTCACCCACGCGACTTTCGTAAGCTTGCTCGCCAACGGCCCGCAGATGCTGGATCGCGAAAGCGTCAATCAGTTGCGGAACATGAGGCCAAACCAAGCACGTGTCACCGGTCTGAATCCAGCGACTCGATTGCCAAACGCCAAACGGAAAACCGGTGGCCAACATGGCTCCCGAATTCGGGAAACGACCGCGATTGGTTGGCTTGTGCTCCCAATGAAATTCCGTGACCGACCAACCAGGAACACGAGCCAAAGCGGCCATCGGTTCACTATCTTTGGTTGCCGCTTTAGCATCCGACAAGAATCGTTGGCTGATCATCAAACCCCACAATGGAAAGGGCAAGGAGTTTGCAATCTCCAGCGTCACTCGCAGCGATTGACCTTCCATCCCGCGTGGTTGTTGCACGACAAGTCGCGCTCGGCAGCCCCACATTTGAATCGCTGGCCAAGCAACGCCGAGCAAGATGACCGAACCCACCACGCTCAGGATAACCCAGCCTTGGGGGCCGATCGAGATTCCGACTAGAACAGACGCGAACGCTGCCGTCAGCAGCCAGCCAATCGGACGCTTCAACCAATAAACGTATTGGTTAACGCCCGGACAAAAGTCATGGTTCCCAGCGTACAATAAACGTTTGACATTGATCCAAAACGCTTGTGTCAAACGCCAGAGTTTCATCGATCCGATCCTTCGCGACAACTCGATGCCGGAACGTGCCAACAGGGCCTCGCGCCAGTGACATCAGATCATTGCTGCACCGATTCAGTTCCCAGTTTCCGCAGTTTCAGTTGTCACGGATAAGAAATCGACAGCTTATTCCGACGACGCCGAGTGCCCTGACTTCCCCGGTGTGAAGTCATCCAGCGTGAAAGTGACTTCGTTCACCTTTCCTGGTTCCACCGTAAACTTCAGACCGCTCGTGTCGTAAGACCGGTACTTCGCTCCGGTATCGTGACCATGAGTGTGTTGAATTGGTCCCAATTTCGCAGCAGCCATCATCGGCGTGCCAGTCATTTGAATGATGACGACTTGATGTTCACCTGCCACCGCCCCATCGTTTTCCTCGTATGTCGTCAACGTAAAGGTTCCATCCTTTTCAATCTTGCCTCGCGCGTTGATTCGATGCTCAACCGATAGGGTTTCCACATCGCCAAATTGTACCGGCGTGCCATCGCTAAAGACCACTTTGCCTTTAACAATGTGGGTGGACTGCCCTGAGCCACAGCCCACGAACGAGGCCAACAAGACCAATAGGACCAAAACAGGAGTACCACGTGCGACTTCGAACACCGGCCTGCCTCACTTTCTACAGATTCGAATCGGCAACCACTTGCCCATCAGCTCGATTGCACAAATAACCCAACGTCTGAGTATCGATCAAGGTATCGATTCCCCGAACAGAACCATCGCCAAACGCGAAGTTGCACGTACCCGGATGCCAACTTCCAAAACCGAGAATCGTTCCGGGAGCCTGATCGCGAGTGCGGGTTAAGGGCACACCAGGGCCGCCGACTCGTGCAAACGCCGACAAGTCCTCACCATTGAACAAAGGTCCGTTGTACGGCATTGTGTTGAGGTCTTGCGGACGAACCTGTAATTCACCAATCAGAAACGTGTTCGATAATCCGTCGCGGACACTGCTAACTTGAACTCGATCAACCCAGGTCGTTGGTCGTAGAAATCCGTCGCGAAACGCACAGCGCGCTTGCGAAGAGATAATCAGTCCGTTTCCATTCCCACCGTAGTAATAATCGTTGGGACCACCATTCGCACCGGGAGTCGGATCGCCGTGATTTCCGACATAATCACCTGTCGCACCACCTACCATTGTGATTTGCATCGTTCCATTACATCCGCACGGCAACCGAACCACAATGGTGGCGTCCACCGGGGGAGCATTAGCACTATCAACGCTATGTCGGGTGGGGCACAGGTAAACGGGTAGTGCGGTCGACATCGCGGTCGGGTCTTGCTCAGGATACGGGCGCGAGAGGTCCCACTTCTTGTATAAATTGTCTTGTTCCAAATACGGCAGCATTCTCACGAACCACGACGGTTCATTGCCTCCACAGTCCAAGCCCGGGGCCGGAAACTGCTTCTGGAAAAAGCGTGCCGGAGGGAACGCCTTTTGGGCCGACTCGAAGTTCGCCGTCGCCAACGCAATCTGCCGCATGTTGTTCAAGCAGGAAGAATTCCGAGCGGCTTCTCGAGCAAACTGAACCGCTGGTAGCAGTAGTCCCATCAACACAGCAATAATGGCGATCACGACCAAGAGTTCCACCAACGTGAAACCGATCCGATTGTTCCGACTCATGAACGACCTCAAGAATTGCAACTTTTGATCAATCGCCCTCGACCCTGGCGAGCCACCGTCAAAGTATAACCCGTCACTGCCGAAAACTCCAATCCGATCAACCGAATAGGGCGTCAATTGTTCCCACAGCAGGAAATAAGTGGACTTTTCCGAATATCGCGCGAGGGAAGGAGTGCAGTTTCAAGCAAATTCGAGGCGACTCCCTGCGCAGCTGGCAATCGTCGTTTGCCCACGGACAATCCGCAAAATACGAGTAATTCGCACCTCGCACGGTTCAGCGAATGGTCCGACACACCCCAAATTGACCTAATAATACGGATGGCCGCCCTTCGACGCGGCGGGACGACCAAAATCGGTCCGGAATGCCGACAGAAGGTAGGGAGGCAAGCAAAACGGATGATTCAGGGTCTCGAGCTGTTGGGGCTGGGCGATTTCTGCGGGAACCTTAAAATCGGAGCGGCGAGTGAATTCCGCCTCTTTAATGGCCAGGAAAATCCCGCCGAATGCCGACAAAGTCACTGGAAGTACCATTAACCACTCGCTTGGCCATTTGATATGAACGCACCGCAACAGCTCGGACCGCAAGCCGATATCGTTTCGCTGATTCTGAAGCAAGCAGGTCGTTCGGCAGCGGAAGTGGCATCGTTGGCTACCTTGGATGAGGCCGATCGCAGCGCCGAACGCCAGTTTTCGGGAGAAGCGCCAACCCTCGTCTCATTGTATGGCTCCGTTTCGGCAACCGAATTTGATGCGGGCCGGTTTTCGCCGAGCCCCAAAGTTGCCGAGACGATGGCCAAGAGTCTCGAGTTTTTACTGCAGCGGAAACGGTCCGGAACACTCCTCGACCATTCGAAAATGCTGTTCCACGACGACACCTTGCGAGGCTTGGCGGAACTGGGGTTTTTCGGTTTGGCGATCCCCGAGGCCTACGGTGGAAGCGGTGCAAAGCTAGGTGACTTGGGACCGCTCCTGCGCGCCCTCACCTTCATTCACCCCGATATTGCCGTGATGTTTGAAGTTCACAATTTCTTGGGTCCGGCGGTCCCCATCCTCGACTTTGGAACAGAGGAACAGAAACAATGCTATTTGCCTAGAATGGCGAAGGGAGAACTGCTGGGCTCATTCGCTCTGACGGAGCCAAGCGTGGGGGCGGACCCGTCCAAGCTGTCGCTAACCGCCAAACGAGTCGGCGACGAGTACCTCATTTCCGGGGTCAAATGGCCAATCACCAATGTCATTTACGGAGGCGTTTGTATCCTGGTTTTGAAATTGGAAGGCGAAAATTTGTCGCCCGGTCGCGATTCCGGAATGTTGATTTTCGAGGTCCCGAAGGCCGACTCGAGCACCTTCAAAATGGTCCGAAATCGCTTGACCGCCTTTGATTATCTATGGAACGCCCGATTCCGGCTTTCCGAACATCGAGTTTCTGCAAACCAGCTATTGGGGCCGAAAGGCAAGGGATTAGCGCAAGCGTTTAGCTCTCTGGCCAAAGGTCGAGGCGGTATCTGCGTGAATAGTGCCGCCAAGATTTTCAAGTTGTTGGCCCAACTGATCTTGGATCCCAACCAAGTCGTTTCCGACAACGGACTGCAGAAACGCTATGCTCCCGGTGGTTGGATTTCCTTTCGCAACACTTTCGGGAAGCCGATTGGTACGTCGCCACGAATTCGCACCTGGATGGGCCGAGCCGTCTGCCAAGCCCTCGCCGGTCGTTCGCTAGGTGATCTCTGTTTTCGCTTGGGCGCGAATGGCGTCCGAGATGAGACGCAAGGCATGGTCGCGAAGGTCTATGCGACAAAGGCACTTTTGAATGCGGCAATTCATACCTATCAAATTATCGGCGGCCGCTCCGTCCACCAAGACGAGCGCCGAGCCACGGTCCGCAACGAACAGCGGGAACTGACTTCGACAGAGCAGGACAAGCTCATCGCCAATTTCGTGGGCGAGAACATGCACGAGTTCACGATCTGCACCGTTTACGAAGGGCCAAACCCAGTCCTAGCGGACGTCGGTGCACCCAATGCGATGACCAGAATGATTCGCACCCAGTATCTTGAACCCATTGGAGCCGCCGAAGTCCAAGGCAAGTTTGGATTCATGGCGAAAGCCAAGTTCGGCTGGTTTGTGGCAACCAGGATCCTGGGTTCCTTCTCGCCGTGGGTCGGTTCGGTGGCGGGTATTCGAAATCCCTTCCCCGAGAAGAACCGCCTTGTCCGCCGTGCTTTGTCTCGCAACCGTGTTTTAGGTCGGCAGATATTGTTGATCATCGCCCGCTATCAGAAGTCCTTTATGGACCAGAGTTATCTGCTGGGCGACGAGGGCGGCGTCTTCGACAAGTTGTGCCATTCCTTAGCCTCGCTGGTGTTTGCACTATCGTTGGACAACCCCGACGCCGAGTACCTGAAGGTTGCGACCGCGTTGGATTTGGAGGCGGAAGCGGTGCTCCATGGACGCCACCCTTCCGCAAATCTCCAACAATTATGGGCCGAAATCGGCGACTTGGTCATGACCCCACAGAGCCGTCTGTTCCAAGACCTCATCGCCGATATCGAAGTGGATCCCATACCATTGGACCCGAGGTTGATCGAGCGTTACATCTGATCGCAAGAGTCGCTATCGTTCGATCGCTTCTCCACCGTCTGGTGTCAACATGGCCTCGAAGGTCTCCAACTTCATCTTGTTGTCGATCCGAGTCACGCTGCCATCGTACATGCCGATGACCATAGTCTCGCCCGGCTTGAGTGCTTTGAACATTTTTACCGCATCGTCGTGCGTAAACGGCTTGTTCTCGGTCCACACAACTCCCGGCGCGTTGTGGACAAACGCAATCGTGTTGCTGGTCCCATCAGTGATATCTCGAAAGTCACGAACGTCCGATTGGACCCACTGCAGCCCCGTTTGATTGCTATCGCCATAAGTTGCGACCACAACCTCGGAGAATTTGCGGTTGGCTTCACTGTCCCAAGGTTGCGTCAGATCGAATTGTTGAAAAAGATTATTCTGATCCAGATACGGAAGAACGCGAACCCGCCAACTGATGTCGTCACTCTCGTCCGGTCCGGCGTGGAACGGAAACCGGCGATTCACCTCGTAATAGTTGTGCATGCTCAAGGCGACTTGCTTGACGTCGTTCATGACCGTCACTTCCTCAGCTTGTTCGCGAAGTTTGGCGAAGACATCCAGCGGCACCAACATCGTCACCAAAACTTGTTTCCCTTCAGCCTTGGTCTTGATCCCCGCCAAGAGCTTCTTTTGGATTTCAATATCAGGGCCATTGCCGGCGGCAAAGGTCTTGCCCATCGCAACCAAGCCATCGATGGTTTCGAGCACGAACTTGGCTGCCTCTTCATCGCGACAATCGATTACTGCTTTGGCTTCTGTTTGCGGGACCAAAGTCAGATCCGCGCGGATAGAGTTCATTTGTTCCGGTAAATCCAGGTAAGCTTTGGCCTGCGGCGGAAAATTTTCCTGGCCAAACTCGACGCCCGACGCAATAAGTTTCGCAGCACTCCGGATGTCAATCGCCACACCGGCAGGCGATTTGGCCGTTTCTTTTAACAATTGCTCCGCGACATCTGTCATTTTCGGGAACTTTCCCGACTCCAAAGGAAATCCGTCGGTCGACAAAACGAAGCGTCGATCTTTAGTTGTGGCCAGATACATGCCCTCGGCACCGCGCGGGTAGTAATAGGTGACACCATCATTCTTCTCTTCCACATCATCCGTCATCGAATTCAATTGTTCTTTCACCGCCTCCATCTGTTTGTCGGTCTTGAATTCGAATTCAATTCGGAAGTGAAACGGCGGCGGATCGCCAGGACCAACTTCCAGAAAATCCTCGAAACTTCCTGGCAGGGCAACCACTCCTTTCACTTTGGCAGCTTGCCACAGCAACTTGGACATTGGATCCAACGTCTGCTCCAATTGAATGGCTTTGTAAAAATTCGAATCACGAATGCGACTGGGTTCGGCGTGAAATCCGATGTTCGCTGGCCCAGGATCCGACTGCGCGTGGCACTGTCGCGTTTCTATTCCCACTCCCACGGACAAAACGACGAAAAGTTTCATCGCCCACAACATCTTGGAAAAATTCCCTCTAAACACGGATGCATAAGACTTCACAACTCATCTCCTAATTGATTCTTTCACGGGGATGCCCGACCGAGTCACACATCAATGATCAACCATTGACCGGCGCCCGTGTCCTGGACAACCTCCATGGTACTCCCCAAGAAATGCCGCGTAAACGACACGGGAGGAAGCCAACTGCTACTACTGGAGCCAACTTTCAATTAGAATCAAACGGCTTCGGAACGTAATGGAGAGGGAACAATGAATTTTTGGTTAACGACCGACACGCGAAGTTTTTTTGGCGTCATCTTCTTGTTGTTTGGCTTGATGTTGGTCGAAAACAGGCTCTGGGCGGTCGATGAAACCGTCCAGTTCAATCGGGACGTTCGCCCGATTCTGTCGGACAAGTGCTTTGCTTGTCATGGCTTTGATGAAAAGAAACGGGAAGCCGGCCTGCGTCTCGATGTTCCGCCGGAAGGCGACTGGAGCAAGTGGGTGATCGTCCCTGGCGATCCGGACGCTAGTTTGCTGTGGGAACGGATTACGACGGAAGATCAAGATCTTCACATGCCGCCGGCGCACTCGCATAAACATCTGACCGAGGCAGAGAAGGCCATTTTGCGCAAGTGGATTCAGCAAGGCGCGGCGTATCAAGGACATTGGTCGCTCCAAAAGATTCAACCCTCGATCGCGGTGCCAAACATTCCTGGAGTCAGCAATCCTATCGATCGATTCATTCAGGATCGGTTGAACCAGGAAGGCCTCACACCCTCCCCTGTTGCGGACAAGGCGACCTTGATTCGGCGAGTTTCTTTCGCCTTGACGGGCTTGCCGCCCACTCGGGAACAAGTCCAAGCGTTTTTGACGGATACTCGGTCGGATGCCTACGAGCACCTCGTCGATGAGCTACTCAGTTCACCGAACTTCGGAGAAGAGATGGCGCGACATTGGTTGGATGTGGCTCGATATGCCGATACCCATGGCCTGCATCTCGATAACGAGCGTCAGATGTGGGCTTATCGGGACTGGGTGATTGCAGCATTCAATCAAAACAAACCATTCGACGAGTTCACGATCGAACAGTTGGCAGGTGATCTTTTGCCCAACCCAACGCAGGAGCAACAAATCGCCACCGGGTTCAATCGGTGCAATGTGACAACCAGCGAGGGCGGTTCGATCGACGCTGAATTCCTGTTTCGTTATGCCGTGGAACGCGCCAGCACAACCGCGGAAGCTTGGATGGGCCTAACCGCTGGCTGCGCCGTTTGCCACGATCACAAATTTGACCCCATCTCGCAGTCCGAATTCTACTCGTTGTATGCGTTTTTCTACTCCGCCGCCGATCCCGCAATGGATGGCAACGCATTACTAACCAACCCCGTCATGAGAATTGAAACGGAAGCGGATCGCGCGCGAATGGCGGAATTGCGACAACAGATTTCTTCCGCACGAGAAGAATTGTTGGCAGCGGTGCGACAAGTTGCTTACGTCGATCCGGCCGCATCCAGTACGCCCACCGCAGTGAGTGTCATTGAAAACTGGTGGATGGATGACGAGTTCGTGGCAAGTGGCCGAACTCAAGCCAGCCCAGGACATGCCACAGAATTCGTGTCGGCACCCAGTTCCGATACTGCACCCATCAGTGGTCACCGCGTCTTGAAGAGAACCGATGCGGGGTTGGCACAAGATGTTTGGGAAGCAACCAACAAAGGACTCCCACTGCCGCCACAGGCGAAGTTCACGGCGCATGTCTATTTGGATCCCGCGAATTTGCCGAAGACGATCATGATCCAATTCAACAAAGGCGGGTGGAATCATCGCGCCGTTTGGGGTGATTACGATGCCATCCAATGGGGTGCAGCACAAACGCACGAACGAGTGGCCATGGGCGAATTGCCCGCCGCTGGGAAGTGGGTGCCATTGGAGTTTCCCGTACAGACCGTTGGCTTGGCTGCCGGGGACGAAGTCTCAGGCTTTGCCTTGACGCAGTTCGGTGGGACGGTCTACTGGGACAAGGTCGGAGTCGTGGGCGAGGTCAATCCGGCCAACGACCCCGCGTTTTCCTTTCAAGCCTGGTGGAGAGCCATTTCTACCAGCGACTTGTCTGGAATACCCTCCGAACTGCACGAAGTGGCAAAACAAGGTCCCTCCGATTCCGCCAATGCGGACTCGGTTGCCAAGTTGCGGGAGCATTATCTCTTGCTTCATTGTCAAACGACGCGAACCGCTCTGGCAACCTTTCATCAAGGCTTGTTGCAAGCCGAACAGCAATTGCGAGATCTGGAAGCTGGGTTGGCCAGTACTTTCGTCTTTGCCGACCTACCCACGCCTCGCCAAGCCCACGTGATGACGCGTGGTCAATACGACCAACCAGGAGCTGCCGTTGAACCGAATGTACCCAAAGTACTGCCTGCTTTGATCCCTTCCGGCCCGCGGGCGAATCGACTGGACTTGGCACGCTGGTTGGTGTCCCCCGAACATCCATTAACGGCGCGAGTAGCCGTCAATCGCTATTGGCAACAGTTCTTTGGGTCAGGACTTGTCCAAACCAGTACGGATTTTGGTTCCCAAGGCGCGCCACCCTCGCACCCTGAATTGTTGGACTGGTTGGCCAATGAATTCAAGTCCAACGGCTGGAATGTAAAGGCCTTGGTTCGATTGCTGGTCACTTCGGAGACGTTCAAGCAGTCGTCTGCCGTCTCATCTGAATTGTTCGAGAAAGATCCCAAGAACCGTTTGTATGCACGAATGTCGCGACCGCGTTTGGATGCGGAACAGATTCGAGATAATGCCTTGTTCGTCAGCGGGCTTTTAGTTCCTGACCGCGGTGGCAAAGGTGTGAAGCCGTATCAGCCACCGAACATTTGGGAACCAGTCGGGTTTGCTGGTTCGAATACTCGTTTTTACGCGCGCGACAATGGACCGGCGTTGTACCGTCGTAGCATTTACACGTTTCTGAAACGGACCGCGCCGCCGCCGTTTATGTCCAACTTCGATGCGCCCAATCGCGAACAATCATGTTCCGTTCGACAACGAAGCAATACCCCACTCCAAGCATTGCAGTTGATGAACGACGTCCAACACATCGAAGCGGCTCGAGTCTTTGCGACTCGCTTGCTCGCCGATGCTGCGGCCTCCGATGATCAACGCATTCGCTTGGCCGTTCAGATCGTACTTACTCGCGAGCCAACTGAACAAGAACTTTCGATTCTGCTGAAGCAATTGGCGAAGCATCGAGATCGATATCAAGGTGATACCGAAGCTGCCCAAAAACTGATCGCCATGGGCGATACCCCAGCCCCGGCCGAATCGAACGCGACGGATTTGGCTGCGTACACTTTGATGATCAACACGCTGATGAACTTGGACGAAACATTGACGCGGAACTAGGGCAACCGGTCTGGCAACCGGAAGAATGAGTTGGCTCGGGACCATTTTTTTACAATTTGAAAGTAGCGGCTAGCACGATGACTCCCATGGACGAATGGCGATTGACGCAAACGCGACGTAATTTTTTTGGCACGAGCGGTCTCAAACTGGGTGGCTTGATCGCTGGGATGCTGGCGGGTTCCACCACCGCGCCAAGCTTATTCGGCGGCACGGACGCGGCGGCAAAGCCAGCGGACCAGGTCTATCCACCACTACCTGGATTTCCACATTTTCCTCCCACGGCCCGGTCAGTGATTTATTTGCATGCTAACGGTGGTCCGTCGCAACTGGACACCTGGGATTACAAGCCGGGGTTGCAGGAATACTTCGACAAAGAATTGCCACCCAGTGTTCAAGGTGGACAACGTTTGTCGACCATGACCAGCGGACAAGGTCGATTTCCGGTCGCACCGTCGAAGTTCCGATTTCGCAAGAGCGGCCAATCAGGGATTTGGGTGAACGAAGAATTGTTGCCTTACACGGCCGACATCGTCGATGAAATTAGCTTGATCAAAACGGTTCACACCAACGCAATCAATCATGATCCCGCTTGTACCTTCGTGATGACCGGTTCGGAGATTCCTGGTCGGCCAAGCCTCGGCTCGTGGCTCGCTTACGGTCTCGGCAGCGAGAACAATGATCTGCCGGCGTTCGTTGTGTTTACTCCGCAGTTCCCGGCCGATAGCAATGGACAAGCGTTGTACGAACGCATGTGGGGAAGCGGTTTCTTGCCGACGCGCTACACGGGCGTTGCCTTGCGTGGTTCAGGTGATCCGGTTCTTTACTTGCAGAATCCGGATGGCGTATCGTCGGCGGACCGACGCACGATGTTGGATGCCTTAGCGGAAATGAATCAGCTTGGCTTGCAACGAGTTGGCGATCCGGAGATTGCGACTCGAATCGCCCAGTACGAACTGGCCTTTCGGATGCAATCCAGCGTCCCCGAATTGACGGACATTTCGCAGGAGACTCAAGAGACGCTGGACATGTACGGACCCGATGTCAAAACTCCTGGCACGTTCGCGCACAGTGCCCTACTGGCACGACGCTTGGTCGAGCGCGGTGTTCGCGCGGTTCAGTTATTGCATCGCGGCTGGGATCAACACGGCAGCTTGCCCTATCAGTTAGGCAATCAATGCAAGCAGACCGATCAACCGACGGCGGCTCTGATCAAGGATCTTAAACGGCGTGGACTTTTGGATTCAACTCTGGTGGTATGGGGCGGCGAATTCGGTCGCACCGTGTACACGCAAGGTACGCTGACCAAAGATGACTATGGGCGCGACCATCATCCGCGTAATTTTTGCGTCTGGATGGCGGGTGGTGGCGTTCGGGCCGGATACGTTCATGGCGAAACCGACGACTTCAGTTACAACGTGGTCGAAAAACCGGTTGCAATCAACGACATCAACGCCACGATTCTCCATTGCTTGGGCATCGACCACGAACGCTTCAGCTATCGATTTCAAGGACTCGACCTGCGTCTAACCGGAGTCGAACCCCAACAAGTAGTTCGAGAAATCTTGAAGTGATCCCTCGCAAGATCGTCTCTTTCAGGCTTTTCGGCTGGCAATCATGATTTCCACGAGCCCCAACGGAATCACCACGCTGCTTTCAAGCGAAAAGTAGACGAGTCCCTGAACGGTGAGCGTCTGGCTATGCATCGTACATACTCCGATCGCACCAATGCAATAACACACGTTCAAGACACCAATCGCCGCCAACGGCCAGGATCGTTCCGGAAGATTGGTCACCGCCCAAAAGTCAAAGCCCGCAAAGAGGGCGGCTACCGCTGCCATTGACCACAATGTTTGGGGCGGCAGTCCGGACGAGATAACCTCCGTAGCTAACAACAATCCCGTCGATAGAGCGGTTAGTGTGGCACCAAGACCGTCCAGCAACAACCAGTCCCGAATTTTCCAGGCCCGAGAAAATATTGACACGCGAATTCCGCAACAAAAGGACGAGACGAAATTTGGCAGACAACCCGAAACAAGTTCTTTGCCAACCAACTTCACGCCGGTACGGCATCGCTGTGCTTCACTTCTAGTATTCTGCGTTTAGCAATTGTTGCGGTCTTTCAGTTCTTTTCTAGACGAGATATCAATCTAACCGGAGTCTTGCGCACACCGACTAGGGTCGTTTCGGCCCATTCTGGCCCATGCTCGCTGGGAAAATGGTTCCGAGAACCGCAGGCACGATCGCTACTTCAAGTCCGAATACTCGCGCAGGCTGTAGTCGATTCCCGCGTAGTCCAAACTGCGGCATAAACCTCGGAGTGCAATTCCGAATCCATCAGGACCACTGAAACCACCAAACTGGCCACCGCCCCGCACGTGGGGTTCAAGGTCGAGAAAAACCTCGGGGACCGAAAATTTTGCCAACCTCTCTCGGACGGTCGGCAGGTAGCTCGCCAAATCACGCAGCACCAGCTCATGCCCGCTATCGCCGCGATCCGCCGGGCAAAAATGCTTCAGCGCTTCTTCGTCCACATGCTCTAGCCGTTTGACGGGCCCCGGATGTTTGTAGTCTTTGATGTGCAGCCAACCCAAGCCGGGCTTCATCGCCAAGTAGTGCTCGTAAACTTCATGCCCCGCGAATCCTTGCGTGGAAAGATTTGCTGCGTCGAAGATCAGCAACAGATTTTCACGTCCAACACCTTCGTACAGTCGTGCCATCCACGGACCCGTCTGCCCAACCAGGTTCGCCTCTACCTCCAAACCATAAACCAATCCGTGCTCCGCACATTTGTCCGCAATCGCCCCCAATTGATCAATCACTTGCGGCAAATGCTGGACTGGATCGGATCCCTTGGGATGATAAAACGAGAAGCCGCGAATCAACTTCGTTCCAAGGCGATTCGCCAAGCGACAAGCATGCGCAACATCCTCGGCTAAATACTTGGCAAATGGAACATACCGATTCTTCGTGCCATCCTCCACGTCCAGCAGTTTCACCTTGCCGATCGGTGAACCCAAGGTAGCCACCTGCAATCCGTACTGTTTCAACTTATGAACGCATTCGTCTACTTCGGCATCGTCCAACTGCATCATGTTTTTGATGCCATGGCCCATGTCGATAAATCGCAGCGATGTGTAACGCATCCCGAGGGCAGCAAAGGCCGAGAACTGCTGATCGACGGTCTTGTCCCAAGCGGCTTCGTCGGAAAAGCCAGACAGCTCCACTTTGGTCAGCGTCGTGACGGATTGAGGGATCAGCATCGCGGGACTCCTACAGCTAACCCAAGACTTTGGCGTGTTCGTCGAAATATTCAACTGTAATCACCGAGCTAAAGCCGCCACGGACGGTGAACTCCGCCTTCAATTCCGCCCAACGCGGCTGCAACACCGCCACCAAGTCATCCATGATCGTGTTCGTCACGTTCTCGTAAAAGATGCCCTCATTCCGATACTGCTGCATGTAGAGTTTCAAACTCTTCAGTTCAACGCATTTCTCGTTGGCAGTGTACCGCAAATGAATGGTTCCAAAGTCCGGTTGTCCAGTTTTCGGACACACGGAGGTGAACTCGTGGCACGTATGTTTGATTTCGTAATCTCGGTGCGGAAAACGATTCTCAAACGTTTCAAGTATGCTGCGGTCAACCGCCATATCAACTCCCAACAGATTCCGGTAAACATCACCATTGTCACAAGACAATAGTCGGAGTAATCGATAGCCCGGCCCAATGACTGGTTGGTGTACGAGACCATCAAAATCACATGCCCACGCGATCATTTAAACTTGCCAGCCCCGCTCCGAATAACTCAAAGCCCTCAGGATTCGTCACTTGTCGAGCGGACGGCCTGTGGCTGAATAAGCACCGCCCAAGACCAACTGGTACAACTGTTGACCTGCGGGCGTCGGGTACCTGCCTGTCAAGCAGGCCTGACACAAGGCCTCTCCCGGCATTTGGATTGCGCGGGCAATCGCGGCCAATGGCAGATAGCGTAACGAATCACACCCCAAGTTGCTGGCCATCATGGCGTGGACCTGATCGTTTGGTTCCTCCAGATCGTTCAGATACTTCGGCGCAAACAACTCGGCGATTGTCGGCATGTCGATCCCGTAGAAGCAGGGAGCCACGATTGGGGGACAAGCGACCCGGACATGAATCTCCTTCGCACCGCCCCGATCGTAAATCCGGCTAAGCAGCACCTTCATGGTCGTGCTGCGCACAATAGAATCCTCTACGAGAATCACCCGTTTGCCTTCCAGAACCTCGCGCAGCGGAGTGTACTTGGCTTTGGCTCTTTGCATTCGTTGCTCGGGAGTGTTTTCAATAAAGGTTCGGCCCGAGTATCGATTGCGAATCAATCCTTCAACCGACGGAACTCCCAGCGAAAAGGCCATCGCGTCCGCCGCTGCCTTGCTCGTGTCCGGAACGGGTACCACAATCGTGTTGCCGTCATTCCAGTCAAAGGCTGGCTGAGCCCTTTCTGCCGCGGCCAATTCTTGCCCCAAATGGGTGCGCGTCAAATAGACACTGCGTTGATCCAACGTGCTGGCGACATTCGCAAAGTAGATCCATTCGAAGAAGCAATGGGCGCGAGCGCGACTTTCGACGTAAGGTTGGACCGAGAATTCCCCATCCACGATGGTGGCCATATGACCTGGGGGCAGATCGTGAATCTGCGTTGGCTCGAATCCCAAGTTCATCAAAGCCACATTCTCACTGGCCGCGGCAAAAACAAACCCATCAAAGGCATAACACATCGGTTTGATGCCCAACGGGTCCCTGGCAACCAACATGTCGCCTTGCGCGGTCAACATGGCCAGTGCGTAAGCGCCATCGAACCGCCGACTCAATTGCTGCATCAAGGTGAGAAAGTTCGCTTTCGGATCACGAGAGAGCACCCGGCTGATCTCATGCAGAATGATCTCGGTATCGGTCTCCCGCGCCAAATGATTTTCATTTTCTCGCAGCAACTCGTCGCGCAGTTGTTGATAATTCGCCAATTGGCCATTGAATGCGAAACTAAACCATTTAGCTTTTTGAATGTGCTGGCGCTCGAACGGCTGGGCGTACGTCGCATCATCCGTGCCACAGGTCGCGTAACGTACATGACCAATGGCAGCGCGACCGGCGAATCGCTTCATCAAGCTTTCGCACTTTTGCTTGTGGCTTAGCCGAAAGACCTCCGAAACCACTCCAATTTCTTTATGCGTCAGGAGGAGCTGCAGGCGGTTGGGCGAGTAAGTGGTCATCCCTGCCGCCAATTGCCCGCGATTCTGAATGTCCTGCAACATTCGCGGAATCAAATAGGAGGCGTTTTTGGCATCGGTAAAAGTGCAGATCGCGCTTTCCGAAGAGTATTTTAGGCAATAGATCGCTGCTACGCCGCACTCGTCGTGAATCTCACTCATGGATTCTTGGCTCTTCACTGGAGGATTTGGCGGGTCGACGGGCTTCCGTTTCCGCAAGACGCCCACAGTTTACCTTCCGCACAATTCATTGAATAGTATCACGGATTCCGACAAGGAGTTCCGCTGAAAATATTTCGATTTTTATTCACAATGGCAGACGCCAAGATCATCACTAGGCCTCGGCCCACGTTGATCATCGTCGATTTTCCCCAGTGGCTCGGTCGCGGAAAGTTATTTTTCGCGTTATTATCCTGACCGAAGGATTGACCGGACAGGAAAGCGGCCCAGCCGAGATAAAGACCGGTCCCAACCCAGCCCCAACCAACGCGGGAGATGCGAACTTGAACTCATCCAACTCGGGACGCTCGAATAGTGGCACTTCCAACAAAAGTCGCTGGATTGCCCAGCGAACGGCACATTTTGATTCCAGCGGGATTCGTCGTGTCTTTGATCTGGCGGCGAAACTAAAGAATCCGATCAACCTGTCGATCGGACAACCGCATTTTGATGTCCCCGATTCGGTCAAACAAAGTATGATCCAATCGATCCAAGCCGGTCGCAATGGCTATTCGCCCACCCAGGGGATCGCTCCGTTGCGGGAGCGGTTGACGAGCGAGATTCAACGCGAGTTGAACCAACCGGAACGTAAACTTTTGGTGACCTCTGGTACAAGTGGTGCCTTGAATTTGGCCATGATGGCGATGGTCGATCCGGGCGATGAAGTCATTATCTTCGATCCTTACTTCGTGATGTACGCCCCACTTGTGCGACTGGCCGATGGGATTCCAGTCCTTGTCGATACTACCGATAAATTCCAGATCGACCTGGAGCGTTTCGTCGCGGCGATCAGCCCTCGCACGAAACTGGTTTTGCTGAACAGCCCGAGCAACCCGACCGGTGTGTGCTTGGACCAGGCTTCCGTCAAGGAGGTTGCCCAAATCTGCGCTCGGCGAGAGATCGCGTTAATCAGCGACGAGATTTATCGACATTTTTGTTTCGACACGCCGTTTGTCTCTCCGGCCACGTTCAATCCAGACACCATCGTTGTTGACGGTTTCTCGAAAAGTCATGCGATGACCGGTTGGCGATTGGGATTTGTCCATGGTCCTGCCGAAGTTGTCGAGACCATGACCAAGTTGCAACAATACACTTATGTGTGCGCTCCTCAGCCTGTGCAATGGGCTGGGCTTTCCGCAATGGATTGTGACGTCACGCCATTCATGGACGATTATCGCCGGAAACGTGATCGACTGTACGACGGCCTGAAGAACCATTACGAAATCGTCAAACCAGACGGAGCGTTTTACATGTATCCAAAGCTACCTTGGGGAAGTGGCCAGTCCTTCGTCGAAAAGGCCGTGGAGCACGAGTTGTTGGTTATCCCCGGGAACATCTTTAGCCGCCACGATACCCATTTCCGACTTTCGTTCGCCAATACCGACGAACAACTCGATCGCGGCATCGAGGTGTTAAGAAGAATCGCTATGTGATATGCTTGAACCGGAAGTCGAACCCACAGTATGTTCGCTGGATCGGGTTGCCTTGCCATTGTTTTATCTGGAGTGGAAACCATGAGTGAACAACACAACATTGACAACGTCATGCATGAGACTCGGTTGTTTCCCCCAACCGACTCTTTCCGAACCAAGTCGCGAATTCCTTCGTTCGCAGCGTACCAACAACTTTATCGCGAGTCAGTAGACGATTGGATGTCGTTTTGGAAGAAGCAGGCAGAAACGGAGTTGCATTGGATGCAACCGTTTTCGAGTGTCTTCGAACGACAGAACGATCGTGTGAAATGGTTTGACGGTGGTTTGACGAATATGTCTTACAACTGCTTGGATGTTCACGTTGCAGCCGGTCTGGGCGACCGAGTCGCGATCATCTGGGAAGGCGAGCCGGGCGATATCGTCAAATTGACGTACTCCCAACTGCACGAACAGGTCTGCAAGTTCGCGAACGCTTTGCGAGGCTTGGGTGTTGAACGCGGAGACGTGGTCTCGATCTACATGCCCATGACTCCTGAATTGGCAATCGCGATGCTGGCCTGTGCCCGAATCGGCGCGATCCATTCCGTGGTCTTTGCGGGGTTCTCGGCAGAAGCCGTCGCCGATCGGAATAACGATGCGTCCGCGAAGATACAATTGACTGCCGATGGGGCCTGGCGCCGTGGCAAGTTATTGCCCCTGAAACAGACGGTCGATCAAGCGTTGTCGAAATCACCGACGGTTCAGAAGTGCGTCGTGCTGAAGCGGACCGGACAAGCCGATGTTCCTATGCAAAATGGTCGTGACGTTTGGTGGCACGAGATCATGGCCAACGCGAGTGCCGAATGCCCTGCTCCGCCGCTCCCCAGCGAGAACCCGCTGTTCATCCTTTACACGAGCGGTTCGACGGGAAAGCCGAAGGGGATTTTGCACACGACCGCCGGGTACAATCTCTGGGTCAAGTTGACTTTTCGTTGGGTCTTTGATTGGCAACCCTCTGATATTTATTGGTGTACCGCCGATTGTGGCTGGGTGACCGGCCACAGCTACATCGTGTACGGACCGCTGAGCAACGGAGCGACGGTGTTGATGTACGAGGGTGCGCCCAATCATCCGGCGGAGGATCGCTTTTGGGATATCGTCGAACGACACCGAGTATCGATTTTGTATACGGCGCCCACCGCCATTCGCGCGATGATCAAATGGGGCGACGAACATGTCGAGAAACACGATTTGAGCAGCTTGCGTTTACTGGGAAGTGTCGGCGAAGGGATCAACCCCGAAGCCTGGATGTGGTACCACACGAAGATTGGGGCGGAGAAGTGCCCCATTGTTGACACTTGGTGGCAAACAGAAACCGGCGGAATCATGATGAGTCCGTTGCCCGGGGCGATCGCCACGAAACCTGGCAGTTGCACGATCCCTTTGCCTGGAATCGTTCCAGCAATTATCGACGAAGCGGGTGAAGAAGTACTGGGGGCCAACCAAGGTGGCAAACTGTGCATTGCTCGTCCCTGGCCAGGCATGCTGCGTGGGATTTGGGGCGATCCGGCGCGACATCACGCTCAATATTGGGAAGCGGTTCCTGGAATGTATCTTACCGGGGACAACGCCCGCCGAGATGAGGACGGTTACTATTGGATCATGGGTCGCATTGATGATGTGATCAATGTTTCGGGACATCGACTAAGCACTATCGAAGTCGAAAGCGCGTTGGTCTCGCACCCGCGTGTCGCAGAAGCGGCAGCCGTTGGCCGCCCAGATCCATTAAAGGGTCAAGCGATCTGCGTCTTTGTAACAGTCAAAGGAACTGACCCCGACGATTCATTGCGGCAAGAGCTCAAACAGCACGTACGAAAAGAGATTGGAGCGTTGGCCGTCCCAGACGACATTCGCTTTACCGCTGCCCTTCCCAAAACGCGCAGCGGCAAGATCATGCGGCGTTTGTTGCGCGACATTGCCGAAGGCAAGACGGAAGTCAAACAAGACACTTCGACGCTCGAAGATATTTCCGTTCTCGCTCGCTTGCACGACAAAGACGAAAGTTAAAACGACCCCAGACCCGGCTCGATTGACGATTCACCGTTTGCCTACGGATTCGGTGGACGACTCCTGCCCACGGCCATCGCCGCGAAGTCGCTTCGGCGGATCCTTTGATTCCCGGCACACTTCGTGCTCGGACCGCTCATGTCCAAACAGCCGCGGCGGTTTGTTGATCATGGCCCACGGAATGAGCCGACAAAAAGTGCCCACGGCCGTTCCTCGCTGATCGGTTTTCTAGTTACCGAGGAGTTGGGCGCAGGTGATTGATCGACGGCAGGTCGACGATCGAAGTTTTGTTGCGGCGGTATTCCGATTGACCAACCCCCGAGACTGGTTGCGGTTCGGGTGGTGCAACATCTTGGTTGCTGTCGGTGGGCAAGCCAAGTCCCGCAGGTGCGGTGTCGTCGTTGGGCCGCAAATTTGGCGACGTGTCGACGGAACTCAGGGGCTCGTTTCCGTATCCGGCCCCCGGTGGATACCCGGTTCCCTGAGTTAATCCACAAGCGTTTTGACAAGACCCAGATCGCAACCGTTCGAGTGCATCACACAGCGATTCCTGGTATTCCGCACGGATTCGCGAAGGCGCCAAGAGGTCGTCGCAAGGCCGTTGTCCCCAGCGAATCCAAGGTGAACAGCGTTTGTCTTCTTCTCCATCGCAATTGTAGAACAATCCATCATGTCCCGTGTGGGTCCGAAAAACTCGCCCTTTTTGCCATGGATCTTGGGGACTGTACGGCCCGGTGGGATTAACTCGGTAGTCTTGATAAACGTTTTGGCCACGAGCCGCCGGGCTTACACCGCAAAACATTAGCAACGCAACAATCGGCAAACAAGCTGCAAATGTTAGGACTCGCATGGAACCCACCTTTGGGAGAGCTGGAACGATGAGTGGAATCGTCTTCAGTGATACGACGGTCGTGGTCACGATAATCCTATCGAGCGGTAGTTCACCGCCAATCCAAAGGAATTGGTCCGCCACACACATTGCAAAAAAGCGTTGAAATTGCTGCTTCGCAAACATTCCGTAGCACTACAACAACCATTCCGACCCCACCAACCGTCACAATCCCCACCTTGGACCAGGGCGGCCTTGGACAGCGGCAGTCTGGTACTGCTTACCAACCCGCAGCCTGCGGCTAGTTTTTTTGCTCCAAACCCCACCCGCCATGAGGCAAGCTTGATTTTTACCCTCAGCACTTGTCCTGGCCATTTCGGCCTATTGTGGACGAGACGTCGGTCCGAAATCCGAAAAAAGGTCCGCCGGGCCGACACAACGGTGCTGGATTGCCTTGAAAAAATCCTTCGCGGCGTGGCCGCCACCCGGTCAACCATGATGCAGCGTTACAAAGGGACGAAATCAACAATCCGCAGTTCCGCTGATTTGCTAGACAAAGTAAGCCCGTTGCCCTATGATTTGCCGGAATTCCGAGCGGCCAATCGTTTGGGGCAAAAGGCTAAATTATCGTGCATGCTATTTTTGAGATTCTAAAGATTGCTCGGTGTCTGCCCCGTTTCGAAATCGTGATGTTCCAGTTGTTCGTAGTTGGTTTTGTCTTTGAAGTTGGGTATCAGACATCAATCGCCCAAGACGAGTCTTCGCTCGATCAGCAATCCGAGCAATCCGAATCGGATCTCCCGTTGAGCAAGCGCTGGGAAGACTATCTGCTGAGTCCGATCACGGACGGGGATCGCAAATGGGCCTTGGATGCGATGACGGAAGCGGAACGAATCGAGTTGACGGAAGTATTAAAGAAAACCGAATTCCAGTTGGATCCGATCGCTGCTCAAGTCTATATCAAGCGAATCTGTGAAATGGGCCCGCGCATCAGTGGCAGCGAGTCGATGGCGGTCCAGCAAGCGGCGTTGATTCGACACTTCGGCGAGTTGGGTTACTCAGTAGCCAGACAATCGTTTGATGTTCCCCATCCGGAAACTCGAGTGAATACGACGTTGACCAATTTGATTGTGCAACTTCATCCCGAGCGCAAACTGCGGATCTTGATTTGCTGCCACTATGATACTCGGCCGTTTGCCGACCGAGATCCCGTCAATCCCAAGTCGTTGTTGCCGGGCGCGAACGACGGAGCCAGCGGTGTTGCTTTTTTGATGATGTTGGCTCCCCATTTGAAGGAACTCGGTCCACGACTTGGCATTGATCTCGTCTTTTTCGATGCTGAAGAACTGATCTATGTTCGAGAGCGGGATAAGTTGTTTTTAGGTTCGACGCATTTTGCGGAACAGTATGTGCGCAGCCCTCCGGATCATCGCTATCGGGCCGGTGTCCTGGTTGACATGATCGCCGATCGAACCTTGGAGTTGTATCACGAGAAGAACAGCTTGAAGTACGCCGGTCCGTTGACCAAACAAATATGGCTCAAAGCGCAGAAACTCGGGATCAAGGACTTTGTTCCGAAGCCAAAACACGAAGTTCGGGACGACCATCTTCCCTTGAATGAAATCGCCAAGATTCCGACCACCGACTTGATTGATTTCGACTATCCGTCCATGACCGCGAAAGAGTCCTATTGGCACACCGCCAAGGATACCGTCGACAAGTGTTCGCCCTTGTCGATGGCCAAGGTTGGCGTCGTGTTGGTGGAGTGGGCCAAGGACTACGTCAAATGAATGTTATTTTGTGGTTGCTGGGTAGCTTGGCCATTGGCTTGGGCTTAGGATTTCAATGGCTGTTTTGGTCTGGCAGCGATTTGCCCGAATTGTCAAGGTTTGGGCGGGGAACTACATTTATTCGCAGAACGTTTGCGAACACCTTGATTGTGGTTGTTGGCTTGGTTCTGTTTGCGATTCCGGCAGCGCAAGACCAACGCTGGCAGTTGGTGGCGCTCTCAGCAATTGTGGCGTTGCTGATGGTCGTTTTGGTATTGGCAATGTGGGATTGGGTTGCCATCAACATCGCGGTTCGCCGCGGGCGTGACGCCATGCTTCACGACCAATTAAAATCCGAATTGTTGGAAATTCAAGCAGCGGCTCAACGTCGAAAAGAAGAGAATCGAACCAAATCCCCGTGATTCGTACGCTGCATGGATTGGCGGCATTTTTCGACGATCAAGAGTCAAATCCCTATCGTAACGAAACCAAATCCTAGATGCCATTCCTTGGCTTAGAATTGCAATAAGATGATAACACAAATTCAATTGACCGAGTCTCTTTCGGATCTGGCCGCCCAAGTATTGAGCGGACGACAATTGACCCCGCAAGAAGCGCTCGAGCTTTTAGCCGTTCCGGATGATCAACTGCTCGAGTTGCTAAACGCTGCCTTCCTGATTCGTCGCCACTATTACGGCAAGCAAGTCAAGTTGAATTACTTGGTCAACGCCAAGAGTGGCTTGTGTCCTGAAGACTGCAAGTATTGCTCGCAGGCCAAGGGAGCGACATCGACCATTGAGAAGTATTCCTTGCTGTCGTCTGATGAGATGGTCGCCCGGGCGGAACACGCGGTTCGAAACGGAGCTTCCACTTGCTGCTTGGTGATTAGCGGACGCGGCCCCAGCAAACGTGAAGTGCAAACCGTGGCCGATGCAACTCGTGAAATCAAACAACGTTGGCCGGGCTTGAAGATTTGTGCCTGTTTGGGAATCTTGCAGGATGGTCAAGCGGATCAGTTGCGGGCTGCCGGCGTCGATCGGTACAACCACAACTTGAATACTGCCGAAGATCATTATCAAGAAATTTGTTCCACGCACACTTACAAGCAACGCGTCGAAACGGTTCAGGCCGCCAAGACCGCTGGTATTTCTCCATGCTCAGGTCTGATTGTCGGTATGCAAGAGACCCCAACGCAGTTGGTCAGCGCCCTGTTCGCGCTGCGCGATGTTCAGGCCGATTCGATACCGATCAACTTTTTGGTTCCGATCGTTGGCACCGCACTCGCTGCCACGGCCCATCCGCTGACGCCACAATACTGCCTGAAGGTCTTGTGTGTGGCACGATTTGTTTGCCCAACGGTCGAAATTCGCTGCAGCGCCGGTCGTGAGAAACATTTGCGAACGTTGCAGCCTTTATCACTGTACCCGGCAAATTCGTGGTTTGTGTCCGATTACCTGACCACGCCGGGACAAGCCGAGGAAATGGACCATCAAATGATCCGCGATGCCGGATTTGAAATCGAAGCGATACCCGAACACTTGTCGTTCCCAGACGGTGCTGCCTGTGTCAGCTCGACGGCGTGTTGTGGCGGCTCGGAATGACCGACCACACCACAGAGTCGAGACCCGTTCCGCGATTTTTCAAATCTACAAGCCGTCCATGAATCCTCGAGGGTTTCGCCGCCAACTGCGCCAGGTGTCGAATGTCGCCGGCAACCGCGTCCTGGTCGCCGAACGATGGTTGCTCAACTTGGCGTCCAATAACTATTTGGGCTTGTCGGAAGACGAACGCGTGCAAGACGCGGCCATCCAGGCCATCCGACGCTGGGGTACGGGCTCCGGCTCGTCACCGTTGTTAAGTGGCTTCACCGCTGTGCATCAAGCGCTCGCGGACAGCCTTGGCGATTGGAAGTCCGGGGCATGCCAGGGTGACGTTCATGCGCACACCAACGGCAACCAATCGCAGGTCTCCCCAATCGCCAAATCCAACACGCGAGCATTGTTGTTCCCGTGTGGTTACTCGGCGAATCTTGCGGCGTTAACCACGTTGTTGGAAACCGACTCGCAAGTGTTCGCGGATCGCAAGAATCACGCCAGTTTGCTGGACGGATTGCGTTTGGCAAAAGCGGACCGTCCTGAGATGACCGTTCGCTATTATCGCCACCGGAACTTCTCGGATTTAGAACGATTGTTGCAGTCAAGTTTGCCGCACCGACCGCGTTGGATCGTCACCGACTCGGTGTTCAGTATGGATGGAACATGCTCACGTCCTAGCGACTTGGCTCGCTTGGCCGAAGAATACGACGCGCAGCTGTTGGTGGATGAAGCCCATGCCACGGGGGTCATGGGAGAACATGGGGCTGGACTGTTTTCGTTCTCCAACTTGGCGACCTGGCCCGGCCTATGGAAAAATGGCGAACCACGATTCTGTGTGGTGGGCACCCTGTCCAAAGCGTTGGCATCGATCGGTGGATTCGTCGTTGGCAGTGCCGAATGGATGGAACGGTTGATTCAGGATGGACGGCCGATGATTTATTCGACCAGTCTTCCCGCGGGCGCCGTTGCCGCCGCCCACATGTCGGTTCAAATAGCGCGGGAAGAATCATGGCGTCGAGACAAATTGCACCAACATGTCACGACTTTACACCGCGAATTGACGCAGCAAGGCTGGGATACGATTGGGGACCGAGACGCTCCCCTGCTGGCGGTGGTCGCCGGCGACCATCACGCCGCAACCAGCTTGTCCGACGCCTTGTTGGACTTCGGCATTTGGGCTCCAGCTATCCGGCCGCCAACCGTCAAGCCATTGGAATGTCGAGTTCGGCTGTCACCGACCGCCACCATGTCGGACATTGAAATCGAAAGCGTGGTTCAAGCGTTTGGAGCATTGGCCAAACAATTGGGGAAGGACCACGCCCATGAAAAGTAAACTGCCGGATGGCTTCACGTCCGCAACACTCGACGATGGCCCACTGCCGGACTCCAACATCTGTCGAACCTTATGGCTCGGTTGGGGCCATGCCTTCGGCGATCGCGTCGTGACCAACGACGAACTCGAACATAGATTTGGCCTCGCTCCTGGATGGATTGAACAACGGACCGGGTTTCGTGCCCGTCGGTATGCCACGCGGGAAATAGCGACCAGCGATTTGGCAACCGCGGCGGCTGCGCAAGCCATCGAACGAAGCGGTCTTTCCATTCACGACATCGGCTTTGTTTTATTGGCCACCAGTACACCTGACCATCTTCTGCCAGGCACGGCTCCCACGGTCGCCGCTCGATTGGGCAGCAAGGCCCCCGCGTTTGATCTGATGGCGGCTTGCACTGGCTTCGTTTATGGACTGATGACCGCAGACCATTTGGTGCGCAGCTCCCGCCGTCCTGTCTTGCTGATCGGAGCCAACATTCTTTCGCGCCGCGTCAACCCAGCCGACTCGGCAACCGCTACCTTGTTCGGCGATGCCGCCGGGGCTGTGGTTTTGGGGCCAAGTGCCCTGGACGCCAACGCTCCGAGCCCGGGCGGGCTAACGAGTCCGGATCTCGCTTTGCGCAACGGGGCAGATACTCGCGAGACGAGCTGCCAAAGCGATCGCATCCGCCGCCAACCAGAAAGTTCGAGCCCTCTCGACTCGCATGGCCTATTGGCCACAACCGGTCAGAGTGCCGGCGAACACGCTTCCCAACTGTTCATTCCCACCGGAGGGAGTCGAAATCCTTGGCACCCTGCACAGCAGGAAGCAGAACGATTCATGCAAATGCCTTCCGGTCAGACCGTCTTCAAACTTGCCGTAAACTCCATGCTCGCTGACTGTCGCACCGTTCTGACCGAAACCAAAATCGAACCGCATGAAGTGGATTGGCTAATTGCCCACCAAGCGAGTCAGCGGATCGTCACAGAACTTGGCCGTCGGCTAACCATCCCCGAAAATCGCGTGGCATGGTGGCTGTCCGAATATGGGAACTCGTCGTCGGCAACCATCCCGGTGGCCTTAAGTATAGGACGGGAACAAGGATTGATCCAAGTTGGACAAACGCTGTTGCTAGCGGCTGCCGGCGCTGGATTTTGCTCTGCTGCTAGCATCTTGCGAGCGTGAATGATTCCCCAAACGTTCTTTCCGGAAATTACCAGACTTTCCCTAATGTTAAATTAGTAAACCTATTCGGATTGCCAGCAGTGATTTAACGGTGCGTAGTGGGCTACGACGATGCAACGGGTGGCAAAGACCGATCGACAAACTGCTATCAGTTAGCACGTTGGAGCTTCGACTCGGTTGCGATGGTTTGAATACCACCAAGCCTACTCCCCCCAGCAGCGAATCGATATGCGACGATACTACTTGCTGAGTTTGTTGATCATGCTGATTGGCTCTTGGAGTGTGTCGGCTCTGGGGGGTGACCCTGTCGACGGCAGCAACCGCAACACGCCTGAGGTTTTGGCTCTCAGACGCGTCAAGGATTCGGTCGTCAACCTTCGCGGCAAGAAAACGATCTCTGAGCCGGCCGAAACCGTTAGCTTTCAGCAAGTCAAGCGCGTCAACGGCATGGGGACCGGAGTGGTCATCGATCCTCGCGGGTACATCCTCACGAATTACCATGTCATTGACGGTATTCAAAACTTGGTAGTGCAGGCTGGCGAATACTCGACGACCGGCGACCTGGTTTCCTACGATCCGACCACGGATTTGGCAATCATCAAGGTGCGAACACCACAGGGCATGCCCTCCATTCCGTTGGGAGTCAGCAGCGACTTGATGCCCGCCGAGAGTGTCTTGGCGCTCGGCAATGCCTATGGTTACACGGACACGGCCTCCCGCGGCATCATCAGCGCCTTGCATCGCACGGTACCCGTTAGCGAAGAGCAAATCTACTACGATTTGATCCAGACCGACGCCAGCATCAATCCCGGTAATTCCGGCGGGCCGTTAATCAATCTCGATGGCGAGATGATCGGGGTAAACGTGGCGGTTCGAGTGGGCGCGCAGGGCATCGGCTTTGCCATCCCCGTCAACAAAGCCGTGGAAGTTGCCGCCGAACTACTAGGTCGTGAAAACTCGATGCGTCTCTTTCACGGCATCACCGTTGAGACCTCCTATCCGAACAATGTCCCTGTCACTGAGATAAGTCGCATCGCCCCGAACTCACCCGCAGCCAAGGCGGGTCTCCAAGTCGGAGACCAATTGGTTCGTGTCGGACAGTATCCAATCGTGCGCCAGTTGGACTTGGAGTTGGCGTTGCTCGAAGAGCAAACCGGTAATCCGCTAAACTTTGTGGTCAAGCGTCAAGGTTCGGATATCAACGCGCTGGTTGAACTGCAACAAGGGCGCGAAACCATGGTCGAATTGGTGTGGGACATGATTGGCGTCGAAGTGAAGCCAGAAACGCCCGCCGTCGTCACTCAACTGAACGAGAAATACGCCGGCGGCTTGCGAATTGAGAAAGTTCGCCCAGGAAGCCCGGCCAAGAATCAAGGCATGCAAGTCGGAGATATTTTGGTTGGTCTACACGAGTGGGAAACCGTGAGCATGGATGATATCCAGTACATTGTGAATCAACCGATTGTTCTCCAGCAACCTATCCAGTTCTACATTCTACGCAGCCGCCAAGCGTTCTTTGGTAGCATTCGCTTGCAGAAATCAACCCGAGTTGCAGCGAAGTAGTGACGGCGTCGTTGACGAAGTCGTACCTGAGGCAAAGAAGAGCGGGAAGTAGGTCGCGGTCCAAAACTTCTTCGCTGGCTTCGATGTCGCGGGAGAGGGCAAATCCGATAAATTCCCGTTGCGCCGGGTTCAGCTCCCGGAAGATCAGGCTTTAGTTTGCGCGGGCGGCCCGTGTGATAGGTTCAACCACGAAGCGGATGTCTCCCAAGACTTCGAACAGGTCGGAGTGCGGGTCGACAATCAAGTCATACGAAGCCCAGGGGACACGCAAATTTCCTGGAACAAGATGGGTGGCACTCAACTTGTTTTGGGTAGGTGGACATGCTCCTGGGGGCAACCAACGTTTCTGACTCTCGAAAGGTCTGTCCGCCAATCACCTGTCACCGAGCCATGAATTACTGCGAATCACCGGGCGGGTAGGTGGCTCGGAGTTCGCGATATCTTTCGGCTTGGTCGGGTTTTTCTAAAATCTTGTAGAGCGCAATCAAGGAGTCCAGAGTTTCCGGAATTCGAGCGGCCCCAGCCGTTGGAATGGAGGCCTCACGTTGTTTCATGCCCTCGTATCCCGCCAATAGCAACGATTCCGCTTCGGTCAACCGTTTCGCTCGTTCCGCTTCGTCACCACCGGCTTTGACCTGGCCCAACAACGCCGCCCCCAGCATCGATTGCGCCGCGAAGGTGTTCCATAAATCAGGCTGCTTTGCCTGACGGATCTGCACGCATTCACGCAGAAGCTTCTCCGCTTCCGAATACTGATTCATTTGCAACAGTGTCAAACCCGCCGCCGAGAGTGGTGCCGCGAACTCGGGACTGTTTTCCGGATAAGTGTTTCGCCATTGAAGAATCGAGGCCTCCAGAAGTTCACGATACTTTTCAACCAGACCTGCTTTTGCGCAGGCCTGTAGAAGAAGGGTTTGCGTATTGCGCGTATTTGTGTGATTGGCGCCAAATTTGGCTGTCCTCAATTCGAGCGCCTGCTCCAGCATTGGCACTGCTTTGTCCATTTGACCTAGGTCGGTGTAGCCCGCACCCAGATTATTCATACTGGTGATCGTGCTTTCGTGGTCGATACCCAGCTTGGCTTTCCTCAATTCCAAACACTGCTCGTAGAGCGGTACCGCTTTGTCCGGTTGTCCGGCGTCGCGATAGACGGTGGCCAGATTGTTCAAGCTGTTCAGTGTAAGAGGGTCGTCAGCACCCAGCGTGTCCCTGCGAAGCTCCCATGTTTTCTGCTGCAATTCCAGAGCCAAGTCGAACCGCTTGGCGTTCCGATAAGCTTCGGCAAGATGGTTCATCGTACTCAGAGTGTCCGCGTGCTCGAGTCCCAGTTTCGCTTGCCGCAAAGGCAAGATCTTCTCGAACAGTGCCAACGCTTTGTCCAGCTGTCCCGCAGCCTTGCAACAGACGGCGTAGTTATTCATAGCCAAGAGCGTTGCCGGGTGATCGGCGCCAAGCTTGGCCTCGCTTAACTCCAAGGCCTGCTCGTACAACGCCAGAGCTTGTTCGCGTTTCCCTGGTGTGTTGTTATAGATCACTGCCAGCCCGTTGATGCTCGTCAGCGTGTCGGGATGATCAAGCCCCAGCTTGGCTTTCCGCAACTCCAGTGCCTGTTCGAACAGCGGCAACGCCTTCTCCACTTGGCCAAGCGAAAAATACATCTCGGCCAGATTGGACAAACTGACCAGTGTTCGCGGGTGATCTGCTCCAAGTTTGGCAGTTCTTAAGTTGAGTACTTGCTCCAACATCAGCAGCGCCTTGTCGGCTTCGCCAACTTGCGAATAGACTTGTGACAAGTTGCCGATCGCGGTCACGGTAAAAGGGTGGTCGATACCCAACTGAGCGGACAATTGTTCCATATTCTGCTCGAACAAGGGCAGCGCTTTGTCCAGCTGACCGACCGTGAAATAGCCGGACGCTAGGTTGGCCATGCTGGTCAAGGTCTCCATGTGATTGTCGCCCAGTTCCGTCTTTCTCAGTTCCAGCACCTGCTCCAGCAACGAGAGTCCCTTGTCCGTTTGCCCCGCATTCATGTAAGCCTGACCCAAATTGCCCATGGCGGTCATGGTCGCTGATTGCTGGGGGCCGAGTTTGACTTTCATCAGTTCGACGGTTTGCTCCAATAGCAACAGGGCTTTGGCTGGTTGCCCAACTTCGTGGTAGCACTGCGCCAGATTGTTCATGCTTCTCAACGTGTCTTCGTGCTCGGGTCCTAGCCGCTTCTTCCTTAGCTCGAGCGTCTCTTCGAACATGGGCAACGCTTGGTCCAGTTGTCCCGAACTGAAGTAGCTTTGAGCCAAATGGTCCATGCTGGTCAGAGTCTGCGGGTCGTTAGGGCCCAGTTGATCGGTATGAACCTTCAGCGAACTCTGGAATAGCTCGATCGCTTTGGCCGAATCACCGAGGCTCAATAACGAGTCTCCCAAAGTTTCTTGCATTTTGGCGATCTCCAAGGTGTTGCCCAAGGCAGATGCTTGGAGTTCCTGGACCGCTTGGTTTAGATTGTCTTGCAAGGCCGTTCGCAAGTCCGAAACGTCGTAGTAGTCGGCTTGGGGATTCAGTTTGGCGAACACCGAGCCCAGAATCTTGTTGCCCTGGCGCGCGAAGGCGAGATTCGTTTCAGCTTCCTGCCGCCGGGATTCCGCCAACTGCTGCAACTGTTCCGCCTTTTGTCGCTGCGTGGACTCCTGTTCGCGCGAAGCATTCGCGTCGGCCTCCGCACGCAAGGCCCGGACCAACGCGAGACTGGTTCCCAAAATGCCGCAGATGCCTGCGAGCGCGACCAACGACGCCGCCACGACGCCGACCCGATGCTTGCGGACAAACTTTTGCGTTCGATACCACCAGGACGTCGGTCGCGCGATCACGGGTTCATTGTTGAGGAAGCGATGAACATCGGCCGCAAAGCCAGAAGCGGATTCGTAACGGCGTTTCCGGTCTTTCTCCAACGCCTTCATCAAGACCCAATCCAGATCCCCGCGAAACTGGGTGGCCAACTTTCTCGGCTCCGTTCGTCGGTTGGCCGCCACACTCGGCAGCGTATCGATCGAGCTTAATTTTTCACTCAACCGCGGCGCGTCGACATCGCGGACGATCCGCAGCACTTCGAGCACCGCTGCCTTGGCGAGACATTTGCGATCGACCGGAGTATGACCGGTCAGCAGTTCGTACAACAAGACACCCAGCGAGTAGACATCGGACCGAGTATCGATGTCTAGGTTGTTGAGACTGGCCTGTTCCGGCGACATGTATTCCGGCGTGCCCACCAAGGCCCCAAACCCGGTCACCGCATCCAAGTCGGTCAACGATTGCCCCGTCGCTTTTGCCACGCCAAAATCGATCACTTTGGGAACGGGATGGTCGTCGTACATCGCCACCAAGACGTTCGAGGGCTTGATGTCGCGGTGGATGATCCCTTTTTGGTGCGAGTGCTGAATGGCTTCGCAAACCGGCAAGAACAACTCGAGTCGTTGCTGGGGAGTCAGTCTTTTTTCATCGCAGAATTGCGTGATTGGAGTCCCCTTCACCAGCTCCATCACGAAATAGGGTTGCCCCAAGTCCGTAGCGCCAGCGTCCAGAACTTTGGCGATGTTGGGATGGTCCATGATCGCCAAGGCCTGGCGTTCGGCTTCAAAGCGAGCCAACACGGCCCGGCTATCCATGCCGGACTTGACGACTTTGACCGCCACCAAACGCCGTACAGGCTGCGTTTGTTCGGCCAAGTAAACGCTGCCCATGCCGCCTTGGCCAATCACTTCGATCAACTTGTACTTGCCATCAATAAGTGTGCCAAGCAACGGATCCGACGTCTGCGGGGAAAGCGGCGCCGCGCCTGCGTTGACGCCTGCGGCACGACCTTCCACCATGACGGCGATCAGCAACCGTGCGGCTTCGGCTTGTTGGACCTCCGGCACTCGCTCCAGAAAGGGAGCCAATTCAGGGTTGGCCCCACTTTTCCATAAAGCCGCGAACTCCTGCACCAGCATGGCAAGCGAATCATCTTTGTTCGGCATCAGCAAATTCTCGGTGGGCGTTGAACTGGCTTCGGATTCTTGGTCTTACGAAACGCGTCACTCCGACGGTCACACGGCAGTCGAGGGTTGTGCCATCTTCTATTTTTTGGTTCACTTCGGGTATCGGTTGCCAGGAGCCGAGTGCGGTTGCGACCCAACGGGTGCAGCGCACATTTGACTCTTGCCACCTTTGCCAGCCCCTCTCTTGGTCGGTCGGCATCCAAGGAAAATGAACCACAGCGTCAAGTGTTAGCCCCCTTGAGGGACAAAGCCTACCATAAACTCCAACCATATGATTCAAAACAAGCGGCCAGTCCGCCTCGGGTACTGGCCGCCCTACGAGAGTTCAAGATATGTCAAACGCGTGGCAAGGCCGTGCGTCTGAATCAGCGTCTTGGAACCAAGCGTTTTGGCTACCGTCGTCGGCGGCGGAGGCTCATCGCCCCCAAACCGATGGCCAACAACAATGCGGAAGATGGTTCCGGCACCGCCGAGAAGAACGAGACTCCGTTGCCACCCGATCCACCGGTCCGATAGTCGATGAATAAATCCACACCACCAAAGTTGCCGATCAAATCGCCATCGTTGAAATTGGAGAATCGCCCCAGCATCGCTCCATCGACCATCGCGATGTCGAAGGTCTGGTTGTAGCCCAAGGTAAACCCGTCGATCAGTTGCACATCCAAGGTTCCGTCGAGGAATAAATCTCCGTCGACGAACAACTGATCAAACGTCCCGCTATTCAAGCCACCCAATTCGATCTGAGTAAACGTCCCATCTCCCATGATCAGGTCCCCGCCAAAGCTCACCGCTCCAGGGCTGTTGCCGGGACGAAGATCACCAAAGGTATGGACGGTGCCGGTTCCGACGCTGCCGCCGTTGTAGGATCCGAAGAAGACCGCACTGCCGTTTTGGCTGATATGCACGTTCATGTTCCCCGCCGACATGGTCACGTCATCGTAGAAAGTGGTCGTGCTGTTACCGGCGATGGCAATCGTTCCGGCCGAGCCGTTGGCAACATCACCGTACACGTCCGCCAACCCGCCGCTGAAGGCCATCACACCATCATTGACCCAACCGCCGTCAGTGGCGGCGAACTCGCCACGGCCCGAGATGAAACCACCGGCATCGTTCTGCAGCCCCAGATTGAACTCGACGCGTCCACCGGTATTGTTGATTTGGCCGGCATTGATGTTTCCAGCACCTTCAAACGCCATG
>JAEUIQ010000043.1 GCA_016794985.1 Planctomycetaceae bacterium | reverse complement strand
CTTGGTATCCTTAGAAAGGAGGTGATCCAGCCGCAGGTTCCCCTACGGCTACCTTGTTACGACTTAGTCCCAATCATCGAGTTGACCTTAGGCGCTAGTCTCCTTGCGGTTGACATTGCGACTTCGGGCCCCCCCAACTTTCGTGGCTTGACGGGCGGTGTGTACAAGGCTCAGGAACACATTCACCGCGGTATGCTGACCCGCGATTACTAGCGATTCCAGCTTCATGTAGGCGAATTTCAGCCTACAATCCGAACTGAGCGCTGCTTTTTGGGGTTTGCTCCACCTCACGGTCTTGCTTCCCTTTGTACAACGCATTGTAGGACGTGTGCAGCCCTGGACATAAGGGCCATGAGGACTTGACGTCATCCCCGCCTTCCTCCGGTTTAACACCGGCAGTCTCTTTAGAGTCCCCGCCTTTACGCGCTGGCAACTAAAGATAAGGGTTTCGCTCGTTAAGGGACTTAACCCGACATCTCACGACACGAGCTGACGACAGCCATGCAGCACCTCTGCAAAAGCTCCCCGAAGGGCACCACTCTGTTTCCAAAGTGTTCTTAAGCAGTTCAAGCCCAGGTAAGGTTCTTCGCGTAGCCTCGAATTAAGCCACATCCTCCACCGCTTGTGTGAGCCCCCGTCAATTCCTTTGAGTTTCAGCCTTGCGGCCATACTCCCCAGGCGGAGCACTTAACACTTTCGCTACGACCGAGAAGATGTGGGGGTCTCCTCAGTCTAGTGCTCATCGTTTACGGCTAGGACTACCGGGGTATCTAATCCCGTTTGCTACCCTAGCTTTCGTGCCTCAGCGTCAGAAAAGACCCAGCGAGCCGCTTTCGCCACCGGTGTTCCTAATGATATCAACACATTTCACCGCTCCACCATTAGTTCCGCTCACCTCTGTCTTCCTCAAGCCATGTGGTTTCCAACGCAATTCCACGGTTGAGCCGTGGGATTTCACATCAGACCTTCATGGCCGCCTACGCACCCTTTAAGCCCAGTGATTCCGAATAACGTTTGCACAATTCGTATTACCGCGGCTGCTGGCACGAATTTAGCCTGTGCTTCCTTTGAGGTTTGGTCAAAATTTCCTTCCCTCTGACAGCGGTTTACGACCCGAAGGCCTTCGTCCCGCACGCGGCATTGCTCGGTCAGACTTTCGTCCATTGCCGAAAATTCTCGACTGCAGCCATCCGTAGATGTCTGGGCAGTATCTCAGTCCCAGTGAGACGGGCCACGCTCTCACGCCCGCTACCCATCTTCGCCTTGGTGCGCCATTACCACACCAACTAGCTAGTAGGACGCAGACTCCTCCTCAGGCAATAAATCTTTGGTCCGGGGACATTATCCGGTATTAATCACCGTTTCCGGTGGCTATCCCAGACCTGAGGGCAGATATCTACGCGTTACTCTCCCTTTCGCCGCTTTCCGTTTCCCGAAAGAAACTTCTCGCTCGACTTGCATGCCTAATCCATGCCGCCAACGTTCATTCTGAGCCAGGATCAAACCCTTCAATTGGTATGCTTGCTGCAACTTCCTTCGTTCGCTGATCTGCAATGACCTCAAGGGCCGAAACACACCAGCGGAAAGAGCCGCAGACGACTAACAAATGAAAGAGCTTGTCAGCTCTAACAAAATAAGATGGGTGGAATAATCCCAATCTTACCTATTCAAAATTTGAGTATAGTTACGCATCCTGGAAAACTTCCCTGCGATTCACAAGGCACCAAATTTAATACCCTGTTACCCCGCAGTTCCATTTCCGGGAAATCTAACACCAGATTTTCAAAGATCATTTCGCTTCGACATTTGCCAGAAGCGGGACGACTATCTTAGCGAGTCTCGGCCCCCAGTCAAGGGGCTCCGGTACTTTTTTGTTGTTCAGCACTTGCGATTCGCAAGATGAACAACTGAGGTTCACCGGACTCTTACAGGCACTCTATCAAGATCGCCGACGAGGTTCTTTACCAGAACCACTTCGCGGCCAATCTTGAAGGCCTGTTTCTCCCCTCCAAGCACAAGCCGGAACTTAGTTCCTAGCTCGTTTCCTGGCTACAACCACGTGGGTCGTTTTGGGGAGTCGCAGAGTATCTCGGAAGTTCAGCGATCTGTCAACGGTCACTGAGCGGATTTTTTTAAGAAGCCTACATTTCGCTTTCCGAAGGCCGAACAACCACTAAATAATGCTCCAATAACCGCCCAATCTCGAGACAGTTGGCACACTTCCGCACGCCGTCCTCCACTTGTGGATTAACTGCGACCCCCGCGATTCCTGTCCCCATCTCTAACAAGTGCTCGCGCAGACGCCACATGTCGGGGATCGAAACCAATTCGCACACCCCGTCCTCGTCTTCGACCGCTTGTTGATAGCCGCGCGCCAGCGATTCTCCCGTGAACAGTGCCAGAAACGAAAACCAATTCGAACGAGTTCCCGCCTGAATCGAGGACCAACCCCGCTGAGCATCTCTCGATTTCAACAAGTAGACCGGATAGTTCCACGGCGAATTATCGATTTCAATCGCCGACTCCAGTAATTCCGCGACGCTCCGCCGCCATGCCCCAACAATTTCCGGCCGATCCACCGCCGGATCCAGCACGGTATCGGTAACCGGCTCCGATAGACTGGTCAGCAGCCATTGCAGCTCTTTGCCGTTGCGAATTGCCTTGATCCCCGCGAGTCCACCCATCTGCTCGACAAAATCAGCAGCTTTCTCGTACGAGCTAAATAACGCCAAAGCCTGTGGCTGCGGTTCCTGGGAGGAATGCACGTCCACCAACGAAACGTAACCCGGTCCATGATGGAGGAGGTAGAGTGGGTAGCACAAACGGGGAACAATCGCTGGCGAATGGCACGCCAATGGAACGCCGGCCAACCAAGACGGGGCGTCATCGAGGTCGCCACCGATCGGCTCGTCCACGACCCGAACCTCACCTCTAAAGGCAATTTTCCGCCAGTTGCCAACGTCGGAAAGCCGCAGCTCACGAAACAGATGGGGGAAGTGTTGCCCGCCGCGGGAGACCTCCCACTTCAATGACTCCGCAACCCTGCAACTCGGAACCCCCACCAGCATCAGACTATCGTGTCCGGCGAAATGCTTCTCCAGCGTCTCCGTCACCTGGTGACCTGCCGAGAAATGAATGAAGCCGTCTCGCAAATCAACTGCCGCTCCTGTCCATCGGCCTTCGAGTCTCAGCTGCTCCCACTGCTCGGCCGACATGATCTTGTAAATCCACTTGGCATTCATTCGCCCGAACCTCGCAACTTTCATCCGCTCCACATCCAAGCCATTCGTGGCGATGTGGCATCAACCTTTCCCAGCCCATGCCCCGTTTTACAAGCTTTTGGCCTGCGAGAGTCGCACCGGCAACAACGAGTAACCTGCACGGCCAAAGCTATTCCCAGCATAGCAGCCCTCGGTGTGTTTGTGTTAAACTCACGGCCTCGAAATCGTCGTCAAGTTCCACTAGCTCGAGCAACTGGAAGTTCCCTTTGGCTGCTACGCCGGACAATTTGGAGAACACAACGTTCGAGGCGCGCCCCACTGCGACCACGCTGGTCGTCGCAGCCTGCCTGATGTTGACGGCTGTGGCAGCCTCCAACGTTGATGAGTCGGTTTGCCGATTCTTCGCCGAAACCCGCTTGCCGTCGGACTTGAAGCGTCTGATTGATCTGAGCGAGATCATGGCTCATGGCTTGACCGTCGCAATCATTTTGCTGCTGGTCCATCGCGTCGCAGTGAACGTACGCCCGATATTCTGGTGGTTGGTGGCCTGCCCGGTCGCGGGCGGCATCGCGGCCAATTTCACTAAATCCCTGGTCTCCCGGATCCGTCCCTACAAATACTGGGAACTGAGTGGCGGCACGGAAGCGATCACCCAGAGCTTCGTCCAATGGCTGCCCATTCTCGAATCGACTTATCTAAAGGAAAGTTGGAGACAGTCGTTTCCGTCCGGTCACGCCGCCACCGCGTTTTCCATGGCCGTCGCACTGAGCTGGGCCTTCCCTCAAGGACGCCTCATCTTTTTCTCGCTCGCGGTTCTCGCCGGACTCCAGCGGATCGTCAGTAACTCGCACTGGCCCAGCGACGTGCTAGTTGGCGCTGCCATCGGCTTGCTAGCAGCCAACGCAGTCAAACTCGTTTATTTGCGTGGCAAGCAATAACGAATAAAGCACTTAGAGAAAATTGCGGGTGCTAGCTTGTTTTGAATTTTTCTTTCGTAGCGATTTGCCGATATGTCCAGAGAGAGTCTGGACTGTTCTGTCCCAGGCGAAGATCGCATTCTGGCGTGGAAGTTGTTTCACCAGAAGGCAAGTCACCCACAACCTACGGCTGAACTTCGATGCGAACGAAATTGATACAGGGACCGCTGGCCGCCATGTTAGCGGGTTTGCTGATCGGGAACGGACCAACCGTTGTTGCTCAATCGGCGGACGCGTTGTCATGGCCAAATCGAGTCATCGACACGCATCGCGTTGGCGAAGTTTCACCGGTCGTGACTGGGATCGCAATCCGTCCTGGCGTGTCGGAGGCGATTGTCGTTGGCGACGACCACACTTTGCACCTGGTGGACACCAACAACGGTCGCTTGATCCAAACCCTTCCCGGCCACGAAGACTGGATTCGCACGATAGCGTTTTCACCGAAAGGCGACACTTTATTGACAGCGGGATCGGACCGCCGAATTCTGAAATGGGACTTGCAGACCCAACGATGGGGAATCTTTGCTAGCGGGAACTCCTCGATCGAGGCGATCGCTTACTCTCCGGATGGGAACTTGGTCGCCGCCGTTGGTTTCGAGTCCAAGTTGCGAATTTACGACGGACGGACGGGACGCAGTCAAACGGCGTTGGATTGTCCGTGTTCGGATCTTCGAGCGGTGGCGTTTTCGGCAGACGGAACGAAGCTCGCGGCTGGTGGGAGATCCGGCCAGTTGCTGATTTGGGAAAATCGCAACGGCAAATGGAATCCTGTGTCGCAAGAAGTTATTCATCAACAGCGGATTCATGGACTTTCTTTTATTGGTTCCGATCGCGTTGTGAGTATTAGCGAAGACCGAACAGTTCACCTTGCTGATCTAGGTTCGGCAGCTGGCTCGGGGGTCGTCGCGACGATGCCGAGCAAATTGTACTCCTTGGCGATAATCTCACCCGATTTGATTGCTTGCGGTAGCAGTGACAACCGAATCCACTTGATTGACCTTCAAGAAAAGAAGTCCATCGGCTATTTAGAAAGTCACCAAGGAACCGTCAGTAGCTTGGCATTTGCAGAAGGGAAGCTCGTCTCCGGCAGCTATGACGGAGAAACGCGAGTTTGGCAGGCACAAGCGGGGATCGCCGTGGCCTCCAATCAGCTGAATCGACCGTCGGCCGAACCCAGCGCCTCCTTTGACTTGCCGGCATTGGGGGTCGGGTCCGTGGGCGTCGGGACGACCAGCGAGCGTTCGGCCAGCCAGCCAAATGCATCTCCACCTTTGCTGCCCATTCGCTCGATCCGCTGAAGCCGAACGCGTCAACGTCAAGCTCAACCGCAGTTTGTTTCCCTTCCACCGTGCTCCAAAGTCTCATTCCGTTTCGCCGAAGGAAATCGTGACATGTCCTTATTTCGCAGTTTCTCCAAATTCGTTTTTGGTACAACCGGCAATCGCATGTCCGCAGATACAGCGTCTTCGGAAGCCCGCTCGAACGTCGTTCGCCAATGTCGCATTGAACGGCTGGAAGATCGCCGAGTTCTAACGGCCAATCCTGCGGTCGCGGGGGTGACGTTCTTCGAAACGGACAATGGCGCTGATCTGAGCCCCGATTATTTCGAGGTGACTTTCCAAGGTGGTTCTGCCACCACACAACTAACCAGCTTTACGATCAACGGCGACAAAGATCAATCCGGTGGTCAAACGCGTGGCGACATCATCTTTCACTCCGCCCCGACGATTTCAGGCGCCGGTGACTTTCACGCTTTCAAGTTTGATGCTGCCAATAGTCGTGGCATCGTCGAATCGGACATTGTTGGTTGGAGAGTTTCCAATACTGGCCTTCTGTTGGAAGTGCAGCTCAAGAATTTTGAGGCCGGCGATCGTTTGGCATTTACCATCGATACCGATGAAATCGAAACCTTGCGTCCCGACAAAATTGTGTCCGGCACGGAAATGGAAACTTCGATGTTTCAAGCCACTTTCGTTGACCCACACTATTCCATGGTGCGAATGAACGAAGTGGGTGTGAATGGTGAAACATCAGGAAAGTTCTGGGACTACTACGACAGTTTCATGTCGAATGCGAACCAACTGGCCAAAACGCCTTTGGGACTAGTTTCAGACAATGGCAATGGCCACTTGGACCGAACGGCGGCGGCTTGGGATGGGTACAAACTCATCGAAAAACCTATTTCGATTTCGGGACGTGTTTACCACGATGAAAACATCAACTGCATTCAGGATGGAAGCGAAGTTGGTCTAGCCAACGTCAAACTGACGCTGGAATTGCTCAGTACAAGAACGGGTCTATACGAGCAAGTGGCGACCACGACCACGGACGCCCAGGGCAACTACAAGTTCGGCGTCGACCTCAATTTGAAGCCCGGAACTTATCGTATCGTTGAAACACAACCGGACGGCTATCTGAGTGTTGGCGCGATGCCGGGCACCGTCTCAGGCGGAACGTCGGGGACCGCAGGAATGTCGGTGGACAACCAACCGAACGTTTTGGCTGGAATCATGATTCCCAAAGGCGACATGCATGGAATCAACTATGATTTCTGCGAGGTAATGCCTGCTCAGTTGTCGGGATTTGTCTACCACGACCGCAATGACAACGGCCTGCGTGAGCCTGGCGAAGAAGGCATCTCGGGCGTGCAAATCATGGTTCGACGGACGGCTGGTTTGCAGACCGTGGATGCCTTCGCGAGCTGGAAAGACAGCATCGTCACCACCGACAGCAACGGTTTTTATTCGATAACGGGGTTGCCTCCAGGTGTTTACGAAATTATCGAAATCAACCAATATCCGAACCAAAGCAATCCTCTGACTGGATTCCTCGACGGCAAAGACTTGGTCGGAAGCGTCAACGGTGTCACACGGGGAGTGAGCGGGCAAGATCAGCACACACAGGTACTACTGCACGCCGGCAACTCGAGCTTGAACAACAATTTTGGAGAACTGAAGCCTGTTTCGATTCAGGGTTATGTATCGCAGACTGACAAAGATGGGAATTGCCTCAAACCGGGCGATGCGAACTACAAAGGCATCCAAGGCGTTTCGATCGAGCTCTACAATTCGCGCGGGCAACTTGTCACTACGACTCAAACCAAATCGGATGGAACGTTCGAGTTTACAGGCCTCTTCCCCGGCACCTATACGATCAAACAGATTCAACCGGCAGGCTATCTGGATGGTGGCGATCATGTCGGGACGGTCAACGGCACGGGGCAAGGGGTCGTATCTGCGAACGACACCATCTCGCAGATCAACCTCATGTCGGGACAAGCTGGTATTCAATACGGTTTTTGCGAGCACATGCCAGCCAGCGTGGCTGGGCGAGTGTTCCACGACCGCAATGATAATGGGGTGATCGACAGTGGCGAGGAAGGAATTGCCGGTGTAACGATCCGTCTGTTGCATGCCGACGGAACCCCTGTGATGATCGACAATGGCGGAGTTCAGACGGTGATGGTGGCCGTTACCGACGCGAACGGACATTACAAGTTTGAAAACCTGCGCGCTGGCGAGTACCAAATTCAGGAGATTCAACCGGCTGGATGGGTCGATGGCAAAGAGTCGCTCGGCTCCTTGAATGGAATGGCCAGTAACGACTTGTTCACCAAGATCGTGATTCGAAATGGCGACGCGGGCGTTCGCTATGATTTTGGCGAATTCAAGCTCAGTTCGATCTCCGGTTTCGTCCACGTTAATTCTGACGGCAATTGCACACCGGATTCTCCGGGCGATTTGCCAATTGCCAACGTGAAGATGGAATTGCTGGATCAGAATGGCAATGTGGTCAAGACCACGATGACCAATAAGGACGGCTTCTACGAGTTCAAAGAACTATTGCCGGGCACGTATTCCGTGCGTCAGATTCAACCAGCCGAGTATTTCACGAGCGGCCAGAAGGTTGGGTATCTCATGGGCCACCCCGACGTGAAGCCGGGTACGGCGGCCTCCAACTTGATCTCGAACATAGTTCTCAAGTCGAACTTCAATGTCGTGCAGTACAACTTTTGTGAATTGGCCGGAGCAGCCATCACTGGCAAGGTTTTCCAGGATGGACCAGCTTTCCAGACACAAGATGGATTGGTTCCAGCCAACTACCGCTCATTGCGCGATGGCCAGTTCTCCTCGGACGACAAGCCGATTGCAGGTGTTCGAATGGCACTGTATTGGTACATCGATCCGCAATCGCAGGCCATTGCTCCTCGGCCCGTTATGTTGAGTGAAGTGTTGGGGCAACATTACAGCCATATTAGTGGGGCGAGCTCGCCTGTTTACGTCACCACCGACTCGCAAGGAAACTACAAGTTCGAGGGCCTGCAAGCCGGTAATTACATCGTGTTGCAAGCTCAGCCAGACGGTTACGTCGACGCCAACAACTATGTGGGAACGACCACCGGTTTGGTGTTCAATAGCTCGGAATCGGCCAACACCGCTCCGCAGACGTTGCTGTCGACATTCAGCCAGCGACAGCTGATGGATTCGATCGCGAATGTGCGAATCAACGCCGGCCAGATTTCAATGCAGAACAACTTCACTGAAGTTCTGGTGTCTCAGTTGCCTCCTCCTCCGCCAACGACACCCGAACAACCAAATATCCCGCAATTGCCTCCCGTGAACGGTACTCCAACGCCTCCCGGCGTGCCCTTGACCGGATTTGGTGGCTTGTTGGGACATCAAGGCATTAACTCAAATGTGTTCGTTGGCATTGGGTTCAATGCGATGCCCAACGAGCCGGCTCCGGCCTATTCATGGCACTTGAGCATGATCAATGACGGAACACCACGCGAAGCGCAAGATGGTGGAAGCGGACCTTGGCATGAAGTCGGTTACTTGTCCGAGTTGGATTGGAATCGCTTTGAAATGGGACAAGGGCGTTGGTCCTTTACCACTGAAGATTCGCAAGGCAACTACAAGAAGGCCAACATCTCGTCCGCTTTTGGCACGCTCGGTGGCAAGCCGCTTGTCGGCGACTTCAATGGCGACGGATTGGATCAAGTGGCCATCTTCAAGGATGGATATTGGTTCATCGACTCGAACGGAAATGGTTCGTGGGACGCCGAAGACATGATGATTCGCATGGGCAATTCTGATGATCAAGCAGTCGTTGGTGATTGGGATGGCGATGGCAAAGACGATATTGCGATTTTTGGACCGCAGTGGGTCGGGGATGAATATGCCATCACTCGCGAGCCCGGATTACCTGACCGCGAAAATCAACGATACACTCGCCCCAAGAATATTCCTCCCGCAGTCGAAGAGGCTGTCGAAGGCAGTCGAGTGTTGAAGCAAGGCGTTGTCGGTCGCAGCCGTGCTGATGTTATCGATCACGTGTTCGCGTTTGGGCAACAGGGCGACATCGCGATTTCCGGTGACTTTAATGGTGATGGCATCACCCAAATCGGGGTGTATAGCAACGGCACTTGGACGATCGACTCCAACGGTGATGGTCGCTTCGACAGTCGGGACGAAGAATTCCAGTTCGGGCAAGCGGGCGATATCCCCGTCGTCGGTGACTTCGATGGCGATGGGATTTCAGATCTCGCCGTTTACCGCAATGGCCAGTGGTTTATCGATACGAACGGCAATCGCCAACTGGATGCTGCGGATCGCCTATTCGAGCTGGAAGGCGAAGGTTATCCAGTCGCCGGCGATTTCAATGGCGATGGCAAAGACACTCCCGTCTTGTACCAACCCAGTTTGCCATCCTATCGCCAAGCCAATTAGATCTGGTAATCCCAACTGACGGGCAGCGAAGTTTCCTTGGATTTGATCCGCAAGCGGGGCTTTTCCATGACGACGCTGCTCTCGGGGTCTACCGACGAAGTGATCCAAACGCTCGAACCAATGACGGCCTTTCGTCCTAGCACGGTATTGCCCCCGAGAACCGTGGCGTTCGCGTAAATGACGACGTGATCTTCGAGCGTGGGGTGACGCTTTTGATTGCGAACCAAATTTCCTTCGGCATCCGTGGGAAAACTCAGGGCACCCAAAGTCACACCCTGATAAATCTTGCAGTGGTCGCCAATTTCGCAGGTCTCGCCAATCACCACTCCTGTACCATGGTCAATAAAGAAGTGGTGCCCAATCCGCGCCCCCGGATGAATATCGATCCCCGTCCGCCGATGGGCCAACTCGCTGAACATCCGAGGGATAAATGGAACTTGCAATCGATACAACTCGTGGCTCAACCGATGAATGGTGATCGCCTCGAATCCGGGGTAACAAAAAATCACCTCGGCACGGGAGCGACAGGCTGGGTCTCCAAGAAACGCCGCTTCCACATCGGTCTCCAGAAGAGCGCGTATTTCGGGCAAACGTGAAAGAAACTCATGCGTGATCTGTTGAGCCGACATCGATGGAGCCCCCGGCAGAGACTCGCACGGTTGTCCAACTTCAGGATGCTTCAAAGCGCGATCGATTTGATCGGAAAGGGAATGAAAGATTTGGTCGACGGCCGCCCCCACGCGATATTCGACGTTATCCGCAGTTGCTCCCTCCAGTCGAAACCCGGGAAACAAAACATCCTTTAGTAAGCTAATGATATGCTGAACCGTTTCAATCTTGGGCATCCAACAACCCAAGTGATTGATGTACCGATCCTTGGATTCGTAAGAATGCACCAAACCGCGAACCGTTAACTTCAGATCCGACCCCATTGTTTTTTTGGCATCCATGTTTTGCTTTCGTTTCGGTTTGTGGCAAATCAGCCTCGCGACTTCCGGAGAGGCCTCTACTCAACCACCATTGAAACTGCGTGCTTGTCGCGGTTCACCTGAAGGCGGCTTCCAAAAACACCCATTCTCTTGTAGGCACCACGATCGACTACTTGGTGCCGCACGATGAAGCGTTAGGACTGAGCCGATTCGGCAGCCGCCAAGGCCTCTTCCAACGTCATTTGCCCTTCGTACAACGTTCGTCCAACAATGCAGCCGGCAACTCCTGCCTCCGCCAGTCGCCGAACATCGTCAGGTCGAGTCACGCCACCTGAAGCAATGATGGGAGTTGATACTGCGGTTACCATTTCGGCCATCGCCGAAACGTTTGGCCCTTGAAGCATTCCGTCGGTCGCAATGTCCGTGTAGACGATGGCTGCCAAAGACAAGTGTTCCAAAGATTTGGCCATCGCCACCGGCGATTGCCCGGTCGCCTGTGTCCAACCATCCGTGGCCACCTTTCCAGCATGAGCGTCGATCCCAGCAACCAAACGATGTGGAAATTTCTTCGTCATGTCGGCGAACCATTCCGGTTCGCGGACCGCTTGAGTGCCAACAACCAATTGCCGCACTCCCAAGTCCAAGTACTGCCGGATGATTGCCTCGTTACGTATTCCGCCACCAACTTGCAGTTCTAACCCGACGGTTTTTCGAATTCGTCGAACGACATCCAAATTGGCCGGAACCCCACTTTTCGCGGCATCCAAATCCACCAAGTGCAATACTCGAGCCCCGGCCGCTTGCCACCGCTTGGCCATCTCGGTGGGATCGTCACCGTAGACAAGTTCACGCGAATAATCGCCCTTGATCAAGCGGACACACTTTCCGCCCCGAATATCGATTGCAGGATAGACGATCAAGATTGCCAACTCCAGAGATTCAATTGCCACTCTCTACTTATAACGAAACCAATCGCAGTGGCAAGCCGCGACTCGCCGGCTAAGACTTCGGTGCCACAATCTTTTCGGCTCGGTCGGTCGTCGGTTTGTTGGGTTTCGGCCGCTCGATGGGCGGAACCACTTCCTGAATCTGCACGGCTTTCTTGCCCTTGATGGCACCCGGCATTCCCAAGAATCTTTCTTGGGCGCCAACACTGACAGTCAGCGGTGCATGTATGTCGTGATTCGTTGTGATGACGTCACCAACGCGCAGCCCCAACAGTTCAGAGGTTGTGATTCGAGAAGTGGCTAAAGTGACGACCAACTCGGCTTCGGACTGCTCAACTTCCATCCCAATGTGGGCCTGGGTTTCCGAGTTAACCGTGCCGCGTCCATAACCGCTCCAACTGTTGGCGACCAAGGTGCTGCTGAACCGCTCGATGCTGTTGTATGGAATACAAAGATTGATCAGTCCACGAAGACCATGCATGGCAATCTCGAAACCGATCAACACCACGACTTCGTTGGGCGGCACAATCGAAACCAATTGGGGATTACTCTCCAAGCGAATAATGTTGAATTCTAATTCAATCACATTCGACCACGAGTGCTGCAAGTGTTCCAAGAACAAACTGGTAATTCGCTGGCTTAAGCGACGTTCGATTTCTGTCATCGGCCGACGGAGCATCACGGGCTCCTCCTTGCCGCCACCCAACATGCGATCCAACATGGGATACAAGATCGACGGATTGATGTCGACAATAAAGTTGCCCTTCAGCGGCTCGGCATCCAATACGATGAAACAGGTGGGGACTTCGAGGCCAAACACGAACTCGGCGAAGGTCAACTGATCGACGCTGGTTAACTTGACCTCCACAACCGTGCGCAATAACGCCGATAACGACGATCCAAAATTACGCCCAAAACCCTCGTGCAAGCTTTGGAGAGCCCGCATTTGCTCCTTGCCGACGCGTTCCGGGCGTTTGAAGTCATAGGGCGTGACCTTGAGTTTTGGCTTCGCCGCCTGATGCTCGCGCGGCCGCGCCGCCGGCGCTGCTTCGGCCGGTGCCAGACTTCCCAGCAGGCTTTCAACCTCTGACTCGCTTAGAATTTGTTCTTTGTCGTCCATGACTGCTTCGAAAGTTGCGTGTCCGCCTGCTTGACCAAAAATCGCGCTACTCAATCTTAGTTAAATGTGGCTTCATATCGCAAGTTCGCTTTCGTGCCCATCGGCGACAAGCCGCTCGCCTTGGCCCACTCCAACCCCACAGGTGCTAGCACACAAGTTCTGGCAAGCACCCAACGCGGGCAGTACAATCGCGATGGTCGGGAGTGATGCGCGACCCGCGCCCGTCGAACTTTCATTAGGATGCTTTCCGAAACCCAATTCTCGAAAATCCCATTATGGCCTACCTCGAATGTTCCCCGGATTATCAGACGCTGCCGAGTGAATACTCACGAGATGCCATATCGGCTGCGGCCGCCCGCCTGAGTGGGCAAGTTCACAGGACACCCGTTTTGGAAAACGCCTGGTTGAATCGGCAATTGGGATGTCGCGTATTCTTCAAATGCGAACATTTCCAACGTGGCGGAGCCTTTAAGATTCGGGGCGCGATGAACTCGGTGCTGCAGTTGTCGAACGAACAATCGAGTCGCGGAGTCGTGACCCATAGCTCGGGCAATCACGCCCAAGCCTTAGCGATTGCGTCCCAAATTCGCGGAATTCCTTGCACGGTGGTGATGCCAGAGAACTCGCCGGCGGTGAAGATGCAAGCTACCAAGGATCGCGGTGCCACGGTTGTGACCTGTCGACCAACCCAAGCCGCAAGAATTGCCGCAACACAAGCGATTGTCGATCAAACGGGCGCTACGTTGATCCATCCCTTCGATCAACCGAACATTATCCTCGGTCAGGCCACAGCCGCCTGGGAGTTATTGACCGAAGTTCCACATTTGACCGCGATCTTTGCTCCAGTCGGCGGCGGTGGCTTATTGAGTGGAACTTGCCTGGCGGGGAGGTGGTTTCACTCGGACCGTCGTGTTCCAGTTTTTGCGGCGGAACCGCTCGGCGCCAACGATGCCTTTCGTAGTTTGCAGCAACAAGCCTTGGTGACAGAACAGCAGCCACAGACCATTGCCGACGGCCTGTTGACGACTTTAGGTCAGTTGACTTGGCCAATCATTCGAAGCCATCTTCAAGGAATCGTAACCGTCGCAGATCAGGAGATCACGGCTGCGATGCGAATCTTTTGGGAAAGACTTAAATGGGTTGTGGAACCTAGCGGGGCAGTGTCTCTTGCCGGATTGCAACAATGGCTTCCGTTACAGAAAGCGGACGGGCGAAAATCGGAGCCCGATCCTTGCTACGGTGTCATTATTTCTGGTGGAAACCGCGATTTCATGTCGGGAGTCTAGCGCGGCGGGAACTGGGGTATTTGAGTTTGTCTCGGACGCGAACTATAATCTACCTCCCACCTTTTACCCCACCTAATTTTCGGAAAGAAAAAGATGTTTGCTTCAGCAACTCGAGCTTGGAAGTGTTTTCTGCTGTTGCCTGCGGTGGCAGCGGCCATCGTGGTCCACGGCCCTGTCGCGATCAGTTTCGCACAAGACGGTTACGGCGGATTGACGGGCCAGATTTTTGTCGAAGGCAAGGTCCCGGCGCCTGCGGAATTGAATGTAAATAAGGACGCGGCCGTTTGCTTGGCGGATGGCAACGTCATCGTCGATCAAAGCCTGTTGGTCGGAGAGAACAACGAATTGAGCGGGGTCTTTATCATGCTCCAAAAGGGCAAGCAAGATCTCAAGATCCATCCCGACTTGGCGACAGCTCCTTCAGATCCGGTCGTCTTGGACAACAACAAGTGTGTGTTTATTCCGGCAACGTTGGCGGTCCGCACTGGTCAGACGGTCAATCTAAAAAATAGTGATGCGGCCGGGCACAATTGCAACGTGGCCTCGTTCAACAACGCTACCAACGTCAATTTGCCGCCGAACAGTGAAGTTCCCGTCAAGTTCGAGAAAGCAGACAAAGTCCCGTCCGTTGTCAAATGCGACATTCATCCTTGGATGGTGGCTCACATGTTGATCCGCGATGACCCTTACTTTGCGGTGACCAATGCGGAAGGTAAGTTCTCGATCGAGAAAATCCCAGCCGGCAAGTGGACGTTTCAATTCTGGCATTCGCGTTGCGGTTATTTGAAGGACTTGCAGCAAGGTGGCAAAGGGATCGCGTCCAAGCGCGGTGAAGTAGAGTTCGAAATCAAGGATGGCGAAACCTTGGACCTTGGCAAATTGCTTATTGAAGCCAAGGCATTGGCCGAAAAGAAGTAACCTCCTCATTCGCTGGTCCCGCTAAACGAGTAAGTCTCCGATGTTCAAGATGGCTTGGATCTGTTGTTGTGTTTCCCTGGCGGTTTCTTCGTCGGCAATCGCTCAGGAGCGAAGTACTGAACTAGATCCCAAGCCATTATTGGGTCGATGGAACTTGACTGTAGCAGGCCCAGATGGACCTTACCCATCGTGGATTGAAGTCCGGCGATCTGGGTATCGAACATTGGTCGGCTCGTATGTGGGGCAATTCGGCAGTGCCCGTCCCATTGCGGAAATCAAATTTGACGGGACGGACTTCCGCTTCGAGGTACCGCCTCAGTGGGAACCCAGTCGCGCCAACGTGATCGTCGAAGGACGTTTGGATGGCTCCGGTTTGCAGGGTGTCGTCACCGATGGCAAGGGCGGGGCGCTCCCTTGGACCGCACAGCGAGCCCCAAGTTTGGAGCGAACGGGAGCACCCGCGTTGGGCGAGCGGATTAACTTGCTTAATGGCCAGGATTTAGGGGGATGGCACGTCCAACATCCGCAGGTCAACAACGGCTGGCAAATGCGCGACGGTGTTTTGGTAAATGCGGAACCTGGTAATAACTTGGTGACCGATGCAAAGTTTTCCGATTTCGAGTTGTCACTGGAGTTTCGCTATCCCAAAGGCAGCAACAGCGGCATTTATCTCCGAGGCCGTTACGAAGTGCAGATTGAAGACAACCATGGCCAAGAAGCGGACAGTCACCATATCGGTGGGGTCTATGGGCACCTTACTCCCAGCCTCAATGCAGCCAAACCTGCTGCGGAGTGGCAACAAATCAAAATTCGGCTGATTGGTAGAGTGGTTAGTGTCGAACTCAACGGCGAACGTATTATTGATCGCCAAACAATACCAGGTGTAACGGGTGGAGCCCTCGACAGCGACGAAGGCACTCCTGGTCCGTTGATGTTGCAAGGCGATCATGGCCCAGTTGAATTTCGCAACATTGTTCTGACTCCGATCAACTTCTAATTCGAGCGATGTCCGGCATCGCCTACCGTGCCGTAGACTTGACCTTCAAGGGAAGGCCTTTGGGCAATTTTTTGGGAACCCCTAACTCAACTTCACCAAACGCATCTGGTTGAGTTTCGTGATTCACCGGCAACGTCGGCGAATGGTTCATTTGTGTTGCGATGGTCGCCGTGGTCGCAAATTCTCCGCTCGACGTTTGTATATAGCCCGCTGAACGGGTTACGACATTTGAGGCCTGTGGTGCGGCTTTCCGCTGCGGGAGAGGGTCACTTTTGGTCGACGCGTACGGATTCGCGACTACCAACCCCGATTGCATTCGACCTGCGTACGAAGCCGGAGTTTCTGCGGAACGAATCTGCGAAATGGCACGGGCCTCGAAATCAGTCACATCGTTAGCCGTGAGCGACCGCAGATTTTGGGCACTGTCCGTTACGGATTCGGTCCCAAGTCGAAATTGAGACTCCGCGGAACTGGCGACATCGTCATCGTCGAGGGGCAACTCGAGAATCGAACGATCGGAATTGGGAATTGCGTCGTTGGTCGGATTAGGTTCTGCGGCTTCTGGTTGTTCGATCGCGTCGGCCTCCGACTGCTTGATGTTTGCAGCGTCAACCGCTGATTCTTCGCTTGGCACCCCTTCAGTGGCGATCTCAGCAACGGTGTTCTTCTTGATTACGGAGTCCAAGAGCTCGGCCGCGTTCTCAAAACCATTCGTTTTTTGTGAATCCAACGGATTCGATGGCAATGGCTGTGGCACTGCCGAATTGTTGGTTAAAGCTGGAACAGATGCGTGAGGAGGCTGGCGGTTCGATGACGGAAGAGTTGAGTTTGGTTGGGCAATCGATTCTGAGCCGTTGCGTGCTGGAGAAGTTGCGGGGCTGGGTTGGTTGCGCGGAATTCCAAACAAGGATGGACTGGACGAAACACCCGTTCCGGCCTCTTGAGGCCCAGACGGATCGGCTGGCGCACTCGAACGACTGCTGGGCGCCGGGAACAACTGGGCATGACTCTCATGTTGGGCGTTGTTTTGGAATGACGAAGTGAACCCAGCATCATAGCCGCGCCGCCAATTCTGAACCGCCTCTTCGCGTTTACTATGCATAAACGCTTCGAATTGAGCTGGCTCACGCTCCGGCGATATCTGCCCAACCCCAGCCTGACCGTCCAGGTAACCGCGTCGCCAGCCCTCTTGAAACGAAGCGTCTTCGCCCCGCACGTAGCTGTTCTGACTTTGCCACGACTCGGTCATCGCGACACGCTGGCCAACCCAATCTGTGGGAGCGCCCGAACGACATCCAAGGCCTATCGGCAAACAGACGAGTCCCAACGCGAAGCTCGTCCGGGCCGCCGAAAACGCGGTCGCCCCTCTGAGCGGGCCAGGAATGGAAGATGGTGCACCGGTCGGTTCATTCCCTTGGGGCTTGCGAAAGGCATTCAAGAATTTCAACACATCCGGCTCCTGTCTCGATCGTACGGCTTTACCCGAACAATGATGCTGCCAACATCAAACTCTGGTCCCGTGGGATATCGACGTGTCAAGAACGATACGTTCGGCGGAATCGATTTGAGAGGTACGACCGTAACAATAGCTAAGACCGTTTTATTGGGAGCATCCAACCCAATCGTTACGGTTTAACTTGGCTCGCACTGAACTCAAGCGAGAAACTCAGGCTCGGCGGACTGCCGCCAAGCCTTCCGTTGGCCTTTCCTCGGGACACCCGAAAGCTCCAACCTAACGGTCATCAATTCGCCCTAGCGAGAGCCTGAAGGCCGTCGCTCCGCCACCCTGACACTGCAGGACCTGAAATTCGACTGGCCCACGGCACCGAAGTTGATTTTTAATAACTTTTTTTATTTCAATTTAAATGCAACAAAACAATCGGCCCCGATATTTTACGGAGTTTGCCTGACTGTTAGCGTGAATTTGTCGTCCAAAAAAAGTGCGAAATAATGCCCCACCGAGCCAAGATTTTCTTGACTTTGATTTTTTGCTGGAAATAATGTGAAGTCTTGGTTAGGATTCGTCCGAAAGATACGGTTCAGCCGTTACAGGTCGGGTAATCCCGTAATTCCGAACCAGGATCTGGCTGGGGCAGCTTGAAGGGGCACCCAGCGGTTGAGAGCCCGCCACAGAAAACATTGTTAACCGACTCGCCGAAGCGAGCCGGATAATCGCAGCGGACGGAGTCAGTTGCGCGTCGTCAAGGAAGGCTGTTGAGTTCATTTGGCCTGTTGATCGTCGAGTTGAGATCAGCGGACCCTACCAACATTCCCGGTCATTTGCGAAGAGAAAGAATTGGAATGACGACCAAGCGAAAAGTTATGAACGTATTTGAAGCGATTTTGAAGTACGGTCACGACGAGGATTTTGTACCCGTCGGTGGCGAAGATTTCATGGCAACCGATGCTCCGGCTGGTTCGGAAGAAAAGATCGATGTCCTTCGACGTCGAGTTGAAATGGGCATGCCTCTATGGCACGGCGAGGATCGGCGGGATTACTCGGGTTTGACCGGCGCCGTCCGTCCACGCGAGTAGGCTCCTTCTCGGACCCAATCGGATCGTCGATTTGGGACGGGAATCAAATAGTAGAAGCGTCGCGGATCCCGCGACGCTGTTTTGTTGGTGCGTCGCAGATCCTGCGACGCTGTTTTTTTTCGCGGAAGTCAACGCGATGGTCGGCTCCAGACGATCGGTAGCGGTGAACGGGTAGCCTTCTATACTCATTCCGGTCTCAAGTCACGCGCGATACTCTTCCACAACACTTCTTTTTTCATACCAGCCAACAACTTCGCAAGTGTCTTCGAATGTTTGGGCTGAATGATTGTTGATCAGGAATCATTCCAAGCGTTCTTCGTCAGCCAGTGGAGACACCTCCTAGACACGCAGACCCCAGACACAAGCCGACGTGGGCAGACCTAAGGTCTAGCGGCCAGCGGCAAACCGTGCGGCTAGCGAATCATTGCCCGCGAGGGTAACCGCGAACGCCTGGGTTTAGCGGGAAGCGGTGCCGGGTTAACGCGACCGCCGGTAGCTGCAGTTTGTTGGTTGGTTTCCGGGTTACGAACTGGTCCAACTTTTTCCGAAGAGCTGTTTTCCGAAGAGCTGTTTTCCGAAGAGCTGTTTTCCGAAGAACTGTTTTCCGAAGAACTGTTTTCCGAAGTCGATGAAGCGACTGTGGGACTTTCGAGTTGTTCCCGAATTTCCGTTAATTCGAGGTGCCCAACCGTTGCCATCGTGACGTCGCTTCCGTCCAAATGCTCGGCGACCTTGGTCGCATCAACCGGTTCAATCGTTTCCGTTCCCTGAATTACCAAGGGAGGGCTCGACTGAGTCATGACGGCCAAGTTGGCGATGGGAACTTCCAATCGCTCCTGGGATGCCACCCCCGCATCGACGGCGTTTTGGATCAACAGCACGGCATCTTGGTTTAATTGGATCGCTCGAGCATCTTGGTCTTGTTCCCAAAATGCAACTGCCATGATGGCCATCCGTTCCCCTTGCTCGAGGTACTGAGTCGCTACCGAGAGTTCATCGATGGTCGGCCAATGTTTCAGGGCGTTGTCGAAGGCTTGCAACGCAAGATCATTGCGGCGCTGACTTTGGTACAAAGCCCCGCGCAACCAATAGGCGATCGCCAAGTCCGATTTAATCGTTTCTGCCGTTGCAGAGTTCGACACTCGTTGGTTTTCAAGTGTTTGGAGCTTCGTCAATGCTTGCTTGACCCATTGTTCTGCCCAACTTGTCTGTTGATGATTAAAGGCCAAAATGCCACATCGAAGTGTTGCCGTCGTGGCCAGTTGGCGGAGCCACATCACCTCATCAACGGAATCTGGTCTTTGATATTGATGCTCCTGTGTCGCAAGATAACTCATTAGCGGGGGAACTTCACGAAATCGAGCCTGCTCCGCGTAACATTCGATTTGTTTGCAAACAACCTTGGTTCGCAATAACGGACTGGCCAACTCGGCTTGGATCAACTCTTGCACCGTTGCGTTGGCTTGCAAGAACCACTGATCGCTGGAGGCGACGGCGGACTGGTAGGGCCCCAACGCAATGCATCGGGCCATTTCTAGTTGACTATTTAACAAGAGCCACGCCATTCTTTGGCGAGCCCAAGGAGTCGCTTGGGGCATTTGCTGGGCGATTTCTTCCATGACGCGACGAAAGCCTGCCACTCCAGTCACGTAATCGGGTTCGGATTGGAACAACGCCGCATATGCCGCCCAATAGCTCGCGTAAATCGATTCAAGCCGGTTCGCATCGTCGTTAGCGTCCGGCCGAGTTTGCAAATGCTTGATACGACGCTCCGCGGCTTGCAGCAGCGATAGATCCCTCAACCCAATCGCCACCTCGGCCGTCAACCAGGTAAGTTCCCAAAGCTCTGACCCCGAGAAATCGTTGTTTTCGATACTGATGATTTGCCGGCGGGCTTGTTGATACTCGCCTCGCCAAACTCGATAGTTCAATTCGGCCAAAAGATTAGCTTCATTCGAAAGCTCGCTGGGGACCGAGCGTCCAAGTTGTTCTCGCATTTTCGCAAACTCAAACAACTTGGCTTCAACAGGCCGATTCGTTTCCAATTTACTGGAAAGCTCAGCCGTTGGACCCGTCGGATCCGGCTCCGAAAATTCCACGACGCGATTGCCCGTTTGGGTCTTGATTTCACCCGTTGTAGGGCGTGAGTTCTTGTTGACGAGTGCCGAAAAATCCGCGGGATCAAGCCGGTTCTTCACCCGCTCGCGTGTTGATTTTTCCGCTGCCGCATCGTCACTTTGAAATCCCATTTGTACCGGCAAGCTTGCCAAGTCAACTACTTCAGAAAGCGGACGATCTATCCCAGGTCGTTCCATGCCAGGTCGTTCAGGTTGATCCGAGTTGATTCGTCGTGGTTCTTGAAGCTTGACCGCGTTGTCTTGCCTGCCCTCATTGGTTGCATAAGGCGGGGGAAGTTCGATGCTATCTTCAGAGGTGTTGGAAAGTAACCCAATACTACCAACCTCCAACAAGCTCTGCGGTCGCTGATTTTGGTTCTGTAACGGGCGAACGTCATCCTTGTTGTCCATGGCCAACGACCTTGGCGGACCGTTTGGTTGGCTATTTGCCGACCGCCTGAGTCGCAGCGCGCCCGACGCTGTGCCGGTGTCGTCACCGCCTCGCGAAGTGCGACTGCCCGCAATAGGATTTGCGACTGACGACCGAAGCGGGTTCGAATTTACCTGACTGCTGGTTTCGGAATTGCCCGACGTCTCTCGCTTTTCACGTGGTGACGATCCGATTGGCTTCGTGGAAGGCGCCGCGTTTTGCGAACGAGGAGCAGCGCTACCTTGGAGCAAGGCCCGCATTTCTTGCGAGAAAAAATCATCCAAACTCGCGGAATCAGGGCGATGACTTCCGGAGGGGGGAATTGCCGATTGGCCCCAAACGTTGTTGTTTGCTAGCAGCCCCAGCCACAGAACGACCATCGCGAAATAAAAAACGCAATATCGTTGCGAGCAAAATCTATTAAAGTTGTGTTGCGGGATAAATACGAACACGGCAGCAGGACCCAAATCTTCGGTAATGGCTGGCAATGCCAATTAGCAACCTAACGGGCTCGCGAGCGGTGTTACCAAAAGTCCTGTTTCGAAGCTAGGGCAATTCCGAAGTGCCCTGCGGAGAATTCGCGGCCAGTTCACGAATTTGTATGCCCAACAGCTGCATGGTCGGAACAACAACTTGCTGGATCGCGTTGGGATACTCCGTTTCAAACTCGGCATAGGTAGCACAGGTCGCCTGAAATGTTTGGCTCCCTTGAAATTGCCGAATCGTAGTTTCACCACTTGCTTTCACCTGCAATCGAACATAGACGCCCAACTCTTCGCAATGCAAAGTAATCGCAAAGTCCTGGCCGGGTCGATCGACGACATGAATCGCTCGCTTCTTGCCGGTTTGCTCCACAAACTGCAGCCGACAAGGGGAAGCACTCAGCTTGACCGGCGATTCCCCCATATCCATCGACAGCAACAACAGCTCACCCTCGATTCGACATGCATTGGTCGGTTGCTGATTCTGTTGGTTCTGATAATAGACATGATTCGGATTGGCAGGACGTTCCTTGATCTCACCTCGAAATTGCTCGAACAAGACAAGTCCATGTACATCCTGGTCCAGTTTGTAATCCGTGGGCTCGGCCAACCACTGAACTGGCAGTGACTTTGACTTGAGAAATTCGCGGGATTCGTTGAAATGGTCACGGGGTGTTTTGCCCTGAAACGACGTCTGCCAGTGCTCTCGATCCCAGCGCATGGTCGAGCCCTCCCGAACCAATCTGAGAAAGGTATCGCAGCGGCCAGCAATCAATTCGAAGCCATCCTTCTTGTCAAAGAATCCTGGCGCGACTTCCACAATGCTGGTTGCCGTTTGGTCGGCCGCCGGCCCCAATGCGAATTGGATCCAATCATCTAATGCCGTGTCGATTGGCTTTTGAGTCAGGTGCGATAAACGCTGGCGGATCAAATCGCGCACTCGTTGGCTGTCCGGCCCAGTTCCGACGGGGACATTTGCCGCGGTTGAATTTTCTGTGCCGGACTCAATCGACTCGGGGGGCGATGTCGGCGAGCTGACCAGTGGTTCTTGAGCTTTCAGCATCCAGACGAGGAACGAAACATTGTTTAACAAATTTTGCGGCAGGACGATATTTTTTAGAGACTGATGTAACTCCTTGTCGTTAGCCGCTAGGGCATCTAACAGATGGTGTCGCAAATCGGCCGGTTGTTGCTCGTCCATAATCAATCGTACCAACGGCACTCGATTGGTGGGGTATGCGCTGATTAGCTGCTTGATCCCTGCCTGACGTTGTTGGTACTCCGCTGCCGAGACCTTGCTTTGCACTGTTTCGAGTAATTGCGTTGCCGACAACGGATCGCTGAGCAACAGGTCGGTCATCAATGATTGCACCGATGGTTCATAAGCCGTTTCCGGAAACTTGACACCAAACCGGCGAAACAAAGGGAACAATCGTTGTTGGCAGTAGTCAGAATTCCTCAAACAGAATTCATTAAAGTCAGCAAAACGCCCGTTGAACATGAAGTCGCCGTCCGACTCTTGTACCACCAGCCCTTTTTCGCGACGATCATGGAAGAGCAAGAAATAATCTTCATTGTTCGCCAATGAAATTCTCAATCCTACTGGGCTCTCCTCGATCTCCAACCGTCGCTTTTGACTCTGTGTCTCCTCCAAGACCAATCGAGCCACTTCGTTTCTCTGAATCAACCCGGTGAGCTCCGGCGAGATCAAGTGACACTCGTATTGATTATTGCCCGAAACCGAAGAATGACCGCCGTACCCACGAACCGCCTGGCCAATTTGATTTCGAATATTGTTGGCTTCTTGATAATGGTGCGGGATTCCACTCTGCAAGACACCATCCTCGCGAGAAATGGCGATCAAGCTCTCGTTGGCCAGGCCGATTTTCTCCAGCACATCCTCTTTTTGCGCCACGCTGACTTGTGGCAAGGGGGCAACCTTCTTGTCTTTTTGCTCGTCCTGGCAGCCATGCAATGCCCCGGTGGAAGCACGAAGCAACAGCAGCCCGAGCAGCCCGAATCGAACGAGGCTCGCAAAAACCCAACCTCTCGACGATTCTGTCGGAACGTGTCTAACTGCGGAAATGACCGTCATTGTGTGATACCAACGAAGCCTGGAAAAATCTCGCCCCGTCCATTGTAAACGAAACGGCACGTCAAGCAGGCCTCTGCCGACGATTGATTGCGGAAATTCTCCGAACCAACACCAACTTGGCAGCGTATTAGAGCAGCGGCTGCCCGAGACGAGCGTTCGGAATGCGGATGGAATCACGCATTGTTGGACCTACCGAGTCAAAAACCGCGGGTCTGGAAGCCGGTTTTGCTGTCGATTCCACAGGGTGGACCGGATGTGTCCAAGGTTCCCCGAATATGGATACAGACAAAGGGGAGCAGGGACACCAGCCGCCGGAACAAAAACGCGGGTCAAACGACAGGTGACTTTGTCAGCACTACAACTCTCCATCCACTAGTGAAAGGGAATTTACCAATGATCGCCACCTACCAACATTCGAACATCTCGAACTTCGAAATCTCCGACTTCCATTTCCTGGATCAAGATCTGTTGGAGTTCGACTCGAGTTCTGATGTGGAAGCACGCGTCGAGGAAACCGCTCCGCAACTAGGCGAGCCCCAAAACCAGGCATGGCACATGAAGTGTGAATGCCTAAACGAACGACATGTTTTCGACCTGCTAGATCACGTCTATCGCCTGCACCAAGTTTCTGCCGAGAACACGGCGACCAAGGACCAGCGATCCAACCATGTTCACAGAACTGGACGAAGCTTACGGATGGAGCCCGTGACACCGATCCTGATCTACGTGACGGATTATCAAGAAGCTGTCGAAATCGACCGCTGTTTGTCGGCGGTCAAACTCCGCACCCACTTGGCCTCCCCATTTTCCAATTGGACCAATGTGCTGGGAAAGTTGGGAACCGGTCAGTTGGATGTCATCATTAGCACCACAGCCGAGATCCCCTATGCCGACCAAATCCCATGGCAGGCGATTTATTTGCCCTCCGCTTTGCACCTGGCGATGTTGACAACCCCTCAAATGGATTGGCTGGGGAATCTCTGGTTTGCCAATCACCGGCAAGAGACCCCACCTCGATTGATCATTCGCCGGGCGAAAGCGTGATCGAAAGGCGTCAACCATGGCGGAGCTTGGCGACAGTCAAATTCCGCCCGAAGATCAACCCAGGGCCGACGCCAACATCATTCTTGGATCGGCAACGTCAGTCGTAGATCTTCACGACCGCGACGGACCACCACCACAAATTGATCGCCAACTTTCTTGTTGGTGGTCAAATAGTGGAAAACGGCTCCTTCGGTCATCAAACTCCGTTGGCCATCCACTTCGATCAGAATATCGTGTTGCTGAAATCCAGCTTGCTTACCGGCCGCGTGCGCCCCGTATTCGCCCACGTAATCCACACGCAACGCCATTTGTTGTTCCGCAAATTCTCCGGCACGGCGCGCGTTGGCGTCCAATGGCTTCAAAACCAAGCCACCGGTTGCGATCCGACGCAGGCCCCAAGACGACGCTCGCCAACTCAAGTCCCCACCACGACGCCACTCCGTTGGTAGCTCCAACGTGAGGCGTTCCGCACCTCCGTCGCGTTGCACTTCGACTGGCACTTGTCCACCGCTGGCCGGTACGCCATGCAGAACCCACTGGATATCGGCCATCGACAAGATCCCTTGTCCCGCCATCGTTTCAATCGAATCACCCGGCAAAAAACCGCCCCGCTCCGCGATCGAGCCTTTTTCAACTCGTTGCACTTTTGAGCGAGTCTTTGAATCAAGGATCAACCCGATCGATTTGGGATGCGGATAGGGAAACAGCACTTCCTCTGGAATTGGTTTTCCGCGAGCCAAGTACAACTCGCGTTGCGCGTCTCCGATTTGATGGCAATGGATGCAGCTATCGACGACTCTACCGGAATAATCTAGCGAGTTGGTGAATCGTCCTGATAAACTTGGGTACTCCTCCGGCGCACCGAATTCCAGCGCCGGCCCACGTTTGCCAACCAGTCTCGACACATTGTTCGGATAGTTGCGGTGTAGCTCCAGAGCACCTCGCAAAGTTTCGGCCAACCCCGCTAAAGAAACATCGCCATCCCACTGAGTGGAATGGGAGCGAGTCCCAAATCGTCCATAGATGGTGCCATCTGCATTCAAAAGGAACATCGCCCACGATTGATCGGTATCGAACTGGAACAACGATAAATCCAACCCGTTGGTCGATACTTGTCGAACACAAACGAATTGCTCCAACAAAGGTCGCACCGACTCGTCTTGGTCAAGCAAGTCATCGTCAAGCTTGACACACTCTTCACAAGGGATGCACCTCAAAACCACAAGGATAGGTTTTCCGGTCCTTTTACCTTCGGCGAACGCGGTGGCCAAGTCGTTGTAAATCCAAAAACCTTCGGCTTCAACTTTTTGCTTGTCTCCGCGAATTTTTTCCTCGCGCGTTTGCGCCCACAGATTCGTCGAGACGGCTAAGCCAACCCACGCGACGAAGGTCCAGATCCGGCAATTCATAAGTTGGCCTCCAAACATCAAGTGTTGTGTCCACAGATCTTGAGAGTCATGGTTACATGGCCCAACGACACCTCACTGTCTGGCAATGACGACATGATACCAGACCGCACAATGCAGCGGGTTGACCGGTCTCGTTTGTCGCCCGCGACCCGCTGGACTGTACGTTATCTTACCGCGGACTCGGCGGCGGTTGTTGGGAAAGACTGGGCCTCGCGGTCGGCCGCCTCACTCAGAATCCGATCCGACTCCATTCGGCCTGCGACATGACCTCCGGCCAAGCCCACCCAGTAGAGGGGACTGGAGTAACCGGCAAACATGGTTCCCGCAGCGTTGCCCGCGTAAGTTCCATAAGCCGGGTAGAGAATCCGAGCCGCTTCGGCTTGGGCGGGAGGATCATCTCGTTTTTGCAAATAGTCGAACACGTCACTCGTGGCAACGGACTCGTGATACAGTGGAACGACCGGCAGCAGATACGCCGCGCCGTACGTCCCTTTCCACTCGCGCCGCGCAAAGTCCTTGGCATGCGCCCCTTCATGCAAGGCGATGGCCGGAACATCAGAATACAAATGAATCGTGTTCGTGAACGGGTTGTAGTGATCTCCGCCGAAGATCCGCCCCGGGAAAACGGTCTCGCCCAAGACACTGAATGTGCCCAGGGTAAAACGCCAACCCGCCCCGACGCTCTTGTTGCGGACCAAACGCACCCAATCTTCGCCGGGGCGATATTGAGTCAGCCGCACTCGAACACCGTGCAATTGATTTTCAGCGATGTATTCGGCTAACGCATTCTCGGTTTCGAGACCAATCCGATGGTTATCAACGCGGCGATCCCACAAGATCAACTTCGAAGGTATTCCCACGACCCACCCCAGCCCGTCGATGATCGGCCTCGGCTGACCACGCTGAATTTGGGCGGCGTTATCGATCACTGGCGGTGCCAGGGCTTCAGTCGCCAATGGAATGGCGCGCGGCGTAAGCGGATGGCGCGAGCAACCAACCTGCGAGCACGAAACCCAGGCAAACAACAGGCCGACAAGGACGACGCGTGACAGCATTGGCACATCTCGGAATACTCGGACATCAGAAAAAAATCGCGGTGGAGCTCTACCCCAAGTCAAGAAAACTGTCAACAACAACTCGGCCAGATCTCCGATGGCCCCTGCGTATCAAACTGACTTCGTGACGACCTGGGGCCAAGCAGCTATAATGTGGAGTCGAGCGGCAAATTCCCCAAAAGTCGTGTTTGGTACGAAATGGTAGCTAGATGAACATGCGTGACGACTTTTCCATTCCATCTCAATCGACAGTGGCCCGGCGTTGGTTTTTCGGTCAGTGTGGCATTGGTTTGGCTCCAATCGCCGCGACGGCGATGTTGCAAGCATCCGCCGGTGCTGCTCCGACACCATTCAATGGCGTCCATCGACAGGACGACTCGACGACACCCTCCGCTTTGGTTCGGACACCGCATTTTCCGGCAAAGGCCAAACGCGTCATTTACCTATTCCAAGCTGGAGCGCCGAGTCACTTGGAACTGTTTGACCATAAACCTGAATTGCAGCGACTCAATGGAACGCTGCCACCCGCCGATCTGTTGGCGGGATATCGTGCCGCCTTCATCAAGCCCAATTCCGCACTGCTAGGCGGCAAGTTTTCCTTTTCCAAACATGGGCAGTCGGGAATGGAACTCAGTGAAGTTTTGCCGCATACCGCGAAGATCGTGGACGATATCTGCTTGATTCGCACGATGCAAACCACGGCGGTGAACCACGCTCCGGCTCAGATCTTGATGAACACGGGGTCGGAGCAATTCGGGCGGCCTAGCTTTGGTGCTTGGACGGTTTACGGCCTGGGAAGCGAAGCCGCCGACTTTCCCGGCTTCGTCGTTTTGACCAGTGCGAAGGGCACGAGCGGCGGCGCCAGCAATTACGGCTCCGGCTTTTTGCCGACCCCGTATGGCGGCGTACCGTTTCGGAGCGCTGGTGATCCAGTGTTGTACTTGTCGAATCCGCCTGGGATCGATCAACAGGCCCAAAGTGATTCGATCGTTGCGATCAACCGGCTCAATCAATTGGCAGCCGACCAATTTGGCGATCCTCAAATTGAAGCGAGAATTCAGAGCTATGAAATGGCCTACCGTCTGCAAATGAGCGCACCGAAACTCATGGACCTCAGTGACGAGTCGAACGACACGCTCGCCGCGTACGGCGTCAAAGATGGTAAAGAATCATCCTTCGCCAAGAACTGTTTGCTTGCGCGACGACTGATCGAGCGTGGCGTTCGTTTCGTCCAGTTGTTTCATGAAGCGTGGGACCAACACGGCGACCTTACTAACGGTGTTCGCACCAACGCCCGCGACACCGATCAGCCGAGCGCGGCGTTGGTTATGGACTTGAAGCAACGCGGACTACTTGAGGACACGTTAGTTATTTGGGGCGGTGAATTCGGAAGAACCCCGATGGCTCAAGGTGGTACCGACGGTCGAGATCACCACAATCGCTGCTTTTCCTTGTGGCTGGCGGGCGGTGGCGTCAAATCGGGGCATGTGCATGGGCAGACGGACGAGTTGGGTTTCAATTCCGTTTCAAAACCGGTGCATGTACACGACCTGAATGCGACGCTGCTCCATCTGCTGGGATTTGACCACACACGGCTAACTTTCCGATTTCAAGGTCGAGACTATCGATTGACGGATGTCCATGGTGAAGTTGTCCGCGAGATCTTAAGTTAAACACCTCGCTGATAGCCGTACCATTCGATGTGCTTCCGAGAGCAGAGTCGCCATCCGCGGGCTTGGCAATGCTCGCGCAGCCAGTTTTCCTTGGCAGACAACGTTGCCGCGTCGGTGCCTTGCGGCATCAGCCAGATTTGCTTTGGTTGTAAGAAGTCAAATCGCTCAACAAAGGCCGCAATCTCGTCCAGATCATCTGGAACATCAACCACGAACTTCACTTGGCAGGCGTATTGACTTAAAAGTTGCAAGAGAACTTCCGGTCGAAATCGATCTCGCTGATGTCGTTGTCGCCACTTGCCAGCTCGCTCGGCACTAGGATCCGAGTTTGCCAATTTCGGACTGATGCTCATCAAGTCGCACGCAACGGGCAGCAGGAGCGTGCCCGCCGTTTCGATGGTGATGTGTTTGCCCAAACGATGCAGTTGTTGCGTTAGCGGGATCAATTCGGCGAACAGCATCGGCTCGCCTCCCGTAATGACAACGTGACTTAAGTTATGTTTTCGGACCTCTTCAACAACTTCCGCGACGGAACGATCTTCCCCGGCAGGTTCCCAAGATGCGTAGGGTGTGTCGCAAAACCAACAGCGCAGATTGCAGCCGGCCACTCGCACAAAACTGCTGGGAGTTCCCGTTAGTAGCCCTTCTCCTTGGCAACTGGCATAAATTTCAGAAACGTTCATTGGCGGCGCGGCTTCTTGCCTGTCTTTTTGTCGTTTGATTTCTTGTCCAACAAAGTCAAAAGTTTTTTACGTTTCGTCGTCATCTGTTCGCGTGCCAAATTGGCCAACTGCCAAGCTCGTTTTTTTCCATATCGTTGAGATGAAAAGCTAATTTTCCAACGCCGTCCGTTTTCATCCGTCCAACTCGCGCAATAGGCTTCGTAGGCTTGTCCATCCGCCTCTTTTGCCGACGCAACGTAAACGCCGACACGACCGGAACGATTACGAGTTGTCAACCGATCTTTGTTGGATAATCTTGGTGGCAGCGTCGCCGCCCAGGTCAAATACTGACGCTTGGCGGCGGCCAACGCTTTTTCCATTCCTCCACACTTGAGGTCCGAAAAGAACTTTTGGTGCCGAGCACCATGCCGCGCGATGCGAACCATGTACCCATGCGTGCGACGTTCTTCAATGTCAAATCGAGTCACGCCAGGTGCGACGGGTGTGGTTTTAGGCCCTCGTTTGGTCTTGATGAGACGTTTTGCATTCATTCATAAAGTCCGCAAACAATTCTAGTCTTACGACACAAAGCCGAACGAAGCGGCAATCTGATTTACTCGTACTCACAGGGCATATCTTGTATTATTCTTGGGCGTTTTGACAAGGCGAGGCGAACGGGTCGGGAAGGAAAAAACACGAAAAAAGCCCAGCCACGCCTCAGCCATGGGCAGATTGTAGCCGTTGCTAAAATCGCCGTTGCTTATCCCCCTCCCAAGCGATTGGACCGCCACGTAGCGAAAGCCGATTCCCCCCAGATTTCAACCTAATGCGGCGTTAATGTGCCGTTTGGCGTACTTCTCGGCTGTTCCCTGTTCGCTGTTTCCTGTTGAAGTCCCAATCGCTTGGCGCCACGAACGAATAGTAGCTGCCGGGCGCCCCGAGATTGTTGGTGGTCTAGACGAAACTCTGGTCGGCCATCGTAGGGAATTTGCAAGAACTAGTCGATTTGCCAGAACAATTCTTGGAACTTTGGCCTGAAATTTGTCTGTTTTCTCGGCCTCGCAATTTCAGCTAAGGGGAAGATCGCTATCGTTAAATCAACTTGACGGCAGGGGCGACTCCAAAGGCAAGAATTTGCCAAGTATTCACCTTCTTTCCCACTCGAAAATGCCTGAAAACTCATGTTGACCACCTTGGTTCGCGGATTAGAATCTGTGGCAAGCCATCGGCAGTTGAGGTGATCAGCGGATGATCTCTTATTCCGATGGGGCTCGCGGGTTTGGATTGGAACCATCACCGCGAGGGTTTGCCGTTGATTCCGGTTAGGTATCGATTCGTAATGTTTCCTGCGACCATTGAAAATTTGAACTTCATTCTCCCGATAACCCCTCGGTTAGAATCGATGTTGGTTCGCTATTCTGATCTGAACTCGTTGTTGGCGATTACCGTATCTGGCGGGCTCTTGCGTGGCTTGTTGTTGTTGGTCGTTATTTTGTTGGTCTTGTTGACCGGCGATGCGAGTTACTGAACAAAACTCCAGAAAGTTCAGAAACCCGCATCGCCAGCCACGATGCGGGTTTTTTTTTGCCTTGGCTAAGTCCCAGCTTTCCTAATTCGAACAAGTCCAGAAACCCGAAGGAGCAAGACGTTGCCGCGTAGAAGTGAAACGATAACTGCTGGTCCAGACCGAGCTGCTGCTCGAGCGATGCTGCGGGCTGCCGGGATGAAGGACGCTGACTTTGCCAAACCGATGGTGGCGATTGCGAACACTTGGACGGAAATCGGCCCGTGCAACATGCATCTCCGCGAACAAGCCGAATGGCTCAAGGAAAGTCTACGACAAGCGGGGGCCGTCCCACTGGAATTCAACACCATCGTTGTCTCCGACGGAATTTCGATGGGCACCGAAGGCATGCGCCACTCGTTGGTAAGCCGCGAGGCGATTTGTGACTCGATCGAGCTGGTCGTCAACGGACACCAGTTTGATGCGGTGATCGCGATCTCGGGTTGTGACAAAACGGTCGCGGGGACGATTCAGGCTTTGGCGCGATTGGATTTGCCATCGATCATGATCTACGGTGGCTCGATCCACCCTGGGCAGCTCGGCGAACGAGCCCTGACGATTCAAGATGTCTTCGAAGCGGTCGGTACTTACAACAGCGGCAAGATGGATGCCAATCAACTGCGTGCCATCGAGTGTGCCGCCTGTCCGGGGGCCGGCGCTTGCGGGGGCCAATTCACGGCCAATACGATGTCCACGATCGGTGCGATGCTGGGGATTTCACCCATGTCCAACAGCTTGCCTGCGACTGCTAAAGAACGGCAAGCCGCCATGTACGAAGTTGGGCCAATGCTGATGAAGCTGATCGAGTCGGGTCGCAGCGCACGTCAGATCATCACTCGACAATCAATCGAAAACGCGATTCGCGGCGTAATTCTAACCGGCGGCTCAACCAACGCGGTGTTGCACATTATGGCGATTGCCGCCGAAGCGAATATTGACTTCTCGATTGATGACATCGATCGACTTAGTCGCGAGATCCCGGTCCTAGCCGATCTCAAGCCGACGGGCCGGTTTACGGCGGTGGACATGGATGCCGCCGGCGGCATGCGGTTGGTGGCCAGTCGCTTGGCTGCTTTGGGTAAGCTGCATGATTGTCCTACAGTTTCCGGAAAAACGATCGGCGAGGAAGCCAAGGCCTGTGTGGAAACGCCGGGACAAGAAGTTATTCGCACGCCAGACCAAGCGATCTTGCCGCAGGGCCACTTGGCGATTTTGCGCGGCAGCTTATCGCCGGAAGGTTGCGTGCTGAAGTTGCCGAAGGAGCCGATCAAACATTTTCGCGGGCCCGCTCAAGTCTTCGATGGCGAGGAAGCCTGTTTCGCCGCGGTGAAGTCGGGAGCGATTCGCGCCGGCAGTGTCGTGGTGATTCGGTACGAAGGGCCAGCCGGAGGACCGGGCATGCGTGAAATGTTGGGTGTCACGGCGGCAATTATCGGAGCGGGCCTGGGCGACAAAGTCGTCTTGGTCACCGACGGTCGCTTCAGCGGGGCAACGCACGGCATGATGATCGGACACGTGTCGCCCGAGGCCGCCCGCGGTGGAGCGATTGGCTTGATTCAAGACGGCGACTTGATCGAGATCGACGTCGACAATCGGCAACTGAACGTGCTCACGGATATTTCTGATCGTGCGAAAGCGTGGCAGGCTCCCACGCCCAAGTATCGAACCGGCGTCTTAGCCAAGTATGCCGCCCTGGTTTCCTCTGCGTCATTGGGAGCCATCACCACGCCGCGTCCCCAGCCCCCGAAAGCGTGAGGCGCGCGTCGCGCCCCCTCGCTCCATGTACAACCAAACCTTTCCATTTTTTAACTGAAGGAACTTCGACCCATGGCAACCAAAACAACCCAAACAACACAAGCGGATCTCGCTGGCTTGCAAGGCCAACGCATCGCCGTGATCGGCTATGGCAGCCAAGGTCGCGGCCAAAGCTTGAATTTGCGCGATAGCGGCATGAACGTGTGCTTGGGCTTGCGCCCCAACGGCGCAAGCTGGAAGCGAGCGAGCGAGGACGGATGGCAACCGCTGTCGGTCGAAGATGCGGTCAAGGACGCCGACTTGGTCTGCTTGCTGTTGCCCGACATGCAACAGCCCAAAGTTTACAACGAACAGGTAGCTCCCAACCTCAAGCCGGGGGCAGCGGTTTTGTTCTCGCATGGGTTCAACATCCTTTATGGCGCTATCAAAGTGCCCGCTGGACATGACGTCATCATGTGTGCACCGAAAGGCCCTGGCGCTATTGTTCGTCGCGAATACGAAAACGGATTTGGTGTACCGTGCTTGATCGCCATTGCGCAAGATGCCAGTGGAAAAGCCAAATCAAAATGTTTGGCTTATGCCCAAGCAACAGGCTGTGGTCGCGCGGGCGTGTTGGAAACGACTTTTAAAGAAGAAACAGAAACCGACTTGTTCGGCGAACAGGCCGTTTTATGTGGTGGCTTGGGCGACTTGATCAAGGCTGGTTGGGAAACACTCGTGGCCGCAGGTTACTCGCCGGAAGTGGCGTACTTCGAATGCTTGCACGAAACGAAATTGATCGTTGATTTGATCTATGAAGGCGGATTGGCAGGCATGCATCGTTTCATCAGCGACACGGCTGAATACGGCGCTTTGACCGCTGGCCCACGCGTTATCACCGATGAGACTCGACGACGCATGAAGGATATCTTAACCGACATTCAAAGCGGCAAGTTTGCGGCCCAATGGCAAGAAGAATTCCGCAACGGGGAAGTCAACTACCGAAGCATGCTGCAAAAAGAATTGCAACACGACATCGAAAAAGTGGGCAAAGAAATTCGTCGCCATTTTTCATGGCTGTCAGAAAAATCCATGGACGGCAATTCGTGCAACAACCAAGCGACAACCCCTGCGATGGAGGCAGCTACCAAATGAACGGTGCTCAATTACTGATTGCATGTTTGGAAAATGAAGGCGTTCGCGATATTTGGGGTTACCCCGGTGGCGCGATCATGCCAGTCTACGATGCCTTGTTGGACAGCAACATCAAGCATTATCTGACGCGTCATGAGCAAGGCGCGGGTTTTGCGGCCCAAGGTACGGCTCGAAGCACGAATCGGACGGCGGTCTGCATGGCGACCAGTGGACCTGGTGCCACAAACTTGATCACGGCGATCGGCGATGCCTACATGGACTCGATACCGATGGTAGTGATTACCGGGCAAGTTCCTTCGCAGTTGATGGGAACGGATGCGTTTCAAGAGCTGGATGTGTTTGGCATGACCTTACCGATCACCAAGCACAGCTACGTAGTCAAGCACGCGGATGATATTCCGCGGATTGTTCACGAAGCGTTTCAGCTGGCCGGTAGTGGTAAATTCGGCCCGGTCCTCATCGACTTTCCGAAAGACATCGCCTTTCAGAAGACAGAGGCCAAACCGCTGTCGTCGAAAAAGGAGTTGCCACCGATCAGCCATTGCGATCCGGACGCACTGCGAATCGCCAAAGAACTACTGGCCAAAGCCGAGTGCCCACTGATCTATGCCGGTGGTGGTGTGGAGAAAGGCAACGCGGTGGCTGAGTTCCGCGCGTTTGTGGAAACGACCGGCATCCCGGTTGTTCACACTCTGCATGGTTTGGGCTGCTTGCCTGGCAATCACCCGCAGTTCTTGGGGATGGTTGGCATGCACGGCAGTGAAGCGGCAAACAAAGCCGTCCAAGGCTGTGATTTGCTGTTGGCAATTGGTTCTCGATTCGATGATCGGGCGACAGGGAAGCTGACCGAGTTTGCCCCAAGGGCCAAAGCGATTCACGTCAATTTGGATCCGGCGGAGTTCGGCAAATTACGGGTCGTGCAGTCCGCATTGGGTGGAGATGTTGCACAGAATCTTGTGGCTTTGACGATGCCGCTGAACATCAAACCGTGGGTCGAACAAACGCAAGAGTGGAAGCGAGTATTTGCCTGCCGCTACGACGCTCCATTTGATTCGGTATTTGCACCACGATTGTTGCATGACCTCTCTCAAGCGATGACTGACCGCGATACCTTCATTTGTTGTGACGTGGGCCAACATCAAATGTGGGTGGCCCAGCACTACAAGTTCACCCACCCCAAGTACCACCTAACCAGTGGTGGGGCCGGGACCATGGGCTTTGGTTTGCCGGCTGCTTTAGGTGTGCAACAAGCCAACCCCGACGCGAGAACCATTGTGGTGACCGGGGATGGGTCGATCATGATGAACATCCAAGAATTGGCCACCATCAAGCGTTACAACATCCCAGTGAAAATTTTGCTGTTTGACAATCAAGCTTTGGGCATGGTTCGACAATGGCAACAGTTGTTTTTCAACAATCGCGAAAGCGAGATCGACTTGAGCGACAACCCAGACTTCTGCCGCTTGGCGGAAGCGTTTGGGATTCCGTCCATGCGAGTCGTCCATCGGGACCAGGAAGCGGATGTGATCCAAGCTTTGAAGAACACGGACGGCCCGTTGTTCATCCATACAATCATCGACCGGGCCGCGAATGTCTGGCCGTTGGTACCTCCCGGTGCAAGTAACTCAGAGATGTTGACCGAAGAGGGTGTTTCCGTCGGTTGATAAAAAAAGCTTGGCCATCAAGACCTGAAACGGTTGACTCCCATCAACCGTTGTCAGGCGATGGTGGCGACTACTTCAGATTTCATCTCTATTTTGTAGGACCTCCCCACATGCCTCCCGTAGAATCGTCCCAGTTAATCATCCACATGAGTCGCGCGTATGGCAGCCTGAATCGCTTGATCGGAATCGTGCGTCAGCGTTGTTTCGAAATCGAGAGCTTGAACGTGCAATCGGAGTCGGCGGAACACTATCGCATCCAAATGGTGGTGGTCAGCGAACGCAATGTTGTCCACTTGATTAAAAAAATTAGTCAGATGGCCGACGTAACCAGCGTATCAGCAGCAAAGCTGACTCGGGTTTTGGAAACCGCCTAATGCCCGACGCGAACACTTTGGAAACGAAGGTTCCCTCTGGCCTTGTCGAAGCGTTGTGGGCGGAAACGGAAGCTGCTTGCCAACGTGTGTACCGAGCCGACCGCGCCACGCCGTGCGAAGCGGTGTTGCTACCGGACGGGCGGACCTTGTGGCTCAAACGCGAAGACACGTCGCGTGTGCACAGTTACAAATGGCGGGGCGCTTTCAACAAGTTAGCTTGTTTGATTGAACAAGGTTTTAGTGGCACCGTGGTGGCAGCGTCGGCAGGAAACCATGCTCAAGGCGTAGCATTGGCTGCGCAGAAGATGCAGGTTCGGGCCGTCATCTACATGCCGCGTACGACGCCGCTGCTCAAGCAAGAGGCTGTTCGACGGCTAGGCGGATCGTGGGTTGAAATTCGACTCGTCGGTGATCGCTACGACCAAGCGGCTCATGCCGCCAAGGAGTTTGTATCGGCGAACAACTGCGAGTACCTGCATCCCTTTGACGATCTGCAAGTGATCGCAGGACAAGCAACCATGGCGACCGAAATCGAGACGCACGTCGTTCCGAACTTGGTGCTATTAGAAATTGGCGGCGGAGGAATGGCTGCGGGAGTGGCCGCAGTCGTCCGACGTCGATTTCCTTTGGCCAAGATCATTGGCGTCGAAGTTGTCGGGCAAAATAGCATGCAACAATCTTTGCGCGCGGGTCAGCTGGTAACGTTGCCGCATGTGACAAGATTTTGCGATGGCACGGCGGTCGCGACACCTGGCAATTTGACTTTTTCGTTGTGTCAAGAATTGCTGGATGACGTATGGATCGTGGACGAACGGCAAGTTTGCACGGCTATCGAATGGTTGTGGAACGAAACTCGAACCGTCGTGGAACCCTCCGCCGGGATTGGGGTTGCCGCCGCATTGGCCACGGATCGCCACGCTGGTTTTTTTGATGAAGAGATTCACTCAGCCTACCAGGGACTGGGGCTGCAAGAAAACGCTGCCTTGCTGACCGTCTTATCGGGAGCAAATGTGGATTTCCTGACTCTGCCGCTAATTGCTCGCAAAGGTCGATTATCACCCAAGGAGCGGCGATACTATTGTTTCGAGATTCCCGAACGCAGCGGCACCTTGATTAGTCTGTTGGATCAGTTCTTGTCCGACATCAATATTATTGACTTCCAGTACGGCAAAACCGATACGAAACGAGCGTTTCCCGTTATTGGCGTCGAAGCATTTCCGCTGGAACTGGCTCAGTTGGAAGCGAAATTGGCGCGGTCGCCTTTGCACTTCCAGGCGGTGACCAACGCAACGGCCGTGGAATACCGAGTAGTGCCCTTCCAACCTTCGTTGGCTAACCTGCCGATCTTTGCTACGGTCGAATTTCCGGACCGGCCAGGTGCCCTTTCTGAATTCATGCGTGAGATCGTCGGATTGACTAACGTCTGCTATTTCAACTACACCGAAACCGGACAAAGTATCGAACAAGCCTTGATGGGATTCGAATTCGTTGACGCCGCTCAACGAGCATCGTTCCAACAAGCCGTTGCGGATTTGGGCGTGTCGTTTCAGTCGCTCCCCAGCCACACCATCGCTGGCCTGTCCGTTTAGAGAATCGCCAGCGGGTTGCGCGGTTGTTCCAGCGTGCCGCGAGTCACGCCAACACGATTGTCGGCTTGCAATTGCTTCCAAACCGCCGCGGCTGGCAGTTTGCCCTCGAGCAATTGTTGATAGAGTTCATACAATCTGGGGACCTCGGTAGTGGAGGCATCGTTTAGCAATTCAATTCTGAAATGACGCACACCGATCTGCATCAGCGCGCTGACTGCTTCGGCGCCGCTTTGGGCCGTGCCGTTGTAAAGTGTATTGCGACAGCCGATATCCGCATGCAAAACGTGCAAGGCTCCGACTCGATCCCGAAGTTGAACCTGATGGCGATCGCATGGGCGGCCGCAATTGGTCTTATTTGTCCCTGGTGATAGAACACTACAAAAAACGCAGTGCTCCATGTGAAACATGGGCATGTGTTGATGGATGACAACTTCGAGCCACGAAGGCGGGGTTGCCCTGGCCAGTTCGAACAACTGGTCGCGATTCAAGTCGTAGGATGCTGTCACTCTTTGGGCGCCGATTCTCTTCCACCATTCAGCCGACAACGGATTGGTGATATTCAGCGAGAAATCTGCCACAAACGGAATTTGGTGATCGCGAGCGAATTTGGCTGCCGTCAAGTTCCGAACCAACCAGCCATCGGCGCCGTGCCTAGCCAAAGCTTTTAACAAACCTTCTTCACCCGGTTTACAGATCCGCAGAGTTGCCAAACGAATGCAACTCGCTTGCATCTTCGCCAATTCCACCGCGCGCCGATACTCACGGACGTCATGAAAATCCGCAATAATGTTCCGACAGCCAACTTGTAATGCAGCTTCCAATTGCGCCAATGAACGACACAAGAGCGTTAGCTTTGGCTTGGTTTCAGGCGTCCAAGCGACTGCACCGCTGGGCTCCGCCGAATTTGGACTAGCAGCAGACAGTTCGACAACCGCGGTCAGCATTCGCGGCAAGACCGAAACTTCGGCGATGGATCGGGAGCGTTGGTGGTGTCTCGAGTTCAGAACCTCGATCATGTGCTTGCGGAGGCTGCCCCACACGCTCAAGGGCACCATCGGTTGGTCGATGATCTCGGCTTGCAAATCGATCAGTTCATACACCGTGTTGCCTAGACGCCCCAACTGTTCGCGGGCCACCTCGACAGTGGCAACGTGACGCGTCGCGGCAACCGGTTCAAAGTCGAACGGAACGCGCCAGATTCGCCCGTCGCACTCGACATCGCATTCGAAGGGCTGACCAGTTGCCACCCGCAGTCGCACTTGGACAGGAACTCGCCTAAGGATCTGATTCGTAGAGAAGGTTGTTCGCAATCGGCGAGTGAGTCGTGGATCGTCGGTTTGCCAAATCTCTTGACCCGCGAACACGTCGGAGTCTTGCAACAAGCCACGCTCCATGCCTAGTTCGACTCGGCCGGTCGCGGGCTCGTCCAACAAACGTCCGTTTTGCCAGACTTCGTAAACTCGCCCTCCGACTTCCTGACCGTTCAATCGATCGCCTTGCAAAACAATGCCATCGCCCTTGGACAATGGCTGAACCAACTCAACGACCAGACGACCGCGCTGGAGTCGCACGACCTTGCCGACAAGCACGCCGCGCTTGGTGCTGGAACGCCCCGGTGTCAGTCGCTTGTGGTCGTTGCCTTCCAACCAACCGGGCGAGAATCCTCGGGAGAACGAGAGCTCCAGCTGCCTCTTGTCCTCAGCCGACCAAACCTTCGCTTCACCGCGAACGGCATAGTCGATTGCCGCGCGGTACGCTTGCACCACGTTTGCGACATACTCGGGCGTTTTCAGGCGTCCTTCAATTTTCAGAGAAGCCAAGCCGGCTTCGACCAATTGCGGCACAAGCGGATAAGCCGCTAAGTCTTGAGGGCTCAGAAGGTAGCGAACATCCCCTAAGTCTTTCGTGACTCCATCGCACACCAGTTCGTAAGGGAGGCGGCAAGCTTGCGCACATTGACCCCGATTCGCGCTGCGGCCGCCCAACGACTCGCTGGTCAAACATTGTCCGCTGTAAGCGACACACAACGCCCCGTGCACAAACGCTTCTAGCGGCAGGTTGGTCCGTTGGCGAATCTTTCTGATCTCGGCAATCGAAAGCTCACGAGCCAACACCACCCGAGCCAAACGCAATTCGGTCGCCACAAGCTCGATCGCATCGGCATGAGTCAGCGTCATTTGGGTGCTGGCATGGATTTCGATATCCGGGCAAACTTCACGGACCAAACGGGCGACGCCCAAATCCTGCACAAGAACCGCATCGACGCCTTCTTTAGCCAACTCCCGGACGTATTGCTCTAAACGGGGTAGTTCGTCGGTGAATGCCAACGTATTGAGTGTGACATATCCCTTGACGCCTCTTTGATGCAGCATCGACATCAGCGAAGGCAATTGCTGCAGCGTGATGTTCTCGGCACGCGCGCGGGCGTTAAAGCCAGCCTCTAGCCCAAAGTAGACAGCATCTGCTCCGTTTTCCACGGCCGCCCGAGCGCAAAGCAAATTTCCGGCGGGTGCCAACAGTTCCGGGCCGCCCATGTGAGTAGAGTTCAAAGTCGAAGTCATAGACGTGCCAGCGTTTGCTGAAGATATTGAATGCTTTGGCTGGCCAAAGCATCGGGACCTGGAGTGTAATCGAAAACCTCGACGCTGACCCACCCGTGATAGCCAACCTCGTGCAGAGCCCGCAGAATCGGCAGAAAATCCACCTCGCCCATGCCTGGTCCCTGTCGATTCGGGTCGTTGGCATGGAAATGGTGCAGCCAAGCAGCGTGACGAAGAATCAGACTTTCGTAAGACTCGACTTCTGATGACATCGCCTTGACATCGAGATGCAACCGAACATTTGATGAATCCACCATTTGGATCAACTCGACGGCGGATTCCGCCGTGTTGAGGAAATCGCCCTCCTGTGGCCCCAAGGGCTCAATGGCCAAGGTCACCCCAGCATCTTGCAAGTGCGATGTCAGCTGGCGCAACAACAACGCTGCTAGTTCCATGGCTCGCGAGTGAGTGACGCCGGGCAGCAGGTTGCGTTGCTTGGGAGAACCCAAGACCATCAGGCTCCCACCCAAGTCCGAACATAGATCGATCAACTGATGAAAATATGCGACTGTCGCGTCGGTAACGCTTTTCTCGGGATTGGTGAGATACAACCCTGAGGTTCCGGCTAGCAGCCAGTGCAAACCGATGATTTCTAATCCATGCGCGTGGGCACAGTCCTTGAAGGTGGCGCGATCAATTGCAGAAACCTGGTCGGCGGTAGGAGCTAGGGTAAATGGGGCGATTTCGAGGGCCTTGTAGCCAAGTTCAGCGGCCCGCCGGCATTGTTTCTCGAAGTCCCATCCCTGAAAGGTCTCGTTACAGATGGCAAATCGCATCATGTCTGCATTCTTGTCGGGATGAATAATTTAGGCTCAGAACAACCCTAGAAAGTCTCGCTGGTTTATCTGACCCCTTCTACAAGACCGATCGGTCCGAGGACAAAACAGCCCGAGAACCAGTCGGTCTGACAACCAGTCAGCCCCAAGACCAGCCAGCCCAAAGACCAGCCAGCCCGTTCACTGATGAATGCTAGCTATCTCACTCGAAGGCCGGTCTTGGCCCGGAGAGGGCGTTCTCCAGCTCACGGCTGGGCCTTGGAACGGAGCGTTCAGTCTACTCGGTCAAAACAATCTTTAAGAGTGGGTTGGGTCGAACGAGCGATAATCGGCGAAAATTCTCGCACCAAAGGCGTAGGGGTTTCGCAAAAAATGGGGCTCAAATCGACTGTCAACTTGACTGTCAACCAAAAAAACAGTTTGCCCGTTGACAGCCTATAGGCCTTCAAGGTAAACTTCCCCCTCCACTACCGAACACTTCTTGGCGACGGGCGATATTTTTGTCCCTCAGCCCTGAAAATCCGGTGTCCTGGATCACCGGAATTGCCTCGAGCAGACCCGCTTGAGCGTTGTTGGGTGTCGCGGCGTATTTTGGGGGCTCCGCGAAAAATCTGGTAGGTCTGGCAAGTGCCGGACAACAGTCGGACTGTGATCTGTGCCGTAGTACGGCCGGTGGCGGTGGAGCTTTGGACGGTTGGGAATGTTGGGTCGCTAATCACGACACGAGGAGATACGGTAAGTGGCTGCTGTTCACGAAGTAATCCGAATTCGGATGGAAGCGTTTGACCACTCGGTCTTGGATCAGAGTGCTCAGGAAATTGTGGATACGGCGAAGCGAACTCATTCGGAGGTCCACGGGCCGATTCCGTTGCCAACTCGAGTAGAGCGGTACACGGTGATCAGCGGTCCGTTCATTGATAAAAAGTCACGTCAGCAGTTTGAGGTTCGAACCCACAAGCGTCTGATTGATATTGTTCAGGCGTCGGCGAAAACGATCGAAGCGTTGAACAAATTGAGCCTGCCTGCGGGTGTGGAGATCAAGATCAAGGCGACTTCTAAGTAGTGCCTTGAGGCGGGTGGTTTGTGTGAGGCAGTAGTTGGTAGCGGATAGTTGGGGATGGGCAGTTGTTAGTGGGATTTACTGGTGAGGCGGCCTGAGGCAGTGGGCTTCGGTTGCTGTGGCCAGGTGGTCACTGGAAAATGCGTATGGAATGGAGGTTTCGGAGGTAATCTGGGTGTTGGCCGCATTGGTTGGCTAACGTCCTGTATCCTGCGAAGCAAGGCCATTTTGCAAGAAAGTGAACGACGATGAGCAAGGGAATACTCGGCCGCAAGGTCGGGATGACACAAATATATCTTTCGAGTGGTGAAGCGGTTCCAGTGACGGTTGTCCAGGCTGGTCCGTGTCACGTTTTGCAGTTGCGTTCGCTTCAGCGTGATGGCTACGAAGCAGTCCAATTGGGTTTTGAAGACAAGAAGCGGCCATCCGAAGGCCGTCCCCGCAGTCGGGCCAGCCAAGCCAGTCGCTCCGAGCGAGGTCATGTTGCCGACATCAAGAGCAAGCGTAGTCTGGCCTTAAAAGAAGCCGGCAAGGAACTTCCGGCAAAAGCAGGTTGCGAGCCTCAAAAGTTTGTGCGTGAAATACGCGGTTCTGTTGCCGATTTGCAAGTTGGTCAAGTCTTGAAGGCCAACTTCATGGATGGTGTGGCAGCCGTGGATGTGACTGGGATCAATAAAGGTCGTGGTTACTCCGGTGTCATGCGTCGTCACAATTTCTCTGGCCAGCGAGCGACCCACGGTGTGAAGAAATGCCACCGCTACCCTGGTTCGACTGGTCAGAATACTTTCCCGGCACGCGTGGTGAAGGGAAGACGAATGGCTGGTCGGTACGGTGGCAAGCAAGTGACCTGCCGTAACTTGAAGCTGGTTCGGATCGATGCTGAGAACAATCTGTTGTTGATCGGTGGATCGGTGCCGGGCCCAGCGGGTGGTTTTGTAATTGTGAAGGCCACGAACATCGTTTGATGCCGGTTGGTTTTTGGGTTGTGTTTGGGGTTTTGTCAGAATTTTTGCGGGACGAAAAATGTCATCCTTGCCGGTCTACAACATGTCGGGTCAGCAGGTTGGGCAATACGAGATTGCCAGCACTGACTTGGTGAATTCGATCAACAAGCAATTATTGCATGATGTCGTGGTCATGTACCAGGCTTGTTTGCGTCAAGGGACGAAGCAAACCAAGACGCGGTCGGGTGTCGCTGGTACGACGAAGAAGATGTACAAGCAAAAAGGGACGGGTAACGCTCGTGCTGGTTCACGACGCAGCGGTGTACGCCGAGGTGGTGGTCACATGAAGGCACTTTCGCCGCGAGATTTCTCTTATCGCCTTCCGAAGAAGGCGGTTCGATTGGCGTTGCGAATGGCTGTTGCAAGCAAAGTTGCGGCTGGCAAGGTTTCTCTCGTAGATGGCTTGGATTGCACCGAAGCGAAGACGAAGGTGGTTGCCGGTTTGTTGTCGAAGATCGGTGTTGCTGGGCAGACGACCTTGTTGGCGACCAATGGCCACCGGCCGATGTTGTACAAGAGCGGGCGAAACATTGCGGGTGTGTCGGTAATGTCGGCAAGCGACCTGAATGCCTATGCAGTTTTGCGTGTCAAAAACGTAGTGATTGACAAGGCGGCCTTGGATGAGTTCAAGTCCAAGTCGGTGGCGGATATCCAGGCAAAAGCCAAGGCGTTGGCTGCGGTTTAGTGGTGACGGAATAGTTGCTTGGGCTCAGCGCGACTGGGTTAAGTTAAGAAGGTGAAGGTATGGCAAAACCAGCAGTGCAACGACAGATTGATAAGAACAAGTCCAGCTTGGTATTGGAGCCACATCAAGTGGTTCTGCGACCACTGGTGACTGAAAAGAGCGTGGAGATGAGCGAGGAACTGAACAAGTACTCGTTCGCGGTCAGTCTAGCAGCCAACAAAGATGATATTCGCCGAGCGATTGAGCGACTGTTCAACGTGAAAGTTTCGAAGGTTGCGGTGCAGAATCGCAAAGGCAAGCCGAAGCGGTACCGTCAGTACGACGGACGTACAAAAAATTGGAAGAGAGCGGTTGTCACCCTTGCCGGCGATGATCGAATTGAGTTGTTCTCGTAGTGTGTTTTTTGGGGTTGGTTGGGGTCGTGAGTGTAAATCAGTGGTTGCGGGCCTGAAGGTGTTTCGCCGCAGCGAATGATGGGGCGGTAAAGGAAGCGGATAGCGATGGGAATTCGAATCTACAAGCCGATTTCACCTGGTCGTCGCAATGCGAGCGTCAGCGACTTTGCTGAATTGACCAAAGGTGCGAAGCCTGAGAAGAGCTTATTGGTACCCAAACCCAAAAAAGGCGGTCGGAATAATCAGGGAAAGATCACGGCCCGGCATCGCGGTGGCGGACACAAGCAACAGTATCGCTTGATTGACTTCCGTCGAAACAAAGACGGGATGGAAGCGCGGGTGGATTCGATCCAATACGATCCGAATCGAGGCGCGCGTTTGGCTTTGTTGCATTATGCCGATGGTACGAAGTCATACGTGATTGCTTCGGATGGTTTGAAGGCTGGTGATGTCCTCATGAATGGTCCGGATGCTCCTCCGACCAACGGCAACTGCTTGCCGATGAGTAAGATTCCAGCGGGTGCCAACGTGCACTCGATCGAGTTGCGACCAGGTCAAGGTGCGACGTTGTGCCGAGGTGCTGGTGCGAGTGCCATATTGATGGCCCGCGAGGCTGGTTGGGCACAGTTACAGTTACCCAGTGGCGAAATTCGCCGTGTGCCGGGCAATTGTCGGGCGACGGTTGGGCAGGTGAGCAATCCCGACCATTCCAAGGTGGTTTTGGGCAAAGCGGGGCGCAAGCGTTGGATGGGCATTCGACCTTACGTTCGTGGTACGGCAATGAATCCGATTGACCATCCACACGGTGGTGGTGAAGGCCGAACGAAGGGCGGTCGCCATCCGGTGAGCCCCCAAGGCAAATCGGCGAAGGGTGGTTCGACTCGTAAGCCGCAGAAATCGAGCAATGCGTCGATCATTCGACGCCGCCGTAGCCGACGCTATGGCGTGTTGAAATTGAAGTAATGACTGCTTGAGCTTCAGCCCAGACCATGGGCTGGAGACTAAGCGAGTGGGGTAGAGTGAACGGTCAAGGCAAAGACAGTCAAGGCAACGACAACCGTCAAGGCAAAGACAATGAGTAGATCCGGTAAGAAAGGCCCATACGTCGTCGACAGCTTGTACCAGAAAGTGGTCAAGTTGGAAGCGGCAGGGCGTCATGAACCAATCAAGACTTGGGCTCGATCCTGCACGATCGTTCCCGAGTTTGTCGGGCACACGTTCATGGTTCATAATGGAAAGCAGCACGTCAAAGTGTACGTAACGGAAGACATGGTTGGTCACAAGTTGGGCGAATTCGTGTTGACCCGCACGTTCCGCGGTCATAGCGGTGCCAAAAAGGCTGCAACGAAGTAAGGAAGAACCGAATGTTCACAGCAACGTTTAAAGGCGCGCGAATCAGTGCCCGAAAAGTCCGCCCGGTCGCGGACTTGATCCGAGGCAAGTTCGTTGACGACGCCTTGGCGATTTTGAGGTACCAGCCTCACCGTGGTGCACGGATGTTGGAGGCGGTGATCAAGTCGGCATTGGGCAACGCAACCGACTTGGATCAAAACAAGGGACGTCGAGTCTCGGTCGGTGACCTGATCATCGCCGAGGCGAAGGTCGATGGCGGGCCGATGTTCAAGCGGATGCGACCTGGGGGTCGCGGTATGTCGCATTTGATCAAGAAGCGTTCGAGCCACATTTCCGTGACGTTGGAAGAAGTATAGGGTTTTACAAATGGGTCAAAAGGTTAATCCTGTTGCGTATCGAACCGGCGTCACCGCGGGCTGGAAGAGCCGCTGGTATGCTCCCAAGGCTGAGTTTTCGACTCTGTTGTTGGAAGACGTCAAGATTCGTAAGTTTGTGAAGAAGCACCCGACCAAGAACTACGCCGCGGCCGGTATCGACCACATCGAGATCGATCGTACTCGAGATGAAGTGCGGGTGACACTATTCGTGGCACGTCCCGGCTTGATCATTGGCAAGAAGGGTCAAGAAGTCGAAGTTCTGCAAACTGAGATTCAGAACTTGATTGGCCGACGCGTCAATCTGCGGATTGAGGAGATCAAGCGGGCAGATTTGCAGGCCCAATTGGTCGCTGAGAAGATTGCAGAGCAGTTGGCTCGGCGGGCGAGCTTCCGTCGCACCATGAAGCAGGCCATGGAAGAAACTATGAAGGCGGGTGCGAAGGGCATCAAGATTCAATTGGCGGGCAGATTGGGCGGGGCTGAAATGGCCCGGCGTGAAAAGTCAAACGTTGGCTCCATTCCTCTGAGCACTTTGCGAGCGAAGATCGATTACGGCTTCGCGGAAGCATCGACGCCTCAGGGTAATTTGGGAGTTCAAGTGTGGGTCAACCAAGGTATGTACGGAGAGAACGAAGATGGCGCTGATGCCTCGACGAATAAAGCATCGAAAGGTCCAAAGAGGTCGTATAAAAGGTAACGCCTCGCGCGGAAACCGCGTCGTCTTTGGAGATTTCGGGCTGCAGGCATTAGAGCCTGCGTTGTTAAAAGCTCAAACCATTGAAGCCGGTCGTATTGCTGCGCAGCAGTACGTTCGCGGTGCTGGTGGTCGATTGTTCATTCGTGTTTTCCCGCATCGTTCGGTAACGTCGCGGCCGTTGGAAACTCGGATGGGTAAAGGTAAGGGTGAACCGGAACATTGGGTAGCGAATATCCGTCCCGGCACTGTGTTGTACGAGTTGGGTGCTGTTACAGAACAACAAGCCAAGATTTGTTTCGCTCGTTTGGCCCACAAGATGCCAATGCGGGTACGAATGGTGGCGAAGCAGACAAAAATTGGTGCAGGTGAAGCGGAGTAAGCCATGGAAAAGTTGACGGTTTCCCAACTGCGAGAGATGAACGACGAACAGTTGGCTGATGCGTTGGACGATACGACCAAGGCTCTGTTTTGGCTGCGTGTGAAAGCCCAAACCGACCGGTTGGATGTCCCAAGTGAGTTGAAGCGGAATCGAAAATTGATTGCACAGATCAAGACGGTTCAAAGTCAGCGGAAGAGTGGCAAGTAGCCAACGAGCGTAGATTCTTAAACATAGGGTAAAGACTGACGATGCCAAAGCGAGTATCGACCGGTGTAGTCACCAGCAACAAGATGAATAAGACGTTGGTCGTTGAGATCCGTCGAATGGTGATGGACAAGAAATACAAGAAGTTCGTGCGCTCGCGTAGCAAGTGCTACGTGCATGACGAGAACAATGAGGCTGGTGTGGGGGACAAGGTCGAGATCGTTGAGTCTCGACCGCTCTCGCGATTGAAGCGATGGGCATTGGTACGCATTGTCGAAAAGAGCACGGCGGTTGACGTCGCCGCACTCAAAGAAGTGCGCCGGCATCAAAAGGAAGAGCATAAGGAAGCAGAGGCCCACCAATGATCCAACAGGAAACTCGCCTGGCTGTAGCGGACAATACGGGCGCCAAAGAATTGATGTGCATCAAGGTGTTGGGTGGTTCCCGGCGCCGTTACGCTGGTTTGGGCGATGTAATCATCTGCAGCGTTAAAGGTGTCATCGCCGGCAGCGACGTGAAAAAGAAGCAAGTGGTTCGAGCCGTGGTGGTTCGGACCAAGCAACCGACTCGGCGCGAGGACGGCAGCTACATTCGATTCGATACCAACGCAGCGGTCATTATCGATAAAGACGGCAACCCGCGTGGGACGCGTATCTTCGGTGCAGTGGCTCGTGAATTGCGTGCTCGCAAGTTCATGAAAATCGTCAGTTTGGCGAACGAGGTGATCTAACATGGCAGAACTACCAGAAAATTACGAAGCCCGATTGCGGACGCTCTATCGAGAGAAGATCGTTCCGGTGTTGCGAGAAAAGACCGGTCGGCAAAACTTGATGTCACTGCCTAAACTCGATAAGATCATTATCAACATGGGTGTGGGCAGCGCCGTGACAGACAAGAAGAACATCGAAGATGCTCAGGCTGCAATGACATTGATCGCTGGTCAAAAGGCGATGGTCACGACAGCTCGGAAGAGCATCGCCAACTTCCGCTTGCGTGAAGGGATGCCGATTGGTGTCAAGGTGACATTGCGTGGAAATCGCATGTACGAGTTCCTGGATCGGTTGATTACCTTTGTGCTGCCGCGTGTCCGTGACTTTCGTGGGGTGAGCGAAAAGGCATTTGACGGTAATGGGAATTACAGCTTGAGCTTGACCGAGTATCTGGTGTTTCCGGAGTTGAATCCGGACAAGTTTACTCGCAAGCAAGGGATGAACATTTGTTTTGTAACGACCGCCCGCAATGATGTTGAAGGTCGGTTGCTATTGGACCAATTTGGCGTGCCGTTCCGGCGTCGCAAGTCGGAGTCTGGTAAGGTTGGAGCTGGGGCGGAATAGTGGATGGGTAGCCACAACGGCTTCTCTCACGGGGCGATTCAAGTCAAGTTACTGTTAGGTTCGGGTCAACTTTAAGTAGGTGAGTATTCGTGGCAAGTAAAGCGAAGATAGCCAAGGCCTCGCGCAAGCCGAAGTATTCGGCTCGCAGTGAGAACCGTTGCAAGTTGTGCGGCCGTCCGCGTTCGGTTTATCGCAAATTTGGTATTTGTCGAATTTGTTTCCGGAAGCTGGCTGACAATGGTTTGATTCCGGGCGTTCGCAAGGCAAGCTGGTAGGATTGAGGATTTAGCAAATCATGATGACTGATCCAATTGCGGACATGTTGACCCGAATTCGCAACGCCGTCAACGTTGAAAAGCCGTTTGTCGATATGCCGGCTTCCAAAGTGAAGCGTGGTGTGGCGGAAGTTCTTAAGCGAGAAGGCTATATCTGGGATTTTGCCGTGCTCGATGAGAAACCAGCCCCGGTTTTGCGAATTGAGTTGAAGTACGGACCAAGTGGCGAAAAGGTCATTCAACGCGTGAAACGCGTGAGTTGCCCGGGAAGGCGCATTTACTTTCACGCGAAAGATCTCCGGCCTGTGTTGGGCGGGTTGGGAATCCGCGTTTTGAGTACAAGCCACGGCGTGATCAGTGATCGCGAAGCCCGTCAACAGAAGGTCGGCGGCGAAGTTTTGTGCGAAGTTTGGTAGTCGTTTTTCACGTTGAGTGTGAAAGAGTTCAGAAATGTCGCGAATTGGAAAAAAAGTCGTCTCGATTCTCGATGGCGTGAAAGTGAATTTGCAGGGTCGGCGACTGGAAGTTGCTGGTCCGCAAGGCACATTGCAGTACGAGCTTCGTCCAGAGGTCAGTGTGGCGGTGTCCAGCGATGGGAAGTCCTTGCAGGTTTCGGCCAGTGAAGGGCGCGAGGCGAGGGCGTTCCACGGATTGACGCGTGCGTTGATCAATAACATGATCATTGGTGTCAAAAGTGGGTACGAGAAGAAGCTCGAGTTGCAAGGTGTGGGCTATGTCTGCTCGCTCAAGGGCGACGAACTAACGCTACGAGTAGGTTTTGCCAACGAGTTGAAGAAAAAGGTCCCAACTGGACTTAGTGTCACTTGCCCGGACCAGACGCATATTGTGGTCAAGGGTTGTGACAAGCAGGCGGTTGGCGAGTTTGCTGCCGCGGTTCGTGCTTTGAAGAAGCCAGAGCCCTACAAGGGCAAAGGGATTCGTTACCAAGGCGAAGTAATCAAACTGAAGGCTGGTAAGTCGGCCAAGTCGTAGTGGTTGTGGGTAGATTTTGAATCAAGCGAAGTTGACGGGTCGCGTGACACGTGGCTTTGTTGGCGGATATGCAGTAAGGTGATGTCCAGTGAAAGCAGTCAAGATCAAGAATTTGCGGCGTTGGCGGCGGCAGAATCGGGTTCGCAAAAAACTGCGTGGGTGCAGCAGCGTTCCACGCTTGTCGGTATTTCGTAGCAATCGACACTTGATGTGCCAACTGATTGATGACGAGTCCGGAAAGACACTTGCCTCGGCGAGCACTCAAGAGAAGGCTCTTTCCGGCGAAATTGGGTACGGCGGGAATTGCGAGGCAGCGAAGAAGATTGGTTCGATTCTGGCCAAGCGAGCGTTGGCTGCTGGGATCGAGCGGTGCCGTTTTGATCGAGGCCAGTATCGGTTTCATGGTCGGGTGGCTGAAATCGCGAGCGCGGCTCGTGAGGGTGGTTTGCAGTTTTAAGTCCGTACCGGGTGTACGCTTTGTTTGTAGGGAGCCAGCTTGTGGCGGAGAGTCGAAGCAGCGATCAGTTGATCGAAAACGTTGTGAAAATCAAGCGTTGCGCCACCGTGGTGAAGGGTGGTCGGCGTTTCAGTTTTGCCGCTTGCGTCGTGGTTGGCGACGGCAACGGGCGGGTAGGTGTGGGGTATGGCAAGGCTAACGAAGTTCCTCCAAGTGTCGAAAAGGGGAACAAGCAGGCTGCACGTCGGATGCAGAAGTTTCCTGTAATCGAGGGGACGATTCCCCATTCGGTTCAGGGAAGCTATGGTGCATCGACGGTTTTGTTGATTCCTGCCGGTCCTGGTACCGGTATTATTGCCGGCGCTGCGGTTCGTGCCGTTTGCGAGGCAGCTGGTTTGCACAATGTTTTGACGAAGAACCTGGGCAGCACAAATCCCGTGACGGTTGTGAAGGCGACCTTGGCAGCGTTGAGTCAACTGCGAACCCGCGATACGATTGAACAATTGCGAGGAGTTTCCTTGTCATGAACCTAGACGAAGTAAATCAGGGAATTACCGGGAATCGTCCGCGGAAGCGATTGGGACGTGGCCCGGGTACTGGGCAAGGTAAAACGGGTGGACGCGGTCATAAGGGCCAGCGTTCTCGGCCTGGCCGCGGTCAATCGGTCGTGTTTCAAGGTGGAACAATGCCATTGTTTCGCCGCATCCCAAAGCGCGGTTTTACTAATTCCTTTGCGGATGTGGTAGCAGCCGTCAATGTTCGTGATTTGGATCGCGAGTATGCGGCGGGCGAAGAAGTTACGATTCAATCGTTGCAAGAGAAGAACTTGGCCAAACGAACGTTTGACCAGCTGAAGATTCTGGGAACGGGTGAATTAACCAAGGCGCTGAAAGTGACTGCTCACCAATTCAGCGAGAGTGCGAAAGCCAAGATTGAACAAGCAGGCGGCACCGTGGTCGTTATCCCCGGCCCGGCTCCTGTGGTAAAGAACAAGCAACGTGGCCCGAAAAAGCGCTAGTAGTGGCGTTTGACAGGATGTCCCGGAGTTGAGGCTGGAGAAAAGTACAAATGTTAGAAAAACTTCGCACCGTCTTCTCGATTCCGGAGCTGCGGCAGAAGATTTTTCTGACGTTGTTTTTGCTGGCCATCTTCCGGATCGGTTGGACGATCTATTTGCCCGTCGTAGATATTCAGGCGATGGAAGGCTCCCGCCAGACGACTGGCGGGTTTGGAGCGTTGCTGGAAACGGTCCAAGTTCTAAGTGCGAGCCAACTGAGTCAGGCAACAATCTTTGGTTTAGGGATCATGCCGTACATTTCGGCGTCGATCATGTTTCAATTGCTGAGCAATGTTTATCAGCCGTTGATCGATCTACGGAAAGAGGGCGAGTCGGGTCGTAAAAAGATCAACGACTACACTCGTTATGTCACGGTCGTGCTGTGTTTTGTACAGAGCTTTCTGTACGTGAAAATGTATCTTATGGCCGACCAAGGGGGTGGTGCCAACCTTACAGCGAGTGAGTTTGAGATTGATGGCCATCTAACGTTTGGTTGGCAAATCATTGCAGTATTGATCATGACAGCCGGTAGCGTGTTCTTGATGTGGTTGGGCGAACAGATTGACGAGTACGGGATTGGAAATGGGATCAGCCTATTGATTATGGGTGGCATCTTGGCCTCCATGCCGGGGGCGTTGGGAAGTCTGATTGGTGATGCGGAACTTCGCCTGAATGGCTTCGATCGATCGAAGGTCGGTATCGAATTGTTGCTGGTGTTGGCGTTCTTGTTCATAACTGTAGTAGCGTCCACCGTTTATGTAATGCAGTCGCAGCGACGGATTCCGACGCAGAGCGCCAAGCACGTTCGTGGACGCCGCGTCTTCGGTGGTACGAAGCAGTACATGCCTTTGAGGATGTTGCAGGCGGGTGTGATGCCGATCATCTTCTCCACAACATTGCTGATTTTCCCCTATCTGATCTTCCAGTTTTTCGGCCAGATCTGGCCGAGCTTTCAATTGGCTGCCAACGCGTTTCAGCCAGGGGCCTTGCTGTATAATCTTTGCAACATCGCGTTGATCTTCTTCTTCTGTTTCTTTTGGACGGCGATCATGTTCAACCCAAAGGAGATCGCGGACAATCTGAAGGAAAGCGGCGCGTTTATTCCCGGTCATCGGCCTGGAAAGCGAACCGAAGAGTACTTGGATCGCGTGATGCATCGAGTGACGTTTGTGGGCGCCGCTTTTTTGAGCATTATTGCCGTTGTTCCCACGGTCCTCACGACACTATTTCCGAATGTGAATTTCATGATCGCCAGTTTCTATGGTGGAACCGGCTTGTTGATCGCAGTCAGTGTGTCCTATGACTTGATCAGCAAGATCGACAGCTACTTGCTGATGCGAAACCACAAAAGCCTGCTGGAATGATCCGGGGCTGGATTCTGGCTCTCAGACTTTCGCCCGCTTTTTTGGATAGCCACACGGCTTGATCGGCGAAATCGAAGTTCAGCGGGTTTCGTAAGTCGCGGATCGTAAGACTCTAAAGTTCATTCAAGATTCTGGCCGCGTCACGGGCGAAGTAGGTCAAAATTCCGTCGGCGCCAGCCCGCTTGAAAGCCAATAGACTTTCGAGCATCACGGCGCTCTCGTTCAGCCATCCGTTAGCGGCGGCAGCTTTCAACATCGCAAACTCGCCCGAGACCTGATACACAAATGTCGGGAACTGGAATCGTTGCTTGATTTGGCAGAGAACATCCAGATAGGGCATTCCAGGTTTGACCATCACCATATCCGCACCTTCTTGAATATCCATATTCACTTCCCGAAACGCTTCTTCCAGATTAGCGGGGTTCATTTGATAGGTCTTCTTGTCAGCTGCTCCTAAATTGGCGGAGCTACCAACCGCCTGCCGAAATGGTCCATAAAATGCCGAGGCATATTTGGCTGAGTAAGCCATGATGCTTACTTGCTGAAACCCCGCGTGATCCAAGGCTGATCGAATTCTGCCAATCCGTCCATCCATCATGTCGGATGGCGCAATGATGTCGCAACCTGCTTGGGCTTGAATCACGGCCTGTCGACACAGAACCTCGACGGTGGCATCGTTCACTACATAGCCTTCGTGCACCAGACCATCATGTCCATGGGAAGAGTAAGGATCTAAAGCGACATCGCAAAGGATCCCGATTTCTGGATATGCCGCTTTGATTATCGCAGTCGCGCGATTGATCAAGTTGTCTGGATTGAGCGCTTCGGCTGCATCTTCCGACTTCAGTCCGGCAGGAGTGGCCGGGAACAATGCGACCACCGGAATTCCTAACTTGACGGCTTCCGCGACCTCGCCAACTAACTCCCCAAGCGGGATTCTGTCGACTCCGGGCAAACTGGGGATTGACTCGCGAGTTGACCCACTGGCAATAAAGATGGGCCAAATCAAGTCTGTTGGTCGAAGATGGTGCTCTTGAACCAAGTCGCGCAACCACGGCCAACGCCGCAGACGACGCAAACGACTTTGCGGGTAATGTGGCATTAACGAGTCGCCGGCAAGGTCTTAGGCTTGTAGTCATGGTCTCGTTTGCGGACAACTGTCGCTTTGAGGATCTTGGACGGTTCCATGCCCGCCCCACGACGATCGGGGTCAATCTTGTTCAAGCCAGCGACCGCATCCATACCTTCCAGGACTCGTCCGAAAGCGGTGTGTTGACCATCCAAATGAGGTGTCGCCAAGAAGGTCAGAAAAAACTGGCTGCCGCCCGTGTCTCGTCCGGCATGAGCCATGCTCAAAGTTCCAGAAAAATGCTTCCGAAACTTATTGGGTTCGTGACACTCACACGGTACCGAATATCCCGGGCCTCCACCGCCGGTTCCGTTTGGGCATCCGCCTTGAGCCATAAATTGGGGCAAAACACGGTGAAAGGTTAGGCCGTCATAGTAACCTTTTTCGACTAAGGAAACAAAGTTAGCGACTGTATTTGGTGCTTGATCCTCGTACAGTTCAATAATAATATCGCCGGCAGTTGTTTCGAATTTGACTCGCGGCAGATCGTCTTTCTCAGCCTCGGCGGCTCGAATGGCTTCTTCTTGTTTCCAATCCGCAATTCGCTGCTCGATCGCCGTCATACTTCGACGAAGAAACTCGATTCTCAACTCCACGCCACCCGCTCGAACTTTGTTCACCCACTCTTGGGCCAATTCGAAGTGGTCCGACCCAAAAGCGGCCAGAGCAGCAAACTGATAGACGATGGGATCTTGGCTGCCGCTATCGATCAACGGCTTTAAGAGCTGAAACCCGCGTTGGTAGTTATCTTCGCTGATTGAGAATCGCCCCAATTGCAGCAGAGTATCCTGCAAAGGTTGGGGGATTTCAGTACTATCTTGCACCATCTGAAGCAGTTGCGGCTCGATTTCCTTCCGCAAAGCCTGTAGAGACTTCAATTTTTCATCAAGCTCCGCCTGAAACGCGGCTTGTTCGCTGTTTGGCAACGTTCTTCCGCGAGTCATCATTTCGTTGAGCTCGGTAAACGCGGCTTTCCAGCGTTCAACCGGACTCTGAGGATCATCTTGCGGAACCAGCAAGGCCTTTGCTATCGAACCTGAGAAAAGCAGAAGCAGAACCAAGCAAAGGCCGAAACTCATCCAACGCCGTGTTTGCAAAAGATCGTTTCGCGAACTGAAGTGCCACAAGTGAGCCATGTCTTTTTCCCATTGATCGAGAATGAACAACTGCGAAATAAAGGGTGTTTCCGCCACCTCCGATTACGGGCGTTATCCTAATCCATGCGGGGATAAGCCACAACACGATTAAGATGCCGGTCCGCTTTCGGACGGGGTTTTGGTCTGTGAGCGAAGAATTCTTGCTCGCAACAGATTGCCGTTATCCCGCGGCGAACGCGACTCGCGGAATTGACGAGCCAGTTCGACGTAACTCGCAATGGCCTGTTCGTAATTCTTCATCGACTCCTGCGAGCGTCCCTCCAAATACATGGTATGGCGTTTCCATTTTCCGCCCATATCGAACTTCTCGACATGTCGTAACATGTTGATTGCGGTGCTGTGGTTTTGAATTTCGGAATGAGCCATTGCCATATACATTTTGGCATCTCCCCGCACGATGAACATGGCGGCCTTTTGATTATCCAGTGCCTGACGAAACTCGGCCGCCGACTGATTCGACGCCCGATAGAGTCCGAGCGACTTTTGTAGGTCGGGATTGTCTGCGATGTTTTTCCAATCCTCGTCGCTGTAGTGCATTCGCTTTAGTTCGTTAAAGCAATCCACAGCAATTTCCGCACTGTCCGGCTGGAACCGGCCCAACAAATACAAGACGCGTGAACGACGCAATAACGGAAACTCATCAAAATAGCTTTCGTCTCGTTGCTGCCACTGAATCTTCGACATGACGAAACGATCCTTTGTCGACTCAAGCTTGGCCTTGCGAATCGCCTCCCGAAATAGCTGAATCTCCAACGGGAGCGCCCAAAGTTGGATTTCGGCAATTAGCGGGTGGGCTTTAAATCGTTCGGCCACTTCGTCGGGTGAGAAGTAGACCTCGACTCGATCACCTCCGGTCAGATTTCGTTGCAGGAACTGACTACGTAGCGAAAAACATTCCAAAGGGTAATCCAACAAGGCCACGATGTTTGTTAAGTCCGACGCGCGAACTGGATAAGCGGAGTCTGATTCGGCAGATTCTTCAGGACTCAGACCGTGCCATTGTAGATACTGTGGGTTTTCCTTCGCCTGTTGCAGTGTCAGAACCGCCAGTGTTTCCGGATGGTGGAGCGGCAAACCCAACCTCGGATCAAACAAAAAGATCTCCGAATCTATCAACACGGCGATCGCCCAAGGGACCACCTCTGGATGAGCAACGCGAGGTAATAACTTGGTCGGGGCCAAGTCACGTAACCCAAGTACGCAGGCGTCCAGTCCAGCGTGGTGCGCTAACTGCAAGAACAGGTGGCCTTGTTCCCAAGCATCTCCACGCCCGTAGTTCAGAGTTTGCCAGATATAGTTGCGGTACCCTGCACCTAAGACGCCCGCTGTGGACCAGGGTCGTCCCTCGTCCAGTGGTTTCACTGCTAATTCGGCAGCTGCATCTGGAGTTGGAATCTCCGGGAACGGCTCGCCCGACACATTTCTAACAGTCCAGTCAAACAGCTTCAAAGCTAAAGCCAATCGTTCCGCACCTTCCGGAGTAAGCTGCCCATTGCCGGCCTGTAATGCCTGCTCCAAAGTCAATGCTTGGGGGCGGCCGGCATGCGTTAGATAGGCAAAGCGCGTCCCCGTTTTTTCATTACGGACTCGGGCGACCACTTCGCCCAACCAAAATTGTTCCTGCAAATGGAACGCATCGGTGTACAGGAATGTTTCATCACCGACATTCTTCCACCACAAGGAATCCTGATAGACCGCTGGAATCGTGTCCAACCAGCTGGATCGCTCCCAAGTCGGAAAGGCGGCAGCCATTGAAGCATGTCCGTTCGTCGTCTGCGCCGACTTCCAAGCTCCGTTCAACGAATCGGTGATGTTTTCCTCGAAGACATTCCACTCCGCAACGTCATCGCTCTTGATCAGGTTGATGGCACGAGCCAGTTGTTTGCTTTGATTTTCTGAACTGGCGCGATTGACCTTTTCCAATCCCTTCATTTCAAACCCAGTCCGCTTTTCGGACGACGCCCCGTCGCAGCCGAAAACTAAAGCAAGCGCTCCCCAAAGACACGGCCATGCAGACCACCGAATATCCATTCCATTCATCCCAGCGGCTTTCGTAATTCTTCAGACTGCCGAGCTCAACAGCGCACGGTATTCATGCGTCTAACCATTGGGAAACTCGGCAAGATATATCCTAACCCGAGATCAACAGAAGACAAAGCAAGACAACTTGCTTCATTACTTTTCGGGTAGGTTGTTACAGTGCCGCGACACGAGCCGACCAATACGATTTCGTGAACGGCGTCTACGGTCCAACTCGAAAAACTCGCTGAATCGACGCACAGGGAGCTGTGCTAACTACATACCGGGAATCGGTGGTAATTCTGAAAATGGAACTTTTCTGGTCCGAGCTTCCAGCGTATCAAGAATTGAATTGAGAATCGCTTGAGTAAATGGGGCTTCGTTTCGACTTTGGTTCTGTCGATCGTACTGTGCCTCGATTTGCTTGCTCGTCATCAACGTTCCAAATCGCTCCACAGAGGCCCGAAATCCTTTTGCCGCAGCGGAGCGAATCTCCGATGTCACAGCGCCTTCCGCAGCCAACCCCGCCAAGTAAAGTTGCGTCTCGGGATCCCCGTAAGAAGACAAAACGTCCACGATGACTGCGTCGGCACTGCCGACCGAACCTATCAATCCACGAGCCGAACCGGCAAAGACCGAAAAGTCCAACAGCCGCCGCGCGCGATCGGAATTCAGCCACACTGACAACTGAGCCAGAGCCTGAGAAGCATGATCTCGAGCCACGCTGCTGGGCATTTGCCGCGTGACTTCCTTCCACGAGCTGAGCTTTTCGATCCATGGCAACAAGTCACGACCATTTTCACTGAACTCGGCAACCATGATGTACGGATCGTTGCGATCGACTTGGAGCATCGTTCGCGCATTGTTCAAGTTTTCGGACCGAACCAATAAGAGAATCGGCATGGTTCGTCCCTTGGGCGTTGAGCGTACTTGATCGATTACTTCGAGATACGGCACTTCGCCCAACGAGTCGGTAACAATAAAGAATGAGGCTGGATACATGTTGAGTTCTGCGATCAGCCTTCCAGCAGTAGGCGCCACGCTGGCTTCCCACCCCGCCCCGCGTACCAATGATTCCAAATAAGCGGCATGATATGGATTCATCGATGCGATCACCGCAAACGTTCCATTCGGCGTACTTAAAACCTCTTGCAATCCCTGGTTGAAGTAACTCGTCCCGGCGAAGCTTTGCTCCGGTTTCCACGCCAGAATCGTCTGCACGGCGGCCGTACGGACACGTTGATCTGGGGCCTTCAGCGCCGTAGCAATTGGCGACAATCGACCCGCAGTCGTCTCCATCAATTGGGCATTCCCGACGGTACGCAATGCCTCCAACAAAGACTGCGCCACCAGCCATTGCCCTTGCTCCATCGCTTGGCTCAGCATTTCACACATCTGAGGCGCCGACAGGTATTGTGCTGCGACTTCCACTGCCGTTTGTGGCAGGGGCGAATCGATGCCGTTGAGGAGTTTGGCTCGCTGGAATTGGGTGGCTACATAATTCCGCAAAGCGGTTTCATTTTCTGCGTCCACTCGTAACCAAGCAGTTGCTACCAACGCTTGATTTCGACTCGCTTGGTCCAAAGGTTCGACCAATTGAGGAGTCAGGTTTTTCAATTCCGTATCCCAAAGCCAAGTTGTCGGGGTTGCGCGTTCAAATTGTGTTCGCGGTGACTGCAACACGTCCCATTGTCGAGCCTCAGCCTCATTCAACTGCTCGAGCCAACGACTGGTAAGTTCCGACTGAACCGGATCAAAGCCGTGTTGTGACTTGAACACGGTTCGCCAATGGCCAATTACCTCCGCTAAAGAAGGTTCGGGCAAACTACCCGGCTTGCGGGCCATCCATTCGATCACTGCCGCTTGATTGAGTGCGGAACGACTGCGAGCCGCTAACGCAAGAATAGCTGCGGATTCGATCTCAGATTCGTGGCCCACCACGGATCGCAAAGTTGCATCCCAATCCGTTGGTCCGGATTGTATAACCTGTATCAAACGGCGGAGCTGAACGGATTGCACATCCGATTTGTCGATTTGTTCTTGAATGCGGCGCAACAATGGTGTCGCCGCCGCGAGTCCTTGGGCCAGCAATTTGTCCCGAGCCGAAGCTTGTTCGCTCGGATTGCCCTCAAGCAGGTCACGCAGCGACTGGTTGGTCGATTCTTCACTAACGGAATACTGCATCGCGTTGGCCATGGTCGTGCTCAACCAGGTTGTCATTTCTGGCGACAGTTCAGGCTGAGATTGCAACCATAAAATCCGAGAAGACGTGACAGCAAACACAAAATCGAAAGCTTCGCGACCAGTTAGCGGTTGTTTCAAATCGGCCAAAACTATATTGGCTTGGTCAGCTCGCTTGAGCAAAAACAGAGTTTCGGCAGCCAAAATACGATTGGCGGGCTGGGAAAAGTCTTGCTTGGTAATCGCATACAAAAGCGGGCTCATCGGCTCCGACTCTTGGCTTGCCGAGTTCGTTGGTGCAACGACCGCGGGTGCCGAACCACCGAACGGGTCACCCGCACCAAACGGGTTGGCTTGATCGGCCGGATTCTGCGCCGTAGCGACCGCTGCAAATCCACCTCCAAGAGTTGAAATCAAGGCTCGGACTAATCGGGACCGGCGAATCGTCACAGTCATGGGGCAAAAAACCAGAAGGAGACCAAGAAACTAGAACTCAAAGTCGTGGCCGACCGATGCCTCCAACGGCACTTCCGGACGCCGGTCACAAACCTCCGGCGTTGGGCCGCTTCGGCCCGCGTCTCGACCTCTCTTTACTGTAGTCGGTCCGTTGCGGTTCCGCCAACCAAACTAGCGCTGAAGATCCTAGTTTCACCAATTTTTCGGGCTGGGCGAATCGTCGAAAATCAAAACAAACGCTTCAAGGAGCATCTGAGCCCGCCTGTTGCTCGTGAGAAAACGTCAGAAACGTCAACTCCGCTCGAACTGGGCCCGCGGTTCGTCCCGCGTGCAGAAACGAACCATTGAAGAATCAGGTAACACTTCGCGTCATTAGATTCGGTCCACTCGCCGAGGCGTCCGGCGGCGGGCCCTAAAACACTCGTCACACATTCCCTCGACCAACAAGGTATGAGCCTTGATTCGAAATCCATGGCGTTCAGCCACGTGCCTCAGTACCTGTTCTAGTCCATCCGCTTGAAACTCGATCAAGCGGTCACAGTTTTGGCAATGCAAATGATCATGATCGGGATAACCGTAGTCGAAGTCGTAAACACTCCGCCCGTCGATTTCAAACTTTTTAAGGAGCCCGGCGTCTACGAATTCACCAAGTGTCCGATAGACGGTCGGTCGGCTGACATAGTCCGCTGAACCACGCCGTGGCAATTTTTCGATTAGTTGATCCGCATCGAAGTGATCGTGCTCGGCGAAAACTTGTTCCAACAGAACCTGCCTTTGCCGAGTGCTCCGCATGCCTCGGCTCTGCAAATACTCGTGAAACCGCTGCTCCGGAGACGCGGCGGTGGATAGTCGCTTTAGTTCGCTTGGTTCTGGATCCATAACCTTCGACCATAGTCCAAAACGTGTGAATTAGCAACCCTTTGCCTCCCTCGTCACAACCCCTACATCCGCTCGACTCGCCCCAATCGTCCCGATTTTCCCGAAGCCGACAACTTTTGTTGATTAATTGCTACATGACCTTAGGTCACAACCTAATTTCTTAGAGGGATCGACTACGGTCATCACCTGAATGAAGACGTGCCCAAAAGGAATCTACGCCAAAGGATCTTGAGATGATGTTTGCCGAATGGTTTTTGAATAGCCTCGCCGAGAACGGGGTGTTCTGGTTTGTAAGTGCGTTTTGCGTCATCGCTGCGTACATCGATGGTACACAACTCAAGGTGCCGAACGCGATCACATTTCCGATGATCATCGCGGGCTGGCTGTATAGTTCCATTGCCTACGGTTCGTCGGGCGAAGGCTGGTACATGGGACTCTTGTGGAGCATCGCTGGAACCGCGGTCGGACTGGCCTGCTTGTATCCGTTCTATGCCATCGGCGGGATGGGAGGCGGCGACGTAAAAATGCTGGCCGCTGTCGGTGCTTGGGTGCATTGCTCGATTACGATGTGGGCGTTCTTCTTGTCCGCCATTATCGGTGGGCTAATGGCTGTGCTGATGATTGTATTCAGCAAAACAAGCTTGAAGCACTACTACCAGTTCTTCGGCATCCTGAACGAGATTTTGGCCGTCAAAAACCCTGACAAATTGTCGGAAATTGCCGCAGCCCGCAAGCACACCATGCGACTGCTGCCCTACGGAATTCCGATTGCCATCGGAACCATTTTACATTTTGCCTGGATTGGTCGGCTGTTCTAAGCATTGAAGAAAACGGTCCGGTACATCCCAGCAACGGACGGCCTGTGCCTCCGGCGTTGGGATGTGGGGGTGGCTTTGTAACTGTTGTAAGACGTCGCGAAAGATTTTTGAAATCAAACTCGCGCTCGGTCCGAAATTGACGGGGACTGTCCCCGGTTCTGCTAGCTCTGAAGGAATTCCGTCATGAAACCCAAGTCAATGATTCTGCTCGGTGTATCTGGGCTGTTTGGGTTGATCGCTGCGGCACTTTTCACCAACGCCCTTGGCCAACCAGGGGGGGCGGGACCGACCAAACCCGTTTTGATCGTGGCGGAAGATATCGACATTGGCGTCCAGCTGACCGATAAGAACTGTCGGATTGAACAATGGCCCGCCAACATCGTTCCGGAAGGGATTGTCACGTCACTAGACGAAATTTCCGAAAAGCGACTCGGCACCCGACTCTCGAAGAACACGCCTGTCTTCCAACGCGACTTGCTCGATAAGCACGACCGGGTCCTGGTAACCGTCCCAGCCGGAAAGAAAGTGGTCGGGCTCAAGCTTCCAGCTGAAGATCACATCGCGGGGTTGCTCCAGCCCGGTCACACCGTGGACGTTATCGGAATCTTCAGTCAAGAAGAGCGGTCATTTTCGAAAACGTTCCTCCGCGGAATCAAGGTCTATTCGGTGAGCAACAAAACCGCTTTGGAAAGTGGTGATGAGACGAAAAGCAACGAGGACGATATCACCGTGAGCTTGGTGGTCTCGGAACGCCAATCGGAAATGCTGACGCTGGTTAGCAGTTCAGCAACCATCAAGTTGGCTGTTCGAGGGATCGGCGATACGGAATTCGAAGAAACTGAAATGGAATCCCGAACGGGAACGATTGACCTGGAGGATTTGATGGGCATCAAGCCAACCCCGGTCGTCGCCGCTCCGCGGGTCGACAAGGCCGCTCCGTTCAAGATGCAATTCTTCCGTGGTGATTTTTACTACGAGTACTTGATTGAACCAGGCAAGAAACCCGTCGAAGCGGTTGCGCCTCCTCGCGAAGACGAGGCGCTCGCCACCACAACCAACGCCACGACCGAGAATCCTTAGTCGTTAAACAGATCCTAAGTCGGCTGGGATACCCAATTTCTTGCGAACCGATTCCATGTCGGTCTCGGCACTGCCACCGATGTTCGGCTCAGGTACGTCGTCTGATTTATACTCGAACCACTTTGGCTCGAATTGGACGAAACCATGGCCTTTGGGCTTGTTACTGTTTTGAATCGCCTGACGGGACACTAGCGCGATCACGGCATCCGCAAGGCCAACTTCGCCGTTGCAACGGGGCTGATTTGCCAGGTCGCCTTGGCTGATACACCAAGCCCAGTGTTCGATCTCTTCCTTATAGCCGCGGCTAACTTTGGGACCTTCGGCGGCCTTCGCCAATGCTGGATCGCCACTGGACGAGGTGTCCAATATCGCGGTTTTCCCCGATTCCTTGATACCAGCCTTCACGTACGCTGGTCCGGCTTGGTACAGCATTGCTTCGAGTTCTTTATCGAGAACTAGCGTACCCTTTGTGCCCATGACAATCTCGCCGTAACCACCATAACCGTTGCCATTGATCGACGAATAAGTCACCACGACTTTTTTGTTCGGATCCTCTTCATAAGAAGGAACACCAGTCTTCGGCGGATAGCTGTTCATCGGATCGCTGAAACCGACTTTATCGAAATCAAAGCCTTGGCCCGGGAATTCGAAAGTGCAGTAGACGTGATCATCGGCATCGCGGCTCTTCGGGAAAATCTGACGCCCACCCACCGCATGAACTGTCAATGGATGAACCTTTTTGCCCACCTCCTTGCTCAAGGCAGCAATAAAGATGCTTGCCGCATCAATTTGGTGGCTACCCAATTCCGCCATCAAACCTCCTGCCGTGCGATCCCACAACCGCCACCGCACCAACTCTTCCATCGCGGTCCGTAATTTCCCACTTCCCAAGATCGAAGGATCGTCCAGGTAGCCATACTTTTTCGCGTCCATGAACTTGTCTTCGTCCAACGCCTTCCACTGCGCAATTTGCATCTTCAAGAATTCGGCTTCCTTGCCAGATGCGTTCAGCGCCGCCTTTCGGAACTCGTTGAGCGTCTTCGCGATGTCGTCGATACGTTTTCCATCGGGAGTAATGTCGCCACCCGGTATCGCCAATTCCCAACTATCCTTGCCCGGCAAGTTGCCTCGATGCCATTGGGCTCGGATGTGATGAATCTCACCCAACAGCCCCCAGCGAATCATGTTGACAGCATTGTCGTACAAAATGTTGTAATGACGCTGGTGCCCAATCGATAAAAATCGCTTCTGAGCTTCGGCGACTCGGGTCATCCATTTGCACTCGGCCACGTTGTGTGCCATCAGTTTTTCGCACAGAACATGCTTGCCATTCATCATGGCCGCCACAGCCATTGGAGCGTGCAGAAACAGCGGCGTGGCGATGATGACCCCTTCGATATCAGGATCTTTCATCACATCCATGTACTCGGTGTAAACTTTGACGTGCCGGCGAGCTTCCTCCTCAGTTTTCCAACCAAAAACCTTCAACAAACCTGGTCGAACACCAATCGTATTCGCGGTGCTCCAATCGCCATGAAAGGCTCGGAATTGACTGGAAGGACGGCAGTCGCAAATCGCTTTCACTTCCACGTAGTCAGGATTCAGTGCCCCGATCAAAACACTGCCTTCATCTCCCGTCCCAATGACAGCGATGCGGATGGGTCGGCTTGGTTTGCCATACCCGAAATACATCGCGCCAACACCTGCGCCGATGGCAGCGCCACCAGCCACGGTTCTCGTCAAGAAATCACGGCGATGAATTTTTTCGTACGCTGTGACTGCCGAGTAGTAATTCTCGCGGCCGATGGCCTTCTCTTCTGGGGTCGGTGTCATGTTTTCTTCCTAACAGTAGTAGTGCACTGTGACAATTTGCGATGTTGCCAGTTGCGATGTTGCCAGTTGCGATGTTGCCAGTTTCAAAGTTGAGATAGCTATTTGGATGACGCTTGCTGAGCTTCCTGCGATTGCTCGGCTTCACCTTTGCCAAACAAACGGTACAGGAAATAATCTAGCCCGCCGAACCGTCCCGCCACCAGAGCCGCCATCACCAGCAACGCCCCAAACTCGACGATGTTCCAAATGATTTTCGGGTCATGTCCAGGTACCCACAACGGCTGAGTCACGATGATACCTAGCAAGAAACCAGCCGCCGCCAGCGAGGTTATCCGTGAAAACAATCCCAATAACAACAGGATTCCCACCGACAGATCAAAGTATGGAACGATCGTGTTGATCCAATACAGCTGAGTGGTGGGCTTGATTTCGAATGGCTTCGCCAGCGGCACTTGTCGCCCCATCGCGATGCCCGTTTCCAAAGGCGAGGACAACTGCAACCCATAGGCATTCATTTCCTCCTCCAAGCCATTCCAGATCCCCTGAATTTCCGTGGCATGCTTGCTTCGGACGCTGCGGATTTCGTAATTGATTGTCTCGATTTGTTGCCGCAATGACTCGACGTCCTTGCCGGAGCGAGACCGATTTTCCCCGTCACGAAGGAAGCCCGCCAAGCGATTCTCATCCGCAACCGACTTAAGGATTTCGTCTTGGTGCTTTGGAAAAAACAGGTAGTCATTGAGTTGGTCTTGGCGTCGCTTCAGAATCGCCAGCAAATCGAAGACAGGGTCGGCCTCCGCCAAGCGTTTTTTGAGTGCCACCCGTTGATCTCGTTGCCGCACCAGGTCGTTCTCTAACCCTGGGTTATCTCCGGCTTGAGCCGCGGCAATCTCCGTGTCCAACCGCTTGATCTCCCGATCCATTTTCTCAATTCGTTCGGCCATCTCCGATTGCTTCAGCCGATACCCGACCAAAATATCTTCCATGAAGATATCCCATTGGCCGAAAGCCCGATACGGATTGAGCTCAAACTTTGGGCCAGCCGGCTCTTTGGATTCAGGGCCCCGATTGACGACCGGGTTTACTTTCGAGTCTTTTTTTTCCGGCTTGGGTTCGGGCGCTCGCACCACGCACAGTGTTTCGCGATGGCTCCAATCTGGCAACAGACTATGAAAAAACGGGGCCAGCGGACCTTTTGCGGCTGCGAAAAATGGGGCGGCCGACCAATCGCCCTGATCAATCTTGTTTTTTCCCTCGGTAAAGAAGTGGAATCCTACGATCAGGCGCAGGGCGACCAATGAGAGAAAAATCCACTTCAGCTGGGAGCGGGTGATCATTCCAGGCAGGTCTCGACGGTTGATGAAGGGGTGGGGCGGCAGAGTCATCGTCTCCGCCGATCCTAGATTATGATCAACCGCCGAGTTTTCGCAAGCTAAACACTCGCTTCGTCTTGTTCGAACCCGTCGACCAAGACCGAGCGGAGCAGATCCGCCCCATCCTCGCCCAGCATGGTTCGCAGCGAACGACGACGCCGCTGGCCATCGACAGCCCGTTCGGCTCGCTCGTTATCACTCCAATGAGCTTTGATGCTGGCGACCCGCATTCGGATTTCAGTAAGGGTAAGCGGGCAAGTATCGATTGGCGATTCTAAAGTCAGTGACATTTCGCGGATTCCTTTCGTTGATGTCGCTATACCTCGGCTCCCTATCAGCGAATGGGTGAGCGAGGCGACAGGTGAACAGAGCACTTCCTGTGCCAATTCTCCCCAATACTGGGCTGCATTTTTTCCAGGAAATGCCGAAGAGCCATGAGGACCGGGTTTCGACGTGAGAAAAGCCCGTTTCGCGACGGATCGCCCCCGCAACAGAAGTCGCGCTAAATCCCCTTCGATCTCGCTAGCGTGTAACAATTTCACGGTGCGTAAAGTCGTATCGGACAAAGATTCTCACTGGATTACAATGGCCGGTTCTCGAAACAGTCACCGCGACGATTTTTTTTCGGAGCGACGCTGCCAGATCGAGTCGGCTCGAGCGAACCCCCTTCATCGTTGCCGTTTTTTTGAACTCGCCACAGACACCGATCGCAAAAAATGCCTAAACGCCAACCCTTTGGTACGCCGGACGATAGCAAACGCCAACCCACAGCCAAGTCTTCGCCAGGACCCAACAAAGACAAAACTCGCGATCTCGCTAGTTATGACAACACGATGGCTGGGTCCTTTGTGTTGGAGCCGACTTTCTGGGATCGGATCAGTGTTCGTGAAACGATCGAATCGATCGCGATGGCGATCGTGTTGGCGTTTGCATTTAAGACGATGCAAGCCGAAGCTTATATCATCCCCACGGGATCGATGGCCCCAACATTGATGGGCCAGCATATCGAGGTGGCCTGCCCGGAATGCGAATACTATTTTCAAGTCGGTGCGACTTTCGAGGGCCCTAGCAGTCGCATTTCCGAAACCGACCGTCCGAAAGGGCGGGTCATCAAAGTGCGTTGTCCGCTGACTTTCGAAATACGCGACTTGGCTCGCGGCAACGGTGCCCCGCTCCCGTTGGACAAAGAGGGAAAGAAGATCGATCCGCGACCTAACGACGAGTCATTCGCGGGCGATCGCATCGTGGTCAGCAAGTTGGACTATTTGTGGGGCGATCCCAAACGATGGGACGTGATCGTCTTCAAATATCCCGGCTCGGCGAAGGACAACTACATCAAGCGATTGTTGGGGCTGCCGGGGGAGACTTTAACCATCAACAATGGCGACGTGTACGTTCAGCCCACTGTCAGCTTGGATCGAAATCGCTCACGCACTTCGACCATTGCTCGCAAGCCCGCTCAGAAGTTGGCGCAGATCGCGATCCCGGTCCAAGATAGTTATCATTTCTCCGCCGCCATGCGACAGGCTGGTCTTCCTCCCGCGTGGATCCCCGACACTTTGCCGGCCGCCGATGGAAACGGTCCGGCATGGCAGCACCATCGCGTCGCTTCAAGCGAATGGAAAGTCAAGGCCGAAGGCACGGAGCCCGCGACCTATCAGATTAACACAACCCAAAGCGAGCCCGGAAAATACGATTGGCTGCGTTTCCGGCACATTGTCCCGCGTCAAGCTCATTGGCAGGCCGTTCGCTCGAACCAACCGCTGCCCGATAATTTTCTCAATAGCCCAGGCAATTTGGTCACCGACTATTACTGTTACAACGATGCGATGTTGATTCGAGACAACAACCGGAATTGGGATGCGTTTCGATATGGCACCAATTGGGTGGGCGACTTGATGGCCGACGCCGAAGTCACCGTTGGCCCTCAGGGGAAACTGGCGCTGGATGCGGTGGAAGGCGGGGTTCATTTCCTGTGTGAAATCGATGTTGCTAGTGGCGAGGCCACGCTTTCCAGTTCGATTTCCGTGGACGGTGTTCAAGTTCAATTCGTGGATCTGGCTCAAGCCGCAGGCGCAGGCCAAACATCGCTAAAATTTCCGACTCCGTTGCGTGGGGCAGGTTCCTACAAGATTCGTTACGCTAACTGCGATGATCGGATTTACTTGTGGATCAACGATCAGGAGGTAGCGATTCCCGGTGATGGCTGCTACCTCCGGACTGGAAAGTTGCGTCCCTATTTTCATCCGCAAGACTACGGCGATGCGAGACCGCTGGGCATTGGATTTCAGGGTGGCGAATTGTCCATTCAACGACTCAAGGTGTTTCGCGACTTTTTCTATTTGACAAAAGACGACTTCAGCAACAGCATGACGTCGCTACGCTACCGAACCGGCAGAGCGCTCGAGAGTCTACCGGCACTGTTCCAGTACTATGATGATCCGATCGCGTGGTCCAGAACGGAGTATCAAGAATTGTACGACGTTTTCGATCACGATGCGCCTTTGAACTGGGATAGCGCGGCATTCCAATTGCTAGAAGACCAGTTCTTTCCTATGGGAGACAATAGTCCACAGAGCGAAGACGCGCGAAAGTGGAACGCACGGAATTACGTCGAACGAAGATTTCTGATTGGCCGGGCCTTGATGGTGTATTGGCCGCATACTTGGAATAGCCCACCCTTTTGGCCTAACTTCAATCGCATGCGGCTCATACACTAACTCATTTTGGCAATGCAACTGACGGAGCGGTTTCATGAAACTATTAGAAGTGTCGGGATTGGCCAAGCGTTACGGCAGTCGCCAAGTCGTGAACGGCGTTTCCTTTGACGTGGACGCAGGCGAGATTGTCGGATTGTTGGGCCCCAATGGAGCGGGCAAAACGACCTCCTTTCGCATGACTTGTGGCATGGTCAAACCCGATCGTGGGCAAGTCTTGTTGGATGGAGTCAACGTGACCGACTGGCCCATGCATCGTCGGGCGCGTGAAGGCGGATTGGGCTATCTTCCACAGCAATCAAGCGTCTTCGGCAAGTTGACCGTGGAACAAAACCTACTCGCCACGATGCAGTTGCTCGGGCGCTCGGGATCGCAGCGACGCCAGGAGTCAAACAAACTGCTGGAGGAATTCGGATTGGGCCATATTCGCTCGACGATTTCCTCGCAGGTATCCGGCGGTGAACGACGGCGATTGGAGATCGCTCGATGTTTGGTTTCGCACCCGAAAATGATCATGTTGGACGAACCCTTTGCCGGGATTGATCCGATCACGGTTCAGGGCATTCAGGAGATCATTCGTCAATTGGCCGATCGCGGTTTGGGCATTTTGATTACCGACCATGCGGCTCGTGAAATCCTGCAGATCACGGAACGCACTTACGTGATCAGTGAAGGTGAAGTCTTGTGCAGCGGCACGCCCCGTGACGTCGCGAATCATCCAGAAGTTCGCAGAAAGTACCTCGGAGCCATTGATTCGTTTGAACCAAGTCCCCGCCCCCAAAAGGTTCCATCCCAAGCGGAGCCGACGGATTCTTTGGCCGCCACTCGTCCTCCAGGGAGTCCGACCCCTCCGGTGACCGAACGCGTGGAAGTGCCCAAGGCGGCGATTTCAAGACCTCCGCACGCTCGCCCGGCTGTCGAGTCGGAATCACGATCTAGTGAACAAACCAATGAATTCGTCCCGACGAAATTCATGACGTCGGTCCCTCAGGCGTTCTTTCAAGGGTTGCAAGACGCAACACCGGTGGTGTTTCCACGTCACGAGCCGCCAACGGAGTTGCCTTCGGCGGCCATCGTGGACACAGCGGAGAATGCGACGTCGGCGACCGCGAGTGGTTTGCCTGAACCAACGCCGTTAGTTCCACAGTTTGCACCACACAATCGCCGATTTTTCCCACAGCCCAAGACCATTCGCCAAGGTTAACGAGAGAATTTGATTTGTCGAACTACGAATATCATGTTTTTCCATCTCCCAGCGGTCCGTTGCCATATCGGTTGTGGCGACCAACGACCGCGTCGGGTTCGTCAACGCAACCATTTCCCCTACTCGTGTTTCTACATGGAGCCGGAGAACGCGGGACAGACAACGAAGTGACTTTGGTTCACGGTGCGAAAAGATTTGCTGAGTCACGATTCCAATCACGCCATCCCAGCTTTGTTGTGATTCCACAATGTCCGGCCGATGATGTCTGGGCCAGTATCGAACGCACACATGAGCCTACCGTGTTAGCCGCATCTCCCAGCCCCGCCTTGGAATCTGTTCGTCGGTTGATTGAAACGCTGCAAAAAGATTTGCCCGTCGACCCACACAGAATTTACCTGACGGGACTCTCCATGGGCGGGTATGGCGTTTGGGATTTATTGATGCGCGATGGTGATGTCTATGCCGCAGCGGCAGTGATCTGCGGCGGCGGTGATCGTCATCATTCGAGCATGGCTGGTTTGGCCCGCAAGCCGCTCTGGGTCTTCCACGGCGATCGTGACCCGGTAGTTCCCGTGATTCGCTCGCGCGAGATGGTCCAACGCTTGCGGGAGCTGGGTGGCGAACCTCGCTACACGGAATATGTCGAAGGCGACCACGACAGTTGGACTGCAACCTATGACAATCCTGAAGTCCTGGATTGGTTATTTGCTCAACGCTTGGATCGTAGAGAAAGTTAAAAATGCCGAAGCTCGCAGTTTTTCCCAAGGCCTACATGACGGCATTGTGCAAAGACGGATCGATGACCTTGAGCCAATGGATTTCGTTGGCAGCGACGCTAGAAGTTGACGGGCTCGAATGGTATGCGGGCTTTTTGGAGATGACCGATCCGCAGCGATGGCCCGAGTTTCGTCGGCAAGTTGAAGGACATGGCATGGTGATTCCCATGATGTGTTGTTCGCCCGACTTCACCCATCCCTCTGCGGAGTTTCGCGAACAGGAAATCGCCAAGCAAAAACATTGGATTCGGATGACGGCAGAATTGGGTGGCACCTACTGTCGCGTGTTGAGCGGGCAACGTCGCCCTGAACTGAGCCTGGCGGAAGGCGTGGAACTGGCCGCCCAATCGATTGAGGCTTGCTTGCCTTTCGCGGAACAAGCTGGTGTGACCTTGATCATCGAAAATCACTACAAGGATGATTTTTGGCAGTACCCAGAATTCGCACAAAAGATGGAAGTCTTCTGCCAATTGGTCGATCGGGTGCAACACAAGAATTTTGGAGTCAATTACGACCCCAGCAATGCGTACCTGGCCGGGGATGATCCGCTGGAGTTATTAAAACGGGTCGTAAACCGCGTGGTCACGATGCACGCCAGTGATCGCTACTTGATCGAAGGCTCGTTAGAGGACCTGCGACGGGAAGAAGGCGGATCCGCGGGGTATGCGAAACGATTACGGCATGGACAGATCGGCCAGGGATTGAACGACTACGACGCCATCTTTGGAATGTTACGCCAAACGGGATTCGATGGCTGGATCAGCGTCGAGGATGGAGTCGACGGTTTCTCACAACTGGAAGCAAGTGTGGCTTTTCTACGCGAGAAGATATCGCAGCACTTCAGATAAAATAGAACGTTGGTAACTGCAAACGTCTCGACTATACTCGTCTGTTAGGCACGAGTTGGATTACTAGTTCTTTTGACGTCGCTCGTCATGATCTGGAGGTATCGAGATGTCTAGTTTTCGTATTCTTTGTTTGGGGACTTCTTCGCCCTGTGCCGTACACAAGGTCAGCTTGACGCTGGGACTGCGGTGGGCACCTGGAGCTTGGCTCCTGCTCTTTAGTTTGCTCCTATCGACCACGTCGTTGGGGTTTGCCCAGGAAACAAGGCCCGACAAACCGACCGAATCGCCGGCGGTCCCGGATATTCCGGATCACCCCCGTTCAATTGATCCAATCGAATTCTTACCCCCCAAGTTGACGCAGAAAGTCTCGGTTGATTTTCGCTCGAGCTCATTGGCGGAATTGGCAGATTGGTTGCGGACCAACGTAGAGATCACGGTCTTGCTGCAGCATGTCGAATTGGAAGATGCCGGTATCTCGCCCAACGATCTGGTTTCCGATCAATTGACGGATCAGCCGTTGTATTTTCTGTTGGATCGATTGCGGTTGTTAGGCGTAGGCTGGTACTACGAGGGGGAGATCTTGTACCTGACTTCACGCCAAGTTGTCGAAGAGCAACGACAAGTCACGGTTCCATACTTATTGGTTGATTTACTGGACAATGGCCATAAAGGCGACAAGATTGTCGAGCTGATCCAATCGCTGGTTAAACCTGGATCGTGGGAGGAAAACGGTGGCGTCGGTCGAATCAATTTGATTGGCGATGTGATTTTTGTCTTGAACAATGAAGAGGTGCAACGCCAAGTGCAAGGATTCTTGAAAGGAATTTCCAGCCACGGACGACAAACCTTGGTATGCGTATCCGAAACCGAGCTTGCCGTGCGGGACAAATTGGCCGCCAATGTATCGGTGGATTATCGCGACACACCGTTGGAGGAAGTCGTCAAAGACTTGGTGGCCCAAACGAAGGTGGACCTGAGATTGGATCAACCGGCGCTGCGCAATCTACGGATCCGTGAACGCCAGCCGGTTACTTTGCAACTGCGACAGCAATCAATGAAAACGGTCTTGGATTATCTGATGCCCCAGTTGGGATTGGGCTGGCGCGTTCGTGATGGCGTTTTATGGCTTACCAGTCCGGACGAAGATGTCGCGGCGCTGACGGCATTCTACGATGTTCGCGATCTATGTCGCGATCAAGACGAATCTCTGGCACTTTCGGTTGCGATCCAGTCGCAGACGCAGGGTATTTTTGAAGACGAGGGTGGCGAAGCGGTGCTCGACTTCGCAAAACCGGGAACGATGATCGTTTGGGCTCGACCTGCGGAGCAGGCGATTGTATTCGACTTGCTCCAGAAATACCGAATCGCCCTTCGGCAGTCGAAATGGCGTCAGTCCGCCGAACCCATCGATGAAATCAAAACACTCTATTATCGACTTCATACGAACATGGCGAAAGCGCTGGCCATGGACTTACCAAACATGGTTGCCCCGGAGTCATGGCAGTCCGCCGAGCGTCCAGATGCCATCGGCACTTTGTCGTTGTTCGAATCGGTACCAGAAGTTGGCGGAGTTATTGCCGAGGGAGTCAACGAACGAATGGTACTTATCATTCGACAAAAACAGTCCATTCATCGGGAAATCGCCCAAACCATCAAGCGTCTCGAATTGGGTGATCCCGAAACTCGATTGCTCGACAACAACACTGGCGCGGCTGGAATGGGAGGTATGGGTGGTGGATTTGGTGGAGGGATGTTCTCGCTTCAAGGCGGTCGCTCCAAATAGTCAGCGGCGCAATTTCCGGGCCGCGCGAAGTCTACTATAATCACGAGCGAACAGCGGTCGCTGTCGCGGCTGCTGTTGTCGCCGTCAGACTAGCTGCGACGATTGGCGCGGGCCCCGAGGAATTGAAACGCATGACACGATCAAAGCTATTGCCTACGGTGTGGGACATTCCCGCGTATTTTCATGGTCGGGTTGGCGATCGACCGGGCCGACAACGGGCCATGATCGACAATGGACACTTGCTGTTGATCTTGCACCAACCGCCGTCGAAGAACTCACGGGTTCGCGAACCACATTTGTTTTATCGCAAACCGGATGGTTCTTGGCACTCGACAGCCGATGGGAGTGGATTGGCCGCGTTATCCAAGCATCTGGAACGATTCGACCGCCTGATCGAAACACTCGAGCTGCAAGAAGACCAAGCTAAAACAGCCAATGAATACATGATACTGATTGAAGAGATGCTGCCTTTAAAACGTCTTTTGGCTAATCTTCACAATACCTTGGACGAGGCACGCAAGGGACTACCGCAAGTTCGGGAACTGATCAATTTTCGCGATCATGCCTACGAACTCACTCGATCCGCCGACTTATTGTATGAAGCGATCCAGGCCGGCGCCGAACTCGCGCAAACCCGACATGCCGAGGCTCAGGCAAAACACGCCCAAGCTTTGTCTCAATCCGCACACCGCTTGAATTTGTTGGTTGCTTTCTTTTTTCCATTGGCGACCATGGCCACCGTGTTTGGCATGAATCTCGAGTTTGGTCTGGAACGATTTAGCGCTCCGTTGCCGTTCTTGTTCGTGTGTTCGGTCGGTTTTGTCTTGGGTGTCATGTTGCTAGGATTGATTTTCAAACGTCCCGAGGATCCTGATCGGATCAATTGAGCTTATATATTGTTCCGATTTCCCTGACGACGTGGCTGCAAAGTTATCTTCTGAGTACAAGAACAGCAATGACTTCAACCGATGCCCCACACCTGGATCGGCCTCATGCCGACCATCCCATTGCCTTGGAATTCCCCGCCACGATTGCAGTGATCGGGGGCGGGCCGATTGGTTTGGAAGCGACTTTGTACGGACGCTTTCTCGGCTATGAAGTAACCCTCTTCGAACAAGGAGAAGTGGCGGAGAACGTTAGGCAATGGCAGCACACGCCGATGTGGACACCATTTCAACTATTGCATTCGCGACTGGGACGATTAGCGATCGAAACGCAAAACCCCGCTCAGCGCTTCCCAGAACCACTGCAAGAGATCTCCGCTAGAGAATGGCTGGAGTCGTACGTATTGCCTTTGGCAGGCACCGACTTGATCACCAAATCGTTGCGCACTCGGCATCGCGTGTTGTCGGTTGGTCGTTGTCATTACGCAAAGCAGCAGGTAATTGCGAATGAAACTCGGTGGCAAGATGGATTCGTCGTGGTCTGGCAAGACGCCGAAGGAAACGAACACAGTGACACCTTTGATTTTGTAATCGATGCCAGCGGGACCTTTCATCAACAGCAGTCGTGGGGTGTCGGTGGCAGTATGGCTCTGGGAGAAAGCCGATTGCGATCGGCTCGGGTACAGGATCCCGAGTTGGGGGCTGCGTTGCACGTAACGGCGCCAGATTTTGCGAAGGATCCCGGTCACTGGGAAAACTCGGGAGTCTTGGTAATTGGCGACAGTCCAGCGGCAGCTCAGGCGGTCACGCAATGGTTGCAGCTTGAAGGGCGCGGTAGCCTAGTATGGGCGGTCCCCCAAACCCTCGGTCCCGACGGGCTTTACCCAACGATGAGCCCGGACCCATTGCCCGCACGGGCAAAGTTGTTTGCCGCTGCCAACGAAGCGGTGATGAAAAGTCACCGGCCATCCCGAATGGATACGACCTCGGATGGCAAAACACTCGTCACGCCTGCACGCGGACAGGTGACGACGTTGGTGAACACAAACCTCACCGCGATCCATTGGGATTCGGAACAGAAGCGGTTTCGAGTTCGGCTGTTGCAATGGTTTGAGGTGGATTGGGATGCCGCACCCGATGATTATGAAGAGCCAGACGATTTGGAGATCAACTTGGAGTTCGAACAGGTGATCGTGGCCGTCGGGCACAGTGTGGAAGAAAGCTGGAGTCGCGAGTTGATCGTTCCGCGTTGCGCGCAATCCGAGGCATTGCTATCGTTCGTAGGCCCACTTTCCGAATTCCAAGGGGATCGCTTGGACTTCAAGTTCGCTGATCCTCGTTGGATGTTGACTCCGGAAGGCAGGTTTTTTGTCTTGGGTGCCAAAAGCTTCGGGCGACTGCCGAACTATTTCTATCGGTTGGGCTTGCAACAAGTCCGCGAAGCCTATCGCTGGATCGTTGGTCGAGCAACATTGGATTTAGAGCAGACGTTGTGCGGCTAACTTCCAAGCCGTTCAAATCGATCGAAGCGGTTCAAACCGTGGCCGGCAGACTCCGCATGACGTTAGCAGGCCCGCGAAAACCAAGAATTCTTGCGAGTCCCGGCACATCGATGCTGTCGACTGGCGTCCTTGGATGTAAGGTATTTTGACAATTCGGAGAATGGTCCTGACGGATTCTGGGCAAGTCCAGAACCTTCGATTAAACTCTAGGCCGAAACGATCCGGCGACGCAGTGGACGATCGCTCGCAACCGGCCAGAAAGCTGGGTTTCGAGAACTTGCGAACGGAACGCCGTCGCCATCCCGCCCCATCAGAGTTGGCATTGTGTCAATTCTTTCTGCAAGGAGACTCCGAAAATGAAATTGTCGCTTAAAAACGCGTTGCGATTTGCGTCCGCGATGGCCTACCTGGCTGTTGGAAGCCCATTTTTTGCCGGCGCTGTGGAATCCAACGACTCCGCGATGAAGGATGCTGAACCGATCGTGTTGGGTAGTGATGAATTGACTGCTGGGATTCCCGGTGCAGGCCCCTTAACTCTTGCCGAAATTCAGGTCTGGTTAGCGAACGCCGAAAATCATCAGCCGTTGTCGGTTCAATTACCGATGGGATTGGACAAGGCGGCAGCCAATATTCAGGGCTTGGACAAGAATCCGCTGACAAAAGCCAAGATCGAGTTGGGGCGTCAATTGTATTTTGATACTCGTCTATCCGTCGATAATACCATTTCATGTGCTTCATGCCACGATCCTGGTTTCGGATACGCCAAGAATACACAATTCGGCGTGGGCATTCAAAACTTGGAGGGCAATCGCAATTCGCCGGTGGCCTACAACCGAATCGTCACGGGCGCCCAGTTCTGGGATGGTCGGGCTGGCAGTTTAGAGGAACAGGCGGTCGGGCCGATCGCCAATCCCATTGAGATGGGCAATACGCATGAGCAATGCGTGAACAAGCTGAAGGGCATCCCTGGTTATGTCGCTCAATTTGAAGCCATTTACCCGGACGGCGTGACGATCGACAACGTTGGTCGTTCGCTTGCTTCGTTCGAACGAGTCATTGTGACGGGACCATCTCCGTTTGACTACCAAGAGCGACTGGAGAATTTCGAATCGGCATTTGCGGCGGAGCTGGAGGACTTGTCGGCGTTGGCCGAAGATGATCCGGACATGTTTTTTCAATACGCTCAGCTCAAGAAGCAGGTGGCCGATTTCCCCATGAGCGAAAGCGCCAAGCGGGGACGTGTTTTGTTTTTCGACCCCAAGATCAATTGCGCAACTTGCCACAGCGGTGCAAACTTCGCAGATGAACTGTACCATAACTTAGGTGTCGGCATGGACGCTAAAGAACCTGACTTGGGGCGATTTGTCGTGACCAAAGAAGCCAAAGACAAAGGAGGATTCAAAACCCCCACCTTGCGAAATGTCGAACTGACGGCACCATACATGCACGACGGTAGCCAAAAAACATTGTTGGAAGTGGTCGAATGGTATGCCAAAGGCGGTCATCCCAATCCTACCTTGAGCGATAAGGTCAAGAAGTTTGAGGCGACCGAACAAGACAAAGAAGACTTGGTACAGTTCATGCGAGCGTTGACCGGGACTTTTCCAAAAGTTTGTACGGATCGTTTGCCAGAATAGTTTGACCCAACAGATAGCGAAGGAAATCGAATGGCCGGTCAAAGAGGTGTCAGGCGCGAACTAGTTAGAATCGCGAACGGCCAGGGATTTTGGGGCGATAGCCTGCTGGGGCCGGTTCGTTTGGTCAATGAAGGACCGCTCGACTATTTGACGCTGGACTACTTGGCGGAAGTGACGATGAGCATCATGCAGAAGCTCAAAAGTCGCGACCCCGCAGCGGGATACGCCACCGATTTCGTGCAGATGGTTCGCCGCGTGCTCCCTCAATGTAAAGCCCGCGGAATCAAGATTATTGCCAACGCCGGGGGCGTCAATCCGCAAGCCTGCCTTGAGTCGGTGGCGGCGGTGGTGCGTCAACTGGGAATACACGGTGTTCGCATTGCGATGATCGAAGGCGACGATATTCTTAGTCGCTTGTCGGAGTTAATCGCGGCAGGTCATCCCTTGAAGAACATGGACTCCGGCGAACCATTGGCAGCCTACGTGGCGCGAGCCACCAGTGCCAACGTCTATATCGGAGCCGCGTCGATCGTAGAAGCACTCGAAGGAGGCGCGGACATCGTCATCGCTGGTCGAGCCACAGACCCGTCTTTGGTCGTCGCACCGATGGTCTATGAGTTCGGATGGTCGTGGGACGATTTCGATCGATTGGCGGCCGCGACCGTGGCGGGACACATCGTCGAGTGTGGTGCCCAATGCACCGGCGGCAATTACACGAATTGGCGCGAGGTTCCCGATATGGCAAGAATCGGTTACCCGATCGTCGAAGCAGAGCCGAGCGGTCGCTTTGTCATTACCAAGCACGAGGGAACCGGCGGTCTGGTTAACGCGCAAACGGTTACTAGCCAATTAGTTTATGAAATGGGTGACCCCGCCCGTTATTTGACTCCGGACTGTATCGCAGATTTTTCTTCGATTCAATTGAATGATGTCGGACCCCAGCGAGTGGAAGTATCAGGAGTGCGTGGTTTGGCGCCCACCGATACTTATAAAGTATCCATTTCCTTCCAAGATGGATACAAATTGGTTGGCCAGTTGACGATCGCTGGACCAGACGCGATCGCGAAAGCTCAAATGTGTGCGGAAATTGTGTTTGCGCGGGCCGAGTTGGATGGTGTCATCATTCCGGTTGAAGATCGCTTGATCGAGTTGGTCGGAACAGGAGTTTGTCATCAAGGAATTTGGCCAACCGTCGCGGACCCGCCCGAAGTGGTTTTGCGAATTGGAGCTCGAGGAAAAGACCGAGCGTCATTGGATCGCTTGGGAATGGAAATCATTCCACTGGTGACCAGCGGCCCACCTGGTGTGACGGGTTTCGCGGGTGGTCGCCCGAAGGCTTCCGAGATCATCAGTTATTGGCCAGCGTTACTGCACAAGAGTTTGATCCAAACCAAAGTCACCATCGAAGAAGTTCGATAGCCGCTGGCTCACCACTGCGATTGCTTGACGCATCGCCTGATCCTGAATTTCGTGCACATCGATCGGACTGCCAATGCCGCGGAGCATGGTGACCGTCAATCGTCCACCCAAATGTTGGCGGAATTCTTCGAGCCCACGGAACAGCTCGTCTGTTTGTTGGAGTGCCGGATGATCTCGCAACAAACCTAACGCCTGCAGGCATCCCAAGACTTGTTCGACGGCATCCGCGGGCAGGCCGTGAACCAAATGCGAGTAGACTGTGTCGATCGCAACGCCGATGGCGACCGCCTCGCCATGTCGTAACTGGAACTCGCTCATGGACTCCAACTTGTGAGCCGACCAGTGGCCGTAATCCAAGGGCCGAGCCTCCAACATCTCGAAGGCATCACCGCCGCCCGTAATATGTCGCAAATGCCACATCGCCGACTGAGCAATCACGGGCCAAGATTCTTGACCTCGTTTCGCAATCTGTGGAGCGACCGCGCAAATCTGAGCGAAAAAATCAGGATCTTTCAGTAGCGAAACTTTGACCGCTTCGGAAAAACCACAGCGAAAGTCGCGGTCGCCGAGCGTCTCGATAATTCGTTGGTCGTTGATCACTGCCCAAGGAACCGCAAACGTGCCAAGCCAATTCTTTTTCTGGAAGAGATTGATGCTGTTCTTGACGCCGAGGCCTGAATCAGCCTGAGCCAAGGTTGTGGTAGGAATCCGGACTAGACGTAGCCCGCGGTGGGCGATCGCCACCGCAAATCCGACGGCGTCCAAAACAGCCCCTCCACCGATCACAACGACATAACTACGACGATCCAAATCGTAATGATTGAATACCTTCAGCATCCGCTCGATGATATGGACGTCGTTTTTTACCGCTTCACCACCCGCCACGATTTGCGGATTGCCCACCACGCTTACCTGGTGCCCAAACCTTCGTGCGAATTGCGAAAGTTGTTGTTTGAGCTGTGGGTTGGCTAACCAGACGGCTTCATCCAGCCAAAACTGCACGCGTGGAATCTGGGTTTCAGAGGCTTCCAGAACTTCGGCCAAAACATTTTGTTCTGCCCCCAAGACATCTTTCGTGAGTCGGAGGCGGTGCCGAAAGCGGACCTGGAAATCAACGTCGAAGTGCGAAGCCATTCCCCAGGATTTCTCGATGTTGGACATAGAAGCCATTTCTAGCCGAGGCACTGAGGATCAGAGCAAGCCAACTTCCTTAATGGTCGTGGCTCGCTCCGCGACATTACTTTGGTTCCCAAGAACAAAGCACGACATTCATTCCTAAACCGATCCTTAGGAAACGGAACGATTGACCGCCGCCGGAACTATCTCGGGTGCCGATGTTTCCGGGGAAGCGAAAGTATTGGCTGCCCAGGCCTTCAAGTCAATCACCAAACTAAACAATGTGGGAATCAGCACCAGAGTGAACACGGTGGACACAGCCAGTCCACCCAGTAACACGCTGCCGATACCCCGATACAGTTCACTTCCCGCCCCGGGGAAAAACACCAAGGGAGCGAGTCCAAACACGGTCGTAAGGGTTGTCATAAAAATCGGTCGAATTCGCGTGCGAATCGACGCCATGATCGCCGGAATCGACGCCATGTTTTCGTTTCGCATCAAGTTCAGTGATTGGTGCACCAACAAAATCGCGTTGTTGACAACCGTGCCAACCAAAATCACAAACCCCAACATCGTCAACACATCCAAAGCTTGAGGACGACCGCCAATCAAGTTCAAATACAAGCTCAACAAACGCAACCCAACAATTCCGCCCACCGCTCCCAAGGGGACACTCAAGATAATCACCAACGGATACAGCCAAGACTCGAACAAAGCTGCCATCAGCAGATAGGTGATCAGCAGAGCCAACAAAAAATTAAGAGACAACGAATTCCATGTTTGAACTAGTTTGTCTGCAGTCCCGCTAAGTTTGACTTGATACTCGGTCGTAATCGTGCCGTCTTTTTCCAAGGGTGTGATGATATCGTTTTGTAAACGCGCGATGGCATTTTCAAGCGAAATCTCTGGCGAGGGTGTCACTTCGATGGTCACCGCTCGCTGGCGCTCGCGGCGCAAGATTTGGTCCGGTCCCGCGGCCATTTGAACATTCGCCAGTGCGTCCAGTCGCACCGGGGTCCGGGCATTGCGGGTAGCGACATATTGCGATTCAAGATCCTGCGAGTGCCCTGAGTACGAATCATTTCCTCGCAGCACGAGATCCAATTTTTCACCGCCGTGAAAATAATCCGCAATGTACGCTCCATCGACTAACGTGCTGACAACGAACCCAAGCTCGACATTATTAATACCCAATTCCGTTCCCTGTTCCGGCTTGCGAATCACATGCAACTCTGGGTTGGCCAAGTCCAAACTAGGCCGCGGCCGAATTTGCGTCGTGTCAGGAAATTGACGCTTCGCTTCACTCAGGATTTTGCCACCGATGCCTACCAATCGTTCCAGATCTGGACCAACGATTTCGACGTCAATGCTCCTTCCCCCGGACATACCTCGGCCAAACAGACTCGTTTGTGAAACGTTGAAAAACGTTCCCGGGAATTCTTCCTTGAATTCACGCCGGATCATCGGGACCATGGCATGCGCGATCTCGGCGTTGTGGGCGCGAAGTCCCATGAACACGCTATTGTCGTTCGCGACATAAAAAAAGTCGTCAATGCCAATAAAATCTCGAGGCAGATTGGCCAGATCCTCATCGTCAAAATCCCAATTGGGTCGAAGCTTATCCTCGATTCGTTTCCCCATTTCGGCCATACGATCCACATTGTATCCCGGAGGCGGGCTTAGAAACCCGCGGATCATGTTCCGGTTGCCCTCCGGCAGATACTCCATTTCCGGCAATAGCAGGTAGGATGTTCCGACAGAACCAACCAACAAAACCGCAACCGTCGCCATTCGGCGCCAGGTTGACTGTTGGATCCAACCATTGATGCCACAGACGCTTTCGGTAAACCAAGTGCCGAACCACTGCAAACCGTACAGAATTGGCGTTGGACGCTCCACAATCTCAATTCTCTTCTCGGAGAGAATTCGGGCGGCAGCTGTCGGGATGACCAAGATACTGACCAACAGGCTCAGTCCCACGGCCGCGCTAATTGCCAACGCAATATCCGCGAACAATTGCCCAATTTCGTCACGCAGGAACAACACAGGTAAGAAAACGAACAGCGTGGTTAACGTGGACGCCAAGACCGCACCCCAAACTTCGATCGCGGCCAGACGAGCGGCTCGGAAGGGCGGCTCGCCATTTTGATAGTGGCGATAAATGTTCTCCAGAACCACGACCGCGTTATCAACCAACATCCCAACTGCGAAAGCCAATCCTGCCAAGCTGATCACATTCAACGACCGACCTAAAAAATTCAAAATTAGAAATGTGCCCACAATGCTGATCGGAATTGCAATGCCCACGACCAACGCACCACGAGCAAACCATAGACCTGAGATCAAGATGATCAAAAGTGTTGCCGCAAAGAACCACGGCGAAACAAAAGCCGCCAAGCTCGAGGTGATCGTAAGCAACAAGACGACCAGTAACGAGCGCGCCGAGCTGTGGAGAAATATCATCATCACAATGATCGTCAGTGCGCTGCCCATCATGATGTTCTGGTTGACCAGCCCAATCGCCGAAGTGATATACTCGGTTTCATCGTAGACCTGGGTTAGCATCAATCCTTCGCGCTTCAAACGGCCTTCGTTCAAACGCTGAGCGGCCTTTTGAAGCTGATGCATCACATCCATCACATTGGCACCCGTCTGTCGTTGACAGCCGATCGACAAGTTAGAAATTCCAAATCGACGAACAAAGCCCGTGGGACGCCCGAAGTCGAGCCGAATTTCGGCGATGTCGCGCAAGTAGACATTGGGGCCGGTGCCACTTCGAATGATCTGCCCGCCAATCTGCTCTTCACTGCGATACTCCCCCAAAGTCCGCACCGTCCAACCCCGTTTGCCCTCGTAAAACTTGCCCCCCGAGATGTCGGTATTGTCGGAGTTCAAAGCGTCTCGGACATCAGCCATGGTCAATCCCCGTGCGGCCAACTTCTCGGGGTCGACAATCACTTGCATCTGCGGTGGTCGTCCGCCGGCAACCTCAACACCCGAGACGCCATTGACGCGTTCAAACTCCGATTTGATGTAGTCTTCGGCAAACTTTCGATAAGAAGGAACATCGATGTCGGGCGGCAACAATGTCTGAGCGTCAGGGAACTTTTCAACAAACTCGCGAATCCGGAAATTCTTCAACCCTTGACTGCGCGAATTGAGAATACGGTCAATCGAGTCGGCTGCCGCTGGATTCTTGCTCGCATAGTCACGAAACAATTGATCGTCGGGAGGAATGGCCATCAATACGAACCAAGCAATCTGCCCTCTCGTGTTGTCCGAGGTGCGAATGACGGGGCGTTCCGCATCCAGTGGATAGCGACGCACTTGCTGCAATTGCGAATTGACCTTGAGCACTGCCTCTTGCAGGTTGGTACCTACGGCAAACTCCAAGTTGATGCTGCCTTGCGATTCGCGACACTCACTGCTGATTTTGGTGACGCCTTCGACACTCTTCAGTTGTTCCTCTTGGGCTTGAACGATTTCCTTCTCGATCTCCATGGGACTCGCGCCTGGCCACATCGTGGTTACCGACACGACCGGCAACTCGACGTCAGGCGAAAGTTGGATCGGCATGACCCACATGGCGATGATGCCGAACATGACCAAAAGGATGACGGCAACGGAAACTTTGACGGGATTTTCAATGAAGGCGGCAATGGGATGCATGGTTAATTGGTCGCCCCCGCCATCTCGGTCGCGGTCGAGGAAGCAGTCGCAGTGGGCGTCTGATCGAGAGTGTTCGCGTTGATGACTTTAACTGGGTTACCAGTTCGCAACCGTTCGTTGCCTTCGATCACGACCCAGTCCTTGTCTTTTAATTCGCCGGTCACCGAAACATAGTCTGCGACTGCCGAGCCTACCACAACCGGCACCGATTTGGCTATGTTCGGTTCTACGGATCGGTCGATCACGACGACCGATTTTCCACTGTTGTTTAAGACCAACGCATCCTTATGGACCATCAGGCTCTGCTGCACTTGCCCTACCCGGATGTTGACCTTGACCAACATCCCGGGATTCAAACGATAGCCCAGATTCGTCTTCGGGTTGTCCAAACGAATCTTCACGGGGAACGAGCGCGACATCAAATCTGCCGTTGGAACGAGGGCATGGACGCGACCTGTCAGTGGCGTCGCGTCATTGTCGATGGTAATGGTCGCACTGGGCCCGGAACTTGCGGTCGCGTCACGCGAGGGCTTCTCGGTGTCCGAAGCCTGCTCATTCATTGAATATTGAAATTCCGACAACATGCCTTGTGGGACCATGATCACAACTTCAATTGGATTCATCTGTACGACTTCAGCGACCTCGGCTCCGGTGGTCAACCATTGACCGATTTCCGCCGGACGCCGCGTGACAACACCTTCAAACGGGGCCCGCACGGTATACTTGCCACGCCGATCTTCCAGCAAACGAATCGCTTCCCGTTGATTATTCACTTGGGAAGCCAATTGGGCCAACCGAGCATACTGCGTTTTCTCGAGCTTCTTAAAAGCAGCTCTGGCCGCGGCTTCGTCTTGCGTCGCAGCCTCGAAAGCGGACAACCGCTGATCCATTTCGCTGCGTGAAAACGCGGTCCCTTTACTAGCCAAGTCTTGCGCGCGCTCCCATTCGGATTTGGCAAATTGGAATCTGGCTGTCGCGGCGCCCAAGGTGGCCTGAGCAAGTTCCAAATCCGCTGGTACCGACTCTTGCAACTCCTGTTGCATCGCCAATCGCAATTCAAGCTCGGACCGAGCCGCCGCCAATTCAATGTCGATGGTTGCCGTTCGCAGTTGGACCAACGGGACTCCAAGGTCCGAATCCACTTCGCCCGCTGACAGGGCAGCTTCAGGGCGAATGACACTTCCTTGTTCGATAAATACGTCCTGGACCCGTCCTTCCACCGCCGTACCGATCACCGCTTGTCGAATCGGCGTGACCGTGCCCACAAACGCGCGATCATTGTGAATCACCTGTGGACGAACCAGCGCCACACGTACCGGTAACGGATCGCTCCCTGGTTGAGCGTGCGCCAAATTCGAACCAGCGACCGCCGAAAAAAGGAGCGCCGAAAGATAGGGAACCCATTTCTTCCACCGCGCGCTGATCCGTTCCGTGTGGGCGTCCCGGCGGCGACAGGTCATCGTCCGTTCGTGGGCCGCTCGGGCTCCAGACCCTAATTCTGTGCCGACCAGGGTGTGACCATGGCGTAAGCCGATCAAGTTCAAACATCTAATCATCGAGTGAATAGTCCACAGGGTAGGTCGGAGGCGGGGCGCATCAGGCATCGAACAATAAATGACCGATCCAGCGAGTTTTTGCTGCTGGAAGTCGGCGAATACAGGCGGGGCATCGGTTGGCAGGAACGACCAATACCGAGGACAAAGCCACGGTCGATTCACGTCCCGGTCGTCTGAAACACGGTTGCCCCGGCTGCGGCGATCTTTCGCTGGGAAAGCAGGCAAAGCGATTTCACCCCAGCCAACTCCTTTTATGCTGTTCTCCGGAAGGGCAAAAGTCAACCGTAAACACCCGCTCGTAAGGTTGTCAGAGGGGACTTTACGGGTAAGATTGGGGGTTGGTGGGCTTGGTGGGAGGGTCCCCCAACTCAAACCGACTTCATTTACGGAAATAACATGAGTCTTTTTGCTGGGCTAGAGCATGTGGTGCAACAGGACGTGCCTTTGGCCTCGTTCAATTCGCTTCGCATCGGTGGAAACGCCGCCTATTTTGCCGTTCCAACGTCTCAGGCGGAATTGCAAGAATTGGTGCGACGGGCCAGGGCGGCCGGCATGCCGATGCGAGTTTTGGGGGACGGTGCCAACGTTTTGATTCCCTCCCAGGGTTGGCACGGACTGGTGATTCAGCTGTCGGCACCGGACTTCACCGCCATCTCCGTTACTGCGAACGGCCTAAATGTCGGAGGGGGCACCAAGCTGGCCCACTTTGTGTCCATGGCGGCGCGTGAAGGCTTCAAGGGGCCAGAGCAATTGGTCGGAATCCCGGGGACGATCGGAGGCGCTCTGCACGTCAACACATCAACGACCGGTGGCAACATTGGCGCCTGGGTGAAACAAGCCACGGTTTTGACTGCCGCCGGCGAGGTCTTGGTAAGAAAACGCGAACAACTGAATTTTAGTTATCGCCAAAGCAGTCTCAATGAATTGGCAATCATCGCCGCCGAATTCGAATTCGAACGTGAGCCCAGTGAACTGGTTGTGCGACGGATGCAAAAACTGTGGATCGTTCGCAAATCGAAGCAGCCTTTGCTCGACGAGCCGTGCGCTTACGTCTTTAAGGACCATGGCGGCTCGACGGCCACTCAAGTACTGACGAAAGCCGGTGCCCAAGGGATGAAATCCGGCGCCGTCGAAGTCTCTGACCGCGATCCGAATTTCTTCGTCGCGCGACAAGGCGCCACCAGTGCCGACTTCTTAGATCTCGTCGCAAAAACGAAGCAACAAGTTTTGGACCGGTTGGCTATCGAACTCGAGTTGGCCGTTGACGTCTGGTGACGCTGGCTCGGCCAACCACGCTCCCTGGCCGAGGCGTTATGGCTTCGGAAGTCCGATGGCAGAGTCCACGAAAAACTCGACTTCGCCGGCGGCGACATCGTAGACAGCCCCCACGACACCGATCTTTCCTTCTCCAGCCAACCGTCCCAAAATTGGACTTTGCTCGACAATTTGGCGAACCGCTTGGATTACGTTTTCTTTGGTTACCGACTCGACGTAGCGACTGAATGAATCACCTTCTCCAGCTGCCAAGCATTGCCCGTGATCTATTGCGGGATTGACCCGATCTACAATCGCGTTCAAGTGGCGACATCCGGTTGCCTGCTCTGGGTCAGCACCGGAGGCGTTGAATTTGACCGCTGCCGTGACGGCACCACATTTGGTATGTCCGAGAACCAAGATCAGCTTGGAACCAGCAACACCACAGGCATACTCCAAGCTGCCAAGAACTTTAGGCCCAACGACATTGCCGGCAATTCGAACGCTGAAGATGTCGCCCAGCCCCAGATCCAAGATCGTCTCGACCGGCGCTCGAGAATCAATACAACTCAAGACCGCCGCGAACGGGAATTGTCCGGCTCCCGTGGTCGTCAATTGAGCCGCATAATCTCGGAAGTTTGATTCACCCGCTTTGAATCTCGCGTTCCCTTCTTGCAGCATCTTCAAAACATCGCTCGGGGTCAGTTTTTCTTGAAGCTCCCGGGTGGAGTAGTCAATAAACTTGGTTTCGTCACGCAGTTCGTAACGGTCCCGGAATCCGCGTAGGCTAACTTCGACCCCTTGTTTCGGCGCGGTCTTCTCTTTGAAGTCTTTCACCAATCGCAACACATCGGGATCGATATAGTCGGCGTCTTGCGCGTTCAACAAGATGTGCGTGCCGGGCTTGGCCTCACGCAAAGCCTGCTCCAAACCCGCGCGGTACAAGAAACTGGTCTGGTTTGGAAGTTGGATGTGGAGCAACTCACCCGTCAAATGCTTCTCCAAAACCCGACGCAATGGACGACGCAACGAGCTTGTCAGAATGAACAACAAGCTAACACTCAATCCAATCGCGGCGCCGATCAGCTTTTCAGTGAACACGATCGCCAAGGCCGTCGCCAGGAATGGCAAGAATTGATAACGTCCCTCATTCCAAACATCGCGAATCAGGTACGGTGTCAGCAGTTTGGTGCCAACATAAAACAAGACGGTGGCGATGCACGCTAATGGGATCACATTAAGGTACAACGGAATCATCGCGAAGGAAGCCAGCAGCAAACTACCATGCAGAATCGTCGCCATTTGAGTCTTGCCACCTGACATGAGGTTGAGTTGGCTGAATTGGAGGCGCGACGTCAATGGCAATCCGCCAAAGATCCCGCACAATAGATTTCCGACACCTTGGGCCATTAGTTCGCGGTTGGGTGACGAACTTCTCTGTTCTGGATCCATCCGATCCACGGCGTCGAGTGCCAGCAGCGTCTCGAGCGATGCAACGACCGCAATCAACATCGCTGCCACATACACCAACGGATTCAAGAGATCTTGGACGTTTGGCAACACGAAGACACCCGCCCAGCGGTTGCCCGATTCCCACGGCGCGAGCTGCAAGAAGTGGCGAGCCTCCAAGCCCCAAGTCGGATCCAATTGCTTCAGCACCAGGCTTAAGATGGTACCTACGGCAAGTGCCAGTAGGGTTCCGGGCATCAAACTCGCCCATGGGAACCGCCGCTGCAAGAGATCCGTCCCCAGCAAAATCAACAAACAAACGGCACTAATTAGCGTCGCTGACATGAAAAAATCGCTGGGGATTTTCAATAGCTCTGAAAACGTGTTCTGCAAGTCTTGTTGCCAGAACGACATTTCCCCCATCGGATCCACGTCGTGCCCCAACATGTGGGGAATCTGCTTCAAGATCAGGATCAAACCAACGGCAGCAATGAGTCCTCGCACCACACTGGAGGGCATGAAGTAAGAAAGTTTACCCAACCCGAATCGGCCGAACAAAAACTGGATTCCTCCGGCAAGCAGCAGTGCCAACCAAAACCGCTCGATCGACGCCAAGACTTGCAACTCGTTGACGAGAATCAAACTTAGCCCCGCGGAGGGACCTGCCACGCTACATTTCGAGCCGCTGAGCACTCCGACAACCAGTCCGCCGATGATGGCGGCGACCAATCCTGACTGCGGTGGTAACCCCAGTGTCGTGGCGATCCCCACCCCGATCGGCGCTGCGATCAAGAACAGGACCACCCCGGAACACAAATCACGAACGAACGCAGGAATGCGAATCTGTGACTCTGGGGTGGTGATCGAGTTAAGTGAAGTTGTCGTCATTTGTCCACTCGTTTTAAGTTAAAGGTTCTGCAAGTCCAAGGCTATTTTTTTCGACATGTTCGCAAAGTTCAGCATAGGAAATCTGCTTTGCCCGTTTCTGTATCCAACATCACGGGAACAATCTTTATCTTTCCTTCGTCCACCATTTGTTGCAGAAGAACACTGTGCTCCAGGATTTGCTGAATCGTTCTCCGGATGTGCAACTCTGTGAAACGGTTTATTAACTTCGTTTTGTCTTCTGGCGGCAGTGAATCGAATGAAGTAATTGCGAAGGGGTCGATGGACTCTTCGATTTCCAACAAAACCGGCTCGAGATTAACGCAACCTTCAATGTGAACTTGTTGCTTCTGAGACGATCTTCGTTGAATAATCAATTCAACTAATTTGCTTTCATAGCGGCTCATGACGACGATCAACTTGATCCCGCCAGCGATGGCGGCATACTCGAGTCCACCTACCGCCTGTGGGGAAAACACAGCCCCCGGAACACGGACCCCAAATGCATCGCCAACGCCTAAATCAAACAGCATTTCGACCGGCGTCTTGGAGTCTATCCCCGTGTAGAAAGCTGCAATGGGACGATGATTCATCACATCACGAGCGTTCGGGCGCAAATCGTGTTCGATGGGATGCCCCTCGACGAAACGCCGGTTGCCTTCGATCAAGACTTCTTGAACCTGGTCGGGTGTTAAGCTCTCGCGGGTCTCTAGAATTGAATAATCGATGGAGTCTTCCTGAGGCTGAAATCGGTACCGATCTTTAAAGCCAATCAACTCTAGTTGGATTTTTCGAGCCGGGGCGGTTTTACTCTGGAACTCTCGAATCATCCCCAGCACGTCGGGGTCAATGTAATCGGTGCGACGAGCATCGAGTAACAGGCGACTTCCTGGTCTTGCCTCACGCATTGCTGCCAACAAACTGGCTTTGTTCAAGAAGCTGACCTGATTGGCTAGCTCCACATGCAACAGTTCTCCATCAATGTGCTTCTCGCGAATCGTTCGCACGGGCCGACGTAAATTGCTGTTCAGAATGAACAACAGGCTAAGCACCAATCCAATGATAACGCCAATCAACAAGTCCGTAAGAACGATGGAACCTAAGGTCAACACAAATGGCAGGAACTGATATCGACCTTCTTTGGCCATCAATTGGAATAACGTGGGACTAGCTAATTTATACCCCGTCATCAGGAGGATCGCCGCCAAACACGACAAGGGAATCATGTTCAGTAACGCCGGGATAGTCAACACGCAAAACAACAACATCACGCCATGCAAAATGGCGGAAAGTTTGGTTTCACTCCCGGCACTCACATTGACCGAGCCACGAATCACCACGCTGGTTACCGGCAATCCTCCAATCAATCCGCAACACATGTTGCCGAATCCTTGCGCGACGAGTTCCCGGTTCGGTGGCGAGACTCGCTGTTTCTTGTCTAACTTGTCGACCGCTTCCAAGTTGAGGAGTGTCTCCAACGAGGCAACGATCGCTAGCGTTATCGCAGAAACATAAACGGTTGAATTCATCCATTGTGAAAAGTCCGGCAAACGCGCGAAACCTCGAATGTCTTCCCAACTTGTCGCGGTCGGCACAAACACGAAGTGATTCTCAGCCAAGTTCCACCCTTGGCCAAGATTCATTGCTTGGAGCAGTTGGCCCAAGATCGCTCCGAGCATCACCACGACCAATGGCGAAGGTACCAAAGATTTCTTCAGAACAGCGACCTGATCCCATGCAATCAAAAACGTCAATGAAACAAATCCGATGAACAGGGCACCCCACTGAATTCCGTTTTCATATTGAAAGGTTGTCTGCATGTCTCGGATGAACTTGAAAATCTGTTGTCCGATTTCATGCTGATGACTGGCCGAATGCGGGGCCTTCGATTCGTGTTTCGCGGCACCCGAATCAAGTGTCTCGTGCTCATCCGACGGACGTTCGAGAGCCAACTTGGTCAGCGTGGCTTCCCAAGGTTTTGGTTCTAGAGCTACGACACGAGCCACTTGCCGCTGTTCCTCCACGACGGCTTCCCTAGGCTCTATTTCCAGAGCTGGTTTGCCGCGCAAATCCTTCTGCAGTCCGAGCAGCAAGGGAAACTGGCCAAGTATCAAAATGACGCCGATGGCCGCCAACAATCCCTTGATCACGCTGGAAGGAAAAAACGCTGACAGAACCCCCGCTTTCATCACGCCGAGTCCAACTTGAAGCCCACCCGCCAAGCAGACTGCCAACAAGAAAGTCTCAAACGAGCCCAGTGCCGTAATCTGCCCCGCCACAATCGCCGTCAATCCAGCCGCGGGCCCCGACACACTGGTGTGCGAACCGCTAATCACTCCCGTGACGATGGCGCCAATGATCCCCGCAATCAAGCCTGCCATCGGGTTGGCGCCTGATCCAATGGCAATTCCCAAACACAACGGTAATGCCACCAAGAATACAATGACCGCTGCCAAGAAGTCTTTGCCAAATTTTCCAAAGGAATATGCCGAATCGATGTTCATGAGATTGTCTCAGTTCGAGTTGTTCATTTTAGGAAAACGATCGTTGTGTCGAATCAGCACCGACGACGGAGGGCGGGTCTCCGCAGCCAAACACGGGCTGTACCGAACCGTTCGTCGTAGATTTGCTCGGCGTTTCGTGTTTTACGGCGACAGGACGTCATGCCAAAACGAATACTCGACAGTCGAGTTGGAACTGGCTGCGACTAGCTTGACGACCCAACGGAACGGCCGTGCTGAATCAAGTCTAAATAAGAAGCGGCGCTAGCGAATTGTCGGGGCGTCGATGCCCCACAGACAAATGGCGATTCTGAAATCTGTTATTCAAACAACAGCAGCAACAACGGACCACATTGGCATTTCGACCGCAATGACGGACACATTTACGTCGTGAAAACTCGCGGTCACTTTCAAAAAACGAGTCCGATTCATGATGACGACTATGGAACGAGACTACAACTTCGACGGTCTCGATGACTTCGCCCGTCACCACCTCGGATACCGAGCCTCGCGACCCAATCAACCCCACCAAGATCGCGAAGACCAATGACACCCGAAAAAACAAAGCCAACAACCAATGTACAAAAGTGTCGTTGGCCCCTGAACATACCGCGGCCCAAGCACATCGGGCATTCTTGTGGAGTCTTGTACCGCCGGCCCGCTTCGCCTCGCTGTTATCGGTGTTTGTACGATTAACGTTCATCGACCAACCTGAGTTTCAATGGTTCACAAGGCCTCGTAGCGATTCGAAAGTCAAGTTTTAGACTGCGGTAGAATATCACGAATGTCCTGCTGCGACAACCCAATTAGCGTTTCGCCCTTTCAAGTGCTCGAATCGGCGACAGTTTTCCGCAAAGCGTGGGCAGTGCTCAAGCATCAAAAAGGCGTTTTGGATTGGCCCTGTTTATTGCCGATCACAGGCCCCAGGCCCTTTACCCCTGCGGACGAGGCGCCCTGGTGTATAATCTCGGTGAACACCCATTCAACCAAATCCAATCGCTTGGAAAGTGGAATCCGATGAGTACCCATGACGAAAAAATTGCCAAGCTGACATTCAGTTCGGTTTACCCTCATTACTTGACCAAAGTCGAAAGAAAAGGTCGCTCGGTTGCCGAACTGCATCAGGTGATCGAGTGGCTCACAGGTTACAAGCCGACCGCATTACAAAAACTGATCGAAAAGAAAGTGACCTTTGAAGAATTCTTCCGCAAAGCAAAGCTCAACCCCAACGCTCACTTGATTACCGGTGTGATCTGCGGGTATCGAGTCGAAGAAATCGAAAACCCGCTAACTCAGCAAGCCAGATATTTGGACAAATTGGTGGATGAACTGGCGAAAGGTCGCAAGCTGGAGAAAATTCTGCGGTCAGCAGCAGATGCCTAGTTGAAGGTCGCCAATTTGATTCAGGCAGACTGGAAGTTGTCGGTTTACCTGATTCGTGAGCGGCGCTCCTCTCATGAAAATGGCGCAGTCCAATTGGAGACTGCTACAAAATGAAAAAACAAGAACCCGCAAAGTTTAGTCTGAAAGATCACTTGTTTAACGAAAACAAAGTGAGGTTTTTGGCGAACCAATTCTCCCCCGTTGTCCCTGGCTTCCGTGAGGTCGAATTTGTTCGAACCGTAATGAAGCGACTCCGACCGTTGGAACTCAAACAACGCATTGGTTTGATCGCCGAGGTCTTAATTCAACATCTCGACCAAGACTTCAAGAATGCGGCGAAACAGATCGTCAATGCACTGCCACCCGAACTAGATCCCCACAAGTCCGATGATGATTTTGGCGATTTCATCATGGCTCCCCTTGGCGAATTTGTTGTCCGACGTGGACACAGCCGGGAACATCTTGCGACCTCTCTCAAGACGCTCAAGGAGATAACCAAACGGTTTTCAATGGAAGACGCCATACGCGCTTTCATTAACTCGCATCCGGAAGTCACTTTGCGTGAGTTAGCCAAATGGTCACGGGATCGAAATTACCATGTTCGGCGTTTGGTCAGTGAAGGAACTCGACCTCGACTCCCCTGGTCAGGTCGATTGTCGATTCCATACACCACCCCCCTTTCCTTCCTGGACCAACTGCATGCCGATCCGACGAGATACGTTACCCGCAGTGTTGCAAATCACCTAAACGACATCTCAAAAATCGATCCCGCGGTGGTAATCGAAACGCTGCGCAGGTGGCGAAAACTCAAGCGGCAAGAGCTTGGCGAATTGGAATGGATGTGTCGGCATGCGCTGCGAACTCTGGTCAAACAAGGCCACCCTCAAGCAATGAAGTTTCTGGGCTTTCAAACCACTCCGCGAATCAAAGTTGAGAACTTCGAGTTGGCTACGTCGGTAATTTCGCCTGGCGAATCCCTCGAGTTTTCACTGACGCTGACGGCAGCGCGCCCAGAGGCGGTCATTGTCGATTACGTCATCGATTTCGTGAAAGCGAATGGCAGTCTTGCTCCCAAAGTTTTCAAGGCCAAGACCTTAGAATTACAAGTTGGCAAATCGGTCATCGTGTGCAAGCGACATCCGCTGCTGGCGAATGCCACGACATATCGATTGTATCCCGGCACCCATCGCTTGACGATTCAAATCAACGGTACAGCGGCCACTTCAACGACGTTCGAAATTCGCTGAACCGGCCGCCCCTGATCGCTCAACTTACTGAAAGACGCCGCTATCGATTCGCGTTTGAGCCAGGTGTTCGTCCACTTGTCGATTCGGTTGTCACCCAGCGAATGACTTCTGGGCGAGTGAACTTGCCGCTTTCCATATTCGCCCCTCCGAACAACACCAATTGTCCTGGTCGCAACGGTAGCATCCGATGAAAGAACCTGGCGTTTGACGTTTGGCCAACGTTTCGCCACTGTTTCTGATCTTCGCTCAGAACTTGCACACTTCCATCGTAAGTGGTTGCGACCAATTTACCGTCCAACTCCCAACAGGCAGCTCCAAATCCGACCATGTCTTGCGTGCCGACCAATTCAGGGCCATGGCTCCAACGCTGAGTCGTCGTGTCAAAGATCGACGTCCGACGAGTTGGCGTGCCCTGTCGCTCCATACCTCCCACCGCAAAGATTTTGTCTTCAAATGCCGCCAACGCCAGAGCGCGTCGCTCGAAGCCCGGGCTTGGCAGTTCGACCCAAGTCGGGTTTGCGGCCTTTAAATCCATCACCAATGCGGTATCGTGCCAGATAGTCGCCTCAGAGCCCTTCATATTCCAACCGCCGACTACGTACAGCTTGTCGCCATGAACAATGGCATCGTGACTGGAGCGACCGCTCGGCAACGCCGGTAGATCACTCCACTGCTTGGTAACGGTATCGAATACCGACACTTGGTCCTGGCTATGCAATTGATGCGGCTCGCCTTCCGCGTTCTTAGCGAAGAAACCACCAACCAGAATCAAACGGTCTCCGTAGCCAACCATCGCCAAGCCCTGCAGTCGATGTGAGCCTTCGGCAATGGCCTCCCAACTCCCGTTCGCGGAATTCAAATCCCAACGCAAGAGTTGGTTGGACTGCGATGTATTCCAATAGCTATGCGCCGACCCGGTATGTCCACCGTAAGCGTAAATCGCATCACCGATGCGGGCTGCTCCAAAGCTCGTGATCCCAAATGGCAATTCCGGTAAGTCTATCCCAGGTTCGTTCTCCACCACAGATTGAAACGGGGCAACTGGCTCGTCTGTTGCGTCCGTCGACACGGCGAGTCGAACCGACAGGGTGGCGTAAGTGCGCACCTCCGCGTACGGTTGGCCGTTGTGTTGCCCTTCCTCTTGGTGGCTGGCTTTGACGAAAAGCCCGTACACATTCGCTTCCGCATGGTTCCAAGTTGCCAAGCCTTGCGAGTCCGTCGTTAGTTCTTGGGGCTCGGATGCACCAATCACTTTGATTTGCGCCTCGCCCATGGGAGCCTGTCCCACGCTGGCTTTCACCACCAGTTTGTTTTCAGACCGCGACAATTCAAGAGCAGGTGCAGCCGCGGAAGCTGCTGTGAACTTCAGGGAAGATGCTCGGTCCAGATCGAGTAAACCCAGTGCTCGATACTTGAGTAAGAATCTTTCGCCACCGCGTTCGATCACGCCCCAAGTCACCGGGATTTCGAGGGCGATCGCGTCGAAGTCTTTCGGTATTTCCCCCACCAGTTTATCTTCGGCCAGTTGCAGCGCGACGACAGTCGACTTTCCGTCAGGACCATGCACGATCACCGGCGAGTCGGCCAAGCGGCTTAAATAGTCGGGATTGTCGGGGTGCAACCCTTCACTGAACACGACCGCAAATTGCCGCGAACCAGGTTCCGGCAACAACACCCAAGTGAAGTGAGCACCGGCGTTAGAAACGAAAACCAACGCCACCATCAAGGTCAAGCAAGCGGCTATCAAGAACTTGTTTTTTGCGAATCCCATCGACTTATCCTCTCATGTTGGTATCAGAAAAATGCCACCAAACAAGTTGCGAATCATGCACCGTCCGGTGGCCAGGCTTTACTTCGAACTCAGTTCCAATCGCAGGTGATTCTCGACGCCGGACTCGATGTCGACCCACAACTCCCCAGGTCTCTGGTATTTCAGCGGAATCTTGACCGAACTAAAGAGCGGTTGCTTGGCCGCTCGTCGTGATTCCAGTTCTTCCAGTTCGGGTTCCAGCGACGAGACGATGACCTGATAGGTGCCTTCAGACGGACCTGACTGTTGGCTTGTTTGATAGGCACCCGATTCGGCAAGCATCGTGCATCCAACCTGATTCGGTTCGGTCGGAATCAATGTGATCAGCACCGGTCCAATCGCCTTCTGATCCAAAGTGATGACTCCAGAAATCTCCAGTCGCTCGGGCTTGGTTTCACGACAACCCGCTCCCGTTATTGTCGCGAACAAGGCCAACAACAACAAGACAAGAGAAAAGCCAAACGCCGTTGCCGAATTCGTCGTTTCAGAATGGGTCATTGCTGATCACCTCTCGACCCGCGCGAGTGCCAAGGGCCTGCAATACCACAGGATCGATTTCTTCAGCCAAATACTGGGTGCTGCCGTCCATCTTTAGAAAGTTCAGCCCACCGGGATGCTGGCTCGAGTAGCCACCTAGTGTCAGGCGTGAAGGTTGGTTTAGCGGGAAGCGAGTGGTACCCATGGATACTCCACGCGGATAACCAACCACCCATCGAGCCAAACCGTATCGAACCGTGCCACCAATTTGCGGCACCGATGAGGCCCAATAGTAGTCCAACGCGCCGTAGGTGGTTTCACCGACAGCCAGTGTGTTGGACGAGCCATCCAAAATGTCGCGGAAACCAAGTGGCCTGTTGTGGAAGCCATGCGACGGCCAGTTCACGCCAAACATGCCGTCCGAGACCGTCATGTGTGTATTGCTGCCTTCACTTGCCAAGTAGCTCGAAGGTCCGCCGACTTCATGGCCCAGTGGCTCCGGAACTCGGCGCGGAATAACCATGGATGGGCAGAGGAACACCGGCAAGGCCTGCTGCGAAACGGCAGCATTCTGCGGGTCGGTATAGAAGCGAGAAAAGTCGTAGCGATCATGCAAGTTGCCTTGCTCCACGTACGGCAACACCGACGCAAAGACACTGACAAAACTGCGTTCGATGGAACCTACCGGAAATTTACGTTGGCTGCTTTCGTAGTTGTGGAGGGCTAAACCAATCTGGCGAAGATGGTTCGCGCATTGGGCCCGACGAGCGGCTTCGCGAGCCACCTGAACGGCCGGCAGTAAGAGGCCGATCAGGATGCCGATGATGGCAATGACAACCAACAACTCCACCAAGGTAAAGCCCAGTCGCGGAACGCGAACGAGCACCATAGATCGTGAACCGACGGAAAAAAATCGGCGCATGAGAAAACCTCCATCAGCGCTTCAAGGAAAGTGAACCCAGTCGGATGACGACGAACTGGGCAGTGGATTCCTGCGTGGCTGGCGGAGGCAATTCGACCTAGCAAATCCAGGTCGAAGCCTACTGGCTGGCTGCGTTGGCAGTCTCAATTCGATCTTGAGACTCAGTATCAATATAATATCGCGTTCTCCTCGCTTGTAAAGCGGGCGGGGGCTACTTTTTTAGAGGAAGAATTGTCAGGGTCGCTCGCCGGCCCGGGACGGTGCGCTGCCCGTCAAACTTGCCCTCAGTTCCGGCCGCGATTTGAGCAGTGGCTGGTATGAACAAGTGGTCGAACAGTATCTTTAGTACCGTCTTGGCGTGAGGCGATTGGCAACGGTCGTTCCTTACGAGGGTCAGGATTAACGCATCTCAACCCAGAATCGCGTCACTCCATCTGTTTGCCATTTTTTACTAAATCGCCCAACAACTCGCCGAGTAGCAAAGGTTGTGGTTCGAGAAATAGCCCCCATCTGCAGAGGAATTTGCCCGCCATGAGCCACCCCCAGCTGTTGTTGCTCGCTTCGATCAAGTACCTCTGCCGCTTGGCTGTTTTGTGTCTTGTTGGCTTGACGTTAGACCAGCACGGTTTCGCCGACCAGCCCAACATCGTTCTCATCCTGGCGGATGATCTGGGATATGGCGACTTAGGATGTTACGGCCAAGAGAAAATTCAAACACCGCATTTGGATCGTTTGGCGAGTCAGGGAATGCGATTTACAAATCACTACACAGGGTCGCCTGTCTGCGCTTCGGCTCGGTGCACACTCTTGACAGGCAAGCATTCGGCCCACGCGGAAATTCGCGGTAATCGAGATTCGGGCAATGGACGCGCCTTTCCGGGTCAATGGCCAATTACTGCGGAGGCGATTACCATCGCGGAAGTGCTGCAAGAGGCGGGCTACGCAACCGGTGGATTTGGAAAATGGGGGCTTGGCCCAACCGATACCAGTGGCTCGCCAATCAAACAGGGCTTCGATCGATTTTATGGCTACAATTGCCAACGCAACGCGCATAGCTATTATCCGTCATATCTTGATGACGATGACCGAATCGATGAGATCAATTCGCGGCCCATTCCGGGTCACAGGAAACAGCCCGAGGGCGAGGTGCGGGCCGAGGCTTACCGGGCTGACGTTTACGCACCAGAGAGAATACTGGACAAAGCAATCGAGTGGTTGGATTCGAACCATCAACGTCGGTTCTTCCTGTACCTACCATTTGTTGAACCTCACGTGGCCATGCATCCACCCCAGGAGTGGCTGGACCACTACCCTCACGAATGGGATCAAGAAACCGGGCCTTACCGAGGTGAAAATGGCTACCTGCCCCATCCCAGGCCGCGGGCCGGCTATGCGGCCATGATCTCCCATTTAGATAATCATGTTGGCAAAATCATGAATCGCTTGGACGAGCTTGGCGTTGCCGACAACACGTTGGTCGTGTTTATCTCGGATAACGGGCCGACGCACGCGGGCCAAGACAAACGTTGGAGCATTGGCGGAGCAGCCAGTGAATTTTTCGATTCGACGGGAGACTTGAAGGGCTACAAGGGGAGCTGCGACGAAGGTGGGATTCGGATTCCATGCCTCGTGCGTTGGCCCGGCGTCGTCCGCCCCGGTACGACGACCAATGTGCCTAGTTATTTTCCGGATTGGTTCCCAACGTTTTGCAAGGCTGCCAGAACGAAACTCCCAACGGGATTGCAATCAGATGGAGTTGATTTGAACGATACCTTGCGAGGAAGCGCGACTTTGAATCGATCACAACCGATGATTTGGGAGTTTCCACAATACGGAGGAATCGTCGCGATTCGAGACGGGAAATGGAAGGCCATCCGCAAAGGTCTGATGACCAAGATGCCTAGTGAATGGGAACTGTACGATTTGGAAGCCGACTTCAAAGAGGAAAACAACTTGGCGGAGACTCATCCTACGATTGTGGCCGATTTGGTTCGCGCCTATCAATCCACACGCACCGTGGAGCCGGATTTTCCTTTTCCTTGCTTCGACCAGGACACTCGGCTGCCGTAAGTCGATCCAATCCTAAACATGCAGCTAATTGCGGCGATACGTCACGAGTATTTTTTGGACAAGGACCACTTGGGTAATGTTTCAAGACGTTTACGGGTGATCGTGGGTAGACTTCAGCGACTTGAAGGTGGCCCATCCGACACCATTCGTGGGCTGCGGCAAATCGCTTTCTTGCGGTGGATGTTTGTGGAGATAGGCCTTCGCCATAAAATGTGCCGATACAGGAGCCGTCAGAAACAAGAAAAACACAACGAGCAAGTCTTGCGCGGGAAAAATACGATACGGTTCGTCGACCACTTGGTAAAAGTAGAAAACCGATGCCACAAGGACACCGCCGATGCCGATGGTCGTGGCTTTGGATGGAGCGTGCATTCTCGCCATCGTGTTATTGAGTCGCAACAAACCCAGCGATCCAATAAAGACAAATACGCCCCCGATCAAGAGGTTGGCGATCACAACCCATTCCCAAACATTGGCTGGCATTTCAAACATAATGGCTCACTGAACTCCGCTGGGATGTCATTCGTCAGATCTGGGAAACCTATTCAACAATGTCGCCCCGCATCAGGAACCGGCAGTAAGCCACTGTCGAAATGAAGCTAAACATCGCCAAAAGCAGTGCCGATTCAAAGTACAACGTGGTTTTGGTTTGAATTCCATAAAGAATCAGCAACACCATTGAGTTGATCACTAACGTATCGGCAGCCATCACGCGATCGACGACGTTGGGCCCAATGTATAGTCGCCAAATGTTCATCAGCAGCGCCAAGCTGACGGCGAGATAACAGAAGTAAATGGCCAATTGCATCATGGGAATATCGCCTTCAATCGGCGTTCGTACCGATCTTTAATTTTTTGAACTTCTGCGGCGGGATCGTCCACGTGCAAGCAGTGAACCAGCAAGAAGCGTCCGTCCGGAGAAAGATCGCTGCTGATGGTACCCGGAGTCAAGGAAACCGTGCCAGCCAACATCGCGATCGCTTCGGGTTGTCGCAGTTCCAAGGGGACACATAACCATTGGCTATTGAGTTTGGATGGCGAATAAAACATCACCAACGTTGCAACTTGCAGGTTGGCAACGACAATATCCCAAACAAAGACGAACAAAAACATCAGAAAGGTAAATGGGGCACGGAGCTTGGGACGATTTGGCCAGAAATTCGCAGTGTAAATTGGAATGAAACCAGCCAAAATCACCGCAACCACAATGTGCCCCGGAGCGAGACTGTTGTTTAATGCCAACCATTGTCCGATCAGAACCAAACTCAAGATCGGATGCGGAAACCATTTGCGCAACAGCGACCGCTCGGGATGTTTCGCGTGGTGTTCGTGATGAGGCTCGTGATGATGCCCAGATTGATTTGAGGTGGAGGTCATAGGCCCGCCTTTTTCGCCGGTTCCAACACCGCGTTGATATACTGCTGAGGATCGAACAACTGGGCCACCGTGGCTTCCAGATAGTTCATTACGGGACTAGGGAAAACGGTCAACAGAACTAACAACGCCCATGCCATGCCGACCGCCGTTGCCGGCAAGGCTAAGGGTTGGCTCTCACATTCCGTAGCTTGCCGCTCTTCGCCAACCGTTGGAGAATACTTTTTATCGGCGGAGGATTTCCAAAAGACAAAGCTGCCTGCTTGGGAAAAACCTAATAGAGTCACGAAAGATGCAACCAAGATCGCAGCCCACAGCATGGGCCAATCGTCAGTGGACTTCAGGTGATGCAATATCTGTAGCTTCCCCAAAAAGCCTGACGAAGGTGGCAAACCCACAACTATCAAAGCGGCAACGAAGAAGAAAGCGGCCAAGAACCCTTGATTGGGAAATGGCTTGGGATCAAACCCGTCACCTGCCCCAGGCCGACGAACGATGACCATATCGATGACTAAAAACAGAGCCGCAACCGCCAACGTGGAATGCAACATGTAGTACAGTCCCGCTGCTTGGGCTTCCGGAGTGTAGAGTCCAATGGCGATCAGCATCGTGCCGATCGAAGCGATACCTGCGAAGCTGGCTTGCAGCGATAAACTGCGGGCCGCGAGAACACCGACCGCTCCCACTACCAGCGTCAACACAGCACAGGGCATCAGCCATTGCGTTCCTAATCCCGCGAAAGGCCCACCTTGTTGCAGTAGTGACAAGTCGCTGAATCGAATCAAGGCGTAGACACCAACCTTGGACATGATCGAAAACAACGCTGCAACGGGCGGAGGGGCATTGGAGTAGGTTGCCGGCAACCAAAAATGCAAGGGAACCAAAGCGGCTTTCATGCAAAAAACAACCAGCAAGAGGCTGGCTCCAACCGCCATGATGGCTTGATCAGATTCGGGAACTTGTGAAATTCGTTCCGCGAAATGGGCCATATTCAACGTGCCGGTCACACCGTAAATCGTTCCCAACCCCATCAAAAAAATCACCGAACCAATGAGATTGATCGAAATGTATTGCAGACCGGCCTTGAATCGCGCTGGACCTCCACCATGCACCATCAAGCCATAAGACGCGATCAGCAACAGTTCGAAAAACACGAACAAGTTAAACAAGTCGCCGGTCAAGAACGCCCCGTTGACCCCCATCAACAGAACATGAAACATGGAATAGAAATGATGGCCTCGTCTGTCCCATCCGCTCATCGCGTACAGTTGTACCACAGTCGCCAAACATGCAGTGAGCAAAACCATCAGTGCCGATAGCCGATCCAGTACGAGCACAATTCCATAGGGGGCTTTCCAAGCTCCCAATTCGTAGACTCGAATCTGCCCATCACTGGCAGTCCACATCAACAAGCAACCCAACAACACCAAGCCGAGTGTGGCCGCGAACGAAAAGACCCGCGCCAAGACAATGTCGTGCCGAACGGCCATGGCGAGCAACGGAGCGATGATCGCCGGAAACAAGATCGGCAAGATCAGCAAATGATTCATTCGCGACTCCTCGCAATCGATTCCTCAGTGGCGTCGATGTTGACATGGTCGCTATTGTTTTCGAAAAAACCACGCACGCCCATCACCACCATGATCGCGGTCATGCCAAACGAAATCACAATCGAGGTTAGAACTAACGCCGGAGGCACCGGGTCGGCGTATTGAGTTAGGTCACGACCTTTAACCAAGATGTCCGGTTGGTTGATGGCCAGTCGACCGACCGACACCAAAAAGAAGTTGATGGCATATGTCAAAAAGCTCATTCCCATCACCACAGAAAACGTTCGCGGACGCAAAACCAGGAAGACTCCTGCGGCCGTGAAGACTCCAATCGCGGTTGCCAACAACAATTCCATTCGCAACTCCTCATCAATGTTTCGGTGAATGGTGTTGGGACGAAAAACTGCGAGAAGGATCACAGTCCATTGGGGTTTGATTTACCCGTGAATCTGCGGTCAGGGTTCCCAGCTTGGAGAATTGAGCCAAGGCCAACATAACCGCCCCAATGACGGTCAAGAACACGCCAAGATCAAAGGCCATCGCACTGGCGGCTTCAATATCCCCAAAGTCAATTCCCATAAACTTGGGAGGATGCCAATGATCATGCCAGCTCGTCAAGAAAGGTCGATCGCCGACCATTGCACCAATTCCGGTTGCCGCAGCGACTAACACGCCACCGCCGATCAACCCGTGGTACTTGAATCGAATCTGATTCGCTGCCCACCCGAACCCGCTGGCCATGTACTGCATGATCAAGGAAACCGAAACGATCAGAGCCGCAATGAAGCCGCCCCCCGGCAAATTGTGGCCGCGGAAAAAAATGAACATGCCGACCAAAATCGCCATCGGCAATAGAACTCGAGTGACAACGACCATCAAAATAGGATGTCGATCGGCTGTCTTGACGACATCCGGTTTCCAGCATTGAAGCTTGGACAACAGCTTGCCGCGGAAGAGCCCTTCCAACATGGCAAAGATGGCTAACCCGGCACAACCCAACACGGTGATCTCGCCAAAGGTGTCGAAACCTCGAAAGTCAACCAAGATCACATTGACCACGTTCGTGCCACCGCCACCCGATTTGGCATTGGCCAAAAAATAGCCTTGGATACTCTCCATCGACCAATTTCGAGTCATCATCAACCAACTCATTCCGCCCATCCCAATTCCCGCCGCAATTCCCAAACACGCATCGCGCAAACGAACCCAATTCAGGGATTCCGGTTGCGAATGCTTGGGCAGGAAATACAAAGTTAGCAGCATCAAGATGATCGTGACGACTTCGACGGAGACTTGGGTCAATGCTAGGTCGATTCCCGAAACGTAGACAAACCCTATTGAACTGAAGAGACCGACGACGCCCAAGGCAATCAGCGCATACAGTCGATTGCGGTAATTGATCACGACCAACATGGTCGAACCAATGACTAGAATCCAACCGACAATTAGCGGAGCCGTGATTGGGTTTTGTGGTCGCTCTCCCAATGCCCACGGATAGCTTGCAAAGGCCCAACCTGCCAGTGCAATGGTGGTCGCAATGGTCATGAAAATGTAGCGTTGTTGTGAGCCATTGTGAACAAAATCGTTAATCAACTGGCAGCCACGAGTCAACGCAGCGACCAATGCATCAAAAAGAAACTTCGCATCCGGCCGGGGCAAAATGTCCCAGACTTTGCGGAGCAAGAGGTACATCAGGCAAAGCACGACCCCGCCACCGACCGCGATTCCAGACATCGTCACCGCGGGTGTCCATCCATGCCACAACTTGAGATGAATGTCAGGTGCTTGGTCTTGAATGACGGCGGCGGTGACAGACTTCACCAATGATTCCGCAACAATATCAGGTCGAAGCCCAATGGCGATCACGAACACGATCAATAAAGTGGGTGGCCACCACAAGCCGGGCGGCGGATCATGCGGATGATGAGGATAATCGTGTCGAACCCGGCCGGCAAAAACTCCGAAAACGTATCGAAAAGAATACGCGACCGAAAAGACGGCCGCGATGGTCACCAAAGTCGGGATCACTTGCTTCGAATCCATCCACTTCGTGTGCGAAGCTTCTTCTAGCATCATTTCCTTGGAGAGATAACCATTGAGCGGCGGTAAACCCGCCATCGAAAACGCCGCAACCATGGCAATCAGGGCAGTCACTGGCATCAGCCACATCAGCCCGCCCAAGCGTTTCAGATCACGCGTTCCAGCCTCGTGGTCGACAATCCCGGCGTTCATAAACAAAGCGGCTTTGAACGTGGCGTGATTGATGATGTGAAATACTGCCGCCGACACTGCGACGGGAGTCGCAAAGCCCAACAGCATGGTGATCAAGCCCAAGTGGCTAATCGTCGAATACGCCAACAAGCCTTTGAGATCATCTTGGAACAAGGCAATGATCGCACCGATCAGCATTGTCAACAGCCCAATGGAAGCCACACTGTAAAACCAAAGATGATCGTTTTGTAAAACGGGCCATAAGCGGGCCAGCAAAAACAGACCGGCTTTGACCATTGTCGCCGAGTGCAAGTAAGCCGACACCGGAGTCGGGGCCGCCATGGCCCGGGGTAGCCAGAAGTGGAACGGGAACTGCGCGCTTTTGGTGAAACAGCCGACGAGAATGAGCATCAAAATGGTTGGATACCATTCGGAGCTTTGAATCAATTCGCGGCGGGTTATTATCTCGCTAATTCGGTAAGTGTCGGCAACTTGCCCTAACAACAAGACCCCGGCCAATAGTGCAAGTCCACCGCCACCAGTAACGGTCAGCGCCATCCGCGCCCCTTGCCGACCGGCCGGCAGATGACTCCAGAAACCGATCAACAAGAAAGAACTAAGGCTGGTCAACTCCCAAAACATCATCAACAGGATCACGTTATCCGAGAGAACAATGCCAACCATTGCCGCTTGAAAAATCAACAGGTAGCAATAGAAGTTGCCCATCGGATCTTCGGCCGCGAGATAAGAACGCGCGTAGATCAGAATGAGAAGGCCGATTCCCAAAATCAATGTCGCGAACAGCAGCCCTAGGCCATCCACCCAAAACTCGACATGCAGGCCGATGGACGCCAGCCAAGGCCAGCTAACTTTGGGAGTGGTTCCGAAATAGAACACCGCTGGGACATGTGTCAACAGCAACGAAAACGCCAAAAAACTCGGCACAGCGGCTGAGGCCACGCAGGAGTTCCGCCCGGATCGAATCATCAATGCGGGTAGGACCGAACCCAGCAATGGCAGCAAAACGATCAAGGCAATGTTCATGTCAAAACCTATGCAACTTGGCGTTGCGGTTCGTCGTGCATAAACTGATCCACGGTTACCAATGGTCCGCGTGGGCCAAAGGCATTTTCTGTCCAAGCATGGGCACGAATCGCAGACAAAATTTGGTTGGCCAGCACGACGGCTCGGTGGCCGTCAGCCGCTGAAACTTGATTTTCGCAGCCGGTGGCAATCGCTCGGAAGAAATCCGCCTGTTCATCCAGAAGTGGGTTTGATCCAGGAACTTCATAAGTCCGTTGCGGCAAAACCGACTCGAACAATTGTTCCGTCAAATTTCGCTTCGCCTCGGGCGACAGTCGGTTGTAGATCAGCCGTTTCGCTTGAATGTCTTCCGGAGCCAGCACCGACGTCACTTGGCGAGACGTCAGATCGGCATGCACGAAGCCATTGGTGCCAAACAATTTGATGGCACGCTGTGGAGTGTAGCTACATCGCGAAGCCCACAAGTTGGCGACGGCCCCGTTGGTAAACAACACTCGTGCTTGGGCCATATCTTCGTGATCTCCGAACACACTCACGCCCAGAGCTTCAACTCGCTGCACATCTGCATCGACCAGGTTCAGCATTAGATCAATGTCGTGAATCATCAAATCCATGACCACACCAACATCCGTCGAACGGCCTGTAAAGCGGCTGGCTCGATGTAATTCCAGATAACGCGGACGCTCGACACAACGGCGAGCTTCTTGGAAGACGGGATTGAATCGCTCGACGTGCCCCACTTGAACCACCAAATCACGATCCTTAGCCATTTCGATCAGTTGCTGGCTATCACGTGCCGTCATTGTCAGCGGCTTTTCGATCAAGAGATGCTTGCCCGCAAGCATTAATTGACGAGCCACTTCAAAGTGGCTTCGCGTCGGTGTCGCAACAATCGCAGCATCAAAATCCAGGTCGCAATCTTCAACCGCCGCATAGTTGGGTAGGTTCCACTGTTGGCTAAGTGCCTCGCGCGAGTTAGCAACGGGATCCACGATGCCGACCGGAATAATCTTAGGCAATCCAACCGTTGGCAAATGATCGTGAAGCAACTTCAAATGTATCTTGCCGAGGTGTCCACCACCAACAACCAAGACGCGTAACGGGCTCATGCTACCTTACTCCTCTGATCGCGACCGCGACCCTTGATTCCATTAAGCTTGTGTTCGAGAAATTGGAACAGATGATCCAAGGCCGGGCACCACAAACCTTGTTCATGCAGTACGCGTTTGGCGTTCTCCGTTCCGATTGGATCGTGGTAGAGCAGACGATAAGCTTCCGTAAGTGAGGCGATTTCAGCGCTCGGAAACTGATTTCGACGTAACGCAACTAGATTGACTTTCCGTGGTCGTGAAGGAATTCCATCACACAACATGAAGGGAGGCGCGTCTTGAATCACTCGCGAGAGCCCCGCCACAAAACAATATGAACCAACAGAAACGAAATGATGGCAGGCAACCACGCCACTGAAGGTTACGTAGTCATGGATATGGACGTGGCCACCCAACATACAGCCATTCGCCATGGTGATATGGCTGCCGACGTGACAATCATGGGCAATGTGGCAGCCGGTCATCAAGTAATTGTGATTACCTACGTAGGTGAGGCCTTCTTCCTTTTCGGTTCCCCGGTTGATGGTAACACCCTCTCGAAAGGTGTTATCGTCCCCGATTTCGACTCTTGTGGGAGTGCCGCGGTATGAATGGTCTTGTGGTTCACCGCCAATGACGCAATTTGCAAAGATCTTATTCCGGCAACCGATTTTCGTGTGACCAATGACCGTCACGTTGTTGTGCAGCACGGTTCCAGCGCCAATGGTCACATCCGGGCCGACCACACAAAACGGCCCAATCTCGACGCCCGGCTCAATAATGGCTCGGGGGTCCACCGCGGCCAACGGAGAGATTTTGGGGGCGACCCAGCGGTCCTCGGAATCGTCGCGAACTATCTTGAAGGGAATCGTTGGTTTCATTGGGGCGGTCCTTCGCTGGCAGAGATTTAGGCGGCTTGGCGGCGATGCGAGTTTTGCGAGTTGTACATCTGAACCAATTGCCGCGCCATTTCGGCGTTCAGATGATGTCCACTCCGATAGGCGACAATGGTTCCGACCACATCGAACGGAGCCAGCATCAAATCACCCAGTACATCCAATGTTTTGTGGCGAACGCACTCGTCCTGGAATCTCAATCGGTTGCCTTGCGGCCCGTCATCGCCAAAGACCAAGACCTCGCGATTGGTAACTTTCAGACCCACACCCATTTGGCGGAGGATTTCGGCCTCTTGTTGCAATAAGAAAGTCCGGGCGCTCGCCAGTTCTCGCCCAAAAGCTGCGGGCGAATGAACGTAATTGAGTTGTTGGGCGCCAATCGCGGGATGCGGATACTCAAGTGAATAGCTTATTTCCAGTTGCCCGACTGGATTGGGTTTCGCTTGGATCCAACTACCTTCATTACCAACATGCAACTCGGAGTCAATTACCAACTGAGGACGCAAGACTTTTTGACGGACGGTGCCCACCGATTGGAGCAAATGCAACAATTCCAAACATGAGCCATCAAAGGCCGGCACTTCTCCGCGATCCAACTGAATCAAACAATTGTCCACCTGCATTCCGGACAAAGCAGCCAGCACGTGTTCCACCATGTCCACCGAATCGGTTCCGGCAACCAAGACTGTCCGTCTTGGCACTTCGACCCGATGACTTACAATGGCTGGAATCAAAGTTTGGCCAGGTAGATCGATACGCTGAAAGGCGATGCCAAAATTGGCCGGAGCAGGCTGAAATCGCATGCGGACTTCTAATCCACTCCAATAGCTCCGTCCGCAAACCTCGAACGGAGTCTTGATCGTTTGCTGGTTTCTCAGGGAAGGATTCAAGCGATGGTCCGTTCTTTACTGAAGCCTGAGTTGAAGGTTGCGTGCACGGAACGTTGTCGATCAAGCTAGATAGAGCTGGGGGTTCCACTAGCCGTTTCAAACCTTAGCGATTCAGTCGCGGTTGAAGGTTGCTGGTGTTTCCCGCCGCTTGAGCGGGAGCGGCACACAATTGCTTGATCGCCGCCGTGATTTCCCAATCCGGTCGCGCATGGACAACGTTCGATCCAATGCGGTCCATGATGGTGGCGGGATTATTCAGGTCCATCGGGCGCGAGTTGTAATGAATAACCGTCGCAATGCCATGGTGCTGGCAATACGACGATACTTTTGCCGAGACGTCCGTGTAAATTTCAAAATAGATCTTGGCTTCGCGCTGCGCAAATTCTTTGGACCGCAATCGCTTTTGAACATCCAAGTTAGCGCTTTGGCTGGCAACTTCGGCTTCCGTTTGGCGATAAACTTCGCTGCTCGGATCTTGGCCACGCAACGTCTGAAACTTCGCTTGGAGCGCTTCACGTTGCCGGTTTTGGTCTTCTTCGAATTGACGCAGCTCTTGCTTCAATGCTTCCAATTGGCTGACGAACAATGGATGAGATTCGAAAACCGCCCCCATGTCGATGGCCACGATCGGTGTCTGCCCGAATGCCACATGGCACGATCCAATGATCGTCATGCACCAGCCGATGAAAACCGCTACGATTCGCATTTTCGCACTCCTTTGCGAAGTTATTTCAACTAAGACTGTTGTGGCAGCTGCCACTGCCCCAAGCCAGGATCCTTCCCGGATGGGGATTCTTACCGGATTTCATAAATCCGTAAATAGCAATATCTTATCCTTCTCGAAAGAATCGCGATTGTAGTTCGTCCGCCAAGTTGAGGTATTTGGCGCGCGAGTCGTACAAGAGGTAGAACAGAATCAAATTTGCCATTACCGAACAAACCATCAGCCACCACATGAAATTGTCCATCGATTTTTCCGATTTGGTTAGCGAGGACGACTTGGTGGCGCTATTGGCATTTACCTCGGTGGAAGACTCCTGATTGTAAACAACTTCGCGTGCCGTCGTTTCCCCAATCGATGAGTCGCGTGCAAAACGATCTTCAAGTCCATCGGAGCCCTTGGTGACTAGTCTTGGACGACGAACGACAAAAGGGTCAAGGAATTGATTCGAATCAATTCCCTTGTCCCAATCAGCAATTCTTCTTTGTCGATCCGCAATGGTTTGGTTTTGACGTTGAATCGCCATCTGATCATTCGCGAGCATCCGGTCAGAAGGAGCCAACATTTCTCCATTGCTTTGCGGCACTAATGGTGCTGGCGATTGGAGCCCGTTGCCTGGAGGAAATCCTATATTGGGCGACTGCCATTCACTTGTACGGGAACCGAATTGCGTGTTGGCGCCGAAGGCCGGATTGGTGGAAGGACCAAGGCCAGTGTTGGTTCCCTGGGTTGCGGCTCCCCGCCAATCCCCAGTCGCCAGCGTTGGATCTTGGAACTGGTTTTGACGATTGGAAAGCACCGGAAGTCCCTGCGATTGTCCGCCACTCAAATCCGTCGCCGATGTGGTGGCCGGAACATTGGAGAGGTTGGTGCTGGCATTCGCCGGTGAATTGACAAATGGCCTAAGCCCAGGCAAAAGGGTACTGTCGGTGCGAAACCCCGCGTTGGCGTCCGTCATGGCACCGGCACCCGTTTGACCCGGAATCGTGGGACCCAATGGCCCCGTTTGATTGGGTTGCGTTTGGTGAAACTGGGCGTGAACCCCAACGAACGAAGATGCCCACACGAAGGTGGCACAGAGGCCGCCGACCAGACGAGCCAAACGATTCGAATTCAGCTGAAACACAATCATACCTCCGACGGCATCCACCTCCCGCAGCTCTGTCATACTAGGCGAAAACCCAAACCCGAGTAAATAGAGAAGCCGCATGGTTTGCGAGTTTTCGCACAAACCCGGCGTTCAAGTTCGGCGTTTTCCGAGGGAACTTTGGTCTCCGACTCCGCGAAGTCTCCGCAGAGTCAATTTCCGTGGCATTTTCACATTAGACGCCTCTAATTCGGGAAAATGCGCGACTTAGGGTATTGATTCTGCCGTTGTGCATCCTATGCTTATTGGCGTAGGTGGCTCGCGTGTTGGTTCGATTACCACGGCGTCGCCGCGACTAACTGAAGGAATTCCGATGCGTTATTCGTTTCGATTGGCTGAACTCCTAGGACACAATCCGGACCCTCGCAAGCGCCCAGGAACCATCAAAGCGATTGTCGATTACACGGGCTTGGATCGTCATCAAGTAGCAGCGTTGCTGAAGAACGAAGTCAAGTACATTCCGCTGAAGGCGCTTTCTCGACTTTGCGACTATCTGGTCGAACATGGCCATACCACCGCAGACCGATTGCCGGGCGCGCTTTTTGCCATCGAACCTGAGAGTTTTTGGGAAGTCTTGGCCCGACGAACTCGGCTGGAGTTTTGTCTCGGCGTCCGGAAAGAGGTGGACGCGGATTCTCCCGAAGTGTCCTACGTTGTGGCGTCCGACGCGGTCTTGATGGGCGAATTGTTGAACGGTGTCACGACCTTGGGCGGAACAGCGAAATTGCGGGGGCCGGGCGCCGTCGAGAGTCCTGATATCCCGCATCCTGAGCACTTGAAGCAGTCCTTGGTCTGGTCGCCCGGTCAAGCCCCGCAAGCGGAAGTGGTCGAGCGCGCGAGAGAAATCTATGACGGATTCTTGGCCTCCAGCGGCGACAAAGGTTTAGTCGGATTGGGAAGCACCAAGAGCAATCCCGTGGTCGAGCTGATTTTGGCCAATGCGTTTGGAGCCGAGAGTTTTGTTTCTCAAGACAAAATCAAGTCGGCCCAAGAGCGCGCCTGCCCGTTTTTCCTGCGTTATCGCGCGCAAGATCCTAACGCGACTTCATGTTTTGGCGGGATGAACTTGGCGGCCGATGAGAAAACGACCGAACCTGGTATCTACTACGAGGACGCGAAGGGACGTTGGGCGTCTGTTCCTTGCGGTTCCAATCGACAAGACGCGGCGTTCTTGTTCTTTATTCACCGAGAATCCCAAGGACAATTGGAAATGGCGTTAGGTGGATTCTCGGGTCGGGCGACACGACTTTTGGCGCGAGCTTTATCGACGCGTTCCGAGGATTTTTGGCCGCCCCAATACGAAGGCCAAGGATTGCAGATCGGCGCCTACGTGATCCAATTCACTTGGAGCGAGAACGACCGGCCCGTCGACATCCTGCGGACGGATCTGAATGCCAACATTCGCGTGATTCCGATCCCAGCCGAAGCGATCGCGCGACGTGTCGAAGGAAAACACTAAATCCTGTCGAAACCGCGCCAAATGGCTGCCTACGATTCGAGAGTTAACTTTTCTAGAATCCTCGCCGATCCGGTCCCCGCAGTTCGCCCGGTGCCCAGCGCTGCAAAGTATTTTTTTCTGGCCGAATCAGGCTCGATTGGGCTACAACAACCCTTGCCGGTCGCCGCAAGCCACCGGTAAGAGCGATCTCTCGTTCTGTAAAGGTCGGAAAGGCCAACACCAGAGTTGAGCGTATGCATTCAAGATGCTTCGCAGCGTTGCCCGCGCACCCTCGGGGCCACGTTGCGCTGCATGATCGAAAACCTGAGGACGGTTCAATTGGCCAAAACCAACGGCACATGACGAACCGAATCTCGATCCATCGCAAAACAAAGCTTGACTTGCTCCCCGATTGCGGGGCATCGCTCCGACAAAGACCTGGGTTTTCTGTCGCCGAAACGAGACCAATTCAGCAACATCTTTTGGGCCGCAACGCAGATCCGTTCACGTCAAGATTGGAAGGCGACCACTGGCAACCGAATCGATCACCACCAACAAACGCACCCCCCAAAAAACGTCGGCAAGCAACGAGTTTCTTGGGGGGCGATCCGACTACTAGGCCGATTTACTTTCGGGCATCTTGGGGAACAAGCTCCGTTCGCGTCGGACGATCGATTCGTCAATGACAAACTTGCTGCCGCGTGGTTGCTCGGGTAATTCGAACATGACTTCGAGCATCACATTTTCAATGATGGATCGCAGCCCGCGCGCCCCAGTCCCTTTTGCTAAAGCCTGTCGAGCAATTTCTTGGAGTCCCGAATCACTAAAGGTGACTTCACAGTTTTCCATTTGAAACAGGCTCTGATATTGCTTGACGATCGCGTTGCGTGGTTCAGTCAATACCTGCATCAGTCCGGCTTCGTCCAATGGAGTCAATGCGGTGATCAAGGGCAAGCGACCAATCAATTCGGGAATGAGGCCGAACTCCAAGATATCGTCGCTGTTGACTTGAGGAATTAGGGTTCGCATATCATCTTCAACATGATTCGAAAGCGACTGCGTGAAGCCAATCGAACGCTTGCCCAAGCGACGTCGAATGATGTTATCGATCCCCGAGAAGGTTCCACCGCAGATAAACAAGATGTTCGTCGTGTCGATGGGGATGTACTGCTGTTCCGGATGTTTGCGGCCACCCTGTGGCGGAACGTTGGCGATGGTTCCCTCCAGCATTTTCAACAGCGACTGCTGGACTCCCTCGCCCGACACGTCGCGCGTAATCGACACATTATTACTGGTGCGACCAATCTTGTCGATTTCGTCGATGTATATGATACCGCGTTGGGCGGCTTCCACATCGAAGTCGGCAGCGTGTAGCAACTTCAGCAGTAGGTTTTCGACGTCCTCGCCGACGTAGCCCGCCTCGGTCAAGGTAGTGGCGTCACCGATGGCAAACGGAACATTGAGCATGCGCGCCAATGATCTCGCCAGCAAGGTTTTTCCTGAGCCGGTTGGCCCAACAAGTAGAATGTTGGACTTGTCAATCTCGACATCCGACCCTTCCCAACCGAGGGTCAGTCGCTTGTAGTGATTATGAACGGCGACCGCCATCACGCGTTTGGCTTCGGTTTGCCCAATAACGTATTGGTCGAGATGCGAAACGATCTCGCGGGGAGAAGCAATTCGTTTGAACAAGGGCTTGTTCGAGCCGCGACGGCGTTGCTCTTGGTCCAAGATGGATTGGCACAATTCGATGCACTCGCCGCAAATGTAGACATCGCCAGGGCCCTCGACCAAAGGCCCAACTTCGCGATAACTCTTGCGACAGAAAGAACACGAGGCGTTCTTCTTGGTTGCACTGGAACGACGACCACCAATATCGTTACTCGCGGGCATTAGCACTCCTTTGTAGCACTATCGCCTGAACCGGGAACGCCTCGACACCTCATCAAGGCCGATTGTGGTCATCCTTGCCCGCATCGGTTCAAGCAGTTAAAACTGTATTTCAGCCATTTCCATGCTGTCACTGTACGAATACAAAACCGCCAAGCTTTATCCGCGCAGTCGCGAAAATCGGACCGACACGAATAACCGGATTATCTTAACCAAGCCCTGTTGTTCTTGGGTCGGTTTCGCCAATGCTAGGACGAACCTGGAGACGGGGACTTCGAAAGTTCCGTTTCCGTCTTCTGTTCGCCGTTGCCAAATTGTTCGATCGTTTCTTGTTCAGCAGTTCCCACGGAGGGGTGCCGCCCTTGGACTTCCTGGAAAACGGTTTTTTCCGAGCGATTGATTGCGGTCAGTAGGGTCGCGGCGTTGAGGGGTTCTGCCGGACGATGGTTTAGCCTTTCGGCCTGCATTTGGATCGCCAAAACCGCTTTCTTATACTCAGCCTCATCGATCGAGCCGAATTGCAAGGCCTTCCGTAAGGACTCCAAATCATCGCCGACGGTTTCATAATCGTCAGGAGTTGCCATCCAGTCTCGAACGGCCAAGATCAGGTAGACCCCAACCGCCAGCAGGCCAGCCGTTAATCCACAGTACACGATCAACTGAATCCAATTGAACTCAGCGACTGGTCCGTTGGAACTCCCTAACATCACCAACCACGTCTCTTCCAAGGATATTCATGCTTGCAGCAGCACCTCCCACCAATGGTCGGTGCCCACTTCCCAGTATTATCCCAAATCCGCTGGTCTGCGGATAGTCGGAAACACGCTTAAACCGTTGTTTGTTGCGGGGAAAAACTTGGCCTTTCCAAATTTCTCCGGGCCATGCCCCCCTGGCGATCGCAGGTTGAACTTGGCACGGAACCCGCCTTTATTACGCATTTCATTCGCTTCGGGTTCGTTATTTTCCTAAAAACCGAGTTGGGGCCAGACAATTCCTCAAGCAAGCCCAATCGGAACAATCCAAAAATGAAGAGTCTTTCTCGCTGGCGTCATGCGGCTTTGCAAATCAGGTCGATGTGACCCTGATGAACGACGGTATGAACCCCAAGTTGCCGTGGTTCACGCGAGGCGCCGGAATCCGTTCGACGCCTCGCCCCTGGGGCAAGTAGCGTCTATATCGGCATCCTGCGACGAAAGATGCTCCCTGTCTTGGTTGCTGGGCGTTACTCGTCTAGATCGTTTTCCCCAATTTGTTCCAAGCCATATATTCCCATGCGGCACTTGTTTCAACATGAATGGAGCGTCTGGCTAGGCCGACGTGCAACTCGCGCTGGATGGAGGTTATTGTCGACGTTACTCGGAGTTGGACTTGCGTTTGACGTGATGCCGGGGTTCGGTCAAGTCACCCCAACACCCGAATCGGGACTCCAAGTAAGTGAATCTCGTTCGCAGGAGCGTTTCCCAGCCGATCTTCAGTTACCGCCGCCCATCGTTACTTCGCAAACTCAATTTGAGATTCCGTTTCGCACCGATGATGTGAATGGGCGGTTGGTTGAAGTCCAGCTGTATGTTTCAACGGATCTTGGAGTGACTTGGAATGTCTACGCGCGGCAATCGCCCGCCACGACCCGGATCCCGTTTCAATCGGTTGGCGATGGTGAATATCTATTCGCTTTAAAGACCCTTGACCGCGATGGGCGACTGCTTCCGACCGGGCCGCCGATCCCAACGCTTCGGATGGTCATAGACACGGTCCAACCGGAATTGAACCTGAGCGTGGAACCCGACAAGTCGGGCCGAATCGCGATCACCTGGCATGGAACGGATCACAATCTGGATAAGAGCACCTTGCGACTCAGCTATCGCCTGGATGGTGCCAATTTACCAAACCAGTGGTTACCGTTGGCGACGGGTAGCCCAGTAACTAGCGAACATTCGGCCGACCCAAAGCTGTATCAAGATCGAGTGACTTGGCTACCAGATTCGGTGGCGACCGCGATCGTCCTCAAAGCGGAAATCCAAGACCATGCCGGAAATGTGGCCACGATATATCAGCCAATGTCTTTAGGAAACCTAAGGTCGACGGCGCCTGGCCCACTCTTGCAAGGGGGACAGACAAGTGTCTTGTCACCACCCAATCCCGAGGTGCAATCGACACAAGCAGCAACCAACAACTCGCTAGCATCAAGTCCCGGCGGGGTATCCAGCTCGCTTGCCGCGATCGATCCGGCCAAACCCATCGATTGGCCGGCGGCCAATCAACCCGGCGGGGGACTCTCTATTGGGGGACAAACTGGCGGGGGACAGACAAATCTGGAGAGGGCAAGTTTGGCTACGGGACAGAGAGACTCCGCCGGCCCAGCCAACCGAACCAATGCGCGGCCCGCGAATTGGTCCTCACCGCCCAATGATCGCAATCAGAGTTTTAGCTCGATTGCGCCGAATCCAAACCTTGATCCTTTTCGACAATCTCCCACCAACGCACCCGATTCTGCGGGTTCAGAATACGAAGCAAACCTCGCGTCGCAGAATCTTGCGGTGGCGGTGGGAACAACCCTGCGGCCGTCTCGACCGGCACCGAGTCCAGATCAGGACCCTTCCCGCCCAACTCAAATTCAGGCGACCGGGGGACAGGCTTCAAACGGGGGACAGACTTCAAACGGGGGACAGGCTTCAAACGGGGGACAGACAGAGCCTATATCAAGCGGGGGACAGACGGTGTCCATCCACCCGGATATCGGAGCCGCGGCACCTAACCCGCCGAATGTACCTGGTCCTGCGCCAATGCCGCCAGCTGTTGGATTGCCTGGCTCCAGCTCGGCCTACGCGAGCTCGGCCCCCGACACTCGTTACCCAGCCAATCTGTCTGTCCCCCGACAGAACCCTGCAGCCGATGCGTTTGTCCCCGGCGCCCAAGTGTCTGTCCCCGGTGCCCAAGTGTCTGTCCCCAGCGCCCAAGTGCCTGTCCCGAGCGCCCAAGTGTCTGTCCCCGGTGCCGATCGCACCGAGGTGTCCGTCCCCAATCGGGTTCCCAACCGGGTTCCAGGGCAAGTGGATACGGTTCGCAATCGGGGCTTCAATCCACCTCCATGGCCACCGACTAGCTTGCAGACCGCGAATCAAAGTCAAACCGCGGCTTCTTCCCCGACAACCAACACGATCGATCGCGAACCCGTTCGATTTTCCGTCAATACCCTTCAGTTCCGTCTCCGCTATCAAATCGATGGCTTGCAACCGGAACGGATTGCGACCGTGAGCATTTTTGGGTCACGCGACCGCGGGCAGACCTGGGAGCTCTGGACGGAAGACCGAGACAGAACCAGCCCGGTCGAAATTACGGTTCCCAACACCGGGGAATACGGGTTCCGCGTGGTCATCACAAGCAGCACTGGCAGCTCGTCTTACATTCCGCGGCCTGGTGACCCGTCCGAAATCGAGGTCAACGTCGATCGAGATCCACCAACTCCCAGGATTACCGCGGTTCCTTACGGTCAAGGTTTGCAACCGAGTAGTTTGTTGATCCAATGGAACTGTTCAGACAATGACCTAGCGCCCACTCCGATATCCCTGGCTTTCAGCCACTCGATTTCCGGCCCCTGGACCACGATCGAAGCGCACGCGGCAAACATTGGCCAGTTCGAATGGACGCTGCAGCCGAATTTGCCCAATCGAGTCTATTTGCAAATCAGCGCCACCGACTTGGCTGGGAATCGCGGTCAACATATCTTGGAGTCACCGATCGACATTGGCGCTCTTTTGCCACGAGGCCGAATTTTGGGCTTGGACCGGTGATATGGAGTGCCAACAAAATTCCCAACAAAATCCCACCACAAACAGTGGCAAACGTATCCGCATCAAGTTCTGTCATTCACGACAACGAAGGCTTACAAGATAGACGAGTGTCATAGCACCCTTCGCGAGATCACTCGTGGAGAAGTTGCGGTAAAAAAAGCAAAACCCGGTCGCGAATAATCGCAACCGGGCTCAGCTCTTGGGTGGAGCGGTTACTCATGGGTAGCTCCCAGTGCCATTTCCGATAGCACCAGCAAATAGCCACCCAGACAAACTATTTGTTTTGACCTTCTTTATAGGCCTTCAAGGCATCCGCCTCGCGCTGCAATTTCATTTGCGGGCCCTTCGGGAAGTACTGAATGTCGTCATGCAAGTAATAAGGACTTGGAAGAGTCTGCCCTGCAACATGAGTCTGGCAGCCAGTTGAAACGCAAACACTTGCCAGTAGCAAGGTGGCGACCAAAGCAAAGGCCGAGTTTGTTGAACCAATTGCCTTCATTTTTCCTCTCCCAATATTTCCAGCGGTGGACCCGCGACCGTTCGAAGTTGTCTTCGCGTTAATGATGTTATCGGGCTCCTGTTGGGTAAGGTTTAACGATTTGTCCGATTTTCCGAATTTCAACGATTCCAAAATCTATCTTGTCGCCGCGTCGGCGTTTCCCTAAAAGTCCAACTCGCCGCGCCAGCCAATTCGGCAGGTGCTTGAGTCTTCACGTTCGGCGATGCTAGCAACTAGTCAGGAGTCTGTCGTTAATGTATTTTTCGGACGAACCGACCATTTACTTAGACATCACGCAAATGTTGGGGAATCGGTTGCGAACCGGGATCCAACGCGTGGTCCGAGAACTCGCCCGCGTCGGTCCCAACGTGGCGGCGCAGTTTCGGCGGAATTGTCGGCTGGTCCATGCTTTTGGAGACAAGTTCTTTCGCCTCCGCTATGAACACATTGACGATCATAAGCGACATGTTTTGTTTCGAATCGCGGAACGAAGGCTTGGTCGAAGACTGTTGAAACAAGTCTATCCGCTGACGTCCGCCCCAATTACGCCGTATTCGGAAGACATCCTCCTGACACTGAACGCGACTTGGGACCATCCCGGTTGGGTGAAGGCGGTGGCAGACTTCCATCGCGTGGGTTTTGTGGCGAACATTCTGTACGACTTGACACCATCCACCCATCCTCAGTTTCATACGCCGCAACTCAGTACCAGATTCAATGAATGGCTCGCTGACTTGGAAGGGACCTCGGATCATTGGGTTGGGATCTCCAGGCACGTGGCTCGGCAACTTACTCAATACTTAAAGCGAACCAATCCGCACAGTGGCCCAAGCCCCACCGTTTCGGCGTTCCGTTTGGGTTGCGACTTCCACCCCCCCTCGTCGAGTCAAGGTCAACGGGACGCCCGCTTGGAAATTCGTCCGACACTGACGACCTTTCTGGCTCAAAGAGTCTCCACGTTGCTTGTTGTTGGAACCATCGAGCCACGCAAAAACCACTTGTGTGTTTTCCGTGCCTGTCAAGATTTGTGGGACCATGGCTGGAACGGGCAATTGCTGGTGATCGGTCGCCAAGGTTGGAAATCCGACGAGATCGTGCAAGGCGTCCGTCGCATGCCAAAAGAACGAGTCTTATGGCTACACGATGCGACGGATGAAGAGCTGGATTTCGCCTATCGCCATAGTCGCGCGCTCGTGTTCCCGTCTTGGGAAGAAGGTTTTGGCTTGCCTATTGTCGAAGCCTTACGTCAAGGAACACCGGTAATTGCCAGTGACCACCCCGTCCATCACGAGGTTGGTCGTCAATCCTGTTTGTACTTCCCAGCGGATTCGCCGCAGACACTGGCGGCGTTGATTCGCGAGCAAGAACAAAACCAATTTCAACCAGCCAGGGAGATTGCCAATCGCTACGAACCAATCACGTGGACGCAAAGTTGCCGCGAGTTAATCGCCGATGTGATTTTAGCGGCAAGCAAGAAACGAAAATCAGCAACAACGCGTTTGAGGATCTTAGCGGACTCGCGGGAGGCACCACTGACACCGCAAGCAACGACGACGCATCGGAACCAAGCGGACCAACGTCCACAAACCAAACGATCGGCGGCTTGAAGTCGGCCCGGATCGGTTGTCGAGTAGGAAACGACGAATCGCCATGAAAAAAATCGCCTTGATCACCGGAATCGCAGGACAAGACGGCACGTATCTAGCCGAACAACTGCAGCCGTTGAACTACTCGATTGTCGGAACGGTGCGAAGGTTGACTCCGGAAGTACGGCATTTGATCGACAGCATCGATTCAGAAATCGAATTGTTGGAAACCCCTGAACTATCACCCGAAGTCACACAAGAAATTATTCGACGCTACGAACCGGATGAGCTGTTCAATCTGGCTGGCCAAAGTTCGGTGGGGCGCAGTTGGCGGGAAACAACGGAGACGCTCATTATCAATGGCCAGTCTGTCGTGCTTTGGTTGGAGGCCATCCGACGCTATCACCCGCGGACCAAATTTGTGCAGGCTTCCAGCAGTGAGATATTCGGACTGGGCAGCGACCACGCGTTGAGTGAAACATCACCGATGGCTCCAATCAATCCATACGGATTGGCGAAGTCCATGGCTCATCAAGTTGTCGGCAAATATCGCGAATGGTTCGGATTGTTCTTGTGTAATGCGATCATGTTCAACCATGAGTCACCACGGCGCAGCACTTCGTTCGTGTCGCGAAAAATCACGATGTGCGTTGCCAGAATCGCGTTGGGACTCCAAGAACAGTTGCCTCTTGGAAATTTGGATGTCGTGCGCGACTGGGGATTTGCTGGTGACTATGTGGGCGCGATCTGGAAAATGTTGCAAATTCAAAACCCAGAAGATCTGGTTATTGGTTCCGGGCGAGCTTACTCGCTGCGTGATTTTGTACAAACAGCCTTCGAGGCTATCGGTAAAGATTGGCGACAACATGTTGTCCAAGATCCTGAGTTGTTTCGGCCAGCCGATGTGGTGCGTGTCCAAGCGAATCCCGCGAAGGCCAAGGCCGTTCTGGATTGGAGACCGACCGTGAACTTTCGCGATCTGGTGCGGATGATGGTCGAACACGACATGCAACTTGCGGCCATGGAGTCGCGTGATTCAAGTTTTAGTGGCGAGGAACCCGCCCACGCTGCAAAGATTTCCCCGACGCGCGAGGGGAAGGCCCAATGATGAGTCTGCATGCGGGGCAAGATAACCTACCCAGCGAATCAACGCCGCTTGCCTACACCATCGTAACGAGAAGTCACTTCTTTCTAGCCGCTGGGTTGGCCGTAAACTTTCGGCAAGCGAACCCGGCAGGGCGATTCTTGATCGTGGTTGCCGACGCGGACGATCCGACAACGGGAGAAGCCGACTGGGAATGGTTAGCACCTCAGCATCGACACTGGTTGGACAGTGTTTCCACAGATATGCCGTTGAGCAACCAGAACCTTCGGTCGGCCCAACAACTTTGCCGACTCGATCATTGGAACTTGGCGTTTCAATACTCTCCGCTGGAATTGACCTGCTGTCTCAAAGGTAGAGTCGCTGCCTCGTTGCTGCGCAATGGCGAGCAGCAGTTGTTGTATTTGGATGCGGACACACGAATCTTTGATTCAGTACCGAACTGTTTGGCCCCACTCCAACGAACCGGTGGAGTGCTGTTAACGCCGCACCTCCGACGTCCACTGCCCCAAGATAGTTGCTACCCGAACAACATTGATTTACTGAGGAGCGGGGTCTTCAATGGCGGTGTGCTAGGATTCGTTCAACAGCCCAAACCTGAAAACTCGGTTTTCGATTTTCTCGACTGGTGGAATCAATGCAACCACCGTGACTGCATCGTTGACCCGCACCAGGGACTGTTTGTCGACCAAAAATGGTTGGATCAGGCCCCGGCCTACTTTGCGTCGGTTCAGATTTCTAGGAACCCTGGACTGAATGTCGGTTACTGGAACTTACATGAACGGCGAATAGAGCAGCAAAACGAGGACTGGATCGTAACCGACCGTTGCGGTCCTGAATTCTCGGGCAAATTGAATTGGAAACCATCAGCCACGCCATTGCAAATTTTCCATTTCAGCGGTGCCTCTCGAGTCGCATCGGACGGATCGAATGCTTGCCATCGATTGTCGCGACATCAAAATCGGCATCCACTGAAGTCGCTGGGTGGAACGCAAAACTTGCTCGAGGGATACTTGGCTTCCTGGGAACAGCATGCCTGGTTGGACTACCAAGGAATTCCTTATCGCTACGACAAGTTGAGCAACGGTCTAGAAATAACCCGACAATGGAAAGAGGCGTTTCGCCTGAATTCGTGTCAGATTCGGGAAGTTGGCGACAATCCATTTGTCGATTTTTCGAACGCAAGAGTATTGGCGAGATTGGAAGCGGCGGCCAATGTCAAGCATTTGAAATCGGGGAGATTTCAATACCATCTCGATGGCCTCCAAGCGAGAATTGACAACTTAAAATATCGACTTGACCAATTGCCTTGGCGCCGCCTGTTGCGCGCGACTCAAAGCCTGCAAAAGCGGTGGTTTCGCAAGGCGGGATAGAGTCAACTAGTTGCATGGCAAGCTTTGCTCGTGAACCGCGTCTCGTCGTGGTCGCGACGGCATTCAAAACGTGACCGACGAAGCAGTTAGCGACACTGTGCCACTTTCCTTTGGAGCGATTGGCAGCAGTGAATCGTCCCACCCGGACGGTAACTCCGGTGTTTGGAACAGTCCCGGTTGGGGGATCATGCCAGTCCAGCATTGAATTCCAGCCCGGCGCGAAGTTTCCGATTTTGCCGTTGCTGGACACGCAAAAACGGGTAATTCTCGTATTCCTTCGAAAAAACTTGTGATCAGCCTTTACTTTGCCCAGGCCTTTGTCCATTATTAATTGAAGACGGGTTTGATCGCCATTCGTGGCCGATTTTAGTGACGGGTTCGATTTCTGGGGTTTACGGTACGTGTGAAGTGTTGCTGCATCGTGTTCTAACTTTTCTCGCCTTTTTCGGTGAAGGGGACTGAATTTGCAGGCAGTTGCTGAATTCCTCCCGAAGAGCGAACATAATGAACCCTGAGGGCGTGCTTTTCTGATTGTGCGAGTCGCAAGGCTTGTGTGGGAATGACAACAAGGTTTGGAGTCAAGTATGAAACGTAATCGTCCCGTTGGGTTTACCTTGGTTGAGCTGTTGGTAGTGATCGCTATCATCGCCGTCCTGATGGGCCTGCTGTTGCCTGCTGTTCAGATGGCTCGCGAGGCCGCCCGCCGAATGTCGTGTGGCAATAACTTGAAGAATATTGGCTTGGCCATTATCAACTACGAGTCGGCTCGACAAAGCTTACCGCCGATCGTCAACAACGCCGGCGTTCATTGGAACTCATTCATTTTGCCGTATATGGAATTGGGTAACGTTTACGAACGATTGCCGATCCAAGATGCAGGAACCCCCGCCAACAATCCATGGAACCCGGGTACGGTTCGTTGGAACGAGACCACGTTTCCAATGACCACCCAAATTTTCCAGAACAAATATGGTGTCTTTCTGTGCCCCTCCTCTGAAGCTCCTGGGCAAGATGCGGAGCGCAGTCACGACGGCCAAGTCTTTGGTTTACGGGCCGGTACAAACTACCTGGCTGTGGGAGCCACCACCGTGCGAAACAGTCTAGGAGTCGTCATTGCCGGCACCGAACTTCTCACGGATAATGTCGCGGCTCCTGCCAATGGGATTTACGATCGTGGAGCAGCCTGGACGCGAAACATGGCTGGAACGAAAGGGACTCGTTTAGCGGAGTTCTTGGACGGTTTGTCCAACACAGCCTTGGTGGGTGAGTCGCTTCCTCACGGAATCGTTCAAGGCAATGAAGACGTAGCCGGTTCAGCTCGTCGCAAGGATCATTGGTTGTTTGCATCAGACGATGCGGACCGAGGCGTGGATTTCTCGGAATTCATGGGTTCGGCTTCGGTGTCACTCGCAGTGCCCCTTCGCTTAGAGAACTTGCCTGGGTTTGATGCGAGCCACGTCGACTATGACTTGTACGAACTTTCGTTCCACAGTCGTCACCCACAACTGGTGCAATTTGTCTACGGCGACGGGTCGGTTTCGAACATTAGTACCGACGCGGACGATTCTGTCATGCAACAAGTTGGTAGTCGAAAAGGCAACGAAGTCACAACCGTTGAACGGTAGTCGTCAGAGTTGAATTTGAAGTTCGCAAAATTGAATCCCGACTCGGACTATCGAGTCGGGATTTTTTTGTTTCTGGTGCCGGCCAATTGGGAGAATCCCGCGACGAGAGTTTTGTTTCTGGCCATCTAAAATAAGGACGATGTCTGCTCCATTGCGTCGAAGAGGTCGGCCAATCCCACTGTGGGGTACGTATTGCTAAACTAGAGCGAAGGACTTAGGGGGACGCGACGATCTTTTGACGGAGTTGGCGATGTGGCACTTCTTGTATTGTATCTGCTTGAGTCAAGTGTTGACGATTGTTCATTGGCCAATACAGGATATTGGTCCGAGTGTCATGGAACCTCCAATCAAATCCGAGAGAATCTGGGACCAAGCACCACACAATGCGTTCACAGATCTGGTTCGGTTTCGCGACCGATGGTTCTGTGTCTTCCGGGAGGGGCAAGATCATGTTTCACCTGATGGTGCGTTAAGAGTCATCACGTCACTGGACGGAGTAAAGTGGGAATCTGCCGCACTGATTACGTCGCCCGATTCGGATTTGCGTGACGCCAAGATCACGGTGACGCCCCAAGGTGAACTGATGTTGTGTGGAGCGGAAGCGTTGCACGATCGAACGCAAATGTCGCACCGTTCCGTGGTTTGGTTTTCACGTGACGGATACCAATGGAGCGAAAAGCGAAACATCGGCGATCCGAATTTTTGGCTTTGGCGAGTGACCTGGTTGCGCGACGCAGCCTACAGCATCGGTTACGATTGTGGAGCCGAAAGATCAATCCGACTTTACAAAAGTCAAGACGGTCGTGAGTTCCAACCCATAATCGCCAACCTATTCGACACGGGTTATCCCAACGAGACTTCGTTGGCTTTCGAAGGCGATACGGCCTATTGTCTTCTGCGAAGGGACCCGTACCAAGGTGTTTCGGGAAGCGGCCTGCTTGGCATTTCTAAGTTTCCATTTACCCATTGGGAATGGAAAGATCTTGGCGTTCAAATTGGCGGCCCTCACATGATTCGGTTGCCGGATGGACGATGGTTGGCTGCCGTGCGACTTTACGATCAACGAGTTCGAACCTCTTTGGCTTGGATCGACCCGATCGCTGGAAAACTGACCGAGTTCATGGCGTTGCCGTCGGCCGGTGATTCCAGTTACCCAGGACTGGTGATCCACGAAAACGAACTTTGGATCAGCTATTACTCGTCGCATGAAGGCAAGTCCAGCATTTATTTGGCCAAATGGCCATTGCCGACGCCCGTGCGAAAACTGGGGTCGCGACGTGAATTGTTTGTAGATCACTTCCTGATTGATCAGCTGGAAAACTTGGAGTTGAAACTGCATTCGCCGCAACTCGCAACTCCAACCGAACAACCTGCTAATTCGATGGAGTATGCCACCGTTATCAAAGATGGCAGTTTGTTTCGTTTGTATACCCGAGACGGCCGCGGTGCAAAGTTTGATGGGGACGTTACTGAAGTCACTCGTTATTGTGAAAGCGCGGATGGAATAAATTGGACACGACCAAGTCTTGGATTGGTTGAAGTTGATGGTTCACGAGACAACAACGTTATATTGCAAGAAGCCCCGTTTTGCCACAACTTTACTCCAATGTTGGATTCTCGGCCTGGCGTCGTTAGTGAACAACGATTCAAAGCACTCGCCGGTACAGTGCAGTCGGGGCTGTTCGCGTTTGTTTCCCAAGACGGTATCCGCTGGACAAAACTTCGCGAGCAGCCAGTGATCACCTACACGAAAGAATATGCATTTGACTCGCAAAACGTGTCGTTCTGGTCAGAAGCGGAAGAGTGCTATGTCTGTTACTTTCGAAACTTCATGGACAATCAATATCGCTCCATTTGTCGAACAACCTCAAGCGATTTTGTGACGTGGACAGAACCAGTTCCTCTGCGGCCAAACTTTCCTGGGGAACACTTGTACACGAATCAAACGCATCCCTATTTTCGGGCTCCACATCTCTACGTTGCCCTGCCGACACGCTTTCATCCCAGTCGTGGCGAGAGCACCGACGTAATGTTCATGACCGCACGAGGGCCTGGTTCGTATGATCGCACTTTTCGCGAAGCCATGATTCGACCAGGCCTGGACCCAAACCAGTGGGGCAACCGTGCCAACTATGCGGCGTTGAATGTCGTCCCAACTGGGGAAACGGAAATGTCGGTCTATTTGACTCCGTTTCGTCGGATGACGTGGCGCACCGATGGATTTGCGTCACTGCACGCGGCAGCGGATATTGGCGAAATGCTCACCGTTCCACTCGAATTCACTGGCAAGGAACTCCGCGTGAATTACTCCACCAGCGCCGGAGGAAGTGTGAAGCTAGAAATTCGAAACGCTTCGGGCAAACCGATTCCCGGATATTCCTTCGCAGATTGCGTGCCGTTGGTAGGCGATTCGATCGAGCAAGTCGTTCGTTGGAAATCGGATGGCGATTTAGGACAGCTTCAACAGCCGATTCGCCTTTGCTTTCAAATGCAAGAAGCGGATGTTTATTCGTTGCAATTTCGCTAGGCATTCAGCAGTTGAGTAAGAGGAACAAGCATGACTCCGGAATGCAAACACTGGGAAGATTCACCAGCACCCACTTGGGCACTGCGAAGTGGCATCGCGCATGACTAGTGATTGGAAATCATACTCAAACGCGTAGACTTGAACGCCTTGGAATAGAGTGGTCGCTTACCAACAAAAGACGCCGACCCTTTTTTGGGGGGCGGCGTTTCCTTGCAAAGACTGTTTGTCGAGTGACTTAGTCGTCGTAACCTCCCCCAACCACTTGAATTTGGCCTTGCCCAGGAGTTGGAGACAAGACCGCGACAATCCCGACATCTTCGCTATAGTCGAGGATCAAGACCCCGTCTTCGACTTTGTAAGGGATGTAGGTTGCCTCTTCCTCGGTTTCAAACACGATCTTGCGGCCACGCAGCTTCCAAGTTCCTTGTTCAGAAATTTGACTGGCCACGCTACCGTTTCGCACATTGATCTGGGACTGATAAGTACCATTGGGCTGGATCTGCACCATGCAATCCATTTGCGAGCCGGCGACGATCCCAGAGCCGTACCAGGTTCCGACCACTGGGGCTGGAGCTGGTCCAACCGGTCCGGTTGGCTGGCGGGTGGGGTTCGGACCAGTCGAATTGGGATTGCTTGGACCGCGAGGACCAAAGCCGGCCGGTTCTGACGCGATCGGTCGCGGCCCATTCGCATCATTAGGGACGCTGGGCGTTGGCAATGGCACCCGTCTCATGTTCATGTTCGAACCGTTCGGGCCAATTGCCTTCATGATGAGGTCGTCGCCCTGCAGTTCGATGTCGGTTTTCTCGACCGACCCGTCGGCTGAATTGACAAGTACTAGTTTTTGTCCTTCGATCGACCATTTTCCGGAGAACATCGCCACGGTTGGCTCGCTAGGGGCCGACTCTTCCGTGACGATGCGGGCTTTGTAGGTACCATCTGGGAAGACCATCATCTGAAAAGTCATTCGCTGTTGGGGGCCTTCGAATACGCCTTGCCAAGCACCCACCAAAGGCGAGACGGTTGGAGCCGAATCTACTGCCGGTGGCACGACCGCATCTATTGGCTTTGGGGCGCCTTTAAGAGCGGAAAGCTGAGCAGTTGCTGGCGAAGCAGCCAAAGTCGCTGCAACGGCGGCCAAAGCCAAGGCGGCGATCGTTCGGCTGAAGTGGTGGAGCAAGCGTTTCATGGTCGAGTTCCTTGTTTTGAATTGGTTTCGGACACTGTTGTCGGTCTGACACCAACCATACAGACGGTCCGAAACCGTGTGACAGGAAAAGTGAGATTCTCGGGCCGCATCAAGCTGGCACCGTTCGAAAAGCGACCTTTTGCCTTCTCGGGATATTTGGAATAATCAGCAGGTTAGGGTTAGGCGCCGCGAGCGTTGAACAACGAGACCGGGTTGAAACGCCCGCCAGTCCGGGGAAAACGTCGGCACAACCCAAACAATTGGAATTCGTGAAACGCTAGCAGATTTTGTTGTGATAGGAGCGTGAGCCTGACGATACTTTCTCTGTGTAGAAACTGCGTCGATCCCGTAGATTCGGCATGGATGGTATTGCTCTGCTACAACAGAACAAGACGCAAGGTTGCACCGTATTAGGAAATGTCTCGGAGAGACATCAGGAGTGCCTAAGCGGTCGGCATTACAAACCACCTTATTGAAACACGCGTCTGCGAATTTTGTTTCCAGCGCCATCCCTGTCGGGGAGAGAACAGTATGCAAGTAAATGGACCTTCGCCTAGCAATTCGTACAACCAGATTCAGCCATTGCGTGGACCGGTCAAACCGGCCCATTTTCACAAATTAGCTGCCACCCGCGCGGCCGAGTCGGGCGATCAGTTGACGATCTCGGCTGAAGCTATGGCCAAAATTGAGTCAACCAATGCGGCTTCCGCAGAGTTGCGCGCTAACAAAATCGCGGAAATCCGAGCACAATTGGCTGCGGGAACCTACGAGACTCCCGAAAAGTTGGACGTCGCGGTCGATCGAATGCTGCAGCGTATTAGCTGAGTCTCGCTTGCGGTAGCTTGCACTTCGCAGCGGAGCGGCTCGATTCACACAACTGGCAGAAGGAACCGTTTTGGGTTCCGCCTGCCAGTTTTCATGCGCCCTTCGCCGGCCAATCGCGATTTCCAGAATTCGACCTGTTGTCTTCCGAAGAATCGAACGATGGCATCGATCCCTGTTGAACGGGTTAGGCTCGTTCAATCGAGTTGACGTGAAACGACTACGTGAGCAAATCGAGCAACGATCGCAGGCACTCCGGGCGATCGTCGGCAGCCTTGGATTGGGTAGGATTCTGATTCGGCATCAAGAGAAATGACGAAATCCCAACCGTCGTCGGAGCAGCAAAATCTTCCCACCACCGATCGCCAACCATTGCGACTTCTTCGGCACGACAACCGATGCGACCTAAGACCTCCCCATAAAACTTAGGATCGGGCTTGCGGAAACCGAGTTCGGAGCTCACAAAAATGGCGTCCATCCGCAATTCTCTGGTAAAGCCGGCCATGATTTGGTGCAAGCGACGATCAAAATTGGACGCCAAGCAGACTTGTAGTCCCAGTGCCTGCAGCCGCTCAACCAATTCGGTGACGCCTGGCATGAGTCGCCAACTTTTGGGATCGGCAAACAACTTCCATAATTTCTGAAACGCGGCGTCGAGCACGAGGGAAGAGCCTGCTCCGTTGACGGGCAGCAAAACTTCACTGACCAACTTGGCCCAACTCGAGTACTCCCGGCTTTCGCTGACTGGAAAGGAAAAGCGGCTTGCGAACTGCTCAATCGTCGTCGGTGCCTTTAGCCACATGTTGACGACACTGCCATTGATATACCAATCTTTCTCAGCCGCTCTCCAATCAGGCGGGAGTTCCGACTGCCAAGGACAAAAGTTACGTTCGAAGGCGGTGGGAAAGCGACCTTGAATCACGCCTTGCTGCAACTCGATCCCAACCTCGTTTGCGACCTCGAGATAACATTCCGCTACCGAGCGCTGGAGCGTCAGAGCAGTCCCAACAGCATCCAATAAGACGATCTTGATACGGGAAGGCAGGCGAGTGGAAACGTACTCCGACATTTCGTTTTTTCTTTGCGGCATCGATCTTGCGAGAGTTAGATAAAGTACATTGGATCGCGTTGCTGGTCGACCCGTTCCGTCAACTCGCTGAGGGTGGTCTTTTTCAACACCTCTTGAAATGCGGCTTGTGCTTGGTTCAAGAGTCGGTGAAGCACATGCCGCTCTGAAGAACCTGCGGCATCGAAGGGCGTGTCGGGATTCGAATCAACAGCTTGAATAATGTCCCAGACTGAGATTTTGGATGGCTGATGAGCCAGGTGATAACCGCCCGATGCTCCCCGAGTACTTGTGACCCAACCGGTCGCTTTCAGTTGCAAAAGAATTTGGACCAGAAACCGGGAGGGTATTGCCAACCGATCGGCAATATTCTTGATTTGGACGGGCGCTCCTCCCTGGTAGTGTCTTGCCAATTCGACGGCCGCCAAACAGGCGTATTGGGTTCTAGCGTTCCAATGCACGGGGCGAAATCACCTTGACGAGGGACGAAGCAGCGGCGTGGACCGTGCTGCACCAAGCGAATGGCAATCCTAGTCCGCCCCGTCGGCTTTCGCAATCCTGCCGATCCCGTAGACCGCGACACTTAAGCAGATTCCAAAAAAATTCTCGATAATTACATCTCTAACGCGGTAGAAAACTCCCGTAGTCGCATTTTAAAGGAATTTCATTGCAATGATTATTTTTACGTGATAATATTCATATAACATTTGACCTGCCAGCACGGTGGTTGAATCGGGGCCAACAAGTCCTTTTTCTGATGGAGAATTGGCGTGGAAATCTGCATAACGGCAAGGCACGGCTCGATTTCGGATGACGCACTATCGTTGATCCAACAAAAAATCGAAAAACTAGCCAGGTTCTACGACCGGGTCAGTTCGATCGAAGTCTTGATTGACCCGCCGCGTCGAGGGGAATCGGGAGTGGAAATGAAGATATGCGCGGATCACGCCAACGACTTTTTTGCGCGGGGTTCGGGGCACAATATATTGTCTGCGGTGGAAAACGTGATTCAGAAATTGGAACATCAATTACGGAAATATAAGGAACGCTTACTGAACCGCTCGCGAAGTCGCGATGTTCCAGCGGCTTGACGGTAACGTAGAGCTTGGTCAATCGAAGGCGATTGATTTGTGGAAGTCGACGAACGAAATAATAGGCAACGAACATTGTTCGTTGCCTATTATTTTTTAGATTCCGCACTTGCAAGTCTGACTTTCCGCCACGATAATCCGCTGGCAAGTCGGGGGACCGGGAACTCTTCTGTGGCCGTACAAAGTGGGCTTCTCGGTAGGGCGGCGGAGCTTGTGGTAACCGGGCGACTTTCCTGCGTCAAACGTGTTGGTGGAAAGTTCGGGCGGAGGCCACCGGATGGAACGACTGGTTGGGGGCCGGATGGGGTGGGCTGTGAAACAATTGGGCAATTAGTTTGTGGGTAGTTCGTGGGTAGTTTGTGGGCATCGTTAAGGGCGGCCAACTTCCTGTTCGCCGGGAACCGGAAGGATGGTGGAGGTTCAATGTTAATTCCCTGCGTTGTTTTTCTAGCGTAGAAACACGCAAGGCGGGGTGGGTGATTAACTGGCCAGACAGGGGGCGAGTTGGGCAGTTGGCTAGCAACGCAATGAACTGGCGGCCTGCCGGTCGTTTGCGCTGAATCAAGAGAACCTCGTTACGTACAAATTTTCAGAAAGAGAACTCAATGAAATTTTCTGAGTTTATCAGTTCGAAGTCGATCAAAGTCAACATGGTCTCGGAAGGCAAGACGGAGGCTGTTGCCGAATTGGTTCAAGGTCTTGTCGATGCAGGCAGTTTAGATGCTGCTCAAAAGGATGGCATCATTCAAGCGGTAATGAATCGCGAGGAGTTAGGTAGTACAGGAATTGGACGTGGAGTGGCCGTGCCACACACGAAGCATAGCAGTGTAAAGGAAATTGTCGGCACCGTCGGTGTGAGCAAGTCTGGAATCGACTTTCGCAGCTTGGACGGTGACAAGGTCAATCTGTTTTTCATGCTGATCTCGCCGCCGGATCGGCCAAGTGACCACTTGCGGGCATTGGAGAACATCGCGAAACAGCTACAGAATGAGTCGTTTTGCGGTTTCTTGAAGCAGGCCAAGTCGGTCGAGGACGTCGTTCAATTACTTAATGAAGCGGACGAGAACCACTTTGGTTCTTGAGGAAGTTGATGGCCTCGAATTCTAATGGTTCAGCCTGAAGTTCGACTGGTGGCAGTCGTCGCCAGCAAGCACGGTTTGCACGCTCGTCCCGCAATTCAATTGGCGGAGACTGCGCAGCGTTTCGTCAGCACGATCCAGATCGTCAAGGACGACACGGCCGTGGATGGAAAGAGCGTCTTGCAACTTCTGACTTTGTTGGCTGAGAAAGGAACCCCGTTGTTGGTTGTCGCGCGCGGCAAAGACGCGGATGCGGCGGCAGCAGCCATCGTCGGGATCATTGAAACCGAGGAAACAACAACCAATCCCTAAATTTTTGGCCATTCATGCCGACTGCTCGGTGAGCAGGTTCGGCGAGCAACCTATCTGAAACAAGAATTAGTGGATTATGAAGAGAGAGATTCTGATCAATGTGGCACAGCAAGAAGAGTGCCGCATCGCTTTTGTCGAAGACGGACGACTAGAAGACCTGTATGTTGAACGCGCCAGCCAAGACAACTTGGTTGGCAACATCTACAAAGGCAAAGTGGTCAACTTGGAACCAAGCATCCAAGCGGTGTTTGTAGATTTTGGTGTTGGCAAGAACGGCTTCTTGCATATCAGTGACGTCGAACCGAGCTATTACCGTCAGGCTGGATTGGACCCCGATGAAGTCATGCGTGACGAACGCCGACGGCAGGCGGAGGCCAGAGCACGGGGACATCGACCGCAATTCACCAGCGATCGCCCGCGCAATAAGCCGCCGATCCAAAACGTTTTCCAGCGCGGCGATGAAGTTTTGGTGCAAGTAATTAAGGAAGGAATTGGGAACAAGGGCCCAACTCTTACAACCTATATTAGCATTCCCGGCCGTTACTTGGTTTTGATGCCCGCGTTGGCGCGAGTGGGTGTTTCGCGAAAAATTGAAGACGAGAAAGATCGCCGCCGGCTCAAGGATATCTTGCACGACATCCGCCCGCCTCGCGGATTAGGGTTTATCGTAAGAACAGCAGGTGCGGGACGAAATCGTCGTGAATTGTCGCGTGACATGGCCTACCTCTTGCGATTGTGGCGATCCATTTCCAAAAAGATCGTCCAAGAGGCCGCGCCGGTGGCCATTTTCGAAGAAAGCGATTTGATCATTCGGACCATTCGCGATGTGGTAAATGGTGATGTCGACTCGATCATTGTCGACAAGCCGGAAGCCTACGAGCGGGCCAAGGGCTTTCTTTCGCTGGTCATGCCCAAATACGTGGAATTGCTAAAGCTCTACGATTCGAAAGAGCCATTGTTCCACAAATACAACTTGGAAGAGGAAATCGCCAACATCTACAAACGCGAAGTCCCGCTCTCAAGTGGTGGCTCCATTGTCATCGATCAAACCGAAGCATTAGTCGCGATTGACGTCAATACAGGCAACTTTCGCAGCGATGGCGATGCCGAAGAAACGGCATTCCGCCTAAATTTGATCGCCGCAAAAGAGATTGCTCGCCAATTGCGATTGCGAGACTTGGGCGGCGTGATCGTCAACGACTTCATCGACATGCGGCACGAACGTCACCGCATCAAAGTGGAAAAGACGCTCCATGAAGCGGTCCAACGTGATCGAGCGCGAACCAGAATCTTACGCACAAGTCCGTTCGGCTTGATCGAGATGACCCGTCAGCGGATGGGGGTCAGTGTCAAACGGCATAGCTTTCAAGACTGCCCGTGCTGTTGCGGTCGCGGCGTCGTCAAGACGCCCGAGAGCATGGCGATTGACGTGTTGCGAATGACGTTATTGGCGATCCAGAATCCGCAAGCGGCAGTGGTCGACATCGAAGTCAACATCCATGTCGCATCGTACCTCAACAATCAAAAGCGACGCGAACTGGCCGACTTGGAGCGTGAAGGCGACAAGCTGATCAAAGTTCACGGGAGCGAGGCCGCTTACCCTGAACACTTGAAGATTGTGTGCTTTGACCGAGCCAACAAAATCGTCAAAATACCCGCGCTGGAACAAAAGATTCAACGCGGCGCCACGATCGCTCGATAAGCCAAAGCCCGACAACGTCATCTCGCGGCAGGGGTGCGATTCTAGAGCGAAGGATTCGCCCCCCGCTAGTCGGCGTAGCCGTCGTTGGGATCTTCCCGAAAGCGATAGCCGATGCCGCGCACCGTTTGGATCAACTCGGCAGACTCGCCGAGTTTCTTGCGAAGCGAGCGAATGTGAACATCAATCGTGCGTTCCAAGACCAGCGTATCGGCACCCAAGGCCGAATCAATCAGTTCAGACCGATCAAAAGCCCGCCCCGATTGTCGCATCAACGTTTCCAACAGCCGAAACTCGCTGGGGGTCAAATCCAATGGGCTACCTTGAAGCGTGACCGAATGCTTGCGACGATCAATCGTGACGCCGCCTCCTGTCAGCGTTTCAACGCTCAGGCTCTGTCGCTCGCGGCGACGGATCAAGGCCTTGATTCGTTCCAGCAGAATCTTGACACTGTATGGCTTCACCACATAGTCATCACAACCGACCGAAAAGCCAATGAGATGGTCGGCTTCTTCACCCTTCGCGGTCAACATCAAGATCAACACGTCTTTGGTTTGGGGACTGCTCCGCAAGCGACGGCAGACCTCCAAACCATCAATCCCCGGTAACATCAGATCCAACACGATCAAGTCGGGGGAATGCAGTTGGGCTTGGGTCAGGCCATCGGGACCATCAAATGCCCAAAAAACCTCGTATCCAGCTTGCTGCAAATTGTAGCGAACGATGTCGGCAAGTGATCGGTCGTCTTCGACGACCAAGATCTTATGTTTGCTCATTGATTGGGTCTCTGCAAACGAATTAGCTGTTCAGTGGTGTGTCGGCAAGTTGTTGACTGCGATGACGAACGATGTCACCGTCGACTAGGTAAATCACGTCTTCCGAAATTTTGACGGCGTGGTCGGCAATCCGTTCCAGATGTTTCGAAACGGAAAAGCAACTCAGTGCTGCCTCGACCGTTTGGGGCTCTTGTTTCATTTTTTGGACCAATTCATCCACAATCAGGCGATGCATTTGATCCACCACGTTGTCGTGACCGATGACTTCACGGGCCAATCTTGTATCCAAATTGACGAACGAGTCCAAGCTTCGTCCGACCATCCGCACCGCGTTCGCGGACAGCTCCGGCAGACGCGGAGGAACGCGGAATTGACCAACATCTCGGAAAGCGAGCGCGACACCTGCGATTTGTCGCGCCAGGTGAGAAATCCGCTCCAATTCGCCGTTGATTTTCATCATGGTGGCCAAACGGCGGAGCTCAATCGCAACCGGCTGAAACAGAGCCAAGGACTTCAGACAGTTTTCTTCGATCGCGACTTCCATTTGATCGACCGTGGCACTGGCCTGAACGATCGAATCGACCAATTGATGTCGCTTTTCGCAAAAGGCGACGATCGACTCGTTGACCATCTTTTCCACGATGGCGAAGAGATCCAACAACTGCTGATGAATCAGACCATAATCGCGAGCAAAGTGTTTTGACATGAGGCAATGGCTTGGCTAAGTGGAAAGGGTGGCAAAGTTCGTTGAACAGAATCCGTGTGGGGCAATTAACCGTACTTCCCGGTCACGTAATCTTCGGTTTGCTTTTGTTTGGGTCGAGTAAACAGATCCTGCGTTGGCCCAGATTCCACAACCTTCCCCTGGAAGAAGAAGAGCGTCGAGTCGCTACAGCGGGCGGCCTGCTGCATGTTGTGGGTTACAATCACGATGGTGTAATTCGCACGAAGCTCGAAAATCAGATCTTCGATTTTGGCGGTGCTGGCGGGATCAAGCGCCGAACACGGTTCATCCATCAACAAGACTTCAGGTCCGATGGCAATGGTTCGTGCGATACACAATCGCTGTTGTTGACCACCACTCAAGCTAAGAGCCGGCTTGCGGAGGCGATCCTTGACTTCATCCCAAAGGGCTGCTTTTCGCAACGACCATTCGACCAATTCGTCCAAGTCGTATTGCGAAACTTTCAAGTGCAAACGCGGACCAAAGGCCACATTGTCGTAGATCGATTTTGGAAAGGGATTCGGTTTTTGAAAGACCATGCCCACCACGCGTCGTAGCGCCACGACATCGGTGTTGGGTGCCAAAATGTCGAGATCGCCGATCCGCAACGTGCCTTTCGCTTTGGCACTCGGCACCAGATCATTCATACGATTTAGCCATTTCAGCAGCGTGCTTTTTCCGCACCCGCTCGGGCCAATGAGCGCCGTGACTTGGTTCGCGGCAATCCGAGCTTCAATGTTATGCAAGGCGTGAAATTCACCATACCACGCATTGAAACCTTCGATCAAAATGCGAGGAGCCATCGCGGGGGAGCTGGAATTCGGAGCCGTGGATTGAGGTTCTGTCATGCAGTCCTAACACTTCTGGGAGTTTTCAAGTTCTACCTCGGAGGTAGATCGCCACGGAATTCATGACCAACAGCAGAGCCACCAGCACGATAATGGCGGCTGCTGCTAACTGGCGATACTGTTCAACAGGATTATCGGCCCACGCGAAAATCAGGATCGGCATCGTCACGCAGCTATCCATCAAGTGCTCGGGCCCGGTGCGTCTGGCAATATTGCCGCCCAACACCACGAATATGGGCGCAGCCTCGCCAATGGCTCGCCCCATTGCCAAGATGGCGCCTGTCAGAACACCAGGGAGCGCCGAAGGCAGCGTCACTTGTTGGACAGTTTGCCAGCGCGTCGCGCCCATGCCGGCCGATGCTTCTCGTAATGAATTGGGGACCGCCCGCAACGCTTCTTGCGACGCAATCACAATGATCGGCAAGATCACCAGAGATAGCGTTAATGCGGCAGCCAATAGGCTGGGACCAAAGGGAACGCGGAAGTAATACCAGTTATAGATTTCGACGGCCGCGCCAACTTCACCCTGGCGAACCGTTCGACTCAGGACTTCTGGATCTGACGGAGCCGGAGTCCTCGAGTCCCAAACCACCAGCTCGATCGGATTGAAATCCGTGTCATATGCTGGGCATGCTTCTTGAATTTCCAATGTCGATTTTGTGCGGTCCGTTAGGGGAACCATAATGACCGTCAGGTCGTCTGCCGCCACAAATTGGTAGTAGCGTTGCACGCCCCAAAAGTCGATTCCCGAAACTTGGTTCTTTTCCAACTTGCCAAAAAGTTGAAACATGTACACGAACATGGTTAAGCCCAGTAGCCCGTAAACGACAGAGGGCACACCGGCCAGATTGGAAATATTCAGTTGCACTAGTCCGTGCAACTGCCGCAGCCAACGATTCTTGGGTTGAAACTCTTCCAAGTAGACGGCAGCCGCCACGCCAATTGGCAATGAAACCGCTCCGCACAGCAGGCACAGCAACAACGATCCAATAATCGAGGGATACATCCCGGCTTGTTCGGGATTCTCAGGGTCGTGGGAACCTGACAAGAATGTCGAATTGATGCTGGTGGCACCTTGGTACGCAATCGAAATCAGCAAGAGACCCAAAATTGCGACACTCGAGCAAGCAATCGCCAAACACAATCCGCGAAACCAACGATCGCGACGACGCTGCAACTCGGTGCGCGGACTTGGCTCGACGGGATTGAAGCTTTCCAGCGCTTTCGGCAACTCGCTCATTGGTAAACCTCGCGGTACCGACGGCGAATGATCTGGCCCAACATTGTCATGCCGAATGTGATCACGAACAAAGCCAGCGCCACGCCAAACAAACTGTAGTACTGGACAGTGCCATATTCCAAATCACTCTTCAACATTTCCACAATGAAACCAGTCATGGTCTGAGATTGCTGCCGCGGATCTAGCGTGAACGTTGCTGAAGTGCCGGCTGCGAGCGCTACAACCATCGTTTCACCCAGCGCCCGTGAGAACGCCAACAACATCGCCGAAATCACACCTGAAAGTGCTGCGGGCACCACCACGCCCACGGCGGTGTTCATTCGCGTTCCGCCTAGGCTATAGACTGCTTCTCTTAATGAGGTGGGCACTGCCGACAAAGCATCTTCTGCCAACGAGCATACCAATGGTAAACAAAGGATGCCCACCGCAATTCCAGCGCTGGTTGCGTTGAACGTGTCGAACGAAGGACTAAACCATTGCAACGCGGGGCTGATCAACAAAATCGCGAAGTAGCCGAACACCACTGTAGGAATACCGGCCAACACCTCCAGTGCAGGTTTCAGGACTCGCCGAATTCTCTTGGAAGCGAACTCGCTTAAGTAAATCGCCGTGATCAAGCCCAAGGGCCAAGCGATCAACATCGCAATTCCGGTAACTCGCAGAGTTCCCGAGAGCAAAGGCAAGATTCCGAACTTGACCTTGTCTAACTCTTTTTCTTCGAGTGCCGTCCACTCGCTACCAGACAGGAACTCCACCAAGGAAACTTGGGGACTCGAAAAGAAGTTCCAACTCTCCTTGATCAACATCACCACAATGAGTACTGAAAGCGCAATGGTTCCCAACGCACAAGCGACCAAAGCGCCGACGACCAATCGTTCGCTACGACGGGCCGAGCCCGTCGCGCGATATCGTTTGTTCTGCAAGGCGTTGGGGACCGGTAAGCCGCGATTCACAATCAACGACCTTCCTGGTTTGGAGTCTCGCCCTGAGCCGCCGGAACACTCGCGGCGTCAGCCGATCCCAAGAAGAGCTCCCTAAAGCTGCCTTCTTTTTTCTCGCCATTGGCATCCAAGAAGCGGCTCCCCAAATTGGCTTGTGGATTAGCGGCAATTTCTTGCACTTTGGCCCAAACATCGGCCGGCAGTTTTACGTAACCAACATTTTGGACTAAATCAGGGGCCGACTCGATGTAATGTTTCAAAAAGCTCCGGACTTCCACGCGATCAAGCGATTTGCGATTGACATACAGGAAAAGCGGGCGGCTAAAGGGGTTGTACCGATTGGTTTCGATTGCTTCGCGTTCGGGCAGACTCGCCACGCCAGTTTTCGGGTCCACAATCGGCAGAGCTTTCAACTTGCTGCGGTTTTCTTCAAAGTAGGCGACACCAAAAAAGCCCATCGAGTACTTATTGCCAACCACACCCGTGACCAAGGCATTGTCGTCTTCGTTCAGACTGATGCCGGTTCGCAGCTTACCGCCGATCACTTCACAAAAGTAATCATAGGTACCGCTGCCGGTACCCGGAGCAAACAAACGCAAAGGTTCAGCGGGCCAACTGGGATCCACGTCACTCCAGTTTTGGCAGGTCGTGCTTTCACCGTAAATCTTTTGCAGATGTTCGATCGTCAACTCTTTCACCCAATCGTTTTCGGGATGAACGACAATCGTCAATCCGTCGTAGGCAACCGGCAACTCGACGAATTCGACCCCGGCTTCAGCAACTTGCTTGGCTTCGTTCGCTGTGATCGGGCGAGACGCTTGAGAAAAGTCGATTTCCTTCGCGATGAATCGCTTGAAACCATTCCCGGTCCCTCGGCCACCCACATCCACTTGAACATTTGGCTGCAAATCGGCGTAGCGTTTGGCGACTGCTTCACCAATTGGGCGAACAGTGCTGCTTCCGTCCACTTGAATGTTGCCCCGCAGCGTGGGCTGTTGAGCCGACTTTTCCGGGCCTTCTTTTTTTGGCGCTGCTGACCCGTTTCCGCCGCACCCGACCAGCGTTCCGGCCAAAATCAAAGCAGTAGCTATGCAGCAAAAAGTTTGAGTTGTCTTCATGTGAGTTTTCTGTGAATTTTGTGAGGGAAGATCGCCTAGAACCCCGCCGAAATGCCTCGCCGCCATTGTAACGCTCGACTGTTAACGAAATATGAAGATCGCATTAAATTCAAGTGAAGCAAATAGAGCCAATGCCAGAGTTCCGAAGTAGTTCGCAAGCGTGCTACCCAAGACTGTCAACGTTTGGCTATACTCCATATTCCTCGAAACCAACCCGACTTCATGTGAAATCCAGGTCACCGGGTTACACCGTTTGTCGCGACATTCTCGACATGGCCTCAAATTTACTAAAATGGTGCTTTGGTGTCAGCGGGTTGCTGGCCGTTCTGGGGCTCATCCTGTCCAGAAACGTGTGGATTTCCGTCATTTGGATCGTCTTTTGCGGGTTACTGGCACTGGTCCAGTACCGCCAACTCGCTTGGTGGTTTCATCCGATCGATCGTTTGCGGCGTTCCCTAGCCGAAATCACAGCGGGCAAGTACGAAAACCTGTTTGGGATGCACGGGTACGCAACTCCTTGGCCCGAGGTTTCGGAAGCCTTCCAAAACATGCGCAGCGCGATTAGGGATCGCGAACAAAGACTGTCCGATACAAACCATCGGATGGAAAGTGTTTTGGGGAGCATGTTTGAAGGCGTGTTGGCCGTTGATGGCGACGAGAACATTATCCTGCTCAATCGCGAAGCCCAGCGCATGTTGGCGGTCCAACAAGTCGATGTCTTGGGTCGTCCCTTGCGGGAAGTGGTACGTCATCCGGAGTTGATCCAAACGGTGACCCAAGCAAGCCAGCTCCAGCAACCGGTCACCAGCGAATTTGTTACCGCCCGGTCGCCCCGTCGCGTCCTAAGTATTCGCGTGACACCTTTGCCCGGCGACCTTGCGGACGGTCTAACGATCGTGTTGGAAGACATTACCGAGCGACGCCAACTCGAAACCATGCGCCGAGATTTTGTGGCCAATGTCTCGCATGAACTCAAAACACCGCTCACCGCGATCAAAGCCTATGCGGAAACGTTGCGTTTGGGTGCTCTGAATGACCCTATCCATTCGGGCCAGTTCCTGGAACAAATCGAACTACAAGCCGATCGCTTGCACCAACTGATATTGGATCTTTTGCACCTATCCCGCGTCGAATCCGGCTCGATGAGTTACGAAATCCAAGAGTTTGTGCTCCCGGAACTATGCGAACAATGTGTCAAACTTTTGACAGAAGAAGCCCATCGGCGTCAGATCGATCTGCAAATGACGGTCACCAACAAGAAGTTACTTCTGAAAGCGGACCGAGACGCCATTCGAGCAATTATTGACAACTTGTTGGTCAATGCCATTCGATACACACCGGCGAATGGCCAAGTGCGACTGCGTTGCCATGAAGCAAAGGGCTGGATAACCATCGAGGTCTCCGACACGGGGATTGGAATTGAACGGGAACACCACGAGCGAATCTTCGAGCGATTTTACCGAGTGGATCGAGCGAGATCGCGTGACTTGGGTGGTACCGGACTGGGACTGTCGATCGTCAAGCACCTGGCTCAATCGTTTGGTGGCACAGTAGAACTGGAGAGCGAACTTGGGAAAGGCTCGACGTTTCGGGTGAGATTGCCGGCGGCAAGGAGCCAAAAATGAAGAAATCCAAACAAAACTTTCTTCGATTCTTAACTCAAACATAAGCAAGCTCTTAACATTCCTCCTTTAGTATTGTCACCGCTCGGCAACATTCGGTAGTTAGTTTCTGGATGCACGTCGCAACCGAAGTCCGAAGGCGAGCACTATTTTTTGGAGGTTTCCCTACGTGAAACTGAACGCAAGAAAGCACGGATTTACTCTGGTCGAATTGCTGGTGGTGATTGCGATCATCGCTGTGTTGATGGGACTATTATTGCCTGCAGTCCAAATGGCCCGCGAAGCTGCTCGCCGGTCGCAATGCCAAAACAACATGCGCCAACTCGGCTTGGCAGTTTTGAACTACGAAAGTGCTCGCAGCCGCCTTCCTCACCCAGGGCAATGCGATAGCACTGGTGGTGCTTCGACGGTTTACATGACCCAATCGACTGCGACCTTGTTGTTGCCAATGTTGGAACAAGGCAACGTTTACGATTTGATGGAACACTCGTTGACCTACGCGCAAATGGTTGCCGCCGGTCGATACAACATGGCCACCGTTCATCCTCGGTCGAAGGGTGCCGTTTATCACGACCCACTGTATCCGAACACCGTCCGTGCTGCCAAATCGAACATCTCCTCGTTCGTGTGCCCGAGCACGCCGATTTCTGGTGGGCAACGTTCGCCAGACGGCTACGGCGCCTGGGACTACATGTTCATTTCGGTAAGCGATGTTGAGGAAGAGACCGGACAAGCTACTCCGCAAGGAACTCGGCCAACGGTTGCTGCTCGACGCGTCCAGATGACCCGCCAAGGCTGCTTGTCGTGCGAACAAGGGTGGGGTATCCAGAGCATCACCGACGGCACGACCAACACGTTCTTGTGCATTGAAGATTCCGGTCGCGCCCATCCTTCGGCTGGCCAGTTTGCCTCGCTTTCGAGCCGCCCGGCGGTGATCAACGACGACACAGTACAGTGGTCGGGTGGCACAACCGGTGGACGCCGCATGTATGCTTGGGCCGATCCAGATTCGGTAACCAACGGTTTCTCTGGGCCAAGCAATGCTGTTGCTCCAGGTTCGCGCGTGATGCGAGTGAACCAATACAAAGCCCCAATTGGCGGCCCAGCCGAATGTTTGTGGGCCAACAACAATTGCGGTCCAAACGACGAGCCATTCAGCTTCCACAACGGTGGTGTTAACGCTGTCATGGGCGACGGTTCGATCCGCTTTGTTTCGGATGATTCCGATTGGCGAGTGTTGAAGAGCTTGGCTGCTTCGCAAGATGGCTTGGTCATCTCGGCAGACGCTCTGTAGTAGAAATGTTGTTGTTCCCGAGGATGGTCGCCAGTGGCGGCCATCCTTGTTTTGCTTCCAGCGTCTGGGATAGCTCGACGCTTGGTTCAACCCAATGAGGATAATTGTGTACCGACTACTAACGATCGCGCTGGCTGCCGTTGCTCTCCTTGCAGTTCAGGGCTGCGGCGTCAAAGTGGAAACCAGAAGCGAACCGATTGAAGTAACATTCAAAGTCAGCCGCGGCGGGAAAGCTGTCAATGATGTCAAACTAAATCTGCACGCTTTGGAAAAAGGAGCTGGTGCGTTTGGCGAAGTCAAGAACGGCTCTGCAAAGTTAACCGTGTTCCCAGGCACGTATACTTATTACGTATCCGAAGGCTCGAATGAAGCGAGTCTAAGTGGAATTCCAGCGACCTATTTGGAAGGTTCGTTGGAACGCAAAATCGAAATCGCCGATGCGACACCGATTGATGTTAAATTGGATTGATCGGTTCGAAGTTGAAAATCTCGCAACGTACGAATGCCAGCGGTGTTCGTACGTTTTTTATTGGTTGCTCGACTATCGTCCCAGCATCGCCGCCAAGGCGACGATCATCAAACCAACCTCGAAAAACCGGCTTAAACCGTCAGGTCGCGATTCGGCGTACAGACTCCTCAAAGCCGCCACATTGGCCGCCACGATTCCCAACATCAGATTATTGGAACTGCCCGAGCCTAAAGCCAAAACTTGAGTCACCTGATTACTGGTGAACTGAAACGCGAGCCCCAATCCGCTTACCCACAGCCCTAGCAAACTCAGCCAGACCAATTGTCGCAACGTCCGCTCGACCGCGAACCATTTGGTTTGTCCCGTACCGCCGTGACCGGCTTTTTCGTCCGCAGAACATTCGATGCCGATCAGGAAACGGGCCCACACCGCGCCGAACATGAGGCAGCCGATGGCGATGTGAACCCAACGCCACAAGATCGCGGGCGAAAACAACAATTGCCGAACCACCGCACCCTCCAAGCCTTCAACCAGATTGGGGTGCAAGCGAATTTCACGACTGACGACCATCAAAGCGGGGAAATGATACCAAGCATTGGTGGCAGCAATTACCAAGGTCACCACGGCCAATACTTTCTGCCAACGCGACTCCGGCCACACGGGCCACAGTGTCACCACCAAACTCAGCAGTCCGGCTGAGAAAGCAAATTCGATGAATCCATAAATCCAGCGACTGGCGACAATCTCCCAGGCCCGCTCGAAACTCTCATCCCAGCGAAATCCAGCCAGCAGGAGCCCAAAACCTAGGGCCACCAATCCGGCCTGCAAGGCCTGTCGCAAAGCCAGATTCCAAAACTCCCACGCGAGTCCCCTGTTCCGAATGACATCGGCGCAGGCAATGACCGGTAAACCAACAAACAACATGCCGGCCAGAACATGAAGCAACGTCAGCAAAAAAAACAAATAGTCCATTCGTCTCGGATCGCGATCTAGTCCCAGTTGCCTACCGACTTCAAAGCCTCACGACCTTTCCTCGACCGCAAGTTCGGCTTTTTTGCGAAAAGTATGCCCCGTCTACCGCTCCGCTTCCAGTCCAATCAGAATCATGAAATTGTCGCAGATCCTCGCACTGTAGCCAGAATTGGCGATTATTTTTCCAGGCAGCCACTTGCACGACCCGATATTATTCACATAATTACGTTCGTTAATTTCGAAAATGGATTGCGGGGGAGTTTGCCGGGGCGAAGTGGAGAGATCCATTACCGGGTTTCAATCGGCAGAGCTAGCATGGCCAAAGTGACAACTTCTGCTGTATCCTTCAAACCCGCTCGGGGCGGGGACGGCTATTCTGCCAACATCACGGAGATGGCGGATGAAGCCCAGAGGGGTCAGGTCGCTCAGGATGGACTGGGAAGTCCTGAAATCTCAGGGGAGGGTTTCGATGCCATTCAGGTCTCGGATCAAGCGATTTTGTCCCTGATGCGAACCAACCCTGCGACCTCGATATTGGATTTAGCGGAACGATTGGCGGTGACGGATACCGCTGTGCGTCAGCGACTGGCGCGATTGATGGACCGAGGCATGGTCGAACGTTTTGCGGTGCGAGAAGGCCGGGGACGTCCGAAGCATGTCTACCGACTGACGGAGGCCGGGCAACGTGCGAGCGGGGCGAATCTCGATGACTTAGCCGTTGCGTTTTGGCAAGAACTGGTTGCTTTGGACGACGTGGAATTGCGTGAGCGGTTGTTGCGAAGCATTGTTGGACGGTTGACGGCCAGGTACGCCCCGGAGGTTTTCGGACAAACACCGGAGCAGCGATTGAAATCCGTGGTCGACTTGTTCAATCGTCGCGGAATTCCATTCGCGTTCGAACGCGTGGGCAATTCCTCGGCATCGAGCGAACTTTCGAGCGAGTCGGCAAAACGCGAACCGTTAGGCAGACTCATGGTCTTGGGTTGCCCGTATCCCGGCCTGAAGGACCAGCACCGCTTGGTTTGTCGGATGGAGCAAATGTTGTTTCAAAGCCTGATTGGGGTACCAATGCAGGATGTCACGGACTCCGAGACGGCCAGTTGTTGCTCGTTTGTGCCGCTGGGTAGCGGAACGAGTAGCCGGCCCAGTTCCGCAACCGAGTCCGGACAAATGACGGGATCAAAAGGCAGTTGTGGAAAGTCGCGCTGCGATTGCCATTGAAGCAGTAAAGAATTTAGGCAAATTTTCTCGGCCCGAACGTCGGTGCTGGGTGAATTGAAACAAGCAACGAAACCCTAACCTGATGCGTTTGAAAGAAGAGTAATGAGCGAGACTTTAGAAATAATTAACCTCTTCGTGGAAGTGGAAGGCAAACCGATCCTGCGCGGCGTCAACCTGATGATTCGCCGTGGGGAGACGCATGCTTTGATGGGACCGAACGGGTCCGGGAAAAGCACGCTTGGCTTGGTCTTGATGGGACACCCGAAATACACCGTGACGTCCGGCGAAATCTTGCTCAACGGGCAAAGCATCTTGGAGGCCTCGCCGGACGAACGAGCCCGAGCGGGTCTATTTTTAGCGTTCCAACGTCCCGTCGCGATTCCCGGGGTCAAGATGGCGGACTTCTTGCGTCACGCCGCGACCAACGTGCGAAACCCCGAACGGAAGGAAGGCGAGGATCTGATGCCGATGAAGGAGTTCCGCCAAGAACTCAAGGCCAAGATGTCTCAACTGAAAATGGATTCCGAATTCGCGCGGCGGTATGTCAATGACGGCTTTTCGGGCGGCGAGATGAAGCGGGCCGAGATTCTGCAACTCGCGATGCTTCAACCCAAGTTCGCGATCCTGGATGAAACCGACAGCGGTTTGGACGCTGATGCGGTTCGCTTGGCTAGTCAGAGTATTGCCGAAATCGGCGGCGCAAAGATGGGCCTCTTGATCATCACGCATCACGACAAACTTCTAGAACACAACCCGCCCCAGTTCACCCACGTCATCATGGGCGGTCGGATTGTCGAGACCGGCGGCAAGGAACTGGCGGATGAATTGCATCGCAACGGTTATCAACGCATTCGAGACGAGCATCCCGAAGCAGCAGCCATGAATGACTCGAACCTGAAACCCGAAGCAGTCACGGCTTAACCGGAACCAGATACCTGATTCAAAGCAAGTAGAACAAGAAAGTCGAAGATGACCACCACAGAAGTTTTGGCGAATGACGAAACGGGCGTCGGCGAAATCAACAAGTATGATTTCCGAACGGAGACGAATTCGGTTTTTAAAGCGCGCAAGGGCATTGACGAAGAAATCGTGCGTCAGATTTCAGCGCTGAAGAACGAGCCGCAATGGATGCTGGATTTTCGGCTGCATGCCCTGAAAGTTTTCAATTCGAAGCCCATGCCAACATGGGGCGGAGCGATCAATATCGACTTTCAGGACATCTACTACTACATCAAGCCCACCGAGCAGCAGGGACGAACCTGGGACGACGTGCCCGCAGAAATTAAAGATACTTTCGAGAAGCTGGGCATCCCGGAAGCAGAACGCAAATACTTGGCGGGGGTCAAGGCTCAGTTCGAAAGCGAAGTGATTTATGGTTCTTTGAAGGAGGACTTGGCGGAGAAAGGTGTCATCTTTACGGATACCGACACAGCAGTCCGCGAATATCCAGAATTGCTACGCGAACACTTCGGCAAGATCATCCCGACTGAAGACAATAAGTTTGCGGCGCTCAATTCGGCCGTCTGGTCTGGAGGGTCATTTATCTATGTGCCTAAAGGCGTGAAGATCGACTTTCCGCTGCAAGCGTATTTCCGGATCAACGAAGAGAACATGGGGCAGTTCGAGCGGACACTGATCATCGTCGACGAGGGAGCTCAAGTTCATTACGTCGAGGGCTGTACGGCCCCGATGTACACGTCGGAAAGTTTACACTCGGCCGTGGTCGAAGTAATCGTCAAGCGGAACGGACGTTGTCGTTATACAACGATCCAGAACTGGGCGAACAATATCTACAACCTGGTTACGAAACGAGCTTACGCCTACGCAGATGCCGTGATGGAATGGGTGGACGGCAATTTGGGTAGCCAACTGACCATGAAGTACCCTGCCGTTCACATGATGGAACCAGGAGCGCGGGGCGAGATCTTGTCGATTGCGTTTGCGAACAAAGGTCAGCATCAGGACGCGGGGGCCAAGTTGGTCCACCAAGCCCCCAACACGACAGGCCAAATCATCTCGAAGAGCATCTCGAAGAACGGCGGTCGGGCGAGCTATCGCGGCCTGGCCCGCGTTGACAAAGGCGCGACCGGCTCACGGTGCAACGTTGTTTGCGATGCCTTGATCTTGGACGACGTAAGCCGAAGCGACACCTATCCGTATATCGAAGTCTTGGAGCAAGACGTGGCCATCGGACACGAGGCCAGCGTGTCGCGCATCGGTGAAGAGCAGTTGTTCTACTTGACCAGTCGTGGGTTGAGCGAGGCGGAAGCCAGCACGATGATCGTGAATGGCTTTATCGAGCCATTGGTTAAGGAATTGCCGATGGAGTACGCCGTCGAACTGAATCGCCTGATTCAACTGCAAATGGAAGGCTCCGTCGGCTAACGACCGGCGCTGGCCACTGCACCACTTAGGTTTAGCTTCCTCTTGAACGCTTGAGAGCCAACTCAAGCTTGTCTGAAAGAACAATATGCCTTCGCACGAAAGTACTTTGACCCAATTGGGATTCAATGCCAGTGGCTTCGCCAGTCTGGTTCAGCGGATGTCCAATGAACCTGCTTGGCTGCGAGCCCTCCGCGTCTCGGCCTGGGAACAATTTGAGAAGATGGCTTGGCCCAACCGTCGCGACGAGGAATGGATGCGTACCGACATCCGACTGTTCAATTTGAACAAGTACTCCTGGTCACCAGAGTCCATTGAAGAAACTGCGTCGCTGCCCATATCGCGGTTGGGCGACGGGGTTGAGTTGGGCGGAAGCGTCGCCACGTTGGACGGGATCACGGTCCGAAGCGAGTTGAATGAGTTCCTCCGAGAGCGCGGGGTGTTCTTTGGCAGTTTGCAACAAGCCCTGGTGTCCCACGAGTCGATTCTAAAGCGGCATTTGTTTCAATCGGCGTTTGACCCGACCGTTGACCGCTTTGCCGCGTTGCATCAGGCGATGTGTACGGGAGGCACCGTCTTGTATGTGCCGCGAAACGTGGCCCTCCCGCTGCCTGTGCACATCCAAACCGTCCTAAGCCACGGTGGTAGCGACCTGTCGCACTTGCTGGTTATTTTGGAAGAGGGTGCGTCCGCAACCGTTCTTTATGAGAGTTGTGGGACCGAAGTGGAAGGCGATGGTCTGCACAACGGCGCGATGGAATTGATTATTGGCGATCGCGCGAATCTAAGCTTTGTCAATTTGCAAGACTGGGGCAATCAGACCTGGCATTTCGCGCATCAGAAAGCCATTCTTGGCCAAGATGCTCAGTTGCAATGGACACTGGGAGCGCTCGGTGGCCGATTGGCGAAAGTCAACCAGCACGTCGAGTTACGGGGTCGCGGGGCGCATTGCCAAGTCAACGGCACGATGTTCACGCAAGGCCGACAGCACTTGTCGTATCACACGCTGCAGCATCATCTTGCGCCGCAAACGACTAGCGACTTCTTGTACAAGACGGCGCTCCAAGATCAGTCCCATACGGTTTGGCGCGGCATGATTCGCGTCAACAAAATCGCTCAACGAACCGACGGCTATCAACGGAACGACAACCTGCTTTTGTCCGATTCGTGCCGCGCGGATTCAATTCCGGGCCTCGAAATTGAAGCGGATGACGTGCGTTGCACTCATGGCTCGACCTCGGGACGCGTTGACGAAGAGCAAGTGTTCTACTGCCTGAACCGCGGTTTTACTCGCCAAGAAGCGATTCGAGCCATTGTCACTGGATTTTTTCAACAGATTTTCGACCGCATCGAACTAGAGTCAGTGCGAGAGGCTTTGGGACTAGCTATTGCAACTCGTGTACGTCGATACGAGTGATACCCGAGGGATAGAAAATGAACGAAACAGAATCTCGACCTATCGTTACCGAAGATCATGTTCGCGAAGCTCTAAAGCAAGTGATCGATCCGGAGTTGCATGTCAATATTGTTGACTTGGGACTCATCTATTTGATCGACCTGCGCGAACTACCGGATCAAGCGCCTGGCGTCCAAGCTTACATCGAAATGACGATGACTAGCCCCATGTGTCCGGCGGGACCACAATTGGTCGGCGGCGCGAAGCAGCATGCTGGTTCTGTGCCGGGCGTCGTTGACGTGGATGTGAAAGTGGTGATGGACCCGCCTTGGACGCCGGATCGAATGACCGAGGATGCTCGCGATCAACTGGGGATGTTCTGAACACACGTCGGTGGGATGACCGGGCGTTTCGGAGCATTTCGAAGCGAGGATCGCGAAAATTAGGCTGCCTTGGCTGGACGATTCGCGCGATAAATCGCCGGATTGAGTGTCGGGTCGTTGTACATTTTGCATTGTCGATAGGTGCGGTGACGTTTTCGGCCGGCGTAGATGTCGCCCAATAAATTCGCCAGGGCTTGTCCCAATTCGGCTTGTTGGATCTCGCATACTTGCAACTTCTGTTGGACCTTGATTCGATGCTCGGCCGAGGCATCGGTTCGCGATAGTTCTTCGCGGAGGTGGTACAGACGTAGCGACAAAATGCTGAGGCGATCAAACGTCGACCCAGGAGTCTCCGTATTCATGATGGCGTCCGCTTGCGGGACAACCTTTTGGATTTCGAAGTATTGCGTCAGCCAATCATCGGTGCGTTCGATCCAATCGTTTCGTTGTTGATTGTAGCGATCGATCGAGCGTTTGACTTGCGCGATTTGAGTGTCCGTGGCGGAAGGCGACCGAGCCACATCTTCTTCGTGCCAGAGCAAATAATTGTAGCTGTGTTGGCGACAAACGACTTCCAGAAAGCCGAGGTTTCCGATGAGCCCACGACAAAATCGCGAACTAGCGTCATTGCTGGAAGAAGGGAGGTCTCGTCGGGCCGCCGCCGCGATCTCTTGGACAGGCTGACTCAACTCGATGGGTGTTTGATGCCAAGCCTGGACGGTTGCCGATTGAAGTTTGACGACTTGATCAACGATGGCTTGAAACATAATCACGCATCCATGCGAATTAAATGGGGCGACACCCTTCCTGCGGGATCGACTTCGCTGGCGTTTTTATCTCGCGATTGAAAAGGAGGCAAGGTCAAAAAACAGGGCAGCTGCGGTCCGGGAATGGCGTCCTGAACGGGGACCCGCGTCACCCAGCGGACGAAAGGTTGTCAATAATCGCGGGCTTTCCAGCGTGCGGGAACGGTGTGCCCCGAGAATCTCCGGCGTGACAAATCGGTGGAAGCCATCAAACAGGGGAGTATTTAGGAAAAAGGGCAGGGCTGTTTGGTTTGCCAAGGCAATATTCCGTATTCGTTACATTTGACGTTGAAATGCCAGCGAAGCGTGATTCTTTCGAAGATTTGATCCGAATGGAAATTATCGAAGTCCGATAACACCGCGAACCGCAAGTCGCGTTCCCGTTTCTTCCAGTGGGAAGTTCGTGGATCCGCGATGCCGTCTGGACAGTGGACAAAGCATGGGGTGGACAAAACTTGCATTTCGGCAAGGTTTTGGGCGCGCGAGGTCGACCTTCCAGGTTGGGATTGCAGAGGATGGACGGGTGGCTATACTCTTCGTTCCGACGCGAAAAGTGTCGACCGTTTGGGGCTAATTGGGTCCGGGGAGCGAGTTCTCTTGGATCGCGAAACCCTTTTGGTTTGGCGGGCCAGAGGCTTGGTTGGGCCGGTGTTTCCAACGTGTCGGCAATAGGTAAAAGCCAGTGTAGCTCAGTTGGTAGAGCAGCTGATTTGTAATCAGCCGGTCGTGGGTTCGAATCCCTTCGCTGGCTCTGTCCGTTAGGCTTGGGTGCAGACTTGTACAGGTTGGTTGGGCGGGATGGTAGGGCAGGTTGCTTGGGTAGGATTGCCGGACGAAAGCTGATCGTCGTGATGCCGTCGGAATGGCAGACGTGACTAAAATCGCCAAGTTAGCCCTTGGAGAAATCAAGGGCGTTCATTATCCTTTGGGGTTTGCGAAATCTTGAAGGGATCGCTGTAACAGGCGACTGGGTTCGAATCGCCGTGAATAGGTGGGCGAACTCAGCTACCGACAGGATTTTGCCTGAGCGGGGGGATACCAAAGTGGCCAACTGGGACAGACTGTAAATCTGTTGTCTTCGGACTTCGCAGGTTCGAATCCTGCTCCCCCCACTGCCTGCGGGTGTAGCTCAATGGTAGAGCAACAGCCTTCCAAGCTGAAGACGAGGGTTCGATTCCCTTCACCCGCTTCCGGCGCGTAGTCGCCCAATTTGTAACGAGAATTCTTTTCGCGAGAGTTCGGTCTCCTGGGGCTATCGGTCGGCATTGGCTAATCGAAAGAGATCAGGCTGAAGTTTCGCAAGAGCTTTGAGGCGAATTGGCGGCGGCTCGTTGGGTCCCGGTCTGCCAAGGGGGTTTGACAAAACGGCAGGAGATTGCGAAGCTAGGCTGCTGTAGCTCAGTGGTAGAGCACTTCCTTGGTAAGGAAGAGGTCATGGGTTCAAGCCCCATCAGCAGCTTTGGGCTCCACGAACGGTGAGTTCCGGTCCGAATGTTCGGGTTGAAATGACTCGTGGTGTGGTCGCCTACGGTATCTGGTGCCTGAGAGGGCGTCGGGGTCCGCATGATCGGATTTGGGGTATTGTGTGGGGTGGAAGTTCGAGTTTTTTTGGAATCATGTAACGGTAGGGAAAACTAATGGCCAAGGCGGAATTTGTTCGTACTAAACCTCACGTAAACGTTGGAACCATCGGTCACATTGACCACGGCAAAACCACGACGACTGGCGCTATCCTGGCGGTTCAAGCTGCTAAGGGCTTGGCCCAGTTCAAAGAGTATTCGGAAATTGCGAAAGGTGGAACGGTTCGTGACTCCACCAAGACCGTTACGATTGCGGTCGCCCACGTCGAGTACGAGACCGCCAAGCGTCACTATGCTCACATCGACTGCCCCGGTCACGCCGACTTTATCAAGAACATGATTACGGGTGCAGCTCAAATGGACGGCGCCATTTTGGTGGTATCGGCTGCCGATGGTCCAATGCCGCAGACGAAAGAACACGTGTTGTTGGCCAAGCAAGTGGCCGTTCCCGCCTTGGTAGTTTTCCTCAACAAGTGCGACTTGGTCGAAGACGAAGAATTGCTGGAATTGGTCGAGATGGAAATTCGCGACCTATTGAACAAGTACGACTTCAATGGCGATAACGCGGTTATCGTCCGCGGCAGTGCTTTGCCAGCCTACCAAAACCCATCCGACCCAGTGGCCAGCAAGTGCATTTCGGACTTGATGGACGCGATTGATGCCAATATTCCGGAACCTGTTCGCGAAGACGACAAGCCGTTCTTGATGGCGATCGAAGACGTCTTTTCGATTGAAGGTCGCGGTACAGTAGCGACAGGCCGTATTGAACGCGGCGTGGTCAAAGTTGGTGATGAAGTTCAGATTCTTGGCTTGAGCGAAGAATCGCCAAAAACCATTTGCACGGGCGTGGAAATGTTCCGCAAGAGCATGCCAGAAGGCCGTGCAGGCGACAACGTCGGATGTTTGCTCCGCGGCGTCAAGCGTGACGACCTACAGCGCGGCCAAGTTTTGGCCAAGCCGGGCAGCATCACACCGCACATGAAGTTTGAAGCGGAAGTTTACTGCTTGAGCAAAGACGAAGGCGGTCGCCACACGCCGTTCTTTAGCGGATACCGTCCGCAGTTTTTCTTCCGTACGACCGACGTGACCGGAACAGCCAACTTGATTGGCGCCGAAATGTGCATGCCTGGCGATAACATCAAGATGGAAGTCGAATTGCACAAGGGTGTTGCGATTGACGAAGGCGTTCGCTTTGCAATTCGCGAAGGCGGAAAGACCGTCGGTTCTGGTGTTGTCACCAAGATGTTGAAGTAGGATGGGAGCCGGCCACTGTCCAGTGATGGGATGGTGGCGGGTTTCGTCAAAGATACCCGGAACGCAAGGAGCTGCCATCATTGGCTTCCTTGCGTTCTAGTTTAGGGGTGTAGCTCAATTGGTAGAGCACTGGTTTCCAAAACCAGCGGTTGCGGGTTCGAGTCCCTCCGCCCCTGTTCGATGGCTTGCGTGTTTTGTTTAGTGTGACTGTAAGGAAGTGATTGATGAGTTCAGTGGCGAAACCTAAGGACGGGGAAGAGTCAGTGATGTCTCAGATTACTGGAGCGATCTTGTCGGCTTCGGTGTTCAAACCGAACCAAGGTCGCGTGGTCCGACAGGCGACCTTTTTCGGCTTGTGGCTGTTGTTCAGTCTCTTGTTGTGGCTTTTCGCTGACGCGATTGTCGATTGGTTTCAGGGTGGCGATGCGGCTTATTACTCGACCGCGTTCGGCGTGATTTTACTGGCGTTTTGGTTTGGCTTTCGGTCGGTAAACATACCTGCGTTTACAGACTTCTTGATTGGGGTTGAAGCCGAGATGCGGAAGGTGACTTGGCCAACCAGAACCGAATTGATTGCCGGAGCGGCTGTCGTTTTGTTTGTTGTTGTTTCATTGGCCGTGTTGATGTTCGGCTTTGACTTGATTTGGACAGCAATTTTTACTTGGCTTCGTGTTCGGTAATTCAGTGCTCAGGTGCGTTTGGAAAAAACAATGAACGAAGAGAGAGACTTGTCGGACCACGAAGCTTCGCTATCGACGGATAGCAGCGACAATGTCGCAGACGTTGTTGATGGCGAACTGGAATCAAGTGCGGCAGATGAATTTGATCGGTCCACGGAATCGCTCGGCAACGAAGCAGCTACCGAATCCACTTTTGAAGAGCTTGATGACTTGCCTCCGGTGGACGATGACGCCGTCCCGGCGGATCCGGCTTCCCTGGAGAAGCGCTGGTACATCCTGAAGGCCCAAGTCAATCGAGAAACATCGGTTTGCGACACGCTGCGACGCCGCGTCCAGAGATTTGGGCTCGGCGGGTACTTTGGCGAAATGCTGGTACCAACCGAGGACGTTCGTGAATTCACGAAGGCTGGCAAATCTCGCATTGTGAAGCGGAAACTGTACCCAGGCTACATCATGGTCAATATGGCTTTGACGGAAGAGTCTTGGTGGTTGGTTCGTGATACGCCGGGTATTGGCGACTTCACAAGCATGGGCGGCAAACCGACGCCGTTGGGTGAAACGGAGATCGAAAAGATCCTGAAGGCATCCCGACCTCTCGAACCGGAAGAGGGCGGCAAGAAGGAAGACATCAAGACATCGATCAAGCAAAAAGTGGGTGACAAAGTCCGCGTCAAGGACGGAAATTTCGAAAACTTCGAGGGTGAAGTCTCGGCGATCGATGAAAGAAATGGTCGGGTGACTGTCTTGATCAACATTTTCGGGCGATTAAATCCGGTGGAATTGGATCACTGGCAGGTTGAAGGCATCTGATATCATTCAGGACCAGTTTTTTTGGGTCTTTTGCAAAAAAATGGCTCTTGGAAGTTGTCAAGGATAAAAAAGTAGCTACATTATTCCCCTCCGCTGCCGGCACGACGAAGTGTTGTCCGGAAGGCAGAGTTTAGAAACGGAACGGCTGATTCGAAGATGGCAAAGCAACTGGTTGGACAAGGTAAGTTTCAGGTTCCGGGTGGTCAGGCAACCCCTGCTCCGCCGGTCGGTACGTCATTGGGTAAATTCGGTATCAACTTGGGGCAGTTCGTCTCCCAGTTCAATGAGGCGACCCGCGAGTACAACGGAATGCCGATTCCGGTAGTTGTGAACTGCTACAACGACCGCACATTCGACTTCATTCTGAAGAGCCCTCCCGCTGCTGCTTTGTTGAAGAAGGCGGCCGGGATTGTGAGTGGTTCTGGTGTGCCTAACGTGACGAAAGTCGGCAAGGTCACGATGGCGCAGGTCGATGCAATTTGTGAGCAGAAGATGAAAGATCTGAATGCTCGCGATTTGGAACATGCTCGACGAATGATTTTGGGTACCGCTCGTAGCATGGGTCTGGAACTGGAAGGTTAATCCGCGTCCGCAGGGCAGTGTGCTACGGGGTAGTTTAGCATTTTTGAGTGGTTTTGTGGGCGGGCTTCATATCGGCGTCGATATGATCGCAGTGTTGTGTACAATTTGATGAAATCAAACCGTTTGAACCGCCAACAGGCGGGAGGTGAGAAATGGCAAAAGCATCGAAGCGATATCGCGCGATGGCAGGGAAGGTCCCTGCACAACCGGTGGCACTGGGCCAAGCGGTAGATATTCTGAAAAACTTCGGTACCACGAAGTTCGACCAAACGGTCGAGATTCACATGAATCTGGCGATTGATCCAGCGCAGGCGGATCAGATCGTGCGTGGTTCTTTGGTTCTGCCCCATGGCATTGGCAAGACCCAGCGCGTGGTCGTGTTTGCCAAAGGCCCCTTGGCGGTTGCCGCTAAAGAAGCAGGAGCGGATGAAGTTGGCCAAGAAGATCTGGCCAAGCGAATTTCTGGTGGCTGGATGGACTTCGATGTCTGCATCGCGACTCCCGACATGATGGGCATGGTCGGTCCGTTGGGTCGTTTCTTGGGCCCTCGCAATTTGATGCCTAGTCCGCGGGCTGGAACGGTGACGATGGATGTCGCCAAGACCGTTCGCGAGTACAAGGCCGGCAAGGTCGAGTTCCGCAACGACAAGGGCGGCAATGTTCACGCCGTGGTTGGAAAAGTCAGCTTCTCCGCTGAGCAGTTGCGAGATAATGTTCAGGCCTTCATGGACTTTGTGGTGACCTTGAAGCCGATGGCGGTCAAGGCAACTTTTGTTCGCAGCATCACATTAGCTGCCACCATGAGTCCCGGGATTAAAGTTCTGGCGTAGTTGCGTGTGTGGGTTTTGGCTGGTCGCTTTTGGCTGGTCGATTTTGGCTGAGTTTTGGTTGTAGCTAACGTTGGGTTTGGGAATATGAGCAAGCAAGTCAAGGGTCTGATTACAAGCGAGATCCGGAATCGATTGAGTAAAGTCCAGGACTGCTTGGTTGTCAATGTCGTGGGAATGGACGCGATTACGACAACCAATCTTCGCAAGACGCTGCGGAGCCGGAACATTTCCGTGATGGTTGTGAAGAACAACTTGGCTCGGAAGGCCACGGAAGGAACATCGCTGCATCCGGCGTTCTTGGATTTGAAGGGATCTTCGGCGGTCGTTTACGGTGCCGAAGACTTTGTAAGTCTGGTGAAGGAAATCGTCGACATTCAAGCCAAGGAGAAGGAGTTCCCTGGGTTTGAGACGCGTGGCGGCGTGATGGATGGCGAGGCGTTAGACGCCAACAAAGTTAAAGACGTGGCGAAGTGGCCAAGTCGGCGCGAACAATTGTCCATGTTGGTTGGTCAAATTTTGGGACCTGGATCTCAATTGGCTGCCCAATTGAAGGGCCCGGGCGGAAAATTGGCGAGCCAAATCAAGAAGAAGGCAGGCGACGAGTAGATTTCAATTTCTTCTCGCCGAGTAGGCGGGGAGTTGTTGTTTTTTTTGTTAAATAGGTCAATTCATGGTGGGGTGATCGAGCTCCGTGCCCATATCCGTGGGCAAGTGGCGCGACGCCTTTTTTGTCGAAGAAGGATAGAGAAATGTCCGAGAGTGCTGTAGTAGAAGTGGCTGCCGAGTTGAAGACCTTGGGTGATCAAATTGCCGGGTTGACGTTGAAGCAAGCGAAGGAATTGAGCGATTATCTGAAGAACGCGCACGGTATCGAAGCTGCAGCTGGCGGTGCGGTCATGATGGCTCCGGCCGGTGGTGGCGGTACGGCAGCAGCTGCTCCCGAGCAAACCGAATTTGATGTGATTTTGACCAGCTTTGGTGATAAGAAGTTGGACGTCGTCAAGGTAGTTAAGAACTTGACTGGTGCTTCGCTGATGGATGCGAAGAAGATGGTCGAAGGCGTTCCCGCCAAGGTGAAGGAAGGCGTGGAAAAGGCCGAGGCAGCCAAGATCAAGGCCGAATTGGAAGCGGCTGGCGGCTCCGTCGAAATCAAGTAACGACCTCTCCCCTGACCATGAATTGGCCGAATCCGGCGGGTCATTGGGCTTGCCGGAGTTGGTTTTTGGTCATAGTCGTGTAGACAGCTAGTGGCAAGTGCCCTAGACTGGTGTGTTGTCTTGCTGTCACGCCCCGAAGTTTGGTTCCGTGTCTCAACTGGCTACAGTAGGGAACGGGAGCGAATCGAGGGCCGGTATTGGCAATGATTTCGGACGGTCGGCTTCGAGCGAGCGGCGTAGGTGGTTTTCTTGACGAATTGCACTCGATTGCAGTTTGAGCGATTCTTGTGCGGCGAATCTCTAGAGTGGCCTTGCGTAGACGCAAGGTTCAGCCGTGGTCGTGCGCTGTTGGCGTGCAGTGGACTCGTGTTTCTGTTCGTCGCGGTATTGCGGCTGGGGTTACGGCGGTTCGCGTTGCTGAGATTCTTGTCGCTGGGGTTCGTGCGGATGCTGAACTCGGGACGATCGCTGCGTGTCTTGACGTCTGGGTTCAACGCTGTTCGGGGATCGAGTGATTTTGCTGGCCCAGGTTCTACGTTTCAATTCGGACGCGAGTTCGCGTCGGCTCCGAGCTTTCGTCAAAAGTTTTTTCGGCTGTTCGGTGTTTGGCAATTGAGTTTCTCTGATCGGTTGCTTGGATTTTTCGGTCGCCAGTGCGGAGCGCAGACTCTGCGCGAGTCCGGTTAACATTTGATTGGCGTCCGCTTTGGTGATTGGCGTTTTTCGGGAGAAGTTAAAGTAATGGCAACAACGGCACAGCGGCGTTTGAATCCAGTCTCAGTGCGGCGTTTTGGGTCGGGGATTGAATACCCTTCGCCGCCAGATCTAAGTTGCATCCAAACCAACGCGTACCGTGCTTTTTTGCAGGCTGAAGTCCAATTCGATCGCCGTAAAGACCAAGGTCTGGAAGGCGTTCTCCGCGAGATTTTCCCGATCGTCAGTTATGACGGCAACATTCAATTGGATTATGTTCGTTATGAACTGGGCAAGCCTCGCTATACCCCGGAAGAGTGCCGCTATCTGCGATTGACCTACGGCATGCCGTTCCGGGTTTGGTTGCGTTTGAACAAAGAGCAACCGATCGAGGAAGAAGTTTATCTGGGTGATATCCCGGTCATGCTTGGCGGCGGCGAATTCATTATCAATGGTGCCGAACGCGTGGTGGTAAGCCAATTGCACCGCAGTCCCGGGATTGACTTTGTTATGGAGTCGGATGGGACCAGTGAACGTGAGTACCCTAGTTGTCGCGTGATTCCAGAGCGTGGAAGTTGGATCGAAATCAACATCACCAAGAAGGACACGATGACGGTCCGCATCGACCAAAGCAGCAAGTTTTCGGTTGTGACGTTATTGCGAGCCATGGATTCCGCGTACTCGGAAAACTCGGATATTTTGCGGGCATTCTACGAGCCGACGACCGTAAAGATTTCGGACAAGAAGAATATTGCGAAGATTGTCGACAAGATTTCGGTTGACGATGTGGTTTATCCACAAGGTACGAAACAGGCTGGCGAGCTGTTAGTGGAAGCGGGCCGCAAGATCTCAGCGGCCGTGGCGGAAGCGATTGCGGCTAGTGGCGTGAAGCAGCTTGATGTAATCGATGTACCGAAGAACCCGCTGCTACTGAATTCTTTGGCTGAAGACAACACGAGCAGCCACGAAGAAGCGTTGATGCGGATTTATCAACGGCTTCGTCCAGGCAATCCTCCGAGCTTAGAACGGGCTCGCACGTTGTTTGACGAAAAGTTTTTCGATTCGAATCGCTATCGTCTCGGACGCGTGGGACGATTCCGCATCAACCGCAAGTTGGGTTTGGGGATTTCCGAAAAAGAGCAAACTCTAAAGCCGGTCGATATTCTGGCGAGCATGAAGTATCTGATCGAGTTGTCGACTCGCGGTGGCAATGCCCAGATCGATGACATCGACCATTTGGGTAATCGCCGCTTGCGGACGATAGACGAGTTGGCATGCGACGAGATTCGCAAGGGATTCTTGAAACTGGCTCGTACCGTCAAAGAGCGGATGAGCTTGAAAGACCAAGAGGACATGACGCCCCGCGTCTTGGTGAACCCGAAGAGTGTTTCGGCGGCGATCGAATACTTCTTTGGTCGTGGCGAGTTGAGCCAAGTGGTCGATCAGACGAACCCGTTGAGCCAATTAACTCACGAGCGACGGCTCTCGGCGTTGGGGCCTGGTGGTTTGAATCGCAAGCGAGCGGGCTTTGAGGTTCGCGACGTGCATATTTCGCACTATGGTCGCATCTGCCCGATCGAAACTCCTGAAGGTGCTAACATCGGTTTGATTACATCGATGGCGATGTATGCTGGCGTCGACGACTATGGGTTCTTAGTGACTCCGTATCGAGTCCTCAAGAATGGTCGTTTGACGAACGACTTCGAATTTCTGCGTGCAGATCAAGAGCGAAATGTTTATGTTGCTCCGGCGGACACGCGTCACGAAGACGGGTTAATGATCGGCGAGAAGCAAATGGGTGGCGCCATTGTGGCTCGCTTTGGCGGCGACTTTCAAATGGTTCCGCCGGAAGAAGTCCAGTACATGGACGTGGCTCCCAATCAAATGGTTGGGGTTTCCGCGAGTTTGATTCCATTTTTGGAACACGACGATGCGAACCGCGCGTTGATGGGTTCGAACATGCAGCGTCAAGCGGTACCTTTGTTGGTAACCGAACCACCGATCGTTGGGACTGGGGTCGAACGATCGGTTGCTGAAAATTCAGCGATGGTGGTGCGAGCTCGCCGCGCGGGCAAGGTGACCTATGTCGATGCAAAGCGAATTGAGATCGGTGCCGACATCTACTACTTGAAGAAGTATGTCGGGTTGAATGAGCGCACCTGCCAAAACCAACGTCCGATTGTGAACTTGGGAGACAAAGTTTCCAAAGGCCAAGTCATCGCCGATGGTGCTGCGACCTACAAGGGGGAACTGGCATTAGGCCGCAATCTGTTGGTCGGCTTCATGTCTTTTGATGGATTCAATTTCGAAGACGCCATCATCTTGAGTGAAGAGTTGGTGAAGTCGGATGCTTTGACTTCGATTCACATCGAAGAGTTTGATTGTGAGATTCGCGAGACCAAATTGGGGCGAGAAGAATTCACTCGCGATATCCCAAGCGTTAGCGATAAAGCCCTGCGAAATCTCGATGAGAACGGCGTGATTCGAGTAGGTACGTACGTGCGTCCCGGAGATATTTTGGTCGGTAAGATTTCGCCAAAGAACAAGACGGAATTGACGCCAGAAGAAAAGTTGTTGTACGCGATCTTTGGCCGTGCCGGCGAGGATGTCAAGAACGATTCGCTGGAAGTACCTTCCGGCATCGAAGGAATTGTCATTGAGACACAGCGATTCGCGCGTCGTACGAGTTTGACGGAAGAAGAGCAAAAGGTCTTTGACCAAGATCTAAAGGCAGTCGAAGCGGCTGGCAATCAAACTGTCGTTCGCGCTTTCTTGGAGATGTGCAACTCCCTGTCAGAGGCGATTGGCAAGCCGGTTACGGACGAGGATGGTATCGTTTTGAACGACACCCAAGACGTCAAGTTCTTGGCGGAAAAAGCCAATATTTTCCGGTTGGAATGGGCGATCGATGGCTTGAAGAGCGAAGAGAAGATCAAACGTGCGACGGAGATCTTCAAGGATTTGCAGCCCTTGGTTGAACGCGCCATTGATTTGCGAGACCAACGCGTCAATAGCATGAACGCGGGGAACGAGCTGCGCAGCGGTGTGCTGCAAATGGTCAAGGTCTACATTGCGACCAAGCGAGTTATCGGTGTCGGCGACAAAATGGCTGGCCGCCACGGTAACAAAGGTGTTATCTCGAAGATCCTGCCCGTCGAAGACATGCCATTCTTGGAAGACGGGACTCCGCTTCAGATCATGCTCAACCCCTTGGGTGTTCCCAGCCGTATGAACGTGGGCCAGATTCTTGAGACGCACTTGGGCTGGGCCGGAGCCAAGTTGGGCTTTCAAGCCTTGACGCCAGTTTTTGATGGTGCCGCTGAAAATGATATTCGCGACTGTTTGGAGGCGGCCGGGTTACCGCGTTCTGGCAAAGCGAGATTGTTTGATGGACGCACTGGTGAACCGTTGGGACAGGACACGACGGTGGGTTACATCTACATGTTGAAGTTGCACCATTTGGTGGACGACAAGGTTCACGCTCGAAGCACTGGTCCGTATTCTTTGATTACCCAACAGCCATTGGGCGGCAAGGCTCGGTTCGGTGGACAACGATTCGGGGAAATGGAAGTTTGGGCCTTGGAGGCTTACGGTGCGGCATTCATTTTGCAGGAACTCTTGACGGTCAAGAGCGACGATGTTGAGGGTCGTACCAAGATCTACGAATCGATGGTCAAGGGTGAAAACACCTTGGAAGCCGGAACACCCGCTAGCTTTGACGTTTTGACCAATGAGATTCGTGGTTTGGGCCTGAACATGCAATTGGAAAAACGACGCTAAGTGTTGGGGTCGAGTGCTGCGAATGGCTGGGCGGTTCGCGGCATCGAGCAGGTAGAAGTGGCTGGTGAGACTTCGTCTTACCGGCGGTAGGGGGCGAGAGTTGATTGAGTTCGTTTGGCGGGTTTGCCAGGCGAGTGCGTTAGAATCAGCCGTTTGCTTTAGGAGCAAATTCCAGATGGCAATTGCCGACAGTTCGTACGATCGTGTCAATGATTATTCTTCGGTCAAGATCAGCTTGGCTCGCCCGCAGGACATCCGGGCTTGGTCGTTTGGCGAAGTGAAGAAGCCGGAGACGATCAACTATCGGACTTACCGTCCTGAAAAAGATGGCTTGTTTTGCGAGCGAATTTTCGGGCCGGAGAAGGACTGGGAATGCGCGTGCGGCAAGTATCGCGGCATGAAGTATAAAGGCATGATTTGCGATCGTTGTGGTGTCAAGGTAACTCACTCCCGCGTCCGCCGTAAACGGATGGGGCATATCGAGTTGGCCGCGCCTGTCGTGCATATTTGGTTCTTCAAGGCAATGCCCAGCCGCTTGGGCAACCTGCTGAACATGAAGACCACCAGCTTGGAAAAGGTGATTTACTTCCAAGATTACGTGGTGACAAATCCCGGCGAAACAGATTTGGAGTTGCAGCAACTGTTGACCGAAGACGAGTATCGAGATGCTCGTGCCAAGTACGGTGAGAAGGCCTTCGAAGCCGAGATGGGCGCTGAGGCGGTTCGGAAACTCTTGAGCAACTTGAATCTAGTCAAGTTGTCGGAAGAGTTGCGGGCCGAAATGTTAACGACGAACTCGAAACAGAAGCGGAAAGATCTCACCAATCGGTTGAAGATCGTGGAGTCGATTCGCGATAGCGAGAACCAACCAGAATGGATGGTGTTGGATGTGATTCCGGTGATTCCTCCGGACTTGCGACCGCTCGTGCTTTTGGACTCAGGCAACTTCGCGACGAGCGACTTGAACGATTTGTACCGCCGAATCATCAACCGCAATAATCGCTTGCGGAAACTGGTCGATTTGAATGCACCGGAAGTCATCATTCGCAATGAAAAGCGGATGCTGCAACAATCGGTAGATGCATTGTTTGACAACAATCGATGCAAGCGGCCGGTGTTGGGCAGCAGTAATCGTCCGCTCAAGTCATTGACCGATATGATCAAGGGCAAGCAAGGTCGTTTCCGCGAAAACCTGCTGGGTAAACGCGTCGATTATTCCGGTCGAAGTGTGATCGTCGTGGGTCCTCGTCTGAAACTGCACCAGTGCGGTTTGCCCAAGAAGATCGCGTTGGAATTGTTCCAGCCCTTTATCATTCGCCGCTTGAAGGAAAAAGGTCATGCGGACACGATCAAGAGCGCGAAGAAAATGCTTGATCGCAAGGATGAGGAAGTATGGGATATCCTGGAACAAGTGATCCAAAATCACCCCGTGCTGTTGAATCGTGCCCCGACGCTGCACCGGATGGGTATTCAGGCGTTTGAGCCGGTCTTAGTCGAAGGTAATGCGATCAACTTGCACCCGCTGGTCTGCCGCGGTTTTAATGCGGACTTCGACGGCGACCAAATGGCGGTTCACCTTCCGCTCTCGATTGAGGCTCAGATTGAAGCTCACACGTTGATGATGTCAACGAACAATATTTTCGCGCCCTCGAATGGCAAGCCGATCATGTCGCCTTCGCAGGACACCGTGATGGGTTGTTATTACATCACAACGATGTTGCCCGACGTCAAAGGCCAAGGGATGAAGTTCAGCAGTTTTGCTGAAGTTGAAATGGCTCATTCGCAGGGCGTTTTGGATTTGCACGCGAAGATCAGCTATCGCTTGCCCAAGCACCAGCATTGCCGCAACGCGGAAGACGATCGGGCGACAAAACCAGGCGGACGGATTGAAACTAGTTACGGTCGCATGTTGTTCAACCAGATCTTGAATCCCTCGATGGATTACTACAACTACACGATGAAGAGTAGTAACTTGTCGACGGTTATTTCGGACTGCTACCAGATGCTTGGCCGACGTGCCACGATCAAGTTATTGGACGACATGAACCAGTTGGGTTTCCGCGAAAGCACCCGCAGTGGACTGTCCTTTGCGACCGACGATTTGTTGACGCCACCAGAAAAAGAGGAAGTGATTGCGAACGCCGACAAGGAAGTCGTCAAGTATCGCAAGTTGTACGAGCGAGGCGTTATCACGTCGAAAGAGCGTTACAACAAGGTATTGGAAGCATGGACCAATGCCCGCGAGACGATTACTAATTCGATGATGGACGCGATGAAGACGGACTTCCGCGGCGGTGGTTACATCAATCCGGTGTACCTGATGTCCGACTCGGGTGCTCGCGGTGGTCGCGAACAGATTCGCCAATTAGCGGGCATGCGCGGGTTGATGGCCAAGCCAAGTGGTGAAATCATTGAGACCCCGATCAAAGCTAATTTCCGGGAAGGGCTGAACGTGCTCGAGTATTTCTCCTCGACGCACGGTGCTCGTAAAGGTTTGGCTGATACGGCGTTGAAAACCGCGGACTCGGGTTATTTGACTCGTAAACTAGCCGATGTGGCTCAGAACGTGGTCATCACAACGGAAGACTGTGGTACGAAACAAGGCATTACCAAGGGAGTCGTATACCGCGGCGAACAAGTCGAAGTTCGATTGGCGACGGCGATCACGGGTCGGGTGTCCTTGCATAGTATTGTCAATCCGTTCACCGACGAAAAAATCGTGGGTGCCAACGAAATGATTACTGCCGATGCAGCGCGGAAGATCGAGCAAATCGGGCTGGAGCGAATCCAAGTGCGAAGCCCAATGACTTGTGAAGCGGCGTTGGGTTGCTGCCGGCGATGCTACGGAATGGACATGTCTACCGGTGCCTTGGTTGAAGAGGGTATGGCGGTTGGAATCATTGCCGCACAAAGTATCGGTGAACCTGGCACGCAGCTGACCATGCGGACGTTCCACTTTGGTGGTACGGCGACCATGGCGAATATTGAAAGCGAAGCCAAAGCCCGGCGTGCGGGTACGGCACGCTTCGTTCGCATGCACTATGTCACCAATGAAGATGGCGAGAACATTGTGCTGACACGGAACGGTGAAATCCATATTTTGGATGATCGCGGTCGTGAAGTCGAACAACATCGGGTTCCCGCCGGTGCTACCCTCCGCGTCGCGGATGGTGGTAAAGTCAAGGTCGGTCAAGCGGTCTGCTCGTGGAATCCGTATTCGGTTCCGGTTCTGGCTGAAGTTTCCGGTAAGGTCCGCTACGAAGACATCGTAGAAGGCGAAACGATGGCTATCGAAGACGATGGCTCCGGTACCGAACGCATGGTTATTGTCTCGCACAAGGGCGAGTACTACCCGCACGTCGTTATCGAGGACGAAAACGGCAAGGCGTTGGATGTCTATTATTTGCCAGAGCGGGCGAACATCATGGTCAAAGACGGTAGCTTCATCAAAGCGGGTTCGAGCGTAGCTGAACTTCCGCGGGAAGCGACCGGTCAGTCCGATATCACGGGTGGTTTGCCGCGTGTTACGGAAATTTTCGAGGCTCGCAAACCTAAGGAACCTGCCGTACTTTCCGAAGTGGATGGCGTGGTAGAAATTCAGGCCGAGAAGCGACGTGGTAAACGGGCGATTATCGTGCGCAGCCCCAACGGGGAAGAAATCGAGCACTTGGTTCCACCAGGCAAGCGATTCTTGGTTCACTCGGGTGACCACGTGAAAGCGGGACAATCGCTGATCGATGGACCTTTGGTTCCACACGACATCTTGCGAGTTTCCGGCGAAGAAGCAGTTCAAGAGTATTTGCTCAATGAAGTGCAATCGGTCTACCGCGCCCAACGTGTGGAGATCAACGATAAACACATCGAGATCATTGTCGCGCGAATGTTGCGAAAAATTCGGATTGAAAAACCAGGTGACAGTAATATGTTGCCGGGTCTGATCTGCGACCGCTTCGATTTCCGCCGCGTCAACGAAAACTTGAAAAACTGTGTCAAAATCGTCGATGGAGGCGACACCGAGTTTGCGGCAGAAACGATTATCCCTCGGGAGAAATTCCAAGAGGTCAATGATCAAACCGAGAAGATGGGCGGCAAGCCTGCGAAGGGCACCAACCCGAAGCCCGCAACCGCTTCCACTCAGTTGTTAGGCATTACCAAGGCGGCGGTCCAAAGTACAAGTTTTATCTCGGCAGCGTCATTCCAAGAAACGACCAAGGTTTTGACGGAAGCGGCCTTGGCCAGCAAGTCGGATCATCTGGTTGGCTTGAAGGAGAACGTGATTTTGGGCCACCTGATTCCAGCGGGTACGGGGTTCCGTAAGTACTTGGAAAGCCAAGTTCAGTACAACGTCGATGTGCTGAGCGATTTGGTCCAGCACCAGGCGCCGACCTTGGAGCAGTCGTTCCCACTGTTGGAACGTGAGGGATCGGGGACTCCGCCAAAACCAGTGGCGGAACCTCGCCATTCGGAATCGACTCTTCCAGATGCTGACTCGTTCATGACGGACGACGAACGGCGTTCGATCGGATCCCTGGATATGGAGTCGGCTTTGGGAGACCTGTTCGGAACGGGTCCAGGTCCCGGAAATGGCTTGCCGTCCTTCGATGACGATTTCGATGATTCGGATGACTAGTCAATCCAATACTTCGAGGTCACGTTGTTGATCTCGAAATCGTGCAACACGCGGAGCTCGGCGGTCCAACTGCCGAGCTCTTGTTGTTTTCTTGCTATCGAGGTGAGCCGAAGTTGGTGGCCTTGGAGCCACCGGACAGGCTGCTATAATTTCCGAACAACGCCTTCGGCCCCTGTATCTATCGATTATGGAGCCTTATGCGTCGTTGATGTCTCGGCTATTCGAATAGCATTCAACGGGACGTCACTGCTCTGTCTTCGCGGAAGAAACGCACCGGGGAAGAATGATACAAGCAACGATTGCCGATCGCTAATGCGACGTCGGCAATAACCTAATCACGAATTGGTCAAACTTTTTGGCCCGTGACCGGGCCATACGCTGCCTCCCTCGTGCCTTTCGTGAATACCGTTTCCAGGACCGCCTTTGGATGGTAATGACCGGCTTTGCACGAAGGGCGAATCGATGGGGGGACGTTCGCATTAGGTGGCTAGAAGTTGGCTGGGTTGTCCCTTAAACTGGCGACGCCAACCAGGACGTTGAGGCCTGAAATGAATGCGAAGCCGCGTCATTCAGAATGCAAGAGAGAGGAAATGCACATGACGACTCAGCACGCGACCTATAACAAGGTCCAACTTCTGAAATTGATGTATTTGAGTCGGGAAGGAGATCGTCGCGAGGGCGTCTTGTTGCGACAAAGCAAAGGGTGGTTTCAAGTCGCCGGTATGGGCCATGAGACGCTGGCCGTGATGGCGATGCAAATGCACGCTGACGACTATTTGTTTCCATATTATCGAGATCGCGCCATGGTCTTGGCTCGAGGCGTTCGCAATATGGAATTGGCATTAGCGTATTTTGCGAAACGGACGAGCAACAGTGGCGGACGTCAAATGCCGGGTCACTATTCGTTCCGCAATCGCAACATCTGGAGTGTGCCAACTCCAACTGCTGCCAATCTCTTGCCGGCCTGCGGAGCCGCAATGTCGATGCAGCTTCGAGGTTCGGATAATCTGGTGGTGGCCACGGTCGGCGATGCGGCTACTCGTCAAGGTGAGTTTTACGAGGCCGTTGCGTTCGCAACCGAGCGCAAATTGCCTGTCGTGTTTGTGGTGGAAGACAATCGATATGGAATCAGTACCAACACGGACAAATTCAATCCATTCAAGCTCGGAGTGTTTGGAGCTGGCTGCAACATTCAGCACGTGGACGCCCGGCACCCGGATCGGGTCATGGAGGCAACGACCACGGCCTTTGAACGAGCGCGAGCCGGTCGAGGGCCAACGTTGATGGTTTGCGAATTGGACCGGTTGTGCAGTCATACGAGCAGCGATGATCACCGCGTCTATCGTCCCTTGGACGAGATCCAAGAAATGAGCCATCGCGATCCAATCACGGTTTTGGCCCGAGAACTAGTCGCGGCCGGCGAGATGACGGCCGAGGAATGGGAAGAAGAAAAGCGTCAGATCGATGATCAGGTGGATCGCGAGTACTTGCAAGCCGAGGGCAGTGACGACCCCAAAATTGCCGAACTCATGTTGCACATGTATGGCAACGATCCTGTTCCCGCCGATGTTCCGTTGGAAGGTGGGCGGAAGTGGCGAATGGTCGATGCCATCAACTCCGTGTTTATGGCCGGTTTGCGCCAGAACCCGGACTATGTTTTCTTCGGCGAGGATATCGAAGATCCTAAAGGCGGTGTCTTTCGCTTGACTGCGGGCTTGAGCGAAGCTTATCCGGATCGTGTGTTCAACTCACCGCTGGCCGAGGCCACGATCATGGGGGTGGGCTGCGGGTTGGCGAGTGTGGGAATGCGGCCTGTTTTCGAGTTGCAGTTCGTTGATTTTCATGGCCCAGGTTGGAACCAGATCAGCCAAAATCTATCCACGTTGCGTTGGCGAACCTTCGGGCAGTGGAGTTGCCCAATGGTTGTTTACGCTCCGTACGGCGCGTATTTGCCGGGCGGCTCACTGTGGCATAGCCAGGCCAACGAAGCCTTGTTTGCTCACATACCTGGATTACGTGTGGTCGTTCCAAGCACGCCAGAAGATGCGGCTGGGTTGATGTGGACCGCCATGCACAGCGAGAACCCCGTAATCTATTTGGTGCCGAAACACCTCTTTCGGCAACAAATGGATGTGCCGGCAGTTGTTCCGCCAATTCCGTTTGGCAAAGCTCGAATTCGACGACCCGGCAAAGACCTCACCGTTGTGACTTGGGGGAATACAACGGAGCCGGTGTTAGATGCCGTTCGGCGTCTGCAGGATGAGATCGATGTCGAAGTCATTGATCTGAGAACCATCATGCCTTGGGATCAAGAAACCGTGCAAAAATCGATCGAGAAAACGGGCCGATTGGTGGTGGTCCAAGAGGACGGGGAATCGTGTTCGGTCGGCCAAATGATCATCGCGGAAATGTTGGGCGACGAAGAACGGTTTGGCAATTTCTTAGCCGCTCCACGCCTGGTTTCCAAACCTGATGTGCATATTGGTTACAATCCGATTTATGAATACGGCTGCTTACCGTCCACGGCGGATGTAATCCGAGCTATTCGCGAAGTTGCCGAGAGTTGATCAGTCTTCCTGGTTGGACTCACTCGCAGCGGTATTGCTGACGGCGGCCTCTTTCTCAGTCAGCCGACGCTTGATAACTCGTAGCCACTCTTTCGAGCGGACGGCAGTTCGACTAACCCAGCTGCCCAAACTGACTTCGATGCGTTGGCAGGAATAGCTTTCACTGCACCATTTCGAGTTGGCGGAGTTTAATTCGCCGACGGTGTCGATCCAGTCGGCTTCTTGTTTGGCGATGAGATCCTGAATGACCAAGCTATTCAAAACATGCCCTGGGCTATATTCCGTAAACTCCGGATGATAAGACACTTTCATCGAAGTCGCCACACGATGCCGTAAATAACCCAAATCGTAGGCGATGAGGCGACCATCCAGTTCGAGCGTGTAAAACCGAAGTTCTTGGCTATGGTACAGGTGCTGAAGTAACTTCTCAAAGTACTTTTTCGCGTGCGGATTTCCGGCGAGATCGCTGCCATTTTCGCCCTTCCACCCCATAGATTCGACATGGAGGCACCGTGCCCATGCGGACTCTATTTCTGGCCATTTGGCCGAGTGCAATGTCTGCATTTGGAAGTTGCCAACTTCGCCTAATTGTTCGCAGGCGCGTCGGATAAAGCGGCGACGTTTCTTCGACCACGACTTGATGAACTCCTCCCACGAGGAAGCCAACATTGTTTTGCCCACCCGGAACAGCTCTAGCGAATTGACGACACGTTGGTCGACTCCGGCGTTCGATTGGCAAACGGCTTGGACGAACGGATCCTCATTAGAAACAAGATCAAGCGTCAACATCACGGCACCCGTTTGACGGACGCTAGACAAAAGTTCGTTGACCGCCGACGCTGGTTCGACATCGTCAGCCCAGAGGCACGTTAAGCCAATGACCCAAGGGTTTGAAAAATTGTGTGCGGTAGGCAGCATTCGCCACAGGTTGTGTTGAGACAAAGGCAGCACTGCCAGCCATTGTTCGGTCGTGGAATCCAGCAGCACGTGCAGATAAACTGATTCCGACGGCAAAAAGTGCTTCCAATAATTGGCGACCAATTCGTGTTGGGCAGTTGCCTGAATTTGTCGCGAGCGGTGGTACAAGTCGTCCCATTGTGTGCGACAGGCTTGGAATTCCGCCAAAGAGCGAATTATTTTAGTCTTGAATCGGTTCATGCTTTACTCCTGCTCCTTGTTCCTAGTTTCCGTTTCGGTACTAAACCACTGTTTGACACAGCGTCCCATCGCCACCATCCGAGCTCGGACTTGAGTCGTCAGTCTTGGATTCCAGAGTCGCGTCCGCACCAGAGGAGTTGCGAAGGCATTCCAACGGGCTTTGTAGGGTTCATTGCCGCGCAGGAAATCAAATTGTCCAATTCCCTTTGCTTGGCACGACTCCAGCATGATGGCATTGATCACATGTCCAGGCTCCAACTTGATGTAGTTGCTGTCCATGCCGGTTTGGTAAAGACAAGTTCGATTTTCAGTGTGAAGTTGCAATGCGGCAGCAATGAACTTGTTGTCCAAACGGAGGGCCACTAACGAGGCTTGCCCTTGTTCGGCCAACCGGAACGCGGCTCGGCGCAAAAACGACTCGAAGTGTCCTTCCGCGAAGCAGCCTGGCTCTCCTTTTTGGTGCCGACGCTTTTGATGGAGCTCGACGAAGACCTGCCAATTCGCCACGATTTCGTCATGCTCGTGCCACGCATGGTAAGACATCAAACCGGAATGCAAGTTTTTCATCGCATTCCGAGCTCGCCGCCGCCCGCGATGGCTCAATGCCTGCAAGTATTCGTCCCAAGTTCGCGGAAAGGAAACAACCCAACAACTTTCCAAGGAAGCAATTTCTTCTGTCCATCCACTTTGGGCCAAAGCGTCCTGGAGGGCGGTAACGCCTGCGGCATTGGCCTGGTGCCCCTCTAGTTCGATGAGATCAATTCGTCCAAACAGCGAGTGGCAAGAACTTGATGCGATCCACTTTCCCAAAGCTTGTCCAATTCGCACCGACCACTCGGGGCGACAGAAGATATCCAAGTAGTCTGTACAGGTCGTGCCGCTTCCGAGAAAGCGTAATGCCGTTCCCTTCCAGGTTCGCTCCACAAACAGCGGTGCAAAACCCACACAGTGTCCCATGTGATCGATTCTCAAAATTGCCAACTGCCCTTGATGCTGCCCATATTCCTCCCACCAAGAACGCAGCCATGCTTGACCGTGCAATGGATGCCGCAGCGTCAATTCATCCCAATCCGCGGCACAGGCTTGCCAACTCGCGGAAGAGTCGATCAAGGTGACCGAAAGCTCGGAATTGCGATTGGACGAAACGGGCAGAGTCGGAGGAACCGCTACGGCGGCAAGCGCAGTATCGGCCAAGCCAGAAACGATGGTCATATACTGGTCTCTTTTGCAGTTGGACGAGATGCCGAAACCACAGAACGACATCTCGCAAGGACGTCTCTCGACTTCAGCCAATCACCCGCGGTAGCCCATACACGACGCACGATGCGGCCTAAAGGACGCTCGATCGTGTAGGCGGCGATCGCCGAAATAATGATCACGAGACCCGATGCCAAAATGAAGCAAAGCAGGGGCGAAATCCCCATTTGATTCAAGTAATAGATGATCACTGTACCCAGATTATTGTGCAACAAATACAAGGAGTACGAGATCCCACTAATGAACAATAACGGCTTCGAGCGCAGGATGGGTAACTTGCCAAATTGGCAAGCCAATAGCAAGCCTATCAAGAGCAGCGTTGCTACAGGCGACCCGTCTCTAGTTTCAATTCCATGATAAACCATCGCTGCGACAGCAATTCCGCTGCCATATTTGAGCCACTGATTCTTTTCCAAGTACCCCTGATGAATCAGCATGCCCAAGGCAAACAATGGAAAGTACTCGACGATCAAAGCTGCGTTGAGCCATTGCAAACCTTGATAGGCCTTCGCTCCGACCAACGCCTCATCGATTTGGTTGGATAAGTATCCGAATACCAAGCAAAACGATAGACATCCCATGATCGGCCAAAAGGGACGTCGCAACGCCCCCAATGCGAATAGCAGCAACAGCACGACGTAGAATTGGATTTCGATTTGAAGAGTCCAAATCACGGGCTCGATGCACTCATATCCTAGTAGATTCGGCAGCAGCGTTGCATTGGCTGCGATCATGGCAGGCGACAACTGAATATGGTCGCGCAGTGGCATCATTTGAACCAGCAACAAATTCAAACCCAACACCAACAAGAACGGGGGGAGAATTCGTATAAAGCGGCTCTGGATATAGTAGGACGCCGATTGCTTCCGCATCAATGTCATGGCGTTTACCAATCCACTGAGCATAAAAAACAATTGCGTGCCGTATTTTCCGTAGGGGTATTTGTACAGGATGTCTGTGGTAAATCCGTACTTCTCGCTATAAACCCAAGTGAAATGAAACAGCATCAAATTGAGTGCTGCGATCGCGCGGAGAGCGTCTAGTTCGAAGATCCGCCCAGATTTTTCCTTGTTGTCGGCGGCAGGAACGGCTGCTATCGAGTCGGAGTTCATTATTTCATGATCCAGCGTGATTCGAAAAAAGAAAGCCGAGCCGCAAACACGGTGACTTCCAACTCGGTGACAGAACGCATTCCACCCTGCGAACTTGAATGACAACTTACCTAGCTTACATTCATGATCGAAAACATCGGGCACCGCCCCCATCAACAAGATTCCATGAATCCAATTCTATCTGCCGGGATTGTAGCGATTACAAGGAACATCCCACGTGCGGATTGCAAAGCGAATAGATTCCGATACTGGGAATAGAATTTCGACCTATATTCTGACTCGGTCCCCGTTACTACTGGTTGTTCGTGCGCTGACGCTTTCTCAGTAGCAGACTGCGGAATCGGCAGCACGAACGTGCAGACGTGATTCAATGGGCGACCATTGCCAACGCCGAGTCGTGGCCTGACTTCGCTTACACCCAGCAGGCCCTCCTGATTTTTGAGTCAATCAACTGCCCATGTCGGTCGTCTCCCAACCTGCCGAATCGTGCCCAGCGCAGCCGGAGCCATCGCGGCAATTGGTGGATTCCTTAGCGACGAGTTTGGTCTTCTTGCTGTTCTTGACGGTCGGCCAAAAACTGATTGGATTTGTACGTTCGATCATAGTTTGCCGGGTCTTACCGCCTGAGGAACTTGGCACATGGGCAATGCTCCAAACGTTAGTGCTGACCATTTCTCCAGTTGTGCTGCTTAGTATTCCAGCTTGTTTTGGTCGCTATTTTGCCAAGTATCGTCAACAAGGCCAATTGGCAGCCTTCATTCAGCAGGCAACGATCATTTGTGGATTGTCTCTGAGCCTCGGCGTCTTGATGTTGTGGGGCTTTCAAGGTCCTGTCTCCCTGTGGGTGCTCGGAGAAAATCAATGCAGCTCATTGATCGTTTATACTACGATGGCCCTGATTCCCTTCGCCATGTTTTCGTTCCTGTCTGAATTGCTACTAGCATTGCGACACGGTCGAGTCGCATCCCGAGCCAACTTCATCAGCACCGTGACATTTACGATTTTCTCCTTGGGCTTCCTGATTTGTTTCCCGCCCTCCGCTCTATCAATGCTGTCTGCGTTTGCCTTGTCTTTTGCCATTCCGTTGGTCATGTTTTATCGAGTTTATCGTCAAGTGATTCACGATTTGCCGGCCAATGAAGCGCGTCTCGATTGGGCTTCCACTTGGGGCTGGATGTTTCCAGTCATCCTGCTTTTTTGGTTTACTGACTTATTGACCAATTTGTTCTACACCATCGACAAGTACATGATTGTCAACTTGTACGCTGCGACCTCGCAGGCCGTATTTGCCGACTTGGGCGCCTACGAAGCAATGCACGTGTTGACCGGCATTTTTCTGACGGTCACTACCTGGATCGGCAAGACGCTTTTGCCCTACACTGCCAAGGAATGGGAGGAAGGAAGGATTCGAGAAGTCAGTCTGCAAACAAACATGTCGATCAAATTGGTCGGGTTCGTTTCACTGGGGGCTGGCTTGGTGATGTCGACTTTTGCCGCTCCGTTATGCCATTTGCTTTTTAATGGGAAGTATGATTCTGCCGCTTATCTCGTACCGTACCTCGTTTACTTTTACTTGGGTTGCGGGACGACCATTGTTTTAATGAACTTTTACTGGTGTGCCGGGATAGCCGCCTGGTCTACAGGCTCTTTGGTCTTGGGACTTGTGGCCAATTGTGTTGTAAACTACCTGCTTATTCCGGATCATGGAATTGAAGGAGCCACGATCGGCACGATCTGTGGAATGGCTTGTCAGTCGATCGGTTTGTTACTATTCGCGATTTGGCGCGGCTTGAAATTAGATCTGGGTGTCATCTCGTATCTCCTCGCCAGCTCCTTGTTGGTAGTCGACCGAACCGGCGTACTAAGCTGGTGCGGTTTTTTAATCGCCGGAGTAGGATTCACCGGTATATTTTCCGATGAAGAGCGGCAACGACTTGGGCGCGCCTACACGGCACTGAAAGACAAGCTCGTTCGCGCTTGATTGAACGATTTTTACCCTGGCGTTCTGCTCCGATCATGAGCCACGGGTCGGCGACGTGACTACAGCGAGCGACGAATGGGTGAGTCAGCCTGTGAGCCACTCCTGGGCAATTCAAACTCAATGCCAAGCCAGCAAAACCGTCGACGACTCAACGATTTCGCCAGTATTGAACCAGTGAAAGGCCTGTTTGCTTTAACTCTTGCAGTGTTTGCTTCCAAGTTCCTTGCAAGGATTCTTGAAATAGTCGCAACAAGGACGTTGATTGAGCGTCACGTAGAATATGAGACAAGGCCGGCAATAACTGTTCCGTGACACCCCATCGTCTCGCAGGATCTTTCGCAGAACAAACGGGGATGATCATACTAACCCGTTTGCCAACAATCGAACTTACGTAGTTCAAGGCCGCTTGAATTTGCCTGCCTTTCAAATCGTGTGGCGTTCGCCAATCATAAGGTGGGTTCCAGATCATCGCTGGTTTTAGCAGGTCGACATGCGTCAGGACACCGATCATCGGTGGAAACTTGAGGTCGGGATGATGCTTGTAAAATGCTTCCAATTGTTCCAACAATAATTGATCTGGCTTACGGGCCGATGTATTGGCGGACATCACTAACAAGATGGCATCTGCCTGGGTTGCCGCCTGTTCGATTTGTTGCTGTTGTTCGCGACTTGCACCTGCTTCTCCATAACCAGGTGTATCCAACAACTCTACTCGGCCACGAGTGTTTGATAAGTTGATGGCGTATCGCTGAACATCACGGGTTGTCGGCAACACGTCGCAGGCTGCTTCATGTGTGCCAAGTAAGGCATTGATCAAACTTGATTTACCTGAACTTACTTGGCCTACGAGCACGATTCGCACAGCCTCGCAGAGCGGCTGTCCCAACTCAGACTTGGGGGAATCTGGCGGACGTGGTTTTTCAATTGTCGTGTCGTCGCTCGGCTCCGCTGGGCTGCCCGCTGGACTTGAACCGAATGTGGCGCTCCGTTGTCTGCCAAAATACTGTCGATACTTGAGCGTGCCACCCCGCAATCGACCGCTGTTCATTTCAATCAAATAGAAACCCACTTGAAACACAAATTTCATGTACAAACGAATCAGCAATTCCTGTTGCAATTGTTGTCCTAATGGCTCGACCGTCGCCTTGGAAGTAAAGTAACGCAAGAGGTTCAATGGGTTGTACACGATTGATGAAAGCCATACCGACTCCTGAACCCGAGTATACCACTTGGGTGTCTGACCCAAGGCTTGCCATTGCCCGATCGTCAACCACTGCGCGACTGGCAAGCGTTCCGTCGTCAGCTCTTCCAAATCTTCCACCGCCAAATGAACGGCGGATAGCACCTCGGTGACCTTCAGCGACGAATAGGGATCCTGAGCATTCGGGTAGTAATGCGCTGCTAATTCCATCGCCAACGACTTGACTTGTTCGATATAAAAATGCGGATCGGTCAATTGATCCGGGGAAAACTGAGGTACAGCGAGTTGTCGCTGGCGAACGATTTCCAATGCCAAGCGATCACGGTCTGTCCAATGCGAACCGGGTTCCGCCAACTCCAGGGTCGCTACTGTCGGCAACGGCCACAATCGACCAACCGTCCAAGCTACAAGCCAACAGAAGGGCAACATGGCCCAAGCCCAAAACGTTAGCCCGCTGGTCCACAAGGCGTAGCCACCCAATGCGACGTATACCAAGACTGGCAAAAATATCAGACCGCCAATGACCCACGAACGATGGCTCAGAATCATAGGGAGCCCTGTGACGGTACGGACCACAATTTCGCTCCAGTTTGCAACTGCTCACGAAACTGTTGCTTTAGTTCTTCGTTGGAGGGCAAATGGCCTTGTCGGCGTTGCGTAAAATACCACTGCCACGCCCAACCCGCCGCGTATGTGATCCCGAATGTTGATGCGGCATTGGCAGCCATGCCGACATACGGAATGAGCTTCAAGCCTTGACGCAGCCCAGCTTGTACGGCGACGGCGCCCCCAACTAGCCCCATGATTTTTGCCAGACTAGCTTTGTCCAAGGGTTGCTGATAGAGTTCCGCCAACACTTTGGCCAAGTGGGTTTGTATCGCAAACACGGCTGGGATATCGACCCACGGAATCGGAAAGGCTGCGGTTGAAGCGGCAAGAACACTGTGCGCCATAATGATCGGGGCACTACGTCTTCGCGACAAGTCACCGAGCGCTTGCTCGACATTCTCCAAACACGAAAGCGTGTGACGATACGCGGCCGGTAGTAACTCCAGCAATGCTTCTTTTAGTTGGCGCCCGCGAAAATCCGTGGGCTCCAACAACTCATCTGGGGTTGTTAAATCCACTTCCACAACCCGATCGAACAAACCGCTAAATCGGGCCTTCTGTAATTCAATACTTCTCTGCAAATCGGCAGGCCACACAGTCTCTGCCCCTTGGTCCATGGGGTGCGGTTGGCCGGGGTATGCATCATGCAACGCAGTCAACACCAACAGCACCGGTCGTTTCGGGCGGCAACTTCGGATCTGTTGCCAAGTCTCTTTCAGCTCTTCCAATGCATGATCCATGGCGCGAACGGTAACCACGACCAAATGGCTCTCTTCTTGCAGTTTTTCAATATCAATGGCGTGATCATAATGAGCTTCGCCAAGCCCACGTGTATCCAAGAACTTGACCAACGGCGTCTGTTGGTCAGGGAAACAATACAACTGGGTGTGTCGCGTTTGTGGTTGAAAACCGTTGCCGATCTCCGCGTCCGAGGCCCCGGTGAGATAACGAATCAAAGAGGACTTCCCACTACCGGTTTTTCCGAATAGCCAAATCACTGGAATGGGAGCCTGCGCCAAGATCGCGGCTCGCTGCTGCTCGTAGTCCGTTGAACGACCGGTTTGAAAATAATAAGCTAATTGCTTCCACATCTCGCGACCAGAACCGACTCTTGACGATCAATGGGATGGCTAGCGTTGGGATGGCTAGGCGAATCAACACCGCCCCCGCCAGGCTCGGCCAAGGTGAATTAAGAAACATGCGTCGTTGACCCACCTATTGGAAGGATATCATGGAACCTCAGAATTTAAAATGGACGACGGTTGTTTTTCTCCTAACTTTCATCTGGTGGCCGTGGCGAAACGAGGTGCACGGCCAAATCGAACGTGCCGAATTGGGAAAACGCCTCCAGCGATTTGAATTGCAATGGGCCCAAGGAAACTCGGCGCAGCAAGCGGCGGCCGCTCAACCCATGCAAGAGGCGGTTAGCAGCTTCTTCTCCTTGCGACTGCTGCGTGCCGCTGAAAAATTAGACGCGGCATGGTGGACCGCACAATCCGCGATGCCCACTGACTTCCGACGATTTGTCGTGGCGCACCGGATCGCGATCCAAAAACCGATCTGGGAGGCGACCGAAGATTCGATCCAGGTTCGTTTGGAGCCGTTCTACCCCCTCGAATGTGAACAGGAAGATGCCCAAGTCGAGTTGACCGTCGTTCAACCATCGCTGGCGCTGCCTCTGCAGCGTCCCAATGCAGTTGTCGCTTGCGGCCCGATCGTTCGTGTTTCATGGGGCGAGGCAACGACCGGAATCGAATTGGATGTCGCGTCGTTGCCAGAAGGCGACTATGAAATTCATGCTTCGGTCAACTTCCACGATGCTTCCCTAAAGCTCTTGCCCTGTGGTTGGTCGCGAATTCGCGATCCAGGGACGCGAATCGCTCGATTACGTGAACAACGAAACGAAGCGGAAGACGCTTTGGCTCCCTGGCTCCGCGCCACCAGCCAAGAACAAATTCGGGTTCTCGATTCCATGTTGTCCGGTGAGTTTCAAGAGATCGACTATCCCGCTTACCATGGCCTTGCCTTTTGCGAACAACTGTTGTCGAACCGCGAAAACGCTGCCGACCTGATTCGCGCGAAGGCTCAAACACGAGACCTGTGGTTGTCGGTAGCGGAAGGACGCCGAAAGGTGCATCTGCGATTGCGTTCTCCAACCACATCCGATCCGACCAAGAAAATCCCGGTTCTCATATTGTTCCATGGAGCCGGTGGCAGCGAGAACATGTTTTTTGAGACCTATGGTGCGGGAGGTGCAGTTGCGGCTGGCCTAGAACGCGGCTGGTTGGTTGTCGCGACCAGACAATCTCTTACCGGTCTGTCCCTCGATTCCAAGCAAATCCTAGAAGCCTTGGCTCCACTGTTTCCGGTGGACGACGATCGGGTCTACTACCTGGGGCATTCCATGGGCGCCGGGCAAGTTGCCACCCAAGTTGGCTTGCACCCCGAATTGCCTCGGGCCGTGGCCGCCATAGGTGGTGGCGGTCGCCCCCGGCAAATCGAGGCGGCAGCACAAGTTCCCTGGTTCGTGGCCGCTGGAAGCTTGGATTTTGGGAAAGGTGGCGCGATAAGCCTGAGCAAGAGCCTGCAGCGTGCCGGAGGCAAGAAAATCGAATTTCGCGAGTACCCGGATGTCGAACACATGGTCATTGTCCAAGCAGCAATCGCCGATGCGTTCGCCTTTTTTGATCGCCAGGCAAATCCCGAGCCTTAATCGGGATCCGGCAACGAGCTGCGGCTTGTCAATCGTGGGTTCAGAAATCGCCACGTCGATCAATGCACGGCAATTGGCGGAAAAGGCTGCCAGGGGGTAGACGATACGCCCTGGATACTTAAGCTGGATGGCTTGGCCCCTCTAACACTGGAAAGCACTATGTCAGCACCCTACATGAATGCGCCCATGCCACACGTTGCCCACCCCAACAAAAAAAGCAACGTGCTGATGATTGTGTTGATCATATTGGGAGTACTATTCTTGGTGGCCGTATGCGTGATCGGACTTTTGATCGCCCTGCTTTTGCCGGCGGTGCAGCAAGCTCGTTTGGCGGCCCGACATGTTCACACGGAAAATACAGCTCGGCAGATCGGGCTCGCTTTGCTGAATTACGACATGATGCGGGGTGAACTACCCGCCGCAGCAACCACAGATGGGAATTCTCAACCATTATTTAGCTGGCGCGTCGAGGTCCTTCCTTACTTGGAGCAGTTACCTCTCTACGACCGTTGGAGTAAAGACCAATCCTGGAACTCGTCGGCCAACGCGCCTATCTCCAACATGCACGTCGCCGTCTTCTCGACCCCGCTTTGTCCCGACTCCGACGGAACCAATCGAACCGCATTTGTTGCCGTAGTTGGCCCGGATACTGTCATCAACACCAATGGACCACGCAAAATGCGAAGCATCCAGGACGGTGTCTCCAATACGGCGATGTTGTTGGAGTTGCGGGCTTCCGACATTGCTTGGGCCGAACCACGCGACGTCAGTGTCGAAGAAGCCGTTCGCCTAATCAAGAACTGCCCAGACAGCCGTGGTTTGACCGTTGTGTTCGCAGATGGCAGTGTTTCTAAGATCGAGCCGAGCGTTCCTGAAGACGTCATCGTCAAGATGTTCAACTGCTCGGACGGCAGCGCATCAGTTTTCTAGCTAGTTTTTTAGCAACTAGCGACGCGAGTTTCGGCTCAACCACACTTGGTGACTGAGCCGAGCCTGCCGCGCCACAAATCGAATTGGGTGTTTGGTTGAATCAGCCAAGAGCTGTTCGGCCCACGGTTGTGGAATCTGCTCCAGCAAGTGAAGGGAGCGACAAAGTATTCTCCATTGGTCCTCGCTCAACCGTGGAATTCCTGTCATGGATGCGACGGTTCGGCGAATGCGGTATTGCGACTCACTGCTCAGCGTGTCGTCGTCTTGTAATTCGCGGATGACACTGGGAAACTGCGTCGCCAATCGCTGCATTTCTTGTTCGGCCAGACGACGAATCTCAAACGTCGGACTATCCATCCGCTCAATGACCTGTCCCATGAGCTGTTTGGCTCGCAATCCATCGAAGGTCAACGCTGCGGTGAGTTCCTGCTGCACGTCATTTGCGTTTCGCAGTAAAGTGGTGGCGATCCAATTCGCCACACGCGGCTCCATTGCCTTCAAGTCCTCGATCGTTGCCGATGCAGCATCGAGTTGGTTCGGCTCGGGGTTGGCGAGCGTCCACGCGTTGAGATCGTAAACTCGCACCAAATCGTCGACCAAGGAAGTCGAGCCGATCGCGAGCCAATTTTGATCATCTGAAAAGTCGATTGCCGACACAGACTGAGTGGTGGTCGCCACTCGCCCCAGCCATCGTCCGGCCACCATATCGATCAGATGGATCTCGCCACTGATCGGCTCGGGCGAATTCTTGCCCACCGTACCGATTGCCAACCATTGGCCATTAGGCGAAAACTTGGCCGTGAGGATATCGGTATTCACCGGCAACCGATCCGGTTCCGGGCGATCCTCGCTTAGTGCCTGCCACTGTTCTTTACTTGCCGCGTCCCAAACCAGTAAACCACGGCGATCCAACATGACAACACGATTGCCACAAGGCGACAACAACAATGATCCACCCACCGAAGTTTGTCGTCCGACCGCGCGGCTGACCTGTTGTTGCAACACACCTTGCCAGTGTTCGTTGAGGAGAGGTGTTTGACGCACGGCAGCATCGTCATCGATCCGCTCCCGCCACTCCAATCCACTTTCGCCGGCCATTGCCGACAAATTATAAACCAACAAAGTTACCGCCCCTTCGCTGGAACGAAGCAAACCAGACCGTTTGCGAACCCTGGGTTCCGCATGCGGCTGACTCAAGCTCAGCACATCTCGTCCGTTGACCATCAGCTCCCCATTGACAGTACGTTCCACGACTCGTCCCTCGACGGTTTGGCTGGAGGCCACCAGTTTTAGATCGTTGGTCGTCCAACAATACCAGCTCGGAGCGCCTCGATCGGCGATCGCATACAGGTATTGCCCTTCGCTAGAGTAAGCGACATCCTGAATTCGTCGCGAATCTTGAGCGGGACGCTCGAACAGTGTGGCTTCACGCGTCGAAAGGTCGTACTGCCAAATATTGTTGTCCCCATCTCGAATTGCCAACTTCGTATGGTCCGGAGAAAATCTCAAACGATAGACGCGTTTGGCAGCAGACGGGCTGCCAGTCGGCAAAATGCTCGACATGGCAAACTCGATGATTGGCTCGGCCATCGACAATGGCTCATCAGCTCGCGACATTTGCTGTGTTAAGCAAGATCCGATAACAACGGCCCCGACCATCAAGCTGCGCCGCAACTTGGAAACGAGCAGTAGCCAACTTCTAAGCCACACGAGCATCGTCCGAGATCATTTCCGTCGCAGATTCTGTTGAGAGAAAAAGTTGCCCAATGCCGTTACAGATGCATCCTTTTTCGTTTCCGCCACATCGCTCAAGTCGATTTCCTTGGGATCAATCTCCACTCTTGGTACTTCGTTGAAATCAGGCAATTCTTCCGCCGCGACGACGTCCCCTTTTGCATCAAAGATATCGATATGAATCGCGGAATCCGTGACCGACCTTGCCACATTCGGCCAAGCAATTCCAGAAGCCGTGACCGGAGCCAACTGAGAAGTTCCTTCTTTCGGATCGGCCGGTTCGATTTCGAGACGGTTACCGGCAGCGAGCAATTCACTGCTGGCGTTTGACTTCCAATCCACCGTTTCCGTACCGATCGACTCGGGCGAGACCTCGACCGCCACAACCGGACGTTTGGGAGCAACAGACGATTCGGTGGGGACCACCAAACCAGCAGCCGTCGGATCTTCAGGGGTCTCCGTCGAGGCAGAATTCAGCAGATCGCTGGCCACGAATCGTCCAATTTGGAATACGACCCCACCCGCAGAGACACAGTCGCCAACGCGCAAAAGCACCGCCCCGTTGACCGGAGTTCCATTGACGGTCGTGCCATTGGTCGAACCCAAATCTCGGACATGCAATTTTTCATCGGACAAGTAAAACCGACAATGCAATCGCGAAAGCTTGCGATGCTGAACCACGATCGTGGCATCTTTTCCACGGCCAATCGTAGCTGGCAACGTCTTGAGCTTCAAAATCTTGCCGACCAAGGCGGTTGCCGTGCCTTCGGGAACTTCAACCAATTTCAAAGCAAACATACGAAGTGACCCGCCAGACCGATGATGAAAAATGACCCCAAACCGCTCCTAATTTACCATGAGCCGCGGGTCGATTCAATCAAAAGCGGCTGAAGTCCCGCTACATTTCGATCTGGGAACTCATGAATTCCACCAACAACTGAATGGTCGCCAATAGACCAACCGGGATGGTCCAATACGCAAACCAGTGTAATTTCCCTTGGTTCACAAACTTTGCCAGCAAGGTCAGTGCGATCACACCAACAAAAAACGAGACCAAGGCGCCAACAAGTAACATGGCAATTGGGGTCGTCGAGCCGTTTTCAATGACATCCTTCAACTCGAGGGTCATGGCCCCGCCGATCGCGGGAATGGCCAAGAGGAATGAAAAAGTGGCGGCCGCCTGACTGCGCAGTCCGGTGAGGATCCCAGCAAAAATGGTTGAACCGCTCCGAGAGATTCCTGGCAGCAAAGCGAACGCCTGGAAACATCCAATCACAAAAACCTGCGCATAGGTCAACTGTTGATATTCTTGCAGTTGGTCTTCGTCTCGCTGTCGGCCCCGCAACATAGGAATCGACAACATCAGGAGACCTGTAATCGGCAACATCAGACCGGCAGTCAATGCGGCTGGAAACCCGTCCATAATGTTGATCCCCAACAGGCCAGGAGCCATCTTCTTCAGGAAGATTCCCAGAATCCCCGCCGGAATGGTTCCGACAATCAACATCGGAATAACGCGACGGTCTTCCCGCAACAAGGCAATGATCCGACGATGGTAGAAGACCAAAATCGAACCCAAAGTCCCGCCGTGAAGCACGATGCTCAATTCGTCCTGGCCTTCACTCAGTCCCAAGAAATGTGCGCCCAACGCCAAATGTCCCGACGAACTGATGGGCAGGAACTCCGCGATTCCCTGGACAATTGCCAATATCAAAAGACCCAACCAATCCATCGAAATGTTCCCAGAATCAAATGTTATTGTGAGCTGGTATTCGGGCCCAAGTGAAAAAGCGACTTAGGGAAGCCTGACCGCCTTAGATGCCGCCGCAAGTCCACCCACTCGCCCTAAGTAAACCGAGGTCTGGATCTCACGGATCATCATGAAACTCGGGCAATCCAATCGCAATCATGACCGCCATGCGGCAGCCATGCGGTCCGCTGCCATGCCACTATTGTGATTGGCAAAAGCAGCTAAACTTGTTCCAATGCTGAGCGATTCGGCAAGCAACCAAGACTTTTGGTCGCTCCTTGCCGATTATGACGTTTAGCCGACACGGGCCACAAGTGTGCTAACGACAGTGCTTGGCTTGCTCCCGCTGGAAACCCGTGTGCTCCCGCTGCTCTCCCCCCAAATTCAAAGCCATGTCCCAAACCCTGGAATTTCAGCCTGCCGATAAACCAACGTCGTTGGACCGACACCGGATCAAGTTTGTACTTTTGGAGGGGATCCACGAATCCGCCGAGCGGACGCTTCGCAAGGCCGGTTATTCGAATCTGGAAACCCATTCGACGGCGTTGGAAGGCCAACAATTGCTTGACACGATCCGGGACGCGTCATTTATTGGAATCCGTTCTCGCACGCAACTAACGGCCGAAGTAATCCAAGCCGCGGAACGACTTTTGGCGATCGGATGTTTTTGCATTGGCACGAATCAAGTCGATCTCGATGCTGCCATGTGGCGAGGCATCCCAGTTTTCAATGCCCCGTACTCGAACACTCGTAGTGTGGCCGAGTTGGTGGTCGCTCAGGCGATTTTGCTGCTGCGTCGAATCCCTGAGCGAAACGCCATGTGTCATCAAGGATACTGGGACAAGACCGCCGATCGTTCGTTTGAATTGCGGGGCAAAACCCTTGGCATTGTGGGCTACGGAAACATCGGCACTCAGCTCAGTGTGATGGCAGAAGCCTTGGGAATGCGAGTTTTGTTCTCCGATGTCGTCACCAAACTACCTTTGGGAAACGCATTGCAAGTTGACTTGGATCAAGTTCTAAAGCTATCAGATGTTGTGAGCTTGCATGTTCCTGAGACTTCCGAAACCATCAATTTGATTGGTCGGAGAGAATTACAACTCATGAAAAATGACTCGGTGTTGATCAATGCGTCGCGCGGCCAGGTCGTGGATTTAGTGGCATTGGAGGCAGCGTTGGAAAGCAAGTCGCTCTTGGGCGCCGCGATTGATGTGTTTCCGACGGAGCCGAAGTCCAGTAAAGAAGAATTTCATTCGCCTTTGCGTCGTTTCAACAACGTTATTCTGACGCCACATATCGGTGGGAGTACGGTCGAAGCCCAAGCGAACATCGGCATCGAAGTCGCAGAAAAGCTGGTGCGTTATTGCGATAATGGCACCACTCTTTCCAGCGTGAACTTTCCCGAAGTTTCCTTGCCTTCTTATCCCAACAAGCATCGATTACTGCATTTGCACGAGAACCGACCGGGTATTCTCTCGGCTATCAACCAAACTTTGTCGGAACTAGAGATCAATATCAGCGGCCAATATCTCCAAACGTTTGGAGAGATTGGTTATGTTGTGGTCGACATCGACGCCCAGTACTCGGAACGTGCATTGGCCAAGATTCGAGAGATCCCCGGAACCATTCGTTGTCGCGTTTTGTGGTAAGCAACTCGATGCGAATCGTGGTCAAACTTGGTACCAGCACTTTGACTGGCGGTACAAAACGGCTCCAAAAAGCTGTGATGGTTGAATTGGCTCGTCAAATCCAGGAACTGCGCCGGGCTGGGCACCAAGTGATTCTCGTGACGTCTGGTGCGATCGCTGCCGGTCGCGAGAAAATGGCGGGGATGGAATCGCAGACCAGGACTAGTTCGTCCGCCAACGCTGCGGACCCACGAAAAAAAGACGAGAACTTGATCGACAAACAAGTACTCGCCGCCCTGGGCCAAGTTTATCTGATGTCGGTTTGGCAATCGTTGTTCGAAATTCACAACACACTGGTCGCGCAAATGCTTTTGACGCGGGCAGACTTGGAACACCGGGAACGATTCCTCAACGCCCGCGACACGTTACTCGGATTGTTGGCATCCAATGTCGTTCCCATCATTAACGAAAACGATGCCGTCGCAACCGCCGAAATCAAAGTTGGTGACAATGACAATCTTTCGGCCCGTGTGGCTTTGTTAGCCAACGCGGATCTGCTGATTATGTTGACGGACCAGCCAGGGTTAATGACGGCGGACCCTGCACGTGATCCCAGCGCAACCTTGCTGAGGGAACTCGACACGATTGACGCCAGCATGCACGCCATTGCCGGTGGGAGTGTCAGCGGCTTGGGAACCGGCGGAATGGCGACCAAACTGCAAGCCGCCCAAATTGCGCGTCAGAGTGCGATCGAAGTCGTTATTGCGGGAGCGAAGCAAGTTGATGTTCTGTTGAAATTAGTTGCCGGAGGCGGCGACGGAACGCGCGTTCGTCCGTTGGCGTCGCGGTTGGAAAGTCGTAAACGGTGGTTATTGTCGGGACCCCAATCTCAAGGCCGAATCGAATTGGATCTGGGCGCGGTCGAAGCCGTACGTGTGAACAAGAAAAGCTTGTTGGCGAGAGGGATCGTGCGCAGCGATGGCGAGTTCGAGCGCGGTGATGCCGTTCGCATGGTCGACCTGAACGGACAATCTATTGGCATAGGCTTGGTACGGTACAATAGTAGTGAATTGTCATTGATTGTGGGACACCACAGCAAAGACATTCAAGCGCGGCTCGGTTACAGTGTTGGTGGCGTGGTGATTCATCGCGACGAACTAATTGTCTTTGGTTGAATCATGCATTAGGCCGCTTGGCGTTGTGGCATCTTTGGCAGCGATTTGCCTTGCAATTGGTAGACGTAACGCAAGACTTCCGCCACGGCGTTGTACTGATCCAAAGGAACTTCTTGATTGATATCCACGTCGCGAAAAAGTGCTTGAGCCAGTTCTTTGCGTTCCACAATCGGAATGTGATTCTCCAACGCCAGTCGACGAATCCGCTGGGCCATGGTTCCGGCCCCTTTGGCCACCACAATGGGCGCCGGCATCTTGGTTGGATCGTATTTGATTGCCACCGCTAGTTCGGTCGGATTGGTTATAACCGCATCTGCATGTTGCACATTGTTGGTAACACGACTGCGCGCCATTTGCTGCTGCACTTGTCGTCGCCGCCGCAAAATCTTGGGATCGCCGATTAACTCCTTGATTTCTTGGCGAAACTCTTCTTCGGTCATGCGTAGATCTTGAAAGGTCTTCCAATTCTGAAAGCCGTAATCTGCCAGGGCCAAAACGAGTAAAGCAAGGGCAATCTTAAAACTGGTCCACAGAATAACTTGAATCGTATAAACGCCAATTTCTGTGACCGTCCATCCGACCATCAGCAAGAATTCTTCGTACTGCGTCCACAACGACGCGCCGGCCACGACGATGACGATCAAGATTTTGAAGAGACCAAAGCCAACTCGAGCCACACTTTGCAAGGAGAACAGACGTCCGAAACCCGCGATCGGGTCAATTCGACTCCAATCCGGATTGACTTTTTTCGGCAGATACAGGAGTCCAGTTTGCGAGACTTGAGAAAAGATCGCCGCCGCAGCCAGAAGCAAACTAAGCGGGACGGTTACCCAAGCAACCATCAGAACCATTCGCACCCATTGATGATTGATCTCGGTCTCATTGGTAACGACCCAAGCTTCCCCACCCAAGTACTCGGTAAAGTAAGGAGTCACGGCTTGAATGCCCGTTTCACCGGCGAACAACAACACACCGGTTGCAACGACCAGGACCAAGGCTTGCGCCAAATCATGGCTCTTAGCGATCTGCCCATCTTTGCGGGCTTCGTCGAGCCGATGCTCGGTGGGTTCGTGGACCTTTTCTCCTACCTGCTCTGCCATGGACTTACCACTCCTGCCACTGGCTTAACGTAAACGGATTGACTGCGTGATCGCCTTGAATCGAACCCTCGATCAAAAGTCGCACCTGCAAATCGAATTGGTCGGCAATGGCCCAGAATCCAACTTGAAGGCTCAGCAGCAATGAAATCATCATCACCAACGCGTTAACATTGAAGCCTACTTGTAGAACATTGAGTTGCGGCAGGACGCGACCCATCAAACCTAACAGCACCATCGAGAGACACAACGCCAACATCATCGGTCCGCCCATTCGAATGCCGAGTTCGAAACCCGAAGCCAACAAGGCTACGAAGTAGTGAATAAAGTAGATCGGCGTTTCGGCCTGGCCGGGGGGGACACGTTCGAAGGTCATCAACAACGCTGTAAGCAATTGTCCCGGCCCTCCCAAGACAACAAAAATTCCCAACGTGGTCAGATCCAGAAGTTGCGCGAACAGTGGGGCGTTGACGCCGGAGGTCGGATTCAAGGTATCGGCCATCTGCATGCCTCCTAATTGACCGGCCAATTGACCAGCAACTTGAGCGGCAGAGAACATGAGTTGGGCACCAAGTCCTAAACACACGCCCACCATCAGTTCCTCGGTCAATAGCGGCACCATCCCCGAGAAGGAAAGGCCAGACGGCAGCGAAACATGACTTTGCATCGGTGTCATTAAAGCCGATACGGCGATCGTCAATAATGCTCGCACCTTTATCGGGACCGTGAGAGCGCCGTAAAACGGTGCCGACAACATCAGTCCCGCGACTCGCGTCAGCACCAACGAGAATAGCAACATCCAGTGGGTGGCAGTCTCCAACGTCATGGCAAGGGATCTTGATTAAACGGTACTTCGCCAAAACAACGTTCGCAGTAAGTGCTCATGTAGTCAACGACCCAGGGCATGCAGAGTGTCAACGCCAAAACCATCGCCAATAGTTTTGGTACGAAAGAGACGGTCTGATCTTGGACTTGAGTGATGGCTTGAATCAGACCAATCAACAAACCCACGATGACCCCTACCAAGAGCACGGGCGAACATACCAAGATCGAAACCACGATGGCATCCTTGGTCATATCGATCACAGTCGGCGCATCCATGCGATGATTCCCGCTACGAGTAAGGAGCAAAACTGTCCATCAACATCCCCACAACGAGATGCCAACCATCGACCAACACGAACAGAATCAACTTGAAGGGCAAACTAATGATTACGGGCGGCAGCATCATCATGCCCATCGAAATGGTCAAACTTGAAATGACCAAATCGATTACTAAAAATGGTAGATAAATCTGAAAACCAATCAGAAATGCGACCTTCAGTTCACTAATCATGAACGCGGGCAACAAGACTTTCATGGGCACGTCGTTCCAAGTCTTGGGAATCTGTTGCTGTTCATCGGGCGGGAGATGTTTAAAGAACAGCCAAATATCATCCACGTTTTCTGCCAAAGAAATTTGGCGACTCATAAATCGCTTCAGAGGTTGGACGCCACGATTCAAAGCTTCTTCGAGACTAATGGGCGTTCCCGATTGATCCATGTAGGGCAATACGGCCTGGTCTTTGATGTCTTGCCACACCGGAGCCATCACGAGAACCGTCATAAAGATCGAAAGTGATGTAATCACTTGACTGGGTGGAAGCTGTTGAGCCCCAATCGCTTGCCTCAATAATCCCAAGACGACAATGATTCGCACAAAACAAGTCGTCATCAGCAAAATCGATGGCGCCAACGTCAAGACGGTCAACAGCAACATGACCTGAATGCTCGAGGAGAGGCCTCGCGGACTGGTCCATTCCTGCGGCCCAGCGTTGAAGAACTCCATCGCCTCGGCTTCGCTCAATCCGCCACTCAACGGCTCCGAGTCGTTAGGCAATTCGATGGGGCTAGTGGGCTCTTGGATCAACTCGGGCAAAAAACTTCCGCCCGATGACTGAGCATGGCCCATCGTCGCATTCAAAACAAACAAACCGCACACGCTCAAGGCCAGCCAGCCAAAGGGGCACGACCTGCGGGCGATATCCACAACTTGCCACAAACGGTTCATCCCACACGCTCCAGTTCAAGCTTCAAAGAAATGATTCGAAACTGGCCTGACGGCGGAATGCGTGGCCGATTCTGACTTGGAACGACTTGCCGTCTCGCGGAGCGGCTTTGATGCTTGCGAGTGACGGACTTGATCTTGTTGTGAACCCAAAAAACCGGTTGTCCGCTCTCGGCTCGACTGTTGGAGGATTTCGGCAAAGGTTTGCGATTCGCCACGGGAAACCCTCGCTTCGCATAATTCCAACATGTAGCGTACTTCATCCGGATCTGTTATCTCGGCCAAAGTTTGCGATGTATTTTCGGATACGGCCAACAATAGGACGCGATGCCCCAGCCGAATTAATCTCAAATGCTGTTTGCCGTGCAACGGTGCGTTTCCCAACACTTGGACCGTCTCCAATGGCAAAGGCAGAAGTGATTTTGGAGCCGTCCGCCGAAAAACCCAAAAGAAGCCAAGCATCAATGCCAAGACGACGGCCAAGGCAATTCCCGTCTGCAGCAATTGATTCGCACCTTGTCCAAAGCTCGGTGCAGCTCCCTGTCCGATCGATTCCGGATTGTTGCCCCGTGGGGTGGGCCCAGGCAAGCGTTGATCCAATGGATCGAGACTGCCATTGTCCGCTCGAAAATCGACCGGATTTACTACCAGTGGTTGATTCGTGGCATGGAGTTCACCCGAAACTGGGGTACTGGATTCCCGTTGCGAAACTGGGACGCTGGCCAAGAAGGCAGTCGTGTTCTGTGGCGAATCTTGTAACGTACTTCGCTCGGCGATCGTTTGTGGCTGCCATGCCGAAGTGGACGAGTGACCAAGAGACCCAGGCTCGGTCGAAGGACGACGATCGATTCCTGCCGACGTGGGCCCCGACGGAATCGCGACAAATTGCCCGGTCGTGGCAGGTCTTGAGCCCGCTGCTACTTGAGGGTTGATTCCCAGCAAAGAATCCAATTGCGTGGAAGCGCTGGAAGTCGTTGCGCGATTTGGATCGTAGGTTTGTCCTTCAACAATCCTGACGCACGCCCCACCAACGAAACAGAAGCAAACCCAAACCCCAAGAATGGCGGCGGCGTTTCCCCTCCGATGGTCCGTCCTAAGCGGTTGGAGAACCCCGGCCAGATGCAGCACGGCCCAGGGACGTCGCCTACGCAATGCAGGGAAACGGACTTGTTGGGAAAAAGGTGTTTGCATCCGTGCAACTCGACAGAACCATCATGGTAGGTTGGGCACGCGTCTCGGCCTTGAGTCCCGTGCTCTTGAGTGTTTTAGCGAGTTCTTCAAAATTTGGCGAGTCGAATCTGCTGGCGGACGCTACCACATTGCGAACGATCTTGACGCTCGTCGTGATTTTGTCCTACCATCCGGTTCGGGAACGGTACCGCCGTCTAGGGAGGGATGGGTTTTGTCGCGTTTGATAATTGTCGACCAATCACTAAAAGGATTGGGCGGGCATCATTTCGACTATGTTCTCCAAGTCTCACAGGCGGCTTCCCGTCAAGGCGTTGAGGTGATTGTTGTCGCACATCAGCAGTTCTCTAATCACGCCTCACTACAACATTACGCCCGCATCATTCCCCATTTTCGCCGCACGACCTATTCACGGTACAGTCTACTCGCCGGCTTGCGTGCGATGCACCGACGTCCTTCCTTGGTAGGGGCTCCCCCGAACTTGCGAAAAGTTATTCCTGAGCGAGACCATGATTCTTGGGGATTGCCAGCGATTGACCAGGAACGAATACCCAGCAATGCTCCGCGATCGTCACAACAAACCACCCTTGCAAAATTGTGGCAAGCCCTTACGAATCGTGGGGGCCGTTGGTGGCGAAGCTTTCAAACATTGGCGACTCGCATGCAAGACGTCAATGGTCGGAACCGAGTTGTGCAATCCTTTGCAAGCGATTGTGTCCGCGTGTTTCCGGGCTTGGTCCTGATGCCATCCGATCATGTTTTCTTTGCAACAATCAATGATTTAGAACTCGCGGGACTACTTGTTTATTGGATGGGTGCACCCGAAAGCTACCTTCCACATTGGCACCTCCAGTTTCATTTCGATGCTTTTGAAGGGCGGGTTCCCGAATACCGTCGGCAATATCGGGTGCTTGATCCACTGCGTTGTCTGTTTGAAGACATCGACAACGCGGTACCAACTCATCAATTGCACTACTATGCGACAACGGCTGCAATCGCGGATCAATACCAGCGATTGGCGAATCGACCTATCACAGAACTTGCGTATCCGATCAGCGAGTCATTTCGCTCTGCAAAAGCGATGCCGCCAAAGGTCGTCGCAATCGCAGCCAATGATCAAGCCGATTTTGCTCGATCGACCGACGCCGCCGCTCGCATGATTGGACGGCTGGATCCCAGTGAATCAAGAAGCATCCAGGTGGCGATCGAATTACCTGCCGCTGCGTCGGAGAGTGATGCCTCGAGCAACTTCCCTAAAGTTCCACTTTGGAACCCGAACGCCAGCGGCATTCCAATTGTCGTTGCCGGCGGAATACGTTCCGAGAAGGGACAAAAAGGACTTCCCGAAATTTGGGCCGAATTGAAGCGTCAGGTGCTAGATGCTGGCCTAGGATTCATTGTCTGCCAACGTCAAGAAAAGCGTCAGTGGTATCGCCAGCGATTCTCGTTGCCAAACTCGCCCGGCCAAGAATCCACCGACGCTTCGGTGCAGTACTTACCACACCCCCTGTCAACGCCACAGTATCAAGAACTCATCCGTCAGGCGGGCATCGGCTTGCTGACGTATGACCCTCGCAGCTATGCCAATCGCCGAGCTGGCATCTTCGGTGAGTACTTGGCCAGCGGTGTGCCAACACTGGTGCCGGCCGGTACTTGGATGGCTGACCAATTGGCCCCGTATCAAGTGGCTTACCAACAACAAGTCCTGAAACAAAATCCTTCGCTCGCATGCTGGAGCCATTTGGATTTTGATTGGACGCCTTGGAACGTGCCAACGGCCAGTGGAAGCGTGACTTTTGATGGAGGAGAAGTCCCCGCCTATGCTTGGTCTCCCGTTATACCTGGCGCGGATTCCGCAACCAATGATCGATTGCTGAGCCTGCGATTGCATTGGGTTTGGCCAAGAGAGGCTGGGACCTTTTGTCGAATTGAAATTCTTTTCTACGATCAACATCGACAAGTCATAACCGCCGATAGTGCCACGATCGGACAACTCGGCCAAAACACGGCTCAATCGGCGTTGTTCCGAATTCCGACCGAAGCGGTCCACTTTCGATTGGGTCTGAAAAATGCCTTCTACGACCGCAATGCGACCATCCAACGTTTGCTGGTAGATGTTGTAAGTAGCGACCACCCACTTCCGCTTGGTGCCGTCGGCCTAACGTATGACTCGCTGTCACAAATTCCCGCTAGATTGAGCGAACTCTGCACACATCACTCCCATTACAAAACTACCTGCCAGCGGGTCGCGGACGCTTGGTTCAAACAACATGACCCTGGCGCTACAGTAATGCAATTGATGAATGTCGAGTCGAAAGCTCAGCGGCAACGGGCCGGTTGATCCTGTCGTGTCGAGGACACGACGCGCTTAAATTTTTTGGGGCTTGCGACATTCCGTGAAAATGGAGTCCGGCTTGCGGACGACACCACCCACTTGATCCAGTTCGAAGTCGGCAAAGCCCAGCAAATAGCTTTCGCTCGCGGTGCAAACGCGAAACTCTCGAAACCGACAGCGACGTGTCAGTTCTTGTAGGCTAAAGCGGTCGTACATCCAACGATGTACTTCGCCACTGTCTAAAAACTGTCCCACATCCAACCACTTCAGTGCCTCTTTTCCCAGCATCCACTTGATGATTTTCCGGGCCCAGCGAACCCGCGCCGGTGGCCTGGTTGGTTTCGCTTTTGGGGTCGCGGTCTGCCCTGATGGGTCGCCGGCCGGAACTTCAGCAAGCTGCGAATTGGCGTACTTCACTTCATGGCCCAAGCGATGGCCGATAAACGCGGCCAATTCCCCGGTTGCCGTTTGCATGGCTGGTCCCATCAATCCCCCCGACGTCTGTCGAACCAATTGATCCAGCAATTCCAGCTTGATCCAGTCGTACTTGGCAACCCGGAGCGCCCGTTGCGACTCCGTCGCTGGGTCTTCCGGTTCGACGCACGCCTCTTCCAAAGCCGAGATGTAGCTCCGCGCAATATATTCGAGATCTGGGACCACGATTCGCAATACACCGCCCGGTTTGAGGACTCGATAGCATTCTTCGATCAACCGCTGTCCGTCGGCTGGTGTCAGGTGCTCCAGGACGTGCGAATGGTAAACCATGTCGTATTGTCCAGGCTTCGCCGGCAGTCCCAAACGCAAATCATGAGCCTCGACCCGGGGATCGTAGCTAACGACATCGATATTACGCCACGCCGGATGAAAATGACGACCACAGCCGACATTCAATAACTGAAGACCTTGACCAGGGGGCACACTCAATTCGATCGCCCTTAGGAAGTGTACGGTTTAATGGCCAAACGACCGGTATAGTCGAGCCGATGCAGAAACAGGTTCGGAGCATACTCGGCAAGATATTGATCCACCGCTTGGCGACATCCCTGCCAATGTCCATAGTCATCGATAATGAGAATTCCGCCAGGCACCAGCCGAGGGAACAAATGCACCAACTCGTGCCATGTCGACTCGAACCAATCCGTGTCTAATCGCAACAGCGAGATCTGGTCCGGAATCCGCTGGGGGATCGTTTCTTCGACTTTGCCCACCACGTAGTGAACTCGCTGCACGGGGTAGTCCCATTGCTCTATGTTGCGACGCACATCTGCCAATGAAGCCTCGCACCACACCGATGATTGCGACTGACGGTCGTCCCGATCCCGGGATAATAGTTTGTCCGCCGGATTCCCAAAGCAATCCACGTCGTGTTCGGTGGGGGGACTCATGCCTTCGAACGTATCGTACAACCATAGTTCGCGATTGCGAATCTCGCGGCCAAGCAGCGTCCGGATCATGGCGACTGAACTTCCCCCACGCCAAACCCCGCATTCGACCAACGCCCCCGGCAAATCCTGGGTTACCACATGGTCCACTGCCTGACACAACCCGAAAATACGTTCGGGCGAGGTCATCGTCAGGGACTTTACCGATTGGTACACCTCCAGATAGGCCTCCGGTACGTCCGGAAATTGGGCGGACAACGCTGCCAAAGTAGAATTTGACGCTTGTTCAGTCGGCGTCGTTGATTCGACGGTTCGATTGCCTCTCTCCCTTGGCAGTGGGCGAAATAGCTTGCGAATCTGACTCTTCAATCCCATGCGATATCCTCCGTGTGATCGGTATTCTCAAGCTGAATCGTTTCAATTGCAATAGCAATTACGACAGCTACAACACCGATATCCCGTGATCCGGTCAGGAGTCCAACGAGGTGAGGTCGATAGAGGCGAAGAACACTGCGGAGGAAGGTGATGACACTAGGTTACAAACAACGAACTTGCAACACCGCTTGTAGTCCGATCCCCCATTTGTTCGGTCGATGGCAGTTCTTGCACGATCGCTTGCAACGCTTGCACGACGACGGTCATGCCGACCCCGGTTTGGATCAAGCGAAGTGGCATTTGTATTGCGCTCAATATCATGGATGCTCCGCAGTGGGCGCAGAGCCGCCAATGACGCTCCCAAGTTCCGGCCTCGCTCAAGCGGCCCTAGAAAACTGGTGCACCGAGCTGCCGATGGACGCCGTGCAATCAATCCGCCGCAATCTCATCGATGCCGAAAACCTCATCGACAAGTTCCGGAATCTTAAGCCAGAGGTCATCGAAGCGTTGCTGCATGACTTCGATGGAGACGGTGAGACCGAGATCCGTTTAGCGAACTCGCATTGTGTGGCCTGGATGGCCCCATCACTCGGTGGTCGGTTGCTAGGGCTCGACTCGCGAAACGAGCGTCAAAACGTCTTGGCTGGTGACTTGCCAAGTTTCGTCGAATACTTTTGGTACCCAAAGATTCAGTCAAATGAAGTCTCGGACTATCTGACTCACGCCGACGCGAACTTTGCAAACGGGAGTTATCACGGCCAGTTGCGGCAAGGAGAAGGACGCGTTCAAGTTCTCTTGCGCCAACAGTCATTGGTTCATGACTTGCCGTTGCGAGTTAGCAAGGCCTTGACGATTCTCGAATCTCAAGAGGAGCTCGAGATAACCTACTTGATCGAAGGTTTGCCGGCTGGCATCCACGTAAACTTTGGCTCACTGTGGCATTGGACTGGTATTGGGACAGATGATGCCAATCGATTTTTGCATGACTTGTCAGGGCATCGTTTGGGTTCATGCCGCCGTTCTTTGTACCTGCCATGCTCCGCAGGCGTTGGATTATGCGACGCTTGGTCGGGGATCGATCTTCAACTTTGCACACCCAAACTGTGCAGCATCGCGGTCAGTGCGACTCCAATCGAGAGTCGTTGTTCAACCGCATTCCATCACGTGAGCGTGCTGCCCCACTGGACGGTCACCGGGGACCTGGACGGTCGTTGGAGCACGAAGTTCAGCTTGCGGTTGGATTCTACCAACACCTCTGCCAGGAAATCGCCGACATGATGGCTATGATCGGCAGGCGATTGCGCAACGCCTTTGTCATCGACCTGGAAGTGCTGGCCATCTTTCGTTTGCTGTTGGCACTGATTGTTATCTGGGGCTTGCTGGGACGGATCGAAATCGGCGGCTACCTCTTTCCCAAAAGTTTGGCGACGCCACCATTGAACGACTTGAACGTTCAACCGACTGCGGCGGACCACCAACTTTACTCGAGCCGCGAGTCTCGCTCGGCCTGGACACCTTGGCACTGGTCGCTTTTGTGGCTGGACCAAGTCGTCTCGCAAACCCATAACACAGTCCTTTCCGTTCAATCGGTTCAGCCAGTCGCAGAGCTTGCCGGCGATCCTCCCACTCAAACACCACCGATTCCGCAACCGGTCTTTGAAGCTTGGCACGGGCCTTTCGAACGTGCAACTAGTTTCTTAGCTAGTCGGTTGTGGTTCGATTGTGTAATCGGAATCGGCATCGCCAGCGCCATCTTGTTTGGTCTCGGGCTGTTTACGAAATCAGCAAACATTGTTTTATGGATCGTGGTTGTATCCATCCAACATCGCCTACCGTTGTTTAACTCAGGTGCAGATTCATTAGAACGTTTGTTTTTGTTTTGGATGATGTTTTTGCCGGCAGGTGCAATGTTTAGCTTGGATGCCTGGTGGTTTGCACGTCAAGGGTTTTGGCGAAAACGAATCAATCAAGTTCAGGCCCAACGATTCCAAACGCATTTGACCAGTGGCCAACCGCTGAGGGGCGGCTATGCGATCAGCAATTGGGCCACTTGCGCGATTCTCGTGCAATTGGTGTCGATCTATGAGTATTCCGCGTTGGCGAAATTGAATGACGATTGGTGGAATGGCTCAGCGGTCGAACAAGCTTTGCAGTGGAGCTTCATCACCAAACCAATGGCCGCCCAATTGCTAATGTATCCCGCGCTCCTGCGTCTCGTCACTTGGTCGGTCCTCACCGTCGAGCTCCTCAGTCCTGTGTTGGTTTTTTGTCCTGGGCTGTTTGGTTGGACCCGGCGCTGGACTATTTGCTTCCTAGTTCTCATGCATTTGGGAATTGCAACCACGCTCAGCATTGGCACCTTCTCCTTGATTTGCAGCGCGGGATGGTTGCTGTTTTTTGCCTGGCCTCTGGGACCGTCCGGCGGTTGGCGCCGTCTTTGGATTGATCAACGCGACCAAGACAGAGAACCGCCAGAACAGATCGCCAGTTCGAGTCGACCAGGCGCCACCGCGGTCGAGTGGTTGGTGGTCTTCCTAATGTCCCTTTCCGTGTGGTGGAACCTCTCCCAAGCCTCGGTACTAAAGTCTTGGGTCAAATACCCCCAACCATTGTTCCCGGTACTGTGCCAACTAGGCCTGGACCCGAATTTTCCCATGTTTGGCCAGGTCCCGCTCAAAAACCTCGGCTGGGTCCATCGCGTCGATCTAGCATCCGGCGAATCATTCGACATCCGCCCTTCTTTGCCAAGTCCGTTGAGTGTTCCGAACCAGCTGTCTGGTTGGTTCGAACCCCATTCGGTTTATTTGTGGCGGCAGTTGCACGTTAACTTGTTATATTTGGAGATGCAACAACCCGAGTTCGTCCACCTCGTGCGTGAGCGACTGCGCGACCTAGAACTTCATGTTTGGCGAGAGCAGGCGAGAGCGGCAGGTACCATCGCAACGCACGAAATCGATTCGGCCTATTCGCAATTGCTGCGAGTTGACCAAACAACCGGCGATGAAGAGGCGTGGAGTACCACCGAGTTGTAGATCTTTGTCGAATCAGAAAGTCATTCGTCCGTGAACAAAACCAGCGTGGCCTATCTGGGACCTGCCCACACTTATAGCCATTTGGCCGCCCAAATGGTTCAACCTGACGAGGCGTTGCTCTTGCCATGCGAAACGATCGATCAGGTGTTCTCCACGATCGAGTTACGCCGGGCCCGCTGCGGACTGGTTCCTTTAGTTAATACCAGCAGCGGTTTGGTAAACGATACCATTCAGGCAATAATTCGACGGTTGCTGGGCGGCACCGGCAATACGAATTCTTCCGACCCATTCGCAGCGTGGACCAACGGTGCTGGAACGACCGACCCACACCATCCGCCGACGTCACAACTGTGCATCTCCGCTTCGCTTGTGGTCCCAATCCAACATTGCTTGGTGAGCTGGGGAACACCACCGGAGATACGCACTGTATTAAGCAAGCAACAAGCCCTGGATCAATGTTGCCGTTGGCTGGATCAAAATCTCCCGCATGCCGAACGCCTGCCGACTGAAAGCTCCGCCGCAGCACTCCCTGACATGTCCAAACGTCCCGAACATGCAGCGATCGTGAGTCGCACGGCAGCTCTGACCTTGGCGGCACCTTTATGTATCGAGTCCATTCAAGATCATCCGGATAATGCGACCGAGTTTGTAATCGTCCAATTGGACGGCGATTACAAACCAGTTATTGAATTGATGCAACACAACCAAACGAGCAATCCAACTCGGCAGTACTTGATCACTCAATTCGTCAAAGGTTCGTCGACGTCCGTCCCAGGTTCCAGCAACGGATCGGACACCATCCTAAGCCACTTGAATCTGTGGAACGGTTGGCTGCGATTCGGCGACACAGACTACAAAATTCAAAAAAGCCCGTTAGCCGTTGTACCCAGTCCGAATTCACCGTGGACCGGTGAACTCACCGATTCGGAAGCGAGCAATTCTTCGCCGGAACGAACGCCATCCCGAATGTGGCGTTTGGGTTTAAGTTAGACCCCCGGATGCTTCATAAGTCGCAGCCACGCGGCGGACACCGTCCGCCAACGCGCCAAATCCAGTGATCCCTCTCGGTCACCGTCCTTGCCACGCGCCGACGAACTTTCTTCGTTGAATGGTGTTGGAGTCAAGCTCGTGATTCGTTAGCCGGACGCCCTAGAATTGCAACGACTGAATGCGTGTGATTGCCTCCACAACGTTCTCGCGAGAATTGAACGCGCTCAAACGGAAGTAGCCTTCACCCGAAGGCCCGAATCCACTGCCGGGAGTGCCCACAACATGAGCTTTTTGCAAGAGTTGGTCAAAAAACTGCCAACTCGTTAATTCACCAGGAGTCTTCAGCCACAAATACGGCGCGTTGACGCCGCCAAAGCAACGCCACCCCAATTGCGTGATCCCTTCGCGGAGCAACCTAGCGTTTTCCAGATAGAACTTGATCAATTGCTGCACTTCTGCCTGACCGGTTGTCGAGTAAACCGCCGCGGCTCCTCGTTGGATAATATAGGGCACGCCATTGAACTTGGTGCTATGGCGGCGACTCCACAAGCGATGCAACGAGACCAGTTCCCCGTTGTTGGCCCGCCCATTCAACTTCTTGGGCACCACGATGAACGCACACCGCGTTCCCGTAAAGCCCGCCGTTTTACTGAAACTACGAAATTCAATGGCAACCTCATCCGCACCAGGTATCTCGTAAATCGAGTGCGGCAGGCTCGGGTCGGTAATGTAGGCTTCATACGCCGCATCAAACAAAATCACCGATCCATGCTGTTGAGCAAATCGAACCCAACGCTCCAGTGTTTCACGAGTTGCCACCATCCCAGTTGGATTATTGGGGAAGCACAAATAGATCAGATCTACCGGCTGCTTGGGAAACGGAACTTCGAAGCCGTTCTCTTCCAAAACCGGCAAATACTCGACACCCGCGTACCGTCCGGCTTCGTCGGCGACCCCCGTGTGTCCCGCCATCACATTGGTGTCGACGTAGACCGGATACACAGGATCGGTGATCGCCACCCGAACCTTGTCACCAAAGATATCCAAGATATTCGCACAATCGCACTTCGACCCATCCGATACAAAGATTTCATCCGCCGAAACGGGACAACCACGTCGCTGGTAGTCATGCTGGGCGATCGCATCTCGGAGGAAGTCATAGCCTTGCTCCGGACCATAACCGCGAAACGTCTCGCGACGAGCCATTTCGTCGACCGCGTTATGCATGGCCTGAATCACCGTAGGTGGCAATGGTTCGGTGACATCGCCAATTCCCATGCGAATGATCTTGTGTTGGGGATTTTCTTTGGCATAAGCCTGAACTCGGCGAGCAATCTCCGGGAACAAATAACCGGCCTGCAGCTTGAGAAAATTGTCGTTGATCTGAGCCATGTGAAAGTCGTTTTCTTGGAAGCGGAATGAAGCAAGTTCGCGGCAACAAGATACTGGAAATTCCACCCGTCGTTAAGTGTGTGTCAACACGAGTCGTTGGCGTGCCGCCTCCGACAAACGCAAAACTGCGGGGTGCTGGAACATGCGTTTCGCGGTCAATGCGTAGAACCGCATCGTGCCGGTTTCCAATCGCCCTAAGAGGTGAAGACGATACGACTTTTGTAAGAACTCGGCCAGTACTTCCGGGACAAAGCACAACCCCACACCCTCCAACGCGAACACCTTCAAGAGTCCACTATCCTCGAATTCACCAGCAATCGAAGGGGTAAGTTGATGTTGATCGAACCACTGATCCAATAAACGACGCAACCCGGTGTTTGGTGTCGGCAAAAGAATCGGCAGCGATTGAATTTGTTCTGCTAACGTCACTCCGCGGGCACGTGACAACAACGAAGCATTGCCCATCGCAACCAAGCCACACTCTCCCAACAAATGCGTCTGAACTTCAATCGACTGATCGTGATACTGACGCGAATCGCTCAACACCACATCGAGTCGGTGATTGGTCAAATCCGTGAGCAACGGCCCCAACTTGCCCTCATAACATCGCATGCGGATCGTGGATTCATTGGTAATCGCGGGCGTCAGGAACTGGTAGACCAAATGCTTGGGAAACACATCGACGATTCCAACGTTGAGGTCCACCCGCAAGTTGGCATCGTGCCCCTGAATCGCTTGAGCCAACTCTTGACCCAAACCAAAGATTCGGTTGGCATAGTCCAAAGCGACCTGCCCCTGAGCAGTCAAGACTAATTTCTTGCCTTCTCGAAAGAAAAGCGGCACACCCAAGGCGCTTTCCAATTGCCTCAATTGGGCGCTGATCGTCGGTTGAGTCAAATGCAATTCACGAGACGCCGGAGATATGCCACCGTGCCGGGCGACCATCCAAAAGTAGTACAGGTGGTTGTAGTTGAGGGAGTCCATGGGAGCCTTTCCGGCTGGGCGGTACCTATCTTGCCGTTGAATATAGGTATTTTCTATATACAGACAAGCCTATTTTCGAGTGGCCATTGTGGTTTTCAGAAGCCAGAATATGCGGTTACGGGAAGGCGATCTAAAGCCCAGCGAACCGGCCAGGCGCCCGGTCCCAAATGACCGGTCAGCGCTTGGTCGGACAAACGGCTTGAAAGAGTCCAATAGATCGCCAAGTTCCCTCCGCCTGAATTCTCGAGTCGCGATGCCAATTTCTGAAAACAGCGAACATCTAGTTTGGGCCGTGCGGTCGATTGCCCGCCACTTCGAGTCGACGCTCGACTTGCAGCGGCTGCGACACTTGTCTGTCGAAATTGAAGCTACGAACGCTTCCGATTCCCTCAGCGAAAATTTGGGACCCATCGCTCGGCACTTTGGGTTCCGGGTCAGCCAACTTCAAGTGACCCGCCAAGAATTGCGGTCCCTATTGGCGGAAGGTTTCCCGGTAATTTTTTTCCGTTCCTTGCCGGACGGTTCCGTACCGGTCGTTTTGCAAAAGTATTCCAACGGCAAGTATTTGGTCGATGGCTACCAATTTGGGCGAGCCAGATGGCTGAAGTCGGGCGAACTTGGTCCTGAGTTCAGCAACTTCGAACGCGACCCAGACCAGCGTCTAACGATCCAAGTAGCACAGAAGGTCGCGAACATAGCCCCAACTTCAATGGCTGGCCACTTCCCACTGTGGTGGTTGTGGCGGTTCTTGAAACACGAGCGGCCCGACTTCAAGGTGCTGCTGCTGTTCGCGTTGGCGGTGTCGGTGTTGGCGTTGGCGACTCCCATCACGGTTGAAGCGCTCGTCAACACGGTTGCGTTTGGACGCTACTTTCAGCCGGTGTTGGTACTGTCGCTGATCCTGTTCGTTTTGTTGGGCTTTCGAGCCGCACTGATCGCCACCAGTACCTGGGTCGTGGAAATCATTCAGCGTCGATTGTTTGTGCGAGTGGTTTCCGACCTGACTTACCGATTGCCGCGGCTGAAATCATCGGTTCACGATCAGAATTATGTTCCCGAATTGGTCAATCGCTTCTTTGATGTGATCAATGTGCAAAAAGCGGTTTCCGTGTTCTTGCTCGATGGCATCAACGTCACATTGCAAGTTGTCATCGGCATGGCGGTGCTGGCGTTTTATCACCCGGCGTTGCTGGGTTACGACTTGGTGCTGCTGTTCTTCCTAACTTTTTATCTGTACTTTGTAGGACGCGGGGCAGTGCAAACGGCCATCGTGGAATCGAAGTACAAGTACAAAACCGCCGCCTGGTTGGAAGAAATCGTGAGATCGCCGAACGCCTTTCGACGGAACGCCGGAAGTAACTTGGCGGAACACCGAGCGGACGAATACGCGCAGAGCTACATTACGGCTCGCATCGCACACTTCCGCATCTTGTTACGTCAGGTTGTATCGACCCTGGGAATTCAGGCTGTTGCCGCGACCGCCCTATTGGCGTTGGGCGGTTGGCTGGTCATTCAGGGTGGTTTGACATTGGGGCAATTGGTTGCGGCCGAGTTGATTGTGACGGGCATCTTAGGGTCGGTCGCGAAATTCGGTAAGCACATTGAGCTTTACTACGACACGATGGCCTCTTCGGACAAACTGCGGCAACTCTTGGAACTCCCGATTTCGGAGGACGGCTTCTATCCGCCAATTGAACTGGCGCGTTTGGGCGAAGTTCAAGCGGAAGCCGTCACCTACAGTTTTGAAAACCGCGAGTTAAGTTTTCCGGATTTCCGAGTGGGCTCAGGCGATTCGCTGGCGATCGTCGGCGGAGAGGGAAGCGGAAAAACCACGCTCTTGCAGATGATGATCGGACTGCGAATGCCGAACTCGGGCCAGATTCGGTTTGCAGGGATCGGCACACACGAGTTGAATTTCTCACTGATCGAACGTGAGATCGGCTATTGCGCTGGCGTGGAAATTGTCAAAGGTTCCATAGCTGAAAACGTTCATTTGGACCGCGCGAACGTGCGTTCGGCCGACGTGCGTAAAGCACTCGAAAACGTTGGCTTGCTGGCTGATGTCGAAAAACTACCGCAGGGTATCGATACGGAATTGGAATGTTTAGGCCAACCGTTGTCGGAATCTCAATGCCTGCGATTGATGCTGGCACGTGCCATCGTCGAGAGGCCTAAACTATTGTTGATTGATGGGACGTTGGATCGATTGTCCGACGCCGTACTCCCGAGCTTGATGGAGCAGTTGACCGGCCGTTCGGCGTCTTGGACCACGATTGTCGCGACCGGTCGCCAGGCCGTGATCGCCGCTTGTGATCAAATGGTGGACTTGGACCGGCGTGAGACCCATTCGCCAGATACCGAGTCCCGAAAGTGGGAGGAACGCTGAACCATGGGCGGAACAGTTTCAGGCACTTACACGCGAACAAAGCCCAAGCCGTTGCCAGTATTGAATTTGGTCCAATCCTCGTTGTGGGCCAAACGAGTGGCGAAGACATTGTGGTGGTGCATGATGCTCTCGGTCGTCGCCTTGGTGTTTTTGCCTTGGCAACAAGTGTCGCGAACCAGCGGACGGGTGGTCGCGTTCGTTCCACAGCAGCGTCAACAGACGGTGACCGCTCAGGTCGAAGGCGTCGTGGGAAGAATTGCCCCGGGCTTGATTGAAGGCTCAACGGTCAAGGCCGGAGATTTTATTCTATCGATCGAGCCCTTGGCCGCAGGACTGAAACAGCAACTCGAGTCGCAGAGCGAGCAATTAGGGTTCAAACTCGAGTACGCGCGAAAAGGCGTGACCGCCTTCCAAGATCAGAAGAAGGCCTTCGAGTTGGCGCGGACATATGCGGTGGAGGCTGCCGATCAAATCGTACTGGGAGCGGAAAACAAACTGAAAGCGAAGCAACAAGAAGTGGCAGCGTATGTCGCCAAAGAACTGCAAGCGAAACTTGACCTGGATCGGCGAACGAATCTATTGGAACGCGGCCTCACCTCTGATAAAGACTTCGAAAAGATTCGCGCCGATTACGAATCCGCTTCTGCGTTGCGGCAAGCCGTGGATAAAGATGTCGAAGCCGCCAGGAACGAAGTAACCGCAAAGGAAAAGGAACGCGAACAGAAGCGACTGGAAGCCCAAATCAAAGTCGATGACGCAGAAGCTAAAGTTCAAAAGGCTCTGGGCGAATTAGCCACCATCGAGAAGGAGTTACTGGACATCAAGATCAAGCAGGACGAATTGAATCGGATGTCCGTGACAGCGCCCCAGGATGGCACAATCTTTCGTTTGCCCGTCTTTGAGCAGGGACAGCAAATCAAGAAAGGCGACGAATTGTTCACGATCGTGCCGGATACAACCCAACACGCGGTCGAACTTTATGTTTCGGGCAACGACTTGCCCCTGATCAGTGTTGGCGCTGAAGTCCGCTTGCAATTCGAAGGCTGGCCAGCTGTCCAGTTTGTTGGTTGGCCATCGATTGCGATCGGTTCATTTGGCGGGGTCGTTGCCGCGATCGATGCAACCGATAACGGCTTAGGGGAATTCCGAGTCTTGGTCCGCCCGACGGAAGAGGAGCCCTGGCCGCCAGGCGTTTACCTGCGGCAAGGCGTGCGTGCGAATGGTTGGGTGATGTTGGGCCAAGTTCCACTGTGGTTCGAATTATGGCGTCAATTGAACGGTTTTCCCCCGACGGTCTCTGAGTCGGTAAAACCAGACGACAAGCCCGTCAAGGTACCGAAAGTGGGCTAATGGCCCTGAACCGCGGGGAAGTGGTCTGCCTCTCCGAATTGTCGGCGGGGCCTTCTGGCTATTGCTCCGGTTTGCAGGATATCGCTTGATGACAACTCGCTCGAAATCACGGGCAAAAAGTCCGCCAGGAGCCAGAGCGAGTTTCTGAATGATCGGCAGAACGCCCGGCTGTGAATGCCTGAATCCTCGCCGTGTCGATCAGACGTGTTTACCACGGAGACTTTGTCGGTCGACCCTCGGTAATTTTTGGCGACTTTCTTGGTGATGCCTCTCCGGCTCTGCCAAAGCCAGCGACCGAGGGCACTCGCTTCCGAGTCTCGAGTCGTCGATGTACGGTCGCGCCGTGCTTTGTGCCCAACAATCTTATTCAGCGTCGGAGCCCGTAAATCGTGAGCTTCTTGTCAACGTTTTCTTGAGAGAAGAACTTACTCGCTAACCAGCCAATCCCGACGCAACTGGTAACGCCAATGACGCTGAACAACCAAAACGTGGTGGCATTGGTTAGATAGACCATCAACACCAAAGCAACGCTAAACAATCCGCCCACCATGGCCCCGCGCCCATTGGCGGATCGGCTAAAGATCCCCAGCACAAACAGGCCTGAGATGGCTCCGCTAAACAGTCCCACCACCGTCAAGAAAGTTTCCCACAACGATTTTGGCACACCAGACTTCGCCAAGAAAATAGCAAGTGCGATTCCCAGAACACCCGCCGCTAAAGTTGCCCACCGCGCCACGCGCAATTCGCTTTCTTCACTCATCTGAGGCGAGAAGCGTCGCTGAAAATCAACCGTGTACGCCGTGGCCAAGCTATTCAAACTACTGGAAATGGTCGATTGCGAAGCCGCGAAAATCGCGGCAATGATCAAACCCGCCACGCCGGCTGGCATCTGTCGAACAATGAATTGAGGAAACACGGAATCGTTCTCCAGAGCGACACTCAACCGAGCCGGAAACTGCACATAGTAGGCCAACAAACAACTGCCAATCGCGAAGAAAATAGCCTGAGCCAACGGTGATAAAATGACATTGCCCCAAATCGCTCGAGCCGCCGCGGGTTCGTCTTTCGTTGTAATGTAACGCTGCACCACGTCTTGACTGGCCGTGTACGAAAACAGGTTGGTAAACAAACTGCCAATCATGATGAACCAACCGCTGGCCATCGTGAGATCCCAGGACCACGGAACATTCTGGAAAAACCGACCATGTTGCTGAACCGTGTTCACCACCGTGGTCACGCCGCCCGGTATTTCCAGCAACAAGTAACAAACTGCCCAAGTGGCTCCGACCATCAAGACAACGGCCTGAGCGGCGTCGGTCCAGATCACCGCCGTCATTCCGCCAAACAAGGTGTAGGCCAAACACAAAACGCCGACCACCAAGATCGAAAAGACAATATCGATCCCGGCGACCGTCGAAAGCGCGAGCGCCGGCAAGAGCAATACGACCGCAATGCGCCCAAGTTGAAACAGAATGAATTGGGAACTGGCCAACAGTCGCACTGCCACGTTGAAACGGCGTTCCAAGTATTCGTAGGCCGAAGTCACATCCAATTGACGAAAGAAGGGCAAGTAGTAACGTACGATCAGGGGAGTCAACAAAACATAGACGGTCCCCAGAAACAAATTCCAGCCGACACTGTATCCTTGTGCTGGTATCGACATGAACGTGATACTGCTCAGCATGGTCGCGAAGATACTCAAACTCGCCGCCCACCACGGAATCGATTGTCCCGCGCGAAAAAATTCGTCGGTGGATTGGGCCATTCCCGCCGCCCAGATTCCAACTACTAAAATCAACAACAAATAGGCGACCAAGACGGCGTAGTTGATCCACCCGAAATTAGGGGGCGACTCTTCCCAACTTACAAAATGCACCTCAGGGGTTCTTACGCCGGGACGTATTTCCCCAGTCGGGATCACCCAACCTCCGCGCCAAGGAATCGCGCCGGTGGTCACACGCACCACCGGCAATTCGCCAATGGGGCTCCAGGTATCTGTTACTCGATGATAAAGCCATGGACGCGACGCAAAACCCGGATGTTGCGAACGAGGTTCAAAGTTTGCCAAGCTGCCATCGTCGCCGCCCAAAGCTAAGAAGTGGTTACTGCCTAAAGTAGGACTAGGACCAGGGGAAGCCACTAGGGGCTGCGGTAGATCGCTGACACGTTGCCAAGCGGAAGCAGTTATGTCTGCCGACCTCACCTTCAAACGCCAAGCGTCATTCAGGTAGCGGCGTCGCTTCTGGCCAGCGACTTCTTCGATTGCCGCCCCGCCAAACACGTACCACTCATCGCCAAGCACGGCACAGTTCGGAAGCAACCGCGCTTCCGCGGGAAACTCAGGCAACTCGATCCATGGTCGAGTCGCTAACGGCGTAGCATCTTGAGTTGAAATCGAAAGCCCGAAAACACGATTCGAAGCCGCTTGCTCGCCCGGCTCGCTGCTCCCGCCCATGACCAAGATCCAATCCCCAACCCGGGCACCCGCCATGTTCGCTAATGGTATTGGCAACGGCTGCCAATTCTCGGTGCCCAACTGACCGTCGTGCAATCGACAGAGAAACACGTCGGCATAATGTTGATCGGCGTCACTGCCGCCAATGCACAATAGTCCCGACGGCAATGACACGCTGACACCATATGCCAAGGGACGTGGCAAGCGTCCCACTTCACGCCAGGCAACGCCAGGATTATCCGCCAGGTAAGCCGTGGTATGCCACTGCTTCGTGCCACCATCCCAAGGCATGCCATTGGGAAAATTCGCGCCGCCAGCGACCAAGAGGCGATCCTCGATCAAGCCAACAAATGGTGCAGCAACTCCCAACGGCTCTGGTAGCGGTGGCAATTCGCGCACCACCAGCGGCGAATCGCTATTTTCCTCAGCCACTGCGGTACCCGCTAGACTGGCCAACGCGAACCAACCACCCAGCATTAGCAACACTTGAAACCGAAGATATCCCCAGAACTGCTGCGATAGAGACGGCTTGCCGTTCGCGAACCAACGAGCCAGTGCCAAGTTTCGATTGCAGTCCCAACCATCATGGACCGAATGCCGAGCCCTGTTTTGATAGACAACCATTTTTGATTCCGGACGATAACCACTGGGTGGCGCGCGACACGCGACCTACGTTCGTACGACATTCAAGCACGACATACAAGCATGGTGGCATCGTCTCACGATCCCAACAGATGCCACTATCCCAAGTCTTGCCACTATCCCAAGTCTTGCTCCGGGTCAGGTTCTTTGTACGGTGCGGCCTTGACTTCAATCGACAACGGGCTCGTCGATTCACCCACTTCGAGCGTTTGAGAATATTCGTCGAACAACAACTTGCCAAAGGGTGCGAAGCCATCGACCGCAACACCATCACCGCCCGTGATCCGCACCAGACACGGTCCAATTGGAGCAGCGACTCCTTCATTTTTTGTATCGAATTTGCCCTCCGTGATTTGGGCATAACCTTGAACGCCCTTGCCACCCTTCGTTGCATCCGGCTCAAAGACGATCAAACCCAATTTGAGCGGTTGGCCCTGCCACTTCACTTCACCAGCCACATGGACCGAATTCGGTGGCATCTCCGGCCCCGCTCCCGAATTGAACCACACATATCCGGCAATCAAGGCCAACAGTACAAACGCCGCCAAAAGCGGCACCAAAAAGCTCTTATCGGAATTGCTTGCCATCAACCATGTCCACTCAAATAGTATACCGCCACTTCGACTCAATCACGCTTGAGATTGCGAGCCGTCCCGGTTTGTAAGCGGCAAGGCGTTGGTCTGCTCGCGCATTTTCGGGAATCATCGGCGACTAGCCCCGGGCCGCTCACTCCAGTGAGATGGCAACCGAGATATCTTCCCTCGTCTAATTCGTCTCCGATGTGGCCACTTCCATGCCGTTGCGGCTGCATTGGGCTTTATACACCGCTAGGTCAACCAGCACATCGACAAAGGCGGTTGAGCCATCGCCGCGCAAAAAGACACAACCTCCAGGATGCAAACTCCCAAAACTAATGTCGTTGTACACTCCGTTGTAGGGAGTTCCAATCGCGTTCTGAACATTCCGGCATCCCGCCATTCCATTGGACGTTCCCCCAAATCCCGTACCACGCACCCAGTCCGCGCCATCACTGGCCAACCATTGTCCGTTCCATTTGATAGCCACTTCACCCACGGCAAAGGTGTTGGACAAACCATCCCCCACATCCTTGGATCGAATAACGAGGTTGCGCGACAACATGCCCTGTTGGGCAAATCCTCCCTGGCCGGCAGGAGTTGCTTGAACCTGATATGCCGTGCCGGTCGCTGGATTATTACCTTTGGGTCCCGCCACACCGTGATAGTCCGACGTGAAAGTGCGCCGGCCGTCGCCTAACGTACTGGAGCCATTTGGGGCCACGTAATCTTGAACACTCGGGCAATTGAACCCAGGAATTTTGTTGATCGCGTGCACCAATTTGTTTGGACCTTCGCGATTCGGACCCGCATTCCACGCCCCTGCGACAAACGAGAATTGGTCGTAGAGGTTGGTCTGCTCCAACTGCGGCAAAATCAAGACTCGCCAAGACAATCCGTTGGTGCTATTGGCGCCCATCGGATAGCGATCTTTCGACGAATGGTAGTTGATAATGGCCAACCCCAGCTGCCGCTGATTGTTGATGCAGCTTGCGCGCCGAGCCGCCTCCCGTGCCATCTGCACCGCGGGCATCAATAGGCCCATCAAGACCGCAATGATCGCGATGACAACCAACAACTCCACCAGCGTAAACGCCGATCGGAAAGGGTGTGAACCGTTTTTTCGCAGCATCCGAATCATTGTGTGGCTCATGAACTTCAACTCCAATATGAAAATAACCAGTCCGGAAATTCGTGGTGTTTCCGGCCGGGGCTCACCGCTGCGATCGATCGTAATCGATCTAGAGGGCAATTGCAATCAAATTCTTGGCGAAAACGGCAAGCATGCTGGGAAGCTAATCCAGCGGAAATTCGTCTTCCAAGGCATCCATTTTGTAAAGCGGCAGATGCCTGTAATAAACCTCCAAGGTCATTACTGCCATCGACGTGGAGTACAGACGACCACCGGCTTCCGAAGCATGGCCATGTGAAAAATACCACGATCCTGCTTCATAACCCTCTTTGGCTTGATTCTCGATCAAGAAGTCGCGCATCTCGCCGTTCCACTTTTCCCAGGGTTGACCACCATAATGTCTCATCACTTGGGTGGCGTAATAGTTGTAGTACATGTCCGCTTCGGTTTCTTGGTTCACTCGAGTATCCGGCCCCATCCCGCCCAAGTGAGCCACGGCTTTTTCCAAAGTCGGATGATCTTTCTTCCAGTCCATGTACATCCGACTCAGCACGCCCACGGCCGTCGGTCCCTTCTGCGCCGGGCGACCATCCAGATATCGATACTGGGCTCCACCGTCCGCCTGGACCGAATTAAGAAACTTCTTCGTTCGTTCGAAGACGACCGGCGGCGCCGCAATCCCCATCATGTTGCCACTCTTCAGCGCCATCAATTGCCAACCGACCACCGACGTGTCCCCCGGTTGTTGCGGACGATAACGCCACCCGCCACCGATCGGATCTTGGGCATGCACGATAAAATGCAGAGCCGCGTTGGCTGGCGGATGCAACTTGGAATCCAAGGTCATTCCAAACGCCTCGCACAAGACGATCGTGCAAATCGCGTGCGAGTAAAGGCTCCCGGCACCATCCATGTACGATCCACCATTGGCTCCTTGCGGTTGAATGTTGCGAATCAAGTACGCCAATCCATCCCGGACCGTCTTCTGATAGGGTCCTTCCGTATGCGTGTAGCCCTTGCCGAGGAAGGGCAACAACGCCAATCCCGTCGCACCGAATCGACCATCCGCCTTGCCCGGATTGGGTGATTGACGATGGCGGCCGGGACCAACTTGGTGATTCAAATCCCAACTGCCGTCTGGCAATTGGTGCGCAGCGATCCACTTCAACCCCAGTTCAACGGCCTCTTCACTTGCCGCGGTTCCCCCATTGTTTTTGAGCATCTGTTGCCGAGCGTCGGCGGAACTGCGGTGCGAGAACGCATCGCCGGTAGAGCCCGCTGCCGGTACAACCTCCGACAAAGCACCCACCACGTCCGGCACCACCATGGGCATCGTATCCATCATCTCCGGTGTTTCTAAAGCTACCTCGGTGGGAGTCTCGAGCATGGTCTCGATCGATTCGGTCAACTCCGCTTGCTCAAGTTCGGTGTCGGATAACTCCAGTTCAGAAAGATCCAATTCATCCGCCGCCACACTGTCCGAATTCGAAGCCGTTAAGCCCACTTGAACGATGCTGGGCCCCGTAAAAAAGATCAAGGCCGCCACGATCAACATCACGACGTGTACGATCAGACTGATCAAGAAACTAGGCAACGCCATCAGCAAGGTAAAGCGATCCAGCAATGGCTGCGAATCGTCTTCGTGCGGCTCTTCGTTGGTTGCCGTGGTTGCCGTTGCCGACGTGGTCGCCGTGTTGGCTCTGGCCGCGGCTTGCCCACGGCCCGCTCCGGCGGCGGCATTCGTTGCGCCAACAACCGGTGCTTGCGGCTTCACCGGCTTCAAGGGCGGCTTGGCTGCTGAAGCATTTCCCTTGGGTTTCCCAACTGCCATCTTCTTAGCCTCAGCGAAAAGAAATCATTGATCGATCGCAATCGATCTCACAAATAGTAGGAACCGTGCGACTTGCCGTCAACCCGTTTCACGAAGGGCCGTCACCAACCGTGGTCAACAACAACCTTTAAAACCTTCGCCCCCGAACTTGGGACTGGAAAAGGACCACCCGAGAAGTGCCCGCACTCACCATCGCCACATCGCTGTCCCCGTCTCCGCTTGCCATTGACTGCAACTGCAGCCACATGATTTACCGTCAGCAGCGCCGGGCAGCAGCGATTCTTGCTAATTCAGCCTGTCTTTGGGCAATGTACTGCAAGTATTGTTCTTGTTGGGCTTTGGCTTTGTCGTAGTCTTCGCGGACTTCATATAAAGCGGACTCGGCTTCGGTTTCTTTGGCATGACGGCTGACAATCCGATAATCGCGATAGCCATGGCGCGGAGTTTGGCGAACGTAATCCACCACATTGCGAATCGAGTCCGCCTCGCCTTGCAGCGATTCGAAACGTATATCCAAAACGTTTTCGTTCGGCAGAACTTCTAACTTGGCGATCACATAGGTGTCATTCGGCGAACGTTCGACCTTAGCCGGTTTGGCGCGTTTGAATTGTTGCCTCACCAATTTGGCGGCCTTGAGTTCGTTCTTCAAGCGAACGAGTTCGGCTCGTTCTTCGGCATCCAGCTTCTCTTTTTTATCGAGTTCTTTGATCTTGGCTTCGATTTCGGCTACGACATCCGTGTCCTCATTCCCCGCATTCTCCGTGGGGTTCGGCTGATCCAAACCGTGAAAACTACCCTTGTAATCCGGCAGTTCTTCGACTTTTTCCGTCTGGGCCGATTCTTGCTGCTGCTCGGCTTCCGTCTTTTTCGCCGGATCCGTTTCTTGAGCGCCAAGCCCGCTGTTTGTCACAACGTTGACCACCAAGGCCATTAGGATCGCAACCAAGTATTTCAATTTCATAACGTTCTCTGGAAAAGGTTTTGATTCGCCGGCCTGAACCAACGAATACCCGAAGCGGCAAGCTCGATCCCGGACTACTTCCCCTCGCTCAATTGACACGTGGGGCTCTTGGCATCGTATATCCCTAGCACAGTAAACCATCGGTTAGCCATCACCGCATGGCCAAGGCCGTTCGGGTGAATCGCGTCGTTTAGCCAAGCATCGGTCAACTTGGACTGTCCCTGCCAGATCTCCCAGTTGTCCACGAGTATAACGTCATGGGACCCGCACACTCGTCGAACCGCCTCGTTGAATTCGGCCAAACGCCCACGGCGATTGTCGCGGCGAATCGTGTTGGTCGTGGCCAAGACCGGAATGGCGTTCACCTCTCTGATCTTTGCCACCAATTGTTCCAAGTGTCCTTGGAATTGTTCGACACTTAGACTCATATTAGCACAGTCGTTCATGCCGATCATCACCGAAACCACATGGGGCTGGAATCGGCCTACTCGGTGAGGAAAGTCGGACAGGACACCTTGGGCAGTATCCCCAGAAATCCCAGTATTGATGACGACATCGCGCATCCGCCGCATTTCCCAGCGAACTCGCTCGGCAAAATGTTCGGGGTAACTTCGAGCCCCTTTGGTATGCAGAGCGCCATGGGTGATGCTATCCCCGGTAAATACCCAAGTCACGGCTTGGGCTTGGTCGTCTACAAGCTTTTTGATGGCCTCCAAGTCCTTCGTTCCAAACTCGGGTCGGGATGGATTGGCCGCAGGTGCCGGCAATCGGTTGTCGGGGTTCACGGCTGGTTCGACTGGGCCAGGTGTCGAAACATAAGTTGGAGCTGGACGTTCGCTAGACACTTTGGACTTGGGCTTTTCTTCCGTAACCCACTCGAGCGGAAAACGAGCGAAGGTCAACGTTTCCACACTGCCGCGGTCACCGCATTCGTAGAACACACCAACCTCGCCATTGGCCAATGTCGCCAAACACGAATAAGCCGAAGGCCGCGGGTCCAACAATTTTCCGGCGCTCCAAGTTTTTCCTTCATCCTTGCTGTAGCGAATCGTCATTCGTTCGCGACGGTTCGAGTTGTTGTTCGACAACAAAACCACACCGCTGGGATGTCGCGTCAGTCCTGCCATGCACACGGGATCCGTGACATCCAACCGAGTGTCAACCCAAGCGCCTTTCGCCAAGTCACCTGCCCATTGCCACCGCGACCAAACGCGTTGCGGGTCCCGAGTTTCATTTCGCATCGTCATCAACAGCGAACCATCACCCAACTGTACGACCTGCGATTCGCTGGTCAACGGCGTGCCGGGAATTGCCGCTGGGCTAATGTGCCAATTCTGACCTTGATCTTTGCTGTAAATAAAGCAGCTGGATGGTTTGGCTTGTGCGTTTTTGAATTGAGCGGGGAAGACCAAAGTGTCGTCGGCCAGTTGAATTCCCGCCCCAGGACCGTTGAACAACAGTCGCCATTCCTTTTGTTTGATTTGGGTCGTAATCGATCGTGGAGCCTCCCAGGTGAGTCCGTCATCGGTACTTCGGGCAATGACCAATTGTCCCGTTTCGGTTGGATCGAGTCCCGGCTTCGAGCCGTTCCAAGCATTGTTGCCAAACGACCACAAAGCCGCGATGAACAGGTGTCCCGTCTTCCGATCCACCAAGATCGCCGGATCACCCACACCGTTGCCGCGGGAGCTAGGGATGTGTTGATCATAGTCCATCGCGACAATCATGGGCCCCCAAGTGTCGCCATTGTCGGTACTTCGCATCACACCAACATCGATATTGCCAGGCAAGTCTCCCGATCCGTTCCAACGAATATCAAAACAAGTCACGATCGTGCCTTTGGGCGTGACCGTCATTCCCGGTATTCGGTAGCTCTTTGATCCATCGTCGCCCTCGCGGCGAACGACCACACGTTTGATTCGTGGATCTTCGTGCGACGTGTCCGGGACAGCGCCCGCCATCTGTTCGGCTGCATCTTTGACTCCAGCCCAACGCCGCTGCAGCACTTCAAAGCCACGCTGCAATTCCTGTTCGTCAAAGGCTCGCGTAAAGAATCCAAACTCGCCCAAATCTCCTTTCAAGCCTTGACGCGTCTCGACATTGCAACCCAAAATCAAACCCCCTTGGGGAGCCAAGTGGTCGGTCGTGACCTTTTTGATCCCTGCGGTTGTCAAATGTGTGATTTCCAAGCCAGTCGCCAACCGACGAATGGAAATCGCGTGCACGTCCCATTGGTTGTCAACCAGCGCATGAGTTTGTGGGCTCGGCTTCCCGGCGTTGCCAATTGGTGGCGATTGATTGCCGACGTGCCAGTGTCCTCCGTTTGCGTACAGTCGACACATGCCGGCTCCGGTCGAACCATCAAATACGTAGCCTGAAGTTTTCGCCGACGTGCGTACCGCCAAGAAAATGGTGCGGTCGCGATCGGCAGTCCCCCAATCGCTTACAGCCGACCACAATCCTGAATTTCCATTAAGACGCAGCACGCGACGGGGGCCGCCTTCACCTTCAACAATCCACGCCATTGGTTGACCAACCACTCGGTTCAAACGGCTCTTGGCCACATTCGTTCCTGTGGCCGAACTCTTCCAGGCCAACACGCGATTGTCGGCTAGTTCTAAACCATCCCCAGCGTACCAACTGTGCAAACCCTCGGTGGGCATCCCTGCGGGAATTTGCGCCGTCAGCAACGCGGGGCATCCCATCAGCAACATGCAACCGAGGACCACGTTACGAACCATTTTCAAAAACACAGAACACATTAGAATCATCCTCGAGTCTGAAAATCTGCGGGCGGCGCTTATTGATTCGCGAAGAACGACATGATCGTCTGTCGCCCTTGGCGAATGTGGTGCGACATGCGACTTCGCGCGGACTCCGCATCTCGCTGACGTACTGCCTCCGCGATTTCTCGATGACCGATGACGGTCGATTCCGCGATCTCTGGCGTCAAGATCAACGGTCGTGTTCGCTGAACTTCGAAAACTTGAATCTGCGACCGATACATGTTGGCCACTCGCTGCAGCAACGAATTCTTGGTGGCTTCAAACAGCAGCCCGTGGAACCGCTCTTCGGCATCTACCCATTCGTCCATCAAGTCTTGATTGGGGGAGTCGGTCACCTTGGCGGCCAAACGGTCGAACTTATGACAGAGGTACTCCAGTTCTTCGATTTCGGCGGGATGAGCATTCATGGCCGCTTCCCCCGCCGCGCATGTCTCCAAGGCCTCGCGCAGCACAAATAATTCGTACAAGTCCTGCTTGCTAATGGTGCGAACAAATGAACCCGAACCCGGCACATGGTCGATCAAACCTTCAGCAGCCAACCGTCCAATCGCTTCCCGGACCGGAGCCAAGCTCACCCCATATCGTTCGGCCAGATTGCGGGAAACCAATTGCTCGCCCGGCTTAAGGCCTCCCGAGATCAGTTCCCGTCGGATATTCTTGTAAGCCCGCTCTGATAGTGTCTCCGCCATCCCTCAACCTCTCTACAACTTGCCACTCTTCCCTTCACCAACGCCAATTATGATCGTTCGCGATCGATCCAACAACCCAATATTTGGGCAGAATTCTCGCGCGTGAATCGATTACAATGAGCGGCTCCCAGCGCTGCCAGGATGCCCAGCTGCCCGCCTTGAATTCGGAGTCATGTGATGAGCCCGATGTCGTTTGCTTGCGACCGCAGGCCTATTTGGTGTTATTTGTTAACTTTCGCGACGTTGCGAATTTTCGCGTTGGCCAACGGATGGGGGCAGGAACCGATACCTAGCGAACTGTCTTGGACAACCGAGCAGCTGGCTTATTTCGAGTCCAAAGTTCGTCCCCTGTTGATCCAACATTGCCAATCGTGCCACGGTGCCGAAGAAACGAAAGGCGGCCTGCAACTCCTTTCGCGAGAGCATTTGCTCGTGGGTGGCGATTCGGGCGCCGCGATTGTTCCGGGCGATTCGGGCGCGAGTCTCTTGATCGAGGCGGTGAAGTACGAGTCATTGCAAATGCCTCCCGATCAGAAGCTAACCAGCCAACAAGTCGAAGTGTTGGAACAGTGGATCAAGATGGGCGCTCCTTGGCCCGGCGGCCAAAACCCAACGGTGCCGCTACGGCGCGGCGCAGAGATCTCGGCCGAGGACCGCAGTTATTGGGCCTTTCAACCATTAACTCGGCCTCCCGTTCCACAACTCGCGCAGCCGGTTCAACCGAGTCATCCCATTGATGCATTTATTGGTCAAAAATTGGCTGAGAAAAACCTCCGTCCCAATCCACAGGCGACACCACGCGAGCTGATTCGCCGCGCCATGTTTGACCTTATCGGTCTGCCACCGACGCCCGCCGAGGTCGCACGCTTCGAGCAACAATGGGCGTCGGAGATGGAAGCCCACCGAGACCGCGACGTGCCGCAAGTGTATCTCGACTTGATCGACGACTTGTTGAAACGGCCCGAGTATGGCGAGCGCTGGGGGCGACATTGGTTGGATGTCGTGCGATTCGCGCAAAGCAATGGCTACGAACGAGACGGTGAGAAAGAACGAATCTGGATGTATCGCGACTACGTCATCGAAGCCTTTAATGCCGACAAGCCTTACGATCGCTTCGTGCTCGAACAATTGGCGGGTGATGAACTCCCCGACGCGTCCGCTGCCAGTCGAATCGCAACTGGCTTCTATCGCTTGGGCGTGTGGGATGACGAGGCCGATGATCCACGACAAGCAGAATTCGATGACTTGGATGATATCCTGGTCACCACGGGAGCGTCATTTCTTGGTCTGACATTAGGCTGTTGTCGATGTCACGATCACAAATTCGATCCCTTGCCACAACAAGACTACTATCGCTTGCTGGCTTTCTTCCGCAACATCCAGCGTTACACCGACCCCAAACCCGTTCGGACATCCTCGACGTTTTTGCCGACCATTGAAATCGCTCAGGTCGCGGAGCTCGTCAACCAACAGTTGGCTCGCCGGGCGGAGCTTCAGGCCAAGCTAGAGACCGCGCTGGGCACAGAAAAAGAATCTCTTGAAGCAGCGCTGCGCGACGAGAGCTTGCCCATCGGCGCGGCGGATTGGACCAACGGTGTGCGCGAAGCGAGCGCAGCGGTGCCACCGGTCCATGTTTTGATTCGCGGCAACGCTGGTCAAGAAGGCCCAGTGGTCGAGCCGGCGCTGCCACTTGTTTTTGGCGGTGGCACACTGGTCAGTCAGCCGATCGATGGTCCACTCCCGTCCAGCGGTCGGCGTTTGGCGTTGGCCCGGTGGATCGCCAGTGCCGAAAATCCGCTGACCGCACGAGTGATGGTTAATCGAGTTTGGTACCACCATTTTGGTCGAGGGATCGTGCCGACGACCACCGACTTTGGCAAAGCGGGCCTGCCGCCCACGCATCCCGAGTTATTGGATTGGTTGGCGACGGAATTCCTACAACAAGGCTGGTCGGTGAAGTCCTTGCATCGCTTGATCATGACCTCACAAGCCTACCGACGTTCCTCACGACATGAGTTTGTATTGAGCTCGGAAAACGCCGCGAACCTCGCGGTGGACGCGAACGTGGCCGACCCAACCTTAGTCGATCCGGCCAACACTTGGCTATGGCGTGCGAACCTACAGCGGTTGAGTGCGGAAGCCATTCGCGACTCCATGTTGGCCATCAGTGGTCGCTTGAATTCGGAACGCGGCGGTCGTGGTTTTTTTCCGCAGTTGGCGGGTGAGGTCTTGGCCGGTGGTTCGCGCCCCGGTTCAGGCTGGGGAGTTTCAGACGAGCGACAACAGGATCGCCGCAGCGTGTACATGTTTGTCAAACGCACGATGAGTTCACCCTGGCTCGATCTGTTCGACTATACCAATCTCACTCAGCCGATCGCGGAACGACCGCATACGACGGTTGCGCCGCAAGCCCTGATGTTGCTAAACGACGACTTCATGTTGCAGCAAGCCGAAAGTTTGGCGAAGCGCGCCTGGCTCGATTCTGCCGCGGATAAAGCGACGGCGGTCGAGCGAGCTTTTGAACTCGCTGTGCAACGGCGACCAAACGAAACCGAATCCGAAATTCTGCGCCAGTTCTTGGCTCGACAAACGACCGCCGCACTCGAGCTAAGAAATCGAGCGACGTTTACTCCCAACGTGCCGCTGGCTCTGCACGCCGGTTTTCTCGGGCAACTTCAACCGCAGGACTGCCTGCGTGGTCCGCGAACCGGTTGGTCGTACTTGAAAGGACGTTGGGAAGGAGCCTACGAGGGCATCGTCAATCAGAATCTAGATTTTGGCCCGGCCGCACTGTGGAACGAGGTGTCCTTCACCGATGGCACCGTCACCACAGAGTTGACGATGGGGCATTCGACCGAATTCGCGGCGGTCGTGGTTGGCGGGATCCCCGACGGCGACTTTCTCAACGGCCTCGAGATTCGTTTACTCCCCGCCAGCGATACGCTTGAAATAGCCTCCTTACGTGGGGTTCGCACCGTTTTGGGACGAACGACCATACCGCTGGAAACCGGCCTGTCGACTCCGCTGCGAATCTCCGTTCAAGCAAACAAGATCGCGGTCGCGGTGAATGACTTGAACGTCACAGTGCTCGAGGTGACCGACCCTGCGGCACGACCCGATGCGGGCCGGGTGGCGTTTCGAGTATGGGGCGCTCCATTGGCCGTTGATCGCTTGCAGATTGAAACGGCCACTGGCCGAGTCGAGTACGAACAAGCCGACGATGCAGAAAACGCCGGATTGGTCGCGGCCTGCTTATTGATCCTGAATCTGAACGAGGTGATCTATGTCGATTGAATCAAGTCGAAAACGACAGAACGGTCCGCAAGGTGCCACCCATCAAAGTCAGGGTCTCGATCCTCATGGCTGCGTGGGCACACGGCGAGAGTGGCTCTGGGAAATGGGTGCTGGGTTCACGGGAGTGGCCTTGGCGGCCATGCTGAGCCGGGATGGTTTTTTTGTTCGGGAGGCGGGAGCCAGCGAGTCGGCGCCGACGAGTTCAATGTCGTCGCCCCAGTTAGCGCGACGAATCTCGACGGCCAAACATGTGATCTTCCTGTTCATGTACGGCGGGCCTTCGCAGATGGATTTATTCGACTACAAGCCGGAGCTGCAAAAGCGCGATGGGCAAACCGTCGACATGGAGATTCGGCGCCGCAGCTTGCAGCCATCCAAGCTACTCGCTAGTCGTCGTCAATTCAAACAACACGGCGAGTCCGGCCTGTGGTGTTCGGATGCCTTGCCGTTACTGAGTCAACACATGGACAAATTGGCGGTCGTCAAATCTCTGTACGCGGATTCGTTCGCACATGGTTCAGCGATGATCCAGATGAACACCGGCCGCGTCATTCAAGGCTATCCCTCGCTGGGCGCTTGGCTCAGTTACGGGCTGGGGCAGGAAAACGAAAATCTGCCGGGTTACGTGGTGATGCTGGACCAACGGGGCGGTCCAATCAGTGGCGCTGCGAATTGGTCCAGTGGCTTTATGCCGGCCGAATGGCAAGGGACCGTGTTTCGCTCAAACGGCCAACCGATTTTGAACTTGGCAACACCACCACGCATGACCACGGCAATGCAACGTGATTTGATCACGACGGCCACTCAACTGAATAGTCAACACTTGGCAACGCGGCCGGGTTACTCGGAGTTATCGGCGCGGATCGCGAGTTACGAACTGGCATTTCAACTTCAGGCCACCGCTCCGGAAGCCTTGGATTTGACATCCGAGACGGCCGCGACCCACGAGTTGTACGGGCTAAATGAAAAGCCATCGAGCCATCCGTTGTCGGTCGGCGCGGCTCCCTTTGGACGACAGTGCTTGATCGCGCGACGTTTGATCGAGCGCGGCGTGCGCTTTGTACAGATCTATCATGGTGGTGGTCACCAACAACAGAACTGGGACGCGCACTTCGGCGTGGAAGAAAACTTGGCAATTCACTGTCCCGAGATCGATCGACCTATCTCCGGACTGTTAACCGACTTGGAGCAACGCGGCCTATTGTCGGAGACCTTGGTCGTTTGGGGTGGAGAATTCGGACGCCAACCGGTTTCTCAAGGCGACAATGGTGGTCGCGATCATAACCCAAAGGGATTTACCTACTGGCTGGCGGGCGGTGGAGTCCGCGGCGGCACCAGCTACGGCGAAACCGACGAATTGGGGCATGAGGCGACGGTCGATCGGCATCATATCCGCGACTTGCACGCCACGTTGTTGCACTTGGTTGGCTTGGACCACAATCTACTAACCTATTTTTACGGTGGCCTAGAACACAAAGCCACCGGCGTGTTTGATAGCGAAGTGATTCATGGCATCTGTTCAGCGTAGTCGAAGGGCTCAAAACCAGCGATGAAAACTGGCCAAGGCGGTTGCTGCGGCCTCGCGTGGCGTCGGCACGGGGAAGGCTTCTATGGCTAGGAAACCTTGAAATCGAATCTCGCGCAAGGCCTCGGCAATCGGCTGAAAATCGGTTTGGCCGCGGCCGGGAACTTGACGATTCGAATCTACAAAATGCACATGGCCGATCCGGTTGCCGGCCATTTTCAAGGCCGAGGCGGTACACGTTTCTTCAATATTCATATGAAACAAATCGGCCAAAATCTGAAGGTTTTCGGGCAGGCCAACGTCCAAGAACTTAACGGTCGCTTCTAAAGTGTTGAACAAATCGGTCTCGTAGCGATTCAATGGTTCATAAAACAAGGGCCGACCGCATCGTGCGGCGACATCGGCCAACTTCCCCAACTGGTCACCGAGCAGCGACAAACACTCGCTCCGTTCGCGATTGCCGCAGCGACCCTGCATCGAACCAATGATCGCGGACGCTCCCAACTCAGCGGCCTGGCGAATCACATTCGCGATGTAATCCTGGGCTCGCTGCCGAATGGTCGCGTCAGGATCGATCAACGTCAATTGCTGTGTTAGCCACCCACCCCCCGTACCAATGGTCGACAATTGAATCGCGTGGTCTTTCAAGAGCTGTTGGATCCGCGTGACATCGATCGCTTCCAGGTTCGGTGGAAACAATTCGAACGCTGGGTAACCGAGTTCGGCGGCGGTTGCGACAGCTGCCCCCAGATCGGGCCCCAATAAGAAGGGAGACTTGGGACTGTTCGAAAGCAAACTGACAGTGACGCTGGGCCGGATCATGGTATCTCCCGTGGATCTGCAAACCGTGCGTTGACGGCATCGTGATTAACTGGTCGAGACACCGAGGCAGCGATGGGTGGATCGAACCTTGATGAGCGACTAGCGAATCGCCTTCAAAGTCGGACATTTCATTCGTCTTGTAAAGCGGTGGCCGGTATTGTGTCGCAGTTCCCTGTATTGTGACGCAGTTCTCGGTTTTCCAACGGCGCCGAGGCCGCTTCGGTAGGTTTCGCCGCTCGCCATGGTTATGTACCAACAGAGACAGCCGCTGAATCGCCCGAGAGTGGGGATGGGTCAGCGGCTGTTGTTTGAAATTCGTGCGATTCGGAGTCCGAACCTAATGGGACGGCGACACGTTTAGGAACGGCACGGCGAGCGCGGACGGTGATTCCAGGCGAAGATAGGCGGCCAGCGCGGAGTCGTTCACAGGGATCACCGGCGGCGAGCGTCCTGCCGCGGACCGGAAATCAGCGTCGGCTTGTCGTTACCATTGGCCACCGAATTGGCTGTTTAGGCGCGACGTGCCGCGACGTCCCCGTCTTCCAGCGCAGGTGTGGCTGGAACCGCTTCAACCGCTGGTGGCAGCAAGTCAGCCGCCGGAGCCGCTGGTGCGGCAGGAGCGGCCGGTGCCGTTGGAGCGGCGGGAGCGATTGGTTGAACACGACCTGGATCGCAGAACGGGTTCAGGATGGTACGAGGCCCCATGGTTTGTTGCAGAATTCGTTGTTCGACTGGTTCGATCCCCGGGGGCAGAGCATAGGGGCTGAAACCGTAAGGACGACGAATCATGTCCCCATAGTAGACGGGCGGAAACTTGGCGAAGTAGGGTAGATCTTCGCGCGGTGTCGACAATCGCAATGGCTGTTGGGCGAATCCCCAACCAATACCAAAGTCGTACCCATTGGCTTGGGCTTGAGCAAAAGACGGCGAGCAGGCCGCTAAAACGACGGCGGCTAATCCAAGGCCGACGCGAACGACGAGTCGTGAGGAAACAAAGAAATGCGCGTTCATGAGATTGCCTTCCGGGGTGGGATTTGAAAAAATGGCGGCGTCCTTTGTCGGGCATCCGCTTCTTTCAGACTATTTGGGGGAGGGCGCTTTTCAAGGCTTGCTGATAAAAACCGTTACAACTTGCCAAAACAGCCCACTCATGCAGCCGCCAGATCCGGAAGAATTGACACAATCGTTAAAACAGTCTGCAGCGCACGAACGTTTTTTTCTCTGCGGAGCTGCGCCGGCCATCCGCCCACCCCATTACGACTTTTTTTGCCAATGGCTTGATCGCGGGATGGCCGGAACGATGCAGTACTTGCCCGAGCGGCGTGAAGCCTATGCTCACCCGCGGCATGTCTTGGATCAAGCCCGGTCGGTGTTGATGTTGGGTGCGTCTTACTATGGCGAGGATCATTCACAGGAAGGGCCGATCGTGCCGCCCGGGCATGGTCGAATCGCTCGGTATGCTTGGGGAATTGACGACTACCACGACTGGATTCACGAGCGTCTGAAACGACTCATTCGCCGAGTCCACCAGCGTTGGCCGCAAGTAGGAGTTCGCGGCGTCGTCGACACGGCCCCACTTCTCGAGCGAGATTTCGCCCGACTTGCCGGCTTGGGCTGGGTCGGCAAGAACACGATGTTGATCAACAAAAGAGCAGGATCGTACTTTTTTCTCGCAGCCCTGATATTGGACGCCGACTTGTGCTACGACGAACCGCACGAGACAAATCACTGCGGGACATGTACCCGTTGCTTGGAGGCGTGCCCAACACAAGCCTTTCCGGAACCAGGAGTCTTGGACGCTCGGCGGTGCATCAGTTACCTCACGATCGAACATCGAGGCTCGATTCCCATGGAACTGCGCGAGGGACTGGGATCATGGTGGTTTGGCTGCGATGTATGCCAAGATGTGTGTCCGTGGAACCGACATGCTGCCCCCGAGCAGAGCGCGATTGAAGCGACATCAACGCAAGCGATGATTGATCTAAACGAAGTCATCACCATGGACGATGACGGATTTCGCCAACGATTCCGACACTCGCCCATGTGGCGAACCAAACGAGTTGGAGCGATCCGGAACGCCGTTTATGTTTTGGGCAATCAGCTCGACGCGACGGCGGTGCCCAACTTGGTCAAGTTGCTGCATCTGGAACACGACTCGACCATCCGAGCCGCTGCCGCTTGGGCACTGGGCAAAATCGGTGGATCCGCGGCGCGGCAGGCACTCGCCGCCCAGTTGGTAACGGAGGGCGATCCCGCCGTGGGTACCGAAATCGAATTCGCGCTGACGACGATCGAACACTCTCAGTAAATTCGCTGAATTCAGCGAGCACGCCCGTAAGGCGCGCGTCCCCGGCGGTTCAACCTGAGACAACCCCCAACCGTTCAACACCGACTAGCCCAACGTGGGTCGCGTGTTCCAAGCGACCAACGTCGAGATATTTTCCTGGACCGGCGCCCGTGACAGGGCTATATTTACGGGTGTCCAGGGACTCCTCTTGCCAAACACTGGTGGTTGTCGATGTCGTTATTTACGAATCACAGAGTTGCGACGATGGTTCGCGTTGCTCCGATATTTCCGTTTCTACCAATCACGCCTGCCTTCAGCCGACCGGCACCGAAGCGCGTCGCACTCACGGGGCGATGTCTCAAGTTCGTCTTACCCATTGCCTTCGCGATGATCATCGGTGCCGTTTTGGGCAGTGGAGAATCCTGCTTGGCACAAGGTGGTCGTTATCCGATGCCGGGTTACTACGCCTTGCAAGAACCGAATTCTTCCTTGTTCGCTGGCGAGTTTCGCGATGCCGAACGCGCGGCACAAAACCTTTATCGCGGCGGTTACCGCGAGGGCAACCAACGCTGGGTAGATTCGACGGCGTACCTGTACCTCATGGGCGAGGCACGTTATCAAGCTGGTGATTATGCTGGCGCGATGCAAGCGTTTGACGAAGCGATCGAGATCTACTCGAGCGTTATCAATTGGCCTGTCCGTGTTTCGAACTGGCAAGCCCAACCAGTGACGGTAGATGCCAATGCGGTTCGCGTCGCACGAATCACTTGGGGGCAACCAACCCGGGTGCCGAACATCGGACGATTTCCGACCAGTTTTTCGGTCCGTTTTGGGCAGGACATTATTGTTCCTAACGACAAAGGCGCGTCCAGGATTCCGCAAGAGCGACTCCTACAGGTCGATGTGATCGAAATGTATCGAGCGATTGCGTTAACAGTTCGTCGTCGCGACCAAATCTTGGGCACGCTGTCGCAAGCCGACGCGCCGGCGAAGACACTGCGTGGCCAATTGAGCGAGGCGCGGGCGGTGGTTCCTGGCGAACTGCCGACGGCATTCAGTTCGATCGTTTATGGAGTTTCCGTTTCGGGAGAGGGAGATTACGAGCGGTCTACGGGGATCTTGCAACAATACTTGCAGATCAATGGAATGGACCATCCACTGACACCGGTGGCCCTGTTGCAAATCGGTTGGAATCAATACATGAGTGGCGAATACCGAGTCGCCAAAGCCACGTTACTGGAAGCAAGTTATTCGGCAGCCTTTTTCAATCAATTGGATTTGGTTCGTGAAAGTTTGGTCTTGGCGGGACGGGCGCATGTGGCCGTGAATCGAGACGTGCCATTGCCAGAATTGGATCTGGCGTTCGAATGGGCTCGTCTTCAAGGGATGCGAGTTGCCCAAGCTCAATTTGCGATGGTCGCCGCTGAAAATGCGATCGAAAACGGCCAAAATCCCGATGCAGCCAAGTTCTTAGAAACCGCCAACGCCCTGATGCGGACTAGCGATTTGAAACGCAGCGAATTGGCACTCCGGCTGAATGTTTTAGAAACCGCGTTTGCGATTATCGAAGGCCGAGCGGACAACTTGCAAGCGTTGCGAGCCGCGTTGGTGGCTTATCGACCAGCGACCCCATGGGCCTTCCAAATCGGCATGTTGGTCGATCCGGCGCGACGCCGAACGTTGACGACAACCACCCTGACCAACTTGATCCAACGCGTCTTGCGTGACCCGACTCAGCAAGATTGGGATCGCGATCCGTTTGAATGTTTGGCGTATTTAACTGGCGATCGCTCCATGTTTTTGGCGGATGCCCTCACGATCCAACTGAACAAGCGAGCTTTCGACGAAGCCTTGATTGCCTCGGAGAATTTGCGCCGCGTGCAGTTCTTGTCACGCCTTCCCTTGGGAGGACGACTAATGTCTTTCCGCCAACTATTAACGCGAAATGCGGACGAACTGACTCCCGAACTGCGCCGCAAACAAACCGAACTTCACGCTCGATTTACGAATCTGAAAGCGGCGTTGGACCGAGCTCAAACCACGCTGATCGCCTTGCAGACAAAACCGGTGTCGCCGCCCGAAGCCGAGTTGAAGGCGTGGGAAACCGAGGTCGAAACTCTGAGCACGATTTGCGCGCAAATAGAAAGTCATTTGGTTCATGTTTCCGTTCGGCGCGACGCGATTCCGTTACTGTTCCCACCGCCCATTGATTTGGAGCGAGTGCAAACATTGATCCCCGACAAAACCATTTGTTGGGTCGTCGTTTTCCACGACAACATCTACCACTCGTTCTTGGTCACTAAAGATCGAGTCGTACACCAGTCGGCTTTGAATCAAACCAACGTGGCGAAAGCGATTCGTGGCTTGGCGAAAAGTTGGGGACATACAAGCCCGTCAGCGGTGGTCGCTCTACAGGTCGTCTTGGACCAGAGTTGGAAAAAGTCTTCGCATGAGTTGCTGAAGGCCATGATCCCGAATAGCAAACCCGAGTTCTGGAGCACTTTTGACGAAGTCGTTGTAGTTCCCGCAGGCATGCTTTGGTATTTGCCTTTCGAGACGTTTGCGCTTGGCGAGGCCCCGGACAGCGAACTCCTGATCGATAAAGCTGCGGTTCGATACGCCCCCTCTCTAAATTTGGCGTTCAGTGAACAGCGTCCCAAAAACTTGCAGCGAGCCGTTTTGTACCCAGGCAAAATCGATATTCGCGACGAAGCCGATTGGGCCGCGAATTCGACGACAGCTCTTCGCCAAGCTTGGCCTCAATTGACGACGATTGAAGCGGGGCGCGTCTCCACTCAATCGGTGGGCAACTTGGTCCATGCCATGATTTATCTGAATGAGATCCGACAACCCCTGTGGCCCGCACCTTGGACGGCGGCGGAAAACAAGAAGGACGGCTATTTGCAATTGGACTTGGAAAGATGGCTTGGCTATCCGAATGTCGGCCCAGAGTTCTTGTATGTTGCCGGTGGCAATTCGGCCATTGTGGATGGAATCAAAGGCAATTTCGTTGGCGAGGAATTGGAGTACTACACGACGCTATTGATGGCTGCAGGGTGCCAAAGCATGGTCTTGCCACGCTGGCGATCCGGCGGGCATGTACCCTACGATTTGCCAGCCGCCCTGCTGAAACGAATGCCGGCGTCGACGACCGCGGTTGCCATGCGGGAGGCGATTCAAGAGATCCGCAAAGCACCGTTGGATCTGACGAAACAAACCCGATTGCGAAGTTCGCGCGGCGAAGCCCCCACGAATGCCGACCATCCATTTTGGTGGGCCGGCCAAATGGTCGTCGATCGTGGCAGTTGGTATCGCGAACCGGATGAACCACCCGCAGGGTTGCTGCAGTTAGGTGGTAACCCACCCCCAGGGGAAGCCAATCCGAATCCAGAGGCCGCCAAACCTGAAGCGGGGGCAATGCCCCAAGCGGAAGCAGGTGGCGGTCAAGCACCAGCACCCGCGGATGCCAAGCCAGCCGGTGATGCCAAACCCAATGACGGCAAACCCAATGACGCCAAACCTAGTGACGACAAACCAACGGACACGAAACCCGGCGCAGGGAATTCGAGCGAAACGAAACTCGGCGAAGGGAATCCAAGCGAAACGAAATCCGGCGTCGAAAAACCGGGAAACCAACCGCCATCAAACACAGAAAGTGGGGTTGTCGATACAGCGAAGGAAGAGAAGCCGAAGAACGACTAGCCCCATGCATTCGGCAAGCTCGCTCCAATTCTGCTACACTAAGCCAGGAACCAGCCCAGTATGGCAACCTGGTGAAACATGTTTCGGGAAGATACTCGGCCCGTAAGAGCCGCAACGACCCTAGGCGATGTGCGAGAATCGTCGGGGATATTGGCATTGCCAATAAAAGCGGTGGGGAAGGCCGACACCATCACGAACAAAATGTTTCGCCGCGTTGCCGGTCCCGGGCGTCGTCGAATTGCTTCAGATGTAGAAAGTTAGATGTATGCCCCAGCGATGTCGATGGAGTCGCGTCTGTCACTTCCCAACCGGCTTCGATAAATCTCGGCTTCTTCGTTGCCTAGTGCTCTTTGTGACGATCTGGGGGATTGATCAAACATATTGGAAGAATTCGGCAGCCGCCCAAGACGTTGGTCGGCGTCCAAACATTGTGTTCGTTTTTTCTGACGATCATGCTTTGCAGGCGATCGGAGCCTACGGCTCCAAAATCAATCAAACGCCCCACCTCGATCGCTTGGCCAGTCAGGGCCTCGTGTTCGATCGCTCGTATTGTGCGAATTCCATTTGCGGCCCGTCGCGGGCTTGTATCTTGACCGGACTGCATAGTCACTTGAACGGCTTTCGGCGCAATGGAGATCGCTTCGATGGATCTCAATGGGTCTTTCCCCGTGTCCTGCAAGAGCACGGTTACCAGACCGCTTTGATTGGCAAGTGGCACCTTGAAAGCAATCCGACCGGCTTCGACTATTGGCAAGTACTTCCCGACCAAGGCCACTATTACAATCCAGATTTTATCATGATGGATGGCACGAAGCAGCGAGTCCCCGGTTACTGTACGGACTTGATCACGGATGCTTCCCTGAAATGGCTGGACCAACGGGATCCAAGCAAACCGTTCTTGTTGATGTGTCAACACAAAGCCCCGCACCGAAATTGGTCCCCTCATCCGCGTCACTTTGGAAAATACAAACTGGGCACGGTCCCAGCTCCCGAAACTTTGCGCGACGATTATTCGGGCCGCTCAAAAACGTTGGCAGAAAGCGAGATGACGCTGCGCAAGCATTTCTATTGGGGACACGATGCCAAGTTCCATGGTCCCAACGAGTTTCCAGATCACTTTCGAGATGGCATTCCCAATGGCGAGTATCAACGGATGAGTCCTGAACAACGGGACGAGTGGGACGCGTATTACCAACCGGAGAACGAAGCCTTCCTGCAGCGACTGCGTGCTGGGGAACTGTCCGAGGACGATGTATTGACCTGGAAGCATCAACGCTACATGCATGACTATCTGGGAAGCGTCCAAGCCGTGGACGATAGCGTGGGCCGCGTGTTGGACTATCTTGACGCGAACAACCTGATGGAAAACACCATTGTAGTGTACTCATCTGACCAAGGTTTTTACTTGGGCGAACATGGCTGGTACGACAAGCGTTGGATGTTCGAGGAGTCGCTGCGCATGCCGTTGATCGTCCGGTGGCCCGGTCGGATTCCCGCTGGCTCGCGCAGCAATGCCATGGTGCAGAACATCGACTATGCGCCGACATTTTTGCAAGCCGCCGGAATCGAAGTTCCGGCTCAAGTTCAAGGGCGAAGCTTACTTCCGGTTTTCGAGGCTCAAGGCGCCGTCCCAGCCGGATGGCGAGACGCGATTTACTACGCCTATTACGAAAATGATTCGGTGCATGAGGTTGCGGTTCACGACGGGGTGCGCACCGATCGATACAAGCTCATGTTTTTCCAACGCACCAACGAATGGAACCTGTTTGACTTGGAACACGATCCTCAAGAAATGAACAGCGTTCACGACGACCCACAGTACCAAGCGATTCTGAAAGGCCTGCAACAACGTTACCGTGATCTCCGCAAGTTCTATCAGGTCAACTCGGCGGTCATCCCGGTGACGCGCGGCGATGAGGCCTGGTGGAAGCAACGCGATCGTGAAAAGACCGCACAAGGCAAACAACAAGCCCATGAACTGGTCTTCATCGGCGACTCGATCACGCAAGGCTGGGAAGGAGCCGGCAAAGCCATGTGGGACAAGTATTTTGCCCATGCGCCGGCGTTGAACTTGGGCTTCAGCGGCGATCGAACCGAGCATGTCCTGTGGCGTCTGAAACGCGGGCAAATGGGAATTAGCAAACCGCGGGCCGCCGTGATCATGATTGGCACCAACAATACCGGCCACCGGATGCAAGCTCCCGAAGAAACGGCGGCAGGAGTCCGCGAAATCATCACGAACGTGCGACAGCACTCGCCAGACACCAAGATTGTGTTGTTGGGCGTGTTTCCGCGTGGCGAAACTCCGTTCGATCCGATGCGTCTGAATAATGTGGCAATCAATCAATACCTGAGCACATTTGCCGATGACGAAACCGTGTTCTATCGCGATTTGTCGGGAATCTTTTTGCAAGAAGATGGCACCCTCTCGCGAGACATCATGCCGGATTTGTTGCACTTGAATGAAGCCGGTTATCAAAGATGGGCCGAAGCACTGGTGCCCATTTTGCAAGAATTGGAGGTTTATCCCAATGCCCCGACTCCGTAAGTTTGGCCTGTGGTTATTACTGGGTACGCTGGCGAGTGGCTGGTGGTTCATCCCAATTACTCTCGCACAAGACTCGAGCCGCTCGCAGTGGTACAAAGGCAATCTGCACACCCATTCGCTGTGGAGCGATGGAGACGATTTTCCTGAAATGATCGGTGACTGGTATCGTCAACATGATTACCACTTCTTGGCGCTGACCGACCACAACGTGTTGGGCACTGAAGTTCGTTGGATGAAGCAGTCGGAAATCGTGCGACGTGGCGGACCGGAAGTATTGAACAAATATGTGGCGAAGTTTGGTCGCCAATGGGTCCAAGAGCGTGGCGAGCCGGGCACCGAACAACATGAAGTCGCTTTGCGACCTCTTGTCGAATTTCGTTCGCAATTAGAGCAAGACGGGCGGTTCTTGCTGATCCCCGGCGAAGAGATTTCCGACGCGGTCGGCCGCCTGCCAATCCATTTGAACGCGACCAACGTCACCGAAGTTCTAGCCCCCGCGCGCGGCGAGACGGTGCGTGAGGCCATCGCCAACAATGTTCGCGCCGTCGCCGAGCAGGCCCGTAGTAGCGGTCGCCAGATTCTTGTTCACTTGAACCATCCAAATTTCGGGTGGGCGATCACTCCCGAAGATCTGGCGTTTGTGGCCGAAGAACGTTTTTTCGAAATTTACAATGGCCATCCCGCGGTGAACCAGGAGGGCGATGAGCTTCGCCCTGGCTTGGAACTGTTTTGGGATATTGCAAATACGCTCCGAATCGATCGATTCGCCAGTCCACCGTTGTTCGGATTGGGAACCGACGACAGTCACAACTATCACGGAATCAGAGGCGCCACACCCGGCCGCGGTTGGATCGTGGTGCGTGCCGAGAAGCTGGAGGCCGAACAGCTGCTGACGGCGATTCACAGCGGTGACTTTTACGCATCAAGCGGGGTCGTCTTGCGAGACGTGCGTTTCGATCGAGAATCCAACGAGTTGAAGTTGGAAATCGAACCGCAGCCCGGCGTGGAGTTCACAACCCAATTCGTAGGCACGCCCGTTGATTACGATCGCACCTGGCCAGCCGCTACCGACGCCGAGGGCCGCACACTATCTGTAAAGGAACGTTATTGTCCCAAGATCGGCACGGTGTTTAAGTCGGAGGGTGGTCCGAGTCCCAGTTACCGCTTGAGTGGCAACGAATTGTATGTTCGCGCCATCGTGACAAGCACTCGACCTCACCCCAACCCGTCGCTGGCCAACCAATTCGAGCAGGCGTGGACCCAACCGGTCGGTTGGGAACGGCGACTGGATCCACGTTAAACTCCTATGCGAAATGCTGGGAAGCATTTTTCCAACGTGCACAAGCGAGCAAGGGCCAAAACAACCTGACCCAGTATTCGCCAGCCACCAGTTGGAGTGACATCTCGTCCGAAAAAGGACTGGAAGGCCGACACAATTGCGGAGCGTTCACAACCAAGATGGTTCACTACCTTGCCGTACACGACACACGGCATGATTGGAACGGCATGGTGATTATCTTCGCTGCCGAACAGCATAGGGCCGGCCCGACATTGCCTAGCAACGTGATCACCAAGGTAAATGAACCACTTCACCGCCCCTGGGAGTCAACAAAGCCCGAAACGCGTCGACTCCGATTTCCGGCTTTATTTTCCGGACGAAGCCATCATAAAATGCGACGACCAATTCTCCGTCCGGCGGTAACGCTTCAAAGATCTCAACGGCTTCGAAAGTTGACAGCGGGCGGTTCTCAGTCCAGTAGACCGGTGGCCCGCCGTAGATGCACGCGATCGTGTTACTTGTTCCATCCAAGATTTCGCTGATGCGACGGGCATCGGACTCGATCCATCGAAACCGTGTTTGGCGGCCTTCGCCAAAGATCTTGGGCATGCGATCGATAAGCTTGACATTCGTCTCGCTGTTCCAGGCTTGGTTCAAATCGAACTCGTGATACGATTCCGTGATTCCTAAATAGGGAAGAACTCGCACCAACCAATTCAGTTTATCGCTTTGATTGGCCCGCGAATGAAACGGAAATTCCTGATAAGCATCATGATAGTTGTGAACCGCCAACAACAACGCCTTGGCAGTCGTCTCGGATTCGAAACCATCTGGAACGGGTGAATCATCCGGGGCGTTTTGCGATTTCGGCAATTCCCAGTATTCAACTGCCGGAGTTTGAGCGGCCGGATCCAACATCGCCTCCGGAAGTCCGGGCACGGATTCAGAAGCCGCGGGTGGATTGACAACGCTGGGGGTGTATTGCGACTCCGCTGCAGGCCCCGGCGAGCCAGTGGTGGCATTGTTCGCTGGCGCGTCGTAGGTGCCTGGCGCGGGACTGGACTCATAAATGATCGGTGCGGTATTCGTCTCGGACAGTTGAGATGGCGATGCTGGGACAACTTCCGAATTTACGATATTTAGACTATTCGAATTTTGGGCGTTGAAGGGCATGTTACCGATCGGAAAATTAGGATCTGCCCCTGCCATCGATCCGGCCGGCGGCAATGATCCGTCTGTCCCCACCATGCCCGGCAAGCCAGCTTGAGCCGGCATCATTCCGTTGCCGCGAACAACCCTGCCGGGATGTCCCAGCGCTGGAAACGCGTCTGGCCAACCGATCCCTTCGGCTTGACTTAGCAAGAGCTCCAACTTCAGTGCCACCAAGCGACTCTTGGCATCCCGGCGTTTTTGGACTTGTTCACGCAGGCCGGCCAACCGCTGCTCAAGCTCGGCAACTTGTTGTTCATAAGTCTTGATGTGCGAATCGTATTGTCGTCCTAACAACTCCGATATTTCAATTCGCAAGGTTGGTCGCTCACCGCTTTCCACCGTGGCCGCTTGGTAGCGACTCAAGGCGGCTTGGATTTGTTGGTATAGTTCAAGTTCCGGAGATGTCGTTCCCGTATCCCCACCACCCAACATGTTCCGCATGTACGCTTGCATCTGCGCCATTCTGTCGGCTTGTTCAACCAACCCCGCGCCATTCTCTTGTGTGTTTGGAACAAAAGGAACTTGGGTCGATGCCGTCGGGTTTTGGTCAAGGCTGCTGCCGTATGCGATCGAACCACCAGGGATTAATGGGTCCTGTTGCCGCGGAGCGAGTCCGGTGGCCGGCCATCTTGTTGACATTCCGGGGCTCGGATGACTCGTCGATGTGAATCGGCCTGGTGAAATCAGACGCCATTGCGAAAACCCTTGTTGGGCACCCCACACGAGCAAGCACAGGGCCAAAAGTCCTGCGATCAAGTACTTGGACATAACTTCTCCTTGGGTAAAGAACGGAACATTTGTGGTCTTAGTGACCGGTTGTTGGACATCAAAATTTTTCATTGGCAGCCTCCATTTCCAACTCGCGAACAGAACGCTGCAGTTTCAGGAACTGCTCGGAAAGATCTTCGGATTGCCACCCTCGGTTCACATCGAATTCGGTTGGGCTGTTGACACGCCAATGTTGTTCGATGCTGGTCAGATCGCGATCCAGTTGCGTCAAACCATGCTCCAATTGCTGCCGGTCCCGATCCGAATCGGCCAACAACGCCCGATGCGACTCCCTAGATTGCGGTAGAGGATCGGATTTCGAATCACGATTGAATGGAACGAATCGATCGAGCTTCGACCCTGAGTCCAGGATCCGGGATCCATCGGACCTGGATGAATTTCCCGACGTCCACAAGGACGTAGCGAAAACGCCAACGGCACTCAGCACCATCACCGCGCTGCCTAACCAGAGTATGGACGCCAACTTCGTTGCTGACGCTTTCCGAGGAACTTGCGGTTGACGCCGTATCTCCGGCTGATGCAAATAGGCCAAGTACTGCTCTAAGAAATCGCTCAATTCGGCGGCTGACTGAAAGCGATCCGCCGGTTTCTTTTCGAGCAAGCGTTCGATCACTTGAGCCAAGACTTGCGGGATATCCGAATTGACGGAACGCACGGGACTGGGTTTTTGATTAGCGATCTGATTCAAGATCGCCAATGGTTGTGTTCCGCGGAAAGGTTCCCGGCCGGTGGCCATGAAATACAGCACGCAGCCCAAACTGAACAAATCACTGCGGCCATCCAACTCGCCGCTCGACGCTTGTTCGGGTGACATGTAGTGGGGTGTCCCAGCTAACCAGCCCGTTTGCGAGATCGCATCATCGGATGCCCGCGCGAGCCCGAAGTCGGTGATCAACGCGCGGTCAAGTCCATTCTCCAAGAGAATGTTGGCTGGTTTGATATCGCGATGAACGAGGCCTTGGCGATGAGCGGCGGCCAATCCCGCGGCGACTTGCTGACCAATCCTGGCGATCGCTTTGGGTTCTAAGGGGCCATTTTGCCGAACTTGTTCCTGCAAGGAACGACCTGGCACGTAGCTCATGACCAAGAATGGGTAAGCGGAATCCGTCGATACCGCATGGATTGGCACAACATTTGGATGAGTCACCGCTGCGGCCGCCTGCGCCTCACGAACAAAGCGACGCCGCGCCGTCCCGACCGTCGCCAAATGGGGTGCTAAAACTTTGATGGCTACCGGCCGATTGAGCTCTCGATCAAACGCGCGAAAGACCACGCCGAAGCCACCTTGCCCCAGCAAGCTTTCGATGTCGTAGCCCGCCAATCGCCCCAACATCTCGGGATGCACCGGAGCATCTAGCAGCTGTCGGACTTGACTAAGCATGACCGATTTACTGGCAACTTCCGAAGCCGGGCTCCAGTCGCTCGTTGAACCAAAATCGAGTGGCGTGGCTGCCATCGCGCCCGTCTCGGCCAACACCGAGACCGTCTCCTGCCACCACGGTGCCTCGCCAGCCAGCTCCTCCAGCCGCTTCCGACAGCGCGGACAAACTTCCAAATGCGACTCGCACGCGAAGGTTTCCTTGGCAGGCAGCGATTGATCCAATAATGATTGCAGCGTGGGCAATTCCAAACAAAGATGGAGTTTCATGAGCGGTTCTGCTCCCCGAGAAAACGGGAGATAGTCAGCGAATCGAACTCGGAGCTCGCTACCAAGGCGCGAATCCTGGCGATGATACGACTTCGAGCCACATAGACGGCCCCGACGGACATCCCTAAATGCGCCGCGACTTCGACCGCCGGACGATTCTGCACCGCAGTACACAAGAACGCCTGCCAAGTTTTGTCACTGGTTTCATGACTCACGCGATCAATCGCCCACCGAAACAGACTGCGACGATGCTCCAACTCAAAGGATTCCGTGGCCTCGGGCAATAAGTCTGCATCCGGCAAGTGCTGCGGACGGATCTTTTGCGAGCGAAAATGATCAATGGCCAAATGCCGAACGATCACCGACAACCAGCCGCGAAAGGAGCCTCGATTTTGGTTCGCATCCCAGGTTTTGGCTTTGTCGGCCACTTTCGTCAAAACCACTTGAACCAAGTCTTGGGCGTCCGCGTCCTGTAACCCCAATCGCCGAGCATAGTTGAAGATGACCGGTTGGTAGAGATTGACGAACTCGAACCAGGCTTGCTGGTTAGCACCGCCCGCGGCCAACTGGACCAACAGGCTGGATCGAGTTTCGGGGTCCATCGTCATTTTGCGTCTAACACTTGCGGGTCAGGGGAGTTTAGCGGGCACGATCCGCTCGCCAAGCTACACGGGCCAATATAACGAACCTTACAGAGAAAATCGCGATTTGGCACCGGAAACGCCGACAATTCGGTCGCCGCGGCACTTGTTCTGGCGGCGAGAAGTATGTGAAGACAGGTTCTTAATGTCCCAATTCTGGAGCGGGCGAAACCCGTCAAATCGCTCCTTGAGTTTTGTTTTTTCGGCGACACTCGCAGGCTGAGTCGGCGAGCGTTCCCGCCAACGACCACGGTTCGAATTCGAAAGGCAACAACACCAGTTCTGGCAACGATCGAACATTTTTGCGATCACTCTTGCATCGCGCCGTCGGGAGCAAAGCGTGAGAAACACTAAATCAGACTTGTGCCTGCATTGCCTGCGCTTGCAGTCGGTTTTGAATACGATTCAGAAGGCGCCATTGGATGAGACGGAGCAGATCCAAACGTTGCTGCCGATTCGCTTGTCGGACGAGAGATTCCTATTCCGACGTCAAGCCGCAACGAACGGAACGACCAAGTCAGCAATTTCTGCTCTGGCGAACATCCTGATTTCGATGACGTTTGCATCAAGTGCTTAGCACGCTCGGGAATCGATTTCGAATCGCGGAAACGGGTACGACACCAGACGCAAATGGTGGAGCCGCAAGGCGAACAAACGTTTCCATCGACATTTTTGGGGAGCGGGAGAAATTCGACAGGGAACGTCTCGACGGAATCGAAGACCAAGATCAAACACCACGATGAAATGCTCCGTTGGCGCGGCGTTTGACTAAAAAGCTTGGACCTGGAATTTCGCTCGGACTGCGAACCGCCTGTCGTCGCTGATGGGCCAGGGATATCGACTATGTTGGTTCGGACTGAGGGAATCGGAACGTCAACAACTCAACTCGTGCGTCCTCCATCAACAAAAACGACCAACCGTTTGGGTTGGTCGTTTGGGGAATGGAAGTGGAGTTTTACTGGCGCGGTTCTTACCACGGGGCTCGGACGCCGTAGAGTCCGAACTGGCGGGTGTGATGCGGCCAATAGGGCGTCGCATGGGCGCCACCGGCCTGACCACCAACCATGCCATGCGATTGGTGTTGGAATTGGTGGTGAATAGGCAAGCTGGTTGTGTTGCCAACGCCCCATTGGTAATCGCTCATGAAAGCGGCGGTCGGTGGAACCACCACAGCCGTCGGTGTGCCGTACTTCCAATAGCTGTAGTCGCCGTGCCAAGCGTACGATTGCGATTGTTGGTAGTTCCAATGGTGCTCACGGGTTGCGGTGATCCCGCCGCGACCGTAAGCGTAGAATGGGCTAGGGTGGTATTGATCGCGCAGCGCGTTGACCACGGTGCTACGGCGACTGGGGAACGCACCGCGTTCGAAGCATGGCACATCTTGAGCGGGTTCTTGAGCCGAAGCTACGCCGCTCAAGCTCAATACGAGGGCCAAGGCGAGTAAAAGTAGTTTCTTGGACATGGGTGTATCTCTTCTGGGAGTTAGCGGTTGTGCGAAGGATTACTTGCAATTGTTGCAGCCCGCAGCAGCAGCTGGGGCCGGACGATTGCCGCGAATTCTTTGTCCGCTGAAACGGTTGCGGAACTCAAATGGATATGGCGAGGCAAAGGTACCACCGTGCTGCCAAACCACTGTCGTGATGTTCATACCTTGGCCGGCGGAACCACCGCAGTTTCCTCCCTCGCAAGGGTCTTGATAGAAAGTGCCGGGACCGCCAAACGGGGTGTAATAAGTGCGATGATGCTCGTACATCAACTGGTGGGGGGCAAACGGTTGGTAAGTGTTGAACACATGGCCGGCAATGCGCGGGGTTGGGTGCGGTGCCGGGTACATGGCCGCCGTTTGGGCGCTGGGGCCGGTCGTGTACATGTTGTGAAACAGATAAGCCGATTGTTCGTCGGCCGATTGCAAGTGTTGTTGCGCTTGCGAGGTTGCCGGGCTAATGGCCAAGACGATCAGGGTCATCGCCGCGATGGGGACAAAGAATTTCATCCTAAGCACTCCGTTGTAAGGCTGGGTTTCCGATCCGACGTAGGGCTCCATCCCGAATCCGCCGTGGGTTGTAAGATTGATTCGGAATTTGACGATCGGAAAGTAACTACTTTACCGATGTTCCCGACGTTCGCGCGAAACCATGCTCGTGCAATCGATACGGGCGGAAAAAACCGACTGTGACAAACTCGGGGCCTTTGCTAAAATCCGCCCAACTTGGCTGGCTTACCAGCCTTGAACACCCCCTCGCTACAGACATGGAGGATCACTTTGGCCAAGAATCGCTCATCGTCCGGAAAATCCAAATCATCACCCGATGGAACGCAAGGCGAATTCCAGTGGGACTTGAGCGAGGACCAAATCGAATCGATCACCTTGCGTGGAGCGGCCCAAAGTCGGTATCTCAACTACTCGCTGTCGGTCATCACGAGCCGAGCCCTCCCCGACGTGCGCGATGGACTGAAGCCCGTCCAACGGCGAATTCTGTACACGATGGACCAACAGAGTCTGTACCACACCACCAAACCGCGAAAATGCGCCAAGATCGTCGGTGAAGTGATGGGTAACTATCACCCGCATGGCGACAGCTCGATTTACGAGGCCTTGGTCCGCATGGCCCAGCCGTTTTCGCTGCGAATGCCCCTGATCGATGGCAGCGGGAACTTCGGCTCCATTGACGGCGACAACGCAGCGGCAATGCGTTACACGGAGTGTCGTCTCTCCGCGATTGCCGGTGAAATTTTGACGGACTTGAAGACGGTCACGGTCCATTTCAAGCCCAACTACGATGGAACGCGGCAAGAACCGGTGGTCCTGCCCAGCCGCCTGCCGAACTTGTTGCTCAACGGAACGACAGGGATCGCGGTCGGGATGGCAACCAACATCCCTCCCCACAACTTGGGTGAACTTTGCCGAGCCTTGCTGAAGTTGTTGCGTGACCCGGAAATCAAGGACTACCAATTGGTGGCCAACGATGCCGTGCAGGGTCCCGATTTCCCGACCGGTGGCCAAGTCATCAATACGAAAGAAGAGTTGCGGGAGATCTATCGTACCGGTCATGGCACGTTAAAGATTCGCGGGACGATTGTGTCGGCGTCGGAGAGCAAAACGAACAAGGTCTTGCAAATCACCTCCATTCCATACGGCGTCAACAAGACGCTGTTAGTCGAGCGAATTGGCGAGATCATTTTCTCGGGCAAGATGCCATTGATCCAAGACGTGCGCGATCTTTCCACCGATGATATTCGCATCGATTTGTTGTTGAAGAAAGATGCTGACGAAGCCAAAGTTTTGGCCTATTTGTATAAGAACACGGCCTTGCAGACCAACTTTGGTGTCAACATGACATGCTTGGTACCCACCGAAAACCCGGCCGTGGGAACACCGGAGCGATTGGGGCTGAAGGAGATACTTTGGCACTTCTTGCATTTCCGTTTGGATGTTGTCACACGACGACTGGAAAACGAACTAGCGGCCTTGGAGCGGCGTCTCCACATCCTCGAGGGTTTCTTGATTGTCTTCGATGCGTTGGATGAAATCATCCGCATCATTCGCAAATCCGAAGGCAAAGCCGATGCCGCTCAGAAGATCATGGCTCGCTTCCCACAAGAAAAGGGCGGATTGGATGCGGAACAAACGGACGCCATCTTGGAGTTGAAGTTGTATCGCTTGGCGCGGCTCGAGATCAACTTGATTCGCGAAGAAGTTGACGAGAAGCGAAAACGGGCTCGAGCGATTCGCAAGCTATTGCAAGAAGACACGAAAGACACCAATGCGTCGGGACGATGGGGAATCGTAAGACAGGAGATTGAGAGTTTATTGGATGTCTATGCGTCGACGACGGACGCCAAACGTCGGACGCAAATGTTGACCGTTGTCGATGAACCCGAGTTCACGGCTGATGACTTTATTGTCGCCGAGGACTGCGCGATCTTGATCACAACCGATGGCTGGGTCAAACGGCAGAAGCAGATCACGGACCCCAGCAAGAGTCGATTGCGCGAAGGAGATCGTGTCTTGGCGTGCGTCGCTGGTTCGACACGCAGCGTCGTCGGTTTCTTCTCCTCGTTGGGGGTTTGCTACTCGGTGCGGATGGTGGATGTCCCGCCATCGACCGGGTATGGCGAACCTATTCAGAAGCTGTTCAAGTTGAAGGACGGAGAGAAGATCATTGCTTGTATGTCGTTTGATGAACGCGTCATTGGAGACATCGCCGAGAACCCGAAGAAGCCCGATCTCTGCCCGCCGATTCACGGCCTGGCCGCCACGACCAATGGTTACTCGATGCGGTTTGGATTGGCCACTTTCGCCGAGCCCTCGACTCGAAGTGGTCGCCGATATTGTCGCGTCGCAACGGGCAGCGAAGTCGTCAACGTTTTCGCGGTAGCTGGGACGGAGACCATCCTTGCGATAACGGCCAACTGTCGCGCGATGATCTGTGCCGCCGAGGAGGTCAATTATCTCTCGGGTCCTGGCAAGGGCGTTGTGTTGATTAAGGTAGCCAAGGGCGACTCGTTGTTGGGATTCAAGCCCAGCACCGGAGACCGAGATCTCTTGGTCGTCGTCACGAATCGCGGCGCGAAAAAAACCATTTCGACCGCCAAGTACCGCGTCACTTCGCGGGGTGGGCGTGGAAACGAGATCCAAAAGAATGGCAAGATTGCGCACGTTGTTTTGCCGGAACCGGGCGCTCCCCCGGTTTTGGAAGATGACGAAGAGTGAGTCACCACCGGGCTTGGTTTGTGCTAAGATAGCCGCTTCTCGCTGGCTGGCGGGCAGTACGAGAACTTGTCTCGATTCTTGGAATTGTGGTGGCCATGTTTGTTAGAAACAACCCCGTCCTACATCGCGAACTGATGATCAATCTACGGACCGATCGTTCGTTCTTGATGTTATTGCTGTTTCAGTTGGCATTGGCTGGCGTGGTGTATTTTGCCTGGCCGATGGAAACTCGGCTGGATTTGAGCGAGAAGTCGCAGGCCAATCGCGAACTCGTGGATTTCTTCTTTTTAGGCCAGTTCGTGATTGCGGCTTTGCTGGCGCCTAGCTTTGCCGCCGGTTCGATTTGCGGCGAAAAAGAACGTTTGACCTACGAGATGTTATTGGCCAGTCCGCTGTCGACGGTCGCGGTGACGTGGGGCAAGTGGATGGCATCGGTCACGCATTTGTTGTTGATGATGGTCGCTTCGCTCCCCATCGTGATGTTGTGCATGCCGTTGGGTGGCGTGTCGCCTCTGGAAGTCATGGGTGGCTATTTTGGCATGACCGTCTGTTTGCTTGTGTTTTCGATGATCAGCTTGACTTGCAGCAGCATCTTTTCGCGAACCAGCTCGGCATTAGTAACGAGCTACATCATCATTTTGCCGCTGTTGCTATTGGCTGGCGGGTTTTGGTTTGGCTTCCGAAACTTGGCGACGTTCCGATTGCAATTTATTTTGGGCCTGTTGCCCGTGTTGGCGATACCCATGTGTGTGGCCATGTTTCACTTTGTCGCCAATCGAATGTTGTATCCGCCAGATATCGGCAGCGAGGGCAAAGAGGTTTTGGACCAGGAGATCGAAAAACAAGAAGTGGTGGGTTTGTATATCGATCGCAATGCGTGGCCCGATCGTTGGTTTGCGCCGGCAAAGCGCGAGACGTTGATGGAAGATCACTTGAATCCCGTCTACGACAAGGAAATGCGGTCGGAGATCTTGAGTCAAGGAACGCTGATGATGCGGGTCTTGATTCAGGTCGGCTTTGTGCTGAGCGTGTTGCTGTTGCCCACGTTGTACTTTGCAACGGAATACGCGTTTATCTTTCCTTGCTACATCGTCCTGTTCAATATTCTGTTGGGCCCAGTATTTTCGGCGGGAGCGATCACGAGCGAACGGGAACGGCAAACGCTGGACTTGCTTCTGACCACAACGCTAAGTCCCTGGACGATTGTGATTGGCAAAATGTTGGCGGGATTTCGCGTCTCGACGGTCTTGACTCTGTTGATGGCGTGGCCTTTGGTGCTGGGGATTGTCTTGAACTTTCAACAGTTTTACCAGGTACTTCCTTCGGTAGCCGGGTTTGTATTGTTGATCCTGCTCACTTGTGTCTCGACGACGGTGATGGGCATGTTTTGCTCGTCCGTATGCCGCAAGACTTCACACGCGATCGTCTTGACTTACTCGTTGATTCTGGCAATTTACTTCGCACCGCCAGCGATGGAAGTATTCTTTCGGTTCTTCTTGCCATCCTCAACGATGCCATTGCCGGTCGAGATCGCCAGTTTCTTCTCGCCATTTTCAGCCGCCGCCCGACTACCCGCGATGAACAATCACTTGAATCAATTGGTGATCCCAACTCAGGGCACGATCACACCCACCGAAATCGGGAGATACTATTGGCATTTCGGCGGGTATTTGCTGGCGACTTTCGCTTGGGTGGCACTTTTGATGGGTGTATTGATCGCACGATTCAGACGGCGATGGCTGGTCAGTTTTGGAGAAGGTTGAACTAGAAAAGGTAGCGAAATGTTTGGAAAACTTGGTGATTTGGCCAACTTGATGAAGCAAGCCGGAGCCATGCAAGCTCGAGCGGCCGCCATTCGCGACGAGCTGAAGGCGACGACGGTCGAGGGCTCAGCCGGTGGCGACATGGTGCGTGTCGAGGCGGACGGCAGCGGAGAAATCCGCAACGTGATTATCGATCCGGAAGTTTTCGCAGAAGGAGATCGTGGTTTCATTGAAACCTTGATTGCCCAAGCCGTGAATGATGCGTTGGACAAGGGCAAGGCACTGCACCGAGAAAAAATCGAAGAGATGACGGGCGGTCTGTCATTGCCGGGCATGGATAAAATGATGGATCAATTCTTCGGACGATAAGATGTCGCTGAACCGTTGGAGTCGAAAACTACATCGCTGGGGAGCGATTCTAACTGCTGGGCCATTGCTGTTGGTGATCGCAACGGGGATTCTGTTGCAGATCAAAAAGGAGGTGACTTGGGTTCAGCCACCTACCATGAAGGGGACGCCCGGTGCCGCCAATTTGGATTGGAACCAGATCCTGGCGGCGACCCAAGCCGTTCCCGAAACGCAAGTGACTTCGTGGTCGGACATCGATCGCTTGGACGTGCGACCGGATCGCAGTTTGATTAAAGTCCAATGCCGCAACCGTTGGGAGCTTCAATTAGATTGGAACACCGGCCAGGTTTTGCACTCGACCTATCGTCGCAGTGACCTGATCGAGATGTTGCACGATGGGTCGTTTTTTGGTGATTTCAGCAAGTATTACATTTTCTTGCCGAGTGGACTGATTCTGCTTGGGCTGTGGATCACAGGGGCATACCTATGGTACTTGCCATTTCACGTTCGCGGCAAGAAGAAACGCGCCCGGAAAGCACGCGATCCCAATCCACGCGATCTCGATGCTCCAGATCTCGATGCTCGCGATCCCGATGCAACCGCCCTCAATGCACGCGGCACAACAGGCACTTGAGGTATTGCGTTTCCGGGCAAGACATGAGAATCGGATGGTCGGGGCTGGCTCCGGTTTGTTCTACGACTTGAATATCGCGCCCCGCTTTGCGACCGGCTAGCATCACCGCCTGCCAAAATTCTTCTGGCAACACGCGTCCCGAACAGCTGCATGTCATCAGCAAGCCACCGGGCGCCAAGACGTCGATCGCCAACCGATTCAGACGCGTGTACGCTTGTAGCGCGTGGTTGACGTCGTGCTGCCGACCGGCAAACTTCGGAGGATCCAACACAATCGTGTCGAATTGCGATTGCTCGGTCTTGAGGTGTGCCAAGTAGTCGAAACAGTCGCCTTTCACGAAATCAATGCCGGTGACTTGATTCAGGGCCGCGTGCCGTTCGGCTTGTTCGAGAGCATGCATCGACGAGTCAACCGCCATGATCGAAGACGTTTGGCCCAACTTGGCGGCGGCCAGCGAGAAGCCGCCGGTGTAACAGCAGACATCCAACATGCGTCCCGTCGCGAGGCGGCCCAATGTCTCGCGATTGTTCCTTTGGTCCAAATAAAACCCCGTTTTTTGACCACCGATTGGGTCGACTTGAAATCGCAGAGCATTTTCGACAAATTCGATGGGTGCCGTGGGCAAATCTCCCAGCAGAACTTCTTGAAACTCGGGCATGTTCTCTTGCTTCAAGATATTCGCATCGGTTCGCACGAGAATGCGAGAAATCGGCACCGCCCGAAAATGATCGCGAAACCATTCGGCGAAAATCTGCCAACGCTGGAACATGGCGCGAGCGGTTAGCGACAACACCAAAGTGTCGGCATATTGGTCAACGATCAGGCCACTCAATTGATCGGCTTCGCTGAACACCAAGCGACACGCTCCGTTGGGTTGCAACAACTGGAGTCGTTGACGCAGCGCGACGGCTTGCTGCAATCTCGCGTGCCAAAATGCTTGATCCAATACTTGATTGGAGTGACGGCTGTACACACGGACCGATAGTTGGCTATCCGGATTGTACAGACCGCGACCGCAGACGTTGGCTTCGCGATCCAGGATCAGTACTTCATCGCCGCTCTGCAATTCGCCGCTGGTCGAGGCGATTGAATTGCGTCGTAGCCAAGGATGACCAGCCAAGACGGCTTGGCGACCGGGCGGTCGCACGACAACTTGTTTGTCCTGAAGGAGTGCCGCGGAAGTCGCGGCCGAATTCGGTGAAGACATGGGAACAGCTGTGGGTAAGCGGATGAGACTGGGGGAGTGATTGAGGCAAACGATCTGTCTCAATGGTTCTGCGGATCCGGCACTGGATCATCCTTGCCCCAGCGTCCGCGAAATTCTTCGGCCGGGTATTTGATTCGGTTCTTGGCCATCTTGTGTTCAAAGGCGGCTGACAAATCCAACTCCATCGAATTGGCCAGCGCCAACGTGTAGCACAACACGTCGGCAATCTCTTCGGCAATGGCTTGGCGACGTTCTGGATGTGCGACGACAACTCGACTGTCGGTCACATCGATCCATTGGAAATGTTCCATCAATTCCGCAGCTTCGATGGCCAACGACATCGCCAGATTTTTGGGAGCATGAAACTGTCGCCAATCGCGTTGGTCGACAAACTCGCCCAAGATGCGTTTCAATTCCGCGACGGTCGTCTCCGAGTCGTTCATGAACGAATCTCGAAGACGGCTTCAATTTCCACCATCACTCCGACAGGCAGTGCCGCGACGCCGAAAGCGCTCCGCGTTCCCACGCCGGCGTCATCGCCGAACACCTGAGCGAAAAGTTCGCTGCAACCGTTGATGACTTTCGGGTGATTGTAAAATTCAGGACCGGAATTGACCAAACCCAATAGTTTGATAACCCGCACGATCCGATCCAATGACCCCAGATCTTTGCGCAGGGTTGCGAACATGGTCAGCCCCACTTGCCGAGCGGCTTGGTATCCGGCTTCCAAGTCGGCGTCCGAATTGACGCGACCTTTGACCAATGAGCCATCGGGCAACACTGGAACGTGACCGGAAACATACAGTAGATCGCCGTGTTGAACGGTGGGTTTGTAGACGCCACCTGGTTTGGGAACCGGAGGAATAACCAAGCCGAGTTCTTGAATACGTTTTTCTGCGCTCATGGTTTCATGCCTTTTCGGGGTTGCCAAAGTCTTCGATCCCAGCGGCCCGGTTCACTGAGAACCGGGCCCATGGTCCCACTCATGGTGTTTTCACGCGTTTCGGCGGTGGCCGCCATCTTAGTAGCTGAGTCGCCCATCGACTACGGGCCAATTTCCCAGTCGCGGCATTGGAATTACAATTTGTGGACGGCGATCGGTCAAAACATGCCCTCCGCTGCGCTGCGGTCAATGTGGTTCGTTTTTTTGGAAAGACTCTGAAATGGTTTCTTTGATGGCCTTCGATGGTGGTAGTCGGGTGGGCGGCCGGCGCTGGCGAGTCGCAGCGGCCGGTGTCGTCGCTCTGGTTCTGATACATCTGGGTGGAAAGATCTGGGCCGATGACCCCATTGCCGAAATGACCGAAACCGCCGACCGGATCGTCGCGTTGCTGAATGATGCTCAGCGGGCGAAGTGTGTGCAAGCGTTTGCCGGAACCGCCCGGGAGAACTGGAACTTCGTACCAGACAAGTTCATCGTTCCAGACGCGAAGCGCAATGGTTTGCCACTGACCGAAATGACGTCGCAGCAGCGTTTGCTAACCCATGCTCTTCTATCGACGGCTTTGACCAATCGAGGTTATCACAAGGCCGTGTCGATCATGGCGTTGGAGCAGGTCCTCTTCGAAATGGAAAATAGTAATCCGATTCGAAACTCGGACTTGTATTACCTGAGCATCTACGGTCAACCGACCAGTGAAGGCACCTGGGGCTGGAGATTCGAGGGACACCATCTCTCTTTTAATTTCACCATCCGCGATGGCAAACACTTGGCCGTGACACCTGTGTTTTGGGGCTCGAACCCGGCTGAAGTACGGCAAGGCCCACTCGCGGGTCTTCGAGTCCTGGACGAGGAAGAAGCTTGGGCTCGCGAACTGGTCGAGTCGTTGAACGCGGAACAACGCGCCAAGGCGATCATCCCCATGGAAGTCCCGGCTGATCTATTGACGGGGAATAAGCCAACGGTTTCCGCGGAAGTATTTGGGCCGGCAGTGGGGATTTCGTACAGCGAATTGACCGACCAGCAGCAACAAAAGTTACGTCAGTTGATGACGTACTACACCGGAAATTTCCAATCGGCCCATGACACCGCCTTGGATTCGCAATCTTCGGCTGATTCGGGCCTGCGATTTGTGTGGGTTGGCGAGACCAAGCCGGGCGCTCCCCACTATTACCGCATTCAAAGCGATACGCACGTTTTCGAATACGACAAGACTCAAAACGATGCGAATCATATCCACGCGGCCTGGCGGGATTACGCTGGCGACTTTGGTCGTGATTTGCTCCAGCAACATTATCAGCAGGAACACCAGCGCTAACGGGGGTGGTGGTCTTCGCTCGGAACTTTGTTCGAATCGAGAATTCGACAGAATTCCCCGTATGGCCTATACTAGGGAGCAAGCACCAGCGATCGAGCGTCGCCACCATCGCGGCCTGCTTGGCGAATCACTGCGCGACACAAATCGCGAACATGCCGCAACTCAAAGGTCGTGACTCGATTAAGAAATCAAGACCTCGTTACCAAAGAACGAAAGAATAGATAAAGTGAGACAAATGACAGGTTGGAAATCATTTATTTTAGGCTGTTTTGTGGTCAGCTTGCTCTGCAGCAACGTTGCCGCGAGGCAAGTCGCGGATGACTCACGGACCGCTGAAAAGGAACTGAGTGGATCGCCGCACTTTCCCGAAGGTTTTCCGGGTTTGGTTCAAACGGAACCAACCGAAAAACCCTACGTCAAAACTGACGCGGGATACATGGTCCCATTCACGTTGACCATTCCACAAACGGAACTCAAGATTGAAATGGTGCCGATCCCAGGCGGCAAAGTTTTGCTGGGCAGCCCCGAGTCAGAAGAAGGTCGAAACGAAAACGAAGGCCCACAAGTTGAAATCGAAGTGCCCCCCTTTTGGATGGCCAAGTACGAGGTCAATTGGGAGCATTACAAACACTTCATGTCCCTGCACGACGCTTTCAAGCGGTTCAATGACCAAGGGATTCGCAAACTGACGGACGAAAATCGAATTGATGCGATCGCTGCGCCTAGCAACTTGTATGACCCTGGGTTCACGTACGATTCGGGAGATGGTCCCCAAGAACCGGCGGCAACGATGAGTCAATTTTCAGCCAAGCAGTACACGAAATGGCTGTCGCTCACAACCGGAGTGTTCTTTCGCTTGCCCACAGAACCGGAATGGGAGTACGCTTGTCGGGCCGGTAGTACCACAGCTTACAGTTTCGGTGATGATCCGGCTGAACTTGGCGAGCACGCTTGGTTTGAAGAAAATGGCGAGTACGCGCGGCATGATGCGGGGCAAAAGAAACCCAACGCGTTTGGGTTGTACGACATGCATGGCAATGTGGCCGAATGGGTGTTGGACATGGCATACGAAAATGGTTACGAGCATCTAGCGGGAAAAGAGAATCTCACTGTGGCGACGGCATTTCGTTGGCCGCATCAATGGTTTGGGCGGGTAGCCAAAGGTGGCTCGTTCGAACTTCCGGCCAGTGATTGTCGCGTGGCTTCTCGTTTGTTGAGCGAGGATCTCTGGCGAGATAGCGATCCGAACCGACCCCGCAGTCCTTATTGGTATACGAGCTTCCCCGCTACCGGCGTGGGGATGCGAATCATGATCCCATTAAATAGCCCCGCAGAACGCAGCGACCGGGAAAAGTTTTGGCAGGCCGACATTCCTGAGATTGAAGAAGTCGCTCGCAAACGTGAAGCGGTTGAGGGTCGCGGCGCTTACGGGTTGGTCGATGAGAAACTGGAGAAAGCACTTCTGGACCGCTGAGAAGATGCGGGCATGGCTCCTGACTGATTAGTGCGCCGAAACGCTCCCGCGGCCCAATGGAGCCAGTGTGTTGGGCCGCTCCCACGGTCCGATTGAATCAACAACCAAGGAATTCTCGCTTGATTCCGACGCCGTTTGCTATTGTTCCTGGGCGGTTGCAGTGGACGGCGTTATTCGCTTGCTGGAGAGATCGCGTCCAAGTCAGCTTGGATCCGGAATGCTTTGGCAAAATCGACGCTGCGGCGGAGACAGTCCAGCGGATCCTCGCCACGCAACGTCCAGCCTATGGAATCAACACCGGCTTCGGCAAACTGGCGCGAACTCGGATCGACGACCATCAATTGCGAGATTTACAACGCAACTTGATTCTGTCGCATGCCGTCGGGACCGGGGCGCCGCTGTCGGATGAAGTCGTACGCTTGGTTTTATTGCTGAAGGCCAGTAGCTTGGCCCAAGGCTATTCGGGCGTTCGCCGCGACGTGGTGACCGGGTTGCTAGACCTGTTGAATCACGAGATTCTGCCACAGATCCCGAGCAAAGGTTCCGTCGGTGCGTCGGGCGATCTTGCTCCCTTGGCCCATATGACTTTGGCGCTCCTTGGCGAAGGCCAGGTTCGTTTTCGCGGTGAATTGACTTCGGCCGCGAAAGCATTGCAACAAGTTGGACTGAGACCGCTGATCCTGGAAGCCAAAGAAGGGCTGGCCCTGATCAACGGAACGCAAGTCTCGACAGCACTAGCGCTGCATGGTTTGTTTGTGGCTCGGCGATTGGTGGAAGCGTCGGCGGTGATTGGCGCTTTGTCGGTGGACGCCGCGAAGGGCAGTGATGAACCATTCGATCCGCGGATTCAAGCCGTGCGTCGCCAACCTGGCCAGATCGCAGTCGCCGCTGTGACGAGGGCGTTGCTGTGCGAAAGCGAGATTCGTCGCTCGCATCTGGAGAATGACCCACGCGTCCAAGATCCTTATAGTCTGCGTTGCCAGCCACAAGTACTGGGCGCTTGTCGCGACCTCGTCATTCACGCCCAACGAACTTTACTGAATGAAGCCAATGCGGTAACCGACAACCCGTTGGTATTTTCCGATACCCAAGAAATATTGGCAGGAGGAAACTTTCATGCCGAGCCAGTCGCATTTGCTGCTGACAGTTTGGCGCTGGCGATTGCCGAGATCGGCTCGATTGCCGAACGGCGCGTGGCTCTGCTGATCGACGCGTCATTGTCTGGCTTGCCACCGTTTTTGGTCGCGGGAGCCGGACTAAATTCTGGATTCATGATTGCGCATGTGACCGCCGCCGCTTTGGCGTCGGAAAACAAATCTTTGGCACATCCCGCAAGTGTGGACAGCTTGCCAACTTCGGCAAACCAAGAGGATCACGTCAGCATGGCCACCTTTGCCGCTCGACGTTTGGAAGACATGATTCAGAATACGGCAGCGATCCTGGGCATTGAATGGTTGGCGGCCGCTCAAGGCATTGATTTTCATCGACCCTTGTCAACCTCGCAGCGACTACAAGTCGTACATGATCGCTTGCGAAGTGTCGTGACGTTTTATGATCGCGATCGATTGTTTGCTCCGGATATTGAAGCGGCCAAAGCATTAGTCTTGGCGGGAGCTCCTGCCGAGTCTTGTCGGGATCTGATGTCTCAATTGTGGGACGATGCGCCATGATTCCAACCACCGGTGGGATCACAAATCTTCGGGCTGGCGATGGACTTACGGCATGGCGGCACGGACGAGTCACAACCATGCATGATGACGAGGGGTGGGATCCGCACGACGATTGGTCGGTCGTTACGCGCGGCGACACGATTGTTTGGATAGGTGCTGAAGGCAAAATGCCCGCAGATCTGCGACGGAGCATTCAGCTTGAGCATGATCTAGCCGGGCGACTCTTGACCCCGGGCTTGATCGATTGCCACACGCATTTGGTCTATGGCGGCAAACGCGACGCAGAGTTCGAGCGTCGATTGAGTGGCGTTAGTTACGAGGAGATTGCGCGAGCGGGAGGCGGGATTCGCTCGACGGTGGCCGCCACTCGCCGAGCTTCGCAAGCGGAACTGTTAAGCAGTGCCTGCCAACGCGCTCGTCGTTTACAAAACGTCGGAGTGACCACGGTAGAAATCAAATCCGGCTACGGACTGGATTTCGAAACGGAGACTCGTTGCTTGGAGGTAGCGAGAGACGTTGGACAGGAGTGCGACCTTTCCGTACGGACCACCTGCCTCGCGGCTCATACGGTCCCTGTCGAATTTGACGGAGCAGGTGATGCCTACATCGACGAGGTCTGCCGGTGGATCCCGCGTTGGAGTTCTGATCGCTTGATGGACGCCGTGGATGTGTTTTGTGACACGGTTGGCTTTAGCCTCGAACAAACTCGCCGTGTCTTCGAATGCGCGGCCAGGCAAGGCTTGCGGATCAAGTGTCATGCCGAGCAATTGTCGCTGCAAGGCGGAGCGGCGTTGGCGGCCAGTTTCAACGCGCTAAGCTGTGATCATTTGGAGTACTTAGACGATGCGGGGATCGCCGCGATGCGAAATTCGGGAACAGTGGCGGTCCTCCTTCCGGGCGCCTACTACACACTCCAGCAATCGACGCCGCCACCGGTCGCTAAATTGCGACAAGCCGGTGTGCCTTTGGCGATTGCAACCGATCATAATCCGGGCAGTTCACCCTTGTTGTCATTACCCTTGGCTGGCAGCATGGCCTGCACCCTGTTTGGCCTGACCCCTTATGAGGCGGTTCGCGGAATGACCAGGTCCGCCGCCCGCGCTTTGGGATTGGAGGATCGCGGTTGCCTCGCAGCCGGCAAGCGCGCCCATTTCGCGATTTGGGAATACGACCATTTTCGCGAAGTCGTTTACTGGCTTTGATGGCCAAACCGAGCGTCTTGGTCTCGCCGACCCCGAATCCCCGATACGGGGCTCCGATTTCCCACTCCACATCGACCTGCCACGAGAGTCATCCAATTGGAACTGGTTCTCCCGCACCGTCGCGGTCGCGTTTGTCTTCGCGTCTCAGGGCCGAGCGAATTGGCCTCTCGATCGCGGCCTCTTTCCCGAGATCCGGGCCTGACTCCGCACCTCGCCTCATCGGCCATGGCGACTTTCGATCAAAACAGTTGACTGAAATCCATCATTCAATCATCTGTTTTGAAAGAAAATAGTCAACACTCGGTTGAAATTGATCAAGATTGGGGTTACAATTGAGCCTGTGGGCAGTTTAGCGAAGATAAGCGGGGAATTGCAGTGGTTTCTCAGCAGCGACGACTGAAAATTTTGGAAGTTATCCGTCAGGACGGTTTTGCTTCCCTGGAAACTTTGGCTCGGGAATTGGGAGTATCCGAGTCCACGGTTCGGCGGGACGTGACGGTCCTGGACCAGAACGGCAAAGTCCGGCGTACCCACGGAGGCGTTTTGCTGACATCGACGCAACCCGACAATCCGCATTTTCGGCAGCACCAAACCTCGGCGCAGCCGCAAAAGCGAGCGATTGCCCGGGTGGCGGCGGAATTAGTGAGAGATCGCGAGACGGTCTTGTTGGATGGCGGGAGCACGACCTACGAGTTGGGGCTCCGATTGATGGGTCGGAACTTGCAAATTGTGACAAATTCCCTTCCGTTGGCGAATTTGTTCTCGAAAAGTGAAAGTATTGACCTAACTTTGGTCGGCGGTCACCTGCACAGTCGCACCGGTGTGATGTTGGGTCCGGTGGCCGACAAAGCCCTCGAGGGGCTGCATTGCCGCTGGGCCTTCCTAAGCGTCGCCGGCTTGGACGCTCAGCAACTGTACAACGACAACCAACTCCTGGTGCAAACCGAGTTGGCCATGATGTCGTCCGCGGACAAAGTGGTCGTGTTGGCCGACAGTTCGAAATTCGGCCGCAAAGGCACCTTCCCTTTGTGTGATTGGGATCGCGTTCACAGCGTGATCGTGGATCACGAGCTGGCTGACCAGTGGCGGGCAACCATTGGTCGTTCGACTCAATTGATTGTGGCGGAGCCAGAAACCGACAACGGCAGTGATCGCGATAACCCCGTTCGTGAGACATAGACAGGCGAAATCATCATGAATGCCATGCCCTCTTTAGATCGTTCGGCGATTGAAGCCATTGTGCGGCGCGTCGTCATGTCATCGCTAGGTCCGGCGACCGACGCCCCGGCCTCTTTAGCATCAGCAGCGGCCCATTCAGCAGCCCCCAATTTGGTCGTGAGTATTTCGGCGCGCCATGTACACTTGACCGACGAACATGTCGAGATTCTGTTCGGCAAAGGCAGTGTCTTGAACCCCGACAAAGAGTTGTACCAAAAAGGCTTTTTCGCGGCCAAAGAGACGGTGATGGTTGTCGGTCCGCGGAAACGCATGCTGCCAAACGTGCGGGTGCTGGGCCCGACGCGGAGCGCCTCGCAAGTGGAATTGGCCATGACCGACGCGATCTCTTTAGGGATTGATGCTCCGGTCCGTCACAGCGGCAAGATCGATGGCACGCCCGGTTGCGTATTGGTTGGACCGGCTGGCGTTGTCGAGCTGAAACAAGGCGTGATTCGTGCGGCTCGGCATGTCCACATGAGCCTCGAAGATGCCAAGTATTACGGAGTCAACAACGGCGACTACATGAAGCTGCGAATTCGTTCGCAAGATTGTACGACGACCTTTGAAGATGTGCTTGTTCGTGCCGATGCTTCCAGTTTGCTGGAGGTGCATTTGGACACGGACGAGGGCAACTCTTGCATGTTGGACGCAGCGACCGAAATCAGTTTGCTGAAAGTAAGCGATGGCTGCGGTTGCCATGGCAAGAAAAAAATCGTGCGGCCGGTAGCAGCCTCGCGTTGATTTGATCCACTTTCCTTTTTTCCCCTGAACCTGGAGTGTTATTCATGGCTGACCAAATGGCCGCCTTGGGCATGATCGAAACGAAAGGCTTTATTGCAGCGGTCGAAGCGACCGACGCGATGATCAAAGCCGCCAACGTGAAAATGTTGGGTTGGGACAAAGTCGGCAGCGGTCTTGTGACCGTGTTTGTCACTGGCGATGTGGCCGCAGTGAAGGCTGCGACCGACGCCGGTGCCAGTGCCGCAGGTCGCGTTGGTGAAGTGATGAGCGTGCAAGTGATCGCTCGTCCGCACGACGACCTGTTGACGGTGTTGCCCAAGCTGAAAAAGTAAGGCGCTCGACCGTCATGGCCAAACGAGTTGCCGTAACCCCTACATCCTCACCTATAGAAAGCAAAATCATGCAAACTGCAATTGGATTGATTGAAACCAAAGGTCTGGTCGGATTGGTCGAAGCGACCGACGCCATGGCCAAAGCCGCCAACGTCAAGATCGTCAAGCGAGTCGATATCGGCGGTGCTTATGTGACGACGATCGTCAGCGGCGATGTGGGTAGCGTCCGTGCTGCCGTGGAAGCGGGTGCCAATGCTGCCAGCCAAGTTGGCGAATTGGTCGCCAGCCATGTGATCGCTCGTCCGGCCGAAGGCCTGATCGAGTCGTTTGTCTAAGGCCTGGTCCCCGTTGACCGTCCCGTTCGAGAAGGAGCGATCGGATGAAAGTTTTGGTAGCGAACTTGGGTTCGACTAGTTTCAAGTACCGGCTGTTCGATATGGACACGGAACAACAGTTGGCCCAAGGTGGTGTCGAACGAATCGGTGCGCCGGAAAGCGCTTGCGAGACTCGCACCGGTCGTGGGCAAACCACCAGCACCTTGCCGGTGCCTAACCACAGTGTGGCTGTTCAATGGTGCTTGGATCAGTTGACGCACCCTGAAACGGGTTGTTTGAAGTCGGTGGCTGAAATATCAGCGATTGGTTTCAAAGCAGTTCACGGTGGTTTGAAGTCGGGAGTATTCCTAGTCGATGAAGCCCTGTTGCAAGAAATGCAACGTGTGGCCATCGTCGCTCCGGCTCATAATCCGCCTTACATCCGCGCGATGCGACAATTGGCCGAATCCTGCGGGCCACTGCCGTTGGTTGCGGCCTTCGAAACCGACTTTCATCGTACGATTCCTCGAGCGAGAAAAATTTACGGGATCCCGAAATCGTGGACGGAAGACCTGGGCGTGCAACGCTGGGGTTTTCACGGAGCCAGTCATCGTTTCATCGCCGGTCGAATTGCTCAGCTAATGGGCCGCACCGACTTGAAAGTGATCTCTTGCCATTTGGGTGGTTCGTCCAGCCTATGTGCAATCGATCACGGCCAAAGCGTTGGCACGACGATGGGCATGAGTCCACAGACGGGTCTGCCGCAAAACAATCGCGTCGGAGATTTTGATGCGTTCGCTTTGCCCCTCCTGATGGAACAAACCGGCAAGTCCTTGGATGAGGTGTTGGCTGTTCTGTCGAGCCAAGGTGGGTTGTTAGGGATCAGTGGCGTTAGTGGCGACATGCGAGACCTGCGTCAAGCTGCCGCCAGCGGGAATGCCGACGCTCAGTTGGCTTTGGATTTCTTTGCCGCGGAGGTTCGACGTCTGATGGGCGGGTTGGTGATTGAATTGGGGCCACCGGATGCCATCGTGTTCACGGGTGGCATTGGCCAAAACGATTGGCAATTGCGGCAAGACATCACGCGTGGTTTGGATTGGTTGGGCGTGCGTCTCAGCGAATCATTGAACCCGCAGGTCCGTACCGAAGGCCGCGTCGACGATGGGCACGGTTGTCAAATTTGGGTAGTGCCAACCAACGAAGAGTTGGTGGTCGCACGGCAAGTCAAAGCTCTGTTGGAGTCGCGCTAACATGTTTATCGCCAAGGTCGTGGGCTCGATGGTCTCGACGCAAAAAGTGGCCACGATGACCGGCCACAAATTGATGTTGGTTGAGCCGTACCGCGTCGATCCCAACAAACGCGAATCGTTGGTGGGCACGGGTCGAAGCTTCGTCGCAGTCGATACTTTGGGTTCAGGCGTCGGTGATATGGTGTTGGTGACGCAAGGTTCCAGTGCGAGATTGACCCCGGAAACCAAGAGCTTGCCCATTGATGCGGTGGTGGTTGGGTTGATTGACCAAGTCAGCTTGGCAACAGGTTGCATCTACGATCGCAAAACAGAAAAATAGCACAAGGCATAAGTTGCAATGAAGATTGACGAAGCACTCATTCGCGATGTAGTCACACAAGTCTTGCAGGAAGTCACTGCCGCGGCGAGATCTGCCGCGGCGAGCCCAGCAAGCTCGAACTCCAGTTCGGGGCGCTGGGCCAATGCGGCCGCGACCGCTCCGCGTGGGTATGTGGGACGACGGGGACAATTCACTTGTGTTGATCAAGCAGTAGAAGCCGCGCAAACGGCTTTCGAACAACTATCGACCAAAGGTTTGGAACAACGGCGCGAGATTGTTGATATCATTCGCAAAATCTGTAGTTCTCAAGCCGAAGAGTTGGGCGGCTTGGAGTTCCAAGAAACCAAAATCGGGCGGTTGGAGCACAAGATAGAAAAGTTGGTGGCCCTAGATCATCCACGCGTTCCCGGCGTCGAATTCTTGCGGCCGCAAACGTACAGTGGTGATCATGGCTTGGCGGTGATTGAACGGGCCCCCTTCGGTGTGATCGGCGCGATCACACCGGTGACGCACTCGCTGCCCACGTTGGCCTGCAATGCGATCAGCATGATCTCGGCGGGCAACGCCTTGATCGCCAACCCGCACCCGAGTGGCAAGAAGATTGCCGCCGAAGGCGTGCGTCGCTTTAACGAAGCCATTTTTCAGAAGACCGGCATCGACAACCTGATCGGCGTGATCACCGAGCCCACCCTGGAATCCGCCAATGCGATCTTTGCTCATCGTGGCGTCGCTTTGGTCGTGGTGACGGGTGGCCCCGCCGTCGCCCGTGCCGCTTTGAAAGCTGGCAAGCGAGCGGTTGTGGCCGGACCAGGCAACCCACCAGTGGTGGTCGACGAGACTGCCGACTTGGCCAAAGCGGCTCGGTCCATCATCTTGGGCGCTTCCTACGACAACAACTTGTTGTGCATCGCCGAAAAAGAAGTATTTGTGGTCGAACAAGTCTTTGATCGCTTGATGGATGAAATGGAACGCGCCGGTGCGGTGCAACTGCGCGGCAAGCAAGTTGACCAAATGACGGCCGCCGCGTTTGTGGAAGTGGGCGATGACAAGCACCTGGCTCCCGCGAAAGAATTGCTGGGTCAAGACGCGTCGAAGATGGCTGCCGCAATTGGGTTGAAGGTCGATCCTCGAACGCCGCTATTGTTTGGAGAGACGGACGAACACAACCCTTTTGTTTCAGTCGAACAAATGATGACCTTTGTGCCGTTTGTGCGTTGCACGAGTGTCGAACAAGCGATCGACTTGGCCAAGAAGTACGAACACGGCTACCGACACACTTCCTTGATCCACTCGAACAATGTTCGCAACATTACTCGTATGGGCAAGTTGATGGACACAACTCTGTTTGTCAAAAACGGACCCTGTATGGCGGGATTGGGTTTGGGTGGTGAAGGCTATGCTTCGTTCTCGATTGCAGGGCCCACCGGTGAAGGTATCACGACACCACTGACGTTCACCAGAGAACGTCGATGCAGCATGATCGATGATTTGTGGATTCTAGGACAGCCAAGGAGCGAGGCATGACCCCGGGTTTGGTTGTCGGTCGAACGCATGCCACGATCAAGGACCCCTCGTTGCACGGAGCAACCTTGTGGTTGGTCCAACCCTTGTTGGCAGACGATCGAGCCGACGGTTTCCCGCTGATCGCGATTGATGCCGTGGGAACTGCGGTGGGCGATCGGGTCATGTTGACGAGCGACGGACCGTTGGCACGGACGCGACTGAATGCTGAAAAGACACCGGTGCGTTGGACCATTATTGGCCTAGCGGACCAAAGAAACTAAAGCTTGATCCCTATGACCCATTTGCCAACGACCGTCAAATCCACCGTGCGTTCCTTCGCCGGACGCGTGTTGGCGATGGCCAGTCTGCCGCAAGACTTGCAAGCGGGACAAGTGTTGCAAGTAGGGGCAAGAACGATCGTAACGCCCGAAGTACGTGACCACTTGCGAAAGTGGCAAGTGCAGCTGGAACGTGTGGCGATGGTGCCACCCACAAACCATGACCTGACGATCGCCCAGGCAACGCCGACCGTCGCCTGGCAGATTTGGTGGCACGAGGATACGAAGTCATCGGGGCAATCAAGTGTTAGGCCATTGGGCGGGAATTGGCTCGAACAAATCGATCCGCGGATTGCGAGAGAAGTTCGTCAAGTGGCCTGCAGCCAACAATTGGCGGATGAAGTCGCGACGAAGATCGGCGCGACGAAACAAAGTGAGTTTGGGCCAACTCAGTTGGTCTTCAGCAACCAACCATGGAAAATTCAACGGCGTTTGACGATCAAGCACGGTGTTTTCTCCTGGCATGTGCCACCCGGCGGCACACAGGTCTGGAAAGAAGCCAGAGAAGCAGCACCCCTCGTGCTGCTATGCTCGTCGCCTCTGACTTCTTGGACGGTGCGCCGATGGGCGGCGTTGTTGAAGTCTTGACTTTCCCACGGCAAGTCGGAATGGAACAAAGCAATGCGAATTGGCAAAGTTGTGGGTACGGTGACGTTATCTCGTCAACATCCCACATTGGCGAACAATCGACTGCGAATCGTGATTCCCTTGGACTTGCAGCAACTTGCGCAAGGCCCAAGTGTCGATCCGTGGTCCGGAGACCCTGACGATGTTGTAATCGCCTGGGACCATTGCTCGGCCGGCTTGGACAGTGTGGTGGCTTTGGCCGAAGGTCCGGAAGCGGCACAGCCGTTTCTGCCCGAGCTAAAACCAATCGATGCGGGCATTGCTGCCTTATTGGACGACGTCAGCATCGATGCAGCGGCCTTGAAGAAAATCAAAAATTCCTAAACCTTTACAGGTGAAGTTGAAATCATGTCAGCAAAAAACGTATACCAAATCAAGAAAGACATCTGCGAAATCGGACGGCGGATTTACGCCAAGGGTTTTGCCGCCGCCAATGACGGCAACATCACCGTTCGCATCAGCGACAATGAAGTCCTGTGTACGCCGACGATGCACAGCAAGGGCTTCTTAGTGCCGGACGACATTTCGATCGTCGATATGACTGGTAAACAATTATCGGGGCGAAAAAAACGCTCCAGCGAAGCGCTGTTGCACTTGGAGATTTACAAAAACCGACCCGACGTGAAAAGTGTGGTCCACTGTCATCCACCACATGCCACGGCTTTTGCCGTCGCGCGCGAACCGATCCCGCAATGCGTGTTGCCAGAGGTCGAAGTCTTTTTGGGTGACGTGCCCATCACCAAATATGAAACGCCCGGCGGGCAAGCCTTTGCCGACACGATCATTCCTTTCGTCAAAAAAACCAATGTCATCGTGCTGGCCAACCACGGCACGGTGAGCTTTGGCGAAGATGTAGAACGAGCCTATTGGTGGACTGAGATTCTCGATGCGTATTGCCGCATTTTGATGCTGGCGAAACAATTGGGCGGAGTCAATTACTTGAATGCCCACGAGTCGAAAGAGTTGTTGGAACTGAAAGACAAGTGGGGCTTCACCGATCCTCGAAACACCCCTGAATACAAGAACTGCGACATTTGCGCTAACGACATCTTCCGCGACAGCTGGACCGCGACCGGCGTGGAACGCAAAGCTTTTGCCGACCCGCCATCAGCCAAGCCGGAAGACATTGCCAAGTACCGTGGCGGCAACGTCGCAGCCACGGCGGCAGCGGCGGTTTCCACTGCAACAGCCACGGCGGGACTTAGCCCAGAAGCCTTGGAAGCGTTGGTCAGCACCATCACCGATCGCGTGGTGAAGGAATTGCAACGCCGATAAGGTCTGGCGGTCGCGAGAACCCGACCGAGGGCGTCGCGCGTCAAACCATATTCGAATACGCTGGGAAGCAAGCCAACACATCCAGCAATTCGGACTCCAACACGTACAGGATTCGGCTTGCAACACGCACCGAACGAATTGGCAATCCAATTGCTGAACTTGAACCCATCTCTGAGTAGATCGGAAATCGAATCATGAAAGTATCCATTATTGGCGGCGGCGGATTGGTTGGTTCCTGTGCAGGATTTGCTCTGCAAGCCACCGGCGCTGCGAGTGAAATTGCGATGTTGGATGTCAACAAGGACTTGGCATTGGGACAGGCTCTGGACCTGATGCATGGCGGCCCAAGCACCAGCGACCAAGTGATTTCTGCGGGCGGCTACGAGCATATCGCCGACAGCGATGTCATCTGCATTACGGCGGGATTGCGGCGTAAGCCAGATGAAAGTCGTTTGGATCTGATCAACCGCAACACGGAACTCTTCTTGTCCATTTTGGGCGAGGTCTCGAAAGCAAAGCTCAAGTCGTCAGCGGTCGTCTTGGTCGTCTCTAACCCAGTGGATGTGTTGACTTACTTGGCCGCCGAACGCTTGGGATTGCCTACTTCACAAGTCTTGGGGTTGGGCACGCAATTGGACACGATTCGCTTCCGAAGTTTACTGGCAGCTCATCTTGGGACCCCACCAAAGCAAACCTCGGCTTTGATCTTGGGCGAACATGGCGATAGCATGGTGCCGATCTGGTCGGGAGCCACGGTCGCCGGCCTGCCGTTGGACAAATATCCGAATTGGAGTCATCAAATTGGCACCCAAATTTTTGAACGAACAAAGAAATCCGGCGCAGAAATGCTGAAGACGAAAGGCGGTGCCGGTTTCGCCGTGGGTGTCGCAATTGCCGACGTGATCGACTCGGTCATCTTGGACAAGAATCTCCTCTTGCCAGTGTCTTCCGTGCTGCGAGGTGAGGTCTATGGCCTTCGCGATGTCGCACTGAGCGTGCCAACCAAAGTAGGACGCGGTGGTCGCAAAGCGGTGCTCGAAATTGACTTATGGCCGAAGGAACTTCAAGGCCTAAAAGCCAGCGAGCGATCGCTGAAAGAAACCTTGGCATTGGTCAAGAAATAGTTCAGCGGTCGAAAAACGAATCAACGGATTTTCTTTTCGATTGGTTCGTCCGAGTCGCCTTCGGTATCGTTGTTCCCACCGGCGTCGCCATCCTGTTCGTCGTCCTCGTCACCGGGCAATTCACTTTGTCGCGGGCCGATGATGGCGGAATCGGGCAAGTCGCGTTCGGCACGCAACATGATTTGGGCCATTTCGGCTTGGGCAAACTTGAAGTCATCCATCGTGAAGATCTTGGTCCTGCCATCGATGGTGTAAAACAACTTGGCAATCCCTTTTTTCGCCCACCTGGCCTTGTCGATCTTGGCGATGGCGGCAAACGGAATTGCGGTTTTGTACCAACTGGGCCGGATCTCGGCCTCGGTCGCTTCAATAAATGTTCCACGGGCCAAGAGATACTTGAGCAACAACGGGATCGCGATCACCAAACACACGGCAATTTGCACGTACTGCTGAACAATATCGTTCTTAATCTCTTCGGGCGTCTTGGGGACGTGAGTTGGCCAACCCTCGGCAGTCGTTCGATCCAGCCAAGCTTTGTCTCGCTCATCCCCCTCTAGATTCGCCAATTCACCATGATAAACATTGGCCTGCACCAACTTCGCGGGATAGGCAATCCAGCCATCGTAGAGGCACCAGACCGAATACCCAAAGCAGACCAGGGCGATATACAAAAACTTCCGGAAGAAGCCTTCTTCGTACTGGGCTTTCACATGCATGGGATTCGCCAATCAGAATTCAAATCCGGATTTCCGGTGGACGGCGAACTGGGGGGTCCAAGAACCCCCAAGGCCAACGAAATCGCGGGGAACCAATTAACTTGGCACTTTGCCGAATTCAACGCGCGTATATTTTTGGCGGTGACCCGTACGACGCTTCGAATTCTTGCGACGACGGAATTTCTGGATAAAGACTTTGTCGCCCTTCGTTTGTCCAATCACCTTCGCGGAAACGGTCAAACCGGCCAATGCGGGCGTGCCCAAGCGGAAGTTTGATCCATCCGAAACCGCCAAGACACGATCAAACACGACTTCCGCACCCGACTCCAAGCCCTCACGGTAGTCAATGTCAACGACCATGCCTTCCGTGACACGATACTGACGGCCGCCATTGCACACGATGGCGTAGGGAACAGTTGGATTGGTTGGGGTTGATTCGCTCATGGCTAATTTTCCAAGCTTATTTTCGGGCGTTAATCCAGGAGTATATCTGGGTTTAGTCTGTACATGATCGGGGGCCGTACTGCTCAATTGGCTGAGCTTGCACCGCCATCTAATCTGACCGCGGGAACGGTCAGCCCCATTCTAACCTGACCGTATGAAGGGCCAGCAAAAATCCGGCGTGACCGTAGGCACGGTCAACCGATTTCAAGTCATTAGGCGGACGGGAAAGTGTAACCAACCGAGCGGTGCAAGTCGAGCCCCAAATCAGAAGTTTATTCGATGAAATTGACCTTGTATTCGTCGCGAACGTTCTCAACGAACTTGGTGCCGGCTTGGAATTCCCGCTGCTGCAACACGGACCGAACCTGAAATGGGTAGTCGCGGAATGAACCCACCGAGGTGAGGAATTGGTTGATCAATTCTTCATCGGTTTGCCCAGCGTTTGCCGTCTTGTAAATGACATACACTCGGCTGCGGTCGCCATTGAATGCGGTGGTCGTTTTGCCAACTTCTAGGCCTGATACAGTTTCCATGAATTCCTCGCCCACCCTATCGGTCCCCGTCACGGGCGAAATTCGCAATCCTTGGCCAAACATATCGCTAGTCAGCCAAGAAAATGCCCCTGTGTCGACGGCCGCAGAGAATACATCCTTTAGTTTCTGCCCCTCTTTGACTTCGCCCGCCTTGGCCTTCGCGTCAGCCAGGGCCAATTCACGGGCCTTCTGCATTTTCCAGTATTGAACAACCTGCTCCTTCAGTTCATCAAAATCACCTGCACGCGCTGGAAAGGCCTCAGTAATCCAAACCAAAGTCCCGCCATCTACCTGCAAGGGGGCAAACGGATCTTGCGAAAGCCTGTCAAAACTTCCGAAGAGTTGGTTCGCAAAGCTATTTTCCGGCCCACCAATGCTCCCGAGATTGGTTTTGGCTAAGGTCGCTTGATCGACAACTGGCGTCTCCCCAAAAATCAACTGATGCTTCTTTGCCAATGCCGCAAAATCGATTGGCTGTGCAGCCGGCTCGGTTTCCGGATTGGCTTTATGGATCCGGTCGTCGCTCCGATAGACTCGCAAGCTTTTGTTGATATCGTCGAAGCCGACCTTAACCAACTCCATGGCCTTGGGTCCAGCCAATCGGCGGCGAATCTCTTGTTCCGTCTCTTCGAACGTTCGAATTTTGGGTTCCGCTGGCGGCGGTGTCGCCTGGGTCGTGGACGGGTCTTGAGTGGGAGCAGACCCTTCCGCAGGTGCTTGCTCCGTTGTGGCGGCGGTCGCCGGAGGCTGCTCCTGCGCAGGTGCCGTTTCTTGCACTGGCGGAACCGCTTCCTGGACAGGCGGTGTCTCCTGCGTTACCGGCGGCGTTTCCTGGGTCGCCGGCGTTGTTTCCTGAGTTACCGGCGGCGTTTCCTGCGTTGCCGGCGGGGTTGCATCTTGCGTCTCGGGCCGAATGCTGAGGGAGACGAATTCCCGGATTCCGCCATCGCCACCGCCCTGTTCATCGCCGGAACCGCCCTGTTCATCGCCGGAACCACCTGCGTTTTCCCCGGATTCGCCGGTCTTTCCGCTGTTTTCTTGGCTTTCGCCCTGACCACCGGCTTCTTGTTTCGTTTCACCCTCGGCGGTCGGCGGCACTGGTGGCGGAAGGTCCAAGTCACCGGAGCCCGTTGGCGGGACCACCGGCGGAGTCGTACCGTCTCCCGAATTAGCTGGCGGGGTCAACGCGGGACCGTTCAACGGGATGTCCCCACCCAAGTTCTTGAGGAAATTCGCCGGGTCCAAGTCGCTGCTGGGGAGGGGGGTTGGAGGAGGCGTATAAACCAACGGATCTTTCTCGGCCAACAATCGGTCGTACTCGGCGCGGACCTCTTCCAGCGGGATCTCGGCCGCCAATCGATTTAGTACTGCTGAGGTGTCTGCCGTGAAGTACTGCAATTTCAATCGATTGCCGATCTTGAATCCGGCCTTCGAGCCGTCAAAAGTCGGATAACGATATTGGCCTTCCGCGAAGAGAGCTTTCAGTTCGGAATCGCTGGGCGTCTCCGTGACCTTGCTCAGATAATCGTCAACCTTTAATTCCAGAACTTGACAATCGAATTTGCGATTGATTCTGCAGTAGTAAGAGAAGGCCGCAGCCGGGTTCACATTCTGGGGCAGTCCCGCTTCAATTCCCAGCATAAAGGCTTGCTTGGCCAAAAATTCCCGTTTCAGAAGTTCACGGAAATCGGCGTAAGACATCATCCCGGCTTCGCGGCCGACTTCGGTCGCGATGGCTCGCATGTCGTTGAGGCTCAGCACGTTGTAAACACGGCGGAGTATGATGTCGATCGTGTCGTCGGAAGCCTGGATCCCCAAATCGCGGGCCTTTTGGGCCAAAAGCATCACATTAAAGGTCTCGACCATCCGAGCTTGGGCGGGTACATCTTCTGAAGCTGCGGACCCGAGCATCACGTTTTCGCTGGGCGTGTAATTGGGATCGATTTGCTGGGCGGCCGCGAGCAGTTTTTCGCGGTAAACCGTCAGCGCCAGCCGTCGCCGCCAGGCTTCCATCAATTCGATGTCGGTAATCGTCCCCTTGCTCCACGAAACAGCCGGTTTCGGCACGATTTCGTCTTTGGGAGCCGCGTTTTGCGGAACGTTCGTCGACATGACCGATAGCGCCCCGAAACCGGCCATCAACATCACTGTGAAGAAAACTAGCATCTTGTGCTGATTTTCACGCATCCACGTCAACGGATTCATGTTGCTCGAATTCCTAAACTTCGAAAATTGACCGGCCCAAAAGTACCGCCACGGCAGAAACCTCCCCTGTTTTTGCTCCATTACGGAAGAGCGACCATTGTAGAGCGACAGTGGTTTAATTCAATCCCAATCCTTGTTTGGATATCAACATCGCCTTGCCAAGGATGCCAAAACCCATTAATCATTGAGCAATTCGCCACCCCGGCAACTTCGACCGCCAGTATTTTCTGGCCGCAGTACCGAGATGGACTTCCGCATTTCCGCAAGCACCTTCATCGATAGCGAAACTTTCCAATGGCGAAATCCGAATCAGGGAAACCCGGCAAAAAAGCTTCCGGGACCGGAAACAAGAAGTCGTTGGTCATCGTCGAGTCCCCGGCCAAAGCTCGTACGATTAGCAAGTTTCTGGGCCGCAACTTTGCCGTTGAGGCCAGTATCGGGCATGTTCGCGACCTTCCGACCGGCAAAAAAGATATCCCCGAACAATTCAAGTCGGAGCCCTGGGCACGGTTGGCCGTTAACGTGGATAAAGACTTCGAGCCGGTTTACATCGTCCCGCCGGGCAAAAAGGCCCAAATCACAAAGCTTAAAAAGTTGCTCAAAGAGTCCGACGAACTGTTCCTGGCGACGGACGAGGACCGCGAAGGAGAAGCCATCAGTTGGCACTTGCACGAAATTTTGCAACCCAAGGTGCCGGTGCACCGCATGGTTTTCCATGAAATCACCCAGACGGCGATTGATGAAGCGCTACAAAGTCCGCGGACCATCGACGATGGACTGGTGAAGGCTCAGGAAACCCGCCGCATCCTTGACCGACTCTACGGATACGAAATCAGCGAGTACCTTTGGAAGAAAAGGCTGGGCCAATCAGCGGGACGCGTGCAAAGCGTCGCCGTTCGGTTGATCGTCAATCGCGAGCGAGAAAGAATCGCGTTCGTCGACGCGACCTATTGGGACCTCATTGCCAACTTCGCGACCGGAACGGGCCAATTTTTTGATGCAACGCTGATCTCGATTGGTGGCAAGCGTTTGGCGATTGGCAAAGACTTCGATTCCACGACCGGTCGTCTCAAAGACGACTCCTTGGTGTTGTTGGACCGGACGACCGCCGAATCTTGGCGAGAGAAGTTGCGACAAGCCAGATTCCAGGTCTCCAAACAGGAAGTCAAACCGTATTCGCAACATCCTTCGCCACCGTTCATCACTAGCACGCTGCAACAGGAAGCCAATCGCAAACTGGGCTTTACCGCGCGTCGGACAATGAGCGCCTCGCAGTCTTTGTATGAAAACGGGTTCATCACTTATATGCGTACGGACTCGACCAATTTGAGCGACCAAGCGATTCAAGCGGCCCGAACGCTTGTCCGACAAGAATACGGACCCGAGTATTTGCCCGACTCGCCGCGCCGCTATGCCTCGAAGAGCAAAAACGCGCAAGAAGCTCACGAAGCCATCCGCCCTGCCGGCACTTCCTTTCGCTTCCCCAAAGAAGTCGCGGGCCAATTGAGTGACGACGAGTATCGCCTGTACGAAATGATCTGGAAGCGGACCGTGGCGTGCCAAATGGCCGCCGCGACCGGCAATCGCGTGACCGTCCAAGTTTCGGGCGGCGAGGCGGTTTTTCAAGCGTCCGGAAAAACGATTGAATTCCCGGGATACTTGCGGGCTTATGTGGAAGGCTCGGACGACCCTTCCGCAGAATTGGCGGATCAAGAAAAAATCTTGCCGTCCGTTCGCGAGGGTGAAGCGGTTGATTGTCGGGACTTGAACGCCAAGGATCACACGACCCAGCCCCCGGCGAGGTTCAGCGAAGCCTCGCTAACTCGCGAACTGGAACGGCTGGGAATTGGTCGGCCCAGTACGTACGCGGCCATTATCGAAACCATCCAGCGCCGAAATTATGTATTCAAACGGGGCAATGCCCTGGTGCCACGGTGGCAAGCGTTTTCCATGGTCCGAATTTTGGAAGAGAACTTTCCCAAGCTCGTCGATTACCAATTTACCGCCGAGATGGAAGACTTGTTGGATTCGATCAGCCGCAACGAACTTTCGAGCAGCAAGTATTTGGGCGACTTTTACTTCGGCTCAGCCAACGACGGCCTCAAGCAGCAGTTGCTGGACAACATGTCTGTCAGCAGTGCCGATGTTTGTACCTTCCCCTTGGGGACGCCACCCGCGACGGCCGAGCAACCCAACCCGGCGCCCATTAGTGTCCGTGTGTACTCGGAAGCGACACTCATTCAGCAGGGCGAAGATCGCAAAGCCAGTGTGCCGGACGACCTGCCGCCAGACGAATTAACGCTGGCCAAAGCAACGGAACTGTTGGCCCAATCCGCAGTGGGAGATACTCCGCTGGGGGTCTGCCCCAACACGGGGCGAGAAGTCTATGTGAAGAGCGGCCGTTTTGGACCGTATGTCCAATTGGCGGTGGCGGACCCGGAAGGCAAAGAAAAACCCATCAATGCCTCGCTGCTCAAAGGCATGGAACCGGGCGACGTGACCGTAGAGATGGCGTTGGCGTTGTTATCCTTGCCCAGAAATTTGGGCGTTTATGAGCCATTGGGAGAACCGGTCTTGGCTCACAATGGCCGTTTTGGTCCGTACGTGAAATGCGGTGCCGAGACCCGTTCGATACCGGCGGGATTGAACTTGCTGACGATAACTCTCGAACAAGCTGGCGAACTGCTGGCGAAGCCTCGCTTTGGCGGCCGCTCGGCGGCGAAAGAGCCGCTGAAAGTACTGGCCGATTCTCCGGTAACCGGCCAACCGATCAAGCTCCTTGAAGGACGTTACGGCCCGTATTTGACCGACGGCGAAACGAATGCCAGCCTGCCAAAGACCATGGCCCCGGAGACCGTCACCGACGAAATCGCGCAGCGTTTGCTGGCAGAGCGAGCTGCCGCGACTGGCGGTACGAAGAAGGCCAAACGCAGCCCCGGCCGTGGTGCCAATCGGACCGCCGGGGGCAAGAAATCTGCCAAAGCCACCACCAAAAAGTCAAGCAAGAAGAAATCTTGATTTTTCCAATTGGCCTTGCCAGTTTTCTAAATCCGGCTAAAGTTTAGACCGTCGTTGCCTTTCGCGAACGTTGGGGTGTCGTTTGGTGTCGGAACAGATGGGTTGGCCGTTTCTGGCGAACCGGTTCGTGGTAACGGGTATCGTAATCCGGGAAGAATTCGCCGATGACCTTTATTCGAGCAGTTTGAGCACCATATTCTGGTGGATCCCCCCGCCGGTATTCTGGTGGTTCCCTCCGCCTGTAGGTCGTCTCTTTGGTTGCAGGGCATGATCCTGGAACAGAAGCGGTCCGGCAATTTGGGCGGTGTCTCTCTCGACGTCTTCGAGACGTGATCTTTCCTTCCGTTGGGTACGGTTCCCGGCGGTTTTCCCCGGTCAACTTCGGGTTGGCCTGTTTTCTTGATAGGTGATCAATATGGACTTGAACAAGGTTCGCAACATCGGCATTTCCGCCCACATCGACTCCGGCAAAACAACGCTCAGCGAGCGAATTCTGTTTTATGCCGGCCGCATTCACAAAATTGAAGAGGTGAAGGGTGGTGGCGACGGCGCCGTGATGGATCACATGGAACTGGAGAAGGAACGCGGAATCACAATCACCAGTGCGGCGACTTCGTTGCAATGGCAAGGCAACAAGGTCAACTTGATCGATACACCTGGTCACGTGGACTTCACAGTAGAAGTCGAACGGTCGCTTCGCGTTTTGGACGGGGCGATTTTGGTTCTTTGCTCCGTTGGTGGCGTGCAAGCTCAATCTTTGACCGTCGATCGTCAGATGAAGCGTTACGGTGTTCCACGCTTGGGCTTCGTCAACAAGATGGATCGAACCGGTGCGGACCCATTCAAGGTCTGCAAGCAGATGAAGGACAAGTTGGGCACCGACGCCATTCTGATGCAAATCCCGATGGGTGCTGGTGAAACCTTTGAGGGCTGTATCGACCTGATCAAGATGAAGGCTTACTTCTTTGATGGTGCGAATGGTGAAAAAGTCCGCGAAGAAGCCATTCCTGCAGCTTTCCAAGATCAGGCCGTTGAATATCGCCAAAAGATGATCGAAGGTTTGGCCATGTTCAGCGACGACATGATGGAAATGCTGTTCGGTGGTGAAGAACCGAGTGAAGAAATGATTCACGCGGTGACCAAGAAGGCCGTGCTGTCGTTGCAGGCAACTCCGGTTTTCGTGGGCTCTGCTTACAAAAACAAAGGTGTCCAATTGCTGTTGGATGCGGTAAATCGCTACTTGCCGTCACCGTTGGAACGCGAAGTCCGAGCTTCCGATTGGCACGACGCGACCAAGAAGGTTCAATTGGAAGCCAACCCTGAAAAGCCATTCGTGGGTATGGCATTCAAAATCGTCGATGACGAATACGGCCAGTTGACGTTCATGCGAGTTTACCAAGGTATCGCCAAGAAGGGCGAGACCTATTTCAATCAGCGTACTCGGAAGAAAGAGCGATTCAGCCGTATCGTGCGGATGCATGCCGATCGTCGCGAAGAAGTCGATAGTGCCTCGGCGGGCGACATCGTGGCGATCATGGGTATCGACTCGGCCTCCGGCGATACCTACGGTGCCGAGAACCAAATGTGTACCTTGGAAAGCATTTACGTTCCGGAACCAGTGATCAAGATTGCCATCGAACCAAAAGACCGCAGCAATGCGGATCGCTTGAGTTCGGCTTTGCAACGGTTCCGCAAAGAAGATCCCACTTTCCGTGTCAGCACCGATGAAGAAACGGCTGAGACGATTTTGGCCGGTATGGGCGAATTGCACTTGGAAGTTTATGTCGAACGAATTCGACGCGAATACAAAGTCGAAGTGATCGTGGGTGCTCCGAAAGTGAGTTACCGCGAAAAGCCGACTCGTGCGGTGGAATTCAATCACAAACACAAGAAGCAAACCGGTGGTTCCGGTCAATTTGCTCACATCGTAGGATCGATCGAACCGCTGAGCGACGATTTCGAAGGGGATTACCAATTCGAAGAGTCGATCGTTTCGGGTCGTATTCCTCGCCAATTCATTCCGGCAGTGGACAAGGGCTTTTTCAGCTGCATGCCGAAGGGAACATTGGCGGCGTACCCCGTTGTCAAATTCCGCGTCCACTTGACGGATGGTTCCTATCACGATGTTGACAGCTCGGAAATGGCGTTCCAAACGTGTGCACGTGGGTGCTTCCGTGAATACATGCCGAAGACCAACCCTGTGTTGTTGGAACCGGTGATGACGGTTGAAATCGAAGTACCTGACCAATTCCAAGGTCCGGTTGTTGGCGACATCACTCGTCGTCGCGGTTTGATCGTTTCGACCGACGGACAAGCGGGCGGCATTTGCGTCATTGTCTGCGAAGTCCCGTTGAGCGAGACCTTCGGTTACGCCACGGACTTGCGCTCGATGACACAAGGTCAAGGAACGTTCACGATGGAGCTGAAAGGTTACCGCCAGGTTCCCACGAACATCCAAATGGAAATCATCGAAGAACGCAAGAAAGCCTTGGTCGCTGCGGAATAACGCTTGGCCAAAACCTCCATTGAAGTCGAAGGGAAGCCGCCACTCGCGGCTTCCCTTTTTTGTTGGCGTTCCCGCCTTGGCGGGGCGTCAGCCTTTGCAAATTCCTCCAAACCGATGCGACTGCTACAATCCGGACATCATTCTCTTACGATACCCCAACCGTGATTTGATTTCGAATAATGGGCAATTGCTTGTGAAACAGCGCAAGTTTCTGTCCTAGCGTTAAAGGAACAGGTAAAGCAGGTTGCACTTATGTGCTGGGGCAAGAAAGTTAGCGCACGCGTCATGCGACTATCACCGATGACTTACACCAAGCTTTCTCGCCGTGGCAATACGGCGGTCGAGTACGCCATTGTATTAGGGTTGATTGTAATCGCCTGTCTTAGCAGCATACAAATGCTCGGGCAAAATGTACGACAAGTGATGGAGCGTGCATCTGGGGCGCTGATGGGTAATGATGTGGATGGTGCAGTTGCGAGTCCGATGGGTACGGAAGTATCTGCCCCGGAGGTTATTCAAATTGAATTGGCCCCGCCTCGGTCACGATAATCCTTCGAGAACCCAGGACATTCGAGTCCATGCCTCAACTTCAACGGCCCTTTAGAACAACGAGCAGATCAGGTTCTACGGCTGTAGAGTACGCCGTCGTTCTTGGGCTGATTGTCATTGCCTGCATCGGTACTTTACAAGTCTTAGGGCAAAACACCGAGCAAGTCTTTCGACGAATTGCCACTGGTTTGAATCAAGGCACGTCAAGTCCGGTTCCAAGTGGTGGAGTGGGTTCAGGGGGAGGAAAACCGCCCGGGTCTTCCATCTGAGTTGGCACGGGCGGAAAGTAATTCTCGAACAAAATGAACACATCATCGGCAACGAATTCAAACGCGCGACACACCGCACGAGCACAATTGCGGGCCGCGGCCTTTACGCTGCTGGTTGGTTGGACGGTCTGGTATCTGCAACCGATGGCCAATGTCGATCGAATCTGGTCAGACGTTTTGTTGGCCTGCCAAGAACATCCGGCCGAGTCGGAGATTGTGATCGTACAAGTCACCGCCCAAGATGTCTTAGAAAATGGCGTCGATCGCTTGGACCGCAAGTTTATTGCTCGCACGTTTGCTCGCTTCGCCGATCATGGGGTTCGGCGAGTCCTATCAGATATCAATCTAAACGCCCAGCTTTCGACTGAAGAGTTTTCGGCTCTGCTCACTTCCTTGCAAAGATTGGGGCCAGCACGTTTCGCTACCGGGTACGAACCCAACGAACAAATGCAGGGTCGAAAAGAGCTGCGAGATTTGGCAACGACCGTCGACTTGCGGATGATTTCGGGCCATGATGCCCGGTTCCGCGAATTCAGTTATCCAAGTCAATCCCCGGCTGCGGATCCTATCGCGTGGCTGGCGTTCGGCGAGTCTGCCTCAGGCCCTACCGCGTTTGACTTGCGTGTCGATCCCCAAAGTTTCGCGAGGTACACTATTTCGGAAATTCACCAACCTATGTTTGACCCAGCCAAACTGCGCGACAAGTTGGTGATCTTGGCCATGGATCAATCGGTCAATCGCACTCGAGTTTACCTTCCGATGTCAGGCGAGTCGAATCGCGGCACATTGCTGGCGATGGCAACGCACGCCAAACTGAGGCAATACGAAAGGCACCTTGCCATCGGCGACATCGTGCTCACGGTGCACGCAGTCTCGGCTGTCTTGGCAGGTTTGCTGATTGGACTTTGGTCCACCACCGTTCGCCGCGCCTTTTTGTGGTTTATGGCGGTGGGTGGCGTCTTGATGTTTGCCGCTTCGTACATGGTCGTGTCGAACGGAACGCCAGCGCGTCCGGCTTCGACTTTGATTTTGACATTGAGCAGTCTCTACTCGGCGCTGGCATTTCGCATGAAACTACCACAATTGTTGTGGGGTTTCATGGCGGGGGATTTGAGCCCTGAAGAAGCCTGGGCTTGGCGCACACAAGCGGATGGGAAGCAGCCGGCAGTGCTGTTTGGTTCTTCCGGTTTCATCAAACGTGCCAACGCCGCTGCCATTCAGGCGTTTCAACTGCATGCCCCCACCTTCACGCAGGATGGCGTGCAACTAGCGAAGTTATGTTCGCCCGAAGTTGGCGAGCATGCGTCCGAAATCACAACCAACATCGGTAATGAACAGATCTGGGCACTCGCATGGCCTCATGTTCATCTACCAATGGTCGTATTCACCGATGTCACGGCTGCCGCACAAGAACAGGCCGCGCTTAAGCGGCAACTGACAACGGATCCACTGACCAAAGTGCTGAATCGCAAGGGTTTTGAAGATGCCGTCGCTGAAATGAACCGCCAAGGTCGTCAGGACTACGCGATCCTGTTCATGGACATGAATGGCTTTAAACAAGTGAACGACGAACAGGGACATGAAGCCGGGGATCTATTACTGAAACACGCCGCCGCGCGATTTGCTTCCGTGATGCGTCCCTCCGATCGACTGGCTCGCTTGGGTGGCGATGAATTCGCCGTCTTGATGGTCGGGCAGTTGGACTGTGACTCGGTGCAGGCCATGGCGTTGCGATTGGAGGCCACTTTGGTCGAACCAATCGATGTGGGTTCAGCGATGGTGCACGTTGGCGTTGCGGCAGGTTTTGCCCTGCCTGAAAGCCCAGCAGAAACATCTGCCGAAGTGCTTCGCCGCGCCGATCACGAAATGTACGCGAGGAAGTCGTATCTGAAGTCCCTCAAAGGTGAAAAGCCGCGTTCTTCTCGCTAACTGTCTACTAGGATATCGTCATGCGCGCACAACCGACTCAAACACCATTAACTGCGTCTAATGCACGTCGGGGGCAGGGAGTTCTGCCCACGTTAGGATCGTTGGGGCTGGCAACATGCCTTACGGCTGGTTTCATGTTGACGCTGCGGGTGGTCAATACCAACCAACACCGTCAACCGCTCTCCTCCGCTGACGGCGCCAATGCGATTGGATTTTACGATGTGGAGTCCGAAGTGCAGGAGTTCAGAACACAAGCGGAGCAGTCGTCAAAATCTCCACGCGTCAGATTCCCAGAACAAACTTACCACGCCTCGCCGAATGCCACGCCCAAAGTTCAACGTGCCGACTCGCCAGAATCGCAACTGATTCGCACTCAGTACCATGTGACCCCCGGACCAACCGAGAGGCAAGATTCCCCTCGTCCTAGCCAGCCAACAACGAAAGTCCCTCGCAATCCTAAATTTGAGTAGCAACATGACACTGCAAATCAACAGCCGAACTTACAATTCGCGACTCGGTCAGGGCGCCGTCGCGAGCCTTATCGCGATGTTCGTAGCAACGGCATTGACGCTGGCGGTCATCAACAGCTTGCGTTCGAGCATGCAGCGTTCGGATCTCCAAAAGAACACTGCTCCAGCGGAAGAAATCACGAACCGCGCAGCCGCGAAGAAACTATCGAATTTGTATCAGCCTCAGGTCGACTACCATTCGTCACCGAATGCCAAGCCCATCGCAGGAAACCATGCTTCGCCCCCACCGCGGCTCTAATTCCAAGTTCGGCTCGCTCGACTAGCCGATCCGGGTACGGGCAGGACCGCAGCAGATCCTACTTTTCGATACGGACCAATGCGACACCGTCCGCGATCACTTGACCAATTTGTACGCGAACTCGGTCTTCTTCAATCTGCAAAATGGCATATTCATCATGCAATTCAATGACGGTCGCCGATAAAGCCCCTTGGCTAAAGGAACGTCCCAAGTCGACCATCTGAGTTGGGCCTTGCTGCACGTTGCGAAACCAAGCTTGCTTGACACCTTTAACATCTTCGGTAATCGCCGAGAGTTTCACGGACTTCGCAACCGTCATTCCACCACCCGCCGCAAACATGTTGCGACGAACCACTTCTTGCCAAGGACGCTCGATAACTGGAGGCGCCATGACGATCGATTCGTCATTCGATAGGTCATTACTTTCGCTCGAGTTCGGCGGGCTTCCGATGGTTGCGGTCGACGTCGTCTCGGCACGTTCGCTGTTCTCCGAAGTGTCTGCGGAGGGGGTGTGGGTCGTCAGCACGGGAGTCGGTTCGGTCGTCGCAACCTCATGGTCGCCCGACTCGACTGCTGCCGAATCTTGCACCAGCTCTAACCCTCCGGTTGTTTGCCCGGGTAGCCGATCCACGTGCAAGGCGGTCTTGAGTGACAACGCACTAATCACGATGCTAAAACTAAGCTGTCGCCCTTGATTGACTGGCGTCAAGCTTAACGCATCAATACGATGGAGGAACTTGGTTTGATGAAAGTCAGCTAAGAAGTCGACGAAAACTTGCAAGGGTGCGACCCCCCGCACCGTCACGCCGATTTCGTACATGTCTGGCAGTGCATCTTTCTTGTTTGTCTTCGTCAAAGTGCGAGGACGGGGCTCGCTGACATCCACGGTTGGCGTGGCAATTTCGTGACGCTTCACCCATTGCCAACACCAAGCTTGATAAGCTTGGCGAGCCAACATGGAATTCGCTGGCAAGCTGCGTTGTTCGAAATCAGGCAAGTCGCGAATCAATGTTTTCGCCCGGACACTGCGATCATGAATCTCGCTTTGGGATTTCTCTAATTTGGCCTCTTCCTTTTCTTGCATTCGAAAAGGTTCTTCAACCCAACTTCGGTAGGCCCAATCGCCACCATAACCCACGGCCACCACGATCAGCAAAAGCAACAACAATTTTTGGCGGTCCATGACTAAGGCTCTTGGTTGTATGAAATTGTTGTCTCGAGTCGAAACGGATAAGCCGTGTCTTGAGTCTCGACTTGTCGTTTGAGTTTTATTTGCCAACCATTCTTCTGAACGGCCTGTTGAATCGCTTCAATCGTCTCCAAATTGCGGGCCTGAATCTGCATCGAGATTTCGGCTCCTGAGGCGTAGCGTTTCCCATCGTACTGCCGCACGACCACCTCGTCGCCCGAGGGCAGGCTCTTGGTAATCTCGTCCAATTGCTGAAGCCAATTCACTTGCTCCGCTTCCCATCGCTGCAAGTACTCAACCACGCGAGCTTTTGGGATCGTGCGATCCAGTGTTGATTGGGCTTCTTTATTTCGCTTGGCCAAATCAAGATTCGCCTGCCGCGTTGTTTCATAAGTTTGCCACCAATCAAATCCAAGGTATCCGATGCCGAGGATTATTAGTGCTGCCAACCATGTGTAGATCCGCCAGCGACTTATCGGTTGTTGAAGACGTTTAGGGTTCATCAAGTCGATCGTCTCCGTGTCCGGCGATTGCGTGAATCCGAGAAGCAGCCCCAACAAGGGTGCCGAATTGAGGTCAGGCGTTTGCCCCGCAACGTAGACAAACGAACGAAGCGTTTCCAACGCGATGATGTTTGAGTTGATGTCCAGCGAATCTTGAATTTGACGGGCGACCGTGTCAGAAAAATCTCTGTCGCCGAAAATCGAGATTGACGAGATTGTTTGGTCATTTCCTGGTAAATCGACTGTTCCAGCCGTTAAACGAATTTCCGATATCAACTGCTGCGCCACGTCGGCAGCTTCGTCCGGTTGCTGAAGATTGATCGCACGAACATAAACCGGACGGCGCCGAACTAGTACGTAGATATCGGCTTGCTTGCGATACAAAGCCACCACGATCGCGGGTTCATTCGAAAGCGAAGCCTCTTGTCTTAGCAATCGCCACGTCGCCCAAACTCGCGGGACCATCATCGCGGGCTTGCTTTTGCTCACTCGCCAATGGGCGTCCCATTGTTGCCACGTTTCTCTTGGCAGGCATGTCACAAAGGTCGGATACAATTCGGCTTGGCCCGCCACGTCACAAGCATAATCCAATATCAAGGCGTCTGGATCGAGCCGTTCCTGAACTGCGACTTGATTATGGATTTGGTCCGTGAGATCCACTCCGTCCACTCGCTCTAAATCCAGGCGATGAAATTCAACCACCGGGCGTTTCAAACAAACCAGCAATTTTCTTCCCGCGAGCGGCAATCCACCGCTACCCAGGCTATTTAATCCTTCCGCGAAGAAACTCGACCATAATTCGCCTTGATTCGCGGCAAGAGCCGTAGGTTGCCACGTGCCAAAATCTTCGACCAACCACTGCGTTCCTTGCGGCTTGGCCAGCAAATACTCGAAACCGTCGTCCGTTTGCTGGACGGCAATGATCGGCATCGCTTTCCAGGCTTGGCGACGATAATCGGGAGGCGAGTTACGGTTTGGCCAATGCAGTTTCATTCAAGGCTGCCATGACGGATTGGAGGGCGGGAGGCGGGGGTAGGAATGATCGATAATATAGTTGCCGAGTTTGCTTCTCGGAAGCATCAATGATGGCGTGACCCCAGCGCAAAGCGCGATATTCTCCCGCATGCGCCAAAATATTGGCCGAGTAAACCGCGCCGCCATCGGTCAATTCTTGGTGTAGGATTTGCCATTGCTGCCGACTCAAGCGACCTTCTCGATACCAATTGGCTAGTTGGTAAGCCAAGCGAGTCTCGCGCTCGTCGGTCGCCCCCGTTGAGTTCGTTCCCAACCTTTCGACAAGGAGTTGTTGGGTCGCGCGGCTCAATCCCGGCACCCACTGCCACAATTGCGGATCGGTCAAAAGCCAATGCAAGCGACTTTCAGTAACGGGACGATCCTCTTCCGTTAACTCGTCGAAGGCCAACAGAACCTGCGAACTAAATTCTTCGTCAAGGGCCGCAATTCTTAAGGGCGAACGAACAATGACCCTACTGCCGTCCGCCTGTGGAACCTGAACATGGGAATCCATCAAGTGCACCAACGATTCGATTGAATTGCTGGGCGGCCGAGAAAAATCCAGGTCGACCTCGGCCAGTGGCAACTCGCGCAGATTCGTCCCCACAGGATTCGTCTCATCATCCCGCAAGCCATACTGACGAGCCAGGCAGAGATAGGTTCCCAGAGCAGGATCGACTCGTGAGCTAACCGCAGCGAACAATTGTTGCAAATCGGCGTGGTTGATTGGAATTTTCAATTGCCCACTTCGATTCTGGTGACGCTCTTTTGCGGTGACTGTCAAGCGACTGCTTAAGCCGAACTCGAACAACCCATCACGATCGACCAAGTCGGACACCTCGTCAGACAACCCTCGGAGATCGCGATCGATCTGCGATTCCTGGCTGCGACTGAAATCCGACATCGCTGTCGCATCCTCATCGCCAGGGCTCGCCTCACTGGGCAATCGAACCGTCAGCATTTGTTGCTGGCCAAACAAAAGACTTGGCGTGAACTGAGGTACTAATAGCAACGAATCCAAGGTGCCAGGAACATGATTGGCGGGTTGATATCTTAGCCCCAGTTGCGCGTAATCCGTCGCTTCGGCACCAAAAGAACGCCGCTGTTCATCCCGGTCCAGCCAATCTAGCAAAAGATCGGCTTGCTCGGGACGCAACCCACAATAGCTTTGCAAGAGTTCAGCAACCGGAACACCACGCGTTTCCCACTGCATCAATCGCTCCAAGCTCAACTTACTGGATTCATTGATCCAACCGAAATGAACGCCCATCTCCGTTGGGTTGCTATTTTCCGCAGAAGACATTGCAGGCGAGGAAGTAAAGTTCGAGGACGTTGCATCATTGCTTGCGATCCAGTTGAAGATCACAAAGCCCGGTTGCATCGGGTCCACGCTCAGCAATGAACCATCGATCGCTGCCGACCATTCGGTCGAATCCATGGAATCCAAATCCAACTCGTCACTGCTCCAGTCTTCGTTGGCACTTCCCAAGGACGCCAAGTCGTCGCCGTTACCCATCGGGTCTTTCAATGGGATCGACCCCACAAATAATGTCGCTTTGTCGGACATGATTTCACGCCGATTCGGGGACATTGCCGCCAAACACTCCAACTGAGCGAGTGCCGACTCCATCGCCCACTGACTTTGTTGTTGGTCAGCATACAGACGAGCGGTTTGATTGCTTTGCTGCATCAACAGGGCAAAGGTCAAAGCGGACGTCGTTACCAACGCAATGACGATGATGACCACAATCAAGGCCACGCCGGGGCGCATCGGACCGGAACAAGGTGACTTCGGCTGGACGAAGTGGCCCATCGGCATCACGGCTCTCCCCGATCCACGGAGTTGGACGAACGAAAGGCTTCTTCGAATCCCTCCACGTCTTCCGATAATGGCGTGTCGACCAATCCGGTCGCTGCCGAACCATCTGAGAAGTTGGTGTCAAATTCTAAATCTGCTCCAGCTCCCGTTCTTGAAGCCTGAACCCGATAAGTCCAAACGACCGCTTGCGGATACTCGGGCGGTTGGACCGTTCGCGCAATCCCGGCACCAAAATTTGATTCGTTGGTCGATGTCGATGATTCAAATTGAAACTCCGGCAGAGAGTCTTCTGCTTCCGCGCTCCAATTGCTAGATTGTTCCGTAAAGTCGATCGGCACTGGATAGCGGTCGGCATCGACGCTGTATTCTAGACGCACCGCCCATGGCAATGGCTCTGCATCAGTCGGCACAAACGAATCGCGCCAATCTTTACCGTCAAAGTACAAAAACTTTCCCGAGGTCACTTCCGGAAACCAGTCCACTTGCGGCTTACGCGGGATCGGACTCGGTTGCCTCGAATCAGAGCGTCCCTCATTTTCATATTGCCCCGAATCAACGCGGCTTGAACCATCCCTCGGCGCGGCTGATGTTTCAAGGTCGGACTCGACATCGGATACATTCTCGAAATCATCTCCGCGCGATGCGGCGGAACCGACTTGCAAATGAAACTTGGAATACTCGGAGTCCGTTGCTCCAAACATCTGACGCAACCAGACTTGCCGCTTCGCAGAAAGGCCAGTGTTCTCGGCAACGTCGTCTTCAAATTCTCCGGCAGCGTCACGCTCTGGTGATGTTTCATTCGTCAACAAATTGTCAGCCTCAGCCTCGCGGGGCCAACTCCAATCGACACGAATCCGCACGAGTGTTCGCTTGACTTGACTTGGCTTGCGGGCCGAAGGCTCTTCGTCGCGCGAACCAGGCGCCACGTTGGCCCCCGACCTCTGGGTTAGTCCCCCACCGAGTGCGTCGTCGTTTGCCTTGGTTTGTTCGGGGAGATTTGCTCCGCCTGAGGCAACTCGTGCCGCATCGTCATGTCCAAATAACAATCCAGTGACAGCTTCCACTTCTTCATCGCTGAGCCAAATGTAGATCACGCGTTCAAATGCGGTCGGAATGCGAAGTTGAATCGCGTCACTCGCGATACCTAGTTCGTCATCCAATGTGGATGGGGTGGATTCTTGCAATGGCCCCGAGACGAGGGGATCAGTTGCGGGCCTGGATTCGAACGAAGCTAATTGATGCGCAGGGCGCCGTACGTCAACGATCAGCCAGTCACGACCTCCGGCGAACGAGAATTGCGGCTTCGGATGTCTCCCTTCTTGCGGCGGCGACGACGAAGCGACTTGTTCAATCATTCCAGCAAATCCATCACCCGAATTGACGCTTCTCGCTAACGGCGAGGCGAGTTCGCCTTGACTGTTTTGGGCTTTCCATCTTGTTGCAGCAGTTCGGTCAAGATCATCTTGAAACATCTGCCGCATCGCCAAATTGACTCGCGACTCGCGGCTCAACCGTTGCCCTCGCTCCAGTGTTTGCTGTTGGAGGGAAAACAAACTCCAGACTGCCGATAACAGGACCATCAGGATGACGGTCACGATGACGACTTCGGCCAACGTGAACCCGCACTGATGCTGGCGATGCTGGGGTCGGCACTTCATGGATTGACTCGCACCAAACGAACTACCGAATACGTAAACAGCACTGAATTCGCATTTGCATCCAAGCTCGCGCGGGTCGTTGGATCAGGGACCGTCGTTTCAGAAGCCTCGCGCATCCGAAAAACGTCGACTTGGACCTGAAACAAGTAAGGAACCGCAGTAGGTTCGACTTGAATCGCAACTTGCCATTCCAACCAGGGATGCGTCAGCCCCCGGTCGGACACTGCCAGTTGTTCAGAAGTCGTTCCCACGTTTGACAGAATGACCGGGCCGCGTGATTTGGTCTTTACGGGATACTGACCCAACAAGAGTTGTTGAATCTGAAAGTCGGCAATTTGCGCCGCAATGGCACGATCTTCGGCTCGCTGAGCGTTTTGAGTTGTGATATAAGCCAAGCGTCCCACCGTTGCGGTTGCCGCCAGCAACAAAGCCGTGGCCAAGATCACTTCCATCAGCGATAAACCATGGCGTCTCACAACGTCTCTCGCCGTTCGGTTGGTGACTTCCCTTCCGTGATAACTTGAACCGGGCCAATTTCCAATTGACCCGTGGCACCACGCCACAAAACCGGACACTGCCAGCGCTGCTCCAGTTCCAACCAAAAATGGACCTCTTCAACGCTGCCATCAGGCATAATCGCCAACGGCTGCGACCAGATCGTCGGCTCATTGGTGACTCCAGCAACATTTTCCGTTGTGTTCATAACTTGCCCACGTGTTTCATCACGGGACGACTCCAACTCGATGCCGGACAGCGGCTGGAGCCGATGTTGCCTGAACCGAACATCCGTTGTCAACGAAATCTGCTGCACTTCCCATCCACTTGTGCGGGACGCATCGCCATCGAGGCCGTCAATACTGACCTCCGCGCTCGTCTCGGTCGGCTCTGGTGGGTTCTTCAAGTTGCCATCCTCAATCCTGACACCATAAGCATCGTTGGTCGCGGACGAGCGAATCACGGTCGTCCACGCGGCTTGCCAAGCCGCGTCGCGGTGGACGCGAATCGAATTCGTATCCCATCCCAATTGAATGTATATGGGACGTCCGGACTGCATCGCCTGCTGTCGCCACTCGCCCAACGTTTCTTGGAGCAATCGTCCCGCATCTCGCAGTTCGTTGCGTTGAAAGTTTCGCTGCAAATTCGGCACGGCGATCGCAGCCAAAGTCACGAGAATCGCCAAAACGATCATCAACTCGATTAACGAAAAACCACCCGCCCGCATTGCAACTCGCGCATTGCAGGCGCGTTCATGATCGCGACGCACCTGCGATGCCAGCGAAGCGTTTGGATCTTCAACGACGTCGTGATTGGCCGACAACTTAAAGGTCCTTGCTGCGATTGTCCTTGTCGGCGGCACCCTCGCTGTTTGCCCCATCGCCTTCCTGGCCCTCCTCCTCCGACTCGGTCCAGTTCTTGATATCGTCGTCTGTTTCACTTTCGCCATCTGGTCCGTTCGACCAGATATTCGGGAAATCACGGCCGCCTTTGGTCGGCGGATATTCATAGTTGTACGCATTTCCCCACGGATCAACCGGAATCTCTTCGATGTAGCTGCCATCCCATTTGCGAGCTTGCTGCTCGTTTTCCGGCTTGGCAACCAAGGCCTTCAATCCCGACTCCGTATCCGGGTAGGTCCGCACATCGATCGCGTAGTTTTGCAAGGCTTGTTTGAAGCTGTTGATTTGTGTTTGTGTCGCTTTAATGTCGGCTTTGTTCTGTTGGCCCAACAGTCTTGGCAAAACCAAGCCCGCGAGAAGTACCAAAATCGCCAGCACGATCATCAATTCAACCAAACTGAACCCATGACGCGCCTGCGAGTGGTAGAAAAATGGTTTGTTCTTTAACTGCATTGCTCTCTCCTAATCGTCGTTTGGTTTAGATCGCCGCGCTCATATCGAAGATCGGCAACAGCAATCCCGCCAACACAAAAGTCACCAAGCCCCCAATCAATACCAAGGTCAAAGGTTCGATCATTCGAACCATTGTTCCCAACTGTTGTTCAATTTTTAGTTCGGTCCGCTCGGCGATTCGAATCAACACCGAATCCAACGTATTCGACCGTTCGGCCACATGAATCATGGCCATCACCGCGGGCGGAACCAAGCCGCTGGCGGTCAAAGGTGCCGATAGGGTTTCGCCCGACTTGATATTCTCGCATGAACGGAGAATGGCTTGTTCCAATCGCTTGTTGCCCGTGGACGAGCTACTAATTTGCAGAGCTTTAACGATGGGCACGCCATTGGTAAGCAGGGTCCCCAAAACCCGACAGAAACGCGCCACCGCCGAGTGATGCAGAATTTGTCCGAAGATGGGCAACTTCAAACGCACTCCGTCTAAAATCCAGCGTCCCTGCGTGGTTTGTGCCCAACGGTTGAAACCTACCAATAGTCCCAAAACGGCGGCGCAGACGAGCACGCCGTAGCTGCGCAAGAAGTCGCTGGCGCCCAACAAGACAACGGTCGGCCCCGGCAATCCAACCCCAGATTTTTCTAAGCGACTGAACAACGCTTCGAATCGCGGTACAAATACCACGATCAAGACCACGGTAACGATCAAGCCTCCCACCAACAAAAATGCGGGATAAGCCAACGCACCCGTCACCTTGCCTTTGAGTTCCTCACGTCGCTCCAAAAAGATTGAAATACGTTTGAGAGCATCCTCCAAGAATGCCCCCTCTGCACCTGCTCGAACCATCGAAAGTGTCAACTCATCAAACACAGAGTGCTTGGCCATCGCCTGGTCGATGTTGACGCCCTGAGCGACATCGCCGCGAATTTGCAACAGGACCTCTCGCATCACAGGGCTGGTGGATTGCTTCGCCAAGATATCCAATGACTCCAAAAGCGAAACACCATTTTCGAGCAACTCGGACATTTGAGCGAGCGTGCTGGCCATGATTTCGCCGCGAACGCGTTTGCCGATCGGCAGTTTCAGTGCGTTTAGATTCCATCCCGATTTCACCTGCACTTGCAACGGCACCAATGACTGCTTTACCAAGTTGGCTAACGCCTGACGTCGATCGTCGGCCATGATGACGCCACGTGCCACCTGGCCGTCTCGTTGTTTGGCGGTATAAGTAAACTCGGGCATGATTCTCAGTCCTCTTTCGTCACTCGCATGACTTCTTCCAAGGACGTAATGCCATTCAACGCTTTGGTCCAAGCATCGTCGCGCAAGGTGGTCATTCCGCAACGGCGTGCCACTTTCTTGATGTCGTTGCTGGAAGCGCGTTCGTTAGCCAAACGTCGAATCTCTTCGTTCGCCGTCAACAACTCGTAGATGCCCACTCGACCCGCGTATCCATTGCCTCGACATTTTTGACAACCGACCGGTCGCCACAACTGTCCGCCAAACATTTCGAACTTCCGTTTGGGGAAATCGGGTGGTAAGACTTCTGGATCTGGAACGTAACTCTCGCGACACTCTTTGCACAATCTCCTTACCAGTCGCTGAGCCATCACCCCTTCCAAGGTACTGCTCACCAAGAACGGTTCCACGCCCATGTCGCACAGTCGCATGAAAGCACCGGCCGAGTCGTTGGTGTGGAGCGTGCTGAAGACCAAGTGACCCGTCAACGACGCCTGAGTCGCATTGATCGCCGTTTCCAGATCACGAATCTCACCGACCAAACAGACATCGGGATCGTGTCGCAGAATGCTTCGTAGACTCGCTGCAAAAGTCAGTCCAACCTTGGCATGAACTTGGATCTGGTTGATGCCTTCGAGTTGGTATTCGATAGGGTCTTCGGTTGTAATGATCTTGGTATCTTCGCTTTTGATCTCGTTGAGCGCACTGTAGAGCGTCGTGGTCTTGCCAGAACCCGTGGGCCCCGTGACCAGCACGATTCCGTGCGGCAAACGAATCAAGCGACTAAACGTATCGTAGATGTGCTCGGGCATCCCAATGTCACGGAGCGAGAAACTGAGATTTGTCTTGTCCAAGATCCGCATCACGATGCTCTCGCCATGCAGCATGGGAATAATCGACAACCGGATATCAATTTCGCGCCCGGAGACACGTAGTTTGATGCGACCATCCTGAGGCACGCGTTTTTCCGCAATGTTCAATCGGGCCATGATTTTCAAGCGACTAACAATGGCATTGCGAAAACGATTCATTTCGGTGGGAGCAGGTTGCTTCTGCAGTACGCCGTCGATCCGATACCGAATTTTGAGTCCCCGTTCCTGGGCCTCGATATGAATGTCGCTGGCGCGGGCTTCGATGGCCTCGGAAAGAATCTCGTTCACCAAACGAACAACCGAGGCTTGCTGCGCGGCTTCCGCATCTTCACTACCGTCAAATGACAAATCATCGTCCAACACGATGCCGTCGTCACTCTGTGCCGCCATCAAGCCTTCAATGGTCTCGGCACCGACCCCTAAATGCGATTTGATCAACCGGTTCAACTCGCTCGGAACACATATCAGCGCCGATACTCCCAAACCGGTCTCCGCGGCCACTGCGTCAAGGGCCGCCATGTTGAACGGATCACCCACCGCCAGCTGCAGCGATTGGTCGGAAACGCTCAAGGGGAAGACTCCGTAGCGGTGAATCAATTTCGCCGGAACAATTTCCCAGCATTGACCGTCCGCCTGCAATTTGCCCGGTGGAACAAATGGCAAGTCCAAAGTAAGCGCCAAACTTTGGAACAACTCGACCTCGTCGGCCAGTCCAAAATCCAGCGCCAAATCGCCCAAGTCCACGTCCTCCCCGCCTGAACCGAGCACTCGCCGCAACTCGCGCAGTTGCTCGGGCGTCAGCAAAGACGTCGACTTTGGCTTGCCAATGATCATCGCGTTACTCGAAGGGGGCAGGGTGCTCGATTGGTTCGTAATCCAGCCGTTGGCACGTAGGCAAAGCAGGAATCCGGAACCTGGCTCCAGTCCATGCCATGGCCATGGACCGGGCCCAACTTGAAGGAAAACTCGAGTGCATGACTCAAGGACCGATAGGTGGGGCGGGACCCGGCAGCTCTCCTCCGTGCCGAATTCCTCGATCAGAATTCGCTGAAACGGACGACCCAAGCACACCAGGTGGAAATAAAGGCGGGACCTGGATTTTACTTGATTCGCGGTCGCCCGGTCAATCGAAATAGGCCCTAAAGTCGCCCTAAACCGCAAATTTTCCCCGTAGCACCCAGCCCCGACCACCCCGGCTATTGCGGCTCAAACAGACGTTTGAAAAAAGTGCGGACCAAGGCCTACACCTGGCGAATACCACTCGGTTCGCGGATTGGCACTCCGAACTTGCGAGCCTATTTGGGGGTCAGAGTTACCTTGATTTCTTGATAATACAGCCGAGTCAGGCCTTCGTATCCAGAATCGGTACCTACCAATAGCCAAAGACGACTCTTCGCGGTGGTCGAAACATGTTCGGTGTGAACATGGGTACGCGTCACAGAAGCGAATTGGGGCGGCAACTCCGGGTCACGCCCGTTGGCAATATCGCCAGCCACCGACATGTAATAACCGGAGCCAGACTGATCTCCTTTGTCCACATTGAATAACATGAATCGATGGTACACTCCCGTTCCCAGGTAGGCCTTGGGTCGCCAAGGAAACGCGCCGACCTTAAGGTAAACGCTTTCCGCCGGCCCACCGCCGATTCCAAACGATCCCGCTGCGGCATCTGACGCAAATCTCACTTCGTATTGGAGTTCGTATTTTTGGTTGGGGACCAATCCTACGTCCCGGCCAACTTGCTTCGCCAAATACATGAACAAATCGTCCGAACGATTCATTCCTTGAATCCTCAATCCCCGCTTTCTAGAATCAACTTCTTTGGGTAAACGAGCGATTCTCGCCTCCAGTTGATACGTCTCCAATCCATCCAACGAATACTCTGCAAAACCCGGCACCCAGCCCTGCAAGCCGCGATTGAAATCATATTTCAAGACAATCGTTTTTGGACTCGGCTGAGCCTGCACCGCATCGCCGTTAACCCCGATCAGCCACAAACCAACGACAAAAAAGAGAAATAAACGCATAAACATTCGACCAGCCTCCAGATCGCGATTAACCGTGCTCACCCTGGCCAAGACTTTTAATCGCAATTGGATATATCGTTTACGGTCGCCAGAATTAGTCAAGCTTCCAACCTTCAGTGTCCACGCTCAAACGCGTGTTTCCCCGATAACGGTCGTAAACTTTGTGCATGGCATCGATGTCATCAAAGTATCCGACAACGTGAGTCGCGCTGAAAGACTCGCCCGCTTTGATGGGTCGGCCGTAAACCTCTTCGATCATGACAATAATGCCACCGGGTCGTTGGCTGCACCAGGCTTCGTACACAACATCCGGGTCCAAGGTCAACCCAGCCAGCCACGGTCCGTCTCGGCCAGTGTCCGGGTCGCGAAGATGATACGCGCGAATAAAGTGTGCCGGGACTCGATGCGTGTCTCGTCGATAACCGAACTTCAAGTCCGGCGGGAAAGGTTCAAAGAACTCTCGGGCAGGAATCCGCAGCCCATGTGGCCCATTCAAATAACTCAAGTAGATTTCACTAAACGTGTCACCTTGCTGGTGTCGGACGCAGCCCGGTGTGTCGTTCCTCAAGAACATCTCCGCAGAATCATTGATGCTTTCCACCTGATCCATCAACAAAAAGAAGCGTTCGCCACGTGGGAAGACCAGCAATTGTGTCCAGCGTGAGCCTGGCTTTCGCCCGGGTGCCGCATATTCAAACGTCGACGTGGTGCGCACGGCAACAAAATCCGCTCCCTGAATGACGGTGGGCTGAACTGGCTTCAGTCGATGACAAAGTTGTGGACCTTCCACCATACGCTTGCGATGGCTGCTGCCATGGGCCATCAGGGCGTAATCGCGGCGGGCGGGGTCGGTTTCGTTTTCAAACCAAGTGTACCGCCCCACGCCATGACCGTCGGGAGCGATTACTTGATCCGACCACTCGGCATCACTGCCAGCCTCCATCAACCAATCGACGACCATCAAGCCGTCGCCTACTTCGCGAAACCCCGTGGTCTTATCGAGAAACGAACCCTTTTCAATTCCCGTCATCCAATGTTTCGGATCGCGTTTAGGGATGACGGCTGCCAACAGATCGGTCTCGATTTTGATCGACCGTTGATCTTCGGTAATGACGACCCATTCTCGGTTGTCGCCTGTTTCTTGAGCAAGGCTCACTTTTGCGAACGGTAGAAACCGCGAGTCACTCGCCCACGCCAGCCCACCGAGGAAGATGAGAATCCACAGCCGATTTCGTTGTTGACAAACCATCATCGCGCAACCTAAGTTGAAGGGCCAACCCCCGACACGATGAATTGTACTGTATCGTCAAACGGCAATATATCTAGGCTGCGGCGCTACGCGGCTGACCGGAATTGTTTCGATCGGGTTGAAGACGAACGGCTCGAAGTTTCCGAATTCGAGGCCGTTGCCGAATCCTCGTGGTCGACTTCGGAATCGGATGCTGTGGTCGCGAGCGGTCTTCGCAGCGACGCTTTGCGGAGCGAGCGCCAACTTTGGAACCGTTCCCACACCACTCGCAATAGTTGCGGCGACAAACAGCCGCCTGCCAACTCGGACATGCTTGCGCGAACCGCGGGCCAGATCGGCGATTTTCTTGATTCCAACGCAGTGATCGACAAGATCTGGTTCGAGGCACGACCACAGAGCCGATAACCGGCTTCAATTTCGGTCGCAATCGCCTCGCTCGCGATCAATTCACCCTCAATCCAATCGTGAGCCCAGCCATCTTGCTGGACGAAGAGCCCAAGCGACAACTCGGCATAACCACTCGGTAGCTGTGCGTCGCCGGTTCGCAACCATTGTGTCAACAAGCGTCGTTGCACCAACCCAGCCCAACCAGTCGGACCAACAACTCGGATTTGAGCGGTGAGGTCGTTCATCGACCACTGTTCGCCGATCAATTCCTCCAAGCACATTGGATGAAATCGATTCGTGAGCACCACACTACTGGCCAACGAACAACCAGGCAGCCCGGCTGGGCGTCCCTGGGATGCGATGGTTTGATTCGAGGATGATTGGGCCACAATACGCGGACTGGCCAGTCCCAAATCGCGCCGTTGAATGATGGAAACCGCCGCGTCGAGAGCCTCTTGCGTCAACTCCACTCCGGGAGTCAGCCAATAGACCCAAGCGGAGTTTGCCGAGCCGGCTGCCATGGCAACACGGCCCAAAGCCGTCTTCGTCCGCCGCGCGTCGATCTCGACAGAATTGATTTCGTTGAGAATGCCGTATTGATCTGCGTAGCCACCACTGATGGCCGCCATGACCTCGATCTGAGTCCCCGCATAACGCAACACACTAGCCAGTGTCGTTTCAAACGCATCCACTTGATCCATCAAGGGAACGATGATTGTCAATCGAGGCATTCCGTGACCTTCATAACCGCAGCAATCCGTTGCTGTGCCGTGTCCTGTGTCGACCATGGGCGGCCAACGATGTAGCGGACATTGGTCCCAGCCCTCTTCTTCGATGTCGCGGTGGAGGTCAGAAGTTCGTGGTCGATCGAATCCACTGGCCCGCTTTGGTTGCAATCGCCTGCGGAAGCAAAAACGACCCGCTCACAACTAATCGACCAAACCAACAATCCGCGATGAAGAGATGCTGAAGTTGTTTTCCCAGACAACTTTCGGCTACTCGGCAGGCGAAAGTTGATTCGAATTGAGGAAGCCCGCACGGGCCAACTCCGCAAGCAGCACCAACCGACACTGCTTTGCTCAAGAACGCTGTTATTCTGCCATTTCTCGAATTTTCTCCGGTGAATTTGCTAGCGTCTGTGCAAAACGATTCCTTTCAACGAAGGAAGTCGTCGGCACACCCCATTTGCGGCAAACATCACAATGCGGGCGGTTTTGACCGACGGCGGAGGGCAATCGGAGTGGGTCTGTCACTTCTGGAACATTATTCGGTACGAAACCAGGGCCCCGTCGTGTCAGGATCTCTTTTACTCCACTGCGGGGAGCCCGACTTCGCCGATTCTTTTCCATGTTACACAATCAAAACTTGATTTCGATCATCGCCCAGATATAGTGAGCCATTGGAGGAGTCCTGTGTCAATGTGTCGCGGTGAACTGAAGTCGTGGAGTTTGGTGTGGTTGGTGCGCTGCGGCGCGCTCCTGGCCTGCCTCCAATTGGCTTCCGTGGCCTCGGCCTCTTGCGGCCACTATGTTTTTACGAAGCTAGAATGGTTTGCGGCAAACGCGGCCCCTCAGGTCGGTACAGACCCGAATTTGGCTCCGATCGAGCGGTTTTGTTTGAATGCGGACCAGTTTCGGGCGTCACCGCGATTTTCTGCGAAGCACGGGGGCAAGCACCCTGAGAGGGGCGCGCCATGCAACGGCCCTGGGTGTCGTCAACTTCCAGATGGTTGGTCGTTTTCTTCGGTCACGCCAGACCCCACTCGCCTTTCGGGCTTGCAGTTCATAGCCGTCGGCGTTGCGATTTTGATTTTCGGGGAGGGTGGCTTTGACCCAGCAGTTACGGCCCAAGTTGAAGTAAACGTTTTTGAAAATTCTTTGTTCCGTCCACCTCGAGTTTGATCATTCTCAAGCGGTGTTTCTTGTTTGACGCTTTGGAGTGTTTCGCGATCCAGTGGCTTGTTGCCGCGACCTTGTTGCCGCGACCTTGTTGCCGCGACCTTGTTGCCCCCTCAAGTAAGTCTCCCAGTGACCCCACTGGTGCGGCTGCGGACAGGGATAGACACTTCCAAGTTTCAAGTCTTCGAAATTGCCGCCCTCTAGTTTCAGTGGTTTTGACGATCTAGCGATTTCGATCGGCTGGATCGTGAAAATCCCCTGCTCCAATGTCCCAACCGTTCTTGCATTGCGATTTGCGATCGGATTCCACAACTGCTTGGTTGTTGACGATGCGGATCGTCGATGCGCCCCTTCACTTGCCACTTTCGAGCCGCTGCCAACACGGTACTGAGCTTCGAGGGGTCGTGCTTGGCTGAAGGCATTCGCCACAATTGCGTTCGCGAGCGATCGGAAAAGCGGATTCGAATTGTTCAATCGCAGATCGCCCGTTGCTGTTTCCCGCTACTCTTGTGCCCCAACAAAGGAATTGTCTCATGTCCACTTTAAATAACCTACGTCAGGTTCGACGCGGTTTCACCCTAGTCGAACTTTTGGTTGTCATTGCCATCATCGCGGTCTTGATGGGACTGCTTTTGCCAGCTGTTCAAATGGCCCGCGAAGCCGCCCGCCGTAGCCAATGTTCCAACAATATCCGTCAATTGAACCTCGCGATGCTGAACTACGAGTCGGCCAAACAGCGACTCCCGTTTGGACGTGACAACTTGGGATTCTCGGCCCATTCCAAATTGCTTTCGTACATGGAACTGGGAAACATTTACGAGAAGATCGACTTTACGGTTTTGTTTTCGCATGCGAACAACGCTCCTGTGCGGGCGATGCAGGTTGGCGGATTCAATTGTCCGACGGATCCACAGACCATGGTGCCTCCCGGCATGGCAGGGAACAACTATCGATTCAATCAAGGCTCCGGGATTCTTTGGGGGCGAGCGACCACGGATACCGCCGATCCTAATTTTGGCCAGCCCGATCCAAATGGAGTTTTCTTCCTAAACTCGAACCTGCGACTCGCGGAAATCGGAGATGGACTCTCGAACACAGCATCCATCAGCGAACATGGCAAGGGTGATCATTCGAATGCGATGGTTTCGGCCACAGACACCTTTTGGCCACAGACCAATCCGGCGAATCCTGACGCGGCCGTGGCCGATTGCCGGGCCATCGACATCAATAGTCTTTCGTTTCAACGGGTCAGTGACGTCGGCGCACCTTGGTTGCGCGGATACCACTCGTCCACCATTTACTTCCACGTCGATGTACCGAACAGCCGATCGTGCATGTTTCCGCCTGGACGGATCTCAACTTCAGCCAAGAGCTTTCACCCCGGTGGTGTCAATTTAGGTCGTTGCGATGGTTCGATCGGACTTGTCGCAGACGACATCAGCCTCGAAGTTTGGCGAGCGATGGGGACACGAAATGGTGGCGAGACCTTTACCGGGAGTGAACTGTGATTCTGCAATGCTTCATGAGTCGCGCTTCGATGATCGGCTGGATGGCTTTGGCTTTGTTGATAGGTGGGTGCGGACCGTCGGAGGTCCGCGCTCCCGATTCCGACATCAACGAGGCGCGTGAATTGTTGTCCAACTCGCTGGAACTTTGGAAGTCCGGCAAGAAAGCCGAAGACCTGCGCTCTTTGAACCCACCGGTGTATTTTGCTGACGACCAGCTTGCCAAGGGCGCGAAACTAAAAGACTTCCGCATCCTGACCAATGGTGAGATGTACGTCACCAACGTCAAGTTCGAGGTTGAGCTACAGTTCAACGGTGCTGACGGTCAAGAGGATCGTCAGCGCAAGATCGAGTATTTGGTGACGACCGTCCCAGCCAAAACAATCAGCCGATTGGAATAAAGGAACGAACGATGATTAAAAAAGGGAGCGTTGCGACTTGGATCGCCTTTGGATTATTGCTGTGGATGCCTTCTCGAAGTTGGACCCAAGAGTCCAACTCGAATCTGCCCAAAGCGATTCCACAAGGCCGAGCTGCCGTGTTGGAAGCACTGGAGAAACTAAAGCATCGCGAAGCAAGGCTACCGCTGACGGAACAAGAGCCCGATCCAGCACAACCGCCGGGAGCGCTGGGTGTGGTCAACAATGGACGAATGCGAAAACTGTATTTGCCGGCAGAGTTCCAAGCCAGCGGCACTCGGACGCCCGATCCCGCGATGACGTTACCCAACGATTTTGGAGTCGAATTGTTTTGGATTGCGTCGCGGGTCAACAACTGCCATTACTGCTTGGGACATCAAGAAGTCAAACTGAAGAAAGAAGGTTTGACCGAAGAGATGCTGTTGTGGCTGGATACCGATTGGAAGCGATTCAGTCCGCGACATCAAGCTGGTTTCGAGTTCGCTCGCGTGCTGACGGAGGCGCCTCACACGATTACCGACGAACTAGTCACTGGGTTGAAGAAGCACTTTACCGAGCTCGAAATATTGGAGATGGCGTTTCTTGTCGGACGGTACAACTCGACCAATCGTTGGACCGACTCGCTGGGGATTCCTCAAGAAATGGAGCGTGATTTTTCCACCAGTCTTTCGGCCGCGGAACTCGAAAAACCATCGACGGTCGTGGGACGTCCACCGACGAAGCGGCCACTTCCCAGTGATTTAGAGGCTTGGCGGAAGACGTTGGCGGAAGCAAAATTGCGGAAATCTCGCTTGCCGTTGGCAACGACGGCAGAGAACGTCGGCGAAGCGACAGAACCTCATGCTGCCTTGCTGCTGAATTTCCCAATCGCTGGCAAACAATGGCTGGATCAGTGGTCGATCGCAAAATCGACAAGTCATTTGCCAAAGCATCTGTCCAGTTGTCTATTGTTCGTATGTGCTGTCGAGGACGGCGCACCGTACGTGCAACACTTGGCTTGCGAGCAGTTGGTGGCGGAGGGATGGAGCGAGCCAGAAGTGTTTGCCTTGTTGGCTGAAAAGCCGGACTCGGAACGCGGCACCGCATTGCAATTTGCGCGCAAGTTAACCCATTCCCCGCAAAGCATGACCGACCAGGACATTGTGGCGTTGCAACGGTATTTCTCACCGTCGCAAATTGCTGAAATCATTTACCGGGTCGGGCTGGCCGCTCAGTTGGACCGTGTCACGGAGGTCGCCGGATTGGGTTGGGATTGACTTTCGATTGCGAGTTCCAAAAACTCGTCGATGACCTCGGAGCCAATAAGACAACGGCGGTGCCAGTTGTTCGAATCGGCGACCGAGGTATCGATGGCAAGCAAATTTGGAAGCCGCAAAATGATGGTTGCTGATGAGAGGTTGATAACGGGACGGCGGGGTTCTACCCAAGAGAGTTCGCAGGTTGCTGCCAACAATTCAGGCGAAATGGACCTGATTTACGCGGCTTCTTGACTGGGTAGCCTCGCCGCATCCAATCGCTCGTCAATGATCTGCAAGCTGTGGCCGAACAAGGCTTCGAGCGCGTCTTGTTGATCTTTCAACTCGCGGCGAGCGGCAGCCAACTCGGCAGAAGCTTGTCGCACGACGCTTTCCCGATCTTCACTATGACCGACTCGTCGACTAACCAACTTCATCTGCCTTTCGATCCAACTACGGAGCGATTCGCGATAGAGTAACATCTCTGACTTTCGCGACTCCAATCGATCGGTTCGACGCTTGGTCTCTGCTTGGATCGCCTCCGCTTCTTCGTGGACCTTCTTGAGGTACGACTGCGTTTCTTCCGAGATGATTTGCCAACGCTGGCTCCAGTCCGCATTGGAAATTGATTGCCGAATCGTTCGTTCCAATTGCTTCAGAATCACACGGTCGCGCAACACTTCAACCTGAGATTGCTGCAACCTTTCTTCCGCTTCGTGCAAGGCCGCCTCCCGATGATCCAGAAAGGTCTTGCGCTTGGATGATTCATTCTGTTCCAGGATCCGCAGCCGCTCGACATCCTCGAGCCCAATCAGCCATTGTTGCTGCTGCGCCGCGTATGTCCCCTCAGTGTGGGCGCGATAAGCTTCCAAATCTTCTGCTTGTTTGGCCCACAGCGACTGTTGTTGCGTCAAGATATCTTTTAACAACTCGAGTTGGCGGCGAGTTTGTCGCAACGAACGAATCGCCGTTTCATGTTGTTGACGCAAATGTTCGGCCTGTCGCTGCCACGCCGCCATAGCCGTCCCGTCGTCGCGGACAGTTGTATCGAATGCGGCTGCTTTCGTCGCAGAATGCGGCGACGCTGGCGATGGCGCCTCGCGGCGTCCCTGCGAAATCGAAACAGTCGGATTGGAAGTGCTGCTAACGATCGAGTTGGCGACAACGCCAGAATTCTCTTGCTGCACTTGCCGCGCTACGAACTCTTCGATCACGTCGTAGAAGTGTTGATCCTGATTCGCCGCAGTCCCGCCATGCATGCGTTCATGAACCGCGATCCACTCGGGAGTAATTCGTCGTTCAACCGACTCGTTTGGAATGGACGGCTCGGACGGAATCGGATGGTCGATCGATTCGGGAGCTATCGCAATTCGAGAATCAAGTTCCGCCTGATCGACGCGTTCCAACAGCGACGTCGGCGGGCGATGGACGGTCAATGATTGTTCGAGCTGTCGCTGGCGTTCAACCAAGGCCAACCGCTCTTGCCGAATCCGTTTTTCCAACCCGGCTTCGCGCAACTCTAATTCATTTTTCTGGATCGAGAGTTCGTCTTGTCGACGCTTGATGATCTCCAAAATTTCCCGAGCTTGCCGACTAAACGAATGCGAAACATCCGCCAAAGAAGGTTGGTCGCGTGGCGGAATCGCGGCTTCTGGCAAATCCACCTCGACTTGAGCCCGTGGGTTTTCCGACGCGGGCAGGGTGCTCGCAGATGGACGAAACGGAACGGTGACAATGTCCTCGGGAACGAGTTCGGGTTCTAGCTCGGTGAGTTCCGGCAGGTGGATCGAATTTGATTCCGAGCGAATTTCTATCAAGTCACCAGGGACGGTTTCGTGATACTCGGGCTCTTCCAGAGCGGCCAGGTCCGCGAGCAGTCGATCCATCCTCGCCTGAAGTTTCGCTGGTAATTCAGAAAAAGGTTCGGATTCCGTTTTTGACTTTTTGGCCCCAAAAACCACGTGCGGATGATTCCCGAATTGTGCATGGGCGCGGTCGAGACGTTCCGGTCGCGAGCCGTTTTCGCCTGGTTTTTCCGTTGTGGGGGAGTTCTTCGACTCAGCCATGGAACATCCTTGCCCTGGGAATCGGGTGCGCCAACGGGTTGGAGTCGCCAGCACAATACACGAAACGGCCGAAATTCGGTCGCTACAACTGTAACTATCGGAACAGTCCCCCCAAACTATTTAGCCGGATCCCGGTTTTCTGGATTTTGAGCTGAAATATTGTGAACCATTACTCGCCGTGCCTTGCATCTGCCCAGGTTCCTGAGAAAATAAGGGCCGGAATTCTAGGGGCCGGGTCATCCACTGCTAGCGAATGACGACCCTTCGCGGTTCTACTTTAAATGTTGAAGATCAAAAAATGAAGGTCGAACCTCTAGGCGACAAAATCCTTGTTCGTCGTTTGGATGCCGCTGAAAAAACCAGTGGCGGACTTTTTCTACCGGAATCCGCGAAAGACAAGCCAACGCAAGGCAAAGTCTTATCGGTGGGCCCAGGGCGCTTGACCAAGTCGGGCGTTCGCGTGAAACCCCAAGTTGCTGATGGAGATCGGGTTCTTTTTTCGGCTTGGGCCGGTACCGAGATCACGGTTGACGGACACAGTGTCTTGATCCTGGACGAAAGCGAGTTGTTGGCCATTCTTCGCTGATTGGCCTTGAGCTTGCTGGGCGAAAGCGTGGCGAGAAGCCGAATCTGACCGACGGAGCGGTCAGCGACAAGCCGAATCTGACCGACGGAGCGGTCAGCGACAAACCGAATCCGACCGACGGAGCGGTCGGCGACAAGCCGAATCTGACCGACGGAGCGGTCAGCGACATACTGAATCCGACCGACGGAGCGGTCAGCGACAATGGGCAACCTCTCGTTCGCGAATCGAGCTTGGTTGCCAAAACAAAGAGGAATGCTCCATGCTGCAGCGGGTCTTGGAACCGGAAGTGATGGACTCGCCCGAGGAGGCGCGAGACTACAACAACATGGACCACTCCCATGTGAACAACGTTTTTGTCAATGATATGACGGATGCCGGGTTCGCGGGCGGGGACGTGTTGGACTTGGGGACAGGAACCGCGTTGATTCCGATCGAAATCGTGAAACGTGGGTTCGAGTGCCGAATCATGGCAGCGGACGCGGCGGTCGCCATGCTGGAACGAGCTCGTTTGAATTTGGAGATTGCGGGGATGACTCGAGTCGTTCAGCTCTCTCATTGCGACGCCAAAGCCATGCCCTACGCGACCGGCATGTTCGATTGGGTGATTAGCAACAGCATCATTCACCATATTCCTTCCCCGATCGAGGTTTTGCGGGAAGCATGGCGTGTGACAAGGGCCGGAGGCACTCTATTTTTTCGCGATTTGCTCCGACCGCAAACCGAAGAAGAATTGCGCCGCCTTGTCGAAACGTACGCTGGCACTGGCAACGAACACCAACAACAGATGTTCGACGATTCGCTGCATGCCGCTCTCTCGCTGGAAGAAATTCGATCATTGATCACTGAATTTGGTTGCGGGCCCGAATCCGTGGTGGCCACCAGCGACCGCCATTGGACCTGGATCGCGCGAAAGTAGTATCATTGGCTGCCTTGCGGCAAACTCGTGTTGGAGACATTCCTAGTTGCGGCATATACTAAGCCTTCGCCGCTCGGTTGAACCTAAGTTTCGACCGAACAAAATGGATGCAAGGTTTGTTGGCAAGGGAGTGTTCGATGGTTCAGTTGCGTTGTTTTCGTTCTGGTTTTGCCTCGGTCGCGACCGTCTTGCAGATTGCAGGATCGGCCAGCTTGTTTGGCTGGCCCCTATTATTGCCACCCGCCAAGTTTCCAAGCCCTCAAGAAACCGCACCGGCGCAGATCCTGGTCGAATCGGCCCCTCAAGTTAGCTCGATTGCCATTCTCCCGGCATCCCAGGACGAGGCCAGCTGCACCACACAAGAATGCCCAACGACAGCTTGTCCGACAGCAACTTGTCCGACAGCAACTTGTTCGCCAGAAAACATGGGCAAACTGCAAGAGCTGATGGCGTTGCGGGCGCGAGTCGGCACAAACATCGGCAGCCCAGAGGATTTCCAAACGGCGCTGGCTTCTTTGATCGAGCAAGAACAATCCGATAAATCGCGTGAGGCGATGCCAGCATTAATACCCAGTGCACCTCAAGGACCGCACCCCAATTCTGTTCCCTGGTCGGCACCGCCCACCAATGCTCATCCATCGATGAATATTCATCCGCCAACTCAGGGCCAACCTTCACCTCACGCCCAACCAGTTCCCCACGGCCAACCGTCACCCCATTGGCAACAGCCGGTGCCACCACAGTCGCCGGTCCTTAGCTGGAGTCAAGTCCCGCCGTATGGCTCGTTCCCGCCAAGTACCTTTCAGCCATCGACGATTCAGGGACACGGTCAACCGCTTGTGATCGGAAATCCGCACATGATCGTCCCGAATCAATTCGCGATGCCACCGCAATTCGCGCCAGGAGTTCCACCACATCTTCCGCAACCTCCTGTTCAGAGAACAGAGAACTCCGGTGAACCGCGGTCCGATATGTCGCCGCAGCAATTCGTTCCTAGGCAGGCAGATTCAGAACGCATGCGATCGCCTTCCGTCCAGTCATCCATCGGAGATGATCCGGCTCGCGTCAGTTCCAACGAATGGAACCAAGACGCACGTCGACGCCAGGATCGTCAAATCGACGATATGGTTCGGACGAACCAACGACCTTCGCTGGGCCCCGATCAGAGTCATCGAGTTCGCCAAGCCGCACGACGGTTGGAAGAGGCGGCTTGGGACCTGGAAGATGTGGGCGAATACTCGATGGCCGATGAATTGCGTCGGAAAGCGTCCGAACTGTACCAGCGGGCTCGACATCACTCGCCGGGTCATCAAAACTTGAATCGATAAACGACGTTTGAGTCGCCGCGGCGCCATTCGCTGCGCCGTGGCCCATTTTTTCCGTCTGAAAAACAGGCCCGAAGGGGCCGACACATCCCTTGCCGGTCGGCGCAAGCCACCGGTTACAACTTCACGATGCTTCGCGAAGCCTCCTACGCCGTGAAGTATTTTTCCGTCTGAAAAACAGGCCCGAATGGGCCGACACAACCCGAGCCGGTGTGCGTTAGCCACCGGTTGGAGTCGCTCCAAAATCAGAAAAGGCCTGCAGGGCAACGCTGTGAAGCATTTTTCCTGGCTTAAACAGGCCCGAAGGGGCCGACACAAGTGCTGAACGTGAGCACAAAAAAATGGGTCGCAGCCTTGCCCGCAGGGCCGACACAACGGTACTGGATTGGCTGGGAAAAATCCTTCACGGCATAGAGAACCCGCGACCACACGATTCGTGGCTTGAGGGGCCTGGTTCATTCTGATCGGGAATACCGACTCGCGAAATGACCTGCCAGACTCCCGCTCCTTCTTGCTCAATCAACCTGACTTCTCGAAACGTGAATTGAAACGGTGAGTCGATGGCGGCCCTCATTTCGGTGAAAATTTCATCGGTGCAGGTTCCGTTTCGCGGGTGAATCATGGTGAGATGCGGCATCGGCAGACGAGCCTCCTTCGATAGAATCTTACAGCGCAATTCTTGATAGGCTTCTACCCCCGCGACGACAGGCAAGTAAACGAAATCGTTCTCGCGCACCGGAATACCAAACTCAAGCGTTAGTTCAAACGGAACAAGCAGTTCCAATTTCGTCCGCAGAGCCCCCCAGTCCGTGACCTCATCTTCGCGACAAAGCGTCACATGTGCGGGGATCAGCTGGGCCTGGACCGGGTTGTATCGAAGCCGCAGCGACTCGATTTTGGTTTGATCAGAAAGAAAAAGACTCGCCTGACGACGTTTGTTCGAGTTCATGAGAAGGCGACTTCGGAAAACTTGTGGCGAATGAATTGAAAGAGAAGGTACCTTAGCGGCCCCGCCTCGAGCGGAGACTGAACGAGCGGGTTCGAGAACATCGTACACTCTAGGCCGAGTAAAACAAAAGATCCTCGACACTTCTCGCTGCTCGCTGCGAAACTGAAAACCAACAACCGTCACAGCCGCCGCGCGGCGACCCGTATTGACTGTCGGTGTCAACCGACGAACGGCCAGCACCCAAACGGAACACAACCGCCGTGTCGTGCAGCGACGACGTTCCACGACAAGTAAGAGATCGGCTCGTCTACTTGAGCAACGCAACCACAACTTCGGCGCGACTAAGAGACCGCGATATGAAGTAGACCGACTAACAAAAATAGGCTCGGAGGGATTCGAACCCCCAACCCTCGGTTCCGAAGACCGATGCTCTATCCAATTGAGCTACGAACCCATACCGGACGACTCGTTTGGGTGCGGTCGTCCAAGTTTCTCGTGAACTTGCCTCGTATTCTATCTCATACCCCAGGTCTGGCAAGCCCCGGATTACCCCCACGTATCGACGAACACTCGCGAGACGAACACTCGCGAAACCAACACGCCGGAGACTGACACTGGCGAGACTAGCACTGGCGAGACTAGCCGTTGCTGACGTCCAAGCTGATCTGAACTTCGACTTTTTCCTCAATCGAGTCCACGCCGTATGTCATGCCAAATTGCGTGCGATCCAAGTCGAACTTGGCCTCCAAAACTTTCTTCTCGGCATTGTGCGTTACCGGAATGGTCAACTCTTGCTCTTGGCCCAACATCTTCAATTTGCCGACCACCGTCCCAGTCCCGTCTGGATTCAACTTGACCGAAGAGGTCTCAAACATGGCCGTTCGATGTTGCTTGGTGTTGAAGAAGTCGGGACCACGCAAGTGCTCGGCAAGTTTCCCCGCTTGTTCCTTGTCCAAGCCACTGGCTTCCAACTCCACATCCAACATTTCCATCACAAAGCCAATTCGGAACGACTCCATTGCCTCAAATTTTCCGCCTGGCATGTAAACTTGGCAATCCGGCGGCATCATGAAAGTAATATGCCGTGGTTTCGGCTCGGCACCTTTGTGTCGTCCAATCAACTTGACAGTCGTCGTCGCAATCACACGCTCGTTGTTCGTCGGACGCGCCATCCCCGAAACATTCATGCCTTCAGAACCGAACTGCTTCGTTTCCGAAGTATCTGCTTCACCCACTTGAGGTTTGTTCTCGCATCCAACCAACATCGCCAAACAGCTTAAAGCCAACAAAACTCGCTTCATCTCGTACCTCAACTTGCCGGCCGCGAGGCCATCAACGTTTCCAAACTAACGCCAGCCCAACTTTGGCCGAACAACCTGCTAATAACCCAGACCTCAACTAACGGATGGAGAGGGATTCGAACCCCCGGTGAGGTTACCCCCACGCCGGTTTTCAAAACCGGTGCCTTAAACCAGACTCAGCCATCCATCCTCGGTTAACGTGAATCTTGACTCTCCAGCGGCGGCGCTTCGCATCGCCAAATTCACGCGGCAAGCTCCACCGCGGCCTGAAGTTATCTCAAATCAAACCCTCCAGCAACCGAACACGCAAGCATGGGTCGGCCGCCAAATCATCGGGTTTTTCGGTGGATTTGCGGAATCAGTGTAGCCAACCTCAAGACCCCAGGCAAGTATCCTGGGTTCGCGATCTCACCCCAGGATCGGCTGAATCACGTGTCCCTCGACGTTCGTCAAACGGCGACGAATCCCGTTGTGCTCGAAGGTCAGTCGCTGGTGATCCAAGCCCAACAAGTGCAAGATCGTCGCATTCAGGTCATACAGCGGATGAACGTCCTGAACCGCCTTGAGGCCCAACTCGTCCGTCTGGCCATGACTGACTCCGCCCTTCACCCCCGCCCCCGTCAGCCAACAAGTAAATCCATCAGGGTTATGGTCGCGCCCACGTGAGCCCTTCTGGAACATGGGCATACGACCAAACTCGGTACACCAAACGACCAAGGTATTCTCCAACAAGCCCCGCTGTCGCAAGTCCTGGATCAAGCCAGCCACCGGTTGGTCCATGATCAACGCGTGGCGATCGTACTGCTCTTTGAGTCGCTCATGCCCGTCCCAATTCAGTTCACCAGCACTGGCGTAAGCTCCATTAAACAACTGAACAAATCGCACCCCTTTTTCGATCAACCGCCGTGCCAAGATGCAATTCTTCGCGAATCCCATCCGCAAGGGTTGCGCGGGATCATCCGCTCCGTAAAGTTTAAGAATATGTTCCGGCTCACTTCCGAGATCGTTAAGTTCCGGCACACTCAATTGCATGCGTGCGGCCAGTTCATAACTGGCAATTCGAGCCGCAAGCTGCGCGTCCCCATGATGTTCGTCCAAATGCCACTGGTTCAATTGACTTAAGAATTCTCGCGTTGCCAGGTCGGTTTCCGCGTCGATCCCCCGTGGCTGCAAGTGCCGGATAGGCTGCGTGGCACTGAGCGGCGTCCCTTGAAACGCCGCTGGCAAGAAACCAGGGCCCCAATTGTTGGAACCATTTTGCGGGACGCCGCGTGGATCGGGAATCGCAACATACGCGGGCAAGTTCTCGCTTTCACTACCCAACGCATAAGTGACCCACGAACCGAGACTTGGGAAGCCATCCAGCACCGAACCTGTGGACAGAAAATTCTCGGCGGGACCATGCGTGTTGCTGGTGCTGGTCAACGAATGAATAAACGCAATGTCGTCCGTCAACGCGGCCAAGTGCGGAATCAAGTCCGAAACCCACTTGCCCGATTGCCCACGCTGACGAAACTGGTACTGCGGAGCGGCCAACTCGCCAGCCGGACCTTGGAAGGTGACCGCTGGGCCACCTGGCAATGCCTGTCCATCACGTGATTTCAACTCGGGCTTGTAGTCCCAAGTCTCCAATTGGCTGACCGCACCCGCACAAAACACGACAATCACTTGGCGAGCTCGCGCAGGATAATGCGCAGGCCGCGCCGCAAAGGGTCGCGCCGGATCGAAGCGAACCTCATCCCCACCCCCTGCTTGGCCAGCCGACAACAGGTTCTGTTGTTGCAACAAATTCACCAAAGCGACCGCCCCCAACGAGCACGCGCTGTCGGACAAGAAACGCCGCCGGTCCAACAGTTGGTTCATCCATGGACTGCTGGCCAAATAACTTCTGGACGGCGAGACGTTACGACGCGGCAAGGTAGCTGTTCCTGTGAAAAAATTGTCCAGGTCGATTGTACCACAAACGTCGCCTCTCGTCTGGAAAAACGCACGGCCAATTCGTCGGTGACGAACGGTTGATGATCTCGCGTATCGCTCGATGGTTGGAGTCACTCGCCCAAGGCTGCGAAAGACCACTCGCCCTCACATATAAAGAGTGGCCGGCGGTCTGCCGTGTGGGCATTCTGGAAGAGTGGCGAATGACACCCAGAATGGCACCCAGTGTGGCACTCGGTGTGGCACGGCGACCGTGGAGCGGCACGCGGAGGTTGAGCTACTTATCGCAACGAAAAAATTGGCAGAAAATAACTGCCGGATGTTTTGTGAACATGAGATCCCAACCCGAGTCGCAAACGAGGGATACTCTACGACGACTCGATCCCCGCGTTTACGACTCGATCCCCGCGTTTACGACTCGATCCCCGCGTTTGCGACTCGGGTTGGGATTGACGGACGTTGCTTCGGGATGGTTCCTATGCCGTCAGCGCGGCCCGGGCGGTTGAAGCGTCGGCTCTGGCCTGTTCTTTGGCGTCCTGCGCTTGGGCCGACTGTTCGAGCGCGGATTGCTCTAAGACTTCGTGGGCCAAGTTCAAGTAGTCTTCAGCACCATGCGACGTTGGAGCGTATTGAAAGATGGATTGGCCAAAACTTGGTGCCTCGGCCAAACGGATGTTGCGGCGAATCTTGGTCTGGAAACTGGTCACGTGGCTCCAAACTTCGCTGCCACCGCGTTCGGTCTGAAAAAACTCTTCCACATCGTTGATCACTTCCGACGCCAAGCGGGTCGAAGAATCGCACAAACAGTACAGCAATCCGGACAACCGCAATCCCTTGTTGAGACGCCGCGCCACGATATCGATGGTTTTCAACAACTTGCTCAGTCCATGCAGCGCCAGAAAGTGCGGCTGCAAAGGTAGGAAGACCTCTTTGGTCGAAGTCAACGCGTTAAGCGTCAGTACTCCTAACGACGGCGGACAGTCGATCAAAAGGAAATCAAAGGTTTCCGGATCATCCTGCAGGCGATCTCGTAAAATGATCTCACGCCCTACTTCGCCGGATAGTTCCATCTCGGCAGCCGCCAAATCCAAGTCGGCAGGACATACATACAAATTAGGAGCCACCTGAACACGGACGTCCGCCAAAGGAACATCGTCGGTCAGGACATGGTACATCGATTGGCCGTGCTCGTTGAGCGCAACACCGAGATGCAAAGTGGCGTGGGCCTGCGGGTCCATGTCGATCAAGCAGACTCGATGCCCCAAATTCGCCAACGCTGCAGCCAGATTGACGGAAGAGGTCGTTTTTCCCACGCCCCCTTTTTGGTTGATCATCGAAATCGTTCGCATCGGAAACTCCTTTTTCCTTTATCCCATCCCGCCCAACCCGATTATACGGCAAACTCGGTCAACCTATCCAGCGAGATTTCTGCTAGCACATTTCGACAAGCGTGCATCTTCCCGAATCGATTCATCGTCGCACGAATTGAATGCCGAAAACTCCCCAGGGTACCGCTACGCGCTAATTCGTCCAGGAGTATCGGGCGTGGTCCACCGCAGTGAGAAAAAGCATCAAGACAGACTGAAGCGGCAACGCAAGCTAGCAGATAAGACTCGACGGGAACGAGTTGGCGCTCGAACCGCGCCTCGCTCGGAAGAAATCTTACGGATGGCCACCAGCGGTCAAACGCAACAAGCGTTGTTAGCGGCCCAGCAATTGACCGAACAGACCCCCACCGCGTGGCAAGCTTGGAATCTCTTGGCCACGATCCAAGATCATCTGCGTCTGCGCGACGAAGCCGAAACGAGTTTTCGGCAGGTCACGCAATTGGCGCCGGATCGATCCGAAGGCTGGCACGGTTTAGGGCGCGTCCTCTGCTCGAAGCATTCGACCGCAGAAGCGATTTCATGTTTCCATCGCGCCACGGAAATCGTGGGCGATGACGTCAGCGTGTTGCGGGAATTGGCCCGGACGTTTCTTGTGGCGGGAAATGTAGCGTCGGCCTACGAAACAATCCAACACGCCAAAGAACTGGCGCCTTTGTGCCCGGAAGTATGGAACATCTTGGGTTTGGTCGCCCAACAAATGGACCAAGTTGAAGAAGCCGCTGTCGCCTTTTGTCGTGCGGTTGAATTGCAACCGACACTGGTGGACGCGTGGGCCAATTTGGGCGAATGTTTGCGCATTCTGGGTGACCTGGAACAAGCCCAGCAAATGTTGGATCGCGCCTTGCAGATCGATCCACAGCATGCCAATGCCCTAGGATTCGCCGGGATGTTGGCAACCCAACAAGGGCAGCGGAAGCGTGCCATCGAGTTGTTGCGGATGGCGTTGGCCAAGAACCCGCGTTATCGCTTGTTTCGCTTGCAATTGGCTCGAACCTTGGCGGCCAATGGTGACGTCGAGGAGTCGCTCGAAAACCTTGATCTGTTGGAGCAACGCTTTGGCGAGCAAACCGATTTGATGTTCGAGCGGGCCGGCATTCATAGTTTGCTTTGCCAACAAGACCAAAGTCGAACTTTGCTGGAAAAGGTGCTGCACCGTGAACCCAACAATCTCCTAGCGCGAGTTCGCCGCGCTTTGATGGTGCCACAAATCGCAGCGGATCGAGACGAGATTCAAAGTTATCGTCAAAGCGTTGAAGCATCCTTGGACGAGTTATTGGCCGACGATTTGCCGCCTTTGCCCGTTCCGTTGGACGATTTTGCAAATAGTCATTTCTATTTGTCTTATCATGGCTGCAACAACGTCAACATCAACAGAAAATTGTCCAGTCTCTATCGCAAACTAATTCCGGCAGCGAATTTTGTCAGTCCGCGTTTGGCTGATCTGCGCCGATTGCAACATCCGGGCTCCAAAATTCGGATCGCGTTTGTTTCGAAGAACTTTACCAATCACACGATCGGTCGCTTGAACATTGGCTTGGTCAAAAACTTGGATCGGAGTCGCTTCGAAGTCACGACTTGTGTTTTTCCAGGCACCAAGGATTCGTTTCAAGAGAGATTCGAAACGGCCAGTGATCACTTCGTTATCTTGCCGAGCGAACCCGGATCGGCTTCACACGTTCTGGCAGACTATCAACCCGATTTGATTTTCTATACGGACTTGGGCATGGATCCAAGCACGTATCAGATGGCTCACAATCGCTTGGCCCCGATCCAGTTCACCGCTTGGGGGCACCCGATTACTACGGGTATTTCGACCATCGACTATTTCCTTTCCAGCGAAGGCATGGATCAAGAATCTTCGCAGGCCCATTACAGCGAAAAGCTGATCGTTTTGCGAAACCTCTTGTTATGCTACGAGCGTCCGACATTGTTGTCGGAGCAGGTTGACAAGTCGGCTCTGGGCTTGCCGTCGAATATTCGTTTGTATCTCTGCCCGCAAACCTTGTTCAAGATGCATCCCGATTTCGATGCGATGTTGGGCCAGATCTTACGCTCGGATCCAAGTGGGTTGGTGATGATGATCAAATTGGGGCACGAAACTTGGCGGCAGAAACTGCTGGCTCGTTTCGCCCGAACGATCCCTGATGTCCAGCAGCGCATCCTGTGGATGGATCGCATGAGTGCCATGAAGTACCAACACTTGTTCCGCTTGGGTGATGTAGCACTGGATCCCTACCGATTTGGTTCCGGCAACACTTGCTTGGAAGCCTTGGCGATGGGCACACCGTTGGTAACGTGCCCCGATCAATTCATGCGCACGCGAATGGCCGTTGCCTGCTACACGCGAATGGGCTTGACCGATCCCGTTACCGACAGTCCCGAACAATTCGCCCAACGAGCGACGGAAATTGCCATGAATGCCGATTACCGTCGTCACTTGGCGCAAGAGATCCAACAGCGTGCCGCGATCCTGTACGAGAATTTCGCGGCCGTTCGCGAACTCGAAGGCTGGATCGAGTCCGCGATCGCTCATCATGTTACGGACTAGTTTTTTCCGGGTCGGGTTGGCGATTCGGCCAGCGTCCAACCCACCGCGGAGTTAGGCGTCGTCCTGAGTTTTGTTACAGGTTTTTTATGATGCAAAAATCCAATCGAGCGATCGCTCAAGTATCGTCGTGCCCCGCCTGCGGTCATCAATTGGCCGTCGCATTCTTGGAGCCGTTTCGCCAACCGTTGGCGACGATCGCGTGGCCCAAAAGCGAAGAACAAGCCAAGGCGATGCAGCAGTTGCCGCACTCTTTTGTGCGTTGCACCGATTGTGGACACGTCTATAATCGCGACTTCTGTTACGAAAACGTACCATATGACGAGAAACCGAATTTGATGTTCAATCGCGGGGCGATTTGGACCAATCATCTGATCCAAACCGCTGACCTGTTGTTGGGCTACTTGCCGGCCGGTGGTACTGCCATCGAAATCGGTTGCGGGGAGGGACATTTGCTACGACACATGGCCGCCAAACGCCGTGGTTGCCGCTTCCTCGGATTCGACCCCAGCGGAGCTTTCTCGACCGATGGCCTGTTCCAAGGTCGCAACGAGTTGTTCCTCCCCGAGCAGCACATGGAACAATTCCAGCCCGACTTGATTATCTGTCGCCACGTCATCGAACACTTGCTCAACCCGTTGGGTTTCTTGCAGGCCATTCAGTTTTATGCATCACGTTTCAATTTGCGCACTCGAATCTACGTTGAAACCCCGTGCGTCGATCGAGCCATCGAGAATGGTCGTGTGGTAGATTTCTACTATGAACATTACTCGCACTTCACCACACAGTCGTTTACTAAAATGATCCAGCGCACCACACACGAAATCGAACTCCTGACCCACAATTACAACCGGGAAGTCATAAGCGGAATCTTTCGCGTCGGCAACCAGAACCCGTGGCTGGAGATCGACAATCAAGCCGCCGATTTTCGCACGCAAGCTCAACTGAGCGCGGATGTCTTGGCAATTCAATTGGAGCAGATGTTGGCGCAAGGCAAACGAATTGCCATCTGGGGCGGAACCGGCAAGGCGGCGGTGTTCTTGAATCGCTATCGACTCGATGCGAAACGATTTCCCATCGTCGTGGATTCCGATCCGGCAAAAGTAGACACATTTGTACCCGGCCAAGGACAGCGCATTCGCTTCCGAGACTATTTGCTAGAGCAGACGGTCCAAGTCATCATCATCCCCATGGCATGGCGCGCACAAGATGTGATCTTGGAAATGCAAGAGGCTGGGATTGGGTGCGAACAGGTCTTGGTCGAGCACCAAGGAATGCTGGTCGATTTCCAGCGCGATCAGCATCCGTACGCAACCGCCGATCAACTGCCGCGATTGTCTGTCCCAGCCCCGCACTATAACCCACAACGAAGCGCGTACTGGGCAGAGTCAACGTCTGCTGTCGGCAAGAAGTAGCCATGGACGGTGCGAGCGGGGTTGACGAAACATTGCGCGGTGAAGTGGGCCGTAGGAACGGTCCACGACGTTGTCGTTTCAGAGGATCGACGCACGGCATTTGCTGTCGGTAGTCCCCCCCCGAGTCTGTTCAAAAACTTTTCAATGCGTCCGCGATAATCAACAGCAGTCCAGCAACTCTCCCCTCCAAAACATTATTATTTTGCCAGCGAGTTTCGAGAAACGCCAAGCATCCGATCCATCAGTTCACTCGACTCAGAAGCGGATCGCGGCAGAATTAATCGATGTTTTTCTTGCAGTGGGGACGCCACTATTCGCGCGTGACCGTTCAAAAGAATGTTGGCCGAGTTCAGGGGTTGGTGCATTCCGTAAGTCGTTCTGTTAAAGTTCGGCAGCCCCTGGGTGCTGGCAAGCGATTTGCCCGATTCAGCTTGTCTTGTTGGGCGACTTGCTGCATGCACCCTCCCGTTCGCGAACGGTTACTTTCGCGCCAAAGCGCTCACGGATTTCGGATATCTCCGGACTAACCTGCGGAAGATCCGTTCGTATTTTTCTTGTTGGCTTGGCCTGTAGGCTAGGTAATTTAGCCAAGTCGGGCCATCGAGCGAAATCTGTTTCCAACTCTAGTATGAGCGTTTTGACTGCTGGGTTGCTGAGTTTCGTGGCCGGGGCGAGACAATGATCTGGGCGGATCGTTGGAAATTTGCTAAGCACCTGCTGCGAAGGCCGTTGTGTCTCGTGCTGCTGCTAGTTTTCAAATGCTAGCAGCCAATTTTTACTGCGATCGGTGGTTTCTGTTTTCGAGATGAAGCGTATGCGTCTGCCCAGTTCAACGGAACTGAGAAGTGGCTACGGCGTATGGCTCGTGGGTTGGTTGTGCCTGATCTCGAGCGGCCCGGGCTGCGCCACATTGGCTTCACCGGAGGCGTGGAAGTCCGGCCTGAACCGCGGACTGACGTGGAGCGGAAATCGAGAAGAACGAATCAGTGCCAGCCGACAAATCTCACGGAACGGCAGCGAATGGGCCGGACGCGGCAAGTCAACCGAAGCGATCGCGTCGTTTCAAGAAGCGATTCGAATCTGGCCCTCCGATATTCGAAACTACTTGGAACTGGCCAAACAATACACGGCACTCGAGCAACATGCTGCGGCGGCTGCCACGCTGCGGCAAGGTCTGAAATACGACCAAAACAATGTCGAGGTTCGCTTGCAACTGGCCCATAGTCTCGCGGCACAGGGTTTCGGTGATGCGGCGCACGAGCAACTGAACGAGGTACTAAGAACAGACAAAGATCTGGCCGCCGCGTGGTTGTTGCGAGCGAAAATCAATCATCAACAAGGACGCTACGACGAAGCACTGGCAGACGCTTACCAAGCGGAAGCACGACAACAAGTCGATAACGAGCTGCTGGAGCTGCTGTGCCAAGTTTACTTCTGCCAGGGACGCCCAAACCGGGCGTGGAGCATTGTCCAGCGTCTAAACGCTCAATATCCTAACGGCCAACGACCGGCGCATCTTATCGTGTTGGAGGCCGAAGCGCTTTGTCAAATGAATCGCAAACGCGAGGCCCTACAGACGTTGCAGCAGTGGTATCATGCGGGAGGTGACCAGGACCCGAAATGCTGCGTCATGTTGGCCGAATTGCACCAAGAACTCACCTCCGAGGCAAGTTCGTCGGTGGCACAGGCGAGCGGTATCGGTGCCTTCGACTGGAACCCACTGGCGACCCAAATCGGGTCCACGACGCACCCCGGTTGGGGACAAGCTTCCGATAGCGAGCCAACACCGCTGGCACTACTCTACCCGATGACCGAGCGGCCCAAGTTTCGTCCGCTCGAAGAAAACCCGGTGACTCGTTGGGACATGTTGCGTTAGAAGCGACCAGCGCGCGCCACCACGGCGACGGCGACACGTCTGGCTCCCGCTTGGCGACAAAGTCGAGCCGCCACGTTTGCAGTCGATCCGGTGGTCAACACATCGTCAACCAGAATCACCTGTTGTTGGCGCAGCTCAGCAGCGCGTGGGCCCAACTTCATCGAATTCTGCACATTGGCCAACCGAGCCGAGGCAACTAACGTTCCTTGTTTGCGAGCATATTTGTTGGCCACGATCGCCCCCGTGATGATCGGCATCGGAATGACCGTCGCGATCCCTTCGGCAATCTTTTCCGCTTGGTTGAATCCTCGCGTCCACCGACGACGCCAGTGGACGGGCAAAGGAACCAAGGCGTGATACTCGGACCACCACTCGCATTCGATTAGGCGTTCGCCCAACAGCTTCCCGGCCTGAAACGCATCGGCGCTGTGATGAGGTCGTTTGAGACGATAGACATGCTCCCGCCAACGCCCTTCGTAACTTGCGACCGCGACGGTGCGATCGAAGGCCCACTTCTTTCGGCGACAATCCGGACATCCTTGACGCGTCTGACTGCGGTTGACCAACGGAACGCCGTGCTCGCCATCCACGCGAAACGGCAAGCGAATACCGCAGCGATAGCATGTGCCTTCCAAAGGCGGAGTTATTTGCTCTCGGCAGGAAACGCAATATAGCGGAACGTGAAAGGGCTGATCCAAGGCTTGTTCGCATAACAAACACCGGGCCGGGAACAACAAGTCCACGACTTCCGAGACAACCAACCCGGGCACCTGCTGCCAAAAATCCTTTTCCCACATTTGACCTGCTCCCGGTCCTCAACTTGCTGCTCGTAAACTCGCCAACCCAGCGAAGGATCCGTGCCAGATCGGTCTCCGCAGGGTGCCTTGAGCTACAAACTTCCTCGTACCTCTTTGATCAACCGCTCCAGCTCTGCTTTTCGTTTGGGTGATTCGATCATGCCAATGGCTTTGTTCTCGCTCAACAACGCCGCACGATCTTTTCCTTGTTCGCGCAAGAAGATTGCTTTGTGCACCAACGCCTTTGCGCGGAGATCCGCCGGCAACCGTTCGTTCGTCGAGAAACGCTCCAATTCTTCGATGGCGGGATCCTGTTGCCCGGATTCGAACATCACATCAGCCTTGGCCGCCACCAACTCCCATTGCAAATCGGGATGATCCTTCGCTTGCCCCAGGCCTTGATCGTAACTCAGCATGGCTTGTTCCAGTTGTTTTTGGGTCTGCTGCCAATCGCCTCGGGCTAGATATATTCGCGGCGATTGTGGCTTGGCCTGCAACGCCGCGTCTAGGATAGAAACAGCTTGAGCCGCGTCCGACTGGCCAACCAATAAGTAGAACTTTCTCACGATGACGCGTTGCCACGCATCGTCATCGTCGGCATACAGCTCGGCCAGTCGATCGAGCGAGCGAATCGCTTCTGTGACTCGGCCAGATTTGCGTTCCAAGTCCACGCGAATTTGCAAAACACTGGCCTCCAACTGCGGAGTCATTGGGACCTCCACCAGCATGGCATCGATCAAACCCAGCACATCTTCTGGAGCACGCAAACGGACCAACATCAACAGATCGGCCAAGATCGCTTTCCGCTGTTCGGCATCCAGGTCTCCGCGATACTTCTCGCGCAATCCCAACTGATGCGCCGCATCGAGTTCGAGAATCATCTCGACCAACTCTTTGTAGTGCGTCTGCGCGATCGTGAGATCCAACGCTTCCAAAGCTTGATCCAAAAGTCGCCCGCGTTCGGCACCTTCCGCAGCCATGGCCTGCTGTTGCAATTGATCGAATCGAGCTTTCGCGGACAATCGCTTTTGCAACTGTTCCAGAAACACCGGCGGACCACCAGCCGTGTAACCCATAAATCCAAATGGCCTTTGTTGCGAATCAAGCAATACCAGCGTGGGAAAGCCATCCACTCCCAAGCGTTTCATCCATTCCTGATTCTTTTCCATCAACTTCGCGGGAACCAACAACTGGTTCTGCGGGAAGTCCAATTTCACCAAGTGAAAATGTTTAGCCGCCTCGGTCAAGAACGCCGCTTGTGAAAGCACTTCGTTTTCCAAGCGAATACATGGCGGACACCAATCACTGCCCGTGAAGTCCAACAGCAGGTGTTTGCCGTCCTGCTTGGCCGCTGCCAATGCCACATCGATGTCGGTTTCCCAGTCATCCTGAACCATCGCGTCGCCACCCAATGGCGCATCGGCGATCTCTTGAGTCCAGGCTGCCTCCGAACCATTAGTGAACAACCCAATGGAAGCGAACAATAAGAACTGACCAATGTTTTTGGCTAGTCCATGAAGCGAAAGGGATACCATACGATCACAAAATCTTGGCGACATCACGTAGCCCAGTTGGAGTTTGTTGGGATTCTTCAGTCGTTTTAGTACAAGTTTTAAACGACCGACCATGACAAGTGTAAGTCATTGTCGCCCATCGGTCCAGAAAACCAACCTGAATTTCCTGAACGACGGGCGGACAAACGACGGGAAAACGACCCGCGCTCGCCACGACCAGCATTACGGTGCTTGGCCGATTCCCATCGCTTCGCTCAACTCACGAAGCCGTTGGGCAGGGATTTTCAACACTTTGCGATCATAGGTCATCAATCCATTGATTTCACCTTCCACATCGGTTGTTTGGGTGTAAACCCCTGCCGCAATGCCTTGTTTCTGCAATTCGCCCAGTCGTCTCAGTGATTCCTCGTAGCGGGCAAAGTATTCGTCCGCGTTCTGAGGCAACCCGCCATAGCCCCAATTGTCCATCTCGGGATTCCACAGGTGCCCGCGAATCGGCAGGCCATGGCCACCAAATTCCCCGACCACCATCACGAATTCCTGGTCGCGCTCCCGCGCGAACGGAAAAGCTGGGTGCGGATACTCGTGATGATCGACGACATCACCTACCGGCCAAAAATTGCCACCGCTCGCAATGTTGACCAAGCGACTTGGATCGCGCTTTCTGGTCCAATTCCCGACCGCGGTCGTGCGATGCTGTCCCCAAGCTTCGTTGAAAGGTACCCACATCACAATGCAAGGATGGTTCTCCAATGACGTGATCATGCGATCCAACTCCTTCAAATATTGGGCATGATCCTTATCGGACCATTCGGCATCGATCGGCAATGGAGCCAAACGCGTCCATGGAGGACCATGACCGCCGCTAACTTGATCTTGCCAGACCATCATCCCGACTCGATCACAGTATTCGTAAAAGCGACGCGGTTCTACTTTGATATGTTTGCGAATCATGTTGAAGCCCGCTTGCTTCAGATAGTCGACATCGAATCGGAGGGCCGCGTCCGAGGGCGGCGTCAATAATCCATCAGGCCACCAACCTTGGTCCAACGGGCCCCAATGAAACACAGGCTCGCCGTTCAGGGTCAACCGCCAATGACCTTGCTCGTCGCGAACTTTACCCACCGAGCGAATCCCGACATAACTCGCAACTCGATCGCCGACGCCACCATCCGAATTCAAGAGCTCCAGTTCCACGTCGTACAAAAATGGGTCGCGTGGTGACCACAACCTCGGCTGCGGCAGTTGAATCGTGATCGGTTTGCCACCCACTGACTTGCCTGACGCAACGACCTGTTGGCCCGCGCGAATTTCGTAGCGAACCGTCGCTGCATCGGCCTGAGCACCAATAATTCTTGGTGTCAACGTTACCGTGCCCGTTGCGGACTCCGTTTGGATCAGGCAACTCTCGAAGTAAGTCTCAGGAACCCATTCCAACCATACCGTTTGCCAAATTCCAGAGACTTGGGTGTACCAAATCCCACTGGGGTCCAACGTCTGCTTCCCGCGAAGTTGCATCATTTCAGTGCGATCAATCACACGAACGATCAACTCGTTTTCGCCATCGCGAACGGCTGCTGTGACGTCCAAAGTAAACGGTGTGTGGCCACCCCGATGGCCTCCTACATCTTTTCCGTTGACAAACACGCGGCATTCATAATCAACGGCTTCAAAATTCAATAAGGTGCGCTGGCCTACGTGCGGCCGATACTCGAACGTCCGGCGGTACCACAGACACTGGCTAGGCTTGAGCAATCGCTGCACGCCCGACAACAACGACTCCAACGCAAACGGAACGACGATGGTTCCATCCCACGAATCGGGAACGGCGGTTACTTGATCTTCGCTGATGCTGTATTGCCACGGCCCATTGAGGTTCATCCAATTCGCACGCTGGAACGCCGGGCGGGGATATTCGGGCCAAGGTTGCTTTCGATCCAACGACTCGCCCCACGGCGTTATCAATTGTGACTTGAACGGAACCTCGGACCGCTGCACCGGCAATAGTTCCGGTGGCGCAGCCGCATCGATCAAATGGGCGTCGATGTATTGCCCACCACCCGTTTGTCGGCAATGGATCGCCAACAGGTTTTCACCAACTCGAGCCAACTTGGCTTCGGCCTCCCCCAATTCGATGATCCGATAATTGGTCGTGAACCCGACCAGCGATGCCACCAAGGAACCGTTGAGATACACCGTCGCGTCTTCATCGTGATGAATCAACAACGCGATTCTTTGAGGCACGCTCGCTAGAGTTGTTTGGCGCCGCAACCAAATCTCGCGCGTGTTCCAGACCGTCCCAATTCGCGATGCGGGCGTTCCTGGAGTTCCGAACCCACCGCTGGCTTCGCTCCAATCGCCATCTTGAAAATCGGGCTTCATCCATTCAGCAGCGGGCGCATCCAGCGTGTAACGCCATGATCCATCGTGCACCCGCGCAGGCTCCTGACCCATACTGCCGCACTTGCCGATCAAGAGGCTCGCCAATATCAAGCAATAGGCGACGATGCCAAATGTGGTTGCTCGAAATCTCATTCTTCTTGATCCTCGAATAGGGAAGGCGAACTGAAAGCAAACGGAACGACTCTGATGTGCGTTGAATTTCAGACCCTTTGAGGGATGGTGCGCCCAGCCCCTTCGGTTCTTGCGAGGTTTACGCGTCGCGAGGCCCATTTAATGGCTACATTGTTAGGCCAACCGCCAGAGGACTGGCGGGCCCTTTGTTGACGGAACCGCCAGTGGACTGGCGATCCACATTGTTAGGCCAGCCGTCAGAGGACCGGTAGGTAACATTGTGGGTTACGAACGCTTCGTAGCCACCGGTAGCTGATCGATCTTGGCCGCCAGAATAAAATCGTTTTCGCTTAGTCCATCGATAGCGTGGGTCCAGATCTCGATGGTGACGTGGCGGTAACCGACGAGATGCAAGTCGGGATGGTGCCCGTCCTCCTCTGCGAGTTTCGTGATTTCGTTAAAAAATCGCATCGCTTCCACAAAGTTGGTAACGGTCCAACGTTTGAAAATTCGCTTGTGGTCCTCCGTCAAACTCCAGCCCGACAATTGCTGGAGTTGCTGCTGGCTAAAGTCGAGTGGGCAGGGTTCGACACCACCCTCGCAGGGCAGACACTTTTTAGTAGCCAATTCTTGTGCTGAAGCAGTTTTCACTGGGATTCTCTCCTCGAAATTAGTCGATGACCAACGATTTCCAAGATCGTTTTATGCTCTGACCGGGCCAACGTCTACCAGTGGCGGGCTCGACCCTATAAATACGGCGAACCCAAACGAGCAACACCATCGCGCAAGCGAGTCAGGAACGACCGCCGTTGCAGATCTTGCAGGAGCAGCGGTGTCGCGCTGGACAACTTGACTCGAGCGAACTCGGAGAGTTCCGCATTCAATTCGCTGCCATAACATTCGACGTTTAGTTCAAAGTTCAGACGCAAACTGCGTGGATCCCAATTCGTCGAGCCCACCAAGGACCAATCGCCATCGACCAAAAACAACTTCGTGTGGTCGAACGGTGCTGGGGTCAGGAACACCTCGCAGCCGCGTTCGATCAACTCGGGCAGTAACGATTGACACGCCCATTGCACTGGCAAGATGTTGTTCACCTCGGGGATCAGGATACAAATTCGTACGCCGCGCAGTGCCGCCACATTCAACGCGGCCATGATCGCTTCATCCGGTAGAAAGTAAGGTGTGATGATGTACACCTGACGTTCGGCCAATTGCAAGGCACCCAAGATCGTGAGTTTCAACTTTTCAAAGTCTTCGTCCGGACCGTCGGGAATCGCTCGACACAAGACACGCCCCACCGCTTGAGGCGTCGGAAACCACGAATCACCCGTTAGGATTTCGTTGGTAACAAAACACCAATCCACCGAAAATACTTCCTGCAACTGCAAAACCACCGGGCCGACGAATTTGAAGTGCAAGTCTTGAATGGGATGTTTCGGCTTCCAATCCGCGCGCAACCCTTCGCGAATATTCATGCCACCCGTAAACGCCACTTCGCCATCGACAATCAGCAGCTTGCGGTGATTTCGCAAGTTGCTATACAACGTCGAAGCCGGATTGTAAGTGGGCAAGAACGTTTCGCATGGAATGCCTCGCGAACGCAAAATGCTGACCGAGGTCGGGCGAGAGTATCGCGAGCCTACGTCGTCGATCAAGATTCGGATTTGTACCCCGCGCTGCTGAGCTCGCTCCAATGCTTCAATAAACAATTGCCCAGCGCGGTCGTTGTCGAAGATGTAGGATTGCAGTGCGATGGTATGCCGAGCCTGTTCGATGGCCTCCAACATCGCCGAGAACGCCGCCTCGCCAGTGACCAGCGACTCCACCTGGTTGCCCGCCAGCAAAGGAGAGGCGGTCAACCGCGTCACCAATTCATCCATCTGTCGAAACTTCGGATGTTGCTTTTGCAACGATTGCAAGATCTCTCGTGGCCCCGCTGGAATGCGGCGACGAACCTCGACCAACACTTTTTCGAGCTTGCGTTGCCAGCGACAACCGCGACGCTCCAGTCGGTTGATTCCGAACGCGTAATACACGACCGTCCCGAACAACGGCGTGAACCAAATTAACCCGACCCATCCCAAGGTCGCTTTCACTTCGCGGCGATGCAGCACGGCATGAACCACGGTCGCTCCGGCCAGACACCGTTCGGCCAACGTCAACAGCATCGACCAAAACACCCAGCTCATCGGCGGTTCGCTTCATACCTCTGATAAAACGTGGCCAAGCCAAATCCGAAAGCATCACCCAGTCGTTGCGAATACGCCAACATGGGCTCGAATCCATCACCCAGTTGGCAGCAACGAAACAGCAGCGCGGTCCAACGGCTCCTTTGATGCTCGCCACAAATACTTAATTGATGCAGCAGCACTTCAACGGCAGCCGAGTATTGCCGACGGCGCATCAACAGTTCCACCAAAACATCGGTGGCTTCAATCTGTCCTTCCCAAGTCAATGCCGTCGGCTGCTCGGCTGCCTCGGTCAATTCGGTTCGCCGCTGACGAAACAACTCCAGTTCGCCAGTCGAATCCTCGTCGGCCAACAGGGCCCCGTAATACGCTTGATGAGTTTCGTAGTAAGGTTGAAAAACTTCGTAGCCTTGCGGTTGAAACAATTCGTCCAACCGTTCGCCATAGAGACACATCTGCCAAGCCAGGTTCTGCACCGACCGCTCATCAACGATCCGGCCAATCCGTACCACACTACTCAGATGAGAAGGGTCCGTGTGGTAGTTTTGATTGGCCGCCAAGTCAGGAAGATTCTCGACCCATTTTTGCAGATCCCAATCCGGTGCGTCTGTAATTTCTCGCGATTGCTCCGCCAGATGCTTCAGCCCATGATGACGAACATTCTTTAAAAGTTCGGTGTACAAATGCCGGACCAACAACTCCGCCGCCCGTTGTCGTTCAGGCAAAGCTGCGTGAATCATCTGCGTGTCAAACGCGGTGATCGCGTTGCATGTTCCCATTCGCCCCAATAACAGCTCGAAGCCCCAAGCCGGAGCAACTCCGTGCCCTAAAGTCACTTCGATAATCTGGTCTGTGTGTTCCTCCTGCGTCGCGAGTCCACGCAATAGTTCCACCACTCGAACCGTGTCGCCTACTGGGCGTAGGTACATCCAACCTTCGGTAATGCGGCCCACCGAGATCAGACGCTCGCCGACCAGGCGACAAGCGTCCAGTAAACGCTCCTCCAGTTGCCGCTGGAGATCGCTCGGCAATGTCTCGGTGACGCCGGCACTCCAAGGCTCCAATCCCAATTCGAATCGCGCCTGGAGTTTCAACGCCTCGAACCATGCGCCGTATTGCTGGTCATGTTCCAATGTCTGACTCAAGCGCCGCAGTATTTCGCTCGGCGTTGCCTTGTGCGTGGCAGCTTGAAAATCTTCAAAATTCACGATCGTTCCTATCCATCCAAGACGCCAAGGTCGCGTCTTGGAATTGCTCGGTTTCATGGTCCCAGTCAATCACTTGACCGGTCCGAATTGCAATGTTTCCCAAGTGGCACGCCGTGGCCGTTCGATGTCCAATCTCGACGTCACAGATTGGCAGTTCCCGACTCTTGATGCACTGGAGAAAATTCTGGTGGTGATTTCCGGAGCGAATCAAACTGGACTTGGTTTCGTCTGGTGACTTCTTCAACAACTCGGGATCACTGCTTTGCAATTTGCCGCGATCGACAAAGATCCAGCCCTGCGTGCCAATGAACTTGGTCCCCATCGAAATATCGGGTTGTTGCTGACCCACGATCATCTTTGTACCGGTGGGGTATTCGTACGTGATCCGGCAGGATTCCGAAACCTCGTGCCACGCTTGCGGATGAAATTCAGCGGATCCCGAGACACGCGCGGGTCCGCTGTGGTCCCAACCCATACCCCAATGTGCGATGTCGATATGATGAGCGCCCCAATTGGTCATTTGCCCGCCACTATAGTCCCAAAAGAAGCGAAAATTGTAGTGAACCCGAAGTTGATTGTATTCGACCCACGGTGCCGGCCCCAACCATAACGGGTAGTCGAGGTGTTCCGGTGGTCTGGAATCCGGCACGGGACCACGTTCGCGAAACGGATGATTGGCTGCCGCGATTCCCACGTGAATCTCTTGGATCGCGCCCAGCACCCCGCTGCGGACCAACTCACAAGCTCGACGGAAATTATCGCTGGAACGTTGCTGTGAACCTGTTTGCACAATCCTGTGATGCTGTCGAGCCGCCTGCACCATTCGCCGACCTTCGGCAATCGTTAACGACAACGGCTTTTCCACATAGACGTCTTTGCCAGCTTCGCAAGCTTGAATGGTTTGTAACGCATGCCAATGGTCCGGCGTGCTAATGACGACCGCATCGATGTCGCTTCGTTCCAACAACTTGCGATAATCCCCATAAACCTCACAAGCACCCCCAGCCTCGTGAATCATTTTGGCCGCTTGGTCTGAATGTCGAGTATCGACGTCGCATACAGCCACCGCGTGCGACAACAACGCCTTCAGGTTGGAACGACCTTGGCCGCCGACACCGATGTGGCCCGTTCGAATTCGCTCGTTGGCCCCAAAGACTCGAGCGGGCACAAACAAGGGTGCAGCCAAGCCCAGCCCAGCCGCAGTCACCCCTTTGATAAACTGTCGCCGGCGAAACGGCATCAAGTAATCGGACGACGGGCTCGCGAGTTGGTTCTGGATCTCAGGCATACTTCAATCTCGTTAAACTTCGAGTTCATGGACACGGCACTGCGTGAGCGCATCGCTACAGACCCTAAATTGACAGCCCGCAAGACCCGTAGGCCAATTTTTGCGCGAACGACGGCTCGCCAGCGCAATCAGGCTTTCGGGCTGAGGACGGCTTTGACGACTTGACCATGATGCATCTGTTCGAAGGCGTCGTGCCATTTCTCCAGCGGCCACACTCCACCAATGATTGGGCGCACGTCCAATTGCCCACTGGCCATCAAGGCAATCACTCGCTCCCAGATCGCCCAATGGTGACTAAAGCTGCCTTGCAAGGTGATGTTCTTTTGCACCAATGGATCGAGATTGAAACCCAACGGCTGCGGCCCCCAACCCACCTTACTAATCCAACCACCAGGTCGCACCCACTTCAAAGCCAACTGCAAGGTCGCGCTCGCGCCGGCGGCATCCACCACACCCTCGCAGCCCAGACCATCGCGTTGTTTCGCAAAATCGGTCGCGTCGCCGATGATGACTTCACACCCATATTTCTTCGCAATCTCCAAGCGATTCTGATCTTGCGGCAGACCCACCAGAGCCACCTGCGCTCCACACAAGCGCGCCATCGCGGCACACAAGATACCAATCGTGCCTGGGCCGATGACCACCACACGGTCCCCCGGTTCAATGCGAACGTTGCGCACCACCGCGTTGTAGGCCACGCAGCAGGGCTCGGTCAAACAGGCCTGCTCCATCGGCAAGCCATCTGGCACTTGATGCAAGATCCGAGCCGGAACGCGAACAAACCGCGTCATGGCACCATCCACACCATAGCCAAAGCCTTTTCGTGTCGGATCCAGATTGTATCGTCCCTGCCGAGTCATTGGGTTGTTGGGATCGATGATGGCGGCGGTCTCACTAACAACACGTTGACCAACGGACCACCCCGTCACTTCCCGGCCCACTTCAACGATCGTTCCGCCGAACTCGTGACCCAAGATCACCGGATAATTGACGGGCCAAGAATGATCGGCGGTCCATTGATGCAAATCACTGCCGCACACGCCGACGTTGCCAACCTCCAACAACACGTCGTGCGGACCAATTTGTGGCGGTGCAACTTGACGCAACTCGACCGAATGTTTTTCAGGTGAATAATTCACAACCGCAGCGTTCATGAGCTTACTTCTTTCGCAGTGGGACATCTTGAGCGTGAACTGCTTCGCATATCAATCGCAAGGAGGATTCCAAATCCCCGTTCGCTGTTTTGAAGGCGTCGGCGTCGATCGTCAGCGGGGCACCTAATACCACGAGCGGCGCGCCGTAACTGGGGCACGCAATCGCTTGTTCGATACTGAGACCGCCCACCGCTTGCACCGGCACGTTGACCGCAGCCACCACGTCGCGCAAACGATCCAAGGGACTCGGCATTCGGTGACCCGCCGCCGCGATCCCACGACGTTCATCGTAACCAATGTGGTGAATAACGTAATCACACCCCAATTCTTCCAAACGCTTGGCGCCTTCCACCAAGTCCGGATAGATCATGTTGTCACCCATCACCTGACAACCAAAATCGCGACCGGCCTTGACCACACACTTGATGGTTTCCGGATGAGCTTGAACCATGACGACCACGTGCGTCGCTCCGGCTTTCGCCATCATCTCGGCTTCCAAATAACCACCATCCATGGTCTTCAAATCGGCTACAATTGGAACGCCGGGAAACTCGGCCCGCAAAGCACGCACGCCATGCAAACCTTCCGCCAGAATCAACGGCGTGCCCGCTTCCAACCAGTCGACGCCAGCGCGAATGGCCAAATGAGCCGTCGCAATGGCCTCGCGAATATCGGTCAGGTCCAACGAGATTTGTACGATCGGCCGCATTCCATTCTCCATTCGGACATGTCGCTGAAATTCAAAATTGGCCTGTCGCGACCACCGTTCCAACAAGGCGGGCAGCGAGCTTAGGAATTGTCCCGCAGTAACTTCCAGACCTCTTCTTGACGTGAGCCCCCAACCCAATGCGTGAGCGAGGGATTTTCCACGACGACGGGATCCTTCGCTCACGCATCGGGTTGGGATAGTCGGAAGTTATTTCGGGATTGGAGCTAAGCGTAGCTCAGGGCTCAAGCTGCGTCGATGGGCTCCAAACCAGTTTCAAGCAGCAATTCGTCCAACCGAGCCCGCAGCTCATGCATTTGGTCACTACTCCAACTCTGGCCCACCATGCTGACCATGTGCAAACCCAAAATGCAGACGATCCCCGCCAGTCCCACACTGATCGCCCACGGCGTCGTATTCATCCAGTACTGAACGCTCGCGTATACCAACGCAAAGAAAATAAGGAACGCCATTGCCAAATAAACGATCCAAACCAGCATCCATACATTTTGGCGCGGCGCGAAACGACCAACGAGCATCGTACCGCCAACCTCGGTATTCGAATCGCCTGCTCGCGGATCACTCGCCCCGCGATCTTGTCCCTCCGCTTCGGCCAACCGCGCGCCATCGGTTTGGCGGTATTGAATTTGAAGCTGGTGATCCACTGGCTCCAAGTGAATGGCCAAATGGGGTGACCAATAACGTTGCTCGTCTTCAGCGACATGGAATTCGGCATAGTCGCCGAAGATCTGCCCGCGGTCTTTCCACGCCGGGTGCGCGAGACTCTCTTGCAAACGTTGCTGGACAAATTTCAAGTCGCCTGCCAACCGCAAGCGAAACGTCGGTCGCATCGAGATCAGGCTCATGGATCACCTCCGCGCTTGTCAGCGTCCGAATAGCGAGTAAGCATCACTCGATTGATTGTACCAGAATCGGCCGCCTCAATCAGCAAAATATTCGCGGGCACTCTGCTCGATGATCGTCGCCAGATCCGCCTCGACATCACGAGCCGCATGAACCACTTCTTCGCCTGAAGTTTTTTCCAGGGCATCGGGACGTGCAACATTCGTGACCACACTGATCGCCAAGACCGGAATGCGTCGCAAGGAAGCCACCGCCACTTCAGCGACCGTGCTCATTCCGACAACATCGCCGCCCAACTTGCGGATCAAGCGATACTCGGCTCGCGTCTCGTAGTTCGGGCCGTGCAAGGCAACGTAAACGCCCGATCGTGCGGAAACGCCCAATCGATTCGCGTGACGCTGAGCCATTTCGCGCCACTTCGAACAGTAAGCTTGATCGCCGCGCACCAAGTGCCCCCGCTCCCGGGCCTCATCCCCCCGCGAGTTCTCCCGAGACTCGCGCCGAGCGTGACAATCGCGCTGATCTCCCGGCCAATAGGTAAGCAGGTCGATGTGACTATCCAGAAAAATCAAATCTCCCTGCTTCATACGCGGGTCAACGCCCCCGGCGGCATTGGTCACCACCAGGCCTTGAATCCCCAAAGCGGCCATCAAGCGAGTCGGAAAAACGGTCTGATCAAAGGTCCAGCCTTCGTAGCGATGAAATCGTCCCTGCATCGCGATCGTCGGGAGTCCTCCGAAGGTTCCACAGATGACTTGGCCGCGATGGCCCGTGGCCGTGCTCCGGACAAAGCCTGGAATTTGTGAGTAGTCCAAGGCCTGCTCCACTTGCAGTCGATTGGCGACGCCGCCGGATCCGGTTCCCAAGATGATTCCGACACGCGGCGCTCGTCCCCATTTTCCCTGGACGAATGCCAATGCCTCTTGCAATTCGGAATCCACTCGATGCCTCGCAATCACTTCCTTGTTATGTTCGCAAATCCCCTGCGACTCAGTTTACCGAGTTTTGTCGGCCTCGACGACCGCGGACGCTGCGCAAAATCGTCCAATCATCGCTGGATCGCCTGACCTGCCGATTGACGTAATTTTCCCAGCAAATAGGCTGAATCCTCGTCCCTCACTGTCCCAGACTCTGGTTAGGTCGCTTCCCATGCATTCGCTGTTTCCGTTGGCTGGTTTTCTCCAACACCGTCAAACCCATTGGTGGGTCGCATGTTGGCTGGTGCTGACTTCCTGGGCGGCCCATGAACAAGTCGCCTTGGCCCAAGACGCCGGTGAATACGTCGTGGTGGTGGGTGAAGGACCATTGAAAGTCCGCGACGAGGTGGTCGGTACCTTGTACCCCGGCACAATCCATAAGATCACTCAAGCCAACGGCAAGTGGTTGGCACTCGAAGGTCAACGCGGTTGGTTCGACAAGTCTTTTGTGCGGGGGATCGAAGAGGCGATCAAGCTTTATCAAGAAAAAGCGATTGGCAACCCGAACGACTTGGCGGCCTTGTCGATTCTCGCGTCACTCTATTATCACGAAGAGGAGTACCCCGCTTCCATCGACGCCTACAATCAGGCCCTGCGATTGGATCCAAAACGGCCCCAACTGTTCAACAATCGCGGGTTGACGTTGTCGGCTCAGGGTCGATTCGAATTAGCTGAGAAAGACTTTCAGAAAGCCATTCAACTGGCACCCAAATATGCGCAAGCCTATGCGAACCTGGGCTGGCTGTATTTCACTTCGGACAAGTCCACACAAGCCATTCAGCAATACAACAAAGCGATCGAGCTGGAAAGCGATAATCCCGGTCACTATATCAATCGCGCGGGCTGCTTCCGCGAACTAGGACGACTGGACGAAGCCATGCAAGATTTCGTCAAAGCGGTTTCGTTGTCGGGAAATGTTCCGGACGGCTATGTGGGACAAAGTACGGTCCTCATGGACAAGTTGGACTTTGCCGGAGCCATTGCCGCTGCCGACAAGGCTTTGGAATTGGACAAAACCAATGTGCAAGCCATGATCAATCGGGGTTGGGCCAAACATTTGCAAGGCAACGCGGAAGGTGCCTTGTCCGATCTGAACCAGGCCATCGCGTTGGAGCCAGGCTCGTTGATCGCGTTTCTGAATCGCTCGGCAGTACTCTTGGAGTTCAAGCGGTACAACGAGGCCGAAGCGGACCTCAAGCAAGCCCAGGCCATGGACGACGAGCATCCCGGAGTTTGGCTGAACTGGGGCGAACTGCATTGGCAACAGCGACAATTCGCCCCGGCGTTGGCGGCCTACCAAAAGAGCTTGGAATTGGGGCCGGAATTGGCCGAGAGCCAAAATGGGCTCGCATGGTTCTATGCGACCTGCCCGGAGGACGATCAACGCAAAGCCGAGGAAGCCATTCGTTTGGCCCTGGCTGCCAACAAGGCGACCCAAAACAAAGACTGGTCGCACGTCGACACTTTGGCTGCCGCCTACGCAAATGCTGGTAAATATGCCGAGGCCGTTCGCACCGCTGAGGTGGCGATCCGTTTGGCTCCCGAAAACAAGAAGCCCGAAGTCGAGCAGCGTCTGGAACTGTACCGACAAAACCAACCCTATCGTTGGTAATGCTCAAGTCGCGAACTCTCGACCGCGGCGATCAACGGACAGTCCGGGCGCGGAGCGCGACCTTGACGATAACTGTCGAGCAAACTCACGGACTGTTGGGCCAACTCACGGCGTACTTCACGGCGGCGGCCTTTGACGCGCGCGATTTTCATTTGATCGTAGGCGGTTGTCTGATGCCGCATCCAAGCAACCACGGCGGATCGAGCTTTCTGCTGGATCGTTAAACGCTGGGTTCGCGCGACCGTTCCGCTCCCGACCGGGGTTGCATGCTGGGTCACCAACGTCGCGATCGCCGTCGCCAGCTCGGCGAACCGAGGATCGAAGGCTAAAAATTCGAGCACCGCTTGGTGGAATTCGGTGACGTACGCAACTTGAGCGGCCTCACGTCGAGCCGTGCTGGCGGCCTGCTTCTTGGCGTGGGCTGGAGTGCCCCGTTCATGCTCCAGCTCCAAGCGTAATCGGGCGATGGTTGGAGCGTCGGCCCACAGCCCCCGCGAGAACACCTTCCGACCGCGAGTTTCCTGGACTTGCCAATAGGGGCCGGCGGCTTTGACTCGGCGAGTCAGCCCCGGATCGCCCGGCAGCAGCAATTCCCAGCCGTCGGGGACTTGGTGGATTTTTCCGTCCGGATCTTTGACCGAGCGGGGGGTCGGGCCTGGCGAATACGTGGTGGCGGAAGTCGTGTGCGATGCCATGGGGCCGGGTTCAGGGTGAAAGGAAGTCGATCCAGCGGTGGTTTTGGTGGCTCCCAATTCGGAGGCCGAAACGATTGTGCCGGAAAAAGAACCACTTTCTCAAGTGGGGCCAAAAGTTGGCCGAATACCACTTTTCGGAAAGTCCAGCGAAAGCTAGTATACGGGACCTTCGTCAGGGGACGTAGCTCAATTGGGAGAGCACCTGCTTTGCAAGCAGGGGGTTAGGGGTTCGAGCCCCCTCGTCTCCACTAGAAAAACCTCGAAAAGCCCAACCGGGTTTCTCGGGGTTTTTTCGTTTTGCGACGTCATCGAGCTGGTTCACGAATCATTTTCCACCCGAATGAACCGCCCGAATGAACTCCGACATACCCTCGCCACCAATCCGAACCTTCTCGCGAGCTGAGCAGGCCCGCAGGGCCGACACATCCTTAGCCGGTGTGCGCGAGCCACCGGTTAGGACGCCATCTCTATCAGCGAGCCACGAAGGGACGACACAATTGGACTCCGAATCTTGACGCTTCTCGAAAATCAAATCGAGACTCAGAGACTTCTCTCCGCGCAAACTCTCTCAATATCAAAGAAGGGATCAAATCGACATCAACATTCGATCCAGGGGGCTAACCACACCCAAGCCCGGTCGATTCATTACATGGGCATAAATCATCGTCGTCGCCACCACATCTTTATGTCCTAGCAATTCCTACACGGTCCGAATGTCAGCGCCACTTTGCAGCCCGTTTCACCGCGGCTCGCATCGCATTGCTGAATACAGATTCATGCTGATGGTGTCGCATGC
>JAEUIQ010000103.1 GCA_016794985.1 Planctomycetaceae bacterium | reverse complement strand
CCTCCCCTTATCGGGGTTCTTTCCATCTTTCGGTCGCCCTACTGGGTTCACTATCGGTCGTTAGAGAGTATTTAGCCTTACGGGATGGTCCCCGTAGATTCAGTCAGGGTTTCACGTGACCCGACCTACTCAGGTACTACTCGAGAGACTTGCACTTGTCGCCTACAGGACTGTCACCCTCTGTGGCTGGCCTTTCCATACCATTCGGCTAAGTGAAGTTTTGTAACTCCCATATGAGTAGCCCTACAACCCCGCAAAGGAAACCTTCGCGGTTTGGGCTAATCCGCTTTCGCTCGCCGCTACTGACGGAATCGATTTTTCTTTCTACTCCTCCAGGTACTTAGATGTTTCAGTTCCCTGGGTTTGATTGAGAATCTTGGGATCAACGCTCGTTTGTCAACTCACCCAAGCTTTTCGCAGACTTCCACGCTCATGCTTCTAACGCCAAGACATCCCCCATGTGCCCTTAATAGCTTGACCACCAATATCTAGCGTCTTCAAACCGCAGCCGATCCATCAAACAACCCTTACGAGTCATCCGACCAACCCAACCGCAGCCTTTAACTTAGACATGGCGATAAAACCACTTATGTAACGAATTTGTTCTTTTCTTTCGAAACACAAATCACTGCCAGCCCAAAGGCCAACAACTTTTTGCGATTCTAAGACGCTATTAAAGAGTCGCTCAAGACTTTTGCCTTCCAGAACCAACCGCCAAGACCCCAAAGGGCCAAGTAAGCCAGAACTTTTCAGCACAAGCCTTAGCTAGATGCCATTTTCTTAACTTAAGCTGCTAAATTGTCAAAGAACACAGCCATCCATAAAGAACAGCTACTGAATGATCAGTGAAACAAAACCGTCAAACAGTCCCATTTCACCAACCACTCTGACCCCACTCACCCCACCAGTCGCGATTAGCGTCCTGATCGGGGAGGGCCAAGTGTATCACAAGGCCAGGAAGTAGGTCAAGGGCCACCCAAGATTTTTTTCTTGAGTCCGGCGACCGAATTGAATCGGACGCTGCCCTACTCTTCCGTCGACCTAAAACTATTCGAATGGACGATCCGACGAAGTTTTAGGTGCCCCGTTCCAGTCGTTCCGGTCTGGGGAGCGGTAAGTATACGGAGGAAGCCAAAGTCTACAAGTGGCAAAGTTGCGATTTCTACAAATTCGTATTTTGCCCCGGGTTTTATGAGGGTTTTCCTGAAAAAAAGCCCAACCATGCCTGTTGGGTACTTTCCTTGCTCGCCGCTCAAGAATCGCTCCACACAACCGCGACTTCACGATATAAAATGAGCGGTTTGTCCGTTGGAATTTTTTTTGGGGGAGCCGATCATGTCGAATCCATGGCAACCTTCGCCGAATCGTAGTTTTGGCTCGCAAGGTTTCCCGAAGCCGGCAACGCCGCCGCTGCACCATCCTTCGACGGTTCAATCGACAGAACCACACCAACCAATTGGACCGTCAAATTCTAACTTGATCTGGATATTGATCGGAGTTGGCGTTTGCGGACTACTGTCGCTCTGCTGTTTCTCAGGTCTGCTGGTGGTCTATTTTCAACGCCCGGCCAACATGGTCACCAATGCCGACCGCGATCCATTTTTCAGGCAACCGACGAACCAAAGAATCGACCAATCCCGAAATCCCAATCTTGCCGAGTATCGCAAGAGAATCATGGCCCACAGCGAACTGCTTCAACAAGTTGGCCAAATCCACTCGCTGGAATACAGTTGGCACGAAACGGTTCGTAGCGACGACATAGAAGCCGTCGGCTTCGAATTACAAGGTTCGATTCGATCAGGCGTCGTCATCGCGTATGAATCCGTCGTCGACGGCCGAACCGTCCTGAGAAAAGCCGTATTCAAATCCAAACTGGGCGGCAATGACGAACTGTGGATGGTGTTTTGATACAAACAGCATTTGGCGATCTTTTTTGCCGTCCGTTCCTGATCCTGATTTTCTCGGAGCATCAACCCATGCAAACTTGCCAACAACGAGACTCGCTTCATCGAATGAATCGCTGGTTGCGATTGGCAATCAAGTCGGGGCTTGGACTTCTACTCGTTTTGTCATGCATCAATGCCTCAGCTCAATCAGATGACTTCCGCGTTTGGACCGACTCGACAGGCCAACATCAAGTCAACGCGAAGCTTGTCGAACGGTCGGAGAAAGAAATTACCCTGGAGAAGGCCGACGGTTCCAAAGTGACATTGCCCTTGGACAAGTTGAGCGAAGTCGATCGCCAGTTCCTGAAGGCCTTGCCCGCGAAGCCGGAACCGGAAGTTGATCCCTTTGCGGGTGGCCAACCTTTGACTCAAGTAGAACCACCCCTTCGTCGCCGTCAGCGAGAGCCGAACAAGCCATCGTCCACTGCAGATGAATCCGCAAGTGCTACGTCGCCTCCTCGTCAACCTCCCGCACCAAGCACGCCACACTCACCGATTAAAAAAGAGATTCGTCCCACCCGAACTTGGAACTATTTGCCTGAGCCTTCTTCGAACCCCGGCGCACGATCCAATGCCACCATTTCCTTGGGATCGACGATAAGAAATAGCAAAATCCAAGATGCAAAATTCAGCGCTGACGGACGCATGCTTCTGGTTCAGATCGCTTCGGCATCTGAAGGGGAACTGCTTCTGTTGGATCTTGTCGCGGGAAGAGTCGTTTGCCAACAAGACGTATCCAGGACGTTCAATCATATGGCAATTTCTCCCTCGGGTTCTCGGATCGCGGTGCGAGACTTTTTCGATTCGGACTCGATCGAGATCTGGGACTTAACTAACCAAAATTTGACCAAGTCGAGAAAGAATATTGATGGTTCGCACAGGGTTTTCTCCGGCCTGAGACAGCTTCATTTTGTGGACGAATCTCATTTGCTTGCCGTTGGCTTCGATTTGTGTTTGATAGACATAAACGAACAGCGCGTCGAATACGAAATAGACCTCAAGGGTTTGCATGATAGGTTCACTTTCTCAACTGACGGCAAGCATGCGGGAGTTCTACGCGATAACGGTTTAGAATTGCTGCGACTGACCGACGGCAACGTCGTGGGTAGTATCGAATTTGCTAACAAATCGGGAGCGCCGCACCGAATTTCTGATATCGCTTGGAATCCAAAGTATCTGGTGGCGTTCATGGGGGAAGAACGCCAGCTTTGGAACCTGCAATCTGGGCAGAGACAATTTTCTTATCCGGACAGTAACAGCGGCTATCCAGGACGCACTCATTTTTTGTCCGACACTCTGATCCTTCGCGGCAGCGTTCTCTATCACATCGATGTACCAAGTCCAGTTTGGCGATTCAACTGGTCGACTGATCAAAAAGTCGTGTTTGATCGCGACCGATGCTGGCTCTTGACGCCAGAGAGCCTGACCCCCGTCCCTTTGTTAGATGCGGAGCGTCTCAAAGCAGTCGAACAAATCGTCAACAAAAGCAAAAATGTGCCCATACTCAAACGCGGAACCCGAGTGAAGCTGGACTTCGACTTCAGGCACCTGGGGACCGCAGCAGCAGAAGCCAAAGCGATTCTCGTCAATCGCCTGCAAGGACTCGGTGTCACGATCGATGACAATGCCCCAGTCGAATTGCGCGCCGATGTCCGACGTCACCAAACCAGTACGCTTACCAAGACAACACACCGGGACGGTCGGTTTGAACGTACCACCGCTTCGATCAGCCCATTGGTTTATGATCTTATGTTGGTAGACGCCGGACGCGTGGTTTGGCGCGTCCATCAAGGAGCCGAACTTATGGACCCAAATCATCACGACGAAAACGCTCATGAAACCCAAATGCGTGTCGGAACCCCAAACATGGACTTTTTTTCCAAAGTGGAACTACCAACCAAACTGTCGCCTCAGTTCCAACCACCACCGCCTGGTTCGTCGAAGATAAGTGCCGACGGCGTGGTCAAGTGACGCCAAGGTCCCTCACAAAATGACCTGTGCTATGCCGAGAAATGAGAATGCAAAACGCTTCGGATTTCAACAGTGGCCTCGCGCGAAGATTGCAAACGACATAGTGCGTTGATTACCTTTTTATACTTTTGCTCCAAGGCAACAACCGCACGAGTCTGGTTGTCCGGTGTCAGCAGGCTTTTATTGACGGCCAAGGCCACGCATTCGTGTGCAGGCGCAAAAGCGACGCGAATTCCTTGGCGTTCCAACACACCAATGACGCTAAACAACACCTGCCATTCGTCCCGTTCGCGGCCCAACTTCAAACCGCGAAACCAGGCCGCCGCCCCGATGCGTTCGATGTTCGATCGCAAGATATTTCGAATCGCGTAGAAAGTGAGACCGTCCTCGTTCTCGAGAAATGCCAATTCAATGTGACCGGTCCCAAAATGACTGGTCAATCTAAGGAGCCGATAAGTCACTGCAGAAATCCCAGGGGACTTGAGGTACACGGCAATCATCCCCGCGTTGCCACTAGGCAACTTCGCTGAGGAAACCACACGCGAATGGACTCGCATTACTGCGGGTTCACGGTTCCCAATCAACAACTCGGCTCGGTCAAGTTTCTTCGCGCACAGGCTTGGCCTCCCCCAACTTCGCCAACGGTTGTACAGCGCCCGGCAACCGGAGTACATCGCCATAAGGTAGATAACGCGTTTCGGATCAAACATCGAGGACTCGGGAACCTGTTGTCAGCTGCGGGCCCTGGAAAGTATCATCCAAGTCGCGGCTCTGAACCGCATTGAAACGCAGCGAGAAAAAGTAGTAGACACTCGAGATTTACCGTATCAAAAAACGTTCTCGCGTTTTCGGGCTCTCAGCCGCGTTGAGTTCGGCTCCTCGCCCGCAGTGTACGCTCGGCTTTTTGACCCGGCCCGGCAAGGGCGTAACACCGACCGGTACTCGCCTCTGTTTCGCGTCGCCAGCAAACATCTTGGAAAGAACCCTAAATTCTCGCACTCCAAACATTGGCCGACAGCCAATTGCCGAAGCTTTTGTGCCAATTCAGCACGAATCGCCGGCCAACGATCCAACTCCGAACGGCGGTGGAGCAATAGATCGGACGGATCCACTACAGTTGATCATAGTCCAACTCGAATAACTTTCTGGCCTCGCTTAGGTTTCCGGATTTGAACCCGGCTTTGAACCACTTCACGCGTTGGGCCGAAGTACCGTGGGTGTAGCGTTCGGGGATCGAGTAGCCCTGAGCCAACTCTTGTAGTCGATCGTCACCGATGCTGTTCGCTGCTCGAATCGCTTCGTCAATATCGCCGGCTTCTAGAATCTGAAAGTGCTTCTCCGCATGATGAGCCCATACGCCCGCCAAAAAATCCGCCTGCAACTCCAGACGCACCGAAGCGCGATTTTGTTCACGCGTCCCGCGCGCGCGTTCGACTTCTTGCATGAACCCCAGCATCTGCTGCACGTGATGAGCCACTTCATGAGCAATCACGTAAGCTTGGGCGAAGTCCCCCGGTGCACCAAGTTCCCGGTGCAGCTGTTCAAAAAAACTTGGATCGATATAGATGCTGCGATCTGTTGGACAATAAAACGGCCCCGTCGCGGCATTGGCCATTCCACAGCGAGATTCCGTCGCATCCGCAAAAATAACCAACTGGGGCGGTTCGTATGCGCCACCGCGAACATTCGCCTGAAACAGCGCCCCCCAAACTTTCTCGGTATCGCGCAAGATCACTGAAATGAACTCACGCGACTCATCGTTGACGCCTGCACCTCGTTCGACCGGAGCTGGCGCTTGAGCGTCTGCAAGTTGTTGCACCTGGTTGGCGATTTGAGCCGCTTGCCGTTGGTCCATGCCAAAATACATCGCGACCAGCATAATGACGATCACCAAAAGGCCACCACCACCGGCTGCCGCAGCGGGTGCTCGACGCGACCCGCGCCGATCTTCAACGTTGCTGCTTTGTTCACGGCCCTTCCAACGCATGGGTTATCTCCTGCAGGTTTGATTTTGGTGGACGGATCGGTCGGATCGGTCGGATCAGTCAGATCAGTCAGATCAGACGGATCAGACGGATCAGACGGATCGGTCAGCGACTCTTGAGTTCGGCTTGCTGTTGTTCGGTCGCTTGGAAGTCGACTTGCCAGGTGGTCGGTTCGGCCGAGCGACGAATTTCAACTGCCGTCACTTTGTACTCGGGGCAGTTCGTAGCCCAATCGCTTAATTCCGTCGTAACGACGTTGGCACCGGATTCTGGGAAGTGAAACGTGGTGTAGACCACGCCGGGTTGCACGCGTTCGGAAATCTTCGCTCGCAGTTTTGTTTCCCCAGCGCGGCTGATGATATGCACCCAATCTCCGTCGGCAATGCCCCGTTCGGCCGCATCTTCGGCGTGAATCTCCAAGCGATCCTCATGATGCCAAACCACATTATCGGTTCGCCGCGTTTGGGCTCCCACATTGTATTGGGTCAAGATTCGCCCCGTCGTCAAGATCAACGGGAACTTGCGCGTGACCTTCTCTTTGGTCGGCACATACTCGGTCACAATGAACTTGCCCAACCCGCGTGTGAATTCTTCGACGTGCATGATCGGGCTGCCGTTGGGCCGATCGTCATTGCAGGGCCATTGAATGCTGCCCAAGCGATCTAGTTTTTCGTAGGATACACCGGCAAATGTCGGCGTGAGCGCGGCAACTTCATCCATGATCTCAGACGGGTGATTGTAGTGCATCGAGACGCCCAACGCTCGGGCAAAACCGACGGTCACTTCCCAGTCGGCCAAACCCGCCAAGGGTTCGACAATCTTTCGGACGCGAGAAATGCGACGTTCTGCATTCGTAAACGTCCCGTCTTTTTCCAGAAACGAAGAACCTGGCAATAAGACGTGGGCGTATTTGGCCGTTTCATTGAAGAAAATATCCTGCACTATGAGACATTCCAAGTTGCCGAGCGCGGCCTGAACATGTTGGGTGTTGGGATCGGATTGAGCGACGTCTTCTCCTTGGATATACATCGCCTTGAAGCTTCCTGCGACGGCTTCATTCAACATTCCCGGAATGCGCAGCCCCGGCTCCGGATCGATCTCGGTGTTCCAATAGGCATTAAACAACTTGCGAGTCGCTTCATCCTTCACCGAACGATAGCCCGGCAACTCGTGAGGGTACGATCCCATATCGCACGAACCTTGCACGTTGTTTTGTCCGCGGAGCGGATTCACACCGACACCCCGTCGTCCAATATTACCGGTGGCCATCGCTAAGTTAGCAATACCCATCACGGTCGTCGAACCTTGACTGTGCTCGGTCACTCCCAAGCCATAATAGATCGCGCCATTGCGGGCCGTCGCATACAGGCGAGCCGCCGCACGAATCATCTCGGCCGGGACGCCCGTGATTTCAGCCACGGCTTCAGGACTATTTCCCGGACGCAAGATAAACTCGCGCCAGGTGTCAAATGCAGGCTTCTCGCAGCGTGCCTCGACAAAGGCTTCGTCAATCAATCCTTCGCTGGCAATCACATGGGCCAGCCCGTTGATCATCGCCACGTTCGTCCCGGGGCGCAACTGCAAATGATACTTGGCTTCGATATGGGGTGACCGCACCAAGTCAATTTGGCGGGGATCGATCACGATTAATTGAGCACCTTCGCGGAGGCGACGTTTTAACCGGGACGCAAACACGGGATGGCCTTCAGTGGGGTTGGCGCCCATCACAACCACCACATCAGAGTCGGCCACCGAGAGAAAGTCTTGCGTCCCCGCCGATTCACCCAACGTTTGCTTCAAGCCATACCCGGTCGGCGAGTGACAAACTCGAGCACAGGTGTCCACATTGTTGTTGCCAAACCCCGTGCGAATCAACTTTTGCACAAGCCAAGTTTCTTCGTTCGTACAACGAGACGACGTGATCCCTCCCACCGACTTCCGGCCATACTTGGCTTGAATGCGGCGAATTTCGCTGGCCGCGTAGGCAAAAGCTTCGTCCCAGGAGACCACGCGCCAGGGCTGATCAATACTGGCCCGAATCATGGGCTCTTTCAGTCGATCAGGATGGGACGCGTATCCCCAGGCAAAGCGACCTTTGACGCACGCGTGCCCTTCGTTGGCGCCGCCGGCTTTGTTGGGGACCATCCGCACGACTTGTTGCCCTTTGACCTCCGCGTTAAACGAGCACCCAACACCGCAGTAAGCACAAGTCGTAGTGACGGTTCGTTCGGCTTGCCCCAATTGAATCAAGGACTTTTCCGACAAGGTCGCTGTCGGACAGACATTGACACACGCACCGCAAGATACACATTCCGAATCCAAAAACGACTCACCGGCACTGGCTGAAACCTTGGAATCAAAACCGCGACCGCTGATCGTCAACGCGAAAGTGCCCTGCACTTCTTCGCAGGCGCGTACACAACGACTGCATACGATGCACTTCGAGGGCTCGAAAGTGAAATACGGGTTGGATTCATCTTTGGGTTCGGCACTTTGTTTGTCGAAATGATTTTCGCCAGCAAAGCCATAACGGACTTCACGCAATCCAACGACGCCGGCCATGTCTTGCAGTTCACAGTTGCCGTTGGCAGTGCAGGTCAAGCAATCCAGCGGATGATCCGAGATGTACAGCTCCATCACGTTCCGCCGCAGTTCAGCCAATCGAACCGACTGCGTGCTGATTTGCATACCGTCTTCGACTGGTGTGGTACAGGAAGCAGGAAATCCACGTCGACCTTCAATCTGCACCAGACACAAGCGACACGACCCAAACGACGCGAGTTGATCCGTCGCGCAAAGCTTGGGAATCTTGATCCCCGCGAGGGCCGCGGCCCTCATGACCGATGTCCCAGCCGGCACTAGGACCTCAGCTCCATCGATCAAAGCTCGAACCAATCGAGTTTGTGAACTGGGTGGAGTTCCGAGATCGACTCCCGGGTCACGTCCTAAACGAGTCTGCAACTCAACGAAAACACCTCGCGAAAGATTGTCGGCCGAAACCGAACTAACTCGACTTGCTTGATCACCAGAACTCGAAGTGTTTTTGACGATCATCGTTCGAAGTCCTCAGGAAAATGTTGGAGCGCACTTTGAACTGGAAATGGCGTCATGCCACCCATCGCGCATAACGAGCCGTGTTGCATCGTGTCGCATAAGCTCTCGAGCAGAACGAGATTCTTATCACGATCCTCGCCTTGGGCGATGCGGTCAATGACCTCGACGCCGCGGACCGAACCAATCCGACACGGTGTGCACTTGCCACAGGATTCTTCCGCGCAGAATTCCAGGGCGAATCTCGCCATCCGTCGCATATCCACCGTGTCATCAAACGCGACGATACCACCATGTCCAATCATCGCACCCCGTTGAGCAAACGCCTCGTAGTCCAACGGCAAGTCGAAATCACGAGTCGGAATATAAGCTCCCAGAGGCCCGCCCGCTTGGACGGCGCGCAGCGGTCTTCCGCTGGCACTGCCGCCGCCATATTCGTACAACAATTCGTGTAGGGTTAAGCCAAAGGCCTTTTCGATCAAGCCTGGACGTTGGATGTTGCCGGATAACTGGAGGGTCAATGTGCCGCGAGAACGGCCTTGCCCGAAGTCGGCGTAGAATTTTCCACCGCGAGCCAACAATAGGGGTACCGTGGCCAAGGTGATCACGTTGTTCACAATCGTCGGCTTGCCGAATAGGCCGACATGAGCCGGAAGGGGAGGCTTGGCTCGGACTTCCCCGCGTTTCCCTTCGAGACTTTCCAACAGCGCTGTCTCTTCACCGCAAATATAAGAGCCTGCCCCGAGGCGTACTTCCAAGTGAAACGCGTGATTCGAACCAGCCACATTTTTGCCCAACCAACCGGCGGCTTCGCAGCGACGAATGGCCTCGTTCAAAGTTGTCCAACAGCGAGGGTATTCCGAACGCAAGTAGATGTAGCCAACGGTCGCCCCCACGGCCAATCCGGCGATGATCATGCCTTCGATCAAGCAATATGGATCACCCTCCATCAACATGCGATCGGCAAAAGTTCCAGAATCGCCTTCATCCGCGTTGCAGACGATGTACTTTTGATCCGCAGGCGTGTCCAACACGGTTTGCCACTTGATGCCCGTTGGAAACGCCGCACCACCGCGCCCGCGCAGTCCCGACTCTTTCACGACGGCCACGATTTGAGCCGGTGCGCTGACAATGGCTTGTTGCAAGCCACTCCAGCCGCCCTGCGCGGCGTACTCTTCCATGGAGAGGGGATCGATCACGCCGACCCGTTGAAACGTCAAGCGTTCTTGGTTCTTGAGATACGGAATTTCGTCCGTCGCTCCCAAGCGTAACGCGTGCGGGCCGCCCCTCAAAAAATCGGAAGCGAACAAAGAAGCCACATCGCTCGGTTTCACTGGGCCGTAGGCAATGCGACCGGTCGAGGTTTCCACTTCAACGAGTGGCTCCAGCCAAAACATGCCCCGCGAACCGTTGCGCACGATCATCACGTCAAGTCCCGCCGATCCAGCCGCAGCGGAAATTTGCGCTGCGACCCGATCGGCACCAATCGAAACCGCCGTCGTATCGCAAGGAACGTAAACCTTCACGGTCATGGTCCGACTCCTGAGCTTGCTTTCGCTTCAGCAACCAATTCATCAAAGCGAGTCGCGTCGACGCGGCCGTGAACTTCGTCCCCCACACGTACGGATGGCGAACAGGCGCAATTGCCCAAACAAAACACCGGCTCCAAGGTCACAGCGTCGTCGGTTGTGGTTTGGTGGAAATCAATCCCTAGCGATCGTTTGGCATGTTCTTCTAATTCACAGCCGCCTTTGGCCTGACAAGCTTCCCCACGACAGACTTGGATGATCGAGCGCCCTGGAGGCTCCGTGCGGAAATCAGCATAAAACGTGATCACCCCGTAAACCTCGGCACGCGACACGTTCAAAGCTTCGGCAATAATCGCAATGGCAGTGGCGGGAAGATGACCGCCGACCTGTTGAATTTCATGCAAGATCGGCAGCATCGCCCCAGGCCGATGCCGGTGCCTTGCGACGATCTCGCGAATTGCCTGCAGTTCCATGCCGATGAAGCCTTTCGAGCCAGCAAAAAGGATGCGAGTGTCGTGGATTGCTCCGCGGTCAGCATTGTCGTGGATTGTGCCGTCGGCAAAATTGGACCACAGAGTGGTCCACGACACACTGGAACACGCCGTGGTCCACGACACTTGTGTCCGCCCCATCATAGTCGGAACTAAAATTGCGATTCAACATCAACCTTACGGTACCATGAGCTAGGCCTCGGCCATGTCACGCGCGTGGTAACTGGAGCGAACGAAGGGGCCGGACGCAACTTTTTTGAAGCCCAATTTCTTGGCCATTTCGCCGTAAAAGCTGAATTCATCCGGGTGAATGTAACGAACGACGCTCAAGTACCGAGTTTCCGAAGGTTGCAAATATTGGCCCAAGGTCAAGAAGTCACAATCCGCGTCACGTAGGTCCGTCAACACATCCAGCACTTCGTCTTGAGTTTCGCCGAGGCCCAACATCAGCCCGCTTTTGGTACGAACTTGCGGGTTGAGACGTTTGACCAAGCGCAGCAAATCCATCGTCCAGCGATACCGCGATTTCGGCCCTCGCACACGCCGGTACAATCGCGGAACGGTTTCGGTATTGTGATTGAAGACCTCGGGCTTGGCCTCCAGCAGCTTGGCGACTGCCTCGGGATTGTCCACAAAGTCCGGGGTCAGTACTTCGATGGTCGCATCTGGGACCAATTCTCTCACCGCTTCGATACACTGCCGGAAATGATCCGCACCACCATCAGCAAGGTCGTCCCGCGTGACACTCGTGATCACAACATGCTTCAGACCCAAACGCAGCGCGGCTTGGGCGAGCCGGGTAGGTTCATCGGCTTCCAGTGCTCCGGGGCGACCACGCTTGACGGCACAGAACCCGCACGGTCGCGTGCAGGTATTGCCCAAAATCATGAAGGTTGCAGTTTGCTGCGAGTAACATTCTGAGCGATTGGGACACTTGGCGTTGTCGCAGACAGTCTCCAATCCCAGTTCTTCCATCAGCCCGGCGGTGAAATCGACGCCACCTTTGGGCAGCGGCTTTTTCAGCCACCGAGGCAAACGTTTGACGGTGGAACCATCGATCACATCAGCCTCTTCGCGAGGTTGACTTTCGGACACAATTGGCAAAGCGAGCACCTTGGACACAACGGATCCCATCAAAAGGGTTTCGAAAAGTGTAACTCGAACCGGCCCCATTCTAGTGCAAATCGCCAAAACAGGTAAGCGACAACCGAGCGGCAATCATTGAACAACTAACAGCCCGCGACTCTCAAGCACAACAGGCATCAACAATACTACTAAATGTGAAGATGCTCCAGCCAACGAATTTAGGCGAACGAACATCAACAATCCGCCACGCCAACACGACAAATAAAACAATCGTTTTTTTCAAAAAAAACTAGTTCCACCATTGATCGCTCAAAGAATTAAATTATGGTTAAGAAGTTTTGCCTCGCTATTTTTTGGCCTGAAGCCGTATTTTGGGTTGATGAATAGCCTCAATTGCTGCGTCTCGTTTCAGGAGTTGTTGTATGAAGAAAGTCTTTTGGAGTTTGGTGTTGCTGCTAGCAACGCCCGTGACGTCGGCCCAAGCCGACGTTTTCAGTTACAATTTTACGCCGGGTACCGTCACGACGACGGTGTCGACCTATAGCATCGACACGACCGGGGCGACTGGCCGCGCGCGGGCGTTTTACATCACGGGTGACTGGTCGGTCGCCGGCGGTGATCCTTTTTCAAACGAATTTCGAGCCCAGTTGGTTAATGTCACCAATCAGGGGGGCGGAGCGTTGGATCGGCTTCATGGCGGGTTAGGGAACGGAAACCCGCACTCGTTCGGTGCTCCGATCAGCAATACCTGGTCGAACAACACCACGAGTCCTGCTGGGCTTGGTTACAATACGTTCTTGGCCGATATCGCTGCGGCGGATTTGGGTGGAACGATGACCTTGGGTTTGCGGCAGACTTTTGCGGGTTCAAGTGCGAACTTGGCGAACGCACAGGTGCATTTCCTTACGGACGTCATTGCTCCTGTGGCCGTGAACACGACGACCTCAGGCACATCGATGGGTAATCGCCCAAACGGATTGACGACACTATTTGGCGCGGGAACCTTCAATTATCAAGCTTTGACTTTCACCGCTCAAGCGACGGGTGCTCATCACATCGGTCTACGTACGGGAGGTCAGGACGGATATTTGTTTGCTTACAACGGCACGTTTGACCCAAACAATCCGTTGACCAACTTGATTGGCTTGGATGATGTCGGCGGGTTAGGTGACGCGAACAGTTCGTCCATGTTTTTGGGACTCACCGGCGGCAACCTGTACACTTTCGTAGCCACTCACTTTACCTCCGGCAGCAATATAACGAATGGGTCGTTCAGTATTGCAGGGCCAGCTGCGGTTCCAGAACCAAGCTCGGCATTGTTGCTTGGCTTGTTTGCTCTGACCGGGATGGCACGCCGTCGTCGATAGGATTCGGAATTTGCTGCTTTAGTGTTGCAGTGACCATTAGCGAGTAGCCGCGAGACGGCTACTCGCTTTTTTTGTCTTTGCAGAGGCTGAAACCGGTGGAGTTCGGCGAAAACAGGCGTTTTATTGCGTTGGCACCTGGGAATATGGCATTGACCCGAGATTCTGGGTAATTAGAGTAGGGGATGGTATAAATCTGTTGATCGGCCGGGAAGTGTCATTTCTGGTCTATGACAGGATCTTTGCTGCGTCTCGGAGGTTTTTGATGAAGATTTTTGGCTTAAAAACGCTTTGGGTAGCGTTGGCGGCGTTGGTTGCCGCCGTAGCAGTCCCCACCTCGTCGGTGCGGGCTGATTTCGTGGATATCGACTTGACTGGCTGGGAGACTTTCCAAGGGTTTGGTGATAACGCCAACTCTCAAGTCCGATTGAACATTGGCGTTGGCTCGCAAGTGACTGGTTTCGACTGGTCGAACTTGGAGTTCACCTCGGAAGGTGCGAGCTGGCGGTCCGAGTTCACCCTGTCAGTGAACAACTTTGACGCGTCTGAATTCCTTGACTGGGCGCCAGACTTGAACGATGACCCTGGCACACACGGTCCTTCTTCGGGCTCGTGGGGTGGTGGGGTCGGAGTTGCTGGCCCGTTTGGTCCTGGCGCTCCGTTCACCGTAGCAGATGGTGAAATTTGGGTCACGGTTTACGAAGGTTTCGATGACGGCGGTGCAGGTGTTCGTGACGCGGTTGTCGCCAGCGGTTCATTGCGAGTCTTCTTCACTGCCGTTCCAGAGCCAACCTCGGCGTTGGTTTTGTTTGGTGCGGCAGCTGGCTTGGGCTTGGTTCGTCGCCGTCGCGCTTGATCGACTTGTCGCTCGAGTTCATTCCAACCGAGTTCCCAATTTTGGGGACTCGGTTTTTTTGTTTCAAACTCTGAATCACGGCTCTGTGATGATGGCCAAGGGTTGTGATGGAGTTGTTATTCTTCGCGTTTGACAATCCGCTATTTGAGATGGCACGGCCTTCGTTAGCCCGAAGTAGGCGCGGCAGCTCAGGAATATTCGTGAAACAGCTTCCGGATGTTCTCGTGGCATCAGTTCCCAACCCGACGCGTGAGCGAGGGATTTTCTAGGACGGACTCGGGCCCTCGCTCACACGTCGGGTTTGGGACCGACGAAAGTTATTTCGGGACTGTCCTTAATAGGCTGCCCCGAAAGAAAAGTTCCCCGAAAGAAATCCCAAGGCGGAGTTCGAATCGCTGAGATTGCCGGCATTGAGCCAATTCTGACCTTCGATCGTGAAGCGAGCAAAGACGCGGCTATCCGGCCGTGCGCCAATGGCTTGGGACCACTCGACACCAATGCGAACATTGGCATTGGTAATGGTTCGGTGCGAGTTTTCTTGATACGTCAACATGCCATCTTCCAAAACGTTCCAACGATCCGAGCCGAAGAGCACGCCCATCTGAGCTCCGCCCAGCATCGCTAATTGCGTATGGCCAATGGGACGATGGTATTCGATATCGAAACTCGGCCCAATTCCGGAGAAACGCCGGAGCCCATCCAACGAATTGCTGGGGGCCGTCGTCGCAAGGTTGGAAAATTGGCGATAGTGAACGGATTGGCGGAGGACCGTGTAGTCGAAACCGAATCCGCCCGTAATGGTCGAGATTGGGAAGTAAACGCGTTTGAAGGCGGTGGGACGGTAAGAAGTTAGGTGCTCCCGGGCGGTGGCTTCCAGACGTTCGCCGGGTGCAGCCGCGATTGAAAATGGGGCAAGCGGACTTGGCACGACGACGCTCGCTTCGACTCCGCTAACACCCCCGACGGCGGCCGCTGACAACCGCTCGGAAACGGCAAATAAATCCGTGTACTGGAAAATGCCACCGGGCCCCTTCTTGCTTTCCCAACCCACAACACCTCGATGTCCGAACAGCAAGTTGTAATCGAATGGTTCGCTGAGTGCCAACGCTCCAGATTGAACCGTCAAACCCGAGTGCCCGTTCGAATAGTAAGGCCAAGCGACCAGGGTTTCATACCGTGCGAACCACTGACCTCGACTTCCGATTGGCGGTGCCAGTTCCTGGCGTTTCGTGGCACCGAACAAATCGGGCTCCTGGGCGCGTTCACCGGGTTCGGGGCGTTGATCTGAAGGGTGCATTTTTTTGAGCGAAGGCATTTGGCTGCGGTATGACGCCTTGTAGGCTTGGTGGAGTCGCCCCTCGTTCGCGAATTGTCGATCACGACTTGGCCCAGTTCGGCGATCCATCATTGGGTGAGGCCAGGAGTGTGTCACGTGGCGTCCGAACTCCAAGTCCACAGCAGTCGGAGGACAGCCACAGTCCTCGTCAGTAAGTAGGCTGGCTTCATGCAAACGGACGCCAGAAAGTTCTTCCTGATTCCAACGCGGATCCCAGTTAGGCAAGCGACGTTCAAACGGCAAATCGGCCGGATGCGAATCGCCTTGAGATTCTGCTGGACGGACGGGCGAGTGCGGATCGCGAGGGTGGGCAAAGGTCGCCGCTTCAGGTTGCGGGGCCACGATCGTGATCTGGGCCAACATCGTGGCTGGGTGCATCCAAAGGACGAACGCTACCCAACCGTTGACGATCGCGAACCTGGAATTGCGAAAACTCCGATTGACCACGCCGCAGTGCTCCGTAACGGTTCATCCAAACATCGAGACAGTTCCCAGAAGAGATCATCGAATCGTCATAGGTGACAGAATCAATTCAAACCGTAACCTAGGAACAACCCGAACAGATGGAAAAGTCAGCCCAAACTGTCCAAACGACGATCCACACAAGTTTGCGAACCTTTGGCGTTCAAGAGTTGTCTAAACTGCGAAATTTCGCCAACAAGTCGCCCAAGTTACCAGGATTTAGCGGCTACGGGGCTTGAAGGAATGACCGTTCGCAGTAAAAGTGAGAATAGTTGAGGTTGGGCGGATGCCGATGAAGGAGTATGGCGTCCCGCTCGGCGGGGAGAAAAGCGAGAAATCCAATGGCGACTCAAGCGACTGAACGAACATTAACTTTGGCCGACGCCGAGGCTCGACTGCCACTAATCCGCCGGATTGTCCGCGACGCGATTAATTTGCAGCGTCAGCTCTCTGAGACCCGCGAGCGTCTGGACGACATGAAGCAACGCCGCGGTGGAAAAGTCGCCAAGGACATCTATGCCGAGGAATGGCTGGCGATCGAACAAGAGCTAGAAAACGACGCCGAACGATTGAATGGTTTTGTCGCAGAATTGAGTCAATTGGGGGCGAGGTTGGTTGACATTCCAGAAGGGATTGTCAGCTTTCAATCGGTGCGTCTTGGACAGCCGATTCTTCTGTCCTGGAAGTATGACGAGCCGCAGATCGCCTATTATTATGACCTGGAACAGGAACCGACTTTACGAAAACCTTTGGAAAGTCGCGGACGCGATATCGCCGAAAATCCTGGCGTGAACCGGATCGAGTCTCGGTTTGATGAAACGGTCTGATGGAGTGGTTTGACACTCATGCGCACTTGGGCTACGCCGAATTGCGGGCTGAATTGCCGAGATATTTGGAATTGGCGGCTGCGGCGGGTGTGACCCGAATGATTGCCGTGGGAACCGATTTGTGTTCCTCGCAAGTGTGTCTTGATTTGTGCGACCGCCATTCGAACTTGTGGGCCTCCGTTGGCATTCATCCGAACGAATCGGCGAAAGCGGGGGCTGACGATTGGCGGGAAATCTGCTCCCTAGCGACTCATCCGAAAGTTGTGGCTTTGGGCGAGACTGGGCTGGACCTTTATTGGAAGGACGCGCCCTTGGAAGTTCAGCAAGCTAATTTTCGTCGACACTTGGAACATTCGATCGCGACAGGGCTGCCGGTCATTATTCACAGTCGCGATTGCGACGCTGAAATTCTGATGGCGTTAGGGGAGTTCGCCAGCCGCACTCCTTTGGCCGGGGTCATGCACTCGTTTACGGGGTCGTGGGAAACCGCCGAGAAGTGTCTGGAGCTAGGGCTGTATATTAGCTTCGCAGGAATGGCGACCTACAAGAATGCCGAGAATATTCGCAGCGTCGCAGCCCGAGTTCCGGCAAATCGGATTTTGGTGGAGACCGACTGTCCGTTTCTAGCTCCGCACCCACAGCGGGGACAACGACCGAACCATCCCGCCATGGTCGTGCACACGGGTCGGTGCTTAGCAATCGCTCGGCAAGAAAGCGAACGATCATTCGCGGCGGCCACGACAGACAACGCGAAACAATTATTTCGGTTGGCCTAGATGGTCGATTGTGGTGCGAATGTTAACGGCCCTATTCTTCAAGGGCTGCTGCGATCGTCTCGAAGTTGTGACGCATCATTCCTTGGTAGGTGCTGGCGGAAGTATTGGCTGGCCCGAGCGAGTCGGCATGCAGCTCACCGCCCAACGAGATTTGATGCCCCCGCGCTTGGACTCCTTCGATCAAGGCCTGCATGTTCTTAGCCGAGACGCTGGACTCCACGAAGACGGCAGGCACGCGCTTGGCGACCAACAAATCGACCAAACCGTTGAGTCTTTGCAAGCCCGCTTCGGACTCGGTTGATAGACCTTGCACGCCTTCCACTCGTAGATTGTAGGCTCGCCCAAAATAACGAAACGCGTCGTGCGAGGTAACCAGGATTCGTTGCTCGAGCTTGATCTTGGCTAGTCTTTGTTGGCCAAATTCATGCAGCGCTAGCAATTGCCGTTGGTAGGCCAAGTAGTTGGCTTGATAATCGGCTGCGTTTTGTGGATCAAATCGGCTCAAACAGTCGGCCAACCCACGTCCGGCCTCGGCCCATATCGCGACGTCCATCCAAGCGTGAGGGTCCGCAGTATTGTAAATCTCCGAAGAGACGTCACCCGCCTTCGCCGGCGCATGATCCGACGAGTCAGGAGGCAGCAAATACTTAGGGTCGATACCCTGGGCCACCGCATAAATCGGCCGCTGATGGGATAGCCGCAAGAGTAGATCGTTGAGTTTGCCCTCCAAATGCAACCCCGCGTAGACAATCAGGTCACTGGCCAAGAACTGGGCGACATGATCACGGGTCGGCTTGAACAAATGCGGATCGACACCGGGGCCACACAAAACGGTGACTTGAACATGTTCCCCGCCGATTGCTTGAACCATGTCACCGACCATTCCAACGGTCGCTACGATTTGGATCGGCCCGGTTCCCTCGTACGTCTCCGTTATCGGATGCGGCAGCGGACTGGACGGCAACGGTGTCGCGTCACGGCAGCCCGAACACGGGAAGAGCCAGAGCAGCCCCCACAGTAGGAAATTCGCTGGGGCAATGACCACGCGAAACAAATTGATCGGTGCAACCATCAAGGCATTGCCCTATCATCGAAGTGGGAAAAACATGGTAACTGGGAGAAAGGGTCAGTGGGGCTGAGTGACTGCGGCATAAAGTTCTGGGTGCCGATCGGCGATGCGGTTGACTTCATACACCCCGGGTTCGATCACCAAGTGTTTTCGACGCGATTGAGCTGTGTCGATGCGAGCAAAGAGGCAACCTTCGTGTTCCCCGGACAATCGTTCGACTTCGGCTCCACTCGGTTGGCACCACGAACTGTTGCCGATAAAAGTGAACTTGCCTTCGGTGCCGATGCGGTTGACGGCCATAAAATAGATTCGATTCTCCAAAGCGCGACAGGAAGGAATCACCCGGCAAGAAACCCCGGATCCCGGAGGCCAATTGGTCGGCAGCACCACCAAGTCGGCTCCGGCGAGCGTCAGACATCGGGAAACCTCAGGAAATCCACCTTCGTAGCAAATGTGAATACCGACCCGCACGCCGTCGATATCCAATGGCGGATGGAGTCGATCGCCCGGTAAGACATAGCGGTCCAGTCCCATGAACGGCAAGTGAACTTTGAAATAGGTATCGATCCATTGTCCTCGATCAATGGTCAACACCGCATTGCGGAGCGTCCCGTCCGACTCACGCCACGCCGTTCCAACCATCAATGCGATGCCCAGCTCAAGACTTAACTGCCGCAACGATTCAATCTCGTTCGAATCAGCTGTCAGCGAACCGGTTCTGGCATCCTCAAGTGAGTCAAAGCAATAACCTGTCAATGCGCACTCAGGGAAAACCACTAGCCTCGCGCCTTGCTTGGCGGCAGACCTTGCCTGCGTGATGATTCGGGCGAGGTTTTTTTCTGGCTGGCAAAAGGCAACATCCATCTGGACGCCGCAGACTACGATGGCCGGTTCGCTCGGTTCGTTCGACGAGTCGTTAATTGCAGTTTGGGACTGAGCCATTTGGCGTTCCGTTTGGTTGTCGTTTGGAGCGAAGTTCTTGTAACTCGGCCTCCACCTCTTCATCGATCGACTTCAGGGGCTTGCCAAAACCAGGAAGATCCAGAAACAGCCCCTCCTCTTCTGCCGCTTGGATCTTACATTCCGTCAATAGTTGCCACGCCTTTTCGGTGATCTCCGGGCCGTCCGACTTGGACATGAGAAAATTCCCTCATAGTTGTTGAAAATGAGCCGCAACCACCTTACGCTATTGGGGACATGGAAGTTCCCTATCGACAGGCACCGCCGAAATCGCTGTCGATCGAAAGTGCTAGAGCGTCTGTTATATCTCTTTTTTCGGGCGGTTGGGAGCGTGTGATGTTGGTTTTGAGTCGAAAGCCAGGTGAACGGATTTTGATTGGCAACGACATCGTTGTCACCGTGGTGCGGTTTCAAGGCGGGACAGTTCGTTTGGGTATTGAAGCGCCGCGCGATTTCGCCGTCATCCGCGAGGAACTGGCCAATGGTGAAGCGGCTGCCGAAACGCCAGCGGTCAAAGGTCAAGAAGCGGTCTGAGCGGACGGATCGGTCTTATCTGACGGATCTGACGGATCTGACGGATCGGTCTTATCGGACGGATCGGTCTTATCGGACGTATCGGCCTGATCTGACGGATCAGGCTGATCAGTCTTAGGTGCTTGCGACAACAACTCTTGCAGTCGCTGAAGCGGTTCAGTGTACAAATCGTCGTGTGTTAATTTGCCGCCCACATGCCCTACGAATCCAACAAGTCCGGCCACTAGGACGACACCCAGCTTCCACCAAACTTGACTTCGTTCTGGGTTCATTCGCGTAAAGAACGCAAGGCAGAACACGAACAAACTCAGAGCGGCCACTGAGACTCCGCCCCAGCGATGCATGAATTTCGGATCCGGGAACGATTCGCTCGTCCAGTTCTCCCATTTTTCGTGTTCGGCGAAACCCCAACCTGATGCAGCGGCCAGACATGCCCCAAGCGACCCTAGAAACAAACAGTAAACAGCTGCCTTGTCCATGTGGGCATTGCCGAAGGCAAAGATCGCGAACAAGGCTGCGACGGACAACAGTGCGACCGGAAAATGAAGCACTGCGGGGTGCAATCGCCCGAGCAAAATCCACAGTAGACTTCCCACGTCGTTGATTTCTTGGAGCTGGCTTTCACTGGGCTTTGACCTCCGCCAATCGACGTCGGCAACAATCTTAGCTCCTCCTTTGATCCACGACTTGACGGTCGCCAGTTCTCCTTCACTTAAAGAGTCGTTTTCCTCCGTCGGTGGCATTGGGTTGCCGGCGTCCTCAGCCAAGTGCTCCGTCCAGAGAAGGCTCTCTTCCAGGCTGCCAGCAACCACAAATTTGGCCAACGCCTCGGGGTCATCGATGCGGAAGTCCCCCTCTGCCCGATCCGCTTGGTGACAGCGCAGGCACTTTTCGGCCATGATGGGAACCACGTCCAACGCGAAGTCGGGCAAAGTATTGACGGCACGACTTTGGGCCTGGGATTCACTCGCGAAAATCTGGACCAACGCCAGACCTAACCCAAGAATGCTGGCCATCAGAATTCGATGACGAACCAGGGAATCGGAAGGCTTTCCGAAGCAAGCAATCTGAGACTTGGACATAGGGAATATTCTCGGGACGGGAGGGGTGGGAAAGTTTAACCAGCGGATACCAGGGGATGCCTCAGACAACCTGATTCAACCGCCAAGCGGTCGCTTCGGTTACCGAACACCAGTTTGATCTATAGAAACCCGAATTTGAAGCCAACAGACCGCCGCAGCGACAGGTTTCTTGCGGTTTTGCCCCCCAAGACCACGACTCTGGCCTATTTTACCCATTCTGCCATTGGAGTTTTTTTTCGCGGGTGTTATTCTCTTGACCTTGGGCGTTGGGTTCCCAGTCGTTTTTTTTGGCTAGGCACATACCGGAAATGAATTCCGCTCTTTATTTTGACGACTTGAGTGTCGGCCAGAAATGGATTTCGGCTCGGCGGACCGTGACAGAATCGGACGTCGTTATCTTTGCGGGAATGACCGGCGATTTTGATCGTGCTCATGTCGACCATGATTACGCTTCGAAAAGCCGATTCAAGCAGCCTCTCATGCATGGGCTGATGGGATTGACATGGGCCGCTGGATTATCGACGACAGCACCGGCAGTCCGAACATTGGCATTGGTCTCCGTTGACCAATGGAAGTTTTTGAGACCGGTGCATATTGGGGACACGGTTTGCGCGGTTACTGAGGTTCTGGAGTTGTCGAGCGGCGGCCGGTCCGCAGGAAAAGTGACGTGGAAAAAGTCACTGCTCAATCAAAGCGGAGAAGAAGTTCAAAGCGGAATTTTCGTTTCCCTGGTTGAACTGACACCTCGAACGGCTCGCCAACCTGCATTGGCGTCGCCCAAAATTGAGAATCCGTCCAAGAACGAATTGGCAAAACTTGAGTCCTCGATCCCGGCACCTCACTTCCTAGGAATCGACCAACAAGTCGTCTCTTTGAGTTCTGACATGAGCGGGAGCTTGGCTAACGCTCCGGCTGTTCTGCAAACCGGTTTTTCTGAAGAACGTCTGGTCGAGTCACCCCCGATCCGAGTGTTTTCAGAACTCCCCGCAAACGATCCGGTGTTGGTGGATTCCCCGGGTGAGCTCAATGTTTGGACAATCCAACCCCTAAGGAAGTCCGAGACGGAAATACCGGAACTTGAAGGTGAACCCACAGAAGTTGGCCCGAAAGCCGGATCCAATCAAACAAGCGTCAATCAGACAACGACCGGTCAAACAACCCCGGCTCAAACAACCCCGGCTCAAACAACCCCGGGTCAAACAACCCCGGGTCAAACAAGCGCCGGTCCCAGTGAAACGAACTTTGTCGTTGAGTATTCAAGCGAGAAAAGCGGGTGATGGGATTCGAACCCACGACATTCACGTTGGCAACGTGACGCTCTAGCCACTGAGCTACACCCGCATTAGTGCCGTAGCGGAGGACTAGTATAGAGACGATTCCGGGATTGGCAAGCCCTCCGCTTAGGGACAAATTTGCTCAACGATTCGTTAGACAATTGGCATTCCCTACTGGTTCGTTTGCCGTTTTTTCTTTACTCTTAAGCGGAAGTTGTTGAACCGAAGGAGGCCGCCGAGTCGGCCTTGGATTCACAAATATCTTGGAGCGATGTAGCGACGATGGACGACGACTCCTTACAAAAGCGTGGGAACGCCCTGGAAGCCCAGTTCTTCAACGAAGTGGACCGAAAGCTGATCGAAAAGCTGCGTGCGGACATTGCCCACAAGACGGCAGCAGATCGATTGAAGTCCAGCACGGGTCTGAAAGACGAGTCGGTTATCGCTGAGTTGCTTGGTTTAGGTATCAACGACGAAACAGTATCCGCATTAGCGTTGTTCCCACTGGTTTGGGTCGCTTGGGCGGACGGTGCTGTCGAGTCCGCTGAACGAACGGCGGTTCTGAAAGCGGCCTCCGAGGCCGGAATCGAATCGCGTTCTGCCGCGGCGGCCTTGCTGGAAGAATGGCTCAAGAAAGCTCCGGGCGAGGAAGTCGCCACCGCTTGGGTTGATTACGTACAGGCCCTGAAAGCTGCGGCTGGATTAGGAACGTTTCAACGGATCAAGCAAAGCGTGTTGGAGAGAGCCTATCAGGTTGCGGATTCGGCGGGAGGAATCTTAGGGCTCGGTCGGGTTTCCGCCAAGGAACGAGGTGTCCTGCAGCGTTTAGAGCGAGCGTTCGAGTAAATGTCGTCGACGTTTCAAGCCAAACGCGTCTTGATCACGGGCGGGGCCGGATTTATCGGCTCCCATTTGGCTGAATATCTACTTGCGCGTGGCGCGATGGTCACCTTGGTCGACGACTTATCGACCGGCTCGATGGATAATATTTCTGGTTTGATTTCCAACCCGAAAGTCCGATGGGTTCCTGGGACCGTATCGGACCGACGGCTGGTCGCGGAGTTGGTCTCACAAACCGATGTCGTCTTCCATTTGGCGGCGGCGGTCGGAGTCGCACTGATTGCGAAGCAGCCAATCCAAACCATCGAACGCAATGTCGAGCCGACTCAATTTTTGCTGGCGGAACTTTCCCGCCATCACGAGCTAGGTCGCTCGATTCCGGTTTTCATCGCCAGCACTAGCGAAGTTTACGGCAAGAATCCGAAGCCGTTTTGGTGCGAAGAAGACGACCTGGTATACGGGAGCACGGCAAAAGCCCGTTGGTCGTACGGTGTCTCGAAGGCCATTGACGAATTTCTCGCTTTGGGCCATTACCGCGCTTCGCGCTTACCGGCTGTGGTAGGTCGATTCTTCAACGTGGTGGGGCCGCGACAGACGGGCGCCTATGGGATGGTTCTGCCACGTTTTGTGCATGCAGGGTTGACTGGAAAACCGTTGCTTGTTCATGACGATGGGCAACAAATTCGCTGTTTTTCGCATGTGCTCGATGTGGTCGAGGCGATTTGCCAGTTGATGGTGACCGAGTCGGCCGCGGGTCGAGTCTTCAATATTGGCGCCGATCGGCCCGTTTCGATTTTGGAACTAGCCCAAATGGTTATTGGCCGAACAGGCAACAAGTCGGCCGTAGAATTTCAAAGTTATCGAGCAGCATACGATGACGATTTTGAGGACATTCGACGCCGCGTCCCCGATCTTTCTCGCTTGAAATCGACGATTAACTACGCTCCCAAATTCGACTTAGAGGATATCATAGATGACGTCGTCCGCTGGGCGCGTCCTGTATCAATTTGAGACCACCTGCCCCTAGTTTAGGGGGTTTACTTTGCGTTCGCACGAGTGATGATAGAACAGTCGGAAGGTGTGTCTGTCCTCCGGGCGGCCCCATCATGGCAGGGGTTCGGGGCTCGAATGCAAGACGAGTGGTAAAGCTCGGTGGTTTGGCGAAAAGACCAAGACGCCTAAATCAAGCAACGTAATTCAAGACAAATAATTTAAGACATTGTGAGCTGCGATGATGAATACTCGTCTGGGCACGATTCGATTCGGCATGACCTTGGTGGAAGTGCTGATCGCCTTAGCGATCACGTTGATCATCTTATTGAGCATGACGCAGGCATTTACAGCAGCGAGTCGAGAAATCGGTATCGGACGTAACCGACTTTTGGTATCGGAGCGAATTCGCGATGCAGCGGATTTGGTTCGTGATGACTTGGAGCGATTGTCTCTGCGGGTTCGTCCGCAAATGTCGAGTGTCGAAGGGGCCGGGTATCTTGAGATTGTGGATCGTGGTTATCGCGACATGACTTACCTGAACACGGCAAGTAACTTGATGGGCGATATTGACGACATCATTGCGTTTACCGCAACCAGTCCGGGACGGCCATTCAAAGGTCGATTCAACGGACGAATGATTGAATCGAATGAAGCGGAAATCATTTACTTCACGCGTCATACGGACAGCAACGGCAACGGGGTCGTTGATTACGGCGATCAAATTCGTTTGTACCGTCGCGTGCTATTGATTCGGCCAGATTTGACGGGCAATTGTGTGTCGACGGTTCAAGGCACCAACGTTGTTGTTGACAGCGTGTTGGCGTATAACCAATTCGTCACCGCCAATGGCTTGGACCCGGCTTTGCTGAACCGTTCACCCTATGCCAAGTTTCTTCAATTCAATGATGTCTCGCTGGCACGCAACTTCGATAATCCGATTGTAACCATGAGTGGCGGCCCGATTCCCTCGATTTTCCGATACCAATGCAATTCTCTGGGGACGCTAAATCATCCCAAGAATCGAACTTCGCATTTGTCGACCGATGGAACGGTGCTTGGAAGTGGACAATTGAACGTCGCCGGATTTCCGCATCCCATGCTTGTCCAGGGCTTTACTGCTGCTCAGCGGGCCCAAAACGTGGTCTTAGAGGATCTGATATTATTCGGAACGATGAGTGGAAGCGACGTGGTCTTGGAAAATGTGGTTGGATTTGACGTGCGCGTCTTCGACCCAACGATTCCGGTACTTCAATATGCTGGGATGCCGCTGTTGCCGCACGACCCCGGCTACAATGCGGCGTTTGCCGATATCGCCAACTACCCGCGTCAAGGTTTCGGAGCGTTCGTTGATTTGGGGGCGTTCGAGTATCGCCTGGTCGACGGTTCACCAGGGGCTGGCAATGCCTTGGGGGCGATTTTTCCAGGACAACCTTATCAATTTGCTCACTGGCGTCGGCGATTGGTCGACGCCCCGTATGCCACGTTCGTCGCAGAACAGCCAGGCAACGGATATTGGGCAAGTGTGATGACCGCTTATGAGAACTTCGCTGGCGGCCCGACCTATACCACTTGGACAGGTGACTTCGAACGCGATGGCTTCGATAACGATGGCGACACGTTTTTCGACGAAGGGACTGACGGAGTTCCAGATGGCAACACCGTCGATGGTTTGCGCAATGATCACGATTCAGCGCCGCCGTACGGTCATCCGGTAACTTCCGTTCAAATCACGCTTCGCTCGGCGAGTTTCGATGCGGATCGGCAGCAGGTTCGAGGTTCGGATCAGGTCATGCAGTCCGAAGTCACCGTTTCAACAATCAACCAATAGCGGCGTGTGGAAATTCATCGCATTCGTTTGCACGGACCGTGGGAAGCTAGAACGTTGGACGGGGCTTCCGCAACTGGCTTGCTGGAAAGCCGTTGGTTGACCAAGACGGCGATCTCCGGGCCTGGAGTGACGGTACGATTGCCCGGTGAAATTCGGATGCCCGATCATTGCGAATCGGACATTGCCAACGGCCGGCGATTATTGCTACTGCGCCGGTTCAATCGACCGACTGGTTTGAATGCCGACCAAACGGTTATTGTTGGTTGTTGGTCGGACACTGAAGTAATCGGCGCCTGGTTGAACGAAGACCTTTTATTGCCAACAGCTCTTAATTTTCCCGCAGCGGCAAGTTTTTGTTGCTTGCTTCCAGTCGAGCGGATGGCGGCCTATAATTCGCTAGGTCTGGTCTTGGATCTCAACGGACGACATCGAATCCAAATTAGTCAGGTTGCGCTGGGCATTGTGTAATTGCCACGCAATTCATCGCCTTGAGTTTCTGGAGTCTTGGATTGCTTGATCGTCGAACCAGTGTTCTGTGGTTGATGCCCACCGACTTCGAGCGGCGGCGGTTTTTGTCAATTTGGAATGATGAAATACCTGAACATTCGCCGCCCGACATCTACCTGTGCGGATTCGGACCCGTCGCATCGGGGATCGTAACGGCTCAATGGTTGGCCGAGAGGCGTCCGGTCGAGGTTGTGTTGTGCGGAATCGGCGGAACATTCGATCCGGTCTTGGCACCTGTCGGAACTGCTGTGGAGATTGGTCACGTCGCAACCGATACGGTAGGAGCCCAATCGCGCGGAGCCCCTTTTCCCGAGTTGGGGAAATGGGAACTGCCGAGTGAAATGGGATTTCCGCAGATCCCGTCGGGGTTAAGTTTGCCGGCCGGTCCTTTCGAGTCGAAAGTTGATCAAGAACTCGTGCTCCGCCAGGGAAGCTTGGGCCTGTTAACCGTTGGAATCGCCAGCGGCTCGCGGGCAACGGCGCTCGAACGTCGCAAAAGATTCCCGGGCGTGTTGGTGGAGGACATGGAGGGTTTTTCTGTGGCTTTGGCGTGCCGATTGGCGGGAGTGCGTTGTTCGATATACCGTGGCCTAACCAATGAAGTCGGCGATCGAAACGTGGCGAATTGGCAAGTCGATCAATCGCTTCGTAGTTTGGTTCAATTGGTGTTTCGTGCGGCAGTCGCCAGCCAGACTGAGCCGAGACCTGAGGGCAAAATTCAATGAAGATTCGGATTGGCATCTCGACTTGTCCGAACGACACTTTTGCGTTCTCTCCGCTTCTGGACAAGAGATTGGACACGGACGGATTGGAATTCGAGTTTTGCCTCTTGGATGTCCAGGAGCTGAACGAACGATTGCGGGCCGGGGACCTGGACGTCGGAAAAGCCAGCTTCCACGCGGCGCTTTCGTTGTCGGAGCGTTATGGAGTTTTTGCGGCGGGTGCGGCCTTGGGATTCGGGAATGGTCCGCTATTGCTGGCTCGCCCTGGGATCACCGGCTCCAGTTCAGCTTCGATAAACTTGGGGACCCCGGATCGGGGCTCGCAGGAACCGGTTTCTCGAGTCGTGGGCCCGAACGCCAGCGCGCGGGTTTTGTGCCCGGGGCAGGACACCACCGCTCATCTGCTGTTTCGTTTGTTCTACCCTGGTGTTGACCAAGTGGACCAGGTCGTATTCTCTGAGATTGCTCCGGCCTTGTTGTCGGGTCGAGCGGACTATGGGGTGTGCATCCATGAGGGTCGGTTTACCTATCATCAACAAGGGCTGGGGCTCGTTGAGGATTTGGGCCAGCGTTGGGAAATGGAGACCGGATCCCCGCTACCGTTGGGAGGAATTCTTGGGCGTTTGGACTTAGGTGCCGAGGTTTTGGGACGAATTAGTCGTTTGATACAGGCGTCGGTCAGAACCGCCTTAACGCAGCGTGAATTGGCCTTGCCGATGATGCGATTCTATGCCCAAGAGTTTGCAGATGAGGTTTTGTGGGCGCACGTGGACCTGTACGTCAATCGGTGGACTGTAGACTTGGGTCGCGTGGGATTGTCGGCGCTCCAAGAGCTGGGGCGCCGGGCGGCGACTTGCGGTTTGGTGGCGGGTGAACCGCAGTGGACGATTATTTCGGCGTAATCGGTACAATCGGCCATCGTCGTGGGTTAGAATGGCCCCCACTTGGACGTCCACGTTCGAAGTTGGGGCGATTGGGTACGTGGCGCCTGAAATTCATTGACAAATATGGACGGTTGTCCATGATAAAGGTTGCGGTCGTTGGCTTGTCAAACCTTTGTTTTGCCGAGGGGCAAGACACACGACTTGGACTTGGAGTAAGAAACAACTATGGCATACGGTTCCGATAACAACTTTCGCAACGCTTTGGTGAAGACAAAAACCTTGACCAAAGATCAGTTGGCCGAGGCTGAACAGTTGTCGCGCGAGTCCAAGTTGGCTTTGACCGAAGCGGTCATTAAGTTGGGGTACGCTTCGGAAGATGATCTGATCAAATGCTTGGCGGCCGCGCATCGGGTCGAAGCAGTCGATTTGGAGGAAGTGGACATCCCGGAGAGCGTCATTGAATTGATGCCTGAAACGGTCGCGCGGGAAAATGCCGTGGTACCGATCGCCGAGATCGACGGTCGTTTGAGAATTGCAATTAGCAATCCAAACGACATGGACACGTTGGAAAAACTTCGCTTCATCTTGAACCGCGATGTTGTAATTTCTTTGGCTAGTCGTTCATCGATTTTCGCCACCATCAATCGTGTGTATGGACAGATTGACGGCCAGTCAGCGGACTCGATTCTGCAAGAGTTTACCGACACGGCGATTGACTTCACGGAGACGGTCGACGACACGAAAACAGCGACGCGTGAAGATGGCAGCGATGAGAACGCCGCGCCCATCGTACGGTTGGTGCAGATGATGATCACGGAGGCCGTGCAACTCCGTGCTTCGGACATTCACATCGAACCGTTCGAACATCGGGTACGAATTCGGTACCGAATCGACGGCATTTTGCACGAACGCGACTCGTTGCCCCGTCGTCAGTTGGGCGCAATCGTTTCGCGGGTCAAGGTCTTGGCCTCGATCGACATTGCGGAACGTCGTCGTCCTCAAGACGGTCGTATCAAAGTGACGGTTGGCGAAAAAGAGTTGGACTTGCGGGTCAGTATCATACCGACCAATCACGGGCAATCGGTGGTCATGCGGTTGCTGGATAAAGACAACATCAAGATTGGCATCCGACAATTGGGTTTGATGGACGATGTGTTCATCAAGTTCCAGCAGCTACTCAAACGGCCCAACGGAATCGTCTTGGTGACGGGACCAACCGGTTCTGGCAAGACCACGACGTTGTATTCCGCTTTGAACTCGATCAATCGACCGGACAAAAAAATCATTACCGCGGAAGACCCGGTCGAGTATTACTTGCCTGGCATCAATCAGGTGGAAGTCAAGCACTCGATTGGCTTGGACTTTGCACGGATCATTCGTTCGATGTTGCGGCAAGCGCCGAACGTGATCTTGGTGGGCGAGATGCGTGATGCGGAAACCGCCTCGATGGGAATTCAAGCATCGTTGACGGGCCACTTGGTGTTTAGCACTTTGCATACCAACGACGCTCCTAGCGCGATTTCCCGGATGGTCGACATGGGTGTGCCGGGCTACTTGGTGGCCAGTTCGGTTGTTGCGATCTTGGCCCAGCGATTGATTCGCACCGTGTGTCCGAAATGCAAAGTGCGTTACATGCCACCGGATTATCAATTGAGGGAAGCTGGTATCACGCCGGAAATGAAAGAGACGGCGACCTTCATGAAAGGCAAAGGTTGCAACACTTGCCAGAAGACGGGCCACAAAGGCCGAATTGGAATTCATGAAATCTTGATGATCGACTCGAAAGTACGAGAGTTGATTTTCGCCAATGCCTCGACGACTGATATTCGGCGATACGCGATCTCGGCGGGAATGGACACGCTGTACGTCGATGGCATCAAGAAGGTCATGCGTGGAATTACCACAATTGAAGAAGTGTATCGCGTGGCGAAACGCACGGAACAAGACACCATGCCGTTATAACACTTCGCGAGAAACACTGGGGAACACGAGTCCGAAGGCAGGACGTCGACGTGTCGGAGTTGTGCGGGTGATGGATTGGCAAAGTGTCTCAGTAGATTCGGTAACCAAAATAACTGGTCGAATAGCAAATTAGGAACGGAAACGAATAGCGATGGCAGTTTTAATTGACAAGTTATTGGAAGCATGCGTCAAACAGGGCGCCAGCGATATCCATATCACCGTCGGGCAACCACCGGTGTTCCGGCTACACGGACGTCTGCGGCGGCTGGAAACCAAGGTCCTAGAGCCAGAAGATACGGTGGCGTTGATGAAGAGCATCTCGCCAGATCGATGTCAACGCGAACTACAGGAAGCGGGCGGTTCGGACTTTGGATTTGCGTTTGGTGACAAAGCTCGATTCCGCGTTTCAATTTTCAAACAGCGCGGCAACATCTCCATGGTGTTGCGTCAGATTCCGACCAACATGCTCACCCCGGAGCAATTGGGACTTCCGGACGCGCTCAAGAAATTGGTAATGCGACCACGCGGTCTGTTCTTGGTGACGGGCCCGACCGGTTCGGGAAAAAGTACGACCCTCGCCAGTTTGGTCAACTTTTTGAACGAGACCGTCGATCATCACATCATTACCATTGAAGACCCGATCGAGTTTTTTCACTACCACAAGAAGTCCACGGTAAACCAACGCGAAGTTGGCGTCGATGTTCCGAGTTTTTCGGAAGCGATTCGTCGTGCACTTCGTCAAGATCCGGATGTGATTCTCGTGGGCGAAATGCGAGACTTGGAAACGATTGAAGCGGCGATTACCGCGGCAGAAACAGGTCACGTGGTATTCGGTACTTTGCATACCAACAGTGCTCAGGGCACGGTCAACCGGATTATCGATGCCTTCCCTGGCAACCTCCAGGATCAGATTCGGACCCAGTTATCAACAGCGTTGCTAGGTGTTTTGGCCCAAACGCTCTTGCCGCGAATTGGCGGAGGTCGCGTTGCGGCCTACGAAACGTTGATCGTGACACCGGCGGTTGCCAACTTGATTCGCGAAAACAAAACATTCCGGATCAATTCGGCGATTCAAACTGGCTCCAAGTTTGGGATGCAGTTGATGGACGATTCGTTGTTCAATCACTGGATCGAACGGAATGTGACGATGGAAGACGCGTTAGGTAAAGCCCAAGACCCAGATTCTCTAGCGCGGCGAATCGCCAATGCGCGACGGATGATGGATGAAGGCCAAGTTCCACAATAAGCCGACAGATGTTTGGTCGAGTGGGAGAGTTCGTTGACAAACAGCGAGACTCGTTTGTTACGGGGTGTTTTATCACGCGTTTAGGTTGCAATTCACAGAGGTGACGACCAGATGGCAATTCGGCGTATCGGGCAAATCCTTGTCGACATGGGCTACATTTCTGACGAGCAGTTGGAAATGTTGCTGGAAGAGCAAACCCAGCATCCGGGACAATTGTTGGGCAAAATTGCCCAGGACATGGGCCTGATTGAAGAAGAGCACTTGGTCAGTGCGCTGGCCGAGCAATTTCGTTTGAAGACCTTCGATTTGGAAGGCTTGGTGTTGAAACCAGAAGTGAAGAATCTGGTCACGGACGCCATGGCTCAGATGTACCGCGTGATTCCCTTGCAACTCGAAGGCAACACGCTGGTTCTTTCGACTTGCGACCCCCAAAACTTAAACATTCGCGACGAACTTCGACGTTTCTTGGGCTACGAGATTCGTCTGGTTGTCAGCTCGGAAGCTCAGATAAAGAAAACTCTCGACAAGTTCTTCAATGAAGAAATCGAGAGCATGGACAAGATCATTGCGGAACTGAATTCGGATAATGATTTAAAGAAAGCCGTCGAGGAACTCTCCAGCGGTGGTCCAATCAACTTGACCGACGTGAACGAATTGGTCGAAAGTGCTCCGGTTCGAAAACTATTGAACATGGTTTTGTTGCTGGCGATCAAGGACCACGCCAGCGACATTCACTTGGAACCGTTTGAAGACGAGTTCAGGATTCGGATCAAGGCAGATGGCGTTTTGTACGAAATGGTGCCACCTCCGCGACACTTGGCGTTTGCCATCACCACGCGTGTGAAAGTCATGGCGAATTTGGACATTGCGGAACGGCGTCTCCCGCAAGACGGACGTATCGAATTGACTGTGGGTGGTCACCCAGTAGACTTGCGAGTCAGCGTCATGCCAACTTTATTTGGCGAAAGCGTGGTCATGCGAATTTTGGATCGATCGGTCGTTTCGCTGGACCTCACTAAAGTTGGAATGAACGAACAGACACTGAGCGAATTTCGTACGGTCATGGGCAAACCGAACGGCATTATCTTGGTCACTGGGCCGACCGGGTCTGGAAAGACGACGACCCTTTATTCGGCACTGAGCGAGTTGAATTCGGTTGAAGACAAATTAATAACCACGGAAGACCCCGTCGAATACGACATCGAAGGCATCATCCAGATCCCGATCGACCACGACATCGGGGTGACGTTTGCGTCCTGCTTGCGTGCGATCTTGCGGCAGGATCCCGATAAGATCTTGGTCGGCGAGATCCGCGATTTGGAGACAGCCGAAATTGCGATCCAGGCGTCTCTGACTGGACACACCGTGTTCAGTACATTGCACACCAATGACGCCCCCTCCACCGTCACGCGTCTCAAGGACATGGGGGTGCCGGCGTTCATGATCACAGCCACGGTGGAGGCGATTCTGGCGCAACGCTTGGTTCGTCGAATTTGTACCGAGTGTCGCGAACCAACGGACTTCACCGAGCTTCAACTGTGGGAATTGGAGCTAAAGAAAGAGGACTTGAAGGGGCGAAAGATTTTCCGCGGTGCGGGTTGTAACGCCTGCAACGGAACCGGGTTCAAGGGCCGAATCGGCCTGTTTGAATTGATGATCATGAACGACGAGTTAAGAGACCTGATCATGCAGGGGGTCTCGGCGGACAAGCTGCGAATGGTGGCGAAAAAGCATGGCATGCGACCACTGCGGGATATTGGCATGGACTTCCTTTATCAAGGCTTGACCACTGCCGACGAGGTCATCCGGGAGACGATTTTGGATGCCTAGAAAAAAATGAAAATTAGAGGTGCAAAAAAGGGGCTACCGCGTTAGAATTACGGGGACGACGGTCGAGGGTCGATTTTTCTTGGAACGGTGCAATGCCAACTTTTCAATTTGAAGCTTACGACGCGTTAGGGCAACCGATACGCGATGTGATCGATGCAACCAATCAGGATGAAGCCCAAGCCACGATTCGCTCGATGGGCTACTACGTCACCAAAATCAGTGTGCAAAAAGCCAAAGCGGCGGCCAAGCGCGGGCGGGGACGCAAAACCTTTGCCTTGGGCGGAGCGGGTGGCAAAAAGATCGTGACCTTCACGCGGCAGCTATCCATTCTTCAGGATGCGGGTTTGCCGATCTTACGTAGCTTGAAAATCCTGGAAGCACAAGCGCGGCCTGGTGGGCTGAAGAATGCCCTAATTGATGTTTGCGAAGAAATTGAAGGTGGATCCACGCTTTCCGAAGCGATGGGCAAATCGCCGAAGGTATTCGATCGATTGTATGTCAACATGATCAAGGCCGGCGAAGCAGGCGGTGCCTTGGAAGCCATTTTGCAGCGATTGGCGGAGTTCAAAGAACGATCGCAAAGGCTCAAAAACAAGGTGATCGGCGCCATGATTTATCCGGCGATGGTGATCTTGGTGACCTTCGGTATCTTGGCGGCGATCATCCTATATATCGTGCCCCAGTTCTTGAAGATGTTCGAAGAATTCGGCATGAAGGACCTACCGTTCGTGACGACTTTGTTGGTTGACGTCACAAACACTTGTACTCGCCTGTGGTTCATGTTCCCCCTGATCCCTTTTACCGTGATCATGTTCATCGCGTTGGTTTGCCGCTTCAAGGCAGGACGCATGGGATGGCATTTGTATATTTTGAAGTTACCGTTATTCGGCAAATTGGCTGAGAAAGCGAATCTGGCGAGAACGACCCGGACGTTGGGGACCTTGGTTGCATCGGGTGTGCCGATTTTGGAAAGCTTGACGATTACTCGAGAAACATCGGGTAATGCGATGTACGAAAAGATCTTTCATCGTGTTAGCGATGCCATTCGAGAAGGTGAAAGTATCGCCCGTCCTCTCAAGAGGAATTCAGTGCCGGGGTTTCATCCGGTGGCTTGTTTTTTCTGGATGGCGATGTTTTCCACCCCTCCTTTGTGCGTTTTGTTTTTCAATCAAGTTTACCGAAATGAATTGCTGATGGCTGCGGCGGGCTTGGGTGTCCTTGGTGCCGCGGTTTATTTCATGTTCCACAAGAAGCCGGTGATCGAAGATTTGGTGGTCAACATGGTTGACGTCGGCGAGGAGACTGGTGAGCTTGACCGGATGATGTACAAAGTTGCCGACTACTATGATGAAGAGGTGACGACGCTGACGGATGGTTTGATGAAATTGATCGAACCGATGTTGATTGTCTTTTTGGGGGCGGTGGTATTGTTTATCGTGTTGGCTCTGTTTATGCCGCTGATCACGATGATTACGGAATTGTCGTCGAAGGCTGGTGGATAGTGCTTAGTAAGGCTGAAAGCATGGTAAATCCGCATCGTCTCCACATGCGGATTTGTCGGCTTGATGTCGGCTTGTTGTGAAGCATGATCGCCATTCCAATGCCAGCGTTGTACTGCAACTCCATAATAAATGAACTGACCTGCCAGATGCGAACGCCGATCGCTTGATTATTCGTCGGTCGACGCTGCTCAACGTCTGCTACGGAACGCGCATGATACCGTCAAAGCTGGGCCCCTACTTATTGGAAGAGGTTCTCGGTCGGGGCGGGATGGGGACCGTTTATCGGGGAGTTGATCCGGAGACCAACGAGCGCGTGGCGGTCAAGATATTGGCTCCGGATTTGGCCGATGACGCGGTCTTTCTAGAACGATTTCAAGAAGAAGTCCAGACGCTCATCGAGTTGAAGCATCCCAACATTGTTCAACTGCTTAGTTTTGGAAAACAAGGCGACGTTTTCTACTTCGCAATGGAGTTGGTGGAAGGCAAAAGCCTGTACGCGATGCAAAAAGCGGGGCATCATTTTACCTATATAGAAACGGTCGAGATTGGCATCAAGGTTTGCGAGGCGCTGCAATATTCCCACAATATTGGTGTCATCCACCGGGATTTGAAGCCAGGCAACATTATTCGTTCGGCAGATGGTCAAATCAAATTGGCTGATTACGGGATTGCGAAGCGATTTGGTGCCCAGCAGATGACGATGTCCGGGGTGATGGGGACGGCCGAATTCATGTCCCCCGAACAGGCCATGGGCAAGCCGGCCACCATTCAGAGCGATTTGTATAGTTTGGGTGGCGTGCTCTTTGCTCTGGCGACGGGTAAGCCGCCGATTGTTGGGGCCACTCCGCAGAAAACTCTGGAAAAAGTCTGTACGACCAAGGCGCCATTTCTAACCGATGTGGCGAAAGATGCGCCGGAAGAACTGGGTCTGTTGATCGCCAAACTCTTGAAGAAGCAGCCTGAAAATCGCTTGCGGTCGGCTCGCAGTGTTGCCACTCGATTAAGCGAGATTCTTGAAATTCTTCATCAGCGCGCAGAGATGGAAACAAACCTAGTGGTGCCGGGCGAAGAAGAATTGGCGCTCGCACCTTTGGATGGTTCGAACCCTACGATGGTGGACCCGCGTTCGACCGGGGCGGGCAAAGCAGCGGAACTTAGCAAGTCTTCGGCGACTCGCCCGCAGACAGGCAAATCTGCGGTACCACGTCAAAACTTGGCAAGAAATTCTGGTGAAACCCTGCGCGAAGAGGGTTCAGCACCTGCCCTGACGACAGCCAATCGCGTGATTCGGGAACAGAACTACTTCGAGCGGGCTGTTCGAGCGACCGAACAAGAAGCAACCGAGAAGCCATCGTTGGTAGGAACCGTGTTATTGGCGCTGGGCCTCGTCGTCTTGTTGTCGGTCAGCGGTTATTTGGTATACGACCGAGTGATTCGCCCACGAACTGCGGATGAATTATGGGTGCTGATTGAACCAGCGCAAGAGCGGCCGATGGCAGTCATGCAACAACTAGAGATGTTTTTGGAACAATATCCAGATGACGAACGAGCCTCCGAAGTTAAAGAGCTGAAAGCAAAGGCGGAAGCGATCCAATTTCGCAATGGGCTGGCTTTAAAGTCGAAGCTCAACAAGAAAGACATGACCGATCTGGAGAAGCAATTTCTGAAATGGACAGACGATGACCACGAATCCAAGTGGGACAAGCAGGCTGAGTTGCAAGCTTTAATTACGTATCATCGTGCCGGTGAAACTCCGCTCTCGGAACAGGCTCAAGAGTGCTTGGCTGCGGCGGAAGTGTTTCGGAAGACGTACTTGAAGCAAGCGTTACCTGAAATCGACATGAAAGCCAAGGAGATCAACTCGCGTATTCTTGCGGCGGATCGCTTGGAAGGTACCGATCCCGAGCAGGCAGCGGAGATTCGGCAGTCGTTGGTCGATTTGTTCGGTAATAAAGAGTGGGCCAAGCCACTTATTGATCCGCTGCGGAAACGGCTAGAGGAACAGGGAGGACGGTAAGGCAATGCCTCGGCTCTTGTTGATGCGACACGCCAAGTCCGACTGGGATCATGCTGGTTTAGCGGACATCGACCGGCCTTTGAACAAGCGAGGCCGCCGGAACGCCACCGAGATGGGAGGATGGCTGGTAGAGCAAGGCGCGGTGCCGGATTTGATTTTGGTTTCTCCGGCCTGTCGAGCGCAAGAGACGATCGTCCTCTTGACTGCGGAGTTTGGGCATTCAAAACCAGAGGTTCGGACGTGTGAAGGACTTTACCCTTGCAGTCCGCAGGCGATTGCCCAGTCGATAGCGACCGTGTCCGATACGCTGGAAACGATCCTCATCGCGGCCCACAATCCCGCCATGGAAATCGTTGTCGACATGATTGGAGGCCGGGCGGAACATTTCCCAACCGGTGCCGTGGCGGACGTCGAGGTCGTGGGCCGAACTTGGTTGGCGGCAGTCGCTGATTCGGTTGGTTTCTTCTCGCATTGTGAATTGCGACAAATTTGGCGACCTCGTACTTTGTTTGAAGACAACGACGCCAAAAAACGTTAGGCTTAAGGTTCGGCGTCGAATTCGGCTGTCTCTAGGCGAGCCCGTGATTTGGCGACGCGGCCATCTTGCTTGTTGGTCGCGAACTACTTTTTCAAATTACACTTTTTTGCTGGGAGACCTTCATGAAGTTTGGAATGAACCTGCTATTGTGGACGGGTGAACTAAACGAGGGACTTTTGCCAACATTGGAAATGCTCAAGAAACTGGGCTTTGACGGTGTCGAGGTGCCGTTGTTCAACTACGACCTCGATTATCAAAGCTGGGGGCGAAGATTTGCTGATTTGGGTTTGGAATGTACGGCAGTCACCATTCGCAATGTCCCGGATAATCCGATCAGCGCCGACCCGGCCGTGCGCGCTGCAGGAGTGGCGGGCAACAAGCGAGCTGTTGATTGTTGCGTGGCTTTGGGAGCAACGCATTTGATCGGCCCTTATCATTCAGCGATCGGCCACTTCAGCGGCAGCGGCCCAACGTCCAGCGAATGGGCCTGGGGCGTGGAATCCATGCGACAAGTTGCCGAACATGCCCGAGTTGGCAATGTTATGTTGGGCGTTGAACCGCTAAACCGCTTCGAATGCTATTTTCTGAATTGTCATGCGGATGGTGCCAAGTTTGTGCGCGAGGTCAACCACTCGAATTGTCGCTTGATGTACGACACCTTCCATTCGAACATTGAAGAGAAATCACCGGCACAAGCCTTGCGCGATTGCGCTGACGTGCTGTGCCATGTGCATATTTCCGAGAACGACCGCAGCACACCGGGAGAAGGCGATGTCCGTTGGGACTTGACCTTTGATACGTTGCGTCAAATTGGCTACGATGGTTGGCTAATGATTGAAGCGTTCGGTTTGGCATTGCCCGAAATATCAGCGGCAACCAAGATTTGGCGGCGCATGTATCCGAGCGAAGAATATCTTGCGGCACAAGGCTTGCAATTCATGCGTCGTGAATACGCCAAGCGTTGGAGCTAAATCCTTGTCCGATATCTTGAGTGAAATTGTTGCCAACAAGCGAGCCGAGGTGGAGCACCGCCAGCGGCAGACGTCTTTGGCTGAATTGAAAGCATCTTCCAGGGACCAGCCACCGACGCGAGATTTTCTGGGACCGTTGCGCGGTGCTCCACCCTTGCGTTTGATTGCGGAAGTCAAGAAAGCCAGTCCATCGGCGGGGCTGATTCGGGCGGACTTTGATCCCGTGGAAATTGCTTTGGCCTATGCGATTGGGGGGGCAACTTGCCTCAGCGTATTGACCGATGGCCCCTATTTCCAGGGTGATTTGAGCTATTTGCGATTGATTCGCCAACGGGTGTCGCTGCCTCTGTTGCGCAAAGACTTCATCGTCGATCCGTACCAGATCTATGAAGCTCGGGTGGCTGGGGCGGACGCAGTCCTTTTGATCGCGGAATGCTTGAGTCCAGCCCAACTTCGCGAGTACTACGAATTGGCTCGGAGTTTGAGTATGGCGGTACTGACAGAACTGCATGATCTCGATAATTTGGAGGCTGTCTTGGCGAGCGGCACTGAATTGATTGGGGTCAATAACCGCGACTTGCGAACATTTCGCGTCGATACGCAACAAACGGTTCGAATTCGGCAACAAATTCCCCGAGATCGGTTGGTGGTGGGCGAAAGTGGAGTCACGGACCGTTCTTTGGTCGTCCAATGGCAAGCGGCAGGAGTCGACGCCATGCTGGTAGGTGAAACCTTGATGCGAAAACGCGATCTGACGGCAGCCGTGCGAGAACTGTTAGGATTAGGATCGGCTGAGGAGTAACCGGCAGAACGGTCTTGGCTCAATCCGCGAGCCAATGTTGCTTGGTGTGGATCGCTCCACCAGCCAGTGATTAACTGGGGCTCAACCAAATCGATGAAATTCGATAGATGAGGTGCGTAAACCGATGACTGCCGAAGGACCTTTGGATTTCATCCAGCGATTGGCTGTACTTAACCAGGCTGTGCGAACACTGATGTTGTTGGCACTCACTGGACTGTTGGGGTACGGGGGGTATTACGGCTACCATCGCTACGTCGTTCCGGCGCGGGAGCTTGAATCGGTGCGGGCCGAATTTGCTCGGGTCCAAAGTGAGTTGTCAGATTCCAAGAAGCAAATCGAACAGCAAACAGTGGAGATCAAGAAACTTTCTGAGGAAAATGATCGTTTGACCACATCGTTGCGTTTGATCAAGGTGGATCGACGCTTGGCGTATTTGACAGTGACCGATCTAGGGCCTGATCCTGAAACGGGCGAGCCCCTGATGAAGGTGCTTTTCACGGAGGTGGATCTGGACGGCCGGCAAGTTGGCAAGCGGCGCATCTTTACGCTGAAAGGGGCGCTGTTGAACGTGGATTGTTGGCTGGCAAAGTTTGAAGACAAATACATCGAGCAAGCGGATTTGGTTCGCGGGACATCTTTGTGCATCATTCGGGGGATCCGCGGGGACAAAGACACGGTCTTGCAATCGATCGACGAGGGGGCAGCCTATGCGGACGCGGCCCCCGGTTCGGATGGAGCAGACCCGCGCCCACCGGCTTACCAGACGATGGGCCAAATTTCGGATTTGGAGCAAAAGATCTGGTCGGATTTTTGGAAAGTGGCCAACGACAACCAATTGCAGCAGGAACTGGGATTGCGTGCGGTGCACGGCCAAGTCAACTACATTCAAGTGGAAGCCGGCGCGACTTACCAGCTGGATTTACGCGCCAGCGACGGCGGGTCGATTCGCAAGGTCGATCAGCCCCCGGCCGTCGCCTTGCCCCAGCCGGATGATACTTGAACAGGATGGTAGGCGCCTGGAACAGGCCCACGAATCTGATAGACTAGCGGCCTATGAGAAGAGGCATTGCAGTCTCTCCTGGAATTGCGGTTGGCATAGCCTACGTCATCACGGAAATCTACGTAGGCGGCAAGTCCGCCAAGATAACCAGCGAAGAGGTTAAAACCGAACTGGATCGCTTTGAAGCAGCTCGACATCGAACTGCAATGGATTTGCAGCATCTTGAGCGAAAAGTTGCCACGCAAGTAGGACCGGAAGAAGCAGCGATCTTTGCCGTCCATCGGTCGATTCTGAGAGATCCCGGGTTCAGCAACCACATCTGCAAGTTGATCACGGACGAGCAAATTTCGGCGCAAGCGGCACTTCGCGACACGGTCGAGTATTACGAATCGTTGTTTGCACGATCGCGTGATGAGTACTTGCAGGAGCGAGTCAACGACATTCGCGACATTGCTGTCCGCTTGAGCGCGTACCTTTCGAATGTCAAGCAAGATGTGAAGAAAGATCAGCTCCATGGAAAGCTGATTGTTTTTGCCGACGAGTTACTGCCGTCCCAAGTCGTTGCGTTGGGTGACATTGACGTCGCAGGGATTGTCACGCAAAAGGGTAGCCAAACCAGCCATGCCGCGATCATTGCGCGCAGTCGCGGAATTCCAGCCGTAAGCGGTATCAATGGAATACTCCGCCAAGTTACCACTGGCGATGAAGTGGTCGTGGACGGCCGTGATGGCAGTGTCATCATAAACCCCAACGATGAAACCCTACGTGCGTTTCGCAAAGTCGAACGCGAATTTGTTGACCTCAAAGATCAGTTGGCCGAAAATCGAGATTTGCCGGCCAAGACATTGGACGGTGTCAACTTGCACTTGCAGGGCAATGTCAACAATGTAGCGGATGTTCGGGCGGCTGCGGCCATGGGTGCCACAGGAGTTGGACTCTATCGGACGGAGTATTTGTATCTGACTCACCCGGACGTGCCGGACGAGCAAGAGCAGTTCGAGAACTATTCGCAAATCATCGCCGCGGCACCTGATCAGAACGTCACGATTCGAACTTTGGATATTGGTGGCGACAAAACCGTGGCCTACTTGGGTCACAACCACCAAGAAGCCAACCCTTTCATGGGATGGAGAAGCATACGGCTTAGTTTCGAGCATCGCGATTTCTTCATGACCCAAATCCGGGCAATATTGCGGGCGGCGGCGCAGTTCCCGGATGGACAAGTGCGAATGTTGTTTCCGATGGTGACGACCCTCGAGGAAATGCGTCGGCTTCGAAAGATGGTTGGCTTGGCTTCCAAGCAACTCCAACAAGCCGGAGTCACGCCGAAAAGGGTCCCGGTTGGGATGATGATCGAGGTTCCTGCGGCTGCCATTTGTATCGACATGTTGTTAGAGGCGGTCGATTTTGTTTCGATTGGATCGAATGACTTGGTGCAGTACTTGATGGCGGCTGACCGAGACAACCCGAAAGTAAGCCACTTGTGCCAGCCTTTGGCTCCAGCTGTGTTGCGGGTCTTGAAGTCGGTGATTCATTCTTGCAATCGAGTTGGGAAACCGGTGACATTATGTGGGGAAATGGCTGGCCAACATCGAGCATTCATATTGTTGCTGGGCATGGGTTTGACTCGATTTAGTATGTCTCCCGCCTTTCTCCCTTCGATCAAGCAATTGGCGGCGCAGGTCAGTGTGGTCCAGGCCAAGCAGATCTTGGCCGAAGCTTTGGAACAGAAAACAACGAATCAAGTTCGTCAACTCTTAACGGATCAACTTGAATCGATTGCACCGAATTTGCGGCTGATGGAATCCCAGTAAAACCGCGTCGGTTTCTTCCTCATCCTAGTTGGGTTGGGGCGCGGGCAACTAGACTAGGTCTTTGTCAATTTCCTGGCAAACCGTTTCACTAGGGTCGGCGAAATCAACATGTCCGAGCGCAACAGATACCGGGGCGATGCTCTGGAAACGACGCAAGCAATGTCACTAACCAGTTATCCTGGGCGAATCGTCGTCTTGGCAATGATCACGGTCTCACCCTGGTTGTTGGGTTCGCTGGCTGGTTGGGCACAATTTGGTCTGGCGATCGGTGGCATCATTGCCCTGGGGCTGTGGTTTTTAGAAATTGCTTTGATTCGGCCAAAATCGTTGGTCTTGCCATTGTCTGTGCTGCCGTTGCTGTTAAGCGTATTGCTGGGTGTGACCCAACTTTGGCCGTTATCGAGCGACATCAAAGAGCGATTGGCGGCCAGTCATTCCCTGCAACAATGGGAGGAATTGGCAGCCCCCGGCGAGATGGATCGAGAAATCCTGACACAAATGGAACTACATTTGGGGCCACAACCGGAAGTGTTTCGCTGGCCCGCGACTTTGCCGATCTCGATTGATCCACATGCGACCCGACTGTTGACAACACAACTGTTATTCGCAGCCATCGCCTATGTCTTGGGCGCATACTACTTCCATCAAGCACGTAGTATGTTTTGGTTATGCTTGGTCTTAACGATCAATGGTCTCGTCTTGGCAACGTTTGGGATCGTTCAAAAACTAGCGGGTGCGGATAACGCCCTCTTCATGGGAGCCTTGCCAGTCGAGGGAGCAGTTTTCGGCCCCTTTGTCAATCGCAACAACGCGGCAGGTTGGCTGATCATGTCGATGTCGGCCGCAGTGATGTTGGTAGTGGCCGCGTTTCTTGGGCAAAGCGAACGTGGCGGGGAGGATGAAGACGATTGGATGCTGCATCAACAGCGTCGTCAGACGGACTGGTGGTACGGTTTGCTTCGCATGGTCCACGAATTGAATGCCAGCAAGTTGGCCGCAGTGTTCGCTCTGGTATTCATCATTGGCGGTGTGGTAGCAACCCTTTCCCGTGGCGGTGTGGTTGGCATGATACTCGGCTCGATCATCGGCTTCTTGGTGATCGGCGTGAGCAGCTCCAATCGTGGTCGCCAAGGGGTTCAATACTTGGCCGTTGCGATTGGGCTAGGATTGTTGTTGGTGGGCTGGCTAGGTTTTGGTCAAAAGTTGATGGATCGCTTTGAACAAGCCGACAAAAGTAACCTGTTCGAAGATGCTCGCGTTCAGAACTGGACGGATACCGCTCCGCTGTTTGCTGAGCAATGGTTTATGGGCAGCGGATGGAACACGTACCAACACGTTCATAGGCCTTTGCGGACAACTCCCGAACTAGGCATTTTTACGTTCGCCGAAAACGTGTATTTTCAAACATTCATTGAAGGCGGTGCGATCGGCGGCCTCTTGTTGGTATGTCTATTCGGTTGGTCACTATATCACGTGTCGTTCTTGATCCGACGGGCTCGACATCCCGCAATGCTGGCAGCCGGAGTCTTGGGAAGTGTGGCGATTGGCTCGCAAGCCGTCACTGCCTTTTTCGATTTCGGGTTGTACATTCCGTCGAACACTTTGACGTTTGCAGTCTTGATGGGTGCGATTGCTGGGCAAACACAACATTACGCGCGCCGCCATCGAGATCCATCAGGACTTGCCGCTTGGGGCTGGGGGCGATTTGCACCCGTCGTGGTATTGGTTCTGTTGGGGGCCGGAATCGTCGGAGCGTTACAGTATTATCGCCTCGGGCAAACCGAAGATGCGTTGTTGCTGGCGAAGACGGTTCGCGAAAAGGAGCACTTGGCGACTAATGCAGAAATTGATGATGCTTTGCAACGACTCACGACGTTGGCAAAATTGGGTTTCGAGCCAAACTTGCATGATGCCTTGGGCCAACAGTGGCTGCAAAAGTATCGTCGCCGCGAGCTGGAGCGAATCCAAGCCAACTTACCGGGAGACCTCACTGAAAAGCAAGTGCTCGAACTATGGAGCTCGACGAGTCCCGCCTGGCGCGCCGCCGCGATTCGTCAAATGCAAGAAGTTAACCCGGCGTCGGCCGCGGCTTTGCAGAAAGAGTTTTTGGGGGGCGAACTGCAACGACAAGCTTTATTGAACAGCTATGGTTCGTTGTTGCTCTCCCGACGTTCGTGCCCCTTCCGACCAGAGCTGCACTTGCGATTGGCGGAGGTGGGAAGACTATTATCGAGTGCGTCGCCGGTGCCGCACTTGGACCGTCCGGTCGCCATTGCCCCTCAAAATGCTCGGTACCAATGGATGGTTGGACTTCAGAAGCTCGAGGCTTGTCGTTTTGCCGAACAATCCGAATTTTTTGAACCAGCTTTAGAGCATCTGCGTAAAGCCATGGCGTTGGACCCCACGGGGCTGCGGGCTTTGGAGCCGATGCTGCTCAAGAAATCCGTGTTGGGAGTTCCGGTCGACGGATTATCGGCTGCGACCTACGCGCGACGCCTGTTGGCCAGGTATCCCGATTTGCTGCTGGATTTCTTGGATCGCAACTTGGAGATTCGCAATCAGCCAGAAGTTCGCAAGGAACTGCTGTTGGCGACCAAGGCAGAATTGGATGACCGACGACTCGACTTCAGTTACAGCGTCCCAGAAACATGGGCCATGGGACGAATCGAAATGGAGTTGGGGAATTGGCAGGCGGCCCGGGAGCAGTTTGATTTGCTGTTGCAGTTGAACTACGCACACACAAACGGCCGCTACCAACGCGTGTTGGCTCGCATCGAACTTGGTGAGTTGGAAAAGGCCGAGGAGGAGATTCGCGTGCTGCTGGAGGCACATCCCAATTCGTCGGCCTACAAAGCGACACTCCAACGTATTCAAAACGCTAGAGTCGAAAATCGCTAACGATGGGTAAGAGATGCGGCTTGAGTAATTGCGGTGGTGGGTAAAATGTTTTTGGATCGGTCCTCAGCCAAAGTGAATCGCGCCACCTCATGCTAGACATTTTTCAATGGAAACTGATTAGTTTGCTTGGGGTGATCGCCGTGGCGGGACTTTGCGTCACTGCCTTGGTGCCCCTCTTGGGACGCCTCGCGACCGAAATGGGCTTCGTCGACAACCCAGACAGTCGGCGGAAGCTGCATGCGCGTCCCATTCCGTTGGTCGGTGGGATCGCCATTTTTGGGACAACAACACTGCTGGTAGTTCTCGGCGTCCAGCAATTCGGAGCCTGGTTGGCGCCCGACTCGACCGATGGACTGGCGTTTTCCCTAAAGCACCATGGACTGTTTTGGGCCAGTTTAGCGATCTTGTGTTTGGGCATGGTCGACGACCGCTACAAGATTCGCGGTCGAATCAAACTCGCAGGACAGTTGGCGATTGCGACGGGCTTGATTGCGTCTGGCTATTTCTTTGACCGGGTGCAGGTCGGCCCACAAATGATTCACTTCGGAGTGTTCGCGGTTTTAGTGGTTTACTTTTGGATATTGGGCTCGATCAATTCAGTCAACTTATTGGATGGTGCAGACGGATTTGCGGGAACCTTAGGATTCGTAGTCAGTCTCTCGTTGGCGGTGATGGGTTTTTTGGGACGAGAAACCGGGGTGGAGGCGGTAATCGCGGCTGCCTTGGCGGGTTCGATTGGTGGCTTTCTATGGTTCAATATGCCACCGGCCAAGGTCTATCTGGGGGATGGCGGAAGCATGCTGATTGGCCTGGTGATCGGCGCGCTTGCGATCTCAACGGCATTGAAAGAAGAGACGCTTTATGCTTTCGTTGCTCCGATTGCGATGCTCGCTATTCCAATCTTTGATTCTGGACTCGCGGTCTTGCGACGTCAACTGACAGGGCGAAACATTTACACGGTGGATCGCGGCCATTTGCATCATCGGTTGCTAGGACACGGGCTCAGTCCCTCGATGGCTGTCTTGTGGTTGTTTGTCTTGTGTGGCACCACCGCGTTAGGTGGTGTCCTGAGCTTTGCGACACGTGAAAGTGAATTTGCGGTCGTCGCAGTCGTGTTGGTCGTGGGCTTCTTGATCGTAGGCAAGGTATTTGGTTTTGCCGAGTTCTCGATGGTTGGACAACGAGCCCGCCGATTTGCCCTCGGTGTTTTAGGGATTCGCAGCAAATCGGTATCCGGCGCCACCGAAGAGTGGCAACTGCAAGGGACACGTGATTGGCGGCAGCTGTTTCAACTCGCGCAGAAATTTGCCGAGGAGAATGGCCTGGACAAGTTGAAGCTGGACATCAATGCCCCTTGGTTGCATGAGAGTTATCACGCGGTCTGGCAATCCCCTTCGTCGCATCTGATCGACGGCGAGGACGAATGGGGAGCAAGTTTTCCGTTGGTTCTGCAAGAACGAGTGTTTGGTCGAATTGAAGTGTTTGCGAGGTCGGGGGCAGCGGATGCCTATCGCTGCTTGCCGAAATTGATGGATTTGTTAGAAAATGCAAGTCTGCCGACGATTGAAAGCCCACCCACAGGCGGTCCCGCAAAACCGACTGTGGCAGGCGAGGTGGAACGAACGAATAAAACGGGTGGACCTTCGGAGGAGACTCTGTTGGTCCAAGATTCGAAGACGATCGCCGATCCGACGATGAACTATCGGGCGAATCGAGCATGCTCCTGAAACAGCGAGAATTTATGTTGCCGAAGCTTCATCGATCGCAATTGCCTCCTGGCGAATCCTTGTGTGACTATTGCACCGCCAAATGTTGTCGCTATTTCGCACTCCCAATCGATACTCCGACAACAGATCGGGATTTCGATTTCGCTCGATGGTATTTGGTACACGAGTCGGCAACTTTGTTCACAGAAGGAAAGACTTGGTACTTGTTGGTGTACGCAACTTGTCGGCATTTGCGTGCGGACAATCGTTGTGGCATTTACGAGACTCGGCCGCAAATCTGTCGGGACTATCATACCGACGAGTGCGAGTACGATGAGAGTTGGACGTACGAGCGTTACTTTGAATTGGCCGATCAACTGACTGAGTATCGCGAGGCGTTGGAAGGATTCAAGTCTTCGACGCCCGTTCGCAAAGCCAAGCCTCAAACGTTGGCAGTGATTAACTAGTCCTATAAGTCACAGTAAGATCATGATTGAACCTCGAGTCCTGAGTGGTTTTCGCGATTTCCTACCTCGGGAGATGATGCAGCGGCAATCATTGATGGAGACGGCCCGTCGGGTCTACCAATCTTTTGGTTTCGCTCCGATCGATACACCCACGTTAGAGTATTTGGACATCTTGCTGGGCAAGGGCAGCGCGGAGACGGACCGCCAGATGTATCATTTCATCGACAACGGTGGTCGTCCTGTTGGAATGCGATTCGATTTGACCGTCCCCTTAGCGCGATACGTCGCCCAACATATCAATCAGCTTGGTACCCCGTTCAAAAGATATCACATCGCGCCAGTCTGGCGTGGCGAGCGCCAACAGCGCGGAAGGTACCGCGAGTTCGTCCAATGCGACTTCGATACGATTGGGACTCGTTCATTGATGGCCGACTTGGAAATGATCTTGGTGATCAACGAGTTGCTGATGGCCTTGGGCTTTCAACGCTTTTGCATTCGAATCAATCACCGCAAATTGCTCAATGGAATGTTGGCTCAGAAGGGGTTGGAGCAGCACTCGGTGGGGGTCTTACGAGCGATCGACAAACTAGGCAAGCCTGGGATCGACGTCTTGGCCGAGTTGATACAAGTCGGATTGCCGGAGAGTGTGGCGCGTGACATTTTGCAACTCGGACAACAACAAGGGGATCCAGCCGGCGTTTTGGAACTGGCCGAACGTTGTGTCGGCGACCATCCCGTTGGTCGGGAAGGCGTGGCAGACCTCCGCGAGTTATTGAAATCTGCGGTCGCAGCAGGAGTTCCTGCCGAACGACTGGTTTTGGACATCTCGATCGCTCGCGGGCTGGATTATTACACGGGAACGATTGTTGAAACTCAGTTGCTGGACCTGCCCGAGATCGGTAGCGTGTGCTCGGGGGGACGTTACGACAACTTGGCAGGTTTGTATACGAAGCAAGATCTGCCTGGCGTTGGGGCTTCTCTGGGGCTCGATCGATTATTGGCCGCCATGGAAGAACTGGGACTCGTGGCCGACCAATCCTCGCCGGCACAAATTTTATTGGCATTCTTCGAACCGCAACTACAATTAGAGTACCTGCGATTGGCGAGGCAGTTGCGGTCGGTGGGACTGAATGTCGAGTTCTATCCGGAACCGGCCAAACTCAAGAAGCAACTGAAATACGCGGACCAACGCAAGATTCCGGCGGTGATCTTGATTGGCAGCCAAGAATGGGAACAACAACAAGCGGCCGTGAAATGGTTGGATCGAGAAGTCCAGAACACCGTGCCGTTGACGGCCGATGGTCGGTCGATTTGCGATTATTTCCAGCAAGCTTTTCTCAGTACGAAATCCTGAACGTCCAACTTTGTGCCGCTGCCCCGAGGAAGATTAAAACATGTTTGCATTCATGCTGGCTCAGCAAACCGAGTACGGACAGATGTGGGGTTTGGTGGCACTCATGGTTCTGCTTGGAATCTTGTCGGTGGCGGTTCCACGGTTTCGTCGCATTGACTTGTTGACCGACGCGGAGAAGAAGAAATTCGCGACCCGGCCGTCGAGCCCCAAGAGTTCTGGTCATTAGTGAACCGGACGCATGAAATCCCATCAGACGAATTGCCACCAGCGTTTGTCGAGCGTCTTCAAGTAGTCGTTGGTTCGGCTTGGACACTCGATATAGAGCAAAGCTTTCGGCTTCCGAAGTCGGTGGCGTTCCGGGTCAATCGATTATTGACGACACCGGCATTGGCATGCCCAGAGTTGTGCGCGGCCGGGTTGGCCATCGAGCCACTTCCCTGGTTGGCCGACGGCTTCTTCGTCAGTTCCGACCAACGGGCCCTCCTCACACGTCACGCATTAGTCGAGAACGGGCACGTTTATGTGCACAACCCCAGCAGCATGCTGGCTACCTTGGCGTTGGCGCCGCAGCCCGGCGAAACGGTCATGGATATGGCTGCGGCACCGGGCGGCAAGACCCTGCACATCGCGGCCATGATGGGCGGCGAAGGCTTCTTGAGTGCGGTCGAACCGGTACAGTCCCGATTTTTTAAGCTAAAAGCCAACTTGCGACGAGGTGGTGCTGCATTCGTCAGAACCTACCAATTGGATGCCCGTCGCGTTCCGAACAAGACAGGCCCGCGATTTGATCGCATCTTGTTAGACGCTCCTTGCAGCGGCGAGGCCCGATTCCATGTCGCCGAGCCAGATTCGTACAAGAACTGGAGCTTGCGAAAGATTCGCGAATGTCACAGCAAGCAACGAGGCTTGATTCGGGCCGGATTTGCGGCGCTGAAGCCGGGCGGAAGGATGCTTTACTGTACGTGTAGCTATGCCCCCGAGGAAAACGAAGCCGTTGTGGACGAGTTATTGCGGACCGAATCCGAATCGGCATTAAACGAGATCCATTTGCCGGTCGAGCGATGGCAACCGGGGCTACCCGAGTGGCAAGGCCACAGATTTTCCGACTCGATGAGCCGCTGCCGTAGAATTCTGCCCGACCATCTCTACGATGGCATGTTCATGGCGATGATCCAAAAGCTCACGGATGACGGTCTTGGTAAACCGCGAAGTTTTGAATAAGCTGGGCGATGTTGGACTGGTCCGCTTCCCCTTAATGCAGCAAATTCATGCGGTTTAATCAGCTTGATCGAATTATCGAACTCGTGCCGGGTCAGCGACTGCGGGCAATCAAATGCGTGACATTGGCCGAACAGCATTTGCAGGACCATTTCCCTTTGTTTCCAGTCATGCCGGGTGTGTTGATGCTAGAAGCTTTAACTCAGGCAGCCAGTTGGCTGATCCGGTCGACGGACGGGTTTGAGCACTCGATGGTCGTGCTGAAGGAAGCGAAAAACATCAAGTTTCAAGACTTTGTAGCGCCAGGTGACCGCTTGGAAGTGGTCGTCGAAGTTATCAAAAACGAAGGCGAACTAGTTCACTTCAAGGCAGTCGGAACCATTGGCGATAAAACCGCCGTAAACGGGCGTTTGGTCATGGAGAAGTTTTCCTTGGCGGATCGATATAGCGAAGACCCCGTTTTCGATCGCAATGCCAATTTTGGGCACCGCCAGACTTTTCAGCGATTGACTGGAGGTCAATGGTCGTCGCCCTAAACACGTTCCCATAGTTCCTCGAATCGAGTACAATCAGCCGCCGAACCCGATTTAATGCCCGGATCGGCCTGGAATTAGATTGTTTCCTATTTTCCTTCGGAGAGAAGATCGCATGCCAAGCAATGAAGAAGTATTTGAAAAGGTCCGCGAAGCCCTGGTGGATGCCTTGGCGGTGGACGACTCGGAAGTGACCCCGGAGGCGACAATGGTGGGTGACTTGGGGGCGGAGAGTATCGACTTCTTGGATATTGTTTATCGATTGGAAAAGGCGTTTGGTATCTCGATTTCTCGCGGCGAATTGTTTCCGGATGATATCCTGACGAATGCCGAATATGTTAGCGACGGTAAGGTCACTGCTTCTGGACTCAGTCAACTAAAAGCCCGCATGCCATTTGCAGACCTAAGCAAATTTGAACAAAATCCGTTGGTACAAGACTTTGGCAATTTGCTTACGGTCAAGGATCTTTGTAACTACGTAAAGACCAAGTTGGCATAGTTCGTGGGCTGAGGAGCCGTTGAGTCGATGCGCTGGTTTTGGATCGATCGCTTTGAAGAGTTTGTCTGCGGTCAATCCGCGCGAACCGTCAAAAATGTAAGTTTGGGTGAAGAGCACCTGGACAGTTACAATCAAACTTGGCCCTACATGCCCGCTTCATTGATGGTCGAGGGCTTGGCTCAGACGGGCGGACTGTTGCTGGGGCAACTAAGTGACTTCAAGGCTCGTGTGGTGTTGGCCAAGGTCGCCCGTGCGTCGTTTGACAAACTGGCACGACCAGGCGATCGCTTGAATTACGAGGTAAAGTTCCTAAGCCAACAAACGGACGGCGCCATCGCCGAAGGGAAGATCTTGATCAACGATCAGCCTCTCGGAACAGTTGAACTCGTGTTTGCCTCGCTCACGGGGCCTGAATTCGAAAAAGTGGAACTGTTCCAGCCGCACGAATTCTTGCGCATGCTGCGGAGCATGCGACTCTTTGAAGTCGGGCGATATCCCAACGGCGCGCCGATTGCGATCCCGGAGCATCTCTTGGCCGCCGAGCAGGCTTTTTTGGATGCGTAACCCACTGTTTACACTTCAAAGGATCCTATGATTTCTCGAACGAAACGTCGCGTAGTGGTCACCGGCATGGGTGTCATTAATCCACTGGGCCACGACGTAGAAACCATGTGGGACAAGCTGAAGCAAAGCGCCAGCGGCGTGGGCGAGATCACGCTCTTTGACGCGAGTCGTTTTCCGACCAAAATCGCGGCAGAAATTCGCAATTGGGACGTGACCAGCATTGGAGTCGACCCGGAAGTTTGGAAATTTCGCGGACGACACACCAAATTTGCTGCCGGGGCCGCTTACCAAGCCATTCAAGACTCGGGAGTTCTCGCATCGATCTCGGATCCAATGCGTTTTGGCGTTTATCTAGGTAGCGGGGAAGGAAATCAGGATTTCCACACGTTCGCCACCATGATTGCCGCGAGCATTACGCCGGAGGGAACGCTCGATCTTTCGCGTTACGTCGAAACTGGTGTTCGCACGGTGAACCCAATTCAAGAACTGGAACAAGAGCCCAACATGCCGGTGGGTCACTTGGCCGCAATGTTTAATGCCCAAGGTCCTAATGTCAACTGTCTGACCGCCTGTGCCGCAAGTAGCCAAGCCATCGGAGAAGCGACCGAGATTATTCGTAGCGATCAAGCCGATGTCATGTTAGCGGGCGGAACCCATAGCATGATTCACCCGTTCGGAATTACCGGGTTCAATTTATTGACTGCTTTGTCAACCAACAATTCCGAACCGACCAAAGCGAGTCGTCCCTTTGATCGCCTACGTGACGGTTTCGTTATCGGCGAAGGTTCCGGGATGGTGGTTCTGGAAGAATTGGAACACGCTTTAGCCCGTGGAGCCAAGATTTACGGCGAGATTGCGGGCTATGGTTCAACCGCCGATGCTTACCGAATCACGGACATTCATCCCGAAGGGCGTGGTGCCATTGCCTGCATGAAGATGGCGATTGCAGATGCGGGATTGGAACCGAGCGATATCGATTACGTGAACGCCCACGGAACGTCAACGACCGTTAACGACAAGGTCGAATCGCGAGCCTGTCGTGAAGTGTTTGGAGCCCGGGCTGCCCAAACGCCTGTCAGCAGCACCAAAAGCATGATGGGGCACTTGATCGCCGCCGCGGGAGTAACGGAAACGATTGTTTGCTTGTTGGCCATTCGCGACCGAATTCTCCCACCAACCATCAATTATGAGAATCCAGATCCACTTTGTGACCTGGATTACGTCCCCAATGTCGCGAGAGCAGCCAAATGCGATGTCGCACTGAGCAACAGCTTTGGCTTTGGGGGACAAAACATCTCGCTGGTTGTCAAACGCTTTTCTTGATCGAAACCTTGCGTGCATCGACGTCGTTACGGCCTGCACACTGGCTTTCGCGGCGGCTTGGTCGGAACGCCTCGGCAGCCAATACGGTTCCACTCGAGCGTCGCACCTTCCCCCGTAATGGCTCGCTTGATTCGCTGCCCTTACAATGACGGTCCGGAACATTTTTCACCAAGGTAGTAGACATGGCCAATCTTGCTCTTTTTTCGAATGGCTACCCGATCCAGTTGAAATTGCTTTGGCTCGTAGCCGTCTCGTTTTTTGTTTCCCGGACTGGCGTTTGCCATTCACAAGATCAAATTGCCGAGCCGACGACGTTTTGGTATGGCAAGATGGCCGTCGAGGGTCGTCAATTTCGCTTTATTGTCACTGCCAAGCCCTCATCCAGCGATCAAGTCGAGGCAACGCTACAAAGCCTGGACGAAGGCGACGCGAAGTTTTCCCTGACCAATTATGTCGCTGACGAAACAAAGCTCGAGTTTGACCTGCCTGCTTCGCAAGCCAGGTATCGCGGGCCCATGGATGAAACCACGGGTGTCTCGAATGGAACGTGGGAACAACGAAACCTACGAATACCCTTGCGATTCGAACGACGCGACGAACATCCCCAGGATGTCCCCTCGGAGGTCTGGGAAGGCACTTTAAATGTTGGCTTTCAAAAGCTCTTGATGCGTTTGCGCGTTTATCACATTGGAGATGGGAAAACGGAGTATTTCGTAGATAGCGTTTCGCAGAAGGTTGGTGGATTTATCGCCAAGGGCACAATCGCTGATCAAAGCTTTTCTCTTGATATCCCTGCTTTGAAGGGTAAATTCGAGGGAGAATTCACATCCGACGGCGAGTCGATCAAGGGTAAATGGTCTCAAGGCTTGCCCTTGGAGTTGGAATGGAAGAAAGTTGCGGCCCCCACTTCCCCGAGCGTTGCGACACCAAAACGCCCTCAAAACCCACAACCACCATTTCCGTATCGAACGGTTGAAGTGTCGTTTCCGTCAGCCGAACCGGAAACCAACTTATCTGGAACGTTGACATTGCCGGAAAATGGCGACAAGTTTCCGTTGGCGATTTTGATTAGTGGCTCGGGACCGCAGGATCGTGACAGTACCTTGTTCGACCACAAACCGTTCTGGGTACTGGCGGATCATTTGACGCGTCGCGGCATGGCCGTGTTGCGGTACGACGAACGTGGCGTTGGGAATTCAGCCGGGGATCATGCTACGGCTACCACCAAAGATCTCGCCGACGATGTCGCAGCTGCGGTTCGTTTCGCGCGGACCAGGACCGAAATCCATCCAGAGCAAATCGGCTTGATTGGCCACAGTGAAGGTGGAATGATCGCGCCAATGGTAGCAGCGCAGGACCCCGACATTGCTTGGATCATTTTGATGGCCGGCCCCGGAGTCAACGGCGAACAAATCTTGTATTCGCAAGGCCAACTAATTGTCGCGGCAGAAGGCGGCGATGCCAAAGCCATGGAGATGCAACGAACAGTCCAAGAACACCTGTTTGCGGCGATCAAGGAAAACTCGACCACCGTGTGGGACAAGACCATGCTGGACAAGGTCAGTGAAGACTTGGAGCAAAAGATCTTGGCCAAAAACCCAGAGCTCTCTGATGAGGAACGCAACAACCTGAAAGTTGGGATTCGAAGCGGACTGGCTCAAATCAATTCGCCCTGGTTTCGCTTTTTTTTGACATATGAACCCGCACCCACGTTACAAAAAGTTCGCTGCCCTGTGTTGGCAATCAACGGTGGACACGACTTGCAAGTTGATCCCAAACTCAACTTACCCAAGATCGAAACCGCACTAAAGGAAGGCGGCAACCACCAAGTGACGATTCGGGAATTGCCGGCCTTGAACCATTTGTTCCAGACTTGCGACAATGGCGCCATTTCCAAATATGCAACGATCGAAGAAACGCTGGCGCCACTACTCTTGGAAACCATCGACCATTGGCTTCAGCAACATCGGTGAACCAACGCCATGCCTGAGCTAACCCGTTTATTGAACTCGTTGGCCAACAATCATGCCGAGTCAGCCCCGGCCTTGGTTGACGCATTGTTTCAAGAGTTGCACCAGATGGCGCGCGAGAAGCTACGGCAAGAACGCTGGAATTGCGTGCAAGCCACCGAACTTGTGAACGAAGTTTACTTGCGAATTTGCGCAAACCAAGAGAACGAGTGGCAGAATCGAGCCCATTTCTTTGCTGCCGCTGCCGAAGCAATGCGACGAATCTTAATAGATGCCGCACGCCGACGAAACTCACAAAAGCGTGGCGGGGAATGGCAACAGGCCGATCTTCCGATCGAATTGTTTGCCATCGAAGGCTCTGCAGAAGAACTGCTGGTGATCAACGATCTGCTGGACAAACTACAATCACAAGACCCGGCCGCTGCTCAATTGGTCAAGCTGCGAGTGTTCGCCGGATTCAAGATGTCTGAGATCGCGGATATCCTGGGCGTCTCGCCAAGAACCGCCCAGGACTTATGGAGTTACGGCAAAGCATGGCTGCATGATCGAATGAAAGCGACTTAACTCGTTTTGACTCAAGTCACCTTTTCGCAGTAGGCTTTCACGTGGTCCATGTCGCCGCTGATGGCTTTTCCGATCATGCCGATCATCATCGGAGTCGCCAAACGCGACAGTAGATTCTGCGGGGTCGCAACTAATTGCATTTTCAATTCGGTTGCGTTACCTTGCGGCTGGAGATCAAATCTCGTGTCCCAATTTGTGCCTGCCATGTCCGCCACGAGCCGTACTGTTTTGTTCTCGTGAAACTCGGTAACTTGCATTTCAGCAACGGTTGGTTTGCCATTCATTAGGCGAGTCTCGCGGAAGCGAGTTCCTATCCCTGATTGGATTTCGGACACGATTTCGATTTTCACAATATCGGGAATGGCAGCGCAAAATCGATCGGGTAGTGCCACGGTTTGAAAGACTCGGTCTACAGGTGCGGCGATCAACCGGACGCATGTCGTCTCGATTGACCGGGGTGCGGAAAGTGCTAGTCCCAGTAAACCAAAGATCAACCACACACCCATTCCCGCAGGCCACATCCACCACGGATGCGGAATTGAGATGAGATTCATGACCGTCGCAAGTCCCAATAACCCCCACACCAAAATTGCCGGAAATGCTCCACGACGGGGACTGAGCAACCGCGCCACCATCGGCCCAAGCAGAGCACCAACGGCCCAAGCGATGACGACCATCGCGAACGCCGACGTGGGAAGGGTCTGAATCCATGTTTCTAGTTGGGCTCGATTGTTGAAATCCAAGTCGGCCGGCGGTGGATTGAGTCGGTGACCAAAGGACTCGATGAGTCCGACACATCCGCCGCCCGCCACAAGACCAACGAATCCGGCAACGATTTGCTTGATGATTTTCATTTGAATTTTCCGTTTACGGTTAAGGTTTAGGAGATTGTTGATCGATGGCTTGCTGGCATTTGATTTTGAGTTCACTGGGGTCCACGGCGAGACGAGGCTGCTTTTGATTACATGCTTCGCAGTTCGTGATGGCGATCAAAGCGTCTTCAAATCTTTTCAATTGGAAATAAGCCTCCGCTAACGTCAAAAACAATGCCGGCACATCGCAATCATTTTTCGACGCTTGAGCCAACAGGGTTTCGGCCTCGAGATACTGACCTTGCTGCACTAACAACTTGCCCAAATCGATTTGCGTCGGCCAATGTCGGGGCGCAAGACGAGCGGCTTTCGTTAATGCTTCGGTAGCGCGAGACAATTCGCCATTCTGCTGGTAGGCATTTCCTAAGGCTCGCCATACCCCGGCCACCTCGGGGCGGAGCGCCGTGCATCGAAGGAAATAACGAATCGCTTCAGGCCAACGTTGTTGATTTTCCAGCGTGTACGCGAAGTCGAAATTCAACATGAAGTCGTCCGGGAACTGATCCAACGCCCGATAGAAGATCGCATCAGCCAAATCGCTGGCACCGGCCGAGTGGTACATGGTGGCGAGCCACGATAACGTTCGAGGAGATTGATTGCCGAGGTCTTGGCCGGCAATGACCGCGTCCACGTCTGCGCCGCTGAATCGCTTGCCCGAATAGAGCAGTTTTCGGATGCCAGAACGCACCGGGTCTGAGTCTGCTGCCAGCATCGCTTCTGCCATTGGTTGCATGTTGGCAGCGGTAGCTTTAACACCTCCCAAAGCACTGATCTGGCCTTTTGTCCCGATCCATAACTCTAAGGCATCGGTCAATGGCACGGCAGACACATGCGTTCGAATGGCCGTTGCAACTTCTTGCGGTGATTGACGCTCGGGATCGATGCCTTCATGCAAAAACAGCTCTTGGAATTGTTCATCCATCTGTTCCCAATTTGACAAGTCCGGCTGGGTCGCACTCATCATCACAACCTGCTCGATCTGTTCTGCCAAACGACGGCTTCGATCCCGTTGTTGGAAGTTAGCCAAGAATAAAGCAACGGAGGAATCAGTTGGAGCATCAACCGGGTGGATCTCCATAAGTTCCTGCAAACGACCAACGGCTGCCCGCGCGGCAGTCCATGGCGCGGATTGGCCAATAGTAGATTCTTCTGCGGCAACCAACATGGCGCTGGCATTGCCTAACGCTAATTGCACGCGTTGCACATGAACCAAATTCTGCTGAGCTTGTTGGAGTCGAGCATTCCACTGCCAAAACGCAAACCATCCGATCAGCGTCAACGACATCGCCGTAAGGATCCACGCTCGATAGTTTCGAAGGAGGTGTTTACGAACGTAGTAAAGTGTACTGGGCGGGTGCGCTAACACCGGCTTGCCGTGCAAATACCTTTGGACTTCCTCGCCCAAGTCTAAAGCCGATTGGTAGCGGCGATTTCTATTCTTGTCGATGGATTTAAGTGTGATCCAATCCAAATCGCCGCGTATCGAACTACTTGAAAAATCGATTTTTGCACCTGGAACACTGGCCGCGCTTTGCGACATTTCTGCACACTTCATGCGGTAGCTTGGTCGCTGAGGTTCTTGTTCGCGGACCAATCGAAGTGCTTCCAAGAGCCCCACTCTCCGGAGCTGAGTCGAGTCGAGAGGCGGCGTCCCGGTCAATAACTCGTACAACAAGGCGCCCAGGGAGTAGATGTCACTACGCGTATCAATATCCCATGGATTGAGGTTGGCTTGTTCCGGGCTCATGTATTCGAGCGAACCAACCACCGAGCCCATTGCGGTTTGCATGGATCGCTCGGACCATTGGCTTGAAATTGCTTTTGCAACACCAAAGTCAATCACTTTTACCGTAGCACGATTGTTGAGAACGGTGACCAACACGTTGGACGGCTTGATGTCGCGATGAATGATTCCCTTGCTGTGCGCGTGGCCAATCGCATGACACAACTCGATAAATAGTTCCAACCGCTGCCGCAGTGCCAAGCTTTTCTTTTGACAGTAACCGATAATGGGTTCACCGCGTACCAATTCCATGACAAAATAGGGGCGACCTGAATTCGTAGTGCTCGCTTCCAAGACTTTGGCAATATTGGGATGGTCCATCACAGCCAAAGCCTGTCGTTCCGCGGCAAAGCGCGAAACAATTTGCCGTGAATCCATCCCCGGCCGAATGACCTTGAGCGCCACGTCGCGGCGGATCGGCTGATCTTGTTGGGCGTGAAAAACGACCCCGAACCCGCCCTCGCCGATGATGTTCAAAAGCCGATATGGTCCAATTTGATCGCCCGGCTTCTCTCCGATCGGTTCCGTTTCAGCGGCAGCATCCAATCGTTCAAGAAGCGACTCCGGGCTTGTATCGGCAGCCAACAATCGTTCGACCCGCTGGCGAAGTTCCAAGTCGTTACCACAGGCTTGCTCCAAAAACATGGCTCGCTCGGAAAGGTCGCCCAAAGCTCGGGCTTCAATAAAAATCTCGCGTTCGCGCACGACTGGTCTCGAAAGTCTTGTCTAGAAGCAACCCCAACTCTACAGGCGAAAACGGGAATCTCTATCCGCAAAGTTTTTGGAACTTTTTCGGAATTCGCCACACCACCCGTGCTTGGCGAATCGAGCCACCCAACTCGAGTTACTTTCCCGGTATCAACTCGACGTGCTCGTAGGCAGCTCGCATGACCGGTTCAATTTTGACCGCGTGGGCACTTCCCGCCGCCACGAAGACGCGTTGCCCATCGCTGATCAACCCCAAGATCATTTGCGACAGATGGACATCACGTGCCAGACTGACTTGTTCGGCTATTTGGTTCAAGAACCCAGGGAGTCCATCATGGTCCGATTCATCGCGCCAATCACGATCGGGAAATGCTGCACTCCATATTCGATCAACGTCCTTGATCGTAAATTTTAGAGCGCCGAATTGCGGCCATTTCGCCCGGGTCTCGATCAAATCAAGCAGCACTGCTTCGGGAGACTCTGGACGCCCATGTCGCAGGTTACTGCAATACGGACGGAGAACAAAGTACAACCAAGCTTGTTCCAGCTGGTGCGACTTGGTGGCGGCGACGATTTCGGATTCCAGCGGCAGTTCCCAACTCATGACTGGCAGACTTTTTTCGACTGCCCACTGGTAAAGGAATCCACTTTCACCAAATTCCCGGACAGGGTCTGCCACCAATGGCGGCAAAAAGCCGAGTCGGCCTTCAATCAGGACCACCGTCGGGCCAAAGGCCTCTAACTTCTCTCGCAGGTCGATCAATTCGTGGGCATCCGGATCTTTGACATGCTCGATGCCATAAATCATGGCACTGCCTGCTCCATCTTCGACTTTTATGATGTAAGGCCGAGCATGCGTATCGATGACATCACCGTAGCCGCCACTCATGGGCTCTGCTGGCAACGTGAGATGTGTGTACTGGGTCACCGCAGGCAGCGATCGCCAAGCCATGGCCCATCCCCAAAATACGATCCCGAGAAAAATCAGACCGAGAACCAAGGCCGCCCGCACAAATTTTGGCCAGATCTTTTTTCGTGAAGATCCAGTGGAGGGAGTAGGATTCATCAGAACGTCACCATTCTTCGAAAATTGGAGTTACATCAATGCTTCCCGCTGTGTGCCGAATCGGTTCGATCATTCCTACGCCATTGAACGATCCCATTGGCTAGGCAAGTCGAAACAATTCTTCCCCACCGGGGAACACAGCTACTTTACCAAGCGAGACAGGTAGTTCCCCATCATGTGCGAAGGCATCCCGTGCCGAATCTCACTCCAGAGAGAATTCTGCACCGCTTCCGAGATCTCTTCTTTGGTACCTTGCGCCAACGACCGCAGCTTTTCGACCAGCGACGAATCGGCGGTGTTTCCGACCACCATTTCGCGTTGGCAGTGGGCGTACGAGTTGCTAAATAGACTGACGGTCGGCAGTTTAGGAACAATGTCCCCGACGTCAACGTATCGATAAATTTTATCGGGGAACTCACGGACAAAGGCCGCCGCAGCCGCTTCGTTGCCGATCATCGGTGCTCCAAACGTGCAGATTTGGTGCACATTCAAAAAATGTTGCTGGAGTCGCCAGCCGCAAAGCAACGCGATTGCCCCGCCCAAACTGTGACCTGTGACCCAAATCGGTCGTTCTTGTTCAGAATAGTGGCGGTCAACAACCGCAAACATTTCATCCCAGATATCCGCCAGCGCACTCATAAAACCACTGTGGAATCTGGCCCCAACCCCTGCCGCAACAAAATCCGTTCCCAATTGCCCTTCCGGCAATATCAAGAAGTTGCGAGCGTTCGTTAGCAACCAATCGCGAAATCCATCAATCGTCGCAAACGACTCGGAGCCGCGAAATGCCAAAACGATCGATTGCTCAGAACGACCGATATAAACCTGAGTATTTTTGACGCTGATCAACTGGGCCTCCAAGCCCAATTGTTTTTTGAACTCCAAGTGGCCCACCTCGGCCGGAAGATACGCAAGTTCACAAGCGCGCCCCAGGTACCGCGCTTGGTTCGAGTCGTGTGTCGCTGATTGGTCAAGCCGCCATGATTCGGACATCGATTCTTCCTATGACTTCAACACTCTCCGCCCCGGCTTGGCTGTTTTCCACGCCTCAATACACTCGCGGCTTACCACCGTTTCCTGTAAGTCCAATTGCCGCAAGTCAGGTAGGTTCTCGAACAGGATCTGCATGCCTGCATCGGTCACCTTGGTTCCACGTAGCCGTAATTGTTCAAGAGATTTCAACCCTGCCAATACTTCCATTCCTTTGTCAGTAACTTGACTGCCATTAAGGTCCAGTGTTTTCAGCTTGCTTTGCCCTTGTAACAAGAGCAACGTCGCGTCGTCGACATCGTTGTTTGCCATCTGCAATACGACGATGTTTGCTTTCCGAGCGAGAAAGTCGTACCCGGATCGATCCCAACCAGTCAAAGACAAATGCAATTCACCATTAACCAATCGCTCTCGTTCGCCAAGATCAATAGTTTCGACCACGCGGGTGTAAATCATGGGAGTCGCCATGACGGCCACTCCGAGAAGTCCGAACAAAACTGGGAGCAAGAGACGGCGCGGCGATCGCCAACATCGCAGCAATAGCCATAGGCCAGCCAAGACGATGATGGCGATTCCAAGCAAAAACAAAGCTTCTAGGAAGTAATACATCGTGGCTTCTGACTCATCAAGTCGCTACATCCCACCGGCCGCGCCGGCCAACACTCCAACTACCGCCATGACAACTACCCCAATATAAAGCAAATTGATGATCATCGCGATCAAAGTCAAAATACCCAGGATGATGAAATAGGTCCCCAAGTTTTTGGAAGCCGCATACAGTTCGGCTTCGTTTCCAGACTGAAATCCCAACTTGAGTCTCTCCGATGCTCCCTTCAACAAGATTCCCATCCAAATTGGCAGCCAACCAATGATCAGCCCAATGATGGTCAAACAATAGATGACCCCAGCGATAATGCACACCCACCCAAGAAACGCGAGCCAAGGGGCAACCGCATGTAGGGGCTCCATGGGATGATACTGCGGCGCCTTGTATGGATTTTGATTCATGCCATCGACCGGCAGTGAACCAACCGAGTAGGGATTTCCGGACATGGTGCTGTCTCCTTTTGGTGGTGAGCGGAATAGGGCCGACGCGTGGAGCGATTTTAATCGACGCTACGCCACGTATCTACCAAAATACGACAAAGATTGTACGATCGCGGAAACCCTTGGCCTAACTCACTCTAGCGCACGTAATCGCCAAAGACCTTCCGCAAGACCGCTAGTCCGCGTTGTCCTTCGCTCCCTTCGACGACGACGTTGAATCGCATTTCGGACGTATTCATCATTCGAATATTGATGTTTGCTTCGGCCAACGCTTCGAACAACAATGAACCGACGCTCGTGTGGGAGCGAAGCCCGATACCGGAGACACACAACTTTGCGATGGTGGGAATGGTTTGGACATGGGAAGAAAGCCCACTTCCAACAAACCCTGCCGCCACTTTCGCCGCCGCCTCCAACTGTTGACGCGGCACCGTAAACGTCAAGTTGGCATTCTCATCTGTAAAGTAACTCTGGACGATCATGTCGATAAAAACCTGAGCATCGGCCAATTTCTGAAAGATCGACGCGGCAATGCCAGGGCGATTCGGAACGCCATTGAGCGAGATGGCAGCTTGTGTTTCGTCCAAAGTCACTTCATGGATCATCAGGTCTTCCATGCCGGCGCTTTGCAGACGCGCGACAACATCGACGACATTTACAGATTTCTGCCCGCTGGGAACCTGAGCCTCCGTGACAGCCCCCGCGGGTAGTTGTGCCAACGCAAATGCCTGATGAACCGCACGCACTGCGGGCAAGGCTTGATCACGACTAACCAAAACACTGATCTTGATTTCAGAGGTTGTGATCATCTGCAAGTTGATTTCGGCATCCGCCAAAGCCTGGAACATTCGATTGGCCACACCAACTTGTGTCGCCATGCCCAAGCCCACCGCGGACACTTTCGATACTTGATCATCGGTGTGTACTTCGACACTATGGCCGCTCTCGCCGGGCAGCTCCGCAATCGACTCGTGGACGGACTTCAGCGCTTGCTTTAGTTCTTTTCGCGGTACCGTGAAACTCACGTTGGCTTTGCCATCGATACCGACGTTTTGCACGACCATGTCGATCGTGATCTTGCGCTCGGCGAGAGGTTGAAACAAACGTCGGCTGACACCCGGAACATCGGGCACACCAATCACCGTAATGCGGGCTTCGTCTTTCGTAAGCGCGCAACCGCTAACAGGCATGTTGGGCGCTTCCGAGTCGGCAGCAATCAACGAACCTGGGTAGTCGCTGAAGCTGCTGCGAACGCGAATAGGTACTCCGAACTTCTTGCCGAACTCGATGGAGCGACTATGCATCACGCCCGCGCCCAAACTAGCCAGTTCCAACATTTCTTCGTAGCTGACTTGAGCGCACAAGCGAGCTTCGGGCAACACGCGTGGGTCGGTGGTGTACACGCCGTCAACGTCCGTGTAGATCTCGCATTGATCCGCTTGTAAAACCGCAGCCAGTGCCACCGCGGTCGTGTCGCTGCCACCACGCCCCAGCGTCGTAATGTTGAAGTCTTCATCAATCCCTTGAAATCCGGCCGCGATCACGATGTAGCCCTGATCCAATAAATTCTTGACGCGTTCGGTCGAGATCGATCGAATCCTAGCTTTCGTATGAGAACTATCGGTTCGGATACCAATCTGCCCACCGGTCAAACTAATCGCTTTGTATCCCAACGAGTGAATCGCCATCGCCATCAAAGCGACACTGACCTGTTCGCCGGTTGAAAGCAACATGTCCATTTCCCGGGCCGGCGGGTTCTCTGTGATCTGCCCCGCAAGGTCAACCAACAAGTCGGTGTTTTTACCCATGGCGCTGACGACCATCACGACTTGATGCCCTTCTTGCTGGGCGCGAATGGCTTTGCGGGCAGCCGCCAAAATCTTCTCGCAATCCGCAACACTCGTGCCACCGAACTTCTGGACCACCAGACTCATACCACAAGACCTCGTTGATTAACTTATCCCAAGTACCACGGCATCAGTTCCCAACCGTTGGGAAACTGCAGTGACGAACCGGCCGCGACGGCTTCGTCGTACGTTTGGCTGGCATCCGGTGTCACATTCGATCCCGCCACTGCAAATGGCACCATCCCGTGACTGTGTGTCTTCGTGCTAAGCAGTGTGGGGTGGTCCGGCGTCACCATGATTCGCCATTCCGGTTCCTTCTGCAGTCGCGACCACAATGGTGCCACGATGTGTCGATCGATCTCTTCCAGAGCCTTGATTTTCTCGGCAGCCAATCCTTGATGGGACGCTTCATCCGGTGCTTCAATATGCACCGTGACAAAGTCGTATTGATCCAACGCGGCAACGGCCGCACGACCCTTCGCGGCATAGTCCGTATCGATATAACCGGTGGCGGTCGGAACTTCGATCAAGTCCCAGCCCACCAATTTTGCCAAGCCGCGAAGCAAGTCCACCGCCGTAATCATCACACCGCGAACGCCGAACCGAGAATGAAAACTCGTTAGGTTCGGCTGGAGCCCCAAGCCCCACAGCCAAATATTCGTGGCGGGGCGTTTTCCCGCCGCGATCCGTTGTTGATTGACGGGATGATTCTCGAACCATCTCAAACTTTCGTTCATCAAATGACATAATAAATCGCTACCCACTCCCTGCGGGTATGCATCCACGACCGATTGATCGGTCAAATCATGTGGCGGAGTACTAGAGGTCTCCATGGAAAAGGGCGGAGTGCGATCTGCGGCGGCGCGAACAATCATCAAATTGCGATAACTCACTCCAGGCACAAAACGGATCGATGCGTCCGTCAGATGTTGGTTGGCGGTTTCCAACAGTGCCGTGGCCTCCGCCGTGGAAATATGCCCGGCGGTAAAGTCACGCATGACCTGATCTTGAATACAAACCAGATTGCAACGCACTGCCCAGTCATGTGGGCCCAAGGCAATTCCCTGCGCCGCTGCTTCCAACGGCGCCCGACCCGAGAAATAACGATTCGGATCGTAGCCCAAAAGGCTCAAGTTGGCGACATCGCTCCCCGGTGGCAAATGTGGTGGAACATGATTCGCAGCACCGACCACGCCCCGATTCGCGACTTGATCCATCGCAGGCAACTGGGCCGCTTGCAATGGTGTCCGACCGTTCAAGCTTGCTTGAGGTTGATCGGCGCAGCCATCTGGAATAATCAGAACATACTTCATAGCTTTTTCCTGCTGGTGAGTTCGCAGACACTTACGGGGCGATTCAACTGTTCGTTAAGATTCGGAGCCGCTCGCCCTTGGCCCGCACCACATCCAGGTTTTGGATCTCGCGTTGGGCCAAACCCGTGTGTTGCTCCAACGCCGAGTGCGTCACAATGACCAAAGGAACGGTTTCAGTAACAGGGTCTTTATCGCGATCGTATTGATGAACCGAGGCAATTGAAATCTGATGCCGACCAAGAATACCTGCAATCTGCGCCAAAACTCCTGGCTGATCGGCGACATCAAACCGGAAATAGTACTTCGATTTGGTATACGCATGATCGCGCAGATCGACTCGCGGCGGTTGCTCCGACCACAGCTTTAGATTGCCAAAGGTGATCGCGGCACGACCTACCGCAACATCGATCATGTCGGCGACAACCGCTGACGCTGTCGGCATTTGTCCCGCCCCTTGACCGTGAAAAAACACTGGACCCACTGCATCACCGACCACATTAATCGCGTTGAAATTACTGCGAACTTCCGCCAATGGAGTTCCGCGCGGAATCAGTGTTGGCGATACATGCAACTCCAGACCTGCTTGATTTAATCGAGCCGCCGCCAGGAGCTTTAAACTAAACCCCATGTCGCTGGCATATCGCAAATCATTGGCTTGAATCTGATCGATCCCACGCCGCGGAATCTGTCGCCAATGGACACGAGCCCCGAAAGCAAGATGCGCCAAGATCGCCAACTTCTGAGCAGCATCCGAGCCATCGACATCAAAGGTCGGATCCGCCTCGGCATAGCCCAAACGCTGCGCCTCCAGCAATGCCGCCGAATACGGAACTCCCTGCTCTTGCATGTTCGTGATGATAAAGTTGCTGGTGCCGTTCAAGATTCCTTGTAATGAGAGAATCTGATTCGCGGCCAGACATTGGCTAATATTGGCAATGATCGGAATTCCGCCGCCGACCGACGCTTCAAACGCGATGGTCCGCCCCAACTGCCGAGCCCGGTCGAACAACTCCGGACCATGCTCTGCCAGCAAAGCCTTGTTGGCGGTCACCACATCTTTGCCGCTTTCCAACAGTTGCAACATGACGGTTCGCGCCGGTTCCAAGCCGCCCATTAAATGCGCGACCACCTTCACATCAGAATCCTTGAGTAATCGCAACAGATCCGTGGAAATGAGACCGGCAGGAATGTCCGCATCACGAGCTTTGGTGGGGTCTTTGACGACGATGTGTTGGACCCACAACGTCCGCCCGGCATGCCGAGCCGTACGATCACCGTGATCCAGAAGCAGCTTCGCCACTCCGGTTCCCACCGTTCCCATTCCAACCAATGCTACGAGCGTTTTCTCCATGCCGGTCATGGTAAATTCAGCCCGCTTTTCGGACAAGGACACGCGACATGGGCTGTGTCGCCAAGCTGGCTCGAAACGGATCCACGCGTGGTGCACAAAGAAACGGCAAAATCGAATTCCAACATTCCTCGCCATTGAGAGATGGACCTTGTCCTCGCCTGCGTCGCACTCCTGTTACACGAATAGAAACCACCACAACTGTTTTTTAATGGTCAATGGTTTAAACTCTAAAGGTGGGACGGACCGTGGAGGCTCGGGGTTGAAATGGCACAATCGGGCCAAGGCCGGAACGTCGGCAACTCAGGCTGGAACGTCGGCAACCGTCAAGCGTTACGCGACGAAAAACTGGCCAAGTTGTGATCGCCGGCCATTCGAACACGGGCCATTCGAACACGGGCCATTCGAACACGGGCCATTCAAAAACCGGTCGGGCAAGAGCAGGTCGCGACGACCAATCACTGACCATCGAGCACTCATTAGGGTGGCACGATCCCCAATCGCGAAAGCGAAGACGTAAGACGGAGATTGATTAATGTCAAAACACAAATACTGGCTTCAACTCGCCGCTTTTTTGCTTGCGATCACGGTTGCCGCCATTGTGGGGCGTGAATCCCAGGCCGAAGAGCCCGTTCCGACCTTGCGTTGGAAGTTTCAACCAGGGCAGGTCTATCGTTTCGACATCACCCAATCGTCCAGCACTACCGAAATCGATGTCGCGGGCAACAAGATTTTGCAACCCGAATCTCGGCGTTTGCAAATCCGCTGGGAAGTTTTGGCTGCCACACCGGAGTTGATCGAAGTGGAAATGCGATACTCCGAAATCGAAATGGAATTGGGCACGCCCGCGGGCAAGGTGGCTGCTTCGACACGTCCAGACTTCCCGCAAACCGGGACCGGGAAGGCGGGCAACCTCTTGCGATTGCTGCTGCAGCGTCTGCAGCCATTGATCGATCAACCCATCAAACTCCAAGTTGAGCCGACCGGCAAAGTTCGCCAAGTGGAATTACCGGCTGAGCTGTTGGCTCATATCACCACTGCCGCTGAAACCCGCCCACTGCGCGCCGCCGTGTCATTAACGGGCATTCAAGATCTTCTCGGGAGCTTCTTGACACCGTTTCCAACGGAGCCAGCCGCCGATTGGCAGCACCAATCGACCTACGAAGTAGCCGCCGGTGTACCTCTAACAAGAAACACCAAGTACAAGTTAGGCCCATGGAGTGAAGCCGAAACCAATATCGAGATCACCTACACCAGCGAACTCTCGTTTCCAGAACAATTTCTGATCGGACCGCGGCAGCCGCACGATCCTGAAGCGAGCCAAGCCAAAGATCCCAACCCTCCTCGGGGGGCCGCGCCGCCGTTTGACTTTGATACTGTCGCGGTGAAATGGCCAAGAATCGCCTTGCAAGATTGCAATGGTCGCTTGGTGTTTGATGTCAAGGAAGGTTACGTTCGCGAGGCCACGGGTCGTACGACGTTGACCACCGAAAAGTCGTACAGCGACACCAAGATCAAGACCACTATTTCGACTCAAACCGAAGTCAAAATTCAACGCAATTAAGCCATAAGCCAATTGTGGTTTGTCGTGGACCGTTCCTACGGCCCACGACACTTGATCCCGCAGTTCTCGGACGCCTAGAAGGTGACCACAAAATCCAAGCCGACGTTCACCGCATCACGGGCGGTTGCGGCCGTATTCCAGTCGTAGCGAGCTTCGGGGCGGACCACAATATTCGCATGCGGACGGAAGTTCAAACCGCCCGTTAGACTGTTCGCGGATTGCCGCGTACCAGCTGCGGGGTCGGTTTCCCAGTACTCGTAGCGACTGCCCAAGGCGAGGCATGGATTGATGCGATAAATTGCATACCCAATGAACCCATAGTCGTCCGACAAATCAGCCGACAGCCAATCGCTTTGCAGTGCCAACTGCAACTTGTCGGTCGCTTGAACCGCGTACAAGGCCGACTGGTAGTAACCATTACCGCGTTGACCGAATTCGCCGAAACTAGAACCAAAGTTGAAGAAGCTTCGACCATTGATCTGTCGACTAAAGCCTGCCAAACCGGCCATGTCTACCCGATCAAACGAGGTGTCCCAACCATTGGTGCCACCCAGAAAAACGCTCGTCGTGTCGTCGACGCTGTAGTCGGCAATCGCACCGGTTAGGCTGTGCGGCTGTGTCCGCGTAAACGCAAACGTTCGACTGTAGAAGAAGTTCTCGACGGCTGCACCCGTTTCGAACCCGAAGGGCGACAAGAAACGCCCTGTCCGCAATTTGAGATTATCGAACTTCACGTCCGCATAAGCCTGGGGCAAAGCCCATCCGTAGATGCCGTTATCCAAATCGTTGTCCCAACCGGTCGCCGCTCCGAACGGCTCGTTGCCAAACGCTTGGAACTGTTGGGCATCCAGACCGTACACGATGTCGCCACGCATCGTCACTTCCCACCCTCGTTGCGTGACGAATTCCTTTTCAACAAATCCCCAAGTTTGGTGAAATGCAGCCCGGTCTTCCAAGTTATTGAAGAGACCGTCGTTCCTTGAATGGAAGCCGACTTGTTGCCAACCACCGATCCGCAATCCGATATCGGGTCGGTCAACCAAGCGAACCGGCTCGCCCAAGTTGCACCAGGAGCTACGATAGAAGTCGTCTGGCTGCGTGGCCGCATTGCTCGGGACAGTCAATGGACGCGCCGATGGGTTCGCCGACTGATCCACTTGCGGTGCTGCTGGAACTTGCAGTCGCGATGGATCGTCACTTTCTTGCCAGGCCGCCGCACGCACGGGAACTCGTTGGGCTGGCTGCACAATTTCCACCGCCGACGTCTCGTCGCTTAGTGAGAAAGCACTCGATTGCCAAGCTTGCGATTGATCTGCCAGCACTGCGAGTGAGGACAACGCCAGCATCGTGCTCCAAGTCTTTACGGATCGCTTCACAATCGAACTCCATGGGTTGACGCGTTCTTGACCGCCGCGACAAACAATCCGGATCGTCGCGTCCGGACTTGTATCCACCCACTTGCGAATTGGCTACAATCGCGCGGCCTTGATGGGTTGTATCGCTAACGCGAATCATCGGGAAAATTCGCGGTGAATCTTCGGCGCTTTGGGTACAATCGGACCGGAAACGTACCAATCAATGGTCCTATGATGCGGATTAGGTAAACATGAACGAACAAATCAAGCATGCTAGCATCTCTTCGATCCCTAAAACCAAGCGGCGTTTTTGAAGGAGCGAGCCATGGAATCGACGCTCGATGCTAGCGAATCGGAACACAAAGCCTATCGCTTCATGCTTGGCGTGGGGGTTCCGCTGATTCTATTGGCCGGACTCTGGCTGCGCATCAAGTTTGCCGAGCAGCCTCTGTGGATCGACGAGTTGCACACGGCATGGGTCGTGGAAAACAACTGGTCGGAGGTAGCCTCACGTGCCGCGATTGGCAATCAGAGCCCTTTGTATTTTTTCCTGGTCAAAGGCGTGGTCGAATTGTTTGGTTTCTCGCCGTGGAGCCTGCGACTGATTTCGATCCTCGCGGGGACGATGCAAATGGCGGTTTTGTTTTTGGTGGTCACTCGTTGGACAGGTGCCGTAGCGGCTGGGACGATCGCGGCTGGCCTCTTGATGGTCAATCCAGTTTTGTTGTTTGCGGCGACGGACGCCCGCCCCTACGCGCTGATTGGCTTGGTGGCTTGCGTCCAACTGGCGTTCTTAGCCGAGTTTTGGCGTCTCGCTGCCAAAGGCGAGGACCGTTATTTCGGGTTTGATTTGGTCTGGGTTTTTTCCACGGTGCTGCTGTTTTATTTGCACTACACCACTTTATTGTGGAGTGCCGCCGTCTGGATTGGCTTGTGTTGGTTGTCCGTGACCCAGCGCCCCCGACCGTCGAAGGCACAGATATTGCGTTGGTTGTTGGTGCTGCCGATCTTGGCCGCGATTTTGGCGCTCCCGGGGCTATGGCATTTGGCTTCGATCCTGCCGTTTGGAGGGCAATGGAGTTCGTTCGCCCGGTTAGATCGCTTTTTTATCGACTTGAGTAGTTTGTTATTGGTTCTTGTGATCGGCCCGTTGGCGGCTGGGCTGATCGTTCAGTTGCTCTACCTGGTGAAACCAAAACAAATGTGGGGGGTTTTAGCACATTATCGCTGGTGGCCACTATTTGTATTGACGATCTCGGGACTGCTGATCCCACCGGTCACCGCGGCCTTGCTGACCGGTTGGAGCATCATGCCGGTGGCGCATTGGCGGTACATTGCGGCATCCGCGGCGGCTGGCTTTGTGTTACCGGGGTTAGTGGTCGGGGTATGGACGCAACCACGGGTACGATGGTTGGCAGCGTTGTTGTTGTCATCGGTTGGCCTGGCTTCGAATTTGGATCTTTTAGGCGTGGTCTGGACGGGACGCTGGCCGACGCTGCACGGCGAGCGGTGGGCGGAAGTGAGCTCAAAAATACGTGAAGTGAAGGGCGAACGCGAGCTTCCGGTGATTCTGTGCCCTGGGCTGATCGAGGATGAATGGCTGGTTCGCGAGTTGCTGCCGCTGACTCAGGATCAACGCAACCGTTTTTGGCACTACTGTATTTTCGCCCTGGACGGACCTTACCGAATCTACGATGACCCGATAAAAAACCGCGAGTGGGTATTCGCGCGGCCAACACTGCCACGCTTACAAATCTCGATCGAGCAAGCGGAAAAGATCCAAAAAGCTGGCGGGTGTTTCTTGGTGGTCCGCAGCGGGAATGCAGCATTGGCCAAAAACTTAGCAAAACAAATCAAGCTGGGCATGTCGAATGACGAGCATCCCATGCGAATCACTGAACTGATGCCCGCCGATGTAAGCCTGTTTTTCATCGAATACACCGGCGAACCACTACCAATCATTCCTCCATCAGAAGAGTGGTGGTTCCCGCAGGACGAACCGGCGGAGTAGCCGGTACCCGTCCAGACGATCGTGGGCACTGGCCATGGGCCGTGAACGGAAAACCTTTCGCGTTTTTAGGTTTGGCGGACCGCACATAAAATGTGCCTGCGACTGCCGAATGTGCCTGCGACTGCCGAATGTTTCCTGGGCTTAGACATCCACGTCTTCTACTTCGTCGGCTCGCTCCATGATGAAGCGGAACCGAGCCGAAGCGTCTTTGCCCATCAAATCACTCATGATTCGATCGGTCTCCAAATGATCATCGATTTCGACTTTGAGTAGACGCCGTGTTTTGGGGTTCAAGGTCGTCTCCCATAATGTCTTGGGCATCATTTCGCCTAGCCCCTTGAACCGAGTGATCTCGGGCTTGGCCGGACCTTTGTATTTCGCCAAGATCCGTTCGCGATCCGCGTCATCGGCTGCCCAATAGGTTTCCTTTCCGAGATCGATCCGATACAACGGTGGAGCCGCGATAAAAATGCGCCCATCTTGAATCAACGACGGCATGTGACGATAGAAGAAGGTCAACAGCAAGGTCGTGATGTGGTGGCCGTCCGAATCGGCATCGGCCAACAAAATGATTCGTTGATAACGCAATCGACTCAGATTCAATTCTTTGCCAATTCCACAGCCCAATGACGAAACAATGTCTTGGATTTCTTTGTTCTCCAACAACTTCTTCAGTGCGACGCTTTCCGTGTTGAGCACTTTACCCCGCAACGGCAGAATGGCTTGGCGATTGCGATCGCGGCCCTGCGTCGCGGTGCCGCCTGCCGAATCACCTTCGACGATAAATAACTCCGAGTTATCTTGTCCCGCATGCAGACAATCGCGCAGCTTGGCTGGCAACATCGAACGCCCACCCGCAGACTTTCGCGACACCGATTCACTGGCAGCACGCGAAGCCGCTCGCGCGCGCGAAGCCGCAATGATTCGGGCGACAATCGAATCGGCGATCGAACGATTATTGTTGAGCCACTGCTCCAAAGCCGGGCGAATGGCGTTGTCGACCGTGGTTTGAACTTCAGGATTATTCAAACGATCTTTCGTTTGCCCTTGAAAGGAGGGATCGGGAATAAACACCGAAACGATCGCCACGAGGCCTTCACGAATATCCTCTGGGGCGATTTTGACCCCGCGTGGAATCAATTCATGCGTTTCGTAATAATTGCGAATCGCTTTGCCCAAACCACTGCGAAAGCCATTTTCGTGGGTGCCGCCAGAACCCGTTGGGATGCCATTCACGTAGGAGCGGACGTGCTCGTCCGTCGCCTCGGTCCAACACAGGACCATTTCCATTCGATCCGGTTCGTCACGCCGCAAAGTGTAGGCTGTTTCATGAATCGAACGGGCCTGTCGTTCGGACAAGACTTTCGTCAGATAATCTTGAATCCCGTTTTCATGAAAAAATGTGTCGCGGGTTCCCGCTTGTTCGTCAATATAAATGACCTTGACGCCGCGGTGCAAATAACTGGTCACTTCCAAACGAGTCTTGATCGTGGCGGAATCGAATTGCACTTTTGGAAAGATCGTTGGATCCGGGGTAAACGTGATGCTGGTCCCGGTCCCTCGCACGGAGGAGGTCGCTTTCTTGAGGGGTTCGGTGACTTGGCCTTTGGAAAACTCCATTTTGTATTGGGCCCCATCGCGGCGAACCACCGCGATCAAGTGCTTGGACAGCGCGTTGACGACCGACGCCCCCACACCATGCAAGCCGCCGGAGGTCTTGTAATTCTTGCCTTCGAATTTGCCGCCCGCATGCAACATCGTCAGAACCATTTCCAAGGCGGACTTCTTGGTCTTTGCATGCTTATCGACCGGAATACCACGACCATTGTCGGCGACCGTCACCGTGGCTTGATCTTTGTGCAACGTCACCACGATCTCCGAAGCGTAGCCGTTCATCGCTTCATCGACCGAGTTGTCCAAGATCTCCCACACCAAGTGATGCAAGCCCGTCGAGCTGACTCCGCCAATGTACATGCCGGGCCGTTTGCGAACCGGCTCCAATCCCTCGAGGGCCACGATGTCAGAAGCGGTATAGGTAGAAGTCGCCATGTTGCTCCGTCAATGAAATGAAACTCTTGCCCAAGGAATCGATTACTCGAAATAACTCAGCCTTTGGGCCAGTTAACTTGAGTCTTTTCGATAATTATCGCTGAACGCCAACGGCATTTCGCCGCAAATTCGTACGTGTACTCGCACTCAATGAATTCGCACTCAATGAATCCGTCTCGTACTCGAATGGTGCCAGCAAAAGCCTAACACCGTCCCCGATTTCAGCGTAGACATCTTGCGATATCTGAGACAATCGGAACAGGCCAGTTTTGCGACAAACGTGCGTTTAGGTCATCACGAGGCGGACTTGCATTGACGTCCCGATTTCTGCTCTAATCCGCGAAGCCGGGTGGCGAAGCGTTGCCATTCATGTTGTCGGGTCAGACGATTTTTGGTACGACCCGTAGCGTCTCGATCCCAAACTTACGCCCAATTGCAATGAATCATCCCGGCCACGTTTTTGCCTCTAATCACTCTATTTTGTCGGCACGATCCGTTCATGCGCGATCCCGCATGGGGCGTGCTGAGTGGTTACGTTCCGGTTTGGGCCGCTTGTTTCAACTCGGGTTGGCGATTGGCTGTCTCCTGGCTGTTGCTAGTTTCAACCCTTGTGGGGCGTACGGGTCGGTGGACTCTTCTTCGGACGGAGCCACCGCAGCGCAACAAATGGAAAAAGTTGCCGAGCCCTCGGAAGATTGGGGTACAGAAGATTGGGGTACAAGGGTCCAGTCCGTTATCAAGAGATATCAAGCGTGGATCACTTTGATCATCGTCTTGGGAATTTTGCTAGCGTTGATGAACGGCAACATCCAGTCGGATTTGTTGTTCGTCGGTGGCTCCACGGCGCTCGCGGCACTGGGCATTATTAGCCCTCAAGAAGCGTTGGCCGGTTTTGCCAACGGTGGCATGCTCACCGTGGCCGCTTTATTTGTCGTCGCCGCCGGGATGCGCGACACGGGAATCTTAGACTACTTGGGACATGGCGTTTTGGGTCCGGCACGCACACTGACTCAAGCATTCTTCCGTCTGGTTGGTCTGACGATTCCACTATCCGCTTTTTTCAACAACACGCCCATTGTTGCTATGTTGATGCCGGTGGTGGTTGATTGGTGCCGACGCAATTCAATTTCTCCCTCCAAACTATTGATCCCGTTGTCATTTCTGACGATCTTGGGCGGCACTTGCACGTTGATTGGAACCAGCACCAACCTAGTAGTGAGTGGGTTGATGAAGGAGAGTGTTATTGGGCGGGGCATGGGAATGTTCGAACTATCCGTCATTGGAATTCCGTACGCGATCATTGGAATCACTTACCTGTATGTGGTTGGCTTGAAAATCTTGCCAGACCGGCGTGAACTCATGGAACAATTGGGAGAAAGTCGCCGCGAATACCTGACGGAAATGCGAGTGGAGACCACTTGCCCGTTACATGGGAAAACGGTCGAAGAATCTTCGCTCCGAGGTTTGCCAGGCTTGTTCTTGATCGAAATCGACCGCGCGGGTGAACGACTCGCGCCGGTGCGACCCGATCAAAAAATCTTGCATGGCGACCATTTGATTTTCACAGGCGTGGTGAATTCGATGGTCGAACTGGAAAAGATTCCAGGGTTGATCCCAGTCGCCGACCCCAACTATGACGTCTCGCCTAAAGATCAAAGTGGGCGCCGACTATGGGAGGCAGTGGTGTCGCCGAGCTCTCCATTGGTTGGCCAAACCTTGCGCGAAGCTGACTTTCGCGCCACCTATGGAGCCGCGGTGTTGGCAATGCATCGCGGTGGACAACGCGTTGAAGGCAAACTGGGCACCGTTGAGATTAAAGCAGGCGATACGATGCTGTTATTGGCTGGTCGCCATTTTCGGCGTGCTTTTCGCAATGACCCCGCGTTCTATTTGATCAGCGATGTGAGCGAATGGCGTCCGCTGCGGCGAGACCGCGCCTGGGCCGCCATCGGCATCTTTTTGACGCTGGTGTTGCTGATGACGACCGGGTGGATCGCGACTGAAATCGCCGCGATTCTGGCGGCGATCGCGATGATTGTCTGTCGCTGTATCTCCAGCAGTGACGCGCGGCAAAGTATCGATTGGCCTGTGCTGATCACGATCGCTGCGGCATTCGGGATCGGGACCGCATTGGCGAAATCGGGCGCTGCCGAGTCGATCGCCTCGGCATTGGTCGGTGTGACCCAACCTTGGGGACCGATTGCGGCGCTGGCTGCCATCTTCTTGTTCGTCTCGATCTTGACCGAGTTGATTACCAACAATGCTGCAGCTGCTCTGACCTTCCCCTTTTGTATCGCCACGGCGGAGCAAATGAATTGTAGTCCCATTCCGTTTGTGATCGCGTTGGCCTTGGCCGCTTCGGCTAGTTTCATGACGCCCGTTGGTTACCAGACGAACATGATGGTCTTCGGGCCAGGTGGGTATCGCTTCTCGGACTTTCTCCGCATCGGCCTTCCGCTTAACTTACTGCTCTGGTTGGGAGCCGTTCTATTGATCCCGTATTTTTTCCCGTTCTAGTGTCTTATCCGCCCCAACGCCTGGGCTTGCCGCGGTACGATGTTCGAAGTCGCCAAGAACGCCAGTGGTGAAACCGCCGACTTTGGCGCTCACGCTCCGGCGAATCGGGCAACGCCGAAATCAAAGCCTGGCCTACCGAAGGAAATCAAGTCATGACGACTCCGTCAGATTTAAGGGCGATCGTCCAAGCCGCGCTCCGTCTGCCAATCGAACAACGTGCCGAGTTCATCGAATGGGCGTGTGGGAACGATCCATATTTGAAGGACCATGTTCAACAAGAACTGGCCCAACAGCACGCCGAACGCGACGCTTCAAGTGAAGACCGTGCCGCCAATGACCTGGACCCGAACAGCCGTCAGGTGAACGCGGCGTCCGACCAAGATCCCGCCAATCCAACCGTTGCCCAGACGCCTTCGTTCGAGCGTGAAGACGACGATTTTTTCATCGCACCACAGGACGACGCACCATCCATTGAATTCCGTTCCGGCTTGCTGATTCAAGGCCGGTATAAACTCGTACGGGAAATTGGCGAAGGTGGAATGGGAACGGTTTGGGTAGCCGAACAATTTGAACCGATTCGTCGTCAAGTTGCGATCAAGTTGATAAAAGTCGGACGAAATACTTCACAAGTCATCGCGCGGTTCGATGCGGAACGACAAGCCTTGGCGGTCATGGACCATCCCAACATCGCTCGGATTTTGGATGGCGGTAGTCTATCTGAATCAGGCGCTCCCTTTTTTGTCATGGAGTTGGTGAAAGGCGTTCCAATCACGAAATACTGCGATCAAAATCGCTTGACACTAGCCCAGCGAATCGAGTTGTTTGTCCCAGTCTGCGAAGCGATTCAACACGCCCACCAAAAGGGGATCATCCATCGCGATATCAAACCATCCAACATCTTGGTGTCCGAAATCGACGGTCGCCCAGCTCCGAAAGTAATCGACTTTGGAGTGGCCAAGGCCATGGGGCTGGCTCTGACCGACAAGACGTTAAACACGGTGATTGGAGCCGTGGTGGGAACACCGCAGTACATGTCTCCAGAACAAGCGGCCCCCAACTATCCAGACATCGATACTCGAAGCGATGTTTATTCTCTGGGAGTACTGCTCTACGAATTGTTGACCGGTGCGCCACCGTTTGATGCGAAAAAACTTGGGCGGGCCGCAATTCTGGAAATCCTGCGTATTATCCGCGAAGTGGATCCGCTTACGCCGAGCAGCAAACTAAGCACCGACGAAGGCTTGCCGTCCATTAGTGCGAACCGCAACGTCGAACCAGCTCGACTCACAAAAATGGTCCGTGGTGAACTGGATTGGATCGTCATGAAGACGCTGGAGAAAGATCGCGCGCGTCGTTACGAATCCGCCAGTCGCTTGGCGGACGACCTAAGGAAGTTCTTGGTTGGTGAACAAATCTCGGCTGCCCCACCCAGTCGCTGGTATCGTTGCCAGAAGTTTGTCCGACGTCATCGCGTGATGGTGACCGCAATCGGAGTAGCGATGGCCGCTTTAACTTTCGCGTTGGTGGTTTCCATCACAAGTCGAAATCAGGCGGTGTACGAAGCGGGACAAGCCGAACAGGCGCGGAAGAAAGAAGCGGAACAGCGTGCGGTAGCAGAAAAGGCCCAAATTGAAGAGGCGAAACAACGCAAATTTGCCGAAATCGCCTCGGCACAAGCTTTTGCCGCACTGGAATCGTTTAGCGACGAATTCATCGAACGGCGTTTCATGTCTCAATCGTACCTTAGTCCGGTGGACCGCGATCTACTCAACAAAGCGCTTCAGCAATGGGAAGCATTCGCGTCCATACAGGGCTCGTCGTTTCAAGCATTAATCGTTCAAGCCGACGGGGCCTTTCGCGTGGCCAAGCTGCGACAACTGCTGGGAGAACCGGAAGTCGAGGCCGGATATCGTGAATCCATTCGCTTGCTGAATTTGGCCGCCAAATTGGAACCACAGGACGCCTCGGTCCAACATTCACTGTCGGACGTGACAGTGGCGTTGGGCAAGTCCTTGTTGTCTTCCGGTCAAAAAGAGTCCGCCTTGCAGTTCGCCGATCAAGGCTTGAGTGCCGCCCAAGCCGCGCGGTCTTTCGCAGACTCCGTTGAACGTCAACGATCGGAAGCCAATGCCCACAATGCGCGGGCCGTGATCCTGCGAACGCTTAACAAACAAGAGGAAGCTTTATTGGCGTATCGAGCGGCCAAAACACTACTCGAGTCGATCTATAACCAACAAACAAAAGTCGATGGCTCCGAGGAAACCCTGGCCAACGTGTGCAACAATTCCGGCAATCTATTGGTCGGCCTGGGGCGATTTGCGGAAGCGGAAGCGGAGTATCGTCAAGGACTTTCGCTCCGCCAACTCGTGGTAGCCGAGTTTCCCAACGACCCGGAATTCTTGAGCGGTCTGGGCCTAAGTTGGTATGGACTGGGGGATCTTGCAGCACGCCAGGGCGACTTCCCAATCGCCTTGGCCAACTATCAAGAGTCCCGCGCAGCGTATGGTCAACTTGTGGAAAAGTTTCCGCAGAATCCCACCTATTGGGACTCCTTCGCCGACTTGCATCAAAACGTCTCATCGATGCAATCGCGAATGAATCAGGTGGATGAAGCGATTGAAACCATGCGTCAAGCTCTTAACGCACGCGAACGACTACTCGAACGATTTCCCGACTTCCCCGAGGCCGCGCAGGACTTGGCGCAGGCGGCTCTGGTGTTGGCGAAACGATTGGAAGACGCCCAACAACCCGACAATGCGCGGAGAGAATATGAACGGGCACTCGATTTATCGCGAAAAATTGTGGCCGCACCCAACTCGACCATGATGGATCGCAGTGCTTTAGCCAAGATGTTGTTGAACGCAGGTTGGTCCGCCAACAGCCACAAACAAGTCGAGCAAGCGGACGCCTGGATCCAAGAAGGATTGCAGATTTATGACGCACTGCCTGAGAATGCCTTGGCAATCCAAGCGGACCGTTCGGAAGGATATTGGCTCTACGGCTCGATGTTGATCCAGCGTAGAGATTTCGAGCGAGCCGGGCCGAATTTCGACCGCGCCGTTCAAGCCTTGGAGGCGATGAGCCGGGCCGAACCTCAAAATATTCAACATCCAGCCACCTTGCGACTCGTGCTCCTGCGAATTGCGGAGGGATACGAGTTGGCCCAAAAGCTAGACGAGGCCATTCGTTATTACAAATTCTCGGCCAAGGTCGCCGCAGAAATCTGCGCGAAACTGCCCGACGGCGAAGATCATGTGGTGGCGTTCGGAGGTGCTTTGAATCGCCTGTCGTTGGTCTATATCAAGGACAAACAGCCCCAGGCAGCGCTCGATGCACTAACCGAGAGTGATCAGCTGCTGGATCGGTTTCTACAGAACCATACGGACTCGATCGAGGCCCAAGTATTGCGAGCCGGAAATCGCATCAATCGTTATGACTTGGAAGCAGAAACAGCGACCGCCGAGGCAAAAACAGAGATGTTGACGAAAGCCATCGAGGCGTTGACACAAACCGTGGCACGTTCGCCCAAACATCAAAGCGGCTTGATGTTTCTTCACAACGGTCTGTTAAGGCGAGCCGAATGGTTGGACAAGTCCCAGCAATATCTCGCCGCGGCGCAGGATTGGCAGACCTTGGCTCAATTGCCCGACTCAGAAGACCCCGTAACCTATCGCAGCAAGTCGGGGCAGAGCTTGGTCCGCGGGGGACAGGTTGATCAAGCCCTGGAAGTAATGGAGTCTTTAGCCAAAGTTGCTAAGCCCGCGACGATTTTCGCGCGCACTCGTGTCTTTGCGTTGGCGTATGCCCAACGGGCGGACGCGGAACTGGCCGACCGTTGCGTGGCCGAAATCGAACGGTTGGTCAAACTGGGCTTCAACGACGCCGCGCGACTGAAAAACGATCCCGACCTCCAGTCGATCCAAGACTACGAACCGTTTCGAAAAATCGTCGAGAAAATCGAAGGAAAGTAGAATCAAACGCAGGACGCGAACCGGTTGGGGTCAGTAGTCACTTCGCGATTTGAATGATTGAAAGGATTTGTCCCTAGTGTATCAAGGCACGGCGAGGCGGCCATGAGCGAACACGAATCCGATTCGAATATTCACCAAGACAAAGCGACCGACAAGTTTCGTGGATCACTCCCAGATCCTGAGTTGGTTCGCGGAGCGAACCACTACACTCGGACCGCTGCGAAGTGGCGTTGGTTGGGGCGTTGGATTCCAATTCGATTAAGATCAGTACGGTCATTACTGTTGATTCAAATTTTGATCGCCTTCATCATCGTTGTTTGGATTCGCCCGGTCTGGGACCAGAAACAACAAGAAGATCGCAGGCATTCCTATGCGAGGTTGCGTACTCTAACGGCGGAAATACGCCAACATTGCAAAGGTAGCGAGTACAAACACACTTTTTATGGCCGGCAAGTTATTAAGTCTAGTCAACCATTGAGTTGGCGCGTTGCGGTGATCTCAAGTAACACACCAATGTTGAAGTCGGAATGGAGCGGCGTGCTTAATATGGCTGCGAGCGCGCGGAATGCGGCAAATGTCCAAGAGGCATTTTCGGGCCTTACCGGTCTTTACTCGTCACCACATTGCCCCGCCTCAGTCGGCACGGACAAAACGGCGTTCGTGCTGGTAGTCGATTCGGATACGGTTGTTCGAAAAGACAAGATCTTGGACCTCCAGGATATTCCTGACGGTGGAAATGATACGGGGATGTTGATCGAGCTGACAAATAGCGACATTGATTGGTGGGAACCCCGTGATCTAACGATTGACGAAGCGATCCAAGTGATTCAGACGAGCGACTCGACAACCGGTTTGCGGGTAGCGATGGCCAGTGGTCGCGTTGTCAGTGTCCCGCAAGCAACACCCGCGGCCGAGATTCGGAAACTCTTCGCAATTGATGATGGTATTCCGCAAATCAATTACATTCAGTTGTGGTGAATCGTGGGCCGCTTTGATGTGCATTTATTGCTGACCCGGCAGCGACTCATTTACAATTCGTTTGTATCCAAGCACGACCCCTCGCGTCGACTTTCGCACTCACTTCAAAACCAAATGGCCAGAGAGGCTTCGAATTTCGAAAAACTCGTATTTTGTCGACCTTCACGACGCAGAGCGCACTGGAATCGTTGTTTTACTCGGACGGAGTTGTCTTTTCGGCAGTGTCTTGTGCCGGGAGGAAGTTGAGATTGAACGCCTGCTGGAAGACACCATCTTCGGTCTCGGAAATGAACCCGATGTCACGGAGCATTCGTCCTAGCTCAGCAAATCTCGCTTCCGTCATGGTGCCTAGCGGCAATTCGGTGCGCTGGTTCGCGGAATCCCATCTCGCGAGTCTGCGAACATCGGTAAGTGCAAACTCCAAACTCTTGAGGTCTTGATCGGGATTGAGACCGGCAATGCGGCGATTGGTGGGCTCCGGGTCGGCCAAGTATTTCTCCCAGCCACGAATACTGGCCTGTACGAACTTCCGCACCAGAGTAGGATTCGCTTGGATCAAGCTTTCATCGGCCACCAAACAACTGGTGTACGGGTTGTAGCCTAACTCGGAAACCAACAAGACCACAGGTTCGATGCCTTGGGCTTGAGCCAAATAGGGTTCGCTAAAAGAGTAGCCTTGCTGAGCGTACTTTTCATTGCTGAAAAAGGCTTGCATTGAAACATACGGCACGATCGTGACATTTTTCTGATCCCAATTCAATTTGCGTTTCGTAAATTCCAAAAACGGGTCTTCAGGTTTGGCAGCCAGCGTAATGTTGTCGAACTCCGCAAAGTTCTTGATCCCGGATTCAGGACGAACTAGCAAGCAGCGCGGGCTATCTTGGATTGGTGCCATCAGGGCTTGGATCTTCGCCCCATTGTTTCGCCCCATCACCACCCAGTCGGCATTCATTACACCAAACTCAACGCGGCCCATCGCCAATTGCTGGGTTACAGGTGCGGAAACACCGCCCGGCACAATTTCGACATCCAGTCCCAATTGCTCAAAATATCCGTGCTCCAAGGCGGCGTAGAAGCCACCATGTTCCGCTTCAGGAACCCAGTTCAATTGAAGGCGAACTTTCTCTCGACCAGCAACTGTCGAAGTAGGACTCGGCGAACAGCCAAGCAATCCCACGATTGCCGCATACCCCACACAAAACATGAATACAAAGCTGGAGCGATACCGCGACATATTTGGAGTTAATTCCTTCGATGAATAAAGCGTCTGTGTTTTTGCCTGCCCTGCCCCGCTTGGTCGATTTTGGCTGTTTCGAATCCAAGGCTCCCCCCGACGGGCCAGATTCAGACACCATCGGTTCGAGCGGTTCAATCAGTATAACCGATTTCCCCAGTCCAAACGAACGGGCCGGACCTCCCGGTGGTCGTCGTGGTCTTGCAACCAACCAGCATAATCCGCAGTTGTTTTGACTCGACGATGGAACCGCAAATAAATGTCCGAGAAAACCAATCGGAAGATCCTTTCGCCGACTGGTCGTTGGCGTTGGTCTTTCTTAGCCGAGCCCCTGCCAGTAGTGGCCGACTCTTACGGTAGACATGGAAGACACCGATGAACACCAAGCCGATGCCGGATTCGATCAGCAAGACCAAGGAATTCGAAGTCCTGAAAATGCGCATCCACCAAAAACTGGTGGACAAGTTGGACATGTCTCGGATCACCAACTCCCAGTCGGAGAGTTTCCGTAAAGAGTTGCGTGTAATTATTGAACGGATCTATGATTCGGAAGACATGATGCTCAACCGTTCCGAACGGGAACGGTTGGTTGACGAAGTGATTGACGAGACACTGGGGCTCGGACCTCTGGAAACATTGCTCAAGGATCCGACCGTCAATGATATTTTGATCAACGGACCAGACCATGTGTACGTCGAGCGTCAGGGCATGATGGAACGGACGCCGATTGCCTTCCGCGACGGCGATCACTTGCTGCAAATCATCGACCGCATTGTTTCACGCGTCGGACGCCGAGTTGACGAAACTTGCCCGATGGTGGACGCGCGGATGTCGGATGGCTCTCGTTTCAATGCCATTATTCCACCGCTCGCACTTGATGGTGCGGCCGTTTCGATTAGGCGCTTCGGTTCCAATCCGTTGAAGTTGGAGGACCTGTTACGATTCAAAGCTTTTACTCCGGAAATGGTCATGTTTATGGAAGGAGCCATGAAGGCTCGCTTGAACTTGATCATCTCCGGCGGTACCGGCTCCGGTAAGACGACGTTGCTCAATACGCTAACGAGCTTCATTGGCAACCACGATCGTATCGTGACCATCGAAGATGCGGCTGAACTTCAGATTCAGCAGGAGCACGTCGTGCGACTCGAAACGCGAGCTGCGAATATCGAAGGACGCGGAGCAGTGACCGCAACCGACTTGGTCAAAAATGCGCTGCGTATGCGTCCTGAGCGGATCATCATCGGCGAATGCCGCGGTGCTGAAACTTTGGACATGCTGCAAGCCATGAATACGGGCCACGACGGTTCGCTTACGACCGCCCACGCCAATACTCCCCGCGACTGTTTGGGACGTATGGAAACCATGATCATGATGTCCGGTTTCGAATTACCGATCAAAGCCATGCGACAACAGATCTCTAGCGCGGTTGACTTGATCATTCAAGCCAGCCGTTTGCAAGGTGGTAAACGCCGGGTGACGTACGTGACGGAAGTCTTGAACATGGAAAACGACATGATCTTGACTCAAGACATTTTTAAATACGTCCAGGAAGGTGTAAATCCTCAAGGCAAAGCCAAAGGCAAGTTTATCGCGACGGGTATTCGCCCGAAGTGCATTGATCGTTTGGAAGCATGTGGAATTCGTCTGCCCAATGGCATCTTCCGTGAACGAGTCATGTTGGTGGATGAATAGTCCCACCAACTCCAGCGGGTTCGCGGCCTGAGATAGTTTATGCCCCAAGAAGATAAACCATGACCACTATTTTATTAGCGTTTTGCATCTTCGGCTTTATTGCCACCATGATTTACTTCACGGCGACTTTGTTCATGGAACAGGACGCTGACAAGACCGATGCGCGATTAAACAAGCTGCTTGGGTCGCGTATCGCCGGGCGAGAAAATATCCAAGAATCTGCGAAGTCCTTGCTCCGCGACAACGGCGAAGTCAATTGGACTGGGAAGTTGATTGTCAAAGCATTCCCCAAAGCCGAAGAATTCTTGCGGCAGTCGGGAGTTCCGCTGCGCGTGGGTGGCTTTGGCACATTAACGGTTGGTTTGCTGATGGGCGTCACGATTTTTCACGTCCTGTTCCTGCCGTTCAAATCGTTCGCGATTGTTTCAGGAATCCTCTTCGCCTGCTTGCCGTTCGCTTATGTTTCGTTCATGCGAAAGAAGCGCTTGGGGAAGTATTCCGAGTACCTGCCCGATGCCCTGGCAATGATGTGCAATGCTCTCAAGGCCGGGCAGAGCTTGAATGCGTGCTTTAGTCTCGTTTCGGAACAAGCTCCGGCCCCTTTGGGACCAGAATTCGGACGTTGCTTTGAAGAACAAAACCTTGGTATTCCGCTCGAGACGGCGTTGATTGAAATGTCGAAAAGGGCTCCAAACGTCGACCTCAAGTTCTTCGCAACCGCAGTGATTTTGCAACGACAAACGGGCGGTGATCTGTGCGAAATTCTGGATAAGATCGCGAGGTTGATTCGTGAACGATTTCAAATTCACGGGATGATCATGGCCCTGACTGGCGAGGGCCGCTTGTCCGGAGCGGTGTTGTTGGGGCTTCCGCCCGTGTTGACCGGCGTCATGTTTTTTCTGAACCCGGAATACATCATGCGATTGTTCACGCACCCGATCGGGCACCAAATGCTGGCCGGGGCGGCGGTCGCTCAGGTGTTGGGCTTTTTTTGGATCCGTAAGATCATCAACATCAAGGTGTAGTCATGCAAGAACTCTTGAGCAATCCTTATCTGCTGCCTGTCTGCATTTTCGTGGCCGCGGCCTTAGGGCTGTGGTCGATCGCGGATATCTTCGTCGTAAAATCGACCGAGTCCGAAGAGCGTCTACGCCGGATTCAAGGGATCTCGCCCGGGGCCGCCGTCAACGAAGCAAAAAGCAAGCGACGGGAAGAAATCAAACAGTGGGTCGAAAAGACGTCCTCCGTGTTGGCGGATTCCGTCAAACCCAAGACTGAAAAAGAAGCCAATCAGCTCCGACAACAACTGAGCTATGCCGGGTTGCGAACCGATTCGGCCCAATCGATCTATTTGGCGACCAAAGTCGCTCTGTTGATCGGCGGAACAATCTTTGGCTTGCTCGGCGTCGGTATTTTCTCCGATGGGACCGCCATGTGGTGGGTCATGGGAATGGCCGTGGGGCTGTTGATGTTCTTCCTGCCGGGCATCGTACTGAATAATCTGATCAAAAGTCGCAAGCAACAAATCGTACTTTCCATGCCCGACTGCCTCGATTTGCTGGTTGTCTGCGTCGAAGCGGGCCTGGGCTTGGACCATGCCATGCGAAAAGTCTCGGAAGAAATGGCGGAAACCAATCCAGTGCTATCATACGAGATCTCGCTGACCAACATGCATTTGCAAATGGGCCGAACGCGGGAAGAGTCGCTGCAAGATCTATCGGATCGGAATGGAGCGGAAGAGTTAACCTCGCTTGCCCAAATGCTCATCCAAGCCGACCGTTTTGGTACGAGCATCGCGCAAGCCCTCCGGGTCCAGAGCGAAGCCTTGCGAATCAAGCGCCGGCAGAAGGCCGAGGAAAAGGCCTCAAAGACCGCAGTTCAGCTACTTTTCCCACTCGTCCTATTCATCTTCCCCGGCATATTCGTTGTATTGGTTGGACCCGCCGCAATCAATATTATCGAAGGATTCCTCAATACCTGAACAGCTTACGCCCACTTCAAACGATACATCCGAATAAAACGCCAGAATCGTTGCAGTCGATCCGATACCTGTGGTGATCGTTCAAACGGTGCCTCCACCGGTTTGCTGGACTTTTCGAGGAGAGTTTCGATGTCGTGCTGGTTCTGGTCGAAGATTTGTGTGGGCTCGATAGCGCGGCCCTTGGCATTGTTGGGCTTGGTCGTTGCTTGGACCAACACGGCAGAGGGGCAGAGTTTTCAGTTTCCCCAAAAGCCTTTTGGGCTGGGTGCCGTATCCAAAGCGGCCAGTGCCACTGGCGCGGAGGTAAAACAGACTTTCCATCGGATGGGCCTGGACTACGACCGAAACGCGGCTTGGCCAACTCCATTTCGTGAAATGGACCGCAACACTTACTACGAGTGGTTCCAACCTTGCTATGATCGTGGTTGGGAAATCGAATTAACACTATCGGACGCGTGTTTCGACGAAAACGGACAATTGAATCGTTTGGGCGAAGCCAAGATCTTGCAAGCCGTTCGGCATTCGCCACAGGATCGCCGTTCGATGTTTGTATGGGCCGACTCGGATGAATTGGCGCAGACCCGAATCGCTTCGGTGCAACAGCACCTGCAAGTGGAATTTGGTCGCTCTGCAAACATGATGGTCGCCGCCACGACGAATTATCCCGTCACGGGTCGTGGAAGTTACGCCGAAAGTGTGACGCGTGCGTTCCGCGAGAACATTCCACCGCCAGTGCTGAACGCACAATCCGTCAGCGGCTCGGTTGGCGGCGAAGGCGAGTAAGCGACAAGAATCGCGAATCACTACCAAGACCAGGATCGGGCCATTCGATCCTGGTCTTTTTTTTCCACGCCACCTCAAGTCCGCGACCGAAACGCCGATCGCCGTACCCGCCTCAATTAGACCCTAAGCTATCCATGACCGCCTGCAACTGGCCGATCAATTCGGGCATGGTTTGGAAGCGATGGTCTGCGCGTTTGGCCATTGCTTTGATCACAACTTGATCCAGTGCCGAGGGGATGTCGGCGAAGGGGACCTGCGTGCTAGGCTTCGGGGGATCCCAATTCTGAATGAATTGGAAGGTTTCCTCGATCGAGCGACCGCGAAACGGCTCTTTTTGGGTTAACATCTCGTACAACACAACCCCAAGGCTGAACATGTCGGTGCGGTCGTCAACAAATTGACTACCTCGGACTTGCTCCGGGGACATATAAAGCGGTGTTCCCAGACGTTGGCCGTTATTGGTCAAGGTCCGAAGCTGATCTTTCTCCAGATCGTCTTCGGTATGACTACCGACATCGCTCATGTCCGAATCTTGTCGGTTCTCGACTGCCTCGCGGTGTTTCTTCATGGCCGCCATTCCGATCGCGACCTCGTCGACGGGAGTCAGCGAGTTTTCACTAGCATCCCGCTCCGCCAGCTCGTTAGGCGTCGGTGGCGATAGCTCTTCAAGTTCGTCCGGATATCCCCAAACTTTGGCCACACCCCAATCCAAGACGATCACTTCGCCGAAGTTTCCAACCCAAATATTTTCAGGTTTGATATCACGATGAATCACACCGCGCACATGCGAGTAAGCCAAGGATTGGGCCACGTTGATGGCAATATCCAACAATCGACGGAGGGGAAAAGCGGTCTTGGCCTCTTCATCACCTTGGGCCAATCTTCGAATCACTTGCAGCAAGTTCTCGCCGGAGATTCGTTTCATGGTGAAATAGATACCCAGTTCCGGATCGACTCCGATATCGTACACGGGAACTGTATTCGGATGCTGCAATTGCGCTGTGACGCGCGCCTCACGCAAGAATCGTCGCCGATGACGACGATCCACGGCGCAACTAGGCAACAGCGACTTGATCGCCACGGTTCGCCCGACAATGGTATCGAACGCAGAACACAGTCGCGACCTATTCCCCGCAGACATCTCGGCAATATTCGTATAACGGGAGATCCCTGCCGGCAGCACGTCGGGCAAATCTCGATCGGTTCCCGAGAGCAGAATGCCCTTCATCGAAGGTTTATTGTCTGACATGAATTTGCATCCGCGCGCGACTCGATCGAGACACCATGGCCCGATCCGTGGTCGAGTATAACAGTCGTGACCGGATCGCGAAACCAACCCAAGAACAGGCAAGAACGCAAAAAAACCCGCCCAAGTTCTCGGGCGGGTTTCTGTCATTTCAATTCATGCTCATCGTTAGGCCACGGCAGTCGGCAACTTCGCTGACTTGACGGTCTTGATGATTTCAGCGGCCACCTTGTACGGATCTGCGTTCGAAGCAGGGCGGCGGTCTTCCAACCAACCCTTCCAACCACGTTCGACAGTCGCAATCGGAATCCGAATCGATGCACCGCGATCCGACACGCCATAGCTAAACTTGTCGATCGATTGCGTTTCGTGTTGGCCCGTCAGACGTTGATGATTGTCGGCACCATACACGTCAATGTGATTCTTGATGCGAGGCTCGAAAGCGCGGCAAATCGCTTCGTAGACTTCCTTGCTTCCACAAGTTCGCATCAACTCGTTCGAGAAGTTGGCGTGCATACCGGAACCGTTCCAATCGCCTTTCATTGGCTTGCAGTGCCAATTGATGCCGATTCCGTGGTTCTCCGCGACCCGCTCTAGCAAGTAACGGGCAACCCAAGTTTGGTCGCCAGCCATCTTGGCGCCCTTCGAAAATACTTGGAATTCCCACTGGCCAGCCAATACTTCGGCGTTGATACCTTCGACGTTAAGACCAGCATCCAAGCAGATGTCCAAATGTTCTTCGATGATATGGCGGCCAAAAGCTTTACCAGCGCCCACCGAGCAATAATACGGACCTTGCGGGGCCGGGTATCCGTTGAGCGGGAAGCCAAGAGGACGATTGGTGGTCAAATCCCACAGGGTGTACTCTTGTTCGAAACCGAACCAGAAATCGTTGTCATCATCATCAATCCGGGCTCGACCATTGGTGGGATGTGGCGTTCCGTCTGGCGACATAACTTCGCACATGACCAAGAAACCATTGCGACGAACCGGGTCCGGGAAAACGGCTACGGGAGCCAACAAGCAGTCCGAAGAATTGCCCGGAGCTTGCTCGGTCGAGGAACCGTCGAAGCACCACACCGGTGCGTCCAGCAAATTGCCGCTGAAGTTCTCGATTACTTTGGTTTTGCTACGCAGACTTTGGGTTGGCTTGTAACCATCCAACCAGATGTACTCTAACTTGCACTTGGCCATCTTCGGTCCTTACAATGAAACGGGAAACAACACCATTCACACCAGCATGGCCAACACTGACGCTGTGGGCCATGTTCTGTCTGCAACGTCAGCCATCCGTAGCCGACTTCACTCGACAGCTCACGATCACGGGTTAACCCGTCACTGTTGTCGCGCGATACCACTCCCGCTCAACACGACCTGGAAACCAGCCCCAGCTTTCCGACCCTTGAAACACCATCGCCATGCGGCTTCCCAGCCATCTAAAGCGAGGCGATTTTTGACAACGATAACTGAAATTCTTAAACAGAAAAGGGGCGATTTTCTAAATAAAAATCACCCCCCGCGACAAGCATCTAAGGACGCTTTTCTGCCATTGCTTCGCAAGCAACGTCGGCGTCAACGAAAACAAACTTCGAACGCGACACGGCAGCCAAACAGCGGGCGTGAGCAAAAAACGGCCCAGCCCCCGCAACAGGTTCGCTGAAGTTGATCCCAATGCCGTTTGATGTCCAACGATCTCGCGAACAACCGAAGTGCCGTCCCCACCCATCAGTAACTTCTCGGAGGATTAGCGGGCGGCACACGGAGCTCTTTAGTCACTGGACGGACAATCCTTGGAGCAGACGGGCGCCAACGATTGAGTTACTCCTGCGTTCAAGGGCCCGCACGCTGAGGGCGGAACTATTCGTCCCCAGCCTTCAGCCATGGTGTCAGGCATGGCGAATAGGGGCAAAGTTCGGTCGACTTGAAATAAAGCGAGATTTCGCGAGCGGCAGCGTCCGGCCCATCCGAGGCATGAACCAAGTTCATCTGACGACTACTGCTGTAATCGCCGCGGATTGTTCCAGGGGCGGCTTTTAAGCCGCTCGTGGCGCCCAACATCTCACGGACGACTCGAATGGCTTCCAAGCCTTCCAATACCATTGCCACCACAGGCGACGCCGTGATGAAAGCTTCGAGTCCAGGATAGAACGGTTTCGAGACATGCTCAGCGTAATGCTGCTTGGACAATTCGGGGGTGACCCGCAACATCTTTAGTGCAACGATATTGAGTCCCTTGTCCTCGAATCGACTAATAATCTTGCCGCAAAGTCTTCGTTCGACACAATCGGGCTTCAGCAGAATCAGGGTACGTTCCATGGCGTGGTCTCGCTTTCTATCTCAGTAACGGAAGTCCGGGAACCGACCCACTGTGGGCCGAACCCTCGGGAAAGCGGAGTTTACCAAGCGGACCGATCTTTCGCAAACGGCGAAGAAGTGGCAAAATGGAGGGCTCCTGCGGCTCGAACGTGGTAGCCCAGGAAACTCGCCCACAGCCCCCGTATTAATTAGGCGTTTTGCCGCAATGCTGCAGACAGAACTCGGAGAATCCTCCAAGCCGGTTCAGGAACTAAAAGGTGCAACGGTTCGATTGGTTGGTGATTCAGGAGACGGCATGCAGCTATCCGGCATGCAGTTGACAAACACGTCAGCATTGGCCGGTAACGACATTGCCACTTTCCCGGATTTTCCGGCCGAGATTCGCGCTCCGCGGGGAACTCGAGCGGGTGTCAGCGGTTTCCAAGTCCATTTTTCGAGCGAAGAAATTTTTACGCCGGGCGATGGACTCGATGCTCTCATCTGCATGAACCCCGCAGCACTGGTTACGAACTTGCGCGATCTCAAGCCGAACGGGCTGCTGATCGTCAACGAGGACAGCTTCGAAGACAAAGACCTGAAACTGGCCAAACTCGCCAAGAACCCGTTGGAAGATGGAACGACGGATGGCTATCGCTTGATCCGGGTCAAGATGACGCAGCTGACTCGCGACGCTGTGGCGGAAACGAAAATCAGTGTGAAGGAAGCGGATCGTTGCAAGAATTTCTTTGCAATGGGATTGGTCTTCTGGCTGTATGGCCGCGATCTAACGCCGACCTTGCGATTTATCGAAAAGAAATTCGCTGGGAAGACAGATGTCGCGACGGCCAATCGCTTGGCCTTGATGGCTGGCTGGAACTTCGGCGAAACAACCGAGGCCTTTCCGACGACTTACCAAGTGCCGCCCGCGACCTTGCCGGGGGGAACTTATCGCAGCGTGATTGGCAACCAGGCCTTGGCCTACGGATTGATGACGGCCGCCAAGCTCAGCGGCAAGAAGCTGTTCTTGGGTACGTACCCGATCACTCCTGCCAGTGACATCTTGCACGAGCTCAGCCGCTTCAAACATCTCGATGTCCTGACGTTTCAAGCCGAAGATGAAATCGCTGCCGTGTGTTCCGTGATCGGGGTTGCTTTCGCAGGGCAGATGGGCGTCACAACCAGCAGCGGCCCTGGAATCCTGCTTAAAGGTGAAGGCATGAGTCTGGGGGTGATGATGGAACTTCCCATGCTGATCATTGACGTGCAACGAGGCGGGCCCAGCACAGGCTTGCCGACGAAGACGGAACAAGCCGACCTTCTGATGGCCATTCACGGCCGTCATGGCGAATGCCCGATGCCAGTGATTGCCGCAGCCAGCCCGGCAGATTGTTATGATGCGGCCATTGAAGCGTGGCGGGTTGCCACCCGACTGATGACGCCGGTCATGATCCTAACGGACGGATACATTGCCAACGGCTCCGAACCCTGGAAGATTCCCGACGTTCAAACGATGCGACCGATTGCCATCCACCATCCAACCGAAACGCAGGATTCAAAGTTCCTGCCCTACGAGCGTGACAACCTGTTGGCTCGACCCTGGGCGATTCCAGGAACCGAGGGCCTCATGCACCGGATCGGTGGGCTTGAAAAAGAAGACCGCACCGGCAACGTCAGCTACGATGCGGCCAATCACCAACACATGGTCAACACTCGTGCTCAAAAAGTTCGTAATGTCAACGACTTGGTCGAGCCACCGGTGATTTTCGGTCAGCGTTCAGGCGATGTTTTGGTCGTCAGTTGGGGCGGAACATTTGGTGCCTGCCGCACCGCGGTGACCCAGTTGCAGGCGTTGGGCCATTCGGTTTCCCATTTACATCTTCGCTGGGTCAACCCGTTGCCAGCTGAACTCAAGGCAATGCTGGCAGGATTCGAGAAGATTGTCATCCCTGAATTGAACACCGGACAGCTTCGACAGTTGATTCAAGGCCAATTGTCGATTTCGGCCGAAGGCATCAACAAGGTCGAAGGCAAACCTTTTTCGGTTGGCGAGTTGGTCGCAAAAATTCAAGCGATTGCCTTGAAGTGCGACTCGCAAATTGCGACCAGCGAGTGACGACAGCTGGCCGAATACCAAACGGTGCGAGCACGCCGCTTGCCATCTTCCCTCGTTCAGCTCGCAAGATCGAGCCGCACGCTAAAAATCAAATCCTCAGGAAACTATAAATATGAACACCGCACTACCCGTTCTGAAAGCCGGTGATTTCGGCAGTGATCAAGATGTCCGTTGGTGCCCTGGATGTGGTGATTATTCGATCCTCGCCCAAATGAAAAAGATTCTGCCCGATGTCGGAATCCCTCCACATAAGATCGTGTTTGTGTCGGGGATCGGTTGCAGCAGTCGCTTTCCATACTACATGAACACGTATGGCATGCACACGATCCACGGCCGAGCTCCCGCGGTCGCGACGGGCCTGAAAATCGCCAACCCCGATCTAACGGTATTTGTCATCACCGGCGACGGCGATTCTCTGAGCATCGGCGGCAATCACCTGTTGCACTTGATTCGTCGCAACGTCGACCTGAACATCATCTTGTTCAACAACCGCATTTACGGATTAACCAAAGGGCAGTATTCGCCGACCTCGTTGCAGGGGCATGTGACAAAGAGCACGCCCGGTGGATCACTGGATTACCCACTCAACCCACTGTCCGTAGTCTTGGGAGCGGACGCCACTTTCGTCGCCCGAAGTATTGACTTCAACACCAAACACTTGGGAGAGACGTTGTACCAAGCAACGCAGCATCGTGGCACCAGCTTTGTCGAGGTCTTGCAAAACTGCAACGTCTTTAACGACGGGGCTTGGGAACACTTGACCGACAAGGATGTGAAGGACGACAACTTATTGGTTCTGCACCACGGCAAACCAATGGTCTACGGCAAGAACAACGATAAAGGCGTGCGTCTGCAGGGCCTCACCCCACAAAGCGTGGTCCTGGGCGGTGCTGTCAATGAACAACACTTGTTGGTGCATGATCAATCGGCACCGGAACCACATATCGCCAACTTGTTGGCGAGATTCTCGAATCCCGATCTGCCAGTGCCGATTGGTGTTTTCCGCCAAGTCAGTCGGCCATGTTACGAAGAACAAGTTCATCAACAAGTTCAACAGGCCAAAGCCAAGTCCAAGGGCGATTTGAGCGCGATCTTCAACTCGGGCGACACTTGGACCGTGTCCTAAGCGACGCACCGACTTGAAAATTCAGCTCTCCGTGACGGGGCGATTAGGAACACGCTTAAACGGTTTGTGGGAAATCAGCACTGCCCGCGGGTGTCTGCAATGCAGGCCAAGGTGCCGCCGTTGCTTCGGGTATCGCGGGGACGGGCGAGTGAAAAGCAATTCGTCCTAAGATTTGGTCGTAGACCTTAGCTGTGCCTTGGCACATGCTCAAGTCGCTGAAATGGGCCCGCTGTCGTTGCTGCGCGGCTTGCCCCATCGCTTTCAGGCTAGATTGTGATTGCAACATCTCTTGCAACCCGATGGCTAGTTCACGACTGCAACCCGGTTGAACGATTTTGCCATCCACCCCATCACGTAGAGCTTGCGAAATCCCTTCCACTCGCGAAGCAATAACCGGTTTTCCCAAAGCCATGGCTTCCAAGATAACCATCGGCAGGCCTTCGCCAAACAAACTGGGGAGGACAAACAAATCCATTTTGGGAAAGTAAGCGTTCACTTGTTGTGTAAACCCAGTCCAATGCACTCGGTCGTTGATTTTTAGCTGTTCCACTTTGGCTCTTAAGCTTTGTTCATACTCTGCGGTTTCAAACCCACCAACAGCCAATACTCCGACATCAAGGCCCTCGGACTTCAAGCGCGCCAGTGCTTCCAATAATACCTCGGTGCCTTTTCGTGGACGAAACAACGCCACCGTTCCGAGTGTCCATTGCCATGGAGACCGAAAGACTTCGCTCGCAGCCAAAGCGAGGTTCGACTCGTCAGAAATGACGGGAACACCGTTGGGAACGACGGTTACACGATCCTCCCCGTACCCCAGACCTGCCATGTATTGGGCAATGTTGTCCGATACCGCAATCATCTTGGCCACGCGACGCAATGCCAATTTTTCGATCCATAAATTCAATTGATTCTGAAACCAACGAGTCGAGTCTCGACCAACGGGACTATGAACATGATAAACAAGCGGCACACGTGTCTTCTGGGCCACTTGCGCTGCGACCATCAGACTGCGCGGCGTGTGTGCATGCAGGAGATGATAACCACGGTCACGAACCGTGGTCGCAATCTTGGATACTGTCGAGAAGTCAACACGCCCCCGCATCGGAAATTCATGCAATGGCACACTCGAACGACGATTGGCCGAAAACTTGCCAAGCTTGAGGCTGGCAAATTCAACTTCGTATCCAAACTTGGGCAACGAGATCGCCAACAAGTCTTGGACTCGCTCGGCGCCCGAGTAATGTTCTCCATTAATCAGATGTAAACATTTGGCCGGCACAGACATTGTAGAGATCTCGAATGGCGGAGGCAGATCAGGATCCCGGCAATTCACGTCCCCAATGGACGACGCCAATCACCAGGCAGCCGTTGGTCTTGATTGACCACACACGATACCGCCAGCGTCCTAGCCTTACGCCAGGGACCTAAGAATCGGTCACCGACAAAAGCCTAAGGCAGATTCGCTTGCCCCGAGCGCCAATTCCACACGACGGCGGTCGCCAGCAAAACGCCGCCAATCAGATCGAATAGCTGGAGGTGCTTGCCCAGCAAATTAAACTGATCCGGAAATAGCGCCGAGGATGCGGCTAGGAACAATAGCACGCGCATCGGGATGGTCAAGCGATAAAGCAAGAAACCGGACATCGCGGACGACAAAGCCACGATGCCAAGCACTGCCGCTACAATTGCTACAACCACTTCACTCCAGACCGGCGGCCCACCCGTCTCGTTCATCAACAGGAGCGCCGGCCGGTAAACAAACATGAATGGCAACGTGAAACCGACTAATGAATAACGAAACGCCGACATGCTCGACCAGAAGACACTGGCTTGCGCGATGGACGCGGTTGCATACGCTGCCAAAGCGACCGGCGGTGTCACCATCGCCATCATGCCGAAATAAAAGATGAACAAGTGAGCCGCCAAGATTGGCACTCCCAGTTGCGGTTCGGCAAAAACGGGACCAATGATTGTAGCCAATAACATGTACGAAACGGCCGATGGCAAGCCCATCCCGAGCACCAACGAACAAGTCATGATGGCAACCAAGCCTAAGAACAGGTTGTCAGCCGCTAATGGAATGATTGCTTGCGGCACCGCCGTTCCGATACCGGTTCGCGAAACCAGGCCGACGATGACCCCCACCGATGCTGCCGCGACGATCAAAGGAATGGACCCTTCGGCAGTGACACGAAACATCTTGTGCAAAAAGGGCGCCCACGCCGGCGAGAAAATCCCCACCACCGCAATCAAAGCCAACCCGAGAATCAAGGCATCACCCCAGGAGCCAACAAATCCTGCTGGCGCCAAATAGAACGCTGCGGCGGTGCTGCTGCCCCACAATCCCAACGAAAAAAATCGACTGCGAAGTGGAACTTTCGTATTCGGATCAATCATCAAGATGGCCACCACTATCGCCGCCGAATACGCGACTGCTCGGTAAGGTGACAAGCCAATCGTCAAGAACACCAAGAGACTTGTCAACGAGCTAAAGAATGACAATCCAGCGAACGAAAACAAAGGCGCGTGTTTGCCACGCTCTTCAATCAATGCCGACACCGAATTCTTGGCCGAACTCGCCGCTTCCTCCGCAGCCTTTTCAGCGTCGATGCGCTTGGAAGAGAAATGAACCAACAGGAAAATCGACAAATAGTAGAGAATCGCCGGGATCAGAGCGGCCTGCATGATCTCGATGTATCGCACGGGTTCGGGCCGGTTGATGATCTCCATCATCATGTAAGCGCCCGCCCCCATCACGGGCGGCATCAAAGCTCCACCAGACGAAGCCGCCGCCTCCACACCGGCCGCGTCGTGAGGTTTGAAGCCAACATTCTTCATCAGCGGAATCGTGAAGGCTCCGGTGGTTGCGGCGTTCGCAACCGCACTGCCGGAAAGCGAGCCCATGACACCGCTGGCGATCACCGCAATCTTGGCAGGGCCACCCGAACGCTTGCCGAATATCCGCACCGCAATCCCGATGATGTATTCGGTTGCGCCACTCAATTGCAGCAATGCCCCGAACACCACGTATAAGAACACATATCGAAACATCACGCTGGCGGCTGTTCCAAAAACGCCCTGAGTTCGCAAGTAGGTTTGGCCAATAATGGATTCCCAATCCTGACCACGGTGTGGAAACATCCAATCCGGCAACTGTTGCGCGACGCTTTGATGGGCGTACACAATGAAAAGAACGGCGAGAATCGGCAGCGACCAGCCCACGGTTCTCCGAGCCGCCTCGAGGATCAAAAGCAGACCGATTGTCCCAACGGCTTGGTCGGTTGTCGTGTACAGCGCGGCCCGTTGCCCCAAGTCGTTCCCCTCGAACAACATGTAGGCGCAGCAAAAAAGGGCCAGCGCCATAAAAACGTAGTCCAAGCCGCGAAACCACGCCGAATGACGCAACGCTGGGTGGATCGGAACTTGCAGAAAGCAAAGCAGCAATCCCGCGGTCACGAACAAGGCGATTTGCTTCAGAGGCGAAAGTTGCGAAAAATTGACCTCGACCAATACAAAAACAGTCAAGGCCGCGACCAACAGCAAGCTTCCCCAACTTCGTAGAAAGTCCTCAATTCGAGGTCGTTCCGACTTGGCATTCGACAAAGCGTCGGGGTGGTCCAATGAAGCAACGCCAGCAGCCACCTTTTCGCTTGGGGCAGATCCCATGTTCTTAACTTTCTCGGTCAAAAATCAATTCGTGCAATGCCCCGAGATACATCGCTGGTAGACGCGTCAGTCGACGCGCCGTATGCGGCCGAACACCTTGGCAAGCCCACACGACAATTCAACGGCGTTTGAGTTGAAACCACTGAACGATCTGGCCGTTGCCGAACCTCGTTCGTGCTTGCCACTCCAGTTACTTGACGGTCGCCTCCGGCCAGATCCCGATTTCACGAAAGAACTTTTCTGCTCCAGGGTGATAAGGGACACCGTTACTCTGAGCCGCCGTTTCGGGTTTGATGGCGGCGGCCGCTCGATTTCGAGTGGCCACTTTCTCGCGATTCTCCCACAACAATTTCGTGAACTGATAGACCGTTTCCTCGTCCAGTGATTGATCGGCAATCAGATGAGCCCAGCCCACACTCATGCCACCAAAGTCGCTATCAATTCCTTTGTAGGTTCCGGCCGCCACGTTGACTGCCGAGTAAAACGGGTATTGCTCCAGCAAGTTCTGTTTGGCCGCTTCGTCGTAGGGTAAAAAGCGAATCGCGTTGCCTTGTGCCAATTGGGTTATCGCCGGATTGGGCAATCCACCACCCAACATCGCGGCCGCCACTGTGCCGTCACTCAGCATTTCGGCGGCTTCAAGCTGTGTCCCGTAACGGACCTCTAGATCTGACAATTTGACGCCGTGTGCTTCGAGGATTGGCTTGACGAAGTATTCAAAGCCGGCGCCCTCGGGACCGATATAGACCTTCTTTCCTTTCAGGTCGGCAATCGATTGAACCTCGCTGTTCCCCAATGTGACGAACATCGCAATGTTGGGAAACAAAGTCATGACCGAACGAACCTCGTGTTTTTGTTCCCAACCTTCCGTGCCACGCACCGCAAAGTACGTGATGGAAGCGTTCGACATGGCGAATTGAAGTTTCTGCTGTGAAAGTAGGCGAATGTTCTCCATCGAACCGCCCGTTGCTTCGGCATTGGCGGTCCAATTCAACTCGCCGCGATTCTCATTGATCACTTCACAAATGGCGCTCCCCACGGGATTAAACGCCGCCCCAGCCGGTGCCGTTCCCACACTGACAAAGACTCGCTTGTTGCTGGCTCCACCACTGCCGGTGTCATTTCCGCCACAGCCTGACATGATGGCGACGCCCAAAAGCATTACCGAAGCGAACGCCAAAGTGCGAGATGAACTCACGAACCAAACCACGTTTGCTGATGTCATAAAGCAACGATTCCATTGAACGGCACGGAGGATGGGGCGGGCATGGAGATTGGACGGGGCGGAAGCTAGCTGTTCGAAACCGCAGCGCCGACGACCGTTTAGAGCCAGATTGTACTCCACAACCGCCGGGCGTACATGGCGGCCAAGGTTTCGGGGTTGAACCATTGGCAAGGTTCGATAGGCTGGAAAGCGATAGCATTGACGGCCCCAACCGAAAACCGCCAAGAATTTTCGAAGCGCGACGAATTGCTGGTGGTTCAATGCGTCGGGCAGCGCCCCTTTCACAGCGGCCAACCGCTGGAACCTCGCCAAAGGTTTGCGCTCGCGTCGAAGCTCCCGTTTCATGAATGTCGTGGACCGCCCCCACGGTCCAATCGAATGTCGTGGACCGCCCCACGGTCCATTGACCCCGCCTGCATCCACGAAAAGTGTCCCCAATCCCACGTAGAAACGTCGCGAGATAACGATATTTTCGCGTTGCACGTGCTTTCGGAAACCCGGAAAATGCTGGCATTTTGCCTTAATTTTGTAACAAGTGTTGGTTACAATGGGTCCAAGTTTCCAAAGCCCACGTGAAAGGAAACACGATGCTAGTGGTAGGTAAGGTGGGTTCGGTCGAGATGGAGCGAGAGTTTGCGGGGCAACGCCGAGATTGTGGCTTCCTTTGGATCCAAGGAATTGTCAGGAGTGACCTAACGAAAGTTGCGAGCGGCCTGTGCAAACTGACCAGCATGTCAGCGTTGCGACTGGCTGATGAGGAGTGAGTGATGATTACGATCAAACATAAAGAAACCGGAAAGATCTTGCATCAAGATCCGGATGCTCAATTCCATCGCGACTTGGTATTGGACAACATCGATCTACATGGCGCCGACCTCAGTGGCTTGGATTTTTCTGGCGTTAGCATGCGGAACTGCAATCTGTCGGCGGCTGACTGTAAATACAGTTGTTTTCGCGGGGCGAATTTGACGAGCGCCGCGATGTTGGGAACCGAAGGTCAAGAGGCCGATTTTACCAAAGCCCTGTTGAACGATTGCCACATGGAAGGCGCCAACTTCACCGACAGTTGTTTCGAGGGCGCAGAACTTCGACATTGCAAAGCCAAGGGTGCTCAATTTGAACGGGCCAACTTGAATCACAGCGACTGTTCCATGGCCGAGTTCAACTGCGAAATGCGTCACGCCACCTTGCAACGCGCTAACTTGTTCAGTGTCAACTTTTCGAAAGCCGATCTGAGTTTTGCCGACATGCGGTACTGCGACATGAACTCGGCCAACATCAACGGCGCCCTCTTCAACCACGCGAAACTGGAAGGGTCGATTACCGCCTCCGGGCGGCCCTATCAGAAGAAATCGTCCGGCAGTAACTCGAAGCGAAAATGGTGGGAAGTCTGGAAACCCGTCGCTTAACTTTGATGGCAGCAGCGGCAGCAGGAGTGTTCATTGATGCAAGATGGGGGTCAGCTATTCATTTTCCAGATCATCTTCGCGTTGATCATCGTGGCGATGTACTATTCAGTCTGCGTGGCTATTGGTGGACTGGTCTTTCAATTTGCCTGTGAAGTCTACAACGGGCTGGCCGACAGCGTGAGTTCGGTTGCCAACGCGGGAGGAGGATACGGGGCTGGCTACTCGAATAAAAATCCCTACGTCACGCCGCGACCAGGTGGTTACCAGAAACCAGTCGTCCTAAGGGTACCATTGCCTACCTATGGGAACTCGGTTTGGATTGTGTTTATTTCGGTCGTGGCCACAACGGCCTTTGCCATCGTTACTTTAGGTCCGTTGGCCTTGATTGTACTGGCTACTGAAAGTCCGGAAGTTCTGATGTTTGGGAATGTTCTGGCCATAGCGATTCAAGTATTCGGCAACATCTGCGTGACGGCCTGGGTCGCTAAGATAAATCTTCCAACAACTTATGGTCGAGCCATTTTTGTGACCATTACATTTTTCGTTGTCTTTGCAGTGATCGTTGTGGTGTTGACGTTTGTCCTCTTCCAACTCTTGCGATCCGTTGTTGGCATTTTTGGCTAATGCACCATCAGAGCGATCGTCGGATATTGAGATTGGACGCATTTGCGGCCGTCCTGGGACAACCTATTGTGATGGATGAATCAACCAGAGATCAACCTGCCCGTGCTGACTTGTCTCACTCTCAATACTCGCTTCGGGTTATCAAGTTGGGAGGCAGTTTATTGGCAATGCCGAACATGGCGGAACAACTAGCCTTGTGGTGGCATTATTTGGCACAGCGGCGCCAAAGCGGTGAAGTCGATCGGTGGTTGATCGTGGTTGGTGGCGGTGCCATTGTCGATACGGTCCGAGAATGGGAGCAACATCACGGATTGACCAGTCAAGTCAGCCATCATTTGGCCCTGGCTGGAATGAAAGTGACGGCTCAAATGGTGTCTCGTCTGATGAATTGGCCACTGGTTATCCTGCCACCCGTGGGGAATCCTGGCGCTGCCGCCGGGATCGCGACGAAATCGGAGCCCCAGATTTCTCACGACCTAACTCCCTGGATCGATGACGTCTCCCAACTGTCGAGCGAGCACCCACTGGTCGTGGACCTCTCGCATGCTGCCGCCGCCGATCCCACTCTTCCTGAATCCTGGGACGTGACCTCGGATAGTCTCGCGTTGTGGCTGGCCCAGCTTGTCGGTGCGTCATCATTGGTCTTGTTGAAGGCAGTTAGCCCATTGGAAACCCCTGTCAAGCTTGGTAAAATTTGCGGCCTTGGCTGGGTTGATGCTTATTTTTCACGGATGTGGAGCGAGGGACCAAGCGTGGAGGTTCAAATCGCTCATTTCTCCCATTGCCCGCATATTTCGCAGGTTCAACGGGCTGATTGACGTTTTCCTGGCCATTTTGGACAGATTTCCTGGGGCGGCCGCTAAGAAAACCCGGGTTTTCCGGATAGATGACCAATCGGCGCAAAAACCGTGTTTTGAAGCTGGTTCCCGGCTTGGGCGGAAGTCGATATTTGAATGAGACCGAGTTGGGCGGCTCACGAAAGGGTAAGAAAAAGTGAATCTTGCGGAATTGCTGCGGCCGTTTTCGCCGCCGGAAACGAATTTTGTGGATCGAGTCCGGTATTGGAAAGACGCCAAGGCCAACGATCTAGCCGTGCGATTCTTGCAAGACGGGGAGAGCAAAGAAGTCTCTTTGACTTTTTCGAAGTTGGACGAGCGAGCCCGTGCGATTGCGGCCAAGCTGATTGCGATGAATATGCGTGGGCAACGGGCGTTGCTCCTGTATCAATCGGGGCTGGAATTTGTCGAAGCGTTCTTGGGTTGCCATTATGCGGCTGTGATTCCGGTTCCTGCGTTTCCTCCTCGGCGCAACCGAAACATGGGGCGAATCGACGCGATATCGCGCGACGCGCAGGCAGCTTTGGCACTAACGTCAAACGATGTTTTGGAACGAATCGACCGAGCGACATTGTCGGATTCACCGAGCCTGCAACGGGCCACATGGTTGGCGACAGACCAGGTGCCGAGCGAATTGGCAAGTGATTGGGTCCATCCTCGGTTGACGTCTGACGATATCGCTCTGATTCAATACACGTCGGGCTCCACGGGCACCCCGAAAGGTGTGGTGCTGACGCAGTTCAACGTGATGGCCAATTGCCGCATGATTTCCGAAGCGTTTCAGGTTTTGACGGACGACCACGCGATCAGTTGGCTGCCTTTGTATCACGACATGGGATTGATCGGTGGCATCATCAATCCTTTGTATATGGGCTGTTCTGTGACTCTGATGAGTCCGTTGGCGATGCTGACCAAACCGATTCGGTGGTTGCGAGCCGTCTCCCGTTATCGTGCTCGCATCACGGGCGGCCCGAACTTCGCCTACTCGCTTTGCGTCGAACGCATTACGGACGAAATGTGCGAGGGCTTGGACCTTTCGTGCCTGAAGTTGACCTTTAATGGTGCCGAGCCAATTCGCGCCGATGTTTTGGATCGGTTCTCGAAAAAATTTGCACCGTACGGTTTCTCCCACAAGGCCCATTATCCCTGTTACGGCATGGCGGAAACCACTTTGTTGGTGACGGGTGCTGACCCGCATAAAGAACCGCTGATTGTTGACTTTGTCGCGGCAGACTTGGAGCGGTATCAGGTTCGCGAGCCGAAACCGGGCGACCAATCGCCAACACGTCGCTTGGTCGGTTGCGGGAAAACCGTAGGTGAGGAAGAAGTCATCATCGTGGATCACGAGACTTGTACACTGGCCCGCCCCAACCAAATTGGCGAGATTTGGATCAACAGCCCCAGTGTCGGTCAAGGCTACTGGAAGAAACCGCAAGAGACCGCGGAAGTCTTTCACGCCACGTTGGTCGATGATCCCAATCAAACGAGATTTTTACGTACCGGGGATTTGGGGTTCTTCTACCGTGGCGAGCTATTCGTCAGTGGTCGCTTGAAGGACATGATTATTGTCCACGGCGTCAATCGATATCCTCAGGATATCGAAGCGACCGTCGAGCAATGCAGCCCGCATCTGCGCCCGGCTGGGGCAGCCGCCTTTGCCTTCGAGCGCGACGACAAAGAGCTCTTGGCCGTCGTTTGCGAGGTCGAGCGTCAACACGATGTCGATTGGAATGAAGTGATCCAATCCGTCCGTTCAGCGGTCACGGCCGAGCATGAATTGCCGCCGGATGCCGTGATCTTGGTTCGCGCCAGCTCCATCCCCAAAACGTCGTCCGGCAAAATTCAGCGGACAGCCTGTCGCAAGTACTTCGAAGAAGGCGGACTCTTGGTTGTCGCGCAATGGTTTGCCTGGCAAGCGAACGATGTCGATGCAGCGACTTCGACCACCGAGTCGCTCAACGCGACCGCGGCCACTGATGCTCCGACCGTCAATCTAGAAGTCGCGGAAATGGTCATGCAAACAGTGAAGGCCATCGCGAAGGAACGCGCAAAATCCGTAACCCTCGATACGAACATCGTTGTTGATTTAGGGCTGGATTCATTAGAACGTATGAGTATTGCCAGCCAGTTGGAAGAAATTTACGGAGGTAATTTCCCCAACGAGATCTTGCAAGAAATCGAAACCGTTCGCGAAATAGCGATGGCGATTACCACGCACATCGGCAGCCATCCGATTCGCCACATCGCGGCGAATCCGGAATCGACCAAGTCGAGAAAATTTCATTCGAGTGAAGAATTGCCGTCGTCGTTTTACAAAGTCGAAGAGATGCCCGAATACTTGCGATTCGAGCGAACTCGGAATCTCATGCTATCGACGGGCGCTCGCAATCCGTACTTCAGCGTACACGATGGAGTCATCGCTGATACCACGCGGATTGACGGCCGCGAGCTCATTAGCTTCGCGAGCTACAACTACTTGGGACTCTCGGGGCATCCGGCGGTCAGCGATTCGGCCAAACAGGCCATCGATCGCTTCGGCACAAGTGTTTCGGCCAGCCGTTTGGTCAGCGGTGAAAAAACCATCCACAAGGAACTGGAAGCCGAGATCGCCAACTTTTTTGGTGTCGAGGATGTGATCACATTTCCGGGCGGACATGCGACCAACGAAACGGTTCTTGGGCACTTGGTTTCTGCCGGCGACTTGGTGTTGCATGACGCTTTGGCGCACAACAGTTTGATACAAGGCGCGGAGTTGTCCGGCGCCCGCCGACGAGCATTCGACCACAACAATTGGCAACAACTGGATGAGATTCTCGGTGAAATTCGCACGGACTATCGTCGTGTCATCATCGTCATCGAAGGGCTGTACTCGATGGACGGTGACTACCCCAACTTGGCTAAGTTTGTCGAAGTGAAGAAACGGCACCGATGTTGGCTGTACGTTGATGAAGCCCACTCGTTCGGTACTCTCGGGAAGACCGGTCGCGGAGTCGCTGAACTGTTTGATGTGAAGCGCAGCGATGTCGAATGCTGGATGGGCACGATGAGCAAGTCTTTTGCCAGTTGCGGTGGATTTGTGGGCGCCGCAAAATCGTTGGTCCAGTACCTTCGCTATACAACACCTGGCTACGTATTTGCAGCCGGAATGCCGCCCGCGAATGTCGGTGCGGCATTGGGCGCCTTACGCCAATTGCAACGCGAGCCGGAACGTGTGACTCGTTTATTGGAGAATTCGAAACTGTTCCTACGCTTGGCCAAAGCAGCCGGAATCGACACCGGCATGAGTTGTGACTCGCCGATTATCCCAGTGATCATTGGCGATTCCGTCAAAGCACTGCGGATTTCGGAGTACTTGTTCCTCGCGGGAATCAACGCGCAACCGATCCTTTATCCTGCCGTCGAGGAGGCCCGCGCGCGAGTACGCTTTTTCATCACAGCGGCACACACGGATGCCCAAATCCGACACACCATTGACGTGTTGACGAAGGCGCTTCAAGCGGTGGCTCCCGAAACGATGCGCCCCGCCGCTCAAATTGCCTAGTGGCTCGCGAGAGGATGGTGCGTGGATGAACTTCGAGGTTGGCTTTCAAGCTGGATTGGTCGACCCGTCAGTGTTTATCGCTCCACAGGCGATCGTGCGGGGGCAAGTACGCATCGACGCTGACTCCAGTATCTGGTTTGGCGCAGTGGTGCGCGGCGATACGCACGCTATCGAGATAGGTCCGCAATCCAACGTGCAAGACTTGGCACTACTCCACACCGATGCTGGGATTACCTGCCGATTGGGAGCGCGGGTAACTGTCGGTCATGGAGCCATCGTTCACGGATCGATCGTCGAAGACGATTGTTTGATTGGCATGCGGGCCACACTCTTGAATCACACGCGAATCGGAGCCGGCAGTTTGGTCGCGGCTGGAAGTTTGGTTACGGAAGGGACCATTATCCCACCGAGAAGTTTGGTCATGGGCGCTCCGGCGGTGGTGCGCCGAGTCGTCAACGACACAGATCTGGCGCGCATCAAGCATGCGGCCCAACATTACGTCAAGCTGGCGGCGGCCTATCGTTTGCAACAATTACAACCGGAACAGCCATGAAGATTGTAATGATGGGTACCGGACCGTTTGCCGTTCCCACGTTTGAATACTTGCTCAGCGATGGGCACCAGATTCCTTTGCTGGTAACTCGCCCACCAGTTCCGAGCAAAGGGAAAGAGCTTCCCATCAATCCCATGCGAGTTGTGGCGGAAGCGCACGGCCTGCCGGTGTTTGATCCTGTGAATGTCAATACGGCGGACGCGGTTGCCCAACTACAGGCGATGAAAGCGGATCTGTTGGTCGTCTGCGACTATGGGCAAATCGTGGCTCCTTCCGTTCTTGGAACCACTCGTTACGGCGGAATCAATTTGCACGGCTCGTTGCTACCTAAGTATCGCGGAGCTGCACCGGTGCAGTGGTGCGTCTTCAACGGTGATGCCGTTTCTGGCGTATCGGTCATTCATATGACACCACGCTTGGATGGCGGTCCAATCTTGGTGCAGCGAAGTATTCAAGTGGAGCCCAATGAAACCGCTGGCGAGCTAGAACAGCGGCTTTCGGTGTTGGGAGTGGGGGCGGTTCGTGAAGCACTGGACTTGTTGCTGACTTGGGATGGGCAATCAAGTTTGGGAACGAGTCAAGACTCGAGCCAAGTGACGAAGGCGCCTCGCTTGGCCAAATCCCAAGGGCAAGTGGACTGGACCAGGACCGCGGTTCAAATTCGCAATCAAGTTCGTGCCTTTCAGCCGTGGCCAGGTAGCTTTGTTTTATGGCAACGAGGCACGGACCAGCCCTTGCGATTGATCGTCATCGCCTGCGATGTTGTTTCTGAACTCGACGCGACGAATAGCCATGCCAACACTGGTAACGCACCGCCTGGAGAAATTGTCCGATCGGACAAGAACCAACTGTGGGTCCAAACTGGCGCAGGTCTGCTGGCCCTCACGCGAGTGCAACCCGCGGGCAAGCGAATCATGGACATTGCCGAGTTTCTTCGCGGCTATGCCCCCCGGACCGGGCAACGGTTCTAGTACAACTCATGTCTAACCAACGCGCGACACGACATCAGTTACTAGTGGGTGGGGGTGACTTCTGCATTTCCGTGGTCACATATTTGCCAAGACGATCGATAGGAATGCCCAGATGCACCACCTTGCCTTCACGATCCAACAACAAGCGGTAAGGTAGCTGGCTGGCAACCGTTTGTGTCGCAAACTTCGACTCGTAGCCCAATCGCGCCGGATCGCTCGACTGCAGCCAGTGCCAGCGTGGCAGTCTCGAACCGAAGAAATCGCGGGCAGCATTGGGATCATTGTCCACGTTAAAGCCGACCATGGCAAAACCACGGTCTTGAAGCTCCTCGAACATTTTGGTTTCAAACTGCAATTGATCACGAAGATTCTTGTCGGCATTCCCAGAGAAGAATGTGACCAGAACAACCTTTCCTTGCAATACTCGCGGGTCAAAAGCGACGCCTTTAAAGTCAGACAATTCGGACCAGTCGAGGGTCTTGCCCACCAAGGCCATCCGCTCCTTGACCGGTCGCAATGCTTCCAAGACCTCCACCACAGCAGGATCCGTGGGCAATTGTCGATACGCCGTTTCCAGGACCTCGGCCACAACACCATTCGATCGATAACACGCTTGTTGCTCGAAGACTTTCATCCATGGAGTCATCTCGTTGTATAGGGCCACGGTCACGCCGCTGCCAACAATCTTCTCCATACCCGCCCGGAGTTCTGGCAAGTGCTTCTCTTCATCAACGACTTGATTCCTGATCAACTTGTCGAATTCCACTTCCGCCATGGCAATCTGAGCCGTTAATGAATCGACGATACCAATGACCGGCAATTGGCTACTTGGTCGCAAGCTGTCTCGCAGTGCCGTCATCACCTGAATGGAATCGGCGCGCTGCTTCATTGCAAAAATGGCCGAAGCAGTTTGAGCCAGCTCCGTCGCCAACTCGAAGTCATCGAAGTCTTTCGCCATGACTTGTTGGATGCTGCTGACCAAGTCTGTAACTCCAATTGACGGATCCTGAGAATATCGTCGCATGAACGCCCCGGTTTGCCCCAACAATCCCATCCGACGAAAATCCACGTTCTCGCTTTGCAACAATTCTTGACAACGCTCGATTAGCCGCTCGCGAGCACCAGGCTGTTTGGTCCCATCTTGCCAACTGAGCGCGTCAATTTGAGTTTTGATCGCCATGATCTGAAATTCGTAGGTTGGCTGTAACTCCAAGAGCTGACTGGCTTTCTCTAAACGTTCGATTTGGATTTGCTGAAACTGATCCATGGATTGCACATCGACTTGACTGCTGTGCAATTTCTGCAAACGATCGACCAAGCGATTGATATCACCCGAGTTGGGTGCCGCCGAAGTCTCACTGCCTGCCGTCGCTCCCCCCGAGGAAGCGTCCGTCGTGCCCCCGACCTTGCCGACAGCGAGCGTCTCGTCACTCGCCTTCGAAACGGGATCGTTGCCCAAAGAAAACGCGGGTTGATCCGATTTCGCTGGTTCGGGAGCTTTCTTCAATAGAGCATCGATTCGCGAGGCCATCGAGTCGCCGGAGCTAGATTCTGCTGTCGCGGTCGAACTATCCTGCTTGACCGTGCGCTCCGCCGACTTGTCGTCGCAACCGATGATCGCCAAGACCATCAAAATCGAACCAAACTCAAAGCTAGATTGCGACAACCGGGATAACAATTTGGACATGAGGAGTTCCAGGCGGAAAAAAATCTTCGAACCCACTAATGACCCACGGGCAGGACGACCCACGGACAGGGCGATTCGGGGTTGCGATTCCTTAATTATAGCTTCACCCTGCCCGATCTTCGCTGATTTCCAAAATCTAGACGTGCTTAAGTTGCGTTGCTGTTACTTCGTGTCGTTCAGCACTCCCAGTTTTGGACTTGGCTCTGCCCCTGGCGGAGGCTGCAAGTCCTTCAGCGCCGAGGCCAGATAAACCCAATTGGCCAACAGCAACAAGATCAACAATCCCAACAGCAAATACCAGCCTGTTCGTGATGCCTGTAACACCAACCGATAGCCGGTCAAAACGCGAACACCGAACCATCCGGTTACAAGAAGCAGCGTCACGAACAGTAATGGGTTGAACCAAAACGCCCGGTCGAACCGCCCGCTCAGTACCGAGAGAACCAAGCGTGTGCCACCACACATGGGACATGGCCATCCGGTCCAACGCCGCAATTGGCATACGATGATGTCCGTACCGGTCAGATATCCAATTCCGCTGATCGAGAGGATCAAGATGCTCCACAGTACAACTGCCAGGATCACCGTGGAGGAAACTTCAGGAATTCGCGAGGCCGGCTCAACAATCAAGCGAACCGGTCGAAATTTGTGGTTGCTCCGGAAGTCTTGAGGAAGTTGGCTCAAGGCTTTTTACTGCCTCTTCGTTTTTCCATCGTGACTTCATTGCCGCTCGGATTGTACTGCACAACGTCCATGAAATGCCGCATCATCATCAGACCGCGACCGCTACAATTGGTCAGATTCTCAGTTTTCGTGCAATCGGGCACTTCATCGATTCGAAAGCCCGGCCCTTCGTCTTGTATCTGAATGCGAAAGTCCCGCGAGTTAATCCAGCACTTTGTCTCGACACATCGCTGACTGTCGTTGCGATTTCCGTGTTTGATCGCATTCATGAAGGCTTCTTCCAAACACAAGTGGATGTCCAACTGTTCTTTCTGCGACCAACCCAACGACTCCATGCGATCCAAGATTTCTTGGATCATCAAGGCAGCCGCTTCGGCTTTGCTGCACAGCTTTCTTTCAATCGTCCAATCCCACTCGCTTTGTTGCATCAGCGTGCGTTCCCACTGGCTTTCTGTTCGACATAAGCCTTGACCGGCGTTTTCCAAGCTTCAGGGACATTCACTAAAGACGCCGAAAACTTGTCGGCCTGTTCCCAAGTCGCTTGATGATCGAGGCAATAGTGCGCCAGCCACACCGCCGAAGCTCGTACTGCCGCTCCGCAATGCAACACCACAGGTTCTTCTTTTTGCCGAGATTCTCGCAAGAGGTCGCAGATTTGATCTAACTTCTCATTGGTTAACTGTGCGGGAGAGCCCAAGGGGATCTGAACAAACTCCAAGCCCGCAGCTTCTGCAGCCGACTTCTCATCCCAATTAATCTCGCTTGGATCGCGTAGCGAAATCACCTTTTTGATGCCAGCTGTTTTGAAAGCCGCGAAATCCTCAGCAGGCGGCTGGGCTGCCAAGTAACAGGATTCCACTTTCAATAAAGGTTGTGTGCTACCGATGGTCGGTTTTGTGACGGACAACGACACGCCCGCCTCTTGTGAATTTCCGGTTGAATCCGAACCGACAACCGTTCCCGCTCCATCGGTCTTTGCCGACGAGTTCCTCTGGCTTTCCATGCTACAACCTGAAAAACTACTGGCCAGCAGCAACCCAGAGAAAAGGGCAACGAATCGCCGCGTCGATGGATGCACTGTCATTTGAACGCCTTTCCCGAATGGAACTCTTGGCCCGGTGCTCCGTTGTTTGCGCCGTTCCACCAGCAATTATACGAGCGCCGACCAAAAAATCCTATCGTGTCAACTTCCCTCGATCCCCAATTCTAACGCATGCGGGGCCAAGGCGCAAATAATCCACTCGACCAATTGCCGAGTCTCCACCCCGAGGAGCTGGCAACCGATCTCAATCTCCCGACGATCGACCTTCGCGGCGAACTTCTTGTCCTTGAGTTTTTTCAGGACGCTGGCCGGTTCTAGGGTCCGAATCCCACCGGGCCTGACGTAACAGCAAGCACAAACAAACCCTGTCAACTCGTCCGCCGCCAGCAAAGCCTTGGCGACCAACGTTTCCGCCGGGACTCCCCAATGCGTGTAGTGTGCAGCAACCGCTGCGGCAATGGTCGCTTCGTCCCGCCCGCGCAACCAAGCCACGATTCGATGCGGGTGCTCGTCCGGCCATTGCTCGTAGTCGGCATCGTGCAGCAAACCCGCTATTGCGAACAGTTCTTCATTTCCTGGCGAGAGCTCGAGAGCTAATTTCCGCATCGTCAGCTCGACCGCCCGCGCGTGCTTGCGCAAGGCCTGGCCCGGTGTCCATGCCTCAAGCAGTTGGCGAGCGTCTTCAATCGTCAAATTCGTCATCGGAAGTCCCAACTTTGGCGTAACGTCACACTAAACCCCAATACTTACGCAGGCCCCATTGCAACATCATGACCACGAAGAGTACCAAGACAAAACCGTAAGCATCCCACGTCGTATCACCAAATCTCCACAATTGCGGGATTTTCAATTCGAGCTTTTCAGTCGACTTGATCAACGAATCCGCCAAAGTCTCTAACTGCGGCAACGTCCACAACTGCCCGCCTGCCGCTTGAGTTGTATCGACCAACTGTTGCACCAAGCTGATATCGGCGATCGGAATGACCGTTTCGGAATCGATATCGACCACGTCAAATTCTTGCGACTCGCGGCCGATTTCGACTCCCTCTTTGGTCATCACTACTTCCAAACGATAAACGCCGCCCGCCGCGACAAATTCGGCTTCAACGCTGCCATTGAATTGGGCCCGGTCGGCCTGCATGCTAAATGGTATTTCGCGGGTGGTTCCGTCGGGACTCCCCAGGGTCGCTTTGATCTGAACGCCATCCACGTTGTCCCCGCCCTCACCACGCACTCCCGCCGCCGCGTGCACCACATCGCCTGACATGATGCGGCGTTTGGCCAATCGCATCCAAACGCGTTCGTCCCCGGCGACATCCCGTGCAGCCAGCCACAACATCAATTGGCGCCAGAACTGTTGATGCTGCTGCTCAAAACCAGCTCGAATCCACAAGTACGTTGAGTCTCCCGCAAAAGCCAAGACCCGACCGCCGTAGTTTCCGGCAACCAACAAAGGATCGCGTTCTTCGCTTTCGAGCAGAACCATGGCACTGTCTTTGAGTCGGCCCAATCGATTGGCTCCGCGTAGTTTGGGCAACTGTTCCCATATCGCTCCGGTAGCCGCCCCGTCACCCTCGCCCAATCTCGTAATGTAATGATCCATCGCCGGTCGCATCGACAACGGCTCCTCGAAATGCATGTCGGTTCGCAAGGGGGCCTCAAACTCTTGCCTTTGATTTCGCGACATCCTAATGGGCAAAACTTCGGCGAGCGGTGTTTCACCGTACCCACCCGGCCCAAAACTATGATAGCCGCCCATCATCAGCAAACCTCGTCCCTTCAACACCGAATCGGCGAGGAGCGAGAGGTTGCCAGGTTGACCATTCAAGGCCGAGGAATCGATGTTGTCCAAAACCACAACGTCAAAACTGTTGTCGCTCAACTCGCGGCTCAAGTCGATCGGCCACCGCGTGCGATCCGTCGAGTCGATCCAAACCGGCTTCACTTGAATATCGCGTGAGGCTTGCAGCGAGCGCACCATGAAGTGATACTCGAATTGCAAATCACCTGTGATGTACAAAACGCGCAACCCGCCGGGAAATGCCTGCAAGTAGGCTGATAAAAGGTTGTTGGTCAACGCGACTTCACGTGGTTGATCGGGGACTCTGACTTGAAGCTTGTAGCCGCCCGGCACATCGGGCAGGTAGTTAAAGTCCACTTGCGATAACTGATCCGACGAAGTGGCCGTGATCTGTTTGGTCTGGGCGACGAATTCCTCGCCATCGGGCTTGCGAACAATCAACTGGACAGGCACCGTTCGCCCGTTGAAGCCCCTCAATCGCACGCCAGCACGGAATTCAATTTCGTTCTCGGCGAACCCCGCCAAGTTATCCGGCATCGACTCGACACCGGCGTCCAGAAAATCTTCGGCCACGGTACTGGGACCAAAGATCATTCCATGAAATGGGACATCGCGAGCGGCCAACGACCGAGTCACTTCGTTGGCCGTGGTCTTCGGTCGAATCACGTTCGGAACACCATCCGTCAACATCAAGAACCCGGCAATTCGCCGATTTCGATTCAAACGGACCACCGATTCGATCGCACCCAACAGGTCAGATTCCCGACCCACGGGCGTCTTCGGTAAATCGATCGCCGCGACTTCACCTTCTGGATTGTCACCGACCGGAGCAGGTTGATCCGCGCCCGTTCGCAAAGGATAGACTTCACGATCGAATCCATAGACCAGCAATTCGACATCTTGTTCCGACAATCGTTCCTTGAACGCGTTCAGCTTGCTCAGGACCTGTTGTGCTGCCTGGTAACGGGTTTCGCCCTGGGCGGCATTGGGCAGCGACATGGACTTGCTGAGATCCAACAGTACAGGAATCACCGCGCGCTGCTTGCGACTCTCAACCGACAAAAATCCGGGCCGGACCATCGCCACTAGCAACAACAAGGCTGCCAGTAAACGCAAGGCAAGCAGCGTTCGCTGCTTCGCCAGACTCAAATCGCCAAATCCTGGGCGCAAACTGCTCAGGATCAGCGCGACCACCGCGAAGGCACCAATGACCCACCAGGGGAATACCGGATCAAAGCTCAGCGTTTCCAACATTGGCCATTCACCTAAGTTTGCTCGGTTCTTCCCACGACAATCTCGTGAGCGGTCTTTTTGCGAGGCGGTTCACGATAAAACCAATTCGAAAAAAGTATCTCCGCCAAAAACGCGACGGCCAACAGTCGAATCAAACTAGGATAAAACTCCAAACCAACTCGACCTGCACCTTGGATTCGCTCGACCTGCGATTCGTTCTCTGCGACCGAGTAACGCCCGACGCCCAACCAACTATCCAACTGGGCTTTCCCGATTCGACTCAGATCACTCTGCCCGGCTGCCACATTGACGGTAAAGCCTCGCAAATGAACTTCCTGCCGATCGTTGAGTCCGCGCAGCCGGTAAGCCCCCGGGCGATCGTTGAAGTCCAAGTACAAGCGACCACGCTCGACGACAACATCAACCGGTTCTTGATTCTCCGGTCGATACAAGGCATAACGCGCGGGCGCATCGGCTTGGTCATTCGGCAACACAAACGAATCGCCCACCAAACCATTAAGCTTGGCAGTCTTGGCCGTCGCCAAGTGGCGTGCAATCTCCGTCGCCAATAGCCAATAAGTAAATGATCGATCGTCACTCATCGAGAAGGAATTCCATGGGCGACGACCGTCGGCAGGACGAGTTGGATCGGTAACCGGCGTCGTCATGACCAAGACTTGCCCCTGCCCAACGGTTGCCTCCACCAAAGCTGGCATGTTGTTAGAAAAAGTCGCCAATACTCGTACCGCTTTCACCGGTGCGTCATTGTTGGCCGGTGCGTCATTGTTGGCCGGCGCGTCAACCGTCGAATTGTCCTGGGGTTTGTTCGTCGCGTTCCCCGCCAGATTCGACTCGGTCCCTTTTCCTGAGTTACCACCCTCGTCGGCACCGGCATCGTCTTGTGCGGTGTCGGCCATCGCAGCGGTCGCGCCCACGACGTTGGATTGTTTGTCCTTCGAGGCCTCAACTTCACCAGGGCCGTTGGGTTCGGCTGCTTGCGATTCACGCGGCAGCTTGAGTCCAAAATGCATGAACACTTCCAAACGACTCCACATCAACACCGTTCGCAGCGGTTGCATTCGGCTAAACACCGGGTGATCCCACGCAGACGGTTCAAAAATCAAACCGTCCGGTTGCCGCCACGGGGCCTCCAGTTCGCCCGGCAACAATCGCTGCGCCAAAGGTTGGTTGAAACTTGGATGGGGAACCGCACGACCACCCTCGGATATCAAAGCGTGATGCCCCAAAAAGAAACCAACGCTGCCACCGCCGGTGATGTAACGATTGAGTTGTTGCCACTGTTCTTCGTTCAGCGGGCCTGGGTCGAGAAAAAACACCACACGAAAGTCGTTTAGGTTATACTCGCGCAATTGCTCCGCTCGAATCGATTTGCAATCGAAAACCGCCTGGCCTTTTTCGCGCACACCTTCGGGAGCGATCGCCTCCAAGAAGTTGGCATCGCTAACTTCTGGCCCGTTGACAATTAAAGCTTTCCACGCCGGTTGAACCGTCACGGTGAAGAAGCGACGATTATCGAACCCCAAGGCATCGCCTCCATCGATTTCAACCCAACCGTGATGGATCCCTTCTGGCAAATCGGGCAGGGAGAACGCAACTTCTGTCGCTTGCCCCGGCGCCAACGAGACTTGCGAAACGCGTTCCCAGTGTTGCGTGGGCAGCAAGGTTTCGCCATTGCGATACACCGGTCGACCTTTCTCGGGCTTTTCAACCATCATGCGAATGGTGCGTCCTTCAGCCGGCAAGTCCGCCAACTGCTCCGATGTATTGGACGCGTTCCCGGCATTTCCGTCCGTCGCGACAGAATCCGAGTTGGCGACATCGGTCGTTGCCTCGTTGGATTTCTCGGTTTGGTTCGCAGCCGACTCGGCAATCTTCAAACGGGCTCGGTCTGCGGCGACTTCGCGAACCAAGTCTTCTTCGTTATCAACACCGACTTTTCGACCGATCGTTCCGCGAACCTGAATCAAGCCACCTGGCGTGATCGCCGGCGTTGGCAAGTCCCACTGCTCGACCGCCCAATTTTCATGAGACTTCGCCCCGACATCTATCACGTACAACGAAACGTCTGATTCGATGCTCAACTGGTTTGGAGTTCCTGCCGGAGTGGTCCAACTGGGACGACTCAAGTCGGAAATTACAAATAGCTCGCGACCATCTAAAGGACTGTCTTCTAGTAATTGTAAAGCCGCACGAATTCGATTCGGGATCGGTTGCGGTTGATAGGAAATTCGCAGCGAGCCCACTTGTTGACGTGCCGCAGCCAAATCCAGACTCAAGCCAACCGGATCCGGACTCGTATCCACAACCGTCAGTTGACTTCCTGGTGGCAGCAGATCAATAACGGTCTCAGCCAACTGCTGGGCGCGCTCCAACCGTGTGAGATTCTCTTTGCGATAGAGCATCCGCGGACTAGTATCAATGATCAACGCCGCCGCGACAGGTTGCTTGCCGGTCAAGACGGGCCCGGTATCGCTACGCCACATTTGATAAGCCAACCAACTAGCGGTCCCCAAATGCCCGAGGACGATCAACACCAACACTGCCAACGGCCAACTCGCAACCGCTCCTGACTGGCTTGCAAGTCGCCCCGACGTCGCCCCAGTTGTAGCGGATCCGCTGCTGCTAGGCTGAGCCCGTAACTTGTTCCGCCAATACAATGTCAAAAACAAAAACAACGCCCCGGAAATTAACGTGCCACCCAACAACAAACTTGACCCGAACAAAGCCGTTGCCGCAGCGGGCCGACTTAATGCCAAGGCCGCAATGCCGATCAAGGCCACTCTTAAGACCAATAATATCCAATGTCGCAATCGGTAGCTCCGACGCGCATGCTGTTGCTTCGCCACGACAAAGCGCAACGCCGGAAACGGGAGACGCTTGGGCTTCTCTTGCAAGAGCAGATGCAACACAATCGGGCCCACTGCCAACCCAACTCCCAAGGCCATCAACCAAACGTGGACTACCGACATGCGTTACAACCTCGTCCGACGATTCATGAGGTATTCCAACAGCGCTTTGTCGAACGGCGTGTGGGTATCCATGGCGACAAAATCAATCCGCATGCGGTGACACCATTGACGATACTCTTCTTGAAACTCGCGGACCGCGTCCCGATACGGATTCCGCATCGATCGTCCATCCAGTTTGACTTCGTCGCCCGTTTCCGGATCCTCCAAAACCACCGCACCTTCAAAGGGAAACGTCACTTCGGCCTCGTCCAGGATGTGAAACACGATGACATCGTGCCCGCTATGCTTCAGGCGGCTCAAGGCTTGCCGAACCGGCTCCGGATCCACCAACAAGTCCGTAAACAACATGATCAAACTTTGGTGCCGCAACATGCTGGCCATTTGCAGCAGGCTCTGGGCCACATCGGTCGTCCCCAGTGGCTTCAACTTTGAAAGCAACGCCAACATGTTGGTCAATTGCTTGCGACTGCTTTTGGGTTTCAGGCAATCCCGAATCTTCTGGTCGAATGTGATCAAACCAACCGGGTCTTGTTGACTGATCATTAAATACGCCAAACTGGCGGCCAAACAAATCGAGTAATCAAATTTGGTCAATTCTTGTCGATAGGTGTAGCCCATCGACTGGCTTTGATCGACGGCAATGTAGCCGGTCAAGTTGGTTTCCGCTTCGAATTTTCGAATATAGAACTTATCAGTTCGCGCGAAGACGCCCCAATCGATTCCGCGTGGATCATCGCCACGCCGATACTCGCGATGCTCGCTAAACTCGACACTGAATCCATGCAACGGACTAGCATGTAGACCTTGCAAAAAACCCTTGACCACAAATTGCGCGCGAAGATCCAACCGTTTGATTTGGTTGATCACTTCCGGTTTCAGATATTCGCCAACGCCGTGCGTCATACGGACCTCGAGAGGCTAGCTAAATTGAAGCAACACTAACCGAACGCCACTACTTGGTGTATTTCGAGATTGCCGGTTCGGGAATCTCCTTGAGGAGTCGCCGCACCGCAGCTTCGTTATCGAGACCTTCCGCTTGAGCTTGAAAATTCAAGCTGATGCGATGTCGCAGAACCGGCACTGCCACTCGGCGAATATCATCCAAACTCACCGACAAACGACCATCCATCGCCGCCATCGCCTTTCCACCTTGGATCAAAAATTGCCCGGCTCGCGGCCCAGCACCCCAATCCACCAACTCGCGCACAAACTCGGGCGCCGAAGCGTCGCGCGGTCGTGTCGCCCGCACCAATTTGGCCACGTAACTGATAATCAACGGACTAACCGCCACGTTGCCAACCAACTTTTGTAAATTGACAATCGCTTTGGCTGTCAACACTTTGCGAACTTCCGGTTTCTCGCCCGTCGTCGTCGCCGTCAAAATTTTCTCTTCCTCTTCCGCAGTCGGATATCCCACAATGATATTGAACATGAAGCGATCCAACTGAGCTTCGGGCAAGGGATAGGTCCCTTCCTGCTCGATAGGATTCTGAGTAGCAATCGCAAAAAATGGGTCAGGCAAGTCGTAGGTTTCACGACCAACCGTGGTTTGCCGTTCTTGCATCGCCTGCAACAACGCGGACTGGGTCTTGGGAGGCGTCCGGTTGATTTCATCCGCCAGTAGAATGTTCGTAAAAATCGGTCCTTCGACGAAACGAAAGAAACGCTTGCCCGACTCGTCTTCTTCCAACACATTCGTGCCCGTGATGTCGGCAGGCATCAAGTCCGGCGTGAATTGGATTCGATTGAAATTCACATCCAGAATCTTCGCGATGGTACTGACCAACAAAGTTTTTGCCAGTCCCGGCACGCCTTCAAGCAGGCAATGACCACGCGTAAAAATAGCCGCAAACAACTGCTCGATCACCTCGTCCTGGCCAACAATAACTTTTTGCAGCTCCTCTTTCATGACTAGGCGATGGTCGGCGAATTCCTTCATCACGTCGCCTAGACTGCGTTTTCCTGTCGACACTTTGGCCTCGTTTCTAGCGGACGAAAAGTTTTAAATGGCTTGCCCCATCGTTTTCCGGACCCAGACCATACCGGCTTACTTCTGCCATTTCGGCGAAACAGCCTCAAAGTCCCGATAAGCTGCCCGGATGGCCTTTTCGTCCAGTAGTGTCGGCAGAAAGGCGATCCGATAACAGAATTCTAGGCATTCACCCTGCGATAAGGCAAAATCGCCAGTACCGGCGGGCAACTTCTGAAAATCATGCAGTCCAAACGGATTGGCCGCCACCAATCCGTAATCTCGGGCATGCCAGGTCGTGGGGTGCCGCAAGTTGGTGGGATGGTCCATCATCACGATCGTAATCGATTGCTCGCTAATCTTCCCACCATAGGCTACCCATTGAGCTTTCTGACCCCACAGCGCCTTGTCCGTAAGCCCCTCGGAATTCAAGGCCCGACCGTTGGCGGTGGTCACTCCCGCCCCGGGATCGTTAGTCAATTGCAAATTTGGATGAGTTCGCATCGCAAAGAAACCTTCCTTGGTATCGCCAAAAGTCACTGTCTCGGCAACCGCCGTGACCCGCACCTGATACTGCAACCACCATCCCGCTTCCAGCGGTGACGTTCCGACTTGCAAACACCCAAAACTCAGTCGAGTTTCCTCGCGCGCCACGACGTCCGTCGAATCGGTCGCTAACCATTCGTGCTGGACGATCATCGCCGCTTCGTCCGGCAGCAGCTGCGGCTCACCCACGGCGCGAATGATGGCTTTCTCGTCCCAGTAACTATGACCGTTGACGTTGCCGTGGGCCAACCATATTGACTTGTGATGCGGGTGGTCCGTCGCTTCTCCAGCCGTGCCGACCACAAGCGGATAATTGCGAGTCAGTGAATGCCCTCCCGGCCCAAGGACCGGATAAAGGACCGGCTTCTTCAGCTCGTGGATTCGATACCCGGTGATCGGTTGAGTTTCCCAGCGCACTTCGACTTGCCCAGGTTGTACGACATGGAAATTCCAACCGCGCGCTTCCGACGCGACCTCGTTGGCCTTCTCCAGCAACGCGGGCTTCAAACCCGACCGGGCATTCACATCAACGGCGACCGATACCGGATCCTGCACCGCTAGGCTGCTGGCCGTCGGACCGCATGCCCCCAGCATCAACAGCGTCATCAGGCCACGGGGAATCCACGTACGAACACCAAGCAATTTCACACGCACGAAATCAACTCCTTCATTCCGTCCCTACCATCGGTTCGAGTTTGCCTCGATCGCTCTCTTAGCGGATAACTTATCCCAGGCCCTCACATCCACCGTGTAAGGCGGAAAAGAACAGCGAGGGAGAAACTCCGAGATGTTCCTAGACTCGAGGGTACCGCCAAGTCTTACTGCCGACTGTCCCAGGCCGCTTTGGACTTCGCCAGTCCTGTCTCCAAAACCCAAGCCGGGTCCTGTTGCCAATAATCAGGGTTGAACAACTCCAAACTTAACGCTCCTTGAAAGCCACTTCGCTCCAAATCGCCAAGAATCTGTGGCAATGGCGCAATTCCATCGCCCGGAAACACGCGATCTTTGTCAGCGATCTCAGCGCGCCCCGGAGTTCTCGGATAATCGTTGATATGGAACAACGCCATTTGACTGCCGCTGACCAACCTCAAGGCGTTATCCGGCGAGCCGCCTTTGTACAAATGATACACATCCAATAGCACGCCGAAATCACGCGAATCGACCATCGCCGCCAACCGCAACAACTGACTGAGGTGGCCGATGGCTTGGCTAAATCCCCACAATTCCAACTGCGGCAAAACGCCAACTTCCCGCCCGATCGCTCCCAACCGAGCCAACCGCTGGGCCGCAAAATCCCAGTCTTGAATCGGGCGGTCGTTTTGCCCGACAGGTGGTGCCGCGATCGACTGCCCACCCAAAATCGCCACCTTCTCCATATCTCGACGGGCCTTTTCGAATTCCTGGTCCGCCTCGGACGGGTCTGCAATCAGCCAATTTGCAAACGCGATCGCACCTTCGACTTTCAACCCCAAGTCGGCCATTTGCTGGCCCAAGTCTTTGAGGCTCTTCCCCGAGTTCGTATAGCGATCCAATTCATCGATCCAGACTTCGATTCCATCGTAGCCCGCCTTGGCCACCATCGTGACCAATTGCTCGATTGGAATTTGGCGGCCCCGCAAACAGGCCGTGTTGAAACAGAACCGGACTTTCGACTCGGCGGCCAACGCTCGAGCCGGTGACTCGCTTCGTGACTTGTTAGCCAATAATTCGGCGATCGCCCCTTGGGCGAATCCCCAAGTCGGCAAAGCCCCTACCATGGCCAACGATCCGGTGGCTAAACCTGCTGCTCGCAAAAGATCGCGACGACTGTGAAATAACGGGGGATCCTGTTCCGGTTGCATGCATCTGTCCATGGGTGGTTTGGTGTTCAAAGTTATCGACACCATGATAACTGATGCCAAGGCGGCGAGGTTGCCGCAACCCGGAAACTTGGGTAAACGCGATGCCCGCCAAATAATGTGCGGCTCGCCCGGCATTCCGTCCGCCAGCCTCAGTCACCAGCCTCAGTCACCAGCCTCAGTCACCAGCCTCAGTCGTCGGCACACGGCTTGTGCCTTCGGCCCGCTGGAGGACGGTTGTTTTTTTGCGGGTCACGGCGCATGAAATTCGCTTGCGACCGTTCTGCGGGCACAGGAACCAAGCCCCATGAAACGTTGAACTTCGACGCCGTAACTTGCCGCACGAAAATCCGACCCTACTGGCCGCTGGGAACCCAGGGCCTTTAGAGAAGGCAATTGGTCTAGGTGGTTCGGGCAATATTCGGTTATCATACCGTCCACTGGCCATCCGGTCCGAAGGCGGGACCGTGCCCACGCCTGGAAGGCCAGCATCTGGGGAAGTTCAAGAAACTTGGAGTCGAGAAAATGAAATTGACCAAGGTGGGTTTGGAAAACAGCGGTGCCTTTCGCACGATCGTGCTCAGCGAATTGTCCGGCGGCTTGAATGTCGTCTTGGGTGAAACGGGTTCGGGCAAATCCACTCTCCGCCACGGTCTGGCTGCGATCTTCTATGAAGAGCAAACGCCACACGTCAAACCGGATCGGCAATGGGAAGCCCGCCCGGCGGGTGAAATTGGAGTATCCGTCGGCAGCGAGACGTTTCAATTCCGTCGCGTCTTTGGCGAGCGGGCGACCGGATCCGCCGCATTGTTAGCGACCACGCCGGGAGTCGCGAATCGTTCGCTGTCGCGGCAACTCGGCGAGCTGTCCGCCACAGACTACACCACTTTTTTCAACTTGAGCTTCGTTGATGCACCGGACATCGAGCGGCGAATGGTGCGAAGTTTGTTAGATCGATTCGGTGTCGCTCGCGCCGGTTCGACTTGGTCTTCGGAAGCCGAGTATCGTCGCTGGAGAGAAGAGGCGACGCAAAGACGGGACCGTTTGACCCTGGATGAAAATCAATGGACACGGCTTACCGGGCGACGGGATCGGGTCCGCGCCGAATTGGCGGACGCCGAACTTCATCATCGAACTCAAGTGTCCGAATTGGAACAATCGCGAGACCGGGCTCGTAGTGAACTATCTGGCCTGGAAAGCGAACGCTCCGGTGTTGTTGTCCGAATGCGTGAATTGGAATTGGAATTGCGGCAGGCCGAAGAACAAAGTCGCGCGCGGTTCACGACCAAGACCGTCGTTGAGACCCCATCGAACGAGTCGCTGCGCCTTCTCTATGGCAAGCTCGATCGGATTCAAGCGGAGATCCGTCGCACGTTGGCCGTGAAACGCGACTTGCTGCGACGGCGCCAAGTGTTGGCCCGCATTCGCGCGCGATTGACGGACGAGGATGATAGCTTGGAGCAATGGCAAGCTCGCAATCTCCGCCGCCATCTGATGCGGCTGGAGCAACATATCGAGCACTGGACGAGTGCCTGGCCACTGGCTTTGCGTAAGGAGCGAGACGAAGTCGAGATTCGAAAAACTCGCGAGCAATTGGAGTGGGAGCGATCGACCGATTGGTCCCGCGTCGAGGTGAAAACCTCCGGCACTCTGCCGCCCGAGTCGGTATTGACCCATTGGACTTGGCCGGTTGATGAACACACGATTCCTTTGGAAGCCGAGGAACTTCGACGCCGCAGCCCAGAACAGCGCCTGGTAACTGGCCCAACTTGGACGATCGTTCGGGAAGAGCTGGAAAGTTTGCGGCGCGAACTGGGACGATTCGCTGTTGCCGCCCAACGTCAACGGATTCGTAGCGAGAGACGCGATCTTGGACGTTGCGAGGCGGAACTTCGTCGTCGATTGGGATGGCTACGACGCCGTCGTGAAGCACGCCTGGCGCAAATCTCGCGATGGGATGCCGATGGCCATCAATTGTGGCGGAACGGGGAAACACGATTCCTGCGCTACGCGCGGCAACATGGTTCGTGGGAAGCCCGCTTGCATTTTGTTGGGCCGCTGACCGATCGTGCTGAAGTCACCGTTTCCGAAGATCCTCTACTCGCACAAAAGGTCCGCGAACTCCGTGCCGAGCTTGCGCGATTGCAGAATCGGCTGAGTGAGCTGGAACGGCTGATTGGGGAAGCTCGTCGACGTTGGGAGTCCTTGGCGACCCAACTGCAGAGCTTGCGAGATTCACTGAATTTGGATGGCCTTCGTCGGGAATTGCACGATGTCCAATTCGAGATCGACCAGCTTGAACCTCGCTTAAGAAAACTGCGCGAAGAAGTGCGCCGCGATGAACCGTTGTGGGCACTGAAATACGATTCGCTGATAGATCGTGCGTCCGACTGGTGCCGCCAATTGACGGGCGGACGGTTGAATCGAGTCGGTGTCGACGCGACCCACCAACGACTTGTCGCGATTGAAGCCTCCGCGGAACGTTCCTTTCACACATTGCCTCGGGACCTGCAAGATTTGGTTTGCTTGAGTTTTTGTTTGGCCGTTGCTCAGCGAATGACCGACCACGGAACTCCGATCACTTTGGTCATTGACGACTTATTGGTGAATTTGGACGCGCAACGAAGCCAAACTGTCATGGATACCCTGTGGGATTTTGTTGGGCTAGGACACCAAATCGTGCTGTTTGCGGCGGAACGACAAGTCTCATCGCGCTGGCTCAGTCGTCCGTTGTCCGTCGCGGAACAAACTCGTTTGGCTGTGTTTCAATTGCCGGACGCCGCTTCTACTCAACAGCGCACGCAGTGGCCGTTGGTGTTACGTCCCCTAACCCTAACGAAATCGGTGGCCGCCCCGCCGCCTGTCGAAGTCGTGCCCCAACCAATCCGTTGGCCGTTGATTACGGAACAAACACCATTGGCCCATCTGGACCTCATCGAGCCTGAATGGTTACTGGTCCTGAGCAAACATCGCCTCTTATTGATTGGTGACCTATTGGATCTCGTCCCCGACGAATTGCCACAGTCGCTGCGGATGCATGGATTGACCGCGGGCCAAGTCGATCGTTGGCAAAGTCAATGTTGGCTCCTGTGCTGCGTCCCTGGACTTCGACCGTACGACGTGCGACTCTTGGTCGGCAGTGGAATTACGGAACCAGAACAATTGGAAGAGTTCTCAGCAGGGGATGTGTTGCGTCGCTTGGAGATCTACTTGGCGACAGAGGAAGGTCAACGTGTCATGCAAAGCGGCACTGCGGACGAGCGTGCGCGTTTGCATAGCTGGATGAACGGACTCCGTGAGAATCGCCAAACCTGGGGCGCCAAACGTTCCGGCCGAACCTACGGGAATCGTCGGCAACGTTGGCAACAAGAGAACCAACGTGCCGATGCCGCCCCGGCCATGAAGATCCATCAACCGCCTACCTCGGGATCAGCACCGGTTTCTAGCTCGAGCTCCACTTCCGGGCTGGTGTTTTACTTGAGCTTGGATGATGAACTGGAAAAGGCACCTTCCATCGGAACGAAGATGGCGGAACGATTCGGCGAAGTTGGGATCGTGACCGTGCGTCAGTTCGTCGAATCGAATGGTGAGGAATTGGCGCGCAAACTAAAAGTACGGCGGCTCGACCTCAAAACCTTGGAAGAATGGCAACGCCAAGCTCGCTTGATTTGCCGAGTGCCCAACCTACGCGGGCACGATGCGCAATTACTGGTGGCATGCGATATCGATACGCCGGAAGCGATGCTGCGGTTCACTCCGGTCGAGTTGCTGGCCAAAGTCACTCCGGTCGCCAAATCCAAAGAAGGCCAGCGAATCCTGCGATCTTCGCCGGCCCCAGACCTGGCTGAAGTTACCGATTGGCTAACTTGGGCCAAACAAAGTCGCTTGCTACAAGTGGCGTAAGCAGTCCCACGTTCGCTGACCGATTGTCGCGGACCGCTCCGCGGTCCGATTGTCGCCGATCGCTCCGCAGTCCGATTGTCGCCGACCGCTCCGCGGACCGATTGTCGCCGATCGCTCCGCAGTCCGATTGTCGCCGATCGCTCCGCGGTCCGATTGTCGCGGACCGCTCCGCGGTCCGATTCATATTCGCCCAAAAGTCCGCCGTGGACCGGCCCACCCCCAGTCCACGCCAGCCACCTCAGCCCCCATTTCGGCTCGACTTCGGCCCAATTTTGGCTCGCGAACCCTGTTTTGGCGCGGCCACACGAAAAAAACTCGCCAAGTCCGATTGCAGAATCGACGGCGATCTCGCCGAAACAGTGGGAATAGCAGAGCAGGGACGCTCTGTGGTCTAGCAATGCGAACGCCTCGCAAAAATTCACGCAAGGATGCTGGCACGTGGCTGCTTCATTTTGGCAAACCGTTTGGTGGTCTTATTTTGCTCAGTTACCGGAAGACCGTGTTTGCTATCGTCTCATTCAAAAGCACAAGTACGTTTCGATCCTCGAAATCGGTATGGAGGACGCCGTTCGTAGCGAACGGATGTTACAGATTGCGCTGCGGACGGCCGGTCCGCGAGTGGTCAACTTTGTCGGAATCGACCTCTTCGAAGCCCATCCGAAAGCGGACGAAGAACAGCTGACACTCAAGGCAGCACACCAGCTTTTGTCGGGCACGGGGGCTCGCGTCAAGCTCGTTCCGGGCGACGCACATTCGGCCTTGTCGCGCACGGCCAACTCTTTGAAGGACATCGAATTGGTCGTGATCGGCTGGGACAACTCACCGGAAGTCATGGCCAAGTGCTGGAACTTGATGCCGCGTTTCTTGGCCGAAAATGCGACGATCTTGTTGCAAGGCGGTGAAGAAGAAAAATTCCAGTTCAAGACGCTCACCGTGGACGACATCAAGCAACGAGCAGCGGAACAAGGCAAGATCAAACCGTCGAAGGCCGCGTGAACTCACGCTTCCGCTTGCTTGCATCGCCACTTTCCGGTTCAGTGTCACTCTGTCAGGCCTCAAGCCAGGATCACTTCTTCGAAGAGATTGGTGGCACCTTCTTTTCCGCGCCGTCTCCTCTCGCTTGATACGACTTCGTCACTGGCTTGTTCCGGCTTTGAGAAAGAACCGCTGAATACTCCAGGGAAACTCGGTAGTGGCCCAGGTTGACCTAACGAAAGGCCTGGAAACTGTCGCTCCCCAATAGTTGGTGTCCCCAAGCACTTGCCTGTCCCCAAAGTTTTATCCCCAAAGGTTTATCTCCTAAGATCTATCCCCTAAGGTCTATCCAAGTGGCAACGGAATAAGTCCTTGGGCCGAGGACGGACTCGTTCGGTAGAGGCAATGAAGCCATCGAATCGGACAATCGGCGCAACCGCATCAACGGTTTCCAAACATCCGCAGATCACTCCAACGCAACATCGTGGCCCTCACCGAATTTCAAGGCCGAACCGTCACCGATTTCAGGTTATCCCCCGGAACTCGGTCGATCAGCAGACGCTGTGGGTCGATGCCCGCTTTGTCCGGTCGCTCGTCGACTACAAATTCCAATTCATGAATCCCGTTCGGTAACTGAACACGTTCTTTATGCAACAGCCGACCGTAACGTTTCCCCGGTTCCGGACGAGTAAAGGCCCCAATTTCGACCCAATCATCCATCGCCACACTGATCTCCTTACCCTTTTCGTCCGCCGAGAACTTTTCGCATTCGACCTTGACTTTGACCTTGTATGTTCCGTCAGGCAGTTCCGTCGCGGTCGCTTCCAAGGTTCGATTGCCGTACAACACGATCTCTTCGAATTGGTCCTTGAGTAATCCGTGCAATTCGGGAGGCGTGTGTTGCTTCAACGCGTCAATCAAAACATAAGAATTCGGATACGGTGGGCCCTGATAAGCGTATTGTTGAATGACCGATTGCAAAGCCGCGTTGACGCGGTCCTCGCCAATCATTTCTGCCAATTGGTACAACACGATTCCACCTTTCTGATAATGAATATATCCTTGATTTGGATCCACGCTGACCAGAGGCTTCTCTTTAAGTTGTTCGGTGCCTCGGTCCCTCAAGTAGCGATCCACTTCGTATTCCAGAAACTTGTGCATCATGTCTTCGCCGTACTTGCGGCGCATGACCATCAGAGCGGTGTATTCGGCCAAGGATTCCGAGAGCAGGGTGGCTCCTTGCATTTTGGCTCCAACCACTTGGTGGGCCCACCATTGATGCCCCATCTCATGCGCGACGACGAAGTGAACCACGTCGATATCGTCGGGTTTTTCTAAATTTGAAATGAAACCAATGCTCTCGGAATACGGCATCGTCCCTGGAAATGCCTGCGCAAAGCTCGCAACTCGTGGAAATTCAATAATCCGCGCTTGCTTGTGTTTGTAGGGCCCAAAATTCTCTGTGCAATAGGCCAGTGTCATTTTGATTGCTTCGGTCATCTTGGATACGTTCCACGGGTGCTCTTTGTGGTAGTAGACCTCTGTTGCCACATCGCCGATCGTCGACCGCTCTACTTCATAGCGAGCGGAAACGAAGGAATAGAAATTCAATGAGCGATGATCCAACCGGTATTGAAAGTAATTGCGATCCCCTTCCTGCCATTGCTTGACCAAGGAACCCGGAGCGACCGCGATTTGATCTGAGGAGGTACTTATAATCGTCTCGACCGACACCCAATCCGAATCATTGCTCATATAGTGCACGAGGCATTGGTCGCCACAATCGCGAACCAGAACCGGGAATGTCTCTGCTTCAGGCAGTCCCAAGGCTTCGCGACGTTTGGGGTCCATGATTCGGCGATTCGAATCGTAGCCAAATCCTGGGGCAAACGAGTTATTAAAAAAGGTCCCGTTTTGGACGATTTCGGTCTGGCTCACTTGATTCTCGATCCCACGGCTTTTCGACCGCACGGAATATTTCATTTCCAAGACTTCGCCCGGCGCCATAGGAGGAACCATTTCGTAAGTTCGCATCAGCAACCGGTCATCGTCGTTGATCAACTTCGCCCGTGGAATTTCGATCTCGGTCTGGAACCCTGATGCGACGTTCAAATACAACTTCTCAATCGGTTCTTCCGACTTGTTGACGATCGAGTGGATCCCGCGCACCTGGATACTTCGTTCTTCCGGATAGATGTCGATCGCGTACTTGATCGAGTCCACCTTGGGTTGAGTCACTTCGGCCAAATTTTGATACTTTGTCTCGTACTCGGCTAGCCTTTTCTCGCGATCGGCCTGCCCAACCAACTCATTGAGCACCATCGTGTTGTAATACAGCCAACCGCCCATCGCCGACGCCATAATCAACGACATGGTCGCAAAACCGCGTGAGAAAGTCGACGACTGCGCAAGCCCACTGCGGAATCGTTGCCACAATGCCGCGGGAGTCCCACGGTGCATTAGCATTGCCGTCAACCACAGCAGCCCCATCGAGACGAACGACCAATAAGTGGCAAACGTATACAGGCCAGGACGGAACGGGGCGAGCCCATACATGTCCGAATAGGTATGCATCGGTAGGGCGCCAAACCGCACCAATAACGTATCCCATCGCAGCCATTGCCACAGAGACGCATTGAGCACGAAAAAGAACAAAAACACGGAGTAACCCACGTATTTGTTCGGCGAGACTGAGTGAGCCAGCAAACCGATCACGATCAGAAACGCAAACCGGAATCCTTGAAGTACCATCAACTCTTCAAGATACACCGAAAACTCGAACCGAGTGTATCCGTGCAAGACCTGATACAAGCAACCCGCAGCGATCCCGATCACAAGAATCGGAAAAATCACGATCAACATGGTCAAGAAACGTGACACCGCATAAACCGAATTGGAACTGGGAGTCGCCCCGACGATTTCGTGAATTCGGCTGTCGCGATCACGCCAAACCAAGACGCCGGTAAAGTACGTGATGATTGCTAACGGAAAAATCGCCAAGGAGAGGATCACTTCCTCGACCATTCGATAGGTGACCGGAAACGAATAGAGCCCATAAAACTCTTGCGAACCCAATATCACTCCAAAGAGCACATCAATCGCCGCAAACGCCATAATAAAAATGTAGGTCGTCGTCTTGACGATACTAGCCACATCCGAGGCCAACGTTGAAAGAAGTTGATCCAACCAACGAACCTTGGGAGTTCGGATGGGCAATGACGTTGCGGTCAAGACTGGACCGCCTGCGACAGGCGTGATCCCCAAATCACTCGACTCAACGGCCCGCCTTCGTTCCCGCGACTGTTTGGAACGAATCTCGAATGAAAAACGAGTGCCCGCATACCCAAAGATTGCTACCGCTGCACCCAACCAGATGACTCGGTTCAAGATCAACCACTGGGTCAAGGGAATCGACTGCGTGTTTCGTTCGTCAACCGTCCAGTATTTGGTAGCCGAGTCAAACGCCGCCGCACCAAAAGGGTCCGACAGTGCGGCAATCATTTCGAACTCAAGTTTGCCAAGTGCGGCTTGAGCAATCGCATAGCCAACAATCAACGCCAACAAGCCCAGGAATGAATACAGAGTATTGCGAGTGACCGTTGCGATCGCAAACACGATCGCTCCGAACAATAACGTATTCGGGATTGCAAACACTAGAATAGCCAGCAAGTGATTCGCGATACCGATCGGCCCCCAACGATCGGTATCCCCCATGTTGACGAGCGTCGCAATCCCAATCCCCACGGAAACCCCTAACGTCGGCAAAAAACCCACCACCGACGCAGCCAAGAAACGCCCCAGCAGATAGTCCCATTTCCGCAAAGGCTTGCTATACAAAATGTCGGCCATCTTGCTGGTGAAGTCCCGTGAAGCCGCCGAATCGTAAATCGACGCCGCCATGAAACAAGTAATCGTGCTGGCCGTTGCGTAAAACAGGGCCACGATGTACGGCGCATTTCGATACGTGTTGCCAATGGCTCCACCGACCTGCACAAAGTCGGAACCCGCCGCGAGACCAAACATCAAAGACACGATGGCGATAAAGATGTAGATCATCCAACCGCGAAACCAATACTGCAGCTCGAAACGAAAAAACTCACCAAACATGATGTCAGCGCCTGTGCTTGAATACGAAACGAAGGTCCAGAACGGCGATCTTCTCGGTTCTATCCAGCTTTCAAATGAACAAAAAACACGTCTTCGAGATTGGGGGCGACGGAATGAAATCCTTGCCCCGGATCCCACTCGCTAAAGATTCGCACGACAGGCCGACCAGCGATCAATTTACTAGACAGGATCTTCAACTTTGGATCCAAGGCGGATAGCTCCACCTTCGACATGGCTTTTTCCCAAACTTTGCCATTCATGCTGTTTTCAGCCTGTTCGGGCACGCCGTGGTAAAGCAACTGCCCGAGATGAATAATGGCCATATTGGTACATAGTTCTTTGCAGTCCTCGACAATGTGCGTCGACAAAATGACGATAATGCTCTCACCCACTTCCGAGAGTAGGTTATAGAAGCGGTTTCGCTCGCCCGGGTCCAAACCCGCGGTTGGCTCATCGACGATCAACAGCTTTGGATCTCCCAACAACGCTTGGGCGATCCCGAATCGTTGCCGCATGCCTCCCGAGTAGGTACTGACGGCTTTGTGCCGCACCTGAGTCAGATTAACGCGTTCCAATAGCTGCTCCACCACGGCTTTTCGGTCACGCACCCCGTCGCCAACGCCCTTGAGAGCGGCCAAATGCGTGAGGAGCGCCACGGCACTGGTCCGCGGATAAACACCGAATTCTTGGGGCAAATATCCCAACACTTGCCGCACTGCATCGTGTTGTTTCAGCACGTCGATATCACCCAACTTGGCGGAACCGGAATCTGCGGTTTGCAGGGTGGCCAACGTGCGCATCAGAGTGGATTTCCCCGCTCCGTTGGGCCCCAATAACCCAAACATTCCCTTGGGGATGGTCATGGTGATATTGTCCAGGGCTTTGACACCACCCGGATAGGTCTTGCACAGGTTATTGATTACCAATTGCATCAATCGCTACTCTCTTTTCTGTTCCCAATCTACCAACCACGCTTTTCGTTCCACCGATCCGCCCCATCGGTGCGATAACACCCCGAGATATGATCGGGACGCGCCATCCGAGTATCATCAAATCACATCGCCACTCGACGATTCAAGTCCGTGAGTTCGTCCGCAACGGCCCAATCTTGGACACTGCCCGACATTACCTTGAAACTTTAGAAATCGCTTCAGAAAATCACGAGGTTTGTACTCGCGACTTGGCCATGACTTGCCAGCAGGAACGCAGGACAGAGCGATCACGACCATGGGCCACGTGACATTTCTGGTAGCTTGGAAACTTCCAAACTTGATGAGAACTTGGTAACGAAGACGATGCCCACGGTTTTTGGGGCAATCCATCCAGGGAATCGCCTCCGTTGGCAGCGATCAAACGGCAGTCGGCATCGCTGCCTGCGGAAGACAAGGCCGAACTGCGGATAAGTAAAAGCAGCCCCTTACATATCCAACGAACGAAATCAGCGTTTACGGTGTTCAGCAAATTAACGCTGTTTATTTCCCAACCAAGATGTATCAAACGTATCCATCCGCCGCTCGGCCTTGCCTTCCGTAGGCAGTTCGCTACCCGACGCTTCGAATCGCTCGCTTGCTCATTTTCCGGCTCGCTCTAGCTCTAGAACATATCGAGGCCACAAAACCCAATCGCCCGGTTTTTGTTTGCTCAAGTTGTAGCCGTAGGGATGCATCTTGAATCGTTCTTCTCCAGGGACTTCTGCGGTCGGATCAGTGACGACCGAACCGTCAGCGCGAACAAGTACATTCTGACCGCCATCATCGCTCCCGTTAACACCAACGCTATAAATCAAGAATCCTTCGTCTCGTCGCCCATACCGCAGTGGCCGACCATCGAAGGGGTCGTCCGGAATTCGAGTCATGAACTCGCCAACAAGTTCATCTAACCCGTCCGGGAATCGACCATTTTTCCGTTGGAATCGCAGCACCGCCAACGCCACATCCACGCCGTTGGCATTCGCCTTTGCCCGAACAATCACTTGACCAATCGTTCGCTCCGCCGCCAAGTGATCGTGGAGCATCGAGAAGCCTTGGCTTTGATCCACAATACTCTCGATCTCTAGCATCGTAACCGATGGCTGATCGCTCGCCAGATTTTTCGTCACCGCGTCAATCTGTTCGAATAATTCGTTGGCCTTATCGGTCAATGGCCGCCGGGTTGGCGCCGTCAGTAGCACGTACAAGTCGTTCCATTCGTCGATTTCATTTACCAACAGTCGCCCGTTACCGTTGCCATCGTCGGTATAGGTGCCTTGGACTATCTCTAGGAACAACGCTTTTTCGGCGGAATAGCCCATCAAGTTCGGTACCGCCGATCGTCGCACGGATGCATGAATCCGATCCAACTGAGTATTACTAAATTCGATTTGGGAATGCACGGCCCCATCGATCATATCGAAACCAATCGCTTGCAAGAAAAAAGCCGAAAGACTCGCGGAACGGAAAGGAATTTCCGTGACTTGCTTCGACATGCCCAACACCGCTTCAATGTTCCGCGTGATGCGTTCCGTATCGACTTGTTCCATTGCCCAGCGAGTATCGACGTTCAACAACTGACACGCCCAACGAATTCGACCAATGCTCGCGACGTTGATTGGAACAGCGTGGAGCAATGGAAACTGCTCCCACAAGGCTTGTTGCTGACGATTTTCGTCCAGTAAGTCGCGGTAGTTGCGACCAGGATACAAGGCTTGCAAATCGACTCGGTCATACTTCCTCAAGTCCGCGTGCAATGGGAGTCCGAATGCGGGCCGCACACCACCGACGCGCAGTCCTTCCATTAGATCATCCGCCGCCGCCAACATGTCGATGGCTTCCTGCCACGCTTCACCGTCATCCGGTCCAACAAAACGCCCGATCCGGTTGCCATTCTCATCGGGCATAAAAACAAGCGAAGAATCCCACTCGGGAGTTTCGCGACCATATTTGGCAAAGAGATCTCGATAGATGGTCCAACCCTTTGACTCGTAGGGAGCTGCCAATATCGGCCCATTGATCAAAGCCAAATAGTCCGTGCTTGGGTTAGATGTTGTCGAAAATATCGACACAACCGAGGATGCTAAACAGCCCACTAACACGATAACGCTCAAGATAACCGTGGCCTGAAATAGTCGCTTCTTCATGCTGCCTCGTTTCCATCAAGCATACAAATCCACTCCAAAGCGACGACCTTGGTGACGGCCGCATGGTTCCGATTCTACCTAGCAGTTCACGTTCGAGCGATCCGCACATCTTTGCGTTTTCCGCAGAAGCCCAGTAGACGGCCGAGCGATTAAATTAGACCGCTTGAACTTGTACCTTCAAACTTTCGTGCGCCGCCCGCGAAACATCAAGTCACCTGAACACGAACCCTGGGGGACACGAACCCTGGGGACATCCAACTTCTTAGGAACCGAAGGTATCGCCGACGAATAAAGAGGCGGTCGTGCCTGATCGGCATCGGGCGAACCCACGCGATCCTGGAATTGTCTCCCCAGCTCTCCCTCCCCATGTTTCCTCGATGAGTGGCTCGGCCTTGGTTTCCAACGCTGTGAAGCATTTTTCCTGGTGGAAAACAGGCCCGAATGGGCCGAAACAGCCCCAGCCGGTCGGCGCAAGCCACCGGTTAGAGTCGGTCCAAAATCAAAAGAGGCACAAAGCTCCGACACAAGTGCTGAACGTGAGCATAAAAAATTGCTTCACAGCGTTGCCCCCCACGGGCTCGTTCCGTGGGTGCGCAAGTTTGAAAGCTAGAACGTCCCTAAGCGAGGAAGCGGTCGAGGGACCGATCTGTTTCGCAAACGAACTTCATCGAGACCGCAACGGTTCGCGCTCGCAATT
>JAEUIQ010000080.1 GCA_016794985.1 Planctomycetaceae bacterium | reverse complement strand
TCGGCGGCGAGCGTTTTGCGGCTGGCCGTTCATGGGGCGCGGCGATTAGTGATGAATCCGGGCTTCCACCGAGCAAGCTCGGCGGCGAGCGTTCTTGGTATAGGCAGGAAGTGTGAGCGTGTCGCTGTAGTGATGAATCCGCGCTTCCACCGAGCAAGCTCGGCGGCGAGCGTTTTGGATATCGGCGGGGGAAGGATCACCGCCGTTCCGTTAGGGACGAAATGTCGTTAGAAACCGCGGCAAACACGTTCCGCCCGCGTCCCGTTAGGGACGAAATATCCGTAGAAACCGTGGCTTGATCTGCAAACAAAAACAGCCACCGACGAAGCGATGGCTGGTAAGTTATCACAGCTTGGATAGCCAAGACTATGCGCGACGTCGTCGTCGCAAAACAACCGTCGCGACGGTTGCACCAACAAACAACAAGGCCGAAGGTTCCGGCACGGCTGTCAAAGTCACAAAGCTAATGCCAACACCACCATTCAGGCCAGCACTCCCCGCAGCATAATCGATCGTCCAAAGCGACGTGTTAAAGCCTGAGAAGGTGCCCGTTAACGTGCCGTCATACGCCAGCACAGTATAGGACTGACCAACTTGAAACGTACCGAGTTGCACAATGCTGAGCGTCGAGCCGGTCAAATCAACGTTGCCGAGAACATCGACCAGATCGGCATTGCTCGTACCCGACTGGACCTCCCACTGAAATGCCCCGCCCACGGTCAGGTTGCCATTGATGGTTAACGCGCCGATACTGTTCCCCGCGGCCAATGTACCGCCAGACTCAATCGTCACATTCGCACCGGAGGTGCCAATGGTCCCGTTCCCCCCAAGCGTAGCGCCCGTCTTGACTGTGTATGCGACATTGGCTGCGTTATGAGTTCCATTAACCAACAATGTGCCAGCGCTAACTGTCGTGGAGCCTGTATAGTTGTTATTTGCGCCTGAGCCCGAAAGCGTCAAAGTTCCATTGCCGGTCTTCTCGATCGATATTGGGCGTGACGCATTATGCAAAATTGAGCCAGCGAATTCTCCGTTGACAGTTTGATTTATCCGAAGTGTTCGGGCTACGGCAGTCCCTGAAAGCGAAAAGTCACTGCGAATGATGGTGTTGGTGCTGCCACTCAGATTGTTTATATCGTGGGTACCGGCACTATTCTCACCCAATAAAAGCCACGCACTATTAGCCAATGTAACCGAGCTGCTGTTGGCAAGAGCTTTTTGTGAAATCGCAAGATTTCCGTTGTTGATCGTTGTCGCGCCTGAGTAATCGTTGGTGTTGTTGCTGAGCGTCATCGTCCCGGTGCCCTCTTTGACGATTCCGCCGCTGCCCGTCACCTTGCCACTAAAAATGGCTCCCTGTCCGTTCCCGCTAAATACGCCATTAGCGACCACGGTAATTGTTCGAACAGAACTACCCAGATCGGTACCACCACCAAATCGAACATAGCCGTTTCCGAGTACGCCTGTTCCGCCGATCTGGAAGTTTCCACCGATACTTACTGCGTTCGACGAACCAAGGTCCCGACCCGTAGTGGAATGCGAGCCAATCGTACCACCGTTGAGGTTAATGGCCCCGGTACCAAACATACTCACGCTTGTTGAGATCCGAATAATCCCGGAACCTAACGTTGTCGACCCGGTACGCGTCGCGCTGCTGCTGCCCGACTGTAGGTCATTGTAGAGATTTCCACCACTAATGACCAACGCTCCGTCCCCAGTTAGTGTGTGATTGGTACCGGCAAGACTTAGGATTCCATCTCCGCCAATCGTCGTTGTTGTTCCACTTGCAAATGTTGTTGTACCGCCTGACAACGCAACCGTCCTACCACTTCCAACTGCGATGCTCGATGTATCTCCAAAAGTTCGCGCGTTGCCCAACGTCAAATTGACGCCACTCGCAGCGACGTTTATACCTGAAGTGCCAATGGTCAACGTGCCAGCACCTGAAGTTGTAACGGCACTTGTTGCGCCTTGTATATCGATGCCTTGCCATGATTGATTCGAACTCATGGTCAAAGCGCCGCCAAGTGCAGTCCCACTCGCCCAAGTTGCAACGTCTCCCGACCCAGGTGCAACTCCACCAACCCAACTTGCGCCAACTGTCAAGTCAGTTCCGGTTGTTTCCTTGTTGATTTGCGACCATGCCGAGGAAGGAATGGCGATCGCTGCCAATGCAACAGGAAGCGCCAGACCCAAGAAACACCGACGATACCAAGCAACAACTTTCATGTGACACCTATGTCTGGCCAAAAATTGCAGTGACGCGACCAACGAGTCCAGTGATCGATCGAACTCGATCAAGTCCTATCATCAATTGATCGCACAGCCGTGTCAATCCGCGAATTCCGCATATCTTCACATTTTATTGAGGTTTGCTTCGGATCGATCAGAATGGCTCATACAACCGGATTTCTAAACCCTGTTTAAGCACGTGATGTCGGCAGCAACCGTCGTCCCTGCCATCCCCCCACAAAAGGTGGAACCCAGCGGAATGATGACCCCGAGTCACGCCTGTCGTCTTTGACGTCCCCAGGTTCCGACCCGCCCTTTAGAGCACCATCTCGGTAGCTGCCCGTGGTCCCACAGTTCCGACCGCCGTCCCGTTTGGGGTCGAAATGTCGGTCGCAGCTGCCTGCTCGCCGCCGAGCTCGCTCGGTGGAAGCGCGGATTGATCACTACAGACCGCGCCCCGACCCGAACTGGCCCGGGCGGGAAAGCTCGCCGCCGAGCTCGCTCGGTGGAAGCGTGGATTGATCACTACAGACATCGCCCCGACCCGAACTGGCCCGGGCCGGAAAGCTCGCCGCCGAGCTCGCTCGGTGGAAGCGTGGATTTCTCACTACAGAAATCGGCTAAACTCCCGTTATGAAAATTGAACCAATTTACACTGCCGATACGTGCCCGGACCCAGCCTACCAACTCAACTGGGCGTACACGCTTTTTTGGCGAGAGCCGCCTGCAGATGACAGTTGGTATGACTCGCTAAAGGCAGCGTGCCAACCTGACGGCATTCGCCTACTTCAGCACGATCTGACGCAGCCGACA
>JAEUIQ010000079.1 GCA_016794985.1 Planctomycetaceae bacterium | reverse complement strand
TCTTCCACCGGAGCTTGGCCGGCCAAAGCTTTGAAACCATCAACAGCCAAAACTTGATTGGCCGACAAGACGCCCAGGATCAGGGCCAAGGTCAGGGTCAGGTGCTTGCGTAACATGTCAGGGTCTCCAGGATTTTTTGCGAGGGGGTGCGGGTTTTACTTTTTGGCGGGGTCATTTCTGACCTCGCCACCAATACCGACCCGCCCAGATCCTGTGACAGAAATTGGAAATTATTTGACACCTCAGTCGGAGCGGTTCGAAGAGTCGGAGCACGAAAGAGCCAAAATCTTCACTAATTTTCACGGCTGTTCTTTGATGTTGTTCGGGATTGCAACGTGAGCCGCCAACGTCGTGAGCGAAAATTCTTGTCCAGCAAGTGAGTTTCAACCTCCAGGATGCTTACTCGTACCCGTCCAAAAACGGCTCGCCCTGTGAAGCAGGATAGCGAGCGAGGCTTCGACGGATTAGCGACGGCTCGGGTTGTTCCAAAACTCTTGTCACAGCGGGCTCGCTAGTCGGTATGGGAAGTGAAGTCACCCGCAACGGCTTTTCCCGAAAGAACCCAGCCATGAAACGCACTTTCCCCCAAATGTTTGCTTTGTTCCTCCTGTGGACCGTCGGCGGATTGTTTGCCGAATCCAAGGCCCACGCCAATGAGGATGTTTATGCCAAAGCGGTTCGCTCGACCGTCCTGGTGATCACGTCATCCGCGTCAGGGTCAGGAGTTTTGGTCGATCAAGAACGACGTTGGATCGTGACCAACGAACATGTGATCGAGGGACACGAGGATGTTAATGTCTACTTTCCGGCAGAAAACCACGGATTGATCGAAAGCGAATTGAACTATTATCAAGCCAATCGCAGCCAGTTAGAAATTCCGGGCAAAGTGATCGCCTTGTGCAAACGTCGCGACCTGGCTTTGGTGGAATTGGAACGTCTCCCAGCAGACATCCCTGCAATCCCGTTTGGCAAGTCGGCCAAACCTGGCCAACTACTGCACTCGATCGGCAATCCTTCCGCCAGCGACGCTTTGTGGGTTTACACCAACGGTTACGTGCGAGCTAACTATTTCAAATCGGTCAATGGATGCCGGATGCAGGTGGTTGAGACCTCTTCGCCGATCAATCCAGGGGACAGTGGCGGGCCGATCTTGAACAGCGAGGGACAATTGGTTGGCATCAGTCAATCGTTCCACAAAGAAGGTCGCTTGGTCAGCAATGGAGTCGACATCAGTGAAGTGATTTGGTTTGTGAACAAGCACCGTCGTCACAAGGCTGATTCCGCGGTCGTCACGGATGAGAAGCCCGTGACGAGCGACAGCGAGCCAAAGTCGGACGCTCTCGTGGCCACTCCAAATTCTTTGCTCGGATTGCTGGCCGGAGCCAAGCAGTAAATGATGCCAGCCTCGAGTGCCATGGGCTTTTACCCAACCATTTCCGTTAGGGTGGAAAACCGGGGGGGAACCGGGGGCACCCACAAAAGTTCGGCAGCCGCACCCAACCGTTGAAAATTGTGTGTCCCAGGGGTTGGCCGGATCGGTCAGATCCGTCAGATCGGTCAGATCCGCCGGATCCGTCAGATCGGTCAGATCCGTCCAAAAGTTCGGCAGCCGCACCCAACCCTTGAAAATTGTGTGTCCCCCGGGATCGGTCTCCCCCGGATCGGTCCTAGTGCCGGGGGCGAACGGAATTCTGGACGGCGGCGGGGGAGCGGGACGGCATTTTTTTGAGCTGTTGATAACGAAAAGCCGAACTAGGACCGTAGGGACGGTGGCATCAGGTCCATGAAAATGGGGCAAAACCCCTTTTATTCCTGCCCGCGATCAGCTAGACTGCCTCCCCACCCATTTCCTCCTCGGGATCTTTGTCGTGCCAATAGTTGGGGCGACGAAGTGAAAGGTTTGAGTTGTCATGCCAAAAATGAAAACCCACAAGGGCGTTAAAAAGCGCTTCCGTTTGTCCGCGACTGGCAAAGTCATGCACCGCGCCGCCGGGACTAGCCACTTGAACACCGGGACCAGCAAGAAGCGTCGCCGTAACTTGCGTGGTACCGGCGCGGCTGATGTGGTCAACGAACCCATGATCCAACGGGCTTTGGGCAAGTACAGCAGCTAGTTGGCAGGTCTTCGATAGTTGCTCTGATTTTGAAGAGACCGTCAATGTGTGGACGGTCTAATTTTTCCTTGGCAGCCGGGCTAAAACCCTAACTTGGTCCTCGGATTGGTTGGAACGGGCGATTTGACTCGATCCGGTCAGTCTCACTGCGGACCAGGCCTTGCGTTGCCTCTAATAAAGGTCGATTGAAATGCGAACGATCAAGGGCTCGACTCGGGCCAAAGCAAAACGCAAGCTTTTCCAGCGCGCGAAAGGTTACACCGGCGGTCGTCGTCGGTTGTTGCGAAGTGTTAAGGAAACGTTGATTCGGTCGGGCGTCTACGCGTTCCGTGATCGACGGGCTAAGAAGCGAAACTTCCGACGATTGTGGATCACTCGTCTGTCGGCTGCCTGCCGGTTGAACGGCCTCAATTACAGCCGGTTCATGGCTGGTTTGAAAAAGGCCAACGTGGTTCTGGATCGCAAGAGCTTAAGTGAAATTGCGGTTCGAGATCCCGCAGGCTTTGCCATCATCGCGAAAACCGCCAAGTCGGCGCTTGAAGCGTAGGCAACCCGCGCACCATAATGATAAACTGAGGAACGAGTTGCCGGATCATTGGCAACTCGTTCTTTTTTTGTACATGCTGTAGGAACTGTTGATGTCGCTACCTGATTTTATTGCCCAACTTGAATCGCTGGGGACCGATGCTGAACGCGCTTTTGCGGACGCGCAGACCGCCGAGCAATTAGAAGCGGCGCGAATTGAATTTCTTGGGGCAAAGGCGGGGCGGCTAAAGTCCGTGCAGAAGTTGTTGGGATCCATTTCGGTGGCGGACAAACCGGCGGCTGGAAAACGACTCAATGAAGTCAAATCCGCGATCGAATCAGGATTCCAAACGGCGACGGAACGTCTTGAGAATGTCGTGGAAGAAGTGGTTGACGAGACCTTTGACGCGACTCTGCCAGGTGCGACGTGGACGACGGGGCGCGTTCACCCAATCACACAAACGATTTTGTTGCTGAAAGACATCATGGGGCGGTTGGGCTTTACGCCGGTCGAGGGTCCGGAGATCGAAGATTCCTGGCACAATTTCGATGCATTGAATGTGCCGACCATTCACCCGGCTCGCGATCCACTGGACAATTTCTATCTGGCCAGTGCGGCGGTCTGGGGAAGTGGCTCGAGCAGTGGCGCCGACATGTTGCGCAGTCAAACGAGCACCGTTCAGATTCGAACCATGCAACAACAGCAACCGCCGTTGCGAATCATTTCGTTGGGACGCGTCTATCGTCCTGACACGGCGGACGAAACGCACTACCCAATGTTTCACCAGATGGAAGGCTTGATGGTTGACCGGGGGGTGACCATGGCCGACCTGAAGACCGTGCTGCGATTGTTTGCGACGGCCTATTTGGGCAACAGTGTTCCGGTGCGATTTCGTCCCAGCTTTTTCCCTTTCACCGAACCAAGTGTTGAAGTCGACTACTACTGGAACGGAAGATGGGTTGAATTCGGTGGCGCTGGCATGGTCGATCCCAACGTGTTCCTGTCGGTTGGATACGATCCGGAACATGTCACTGGATTCGCCTTTGGGCTGGGGGTCGAGCGATTGTGCATGATTCGGCACGGCATCCGCGACATTCGCGATCTGTACACGAATGATGTGCGATTCTTGGCCCAGTTTTAAGCTTCATCATCCGTGCCCCGGAAGAGGGCACGAAGTTTGGACCAAAGACATTTCCTTCCTTTAGCTGAATTTCAAATAACATGATTGTTTCTTGGAAGTGGCTGCAACGCTACATCAATTTGGATCAACTGACCGACGCGCAAGTCGCCGAGCGACTCAGTTTGAGTGGTCTCAACCACGAAAGTACTCAAGTCTTGGCCGGCGATTGGGCCATCGATTTAGAAGTCACGAGCAATCGTCCCGATTGTTTGGCTCATATCGGCGTGGCTCGTGAAGTCGGAGTATTGTTCGACCGACCGCTGCAGGTTCCGAACCCACAACCTCAGGCGACGGGCCCAGCTATTGAATCATTGACATCGGTAACCGTCGAATGTCCTGAATTGTGTCCGCGATATACGGCTCGATTGATTCGTGGGGTCAAGATTGGGCCAAGCCCCGCTTGGTTGCAGGAACTGTTGGCGAATGCGACGGGCGATCCAACTCAATTCAAATCCATCAACAACGTCGCCGATATCACTAATTTTGTGATGTTGGAATGCGGTCAGCCCCTGCATGCTTTTGACTTTGATCGATTGCACGGGCAACGTATTGTCGTTCGCCCTGCCCGCGATGCCGAAGTGCTCGAGGCCATTGATCACAAAAGCTACACGCTCCAGGCCGGAATGTGTGTGATCGCTGATGCGGATCGCCCGGTGGCACTGGCGGGAATCATGGGGGGAGCGGCCACCGAGATTACCGAACAAACGGTCAACGTGTTGATCGAGTCAGCCGAATTCGCGCCGGGATCGGTGCGAAACACATCGCGTCGCTTGAAGTTGGCGTCGGATTCATCGTATCGATTCGAGCGGACCATCGATCCCATTGGCACGGATTGGGCCAGCCTCCGCTGTTGCCAATTGATCATCGAGCATTGTGGTGGGCAGTTGTGTGCCGGAGTCATCGATCACGGAGGTGCGAAGGCCGAACGAACCCCGATTCGGTTTCGCTTGGATCAGATCGCACGGATATTGGGGATCGAGATTGCGCCCGCCAAGGTTCGCCGAATCTTGGAAGCTTTAGGCGTAAAGATTGACGAAGGTAATGGCACAGTCGTGGGCATTTGGAGCGCGACACCGCCATCTTGGCGCCGAGACTTAACTCGCGAAGCAGATTTGGTCGAAGAAGTCGCCCGGATCCATGGTTACGACAAGATTCCTGAAGATCATGCGGTCCCGATGGCAGTCTCCCGGACGACGCCCGTCGATATTTCGAGTCAACGCGTGCGAAGTGTATTGACGGCGGCTGGGCTCTCTGAGGCGTTGTCGCCGAGTTTGGTTCCGTCGGTGTTATCCGAGTTGTACAGTCCTTGGAGCGACCGTCCGACGATGGCGACGCTTCAGCCCATGCTGGGAGTTCTGGACACCAAGTTTTGGAATAATGCCGGCCCCGTCGATTGCGTACGGCGGAGTTTGATCCCGAGCTTGTTGGAGCTTCGCCGCATCAATGAATTCCGCCATCATTTGCCGATCGAGTTGTTTGAGATTGCCAAAGTCTATCTGCCTGGTGATTCGTTTCCAGTTGAACCCACGATGATCGGGGTTTGTAGCGGTCGCTCCTTATTGGACATGAAGAGTGTCATGGCCGAAGTGTTCGGGACGATCCGACGCGGACTTGAAGTGCAAGTCGACGTAGTGTCTGACAGTTTCTTTGCGCCTGGGCGAGGGCTCCGTTATCGGATTGGAGATCAATTGCTGGGGCTGATGGGCGAGATCTCTCGCAGCACACAGAAGAAAATGAAGTTGAGACAAACATGTGTCGTGGGCGAGTTTTTCCAAGAAGCCTTGGTTCGTAACTTGCAAGTTATTCCGCAAGCCCAACGGCAAAGTTTGTACCCCGCCATCGAGCGCGACTTGAACTTCATCCTTGAGACGAAAGTACGTTGGGCGGACTTGGAGTCGACCGTACGTGCGACCGGTGGCGTTTTGCTAGAGCAAGTTGCCTATCGCGAGACTTACATCGACGCCAAGCGTGACGGCGAGGGCAAGAAACGCGTTCTGTTGACCATAACCTTGCGTTCGCTGGACGAGACCTTAACCGGTAAGCAGGCCGACGAGATTTGCCAACGCGTGGTGTCGGCTTGTGAAGAAAAGTGTGGCGCGAAATTGGTTACCGGTTAGAGTTGCAAAACGGGTTGCGATTCCACTCAGAAGAAACTTCCGCAGAAACCGGATCACATGGCCAAACGAACATCGGGCAAACCAAACTCGAACCGCGCGAAGTCGAATCGTCCGACAACGCCTGCAAGTCAGTTGCGGATCATTGGCGGTCGGCATCGGGGGCGGCAACTGGTTTATTCCGGCGACCAAGTGACCACTCGGCCGATGAAAGACGATGTTCGAGAATCGCTATTCAATTTGATAGGCGGTTGGATGGATGGCAAATGGGTGGTCGATTTATTTGCCGGGACCGGAGCGGTGGGCTTGGAGGCGGTCAGTCGCGGGGCAGCCGCCGCGACCCTCATCGAACGGCATTTTCCCACCGCTCGATTGATCCGCGAAAACGTGGCAGCTCTGCAGGAAGAGGAACGAGTGACGATCGAAACGAGCGATGCTTTGTTTTGGTCGCGTCAGTTTCTTAAGACTCGGTCCGCTCCGGTGGAAGCGCCTTGGGCGGTATTCTGCTGTCCTCCCTGGCCCATGTTCATGCACCAGCGGACTGAAATCGTGGGCTTGATCGATTCCTGGTACCGTGCCCTGCCCCCAGAAAGTCTGCTGATTGTGGAAGCCGACGTAAAATTTGATCCACGGCATTTGCCAGACGCGGAATCTTGGCGGATTCGTGATTACCCACCGGCCCGAGTTTGTGTGATTCGCCCACCCGGCGAAAATAACGCGGAAAACTATCTTCGGATGTGGGAAGAGTCTCACTAGCCTGGGAATTGGTTCCCATTCAGATTGGGTGCCGGGGCCCCCTTGGCCCTCCGCCGATCTTGCAGCAGGTCCTTAAGAATGGTGGTATTTTCCCGGTGGCGGCCGCCGGAATGTGCCCACTGCCGTCTCTCGTTGAACGATACTGCTGTTTAACGCAATGGTTCGAGTGCCGGGTAGGAGTCACCAGTGATTTGACCTAAACTACTGGGGGCGGAGTTCCCGGTCCGGCTGCTGGTTGACTTCCGTCATTATATGTCGACGAAGGAAATAGAATGGATACGATTGCGATTGTCATCGGTGTGGGATTCTTGATTTTCCTGTGCATGATCCTCGCCGGGATCGTCATTTATTTTTTCCCCTTGTGGATCCAATCTAAATTGACCGGCGCTGGTATTGGTTTTGCCGATTTGATCGGCATGACGTTGCGGAAAGTTCGGCCTGGCATCATCGTGCAATCGAAAATCATGGCGGTGCAATCGGGACTGCCTGATCCGGAAATTACCGCCAAGAACTTGGAAGCACATTACTTGGCCGGGGGAAATGTACCGCAAGTGATTCGAGCTCTGATCGCGGCCAACAAGGCGAAGACGATTCAACTTTCCTATCGTGAAGCGACGGCGATTGATCTCGCCGGACGCGATGTGCTCGAAGCGGTCCAAACGAGTGTCTATCCGCGAGTGATCGATTGTCCGCCGCAGAATCGTGGTCGCTCGACGCTGGATGCGATGGCGAAAGATGGAATTCAGTTGAAGGTCACCGCGCGAGTGACGGTTCGGTCGAACTTGCAACAATTGATCGGTGGTGCGACCGAAGAAACTATCATGGCTCGAGTTGGTGAAGGTATTGTGAGTGCGATTGGTTCGGCCGCGAGTCACAAAGCGGTGCTTGAAAATCCCGATGTGATTTCAAAGACCGTATTATCGCGCCGCTTGGATGCCGAAACTGCCTTTGAAATTGTCTCGATCGACATCGCCGATATCGATGTGGGACAAAACATCGGGGCGCGTTTGCGGGCCGACCAGGCCGAAGCCGACACGCAAGTAGCGCGGGCCCGTTCGGAAAGCCGCCGCGCGGAAGCCGTGGCCACGGAACAAGAGAACAAAGCGGAAATCGAACGCAGTCGTGCGAAATTGGTCGAGGCGGAATCACAAGTGCCGCTTTCGGTCGCGGAAAGCTTGGAAAGCGGAACGTTGGGAATCTTGGATCTTTACAAATTGCGAAATATTCAAGCCGATACAGAAATGCGAAAAGGGATCGCCAAGTCGAGCGGTCAAGCAAACTAAGCGTCGGAATCGTTCAAAACTCAGACGAGGATCCCCATCATGGCTGGCGATATTGAAGCCTTCTTGCGAATGGCCGCTGAACGTCGTCGGCAGGCTCAGGGCGGTGGACCCGGTCCAGCTGCTCAGGCTGCTCCTCCTGCAACGCCGGCATATCAATCGACTCCGCGACCTCAGCCGCCGGTCGAGCCAGAACGTCGGCCGTTAGCCTCGACGCTCAAGCCCTCGGTTCGCGAAGCAGAAGTCGTCGATGCCGTGCTGGACGACTCGCCGTCCTATCAACCGTCTCGCCCGGTATCACAACCAACCCCCGGGAATCGCCAAAAGGGGCGGCAAAAACACAAAGCTCCGACACCAACGGTTCCCAAGACCGTCCCCACCGTCAAGCCGACGGTTGCACCGACCATACAACAATCCAAAAATCAAACCGAACCGGCCAACGGCGATGCAAAACAGAGTGCCGCCGGTCAATCGTTATCCAGTCGAGTTGTGGACATGGTGCGGAACCCCAGCAGCGTCGCATCGGCGTTTCTATTGACCGAGATTCTCAAGCCGATCGACTGGGACCGCGAGGATTGACGAAGTGGTCGCTAGCAACTTTTCGACGGTGCGGCGATTTCTCTATTGAGGATTGTCCTCTTGCGTTAGGCTAATCCGTTCGGGGAAACAGGGATTGTTTCCATTAACGCGAACTTGGTGCGACGACCGCGGTCTCGCACCACGAATCTTACGGAGTCTGCGAGCATGGACGCTTGCCGCACTGCGATCGAGAACGATTCTCGACGGAATGATAATTCATCGGAAATCAATCGTTCGTTAGTCAATGCGCATTTCAGACAGCGGCAGTGGCGGTCGCGAGGCTCTTCTCACTGGGTAACGAGATTTTGGTTGTTCCTGCTCGCCGGCGTATGGGCTTACCATTCGGCCGCCGTGATCCAGGCGGAAGAACTTTCCCGGCCGGTCGAGCTTGAACCAGGTGGCGAGGTCAACGAACAAGTCCTGGCCTATCAGAACATGGGCCAGTTTCAAGGCAATATCTATGTCACTAAGAACTTTCGTGTCCAAGCCGCGAGTCCGCAGTTGGCCCAAGCCGTAGGCGACCGCGCGGAAGGTTATCGCGAATTGTTGTCGAACCAATGGTTAGGCTACAAACTGCCCGACTGGTCGCACTCTTGTCCAATCGAAGTAACCGTTTCCAACCAGGCTCATGGCGAAACCTCGTTCTTGTTGTCCGAGAATGGCGTCGACTTGCCCAGCGATTGGGAAATGAAAGTCTTTGGTCCAACGGATCGATTGTTGGATAGTGTTCTGCCACACGAAGTCACGCATACGATATTTGCGTCGCACTTCAAACAACGTCTGCCGCGTTGGGCTGATGAAGGAGCCTGCACAACCATCGAACATCCCAGTGAACGCGAAAAGATCCATGCCCTGCTTTTGCGTTATTTGTCACCCCAATATCGGCAAGGAATCCCCTTCAATCGGATGTTCCCGATGCGGGATTATCCCAGCGACATGCTGCCGTTGTACGCTCAAGGATACTCGGTGGCAAAATTTCTAATCGCGCAAGGTGGTCATCGACAATTCGTTCAATTGATGGAACGAGGCCTTCAGAACGAGCGGAACTTACCCGTGACGGTGGCCTGGGACCAAGCCATGCGTGAGACATATGGCTATGAAGATTTGTCCGAGTTGCAACTCGATTGGTTGAAGTGGGTTGGAGAAGGCAGTCAGGAATCTTCTGCCGTTGCTCGACTAGAACAGCGAATGGACACACGACTCGCCAGTTTAGAAACGCCTGACACCGATTTCGAACCGGCCAGACCCGTTGGCGAGGCTACAGCCAAGTTGGAGTCCGACGAAAATTTCTATGTCCAGCAAATGCGGACCGGATTGAGCAAAGACGCCTCGGCCGCACCCGAGCAAACGCCAGACTCCGCATTGCCGATCCGAGCGAGTGGGAACTTGCTCCCGATTCAAAAGACCTCGGCGAGCTTGGGAGCCCCCGACCAAGGAAAATCCAACTACCGCAGCGACTCGACGATCCTGTTGCCACCGCGCCTGCGGTAAGCAGCATTCGAGCCCACGCGGCCGGATTTAGAGCCGTCATTGGGCAAATTTTGCAACCTGTACAGCTTGTTGAAAACGGAACTTTAGCCATGAATGGTGGACAAAACATGCAGACAACCACTCACAAAACGAATCCGTTCCCCACCCGAGTCCATTTCCTTGTCGGTGCGTATCGATGGACGATTGTAATGCTGTTATCATTAATGGCAGGCGGTTGCTTTGGTTCGAACCTGTCGTCAGTTTCGCATATCGCACCGCCGGCTTCCCGACTTCCACCAACGGACTTGGCGGAGACGGAACCAACCCCGGCATCGACTCGCGCGCCCGCGACAACGGCAAGTCCCTCCAACTTGTTGGCTCCGCCATTGCCGCAGGATTTGCCGCAAGTTCCGCTGTCGCGCGAATAGAGCTTTTACTTGAATGAGGAACGGCGCCATGGTTCAGCTACGATTTCCCGATTGTCGTCCCTGGATCACTTGGCTGTTGCTGCTTGTTGGTGCTTGCCACTTGCCGCTTGGTTGGGTTACGAATTTCTCTGCTGCGCAGGATAGTTCCAATCCCGCTCGTGATTTAGCGGAAGGTTCGCAGGGAGCCATTGTCACGGGCAGTCGCCAATCGCGTGATGCCGGTTTGGCGATGTTGCAGCAAGGTGGCAATGCCGTAGATGCTGCTGTCACGAGCATGCTGGTTCAGTCCGTTGTTGAAAATCGACTGTTCTGTTTTGGAAGTGAAGTTCCTATCATCGTATACGATGCCAAGCGGCAAGTGGTCGAGGTCATTGCCGGACTTGGGGCGGCGCCTCGATTAGCGAGCCCGGAGTGGTTTCGAGAGCACCGCGATGGAAAAATTCAAGGTCGTGACGACATTGCGAATGTCGTCGTTCCCGGCTTCTTGGATGCCTGTTTGACGGCGTTGGAACGTTATGGGACTCGAACGTTCTCGGAATGCGCTCAACCGATGTTGGACGTCCTGCGACAGCGCGCCAATCGGTCCGAGCCCAACGACGCCAACCAAGGGGACGCCGACAACTCGCGAGATATAGACTTTGTTCGACATCATAAGAACTTCTTGCGCTTGATCGAGCGTTTGGTCGCTGCGGAGCAAGCGTCGAATTCTGATCGCATCACTGGGCTACGTCGCGTCTCGGAATATTTTTATCGAGGGCCCATCGCCCGCGAATTGGATGCTTGGTCGCGTGAAAAAGGTGGGTTGCTGCGCTACGTGGATATGGCGCAACATGTGACTAGGATCGACGATCCGGTGGCAGTCTCCTTTCACGGCTATACCGTCTACAAGTGTGGGGTTTGGACGCAGGGTCCCTACGCGCTGCAGGCATTGCGGATGGTCGAGGATCGAGACTTGGTAGCCATGTGGCATAACTCCGCCGACTATGTTCACTTTGTCATCGAGTCCATCAAACTGGCGATGGCCGACCGAGATGCCTACTTCGGCGATCCTCATTTTGTTGAAGTGCCCATCAAGCAATTGTTATCGGACGAATACACCGCCATGCGTCGTTCGTTGATCAATATGGAGCAGGCCTCGCTGCAACAAGTTCCTGGGGATCCATGGCAGATGCAACCGGTGTTGGGGCTGCCGCCGCAAGACTATAAGGTCCATAGCGGCCGTAGCAATGACACGACGAGTTGTCTGGTCGCCGATCAATGGGGCAATGTGGTTTCGGCCACGCCGAGTGGTTGGGGTGGTGTGATCGCAAATGACCTAGGTCTGGAGCTTGGCAGTCGCATGATAGGATTACACACTTGGGAGGGTCACCCAAGTCTGGTGGCGCCCGGAAAGCGTCCGCGAATCACTTTGACCCCCACCTTGGTTCTTAAAGAGGGCCGGCCGGTAATGGCCGTTAGCGTTGCCGGAGGCGACCAACAAGATCAAACCTCCATCCAAGTCATGCTGAACCGGCTCGTGTTCGGAATGGATCCTTTGACGGCGGTGCGGAGCCCGCGATTTGGCACCGATCATCATATCAACTGGTTTGGACATGAACCGGCCAAGTTAGGAAGCCTGACCGTGCCGCGTGAAATGAACACCGACCTGGACAAACTGCAACAGCGGGGACATCATTTGCAAATCGGCAGGCCGGCTGCCTCTGCCGTTATCCTGACCATCGATCCAGCCACCGGGCTCAAGCAAGCGGCCGGTGATCGCGGCCGTTTTGCCGGAGGCTACTAGTCGGCCAATGTCTTCCTTGTCCGGGTCACGCTGCGCACGTGAATGGCAAATCGATTTTCCATCTTTTTAGAAACGTCCAACCCAATGCAAGCCGTCCGTTTCGCCGCCCCCCACCAAATTGAACGAGTTGACGTTAATGAACCGGGACGACCCGGCCCCGGCGAGGCCCTGCTTCGCGTTCATCAAGTTGGCATTTGTGGCACGGATTATTCGGGATACATGGGCAAAATGCCGTTCTTTAGTTACCCACGTATATGGGGTCATGAACTAGGCGTTGAGGTTTTGGAATGTGGCGATGGGGTCACAGGGTTGAAATTGGGTGATCGCTGCAGCGTTGAACCGTACATGAACAACCCGGACAGCTTTGCCTCGCGGAGGGGTCGCAGCAACTGCTGTAATGACTTGCAGGTCATTGGTGTGCATCGCGACGGAGGATTGTGCGAACGTTTGATCTTGCCTGCACGCAAGTTGCATGTTGGAAACGACTTGCAGTTCGATCAATTGGCTTTGGTGGAAACCCTGGCCATCGGCTTTCATGCGGTTCAACGTGGTAACCCACAAGCGGGTGAGACCGTGGTCATCGTGGGGGCCGGACCGATTGGGTTGGCGGTTTGGGAGTTTGTTCGTTTGGCAGGGTGTCGATGCATCATGTTGGATGTACGGCAAGATCGACTCGATTTTTGCCAACAGGTCTTGGGGGTACCCGAGACGATTCTGGTCCAGCCCGATGGCGCACATGTCGAAGTCCTAGCGCAGGCCACCGAAGGGAATCTAGCCGAAGTTGTGATCGATGCAACAGGCAATCATCAATCGATGGGACAAGCGTTAGAGTTGGTGGCTTTTACTGGACGTTTGGTCTATGTTGGAATTACATCGCAAATCATTTCATTTCCGCATCCGTTGCTGCATCGACGCGAAATCACCTTGTTGGCCAGTCGCAACGCGATGCCAGCCGACTTCCAGGCGATCATTCGCTGGATAAGTGCCGGTGAGATCAACACCACTCCTTGGATCACACACCGAAGTTCGTTGGCCACGATTGTGGACGATTTTCCCAGATTCTTGCGACCGGAAGAACAAGTCTTAAAAGCGATGGTCGCCGTCGGGTAAGACGGGTGCGTTGCCCACGAGCATCAGGCCGCTTGGGACGAGGTCTTGTTGTTGCGGCGGCTCATCTGAAGTTGAATGCCCAGCATTAGCAACGCCCCACCTACTGCCACGGCACCGCTGGACCATTGTGCCGCCCGCAGTACTTCGCCAAATAAAAGATAAGACGCAACGGCGACCAAAAATGGCTGCAATTGCAAGACACCAGCCGATACGGCGACTCCCAGCCGAGCGATTGACATGTAGTAAAATACATGACCTAAGGCGATGCCGATCAAGGCCGACATCAAGAGCCAAACAAATTGCTCGCGAGTCAAGTCCCAAGCATCGGCACCAAATCTCTCGCCCCACAAAAACATCAGCCCGACCATCGCCGCTGCGGTCATTTGACTAATGGCAGCGAAGGCCATAACGGAATTGATGTGAGGCAAATACTTTCGCACAGACAAGGCGTAACACGCGAACAAACCACCGCTGGCGATTGCCAATCCGATACCGGACAAGCGAGTCCAATCGATCGATTGTGGACTCCACAGCACTGAACCGCTGGTGCCGATCAATACCATCATCGCGCCCGCCAAGTAACCGACGGACCGAATCACTGCCCGTTCTTGAGGAAATAGTAGATAGGCCCCAATGGCTGCGAATAGTATTTGGCTCCGCAATCCAAACGTCAGCAAGCCCGGTTCAATTTGATAATGAGCCCAAACAAAACAAGTTTGGCCACAAATATTGATGGCACTCGGGATCAGCGCCGCCCGCCACAACCCAACCGGCCAACGACCACAAATCGCAGTGACCAACAAGACCGGCGCCCAAAACAAGGCGCTCGCACCATATCGCCAGCCGTTGCTGGTCCATGGGTCAATGTGCGATGAGAAGTAACGGAGAAACAAGGGAATGCTGGACCAGCCTACCAAGGTCATGACGATCGTCAACACGCCCCAACCTACGGACAGAGGGCGAGGTTGAGGAGAACCCTGGTCTGAAGCCAGCGGTGCTGGGGCCGAATCTGTTTTTAGGTCACCCATGAGGTCGACATTCTTTCGCAGGTCAACAGTTCCTCGCTCAGGCCGACCACGGCTGACGCGAGTTTCGAATCAGCGACCCGAAAAGATAGCCAACAAAAAACACAGCCCGATGGCGAGCTGGAAGATCAACAAAAGCGACGAGATTATCCCACAAATCATCCCGGCGTGTGTCGTGCCTCGCCCGGCGGGGTCCATGCGGCCCGAGTTGATCTTCGGCAGATCTTCTTGAGCCATCGTCCAGGCCACCAAGCCGAAAATCGGGCACAGCAAAATTCCCAAGATGCCAAAGACAAGAATGGTATTTCCGCGATGCGGTTCACCCAACGGACCATTCGTTCCCGAAGGTCGCGTGTACGTGACGTCATACGGATTGTAACCAACGATCTTGGGAGGACGATTGGGAGGGTGTGACATTGTGTGTACTTCAGCTGAATTCAGGTCGTGTCGCAGGGAACCAATCGATGGGGTGATTCAACCGGTGTCACGGACAAACATCACCAACCAGTTGAGATCCACCGAGTCCCGGTGACGTGCCCTAACCTTTACATTCCGCCCGCGGCAGCTCCGCCAACCACAGCAAATATAATCGCGAAGTAAGCACAGACCGCCAATAACTGAAGCACCAACAGCACCGTTGCAATGATTCCGCAAATCATACCTGCCTGAGTCGTCCCACGCCCTTCTGGGTCCATTTGCCCAGAATCGATTTTGGGCATGTCGGTCCGAGCCATGACCCAAGCAATCACGCCAAGTATCGGACACATCAAAAGCCCGAGAATCCCCAAGACTAGAATCGTGGTACCACGATGCGGTTCGCCCGGACGGCCATAGGGAACTCCCGGGCCAGGTGTTGGCGAGTTGTAAGGGTTGTACCCGCCCGCATAAGGAGGCTTGTTGTATGGCTGCGACATCGAACGAATCCAAAGGAAGTGGTGTCCAGAAAAGTCCCGAATCGGACTCTAGATTATCTGCGAACTTTCGAATCTGCAAGTCATCGCCCGATCACTCGCTTGCCCAGATCGAGCGAACTCTTATAAACCAATCGTTTGGCGGACCCAGGTCCGCGCAATCGCAGGATCTTCCGTACCCGTGGCAATCACTCGTCCATCTGGGAACACCGTCAGAGTGAATTCGGTACTAACCAATTTTAATAGATAGGCGTTTCTCACCACACTTCCATGCGGCTCCATCTGCCGTTCCAAGTCGGCCAGATCCCACGGCCTCGCCAATGGGACTCGCAATTGAACCGAGTTCCTGCCGCAAAGGACATGAGTTTGTGTGGTTCGGGCTCCGGTTAACCAATCGCGACGACCCTCGCGACAAACTCCGCAACCACGACTTGCTAATTTTTCCAAGCTCAGCGTACGAAATCGGAGGTTCCAACTATCGATGACCGTCAATGTCCGACTGATCTGCTCCACACAGCCACCCAGTATCTTCATGGCTTCACTGACCTGAACCGCAGCCACCATTTGGATGATCGTTCCCAAGACTCCGCCTGTGTCGCAGGTTGGCATCGTCCCCGCCGCCGGTGTGCCTTCGGGCATTAAACATGCAAAACAAGCGGTCTGCCCAGGAACAATGGTCATGGATTGTCCGTCAGCGCCCAGACAGCCTCCATAAACCCACGGCTTTCGTTCTTGCCAACAGGCTTCGTTGAGTAAGAAACGAGTTTCGAAGTTATCTGTACCATCGAGCACCAAATCCACCGACCGCACCAACTCCACAACGTTGTCGCAGGTCACGTCCGCGACAATTGGTTCTACGCTAACTTGTGAATTGATTCGTTGGAGTCGACGAGCGGCGGCGATCGCTTTCGGCAAGAGGTCGGCGACGTCTTGTTCGTCAAACAAGGTTTGTCTTTGCAGGTTCGAGAGATCCACAAAGTCGCGATCAGCCAACACCAAACGACCGATCCCAGCTCTAGTCAATAAATTCGCTTGAGCGGTTCCTAAAGCTCCACATCCCACCACCAACACCGAGGCTTGCGAGAAGCGTTGTTGACTGGACGAACCCCAGGCCGCAAACGCGACTTGTTTCCGATAGCGATCGAATTCTGCCAGCGGGGTCGTCATCGTGGGGGCTTTCCGGGATACTTTTCCAGATCTGTGTAAAAGATCGCGCCGGCAGAAATCTTCTCTTCCCGTACCAATTCTCGGTGTGCCGCAAAAAAAGGAAATCTCAGCAGCCAAGGACAGGCGTAGCCCCAAAAGCCATACAGTAGAACGGCGCCTCCCATCAAACGCCACCATTTCGCTGACGATTTCATGGAGAACCTCCCGCATCCATCACCTCGGGGTTTGGTGCCAGGACCTCGAACATCAGGTAGGCCATCGCCAAGGTGAGTACCAAATTGAGCGATTGCCCAACCACGTACAGTACTACTGGTTTGCCCGTGCGCAGGTGCGGTAGGAACGACCGCAGGTTCGAATCCAAACCGATGCACACGAATCCCAGACAGAAGAGCCAATTCCGCAACGACACGGTTACACCGCCTTGGACGGCGTCTTTCAACCACAGGTTTTCAAAAGCCCCTTGCTCCACGATCCAGGAGGCCACGAGCGATACCGCCAAAAAACCTAAGATGAACTTGGGGAACCGACGCCAAATTTCCGAAAGTCCCGGCGAATTCCGCGGAGCGGCATTGGACTTGTTGGGTACATTTCCTCCGTCCGATTCAGACTCGGCTTGCGGTTCGACCACGGTCGCCCAGTAAGTCGCAACGGCAAGAGCGATCACACCGATCAAAGTGTTTTGGATCATTTTGATCATGACCGCTGCTTCTCGCGCTTGCTCGCCGACCATCGTACCTGCCGCTGCAACCGCTCCGGTGGAATCAATGGTGCCGCCAATCCAGGCACCTGCAACGATGGGAGATAAATCAAGCCAGGAACAAATCTGTGGCAGAACGACCATCATGACCATCGTAAATGCCAAAGACAAACCAATTGCCAACGAAAGTTCGTCGCGTTTGGCACGGCATGCGGCAGCGGTCGCGATGGCCGCCGAAACTCCGCACACACTCATGTCGGCGGAAATCACAATATTCAGAGTACGGCTCGACATCTTCAAGACGTACTGCCCGAACAAATAGGTCGAAATCAACACGATCGGCGTCACGACCCAAGCCACAAAAATGCCGCGCACTCCATACACGACGAGCGTACCAAATAGCACTTCGGCTCCGAGCATGACGAGACCCAACTTGATATACAGCTCCGCCATTACCGCAGGACGCCACGAGGTCGGTGTTCCGATGCTATTGCTGATCAGCAAACCCAACAACACAGCCCACAAAACATATTCGAGCCCTAACGCCCGGATCGATTCCTGTTTGGCCATGACCATCGCCAACACGGCGAGCAGAAATATTGGGCAGAACGCCGGGAAGAACTTCGTCATGCGCTCGCCTCGTAGCGCGGCGCCGATGGCAGAAAACACACTTAACATAGCCGCGGCGCCAATCAACCCCGGCCAGTAGGTCTCGGCTTTCGTAGTGATTGCTGCGCTGGGATTCGCAGCTGGCTCGAATTGGTTGCTCCACAAACATTGACGTGGGTCATGTGACCACGCCCCGCCACTGCCCAAATAGGGTTTCAAGACGTGTGTCCACTTGGTTCCCTTGGGAGCTTCGTCGGCCCGCCACTTGAAGTCCGCGGGAGCCGAGTACCACGCGGTGGCCAATGCCAACAGAAAACAAACAAACCCCAATACCGCCGCCGTCCAGTCCTCGGAAAGCCAACCCACCTTGGGTCGCTTCGGTTCAAGCGCGGTGTTGGATTCCTGCAAGGTAGAGCTCCTCCAATGTCGGTTATTTTGGCAGCGTCGGTGCGACTCGATTGCAACAATTCGGATTGTGGTGGATCGTGCTGCGGTCCCATTCTAGATGGAGTCCATCGCAACTAGTAGGCAAACGTCTTGGCAACTTCCGGCGGCGCAGGTTGGTATTCCAGCGGTTCCATGCTGGCCCCAGCCCGCCCTTGGCTGAGCGAACGCATTGCATTGGAATAACCGAACAGTTCTGCCAATGGCGCTTCCGCGTCGATAAATGTCGTGCCACCGCGGTTGTCGGAATTGACAATTCTGCCGCGGCGTTTGGAGATGTCGCCAATGAAGTCGCCGTAGTACTCGTCCGGTGTCGAAATGCTCAACTTCATGATTGGTTCCAACAACACCGGACCACCCTCGACCAGTCCCTTTTCAAAGGCGTCTGCCGCAGCGATCGCAAACGCAATTTCGTTGCTGTTCTCGACGGCCCCTTCCGCATCCACCAACTTGACTCGCAACTTACTCAACGGAAAGCTGCCGATGGTTCCGCCGCCCTGACCGCGACTGGTTAGTTCGTTGATTGCGGCATCTCGCCATTCATTCGGAATCTTTTCGGGAGGAACCATGGAACGAACCTCGACGGTTGCGATCTCGTCCCGTGGCTGCATTTCAATTTTGACTTTGGCAAACAACTGTTGTCCATTGATGATGCGATTGCATTGGCCTTCGACCGTAACCGCCCGCGCGATCGTCTCGCGATAGGACACCCGAGGCTTGTGGACTTTGACGTTGAGTTTGAAATCTCGCAGCAAACGATGCTTGATGACTTCTAAGTGCAGTTCACCCATTCCAGCGATCAGCATTTGGCCTGTGTCGCTGTTCTCCTTGGCTCGGAATGTGGGATCCTGTCGTTTCAGCATCTCCAAGACTTCCAGCAGTTTATCCTTTTCGGAAGTGGATTCCGGTTCGATGGCCATCTCGATCACCGCTTCAGGGAAACAGATGGATTCCAACTGGATGACTTCGCGTGTGTCGCAAAGAGTGTCGCCGGTGACGGCATACCTTGGCCCTATCGCGCACACGATATCGCCAGGACCGACCAGTTCAATTTGTCCATCGCGTTCTTTTTTCGAAGCGTGAATCTGCCACAATTGCGCGACGTTTTCCTTCTTGTCTTTACTGGGACAAAGCAACCGCGAATTGGCTTTGAGTTGACCCGAGTAGACCCGAATCCAATACTGATCGCCCGTTTTGGCGGGCAGGATCTTGAACACGACACTGCAAAAGGGTTCGTCGATTTTCGCGGCTCGTTCGACCGGACGATTCTTGTCGGTGGGGTCGGTGCCGGTCACCGGCGGTCGATCCGCTGGACTGGGCAGGTAGTCTGCGACCGCGTCCAAAACGCCTTGCACGCCCATCCCGTGCAAAGCGGAACCGCAGAGGAGCGGCTGGATCTGCCGAGCCAAGGTTGCTTTGCGCAGCGTTTGCTTGATTAACGCCACCTCAATTGGCTGCTCCTCCATCGCCAACATGGCCATTTCTTCACTGTAGTCGTAGAGGCTTTCCAGCAATTGCTCGCGCCACAGTTGGGCCTCGTCCGCCATCTCGGCCGGGATTTCGTTTTCGACAACTTGATTGTCTTTGTACGTCAGCAGTTTTTGTTTGACCAAGTCAATCACACCGCGAAACGGTTGGTCCGTGTGCGCCGGGCCCTGACCATAGGGGATCTGCAACACGATCGGATTGGCCTGCAATCGTTGCCGCATCTGCTGCAGGACACGTGGAAAATCGGCACCTTCCCGATCCATCTTGTTGATAAACGTCAAACGAGGGACACCATAACGATCGGCCTGTCGCCAAACGGTTTCGCTTTGCGCTTCGACACCTTCACGTGCGCTAAAGACCACCACGGCTCCATCCAGAACCCGCAAGCAGCGTTCTACCTCTGCCGTAAAATCGACGTGGCCCGGTGTATCCAATAAATTGACATTCACGCCGCCCCATTGAAACGTGACACAAGCCGAGTAAATGGTGATGCCGCGTTGTTGCTCTTCCGGATCGTCGTCGGTTGTGGTGGAACCATCATCGACCCGACCCGCCCGATGCTTGGTGCCGGATAAGAACAGCATTTGTTCGGTCACGGTCGTTTTGCCTGCATCGATATGAGCAATGATGCCAATATTTCGCAGGGTTCGGATGTCGCGTTTCATGGGGGCTTCACAGCGGCAATTAGGACTCAACTCCTGGCGGATAATCGCTTGCTACACTCGACAACACGCCGGCCAGGAGAGGTCGCCTATCATAACTTGCTGACTGGATTTGTCCCAGGGTTGTAGCGAGGCACTCCACATGATTCCGCAACCGGAACCAAGTCGATTGAATTTCAGTAACAACTCACGGAATCGACACCCTTCCGCATGAATTTTGATCGCCGCGGATCGGCATTGGCACGAAGAACGTGAACGCAAATCGTAATGTCAACGCGCGTTCAGCCGACAACACCATGCCGATTGCCGACCCACAATCGCCCCCCCGCGCTGGTTTGCAGCGTTCGCTCATCGAGTCCAGCGATTCGGCCTAGATCAAGGCCAGCCAGAGGGCGACCTCGCGTTCTCAACAAATTCAAGGACGATGGAAACGGCACCGAATCAATGGGCCGTTGGATCGTCCGTTTCGTCCTCAGGGCTCTCGTCGTTTGCTTCTGGAGTGAATCGCGAGAGTCCCAGTAAGAATGCGCCAACCAAAGCGTAACTGGCCGCCATGACCAACACCGTCTGGATTTGATGGGGGTCACTCAACACCCCCGAGATCGGCTGATCGCTGGGCCAAATCACAAACAATTCGAAGTTGGGTTTGGGCGAGTGAATCACACCGAACATCGTGAGCACGCCGCAGGCGAAAAACAGCATACTGCCCCGCACCAATTTCCGGTCGATCAAAGCGGCAAGCGCCGACGCCCACACGAGGCTAGTGATGATGAACCCACCATTTAACAGATGCAAGACTTCGAGCGCGGATTGATTTTCGGGCAGCAAGGAAGACGACGTGACCCCAGCGGTCGCCAGTGCAGGGTCCGTCAACACTTTGTCGGCCATCCCTTTGCCCAGCACCGCCAATGCTGGGATCATTGCCAACGCCACCGCGGTATAGTGACGCTTGGGAGTTGCAGCAAAACTCTGCGCGCCGATTTCTAGTCCGACAAAAACCAAGATGGGAATGATCGCTACGGGCGGTACCACCAGATAAATGTAGCCGAAGTACCCGAGCAATCCCGCCGAGCCAATAAATAAAGCCGTGGCTAATGTGTAGGCCGCTCGTCCACCCATGGCTTTGTACGCGGGGTGTCCGATGTAAGGGGTGGTTTGAATGACGCCACCACATACACCCGCAATCACGGTCGCCACGGCTTCGACCGCGATCACGCCGCCGGTCGGGTACTCGTCGCCGGCCGCTGCCGCGCTCTCGGTGCAGTCGATGCCGCCGACGACGGTCGCGATCGCAAACGGTGTCACGATCGGTAAATACTGGATGGCATCACGCCATGCTTCGATCCAGGCGAAGGAAAACACCGTGGTCCATTCGGTCGGGAGCAGGCCCGCTTTGGCGTCATCCCATCGAAGTTTAGGGTCGCTATGCAGCAGCGATAAATCGGAAACGTATTCGATCCCCAGAATCAAGTAATACACAACACCGGCGACGAGTACGGCTCCCAAGGCGCCAGGGATCCGCAGGGGAAGCGAGATCCGGGCGATCAACGTGGTCAGCACGATCGATAGGGATAGCAAGCCAACCAAGGGGGCGGCGAAGATCTCGAGGATGGGGAAGAACGTGATCAACACCAAAGCGATGGCCGCCAGGGAACCGAGCAGGCCCGCCCGCGGAAAAGTGCGTCGCGCCCAAGGTGCAATGAAAGCGAAGACCAACTTCAAGAGCCCGGAAAACACGATGCAGCAAATGCCAATGTGCCAAGCATGTCGAGCCGCGGCATCGACGTCTTCGAGGGCAGGTTCGGTCCCCGCAGCTGCCAGTGCCGTTCGGTAGGCGGGGCCCAAGACCATGAAAATCATGCCAAAGGTGCTTGGCGTATCCAGCCCCAAGGGCATGGCGGTCACATCCCGGCGTCCGGTTCGGCGGATCAGCCACAGGGCCATGAGGAAAAACAACAAGTCGCCGACCAGCACCCCGATGGCGGTGCCTGGCACCATGTAACGCATTGCAAAATTTACCGGGAAGCCGAAGACGCCGTTGAGCAGAGTCACGGTCAGGACCAAACCGGCCAAATTATCGAGCATCAGGCCGAAAAACGCGTTGAAATCACCAACGCTGGTCCAGGAAAACCGTTGATTTGCCATGTGAGAAAACCTTCGGCACGCCGTTTGCGGGTTCGGTTCAGTGGTAAGGACGGGATTAGCGAAAACCGCATTGAAAACCGTGATTTTCGAATAAATCGGACTCGCGAACCGCCGTGGACCACTTTACAATGAAGGAGACGCCTGGAAAAGCAACGCTTCGCGGGAAAAACCGCCGATTTGTACTGAATCGGCAGATTCTGGCGAACCAAAGCTGAAAACCATGCGTAGAAAGTTATGGAAGCCACTGTCGTCGATCTGTTTTATCAACAAGGTCGTCAACTACGTTCCAAGGAAATGCCGGTGACCGACGAGCAATTGCTGCTGGCTTATCGCCAAACGGGCGACCGGGAGTCGTTTGCGCAGTTGGTCTATCGATACGAGCGGGAGTTGTACAGTTACCTGCGTCGGTACATTGGGGATCGGGAGCTGGCACAGGACGCCTTTCAAGGCACTTTTCTTCAGGTGCATTTGAAGTGCGAGTCGTTCGATCCGACTCGGCGGTTCAAAGCGTGGTTGTACGCGATCGCGACTCGGCAGGCGGTGGACGCTCGTCGGCGACAACGACCGCACCGCACCGTGAGTTTGGATACGCCTCCGGCGGATTTGGACGATCAGATTGCTGAGATTATGGGGTTGTTGGAATCGACCGAGCCGGCTCCGGAAGCTCGGTTGAACGAAGCCGAACGTCTGGTGGCGGTTCGGCGGACCATGGAGCAGTTGCCGGAAGCTTTGTATTCGATCTTGCAACTGGTTTACTTCCAAGGCATGAGCTACCGCGACGCAGCTGCGGTTTTGGAAGTCCCGGTGGGCACGGTCAAGAGTCGGTTGAATTTGGCTGTCACGAAGATGGCTGAAGCGTGGGCTCGAGTGGATGAATCGGGCCGATAGATTAACGAACCGTTGGAATTGAAAAACTTATGAAGCCAACCGCCGAAGACTTGTTGGGATATTTGCTGGGTGCTTTGGAAGCCGAGGAACATCGGCGAGTTGACCGAGCCGTTTCGGAATGCCCAGAGGTCCAATACGAGTTGTCGCGGTTGCGTGAACAATTGGCTCCGTTGGCTCGCTTGGAAGAAGTGGAATCATTGTCCGGAGCGTCGGGTTCGGACTTTCCCTCCGGATTGGCTCGCCGTGCTTGCGAGTTTGTGGCGCGAGAAGTTCGGGTGGTCGAACAAGGTGGCCGTCCATCCGCGACCGGACCAGAGGTGGAGGCGGCCGGTTCTCCGCGTGCCGCGCGCTCGGTTGCGATGTCCGCGGTTAGCGGTGATTTTTCTGGTCGCGCCGCGTGGCAATTGCAAGATTTCATCGTTGTAGCCGCGGTCGTGATGTTAGCGGCTGGAGTTTTGTCGCCGGCGATTCTTGCCAGCCGTAATCAAATGAGATTGGCGGCGTGTCAGGACAACTTGAGACAAGTGGGTATGGCGTTGTTCAACTACGCAGAAGCCCATGACAATCGTTTTGTTCCAATTGCGCGGACCGGCCCCCTCAATGTGGCGGGCTCGTATGCTCCAGTGTTGAAGTCTGGTGGTTACATCCAAGAAGATCGTGTGTTCTTTTGCAGCTCGGCGGTCCAGAATCGCCTTCACGAAGTTCGCGAAACACCGAGTCTCGAAACTTTGGAAAATGCCTTTCGTGAAAATAGCCAACAGTTGGCTGATTTGCAGTCCTCGATGGGTGGATCTTACGGTTACTCGCTGGGGTACTACGATCAAGAGCAGTACATGGGCCCCATGAACTTGGGCCGTTCGTTCCGAGTCATGATGGCCGATGCGCCAAGCGCTTCGCTGGCTAATCGTGACAGTGCCAACCATGATGGTCAGGGATTGAATATTTTGTTCGAGGACGGCAGTGTACGACACTCGGCGACTTCATCGATCGGTTTTGGAAAAGAGTCGATATTTGTCAATCGTAATGGATTGGTGGCGGCGGGTGCGGATGTGCACGACTCGGTGATTGGTGCCTCGAACGTTTCCGCCTGGCTTGCACCCCATTTATACCAAAACTAGTTCAAGTTGTTCCAAAACTAGTTCAAGTTCAAACTTCGGCTCAGCGATGCGTCGCGGCCGAGGATCTCGCCGTGATCGACGGCTTCTGAGCATAATCGCGAATTCCGACCTTCGGACCGGTGCTGCCACGTCCCTTTCAACTCGCGTTGCTGCCCCTATAATGGGAACGCAGTGGAACTCGGATGACTTGTGGCTAGTGGATGCGACTGATGCCGATCGAAATGACGTTGAGTCGAATCATTATTAGTGAGCTCCACGACCACCAGATCGTGTATCTGAGAGAAAAGAATGGTGAACGGGAATTCCCGATTGTCATTGGTGTCTTTGAGGCAACCAGCATTGATCGCCGAGTGCGAAAGCCCGGGCCGCCACAGCGACCGTTGACACACGATTTGTTGGTGAATGTCATTGAAATGATGGGCGGCGAGTTGAAGCACATTCGTATTCATACGGTACGTGATGGCACCTACTTGGCTTCGATTTGTGTCATGCAAAATGGAGCCATCTTGGAAATCGATTCGAGACCATCGGATGCCATTGCGGTCGCGGTAACTTGCGAACCGTTTTTGCCGATTTTCGTCAACGAGGAGGTCGTTGACGCAGCGAGTGAAACCTGAGTGCCTTCCGGCAGCGAGTCAGGTTCTGGATTGAATTTTCACCCTAAAACAAACTGAGAAAAACATGACCCGGTTGTCCGACGTTGATTTGCGTGAATTTATCCGGGCCATTCCGGATTTCCCGAAGCCAGGCATTTTATTCCGTGACATCACGCCGTTGTTGTCCAATCCCGATGCCTTTCACAAGGCGATCGATTTGTTGTGCAGCCGTTACGCCGGAATGAGCCTCGACACCATTGTGGCCGCTGAGGCGCGTGGGTTCATATTTGGTGCGCCGATGGCAATTCGTTTGGGACTGCCTTTTGTCCCGATCCGCAAACCGGGGAAGCTGCCCTTTGAAAGTCTGCGGCACGAATACGATTTGGAGTATGGCACAGACACGTTAGAGATGCATATCGATGCGATATCCGCGGGGCACCGCGTTTTGGTGGTCGACGACTTGTTGGCGACGGGTGGAACCGTGAACGCTTGTTGCACCATGGTCGAGAAAGCCGGAGGGAATGTCGTCGAATGCGCGTTCATTATTGAACTGCTCGGTCTGGGCGGAAGGAAGAAACTAGAGCCGCACCAGTGTTTTAGTTTGTTGAGCTACTGACCAATCGACTCTTGACTTTTGGGACGGGAACTGACAGGATGGTAGTCAGCCAGGGGCCACTGGCTTTTTCTAGCGGCGTTGAATCTTATGAAACGCGACTTTTCTTGGTGGGTGTTCCCACTTCTTTCCTTGGGCGTGTTTTCAGTTGTCGGCGGTGGTTGGGGTGAGCCTTTGTTGCATGCCCAAGAGCCCGCCTCGACGGGTGTGACGGCCGCTGAGACATTGGCTCGTCAATTGAGCGCGGGGGAGTATTCGCTCGCGTTGAGTAGTGACGCGAACGTTCAATCAAAGGCACCCTCCGCGGCAAGTCAGACTCGTTGGAGTCAGATCCTGGATCATCGACGCGGCGCAGAGCAAGACTTCTCCTTGCGATCGCGAATAGATCGCTGGGGCGACACAACGGGATCATCAAGCCAAGCAACACCGAATGCGTCGCGCATCTCGGACGCCGATTACTCGGCGGGACCTGATGCCGATGCTGGAGGAGCACCTGATTCGAGCCGACCAGGGGCGTCGGGTGGGATGGTCCAAGCTGACTTTGATTCCTTAATCGACTTGATTCAAACGGTGGTCGAACCGGATTCGTGGGAAGAAAACGGAGGCCCAGGTAGTATTAGCACGTTTCGAAATGGCGTGGTGATCGATGTCGCGGGTCAGCTTCGATTTGCTCAACCTAAACAAGTGAAGTCAGGTTCGTTGTTGGCGGGGCAAGCTTCATCTTTGAAGTTGGTCAAAGACGCCGAGTTGCGCTTTGTTTCGCTGCCAAAATTGGAGTCACAGTTGCGCGCCTTCGCCGAAGCCGGGCAACCTGTCCCAGACTCGGTGCGTTATTTGGGCGGCATGTACGAGATTCAGGCCATTGCGGTGGATGCCGCGGCGGGCGATTTGTTTTTGGTTGGTCCTGCTGGGCCTTGGGAAATCAACCCACAAGGAGTGGCGGTTCATGTCGAGACGCAGCGACCGGTCCTGCATTTGGATGACTTGGTGGCCTGTTTGCGAAATGTGATGTACGGCCGCAGTATTTTGGGTTGTTCGATTGATCCAAAGCCTGGTCAGTTTCAGAAGGCAGCCGAATTGGCCGGCAAATGGAACTTGACGGTTCCGCAAGTCAGGGATCGGTTTTTGACTGCCGTGGGGCCACAGGACACCGCGGTGTTTGGCGTGCCCGCTTGGTCGCATTCTGCTCACGTGCTGTTGACCGCCGATTATCACATCAAGTTATTGGCGATGGGCTCGATCCCCGCTGGCCCTCAATTGCCTAGTTTCTTGGAACGCTGCGAGGCTGACGACCCGCCAAGTGAAATCATTCGCTGGTGGTTCACATTGGCCGATCCGGAAATTCAAGAAAGCGAAGACAGCAATTTGTTCACGATTCGAGGTCCGGTGATGGAACTCAAGACTGAAGCCAAATTCGTCGCGGGGCAGCGAGGCGGGGAGCAGGCAGCGCCGCCGCGATCCTTGGCAGCTGAATCATTTGTGGCGGATTTCAATCGCCAACTTCCTCAACTTCGTCGGCTTTTCCCGGTCTATGGCCAACTCGAGAACTTGTTTCAGTGGGCCGTGGTGGCCCAAGTCATTCACGGCCGTTCGCTTCCGGCAAGAATTGGATGGCAGCCCAGTTTTCTCGTTGGTCAGCGTGAAGGGAACTCGCGCTACGCGATGCAAAGGTTCCCCGAGATTCGCGAAGTGGAGTTGGTCGTCAACCACCGCACGCTGCCACTGAAGCGAGTGGCCGGTGGCCCGGCTCAAAAACAAGTCATCGTGGCGATTAGTGGCGGCGTCGAAGTCAACGCGACTTGGGATCAAGTCCAATCCGTCATGAAATCGAGGTCGCTGGACGCTTTCCCGTCGGAACTGCGAACCGGCGCTGAAGATGTCCGCTCGGTATTATCGCCTTCTCGAATTGGAGTGGACGAGACAACTGCGACCCTGAACAGCCTCGTATGGTTTGCCGACCATTGATCTTAAGGCAGATCGACCTTGCCGGACTCGAATTTTCTTTGCGACTCTCGAGCGTATTCGACAACCTTTTCCCAAGGCTCGCGATAAACGATCGGATCGATCAAGCCAAGTTGATCAAACGCCAGGATTCTTTCGACATCGGAGCCAGTCCGCCCGTCGGCTCGACCTTCGGCGTCGGGTTGGTAGCTGGTCCAGGTGTTGCGGAATACGGTGTCGAAGTCCAGCTTCAAGGTCTGCGCGGACAGGGCAGCTTGTTGGAGGATTTTGGCTTTGTCCCATGCGAGATAGGGCAAGTAGATCTCGACGAGTTGACTGTCCCAGTTGCCCAACTCAAAGGCACGCATGATGGCCGAGTAAAACTCGGGCCGACAATCGGGATAGATGGCGTGATCGCCACTATGAACGCCTAAGGCGAAACGAACACGAGTTTTTCCGCGCGTGGCGATCGATAAAGCGTACCCATAAGCAATAGAAGCAAAGATCGCGTTGCGGTTGGGTACCACCGTTTGTTTCATGTTCTCTTGGGCGTAAAACCCTTGAGGAACTGCCCATTGATCGTTGGTGAGCGCCGAGTGAAAAACGCGACCCAGACCCGAGACATCTAAAACTTGGTGCGATATTTTGTAGCCCGCATTTTCTAGATAATGCAGGTTGTGGCTCAAGCGTTCCAACTCGATGCGGTGTTTCTGCCCATAATCAAAGCTAATGGCATGAACTTCATTCCCAGTCGCCAGCAAGTGTAGCAACAGGCTCGTGGAATCCATACCACCACTCAAGCACAGAACTGCTGGGGGTCTGGGGGAATGGTTCGCATTGTTTGAGCTACTTGGTTCGTTCATGTATTTCAACTAGTTGAAGATTGTAGAAAGTATTGCAATTTGGGGCAAACTTGGGCTTGGTATGTTCTGCATGTCAACCCTTGATCGACCGGAGGCTGGCATCTGGCGGAAAGCGATTCATCCAATCCAGCTTGCTTTATCAATGGACTTGCTCCCTACACGAAGTGAACAGTTAGGTATCACGGTGCCGGTTTTTTGATGGCATAACACCACCTTTGCATTCTCCCTTGAAAGTCGAAAGGGATGGTCTGGTTAGTGATATCTTTGACGAAGTCGGCTTTGATCGCCGCGCGATCGAGTTTGAATTTTCGGCAATTGGTGCTGAAGTACAAGAGGCCACCGGCTTCAAGCACGCGGAGTGTTTGATTGATCAATGTGGGATGGTCGCGCTGCACGTCAAAGTTTCCCTGCATGGCTTTGCTGTTGCTGAATGTGGGGGGATCCAAGATCACCAAGTCAAAGCTGTTGGGATTGGCATTTTGCAAATACTGCATGACATCCGAACGGCAAAATTCGTGCAACGCCGGATCGAACAAGCGGTTCAATGCCATGTTGCGTTGGGCCCAGTTCAAATACGTGTTGGACAGATCGACCGAGACGATACTACGAGCGCCTCCATCCGCCGCGTAGACGGAGAATGCTCCGGTGTAACAGAATAGATTTAGCACTCGCTTGTCGCGGGACAAGTCGCGAAACCTCTCGCGGGTTGTGCGGTGGTCCAAGAATAGGCCGGTGTCCAAGTAATCCGTTAAGTTCACATAGAACCGCAAGCCGCCTTCGCGCACGATCAATAGTTGTTTGTCTTCGGCCAACTTCTGGTACTGTTGCGTGGGATCGCCTTTTGTTTTCCGCTCACGAACGTGCAAAGCTTCGCCGGGTACTTCGAGGGCTTGCGAAATCGCGGCGAGGCAGGATGGCAGATCAGCCATTCGACTTTCTGGTTCAACGGGACGAAGGTAATGCGAGATCAACAGTTGATCGGCGTAGCGATCGATGGTGAACGGGAACTCCGGCAAATCGCGATCGTAGACTCGAAAGCAATCGAGTTCTTGCCGACGCGCTAGTTTGCGACAGTGCCGATCGTTCTTTTGTAAGCGGCTAATAAATTGCGGCAGCAACGGGTCAGACATAGGCGCCTTGACGGGTTCGACGTGGTTCGGGTGGTGAGGAACTATAGCTTTTCCGCGAAACGTTTGTCAAACTATGGGGTTCCCAGTGGGGAACGCGGGCTGCGAACTAGGAGACAAGCATGTTTTCCAATCGAAGGTGGGCCTGGAATCGGGTCGCTAAAGCTAGTTTTTTGGGGGGGTGCGCTTTGGTTTTCGCCCTCGAATGGGCGTCGTCCAACTCGATATGTTGTGGCCAAGACGAAGACTTTGCGACGAAAGCTCAACGGAATTGGCACCAATGGCGGGGTGCCAGCAGTGATGGCACGGCACCGCAGTCCAGTTTGCCAACCGAATGGAACGAAACGAAGAACACCAAGTGGAAGGTGGAATTGCCGGGAAAAGGCAGTGGCACGCCGATCGTTTGGGAAGACCGAATTTATTTGATGGCAGCTATCGATTTGGCTCCGGCTGAGCCATCGACTCCGGCGGAAACTGAGGCCCCCAAAAATCCGCCGCCTGATTCTGGGCGTGGTCGCTCGACCGATTTGGCTGCCGAAAGTATCGAGGCAGATTCGGGCAATTCATCGCGCCGACGAGAACGACAAAATCGTGATGCCCAAGAGGGACAAGAAGGCGAAGGTCGTCGGCCCGGTCGTGGCGGCGGGCAACGTGCGGCGACGAAGCAACAGTTTGTCGTGTTATGCCTGGACCGAGATTCGGGTAAGGAAGTTTGGCGAAAGACCATGATTGAAGCCGTGCCCCATGAAGCCGGTCATAACACCAACACGTTTGCTTCGGCTTCCTTGGTTGTCGACGGGCAACGCATCTATGCCAACTTTGGCTCGCGCGGTTTTTATTGTTTGGACATGCAAGGTGAAGTCGTGTGGGAAAAAGACTTGGGTTTCATGCGCACCCGCAACGGATTTGGTGAAGGCAGTTCCCCGAGCGTCTACGGCGACACCGTGGTTGTTCCTTGGGACCATGAAGAACAATCGGCACTGATCGCGTTGAACGCGAAGACCGGCGAAGAGAAATGGCGTGTCGATCGCGACGAACGAACGACATGGGCGACACCGTTGATTACCCCGTTCGGCGATCGAGTTCAAGTGATTGTCAACGGCTCGCGAGTTCGTAGCTATGACTTAGAAAATGGCAATCTTATTTGGGAGTGCGGCGGGCAGGTTGGCAATCCGATCCCTTCGCCGGTTCGCTATGGTGATCACGTCATCTGCATGACTGGCTATCAAGGTTATGCAATTGTCTCGATGGCGTTGGATTCTCAAGGCGACATCACGGATTCGAAGAAAGTTGCCTGGACCGGGGGTGGTGCAGCGCCTTATGTCCCTTCGCCCGCTTTGTATGAAGAACGTCTGTATTTCGTCAAGTCGAACAATCCGGTCATGGTCGTCCGCGATGTGAAAACAGGAAAAATCATTGTGGATGAAACTCGCTTGCCAAAAATGCGAGCGATTTATGCGTCGCCGGTCGCAGCGGATGGGAAGATCTACTTTTGCTCACGCGAAGGGGTTGTCGTGGTGATCAAGCATGGCGACTCAGGCGAGGTCTTGGCCGTTAATGAAATGGGCGAGCCGATTGATGCTTCGCCAGCAATCGTTGGCAATCAAATGTTCATCCGTGGGGAAAAACATTTGTACTGCATCACCGAAACCAACTGAGATTCGTTCACGAGTTTAGGATCTGGACACATTTCCAGAGCATGCGTGGGTGATGGAAGAAACTCTTCCAATGATTGCCTTTGAGTGTGTTCGAGCGACGTCCGTCACGATGCAGATAACCAAACCATTCGCCATGCTGCGGATCCGCGAAGTTCTTGAAACTCCAATCATGAACCAACCGGTGCCAATCGGCATACTGAGTTCGATTAGTTAGTTTCCAAGCCATCAAGGTCGCGATAATTGCTTCGTTATGTGGCCACCAGAATTTCATGTCGTGCCAGTATTCTGGCACGGGGCGGTGTTGAACATCGCGGAAATAGAACAAGCCGCCAAACTCGGTGTCCCAGCCGCGTTGCCAACTGTATTCCAACATTTGGCAACCCAGATCGATCAAGCGCTGGTCGTGCCGATACGCGCCTTCTTCCATCACGAACCAAGCGGCCTCAATCGCATGGCCAGGATTGAGCAGGCGTCCGTCAAAATGGTCACTAATGTGACCTTCCGGTGTGACGGTCTCCATGACGACCTGATGTTCGTGTTTGACGAACAAGGTTTCGATTTCGTGTAAACAACGATCGATCCAAGCCGTGAGTTCTGGTGACGGGCCGAGATCGGCGCGCAAGCTTTGGGCTGTGGTCAGCGCGATCATTCGTGGGCCGATGCCTGTCAAGGGACGAGTGTCGCAGAACTTGGGAGGCATTCGCCCCGGAGTGAAGTTCCAATCGACAAAAAAACGAAACAACTTCCAAGCCAAGTCGTGCCATTTCTGGTCGCCCGTCGCGCGGTGCATGGCGGCTGCGGCAATGCAGAGGAACGATTCGCTATATGCGTAGCGACGTTTGCGAATCGGGCGTCCGTCTTCCGTCAAAGTAAAGAACATCCGGCCATCGGTGTCGAATCCGTGCCGTAGCAAAAAATCGAGGCCTTGCTGAGCCCAGTCTAACCATTCAGGTCGAGGCTCCCATGTGTTGTAGAGCGTGAGAAGCATCCACGACATGCGACCTTGAGCCCACACCGACTTGTCGGTATCCACGACGGTTCCATCGGCGTCCACGCAATGTCGAAACCCACCATTTCGAGTGTCAACGCAACGCGGAAACCAAAATGGCACCACATCGTTGATTAACGTGTTGCGATAAAATTCAGCCCACTCTCCGGACGGTGTCCATTGGGATTTTGATTCAGCTTCCATGTGCGAATTCCAAAGAATTTAGGCCACGAATCCTGCGGTTTGCAGCTCACGACGCAAATTGGCTTTGGCTTCTTGACTCAGGTTGCCCAGCGGCAATCGAGCAGGGCCCACAGGCACTCCTTGGCACTCGAGGCAGTACTTGGCAGCCGCCATGTAGCCATAACGCGCGAGGATTTCAATCCATTGAACGGTTTGATACTGGAGCTTTTGGGCCGTGGCCCAGTCCGATTTCTCGAGGGCAGCAATGGCTTGCAAATGCAGCGGAGCGCAGAAGTTGTAGCTGCTGCCAACGGCACCCCGTACGCCTAACGTCCACGCTGCCAACAAGACTTCGTCCACGCCCCAAAGGATATCCCAAGCACTTTGAGCGTAACGCAAGCAATGCTGCAACGCCGCCATGTCAGTATTGGTAAACTTCAACCCGACCAGATTCGGGATGGAGCTTGGGGCCAATTCAAGGAAGCGGACCATCGACAAGTGGACGTTGGTCATCACTGGGATGTCATAAAAGTAAAACGGAGTGTTCGGGGCTCGGGCAGCGATTCTCGCCATCGAGTCGACCAGCGTTTCCACATTACCGGGTTTAAAGTAACTAGGCGAGAGTGCTGCAATGGCATGGGCACCGATCCGGCCGGCGTGTTCGGCCAGCTCGGCTGCATCCGACAAGCAGTTGCTGCCGACATGCACAATCAATTTCAAGCTGGTGCCTTGAACCACATCCCGCCAACGTTCCGCCATTCGCCGCCGCTCGATCATTGTCAATGAATGGCTCTCGCCTGTGCTGCCGCAGATAAACGCTGCCTTGACTCCGGACTCGATCAAATGTTGGGCCTGCTTTTCAATGACGTTGAGATTCACATCTCCGTCGGAACCAAACGGCGAATGAGTTGCTGCGATCAAGCCTTCCAGTTTTTGAAAATTCACCGTGTCTGTCTCTCCCGTTCCATTCCGCGATCAAGTCGGTTGTTTATGCATTGGACTATGGGGACTGGCCTACATCTTCCGGTCGCCGATTGTAGCGATTGGCAATTCGGTTTTGAATGGGAGCCAACGGTCGGGTGTCATGCGCCATTAGAAATGTGCCCTGAGGCGACCATTAGAAATGTCCCCATGATCGCTGTCTTCAATGGGAGCCAACGGTGGGGCTCGATCCGTTTGCCTGTCTTTCCCTCCCGATCCGCACAGGTGTCAAGGGTCGCCAGGATTTTGTGGCTAGATCACGATCGTCAATCCACTTTTACACCGGATTATCACGCGTAACCTAACTTACCTTGAATCGGGCCCGTTGATTCCCAAGCCAACTCGCCTAAGTACCAAGCCACGAACGACCGACGCAAGCCAACTCCATGTGTGCCCCACGAACTATCGTGCCCCACGAAAGGTCTTCGCTGGCAACGGGTCGTGGGCGGTACCCGAAATGAGTCTGCCGACTAGTGAACGAAATCAGGATTAACCGCAAGCAAGCCCCCTAGGCATTCCCATGATTGAAGGCAAGCCGATCACGATTCACGCCCACTCCTTTTTGGGACGATTGTTGTTGCCTTTGCTGCCGAAAGATGATCCACCACTGGCGTCGCTTCCATGGGAAAGTCATCGCGGTCGTCGGCTAGGCGATTGTTTCGGGTTCGTGTTCATGGCCGGAATGATGTTGGTTATCGGCCTATTGATCAGCGGTGGGCTTGGCGGCTTCATGGGCGGGCCTTGGCTCTTCTATGTCATGACCGCCGCGGTGTTTATGGGTGTGGCAACGTTTTGGAATCACATTTGGCTGCAGTTCTGTGAAGCCTCTTACCGACAATCGGTGCGGGTCACGGCGACGGAGGTGGTGCGTACTCGCGTTACCATAACCGGCAAGGTCTTCGAGCGAATCATTCCGATCCACGAGTACTCGGGAATTCGTTGGGAGCGTCATTTGAGGCAATCCCGGAACGCCAGCGGCATGCAACAGTTCTTGAACCACGTTGTCTTGATCCATCCCGACCGACAGGAATCAATCCAGCTGTATGTGGGACGCACGATGCAGTACATCCCGACCGCCTGCCAGCAATGGAGCGAGCTACTTAAGCTGCCCTATTTGGAGCCCAACGATCTAGCCATAGACGAATACGAACTGAATCAAACGGTCAACGAAAAGTACCGACAAAAACCACTGACGGCCCGGTCCGCTGGCGTCTCGACCGTCTAGAAAAGATTGATCTAGCAAGAATCATGCGAATTGCCTAGGATTCCCTGTCACGACTGCATCGTCTGCTTTGGTTGCCAGGGATAGGCCCATGTTGAACCGCGTTCGAGATTTCCGCTACGAAGATATCAAGAATTGGAAGCCGCTTGTATCGTTGCGCGAGAGTTATCGCAAGGAGTCGGCGGTCCGGAATCTATTGGTACTGCTGGCAGTATGCGTGTTCGCTGTCTTGTTCGGCTTTTCGATTATCAATGGGACTTGGGGAAGCACTAACAAGTTGGGTCAGCAGGCTGATACAAGCAAGGAGGGTTTTCAAGCTCCGAAACTTTTGCAGTCGAACTCGGAAGACACCCTGCCCTCTCAGTCGACCGATCTTCTCGCCTCGCGCCGGGGGGGGGAGACTCCGGTGACGTCCGGGGGGAATGGTTCCGTTAGCCCAGCCAATTATCAGAAGTCAGAGAGCCAGTCCACCGGTATCCAGTCGACGACAGCGGCACGATCTCCACGAATCGCCGTCTGTAACGTTAAGTTGATCATTGCGGATGAGCTTGATTCTCGGGCTCGTCAGTTGGCCAATGCCTCCGAGTTGCAATTGGCGGCTGAGCAAAAGGGCGTGTACGAAAACGCGGGCCAACTCAGCGATGTCGAACTGCTGCTTTGGCAAAAGTTATTCGAACAGAAGAAGGCCTTGGCCGTTTACACCATTCGCGAAGAGTTGCGTCAGTACCGAGAATACTTGATCGAAAATCTTCGGTCGCTTGCCGATCGGATTGCGGAGCAGAACGGCTACGAGATGATTCTCGCGGATGACCATGCGCTGTCTTACGCCACGACCGTTGATATCACCAGCGATCTTCAAGCCGAGTGGAGGCAGTTGCTCCGCAGCCAGGCTCAATCGACTACCAGTTTGCCTTATCGTCCTCGTTGAAGTTGGGCTCGTTAACTCGAGATAGCCCGAGGACGTTCCTCTGATGCAAAGAAACTTGTCGATGTCGGATCCGTTATGCGACGTGGCAACGGCAATTTGTCTGGCCTGCCAATGGGAAGCGGTCGCTGCTAAGCCAGGCAACGTTCATCGTTCGGCGGACTTCGCCGATGTGGGCTTGATGGACTTTCTAAACAGCGGAGTTGCGGTTGCGAATGTCGCCCGGAACTGGTCGTCGCTTTGGTTGGATCAGGCCAAAGAGACGGGTCCGACATTTGGTCAATTCGTTTGGGAGGCCGTGCAGGCGACGCGAGGATTCACGCCCTCCAATACGAACCTGGGAATCTGTCTTTTACTAGGCCCGTTGGCAGAAGCTTGGGTCAAAGAGTTTGGGCTGCACCATGTGGATGAAGTACGGGAAGCGACACTACCAACGTCGCTGGCTGGAGCAGTCGCCGACGTTCATGTTGCTTCCGAGTGCCACCCAAACGACGCGGTGTTCATGGATGCCCGAGTTGCCGCTGGGTTGGCCCGCTGGCGAAATCGAGTTTGTCAATTGACCTCGGCTGCTTCGGTCGAGCAAACGCGATGGATCTATGCCGCGATCGCCCTAGCCAAACCTGGTGGTCTGGGGACCGTTGCAGCAGCCGATGTAATGGCGAACAGCAAGCTGCACGATTCGGATACCGTTGCGCACGTCATGCAATTGGCGGTCCAGCGAGATTCGATTGCCTCCGAGTACGTTTCCGGATTTAAAATCACGTTCGAACGGACGGTGCCAAGTTTGCATGAGTTGCTGTTGCGAGGGGGATCCATGCAGTGGGCGATTGTGGGAACCTTTTTGAGATTGATGGCCGAGCATCCCGACACATTAATCGCGCGAAAGGTCGGTTGGCAAAGAGCGACCGAAGTCTCGGTTTGGGCGGGGCAGTTGGCGGAAGAGTTTTTTTCCACTCGGTCGGCAAACTTGGGTACGACCGATTGGATCGAGGCGTGCGAGCCAAGCCTAGGGGATTTGGATTTTGCTTTGCGGAGTGACGGAAACAGGTTGAACCCGGGGACAACCGCTGATCTGATCGCCGCGGGTCTGTTTGTTGCTTTGCGCAGTGGGAGCATTGGACTGCCGGTCCGGTGGTGATGAACGACTCAAGAGTGTTGGTCGCACGGACGAAACAGGGGAAACCTTGCCTGGCGATGGGCACAGCAGAGGAACTTCCCGGCTTCCTGATGGATAAATTTTTTTGCCGCCAACGGAACATGCTTGAGGCGATTGAATCGGCCCTGTTGGCCCCGAGTGGTTGCCATTGTCCCCTAGTAGAGCAACCGTGATCAAGTGACCTGAATCCTTGAAAGGCTGCGCTTGACAAAATCGTTGACTTCATGAATTCGGCACCTTAATCTCATAGGTTTCGACCTTGGTCGGTAGTTGGATTTTGGTCCGCTCAGCGAGGCGGCAAAGCCGGTTACCGATGAGGTGTAGGAATTGGCAGCCGCGCCGCAACGGTTGCCCCCGGGGTTGTGGCTCGCGTCAAATTAACCAGACGGTTTGTGTCGAATGAGTGGTCAAGTTTATCGGGGTCGATCGGTTCCTGAGTTTTACGATCCACAATGGGAACACGAGAATTGTGGTGTCGGTTTCATTGCCCATATCAAAGGGCGGCGCTCCCATGAGATCGTCAAGGATGCGTTGACGATGCTCCATCGGATGGACCATCGCGGCGGTTGCGGTTGCGAAGCGAACACGGGTGATGGCGCCGGAATATTGACGGCGAAACCGCATGAGTTTTACCGGGCCAAATTGTGGGAAGAATTGCAAGTCGAGCTTCCTCCGGCAGATCAGTATGGTTGCGGCTTGGTGTTTTTCCCAACGCATGATCCAACCCGTCAATATTGCATGCAGGTCTTTGATCGCTACGCCGAGGAGTTGGGGCTGCGCGTTGTTTGTTGGCGTCCTGTGCCCACGTGTCCAGACGCGGCTGATTTGGGTCGGACGGCTCGCGAAGCGATGCCCAATATCTATCAATGTTTCGTCGCTGCTCGTCACGAGTCGCTGGAAGCAACGGAACTAGAGCGACGTCTCTACACGCTGCGCAAACGAGCCGCCCATCGCCTGAACGAGGCGGGGGCAGCGCCGGGCAAGAGTTTTTATCTTTGTTCGCTTTCGACCAAGGTGGTTGTGTACAAAGGCATGCTTACCACGCAGCAACTGCCGGTCTTTTATTCGGACTTGGTGGACCCGCGATACCGCAGTCATTTGGCGATGGTCCACTCGCGATTTTCGACCAACACGTTGCCGAGCTGGGACCGAGCCCAGCCCCTTCGTTGGATGTGCCACAATGGCGAGATCAACACCGTGCAAGGCAACAAGAACTGGTTGCGATCGCGCGAAAGTCTGATGCATTGCCCGAATTTTGGTGAGCGATTGTCGTCGCTGTTTCCGATTGTTGAACCGGATGTTAGTGATTCGGGAGCGTTTGACAATGCGCTGGAGTTGCAAATGATGACCCAGCGGTCCTTGCCCGAAGCCGTGATGATGATGATCCCCGAGGCTTGGCAGAATCACACGCAAATGCCGACGGCTCGACGCGAGTTTTATGATTTTCATTCGCTGATCCAAGAGCCGTGGGATGGACCGGCCAGCATCAGCTTTACCGATGGTCGCTACATTGGCGCCGTCTTGGATCGCAACGGTCTTCGTCCGAGCCGCTACTGGGTCACGAGCGACGACCGCGTGATCATGGCCTCCGAAGTTGGGGTGGTGGACGTCTTGCCTCGCGATGTCGTTCGCAAAGGGCGATTGCAGCCTGGCAGAATGTTCTTGGTGGACTTCGAACAGGGCATGATCATTGATGACCAGCAATTGAAGGCGGATTTGGCCGGCCGTCGCCCCTACGGTGAATGGCTGAAGAGTCAACGTTTATGTATTGCGGAATTGGCGGCAGCATCCGAGGCCCGGGCAAGCGGAAATTCTCCGAGCGGGGGTCCGGGTGATGCTTTATTGGATTCGCCGGTCTATTCGCCGATCGAATTAACCCAGCGTCTGACAGCGGCTGGTTACACTCGCGAATCGGTCGAGATGGTTCTGATTCCATTGATCGAGCAGCACAAGGACCCGATCGGGTCGATGGGCAATGACGCGGCGCTGGCCTGCTTGAGTCACAAGCCGAGGTTGCTGTTCGATTACTTCCGCCAATTGTTTGCTCAGGTGACGAACCCACCCATCGATTCCATTCGCGAAGAGATCGTGATGTCGCTGGAGGCTCATATTGGACCGGAGCATAACTTGCTGGGAGTTACCGCCGAACATGCGCGGCGGTTGCGCGTGCCCCATCCCATTCTCTCACCGAGTGAGTTTTCGACGCTCCGTCAGATTGAAGTCCATAGTCAAACCAAAGAAGAAGGCTCACGACCCTGGCGCGTCCAGACGTTGGATATGACTTACGCGGCGTCTGGCGGATCGACGTCAATGTCGGCCCTGGGCATGCCCCAAGCCAACCGAGCTGCAGGGGTGGCCTTGCAGCAATGCTTGGATCGATTGTGTCACGAGGCTGAACATGCCGCATTACAGGGCGTTTCGTTCCTGGTGTTGAGTGATCGAGCGGTAGGGCCTCACCGGGTAGCCGTCAGTTCATTGCTGGCTTTAGGAGCGGTGCATCAGCACTTGATCAAACGCCAATTGCGAAATCGTGTCGGCGTGATTGTCGAAACCGGCGAAGCCAGGGAAGTTCATCACTTCTGTTTGTTGGTTGGGTATGGAGCGGATGCGATTTATCCTTATCTCGCGTATCAAGCATTGGCCGCAGCTTACGAAGCTGGGCAACTGCCGGTGAAGTCGCCCAGTAGCGTCGTGTCCGCGTTTCGCGAAGCGATTGGGAAAGGCATGTTGAAAGTCATGGCCAAGATGGGCATTTCAACGCTTCCCAGTTACAAAGGTGCGCAGATTTTTGAAGCGTTGGGGTTAAGTCCGGAGGTGATGGAACGCGCCTTTACAGGTTCGGCCAGTCGAATTTCGGGCGTCGGATTTGATGTGTTGGCAACCGAAGCGGCCATCTGGCATCAAATGGCTTATGGTGATCGTTCGCAAGCCGAGTCACGACGGTTGCCGAACTTGGGTGATTATCATTGGCGGAGCGATGGCGAACGGCATGCGTGGAACCCGTTCAACATTGCCGACCTGCAACAAGCGGCTCAAAGCAACGATCGGGCTGCTTATTGGCGATTCGCCGAACGCGTCAATCAAGAGACCAATCGCGACTGCCATCTACGAGGGTTGTTGCGCATTCGGAAAGAGCAGCAAACACCGATTCCGTTGGATGAAGTTGAATCGGCGCGAGAGATCGTACGTCGAATCTGTACGGGCGCGATGAGTTTTGGTTCAATTTCGGCCGAAGCTCACGAGAGTCTCGCGGTGGCGATGAACCGCATGGGCGGCAAGAGCAACACAGGCGAGGGCGGCGAAGATCCGCGACGGTTCTTGCCGATGTCGGGCGGTGATTCACGTCGGTCGGCCATCAAGCAAGTCGCGAGCGGGCGCTTTGGGGTGACTGCTTATTACTTGACCAATGCGGACGAATTGCAAATCAAGATTGCTCAAGGTGCCAAGCCCGGTGAAGGCGGTGAATTGCCGGGTCACAAAGTCAACACGACGATTGCCGCGACTCGACACAGTACCCCGGGGGTCGGTTTGATCAGCCCACCGCCGCATCACGACATTTATTCGATTGAAGATCTAGCGCAATTGATTTTTGATCTGAAGAATACCAATCCTGCGGCGCGTGTCAGCGTGAAGCTGGTTTCGGAGGTGGGCGTGGGGACGATCGCGTCCGGTGTGGCCAAAGCCAAAGCGGACAACATCTTGATTGCCGGTGCCGACGGTGGAACGGGCGCCTCGCCGTTGACCAGTATCAAATACGCCGGACTGCCGTGGGAACTGGGTTTGGCGGAGACCCACCAAGCGTTGGTCGCCAATGGATTACGGAGTCGAATTCGCTTGCAAACCGATGGGCAGCTCAAGACCGGGCGCGACTTGGTTGTCGCCACGTTGCTGGGCGCCGAAGAGTACGGGTTTGCCACCGCACCTTTGATCGTGCTGGGATGCCTAATGATGCGTAAGTGTCACTTGAACACTTGCCCGGTCGGGATTGCCACGCAGGATCCCAAACTGCGGGCGAAGTTTGCGGGCCAGCCAGAACATGTGATCAACTATTTCTTCATGGTCGCCGAGGAGGCTCGTCAATGGATGGCGGAGCTTGGGTTTCGAACGATTGATGAGATGGTTGGGCGCAGTGATTTGTTGGAATGGGATTCCAGCATCGATCATTGGAAAGCCAAGTCTTTGGACATGTCCGCGGTCCTCGGGCACGGAGGTGGTTTGAATCTGAACGTCTGCCACTCAGAAAGTCAAAACCACGAGTTGGAAACTGTCTTGGACGTCCGTTTGCAGGAGATGGGCAAGAACGCGATTTTGCAGTACCGCAAGACGCGGTTCGAACTTCCAATTCACAACACCGATCGGACGACAGGTGCTTTATTATCTCATGAAGTGACCAAGCGGTACAACGATCTGGGAATGCCTGACGGAACGTTGCACATCAAGTTTTACGGATCTGCCGGGCAAAGTTTCGGGGCCTGGGTAACTCGTGGGGTGACCCTCGAAGTGGAAGGCGATGCGAACGACTACGTGGGCAAGGGATTGTGCGGTGGACGCTTGATCGTCTATCCACCTGCCGAATCGCCTTTGGTTCCCGAAGAGAATATTTTGATCGGCAACGTGGCATTGTTTGGTGCCACGAGCGGCATGGCATTCTTTCGCGGAATTGCCGCCGAACGATTTGCCGTTCGCAATAGCGGTGCCATCGCCGTGGTCGAGGGAGTCGGCGACCATGGTTGCGAGTACATGACGGGCGGACGTGTTGTCGTTTTGGGGCCCACCGGACGTAATTTCGCAGCCGGGATGTCCGGTGGAATTGCCTTTGTCTACGACGCGGACGATCAGTTGATCAAGAATTGCAATCTTGAAACGGTACAGATCGAAGAAATACGCTCGGAGGAAGACATGGCCGAATTGCGCGAATTGATTCGTCGGCACCAGATGTATACCGGGTCGGAAGTTGCCTCGCGGATCCTCGATCAATGGCCACAAGTCCTAGGCAAATTTCGTCGGGTGATGCCTGTCGATTATCTCAAGGCAATGCAACAGGGCATCGCAACTCGTCAGCAACTGGAACCGGTCCGCTAACTTCGACAGTGAAGAAACGAAGGATAGAACAGCATGGGAAAACCTACGGGTTTTATGGAATTCGCTCGGCAAACTGCCAAGAAACGCGCCCCGGATCAGCGAGTTCAAGATTTTGGTGAGTTCGAGAATCGTCTGCCGTTGACGGTGTTGCAGCAACAAGGGGCTCGTTGCATGAACTGCGGGATTCCCTTTTGTCACACGGGTGGTCTGATTGCGAACATGGCCGCGGGGTGCCCGCTCAACAATCTTATTCCAGAATGGAACGACTTGGTCTATCGCGACGACTGGGCGGCGGCCTACGATCGCTTGGATCAGACGAATCCTTTTCCTGAGTTTACTGGTCGAGTCTGCCCAGCACCGTGCGAAGGTTCTTGCTGTTTGGGAATCAACGAGCCGCCGGTGACCATCAAGTCGATTGAATGTGAGATCATTGATCGCGCATGGGATGAGGGGTGGGTCGCTCCCAAGCCACCACAAAAGTCCAGTGGCCGCAAAGTTGCGATTGTTGGGTCGGGGCCTGCCGGCTTGGCGTGCGCGCAGGGCTTGCGTCGCATGGGACACGAAGTCACCGTTTTTGAGCGGGACGACCGGATTGGCGGTTTGCTAATGTATGGCATTCCAAACATGAAGTTGGATAAAGGCATCGTCCAACGTCGCGTCGATCAGATGGCCGCCGAAGGTGTCCAATTCGTAACCGGCGTTGAAGTTGGCAAAGACTGCGACGTGGCTGCCTTGCGGGCGGAGCACGACGCCCTGGTGTTGGCGCTCGGGTCGACTCGACCCATGGATCTGAAGATTCCTGGTCGCGAATTGCAGGGTGTCCACTTTGCGATGGAGTACTTGGTGGGCAATACCAAGAGCCTGTTGAACTCGCAATTTGCAGATCGCACCTTTATTGATCCGCGAGGCAAGAACGTCGTGGTGATTGGGGGCGGTGATACGGGAAACGATTGTCTCGGAACCTCCGTCCGCCATGGATGTCGCAGTTTGGTGAACTTAGAGATTGTGCCACAGCCCCCTAACGTTCGCGCCGCCAACAATCCTTGGCCGCAATGGCCACGCGTGTTTCGAGTGGACTATGGCCATGAGGAAGCTGCCGCGATCTTTGGCAATGATCCGCGTCAGTTTGGAGTTCAAACGCTGGAGTTCCTTGGCAATGAGCAAGGACGTTTGACGGGACTTCGTGTTCAGCAAGTCGATTGGACGAGACCGTCGCCTGGAGCGCCGTTCTCGCCGGTCGCAGGAAGTGAACGAGTGTTGCCAGCCGATCTGGTGTTCTTGGCGTTAGGGTTTGTCGGACCAGAGGCCAACATTGCGGAGCGATTGGGATTGGCACGGGACCAACGCGGCAACATCCAAGCCAGCCTTGGGGAATTTACGACCAATCTTCCGGGTGTGTTTTCGATCGGCGATTGTCGTCGGGGGCAAAGCTTGGTCGTGTGGGCCATGCGTGAAGGACGTGACGCGGCCTTTGTTGTGCAGCAATACCTGGCAACCTTGGTGAGTTAAGCGTTTAGGAATGGTTTGATGAAACGAGTTCATGTCATTGGACGCAAGAATCATGGCAAGACTCGGTTAGTAACGGAATTAGTTCGAGAATTGTCTCAACGCGGGTTCCGTGTCGGCACCATCAAGCACACCCACCACCAACATGAGCTGGATACTCCAGGTAAGGACTCATGGCAGCACCGGCAATCTGGGTCCGTTCGGGTCGGAGTCCTATCGCATCAACTGAGCGCGGTTTTCTTGCCGGTTCAAGGCGCGGCGGATTCCGAAGTGAGATACGATGAAATCTCGCCTTTGTATGGTGATTGCGATCTTGTGATCGTGGAAGGTAATTTGGCAGCGACGGCGCCCAAGATCGAGGTGTGGCGTGAAGAACTGGGAACGGCACCAATCTTCGAAACCGATGCTGGCGTTGAGGTCGTCGTTACGGCAGCGTCTTTGACATTGAATCCTCCGCGATTTACTTTGTTACCTACAGCAATCGAATCCTTGGCGGATTGGGTGCTGTTTCGACTCAAGGTGGAGAGTCGGAAATATTGAAAACGCCATCGGCAGCACCTTTGGATTTGTGAAGTGACTTCTCCTCAAAATACTCGCGTTGGTTGGATTGGTACCGGTGTGATGGGCCAGAGCATGTGCCGTCACCTTTTGGATGCGGGGTACTCGATCACGGTTTACAATCGGACTCCGGAGAAAGCCACTGCTTTGGTGAATTCAGGTGCGACTTGGGCGGCGAGTCCGCGAGAAGTCGCCCAAGACAGCGACATTGTTGTGACCATGGTTGGCTATCCCCAAGACGTTCGCGAGACGATTCTGGGATCGAATGGCGTACTGGCTGGGTTAAGACCTGGCGGGTTGATCATCGACATGACGACTAGTGAACCCGGTTTGGCTCGCGAGATCGCCGAGCATGCCGCAGCCCAGGGTTGCGAAGCATTGGACGCTCCGGTTTCGGGCGGCGATGTTGGGGCCCGCTCCGCGGCGCTGTCCATCATGGTCGGTGGCAAGGCCGACATACTTCAATCGGCCCTGCCGCTGTTCTCATTGCTGGGGCGCACGATCCAGCATCAAGGGCCGGCAGGAAGCGGGCAACACACCAAAATGGTCAACCAGATCTTGATCGCTTCTGGAATGGTCGGAATCTGCGAAGCATTGCTGTATGGTTATCGGGCGGGGTTGGATTTGGAAACGGTTCTCAAGAGTGTCTCAGCGGGCGCGGCAGGAAGTTGGTCGTTGTCCAATTTGACGCCGCGCATGTTGTCGGGTGACTTCCGCCCCGGTTTTTTTGTAGAACATTTGATCAAAGACTTGGGAATCGCGCTCGCCGAGTCAAAGCGAATGGGGCTGGTCTTGCCCGGATTGGCCTTGGCCGAACAATTGTACGTAGCGACCGCCGTTGCCGGGTGGGAGCGGAATGGGACTCAAGCTTTGCTTCTGGCCTTGGCTCGCTTGTCGAATGTTTCCTGGCCGAATGGACCGGCTCCGAAACCACCGCAGGTTCCTGGTACTGAAGCAAAGCACTGTTAGGCATACCACGTCGGCGGAATCTCGAACCACCCAACGAGCCCGTTCGGGAGAACTGGCTCTACAAATTTGTTAGGCACAATATGTTGGCCGAATCACAGAAATCTTTCGATGCGGAAGTGGTACGACAAGACTTCCCAATCCTATTTCAAAACGTGCATCGCAACCGCCCGTTAATTTACTTTGACAATGCAGCCTCGACGCAACGGCCAAACTCGGTAGTCGAAGCGATGGCTGATTGCTATCGTTCCGACTACGCCAATGTGCATCGCGGAAATCATACACTTAGCGAACGAATTTCGGTCCGCTACGAACAGGCTCGCGAAAGGGTGCGGCAATTCTTGGGCGCGCGTCATACCAATGAGATTATCTTTTCCAGCGGTACAACGGCTGCCATCAATTTGGTGGCTCACAGTTACGGCGAGCGATTGCAACCAGGTGACGAGGTAATGCTGAGTGTGATGGAACACCACAGCAATATTGTGCCGTGGCAACAGTTGGCCGCGCGCCAGGGAATCACGTTGCGATGGGTTGGTTTGCATGACGACGGGAGTCTGGACTTGGAGCAGTTCCAGTCTCACTTGAATTCGCGGACAAAGTTGGTTGCGATCACGATGGCCTCCAACGTGTTGGGTGTGATCAATCCGATTGCAAAGTTGTGCGAATGGAGCCATGCGGTTGGAGCTGTTGTAATGGTCGACGCGGCGCAAGCGGTTCCACACATGCCCGTCAATGTCCAAGAATTGGGCTGTGACTTTCTGGTGTTTAGTGGTCACAAGATGGTCGGGCCAACAGGAATTGGTGTTTTGTATGGGCGGGAAGAGTTATTGGATGCCATGCCGCCATTTCTGGGCGGCGGCAGCATGATTGAGACAGTCACCCAAGACGGATTCAAACCGGCCGGTTTGCCGGCAAAGTTTGAAGCAGGCACTCCAGCGATTGTGGAGGCGATTGGGCTGCACGCAGCGATCGACTATCTCGAAACCTTGGGTCTAGAGGCAATTGATCAACATGAAAAACGACTTGCTACGCGTTTCTTGCTCGGACTAACGGAGATCCCTGGCGTTCATATATTGGGCCCAACTTCAGGGACTCGAGTTGGACTGGTGTCGTTCACCATCGAGGATACAAACTCACAAGATCTGGCCAAGTTCTTGGATTTTCGCGGCTTCGCAACGCGAGCCGGGCATCACTGTGCGATGCCTTTGCATCAACACTTCGCGATACCCAATAGCTTGCGGGCAAGCTTCTATCTTTACAACACAGAGGAAGAAGTCGAACAATTGCTAGCCACGCTACCCGAGATCTTGGTTCGACTACGCTAAGAGCGGAAGGCACGGGAATCGAACCCGCAACCCCTTGCGGGGCACTTCATTTCCAATGAAGCCGCTAGCCATTCGCTTACCTTCCAACGGCCTATCCCCATCATAGTGGACCATCCGCTCTGCGGGAAGGCTATTATTGATCACCTTGGCCCGACTGATCAGCCTGAACGGCCTGGTCGGTTTGTTCCGCAGGTTTGGTTTGCTCCGGCTGTTCCGTCTGCTCTTCCAACAAACCACGCTCCCGCTTGCGGGCTTCGATGTCTTCGGTGGTCATCAGGTTTTTGATATTGGCCCGACCATAACGTCGGACACGTTCATCAATAAACCACTGCATCGGAAAATCATCGGGCCATTCGCGACCAACATCTCGAAGATGTCCGCCAAACTTGGTGAAGTCGACCATCAGGTCTTCAATGAACGTGCTTTCGCCGTCATGCAGCCCAGGAAACGGTTTGACGGCTTCGCTGGTATGTTGGAAGTACCGCCATAAAGCATCGATCGAACCATCACGCTTCACCGTCGTTGTGACCCCGTTTTCGTCGGTCACTTGTTCTTCGAAGCTTTCCAAAATGCCTTGCCGATCCAGTTCCGCGGCCTCATAAGCTGCTTGTCGAGCCAAAACCGCAGGCACGGTTGATTCCATGTTCGTGAAGTCGCGCCAATAGTTGTAGTTCACCGTGTAGCGATAACTGTCCATTTGATTGCGACGAAACTCTCCATCCGCCAGTTCGCGAAGCAGGTTCTGTGCGGCCACACGATTTTCCGGAGAGGCTCGCTCGGCGATTTCATACTCGTAGATCAGCAACATGGCTTCAATGCGGACCATTTCACCGATGTCTTTGAACTGTCGCTGATCGGCAGGCATCTTCAGAATTCGCTGATCATCAGGGGAAAGCTTTGCGACACGTTGTTGATAAAGCTCCTCGCGAACGCCGGGCACCAATTCATCCATACGTCGGGAAATCGCGCGTTGACGCTCCAACTCTCGCTCTAGGTCTTCCAACCGGATTTCGATGCCAAAGCTGGTCATGATGTCTCGTTTACCGAAACCTTGACGCTCGCCGACTCGATCGCGGTCGGTCCAGGCTTCGTAAGCAGTACGCCATGCCTTTTGAGTCGCTTCGCCAGGTCGGAAATCAACTGACAAGGCTTCCGCGTATTGTCGCAATTGTTGAGGGCCCTTCACCCAATACATTAGATCGCTGGTTCGTTTGGGGACGCCCAGATTTTCTCGCATGTGGTAGGACTTGTCGTACCACCAATAGGAAAGCATCCAAGAATCGAAACCACCCGCCTCCGGTTTATCGAAACGATCCGGGTTGATGAACTTGCTGACGAAAGTATCGACGTACTCGCGATCCTTCCGCAGCATCTGGCGAAATTGTTTCTTTTCATCGGAGCCACCAAGCTTCAGCCCGGTGTGCAAGCCTAAGTTGTCGAAAATTCGGTGATCGCGTTTGTTAAACGCGATGCCTTTGGTAAAGAAGTTTAGTCCTTCCTTGACCCAGAAATATCGATCTTGGTAATCATCAAATTCTCGAGAAATGTTGTAGGCCAGGTTATGCCCCTGGAATTCCCACACCGACACGAAGTTCGGCTGCAAGAGAATCAAGGTGTCAACGGTCGAGCTAACTTTGTCGAATGCTTTCTTTTCTTGAAATTGATTGGCCTGGTTCCACAAGACATTAACGGCAATTCCATGCAAACCGAGCGACGCAAGCTTCATCACTTCGCTCGTTGGATCGATGCTGCTCAAACTGGCTTGAGACAAATTGTGCTTCGATCGCATTTGCGAAATTGTTCCGCCCGTGGCTTCGCCCGCCATCGTCGGATCCTTGCTGACTTGATTCGGACGAGCCAAAAACGAAATGGGTAGCAAAAGAATTGCTGCCAAAATTCCGTAAATCGCTTTGCGATAATGGGAAGGTGCAAAGTTCATGCTGCCGCAATCTCCCGTGTCTTGAAGCAAAAATACCCGATGATCAGCATTCCTACTGCGAAGGCAAAGGCCGTCGTAAGATTGATCATCAACATGTGATTGTCGATGGCGTACCCATAGGCCAGATAATTCGCCAAGTTAAAGTTCTCGAACCGAGGAACTGCGAACGAGAGACTTTTCATGCCCGGCAATAGTACCTTGGCATCCACAAATTCAATAATGTCTGAACCCAGCCCAATCGGTAGCGGGTGCTGCAGATTCATCTGCGTGACCAGACGATACAGTGCTTCGGTGGGGCCACCTCCCCACACATCCGCCAATCGATCGCCGCCGATCACCGAGTCGGCAACAAACAAAATAAACTTTGCCGAGTAGCCAAAAACGATGACGCCCACCGATCCAATCAGCACCACCGGGCCCTTTAAAAAGGTACTCAAAGCAACGCTGAGTGCGATGATCGCCAACATCTGTGCCCAGATACCCAGAAAACCACGGAGATAATTCCAACCAAAGGATGAATCGCCCGCATGAAAATAGATACTGGCCCTGGCGACGCCAAGATATTGCTTCTGGTCGATACAACGTACCACCAAATCCAGTTCGCCGTTCGGCACGATGTCCTCAAAGAAATCAAACTCTTGATTGACCTGGTCTGGTTGGCCAACGGTTCGAATCGTCCCGTTTTTCAGTTTTCGCGGAATGGTCAAAGTTTGAACCTTGAATTCCTCCGTCTCGAACGGAATCTTCACGGATTTCACCTGAGCGGTCTCGGTTTCTGCCACATCCACAACATTGCGAAGTTCTATTTCCGCTTCAATCCGGCGACGCAAGTCACCAATGTGCGTGCGAAACACCGCGAGGTTCAAATCAACATTCACACTATCAGTGTTCGCGAACCGCTGCGGCGTAATACCCGAAAACCTAAACGTGGCAGTTGCCTGCGTACCGCCCTGAATGTACTTGTGGTAGTCCCAGATCTCACCGACGTTAACTCCGTTATTCAGAGCTCCGTTTTCATCCGTTAACGACAACGCCGGCAAATCACCGCGTGGGGTTGAATAGATCGGTTGCCGCGCCCGTAGATTCCCACGAGGGGGGCCAAACGAAACAACTTTCGGGCGCTGCGTTTCGGGATCGGTTTCTACCACTTCGACCGAATGGGTATGCCCTGCGGTTTCGTCGGCAACCACGTCAAAGGTTCCGTCGTCAAGAACGACGATCGCAATGCGGTGGACGTGATCATTGTTGCGCGTGGTCAGAACCGTCGATTCGAAGACGGCACGTGGGTCGAACGGGCGCCGTCCATCCGGTGTGAAACCGTCCACAATCGGCAACCATTTGTCGGCGGTTATCTCTTCGCTCAGCTCATGCGTGTGATTGATGCCGCGAACCATGAAGACGTAGCTCAATGCTCCCACAAAGGTCAACAAAACGGTGCCCAACACCGCAAAGCCCACGAACCGCCCCAGCACGACCTCGCTGGCACGAACAGGCTTGGTGACGACCGTATAAATCGTCTTCGACAAGATGTCGTTGGGTAAGCTAAAGGCACTGACCAAAACCGCAAAGATCGAAATCAGAATCTGAGCCGCGAAGAACAAGAATGACACGTAGCTTCGCTCGGGATATTTTCCACCGCCTCCGATGAACCATCCCGCGACCGCCAACGACGTCACAAAAATGATTAACGTCACCAGGAAGAGTCGAAAGTTCTCTTTCATTGCCAAACGGCCAATGGCCCAGATGCGTCGAAATTTCATGCCAAAGGCATCAGGAACCGCCTGAAACACGGTTTGCGACACCGCATAAAACGCTTCGCCAGGTCCATGCCGAAAACTCGAAACCAAAAATCCTAGCAACAATCCAGTGACCGCGCAGAACGCGGCGACGAAAACGAACGTCAATAACGCGCCTTCGGTCAATAGCCAATCAGAAAATGAGCGAAATTCTTCGACAACCATTTCGTGTTCTACCTGTCAGTTGCTACACATCATATGGGTCTCAAGCTAAGATCGTCCGAGACCAAATGTTTGGATTCTAATTCGAACTAACGACCGCCGTTGTCGTCGCCACTGCCAATAATTCCTCGCGCGCCCGGGCGAGCTTGGCTTTCTCGAATGATGTCCAAGAACAAGTTTTCTAGGGTGTTCTTTGGACTTGAGACATCCAACATTTTGCCGCCGCTTTGTGCCAGGATTTCGGCAATCTTGGCTTGGGCGTCTTTGGTCAAGCCCTCGACGCGGATTTGCTGTTGATTGGTTACCTCGAGCAACTCATCGACCCGCCCCATTTCCTTCAATTCACCCTGATACAAAATTGCGATCCGGTCGCAAACGTCCTGAACGTCCGCCAAAAGGTGACTGCACATCACCACCGTTTTCCCTTGCTCCTTCAACTCAAGTATCAAGTCCTTCATTTCGCGTGTGCCCAGTGGATCCAGTCCGCTGGTGGGCTCATCCAACATGACCAAGTCAGGGTCATTGATAAGCGCCTGTGCCAAACCAATCCGCCGCGTCATACCTTTAGAGTATTCCCGCAGGGGTCGTCGCCGCGCCCATTTCAGACCAACCTTTTCGATCAATTTGGCGGCACGCTCGCGCCGCAAATCGCTCGGCATGTCGAACAAACGACCGTAGAAGTCCAGCGTTTCCTCGGCGGTCAAAAAGCGATACAGGTACGATTCTTCGGGCAGATAGCCGATACGTTCGTTCTTGGAAACCTCGGTCGTCGGCTTGCCGAAAATCGTGGCGCGGCCACCGGACGGAAACAACAAGCCGAGCAGCAATTTGATCGTGGTTGACTTTCCAGAACCGTTTGGGCCGAGAAGTCCGAAAACTTCACCCTTGCGAACCTCCAAATCCAGGCCCTTGAGCGCCCGCACTTTAGAGCGTCCCCAGAAGTCCGAGTAGACTTTGGTCAGGTTTTGCGTGTCAATGACAACATTGGGATCGTAATCAACGTTGGTTTGAACCAGCGGCGCGCCCGCAGGAGCTTGAGAAGTCGCACTTACCATTCGGGACGAAACTCCAATAGGTCTTGCATGATCGACACAAAAACAGGCGCCGACGCCCGAATGTCGGGCGTTTCCGCAACCACTCTCACTATAAAACCGCCCCTACCCCAGAGGCAAGCAATGAGGCAGTCTTGTTACCTAGAGGAGTCGAATAGTTTTTCCGCCAAGAACCGAAACGCTAATGTTTGCATGTAGGCGGTTTGGCGATTGTTGGCCGCGCCTCCGTGCCCACCCTCAATATTCTCGAAATACCGGACCGAATGTCCTTGTTCCTCCATTTTGGCGAACATTTTTCTCGCGTGACCAGGATGAACCCGGTCATCTCGAGTCGATGTCGTGAACAGCACTTCTGGGTACTTCGCGTTGGGACGAATATTCTGATAAGGCGAAAACTTCTGAATGTACGCCCATTGCTCCGGGTCATCCGGGTTGCCATACTCGGCCATCCAAGAAGCGCCGGCCAATAATTGGTGGTATCGTCGCATATCCAACAACGGGACTTGGCAAACGGCGGCCGCGAACAAGTCGGGATACAACGCCACCATGTTGCCCACCAGCAGTCCACCGTTCGAGCCGCCCTGAATCCCCAATTTCTTGGATGACGTAACCCCGCGACGAATCAAGTCTTGGGCGACGGCGGCAAAGTCCTCGTACGCGCGCAAGCGATTTTCCTTCAATGCCGCTTGATGCCACCGCGGACCGTATTCTCCACCGCCGCGGATGTTCGCCACCACATACACTCCACCTTGGCTGGTCCAAGCGCGGCCCACCACGGGGTTGTAGCTAGGGGTCAGCGAAATTTCGAAACCGCCATAACCGTAGAGCAAAGTGGGGTGAGACCCATTTAGGACTAGGCCTTTTTGCGACACCTGAAAGTAAGGTACCTTGGTTCCATCCTGGCTGACCGCAAAATGCTGCGTCACTTCCAAGCCTTCGGCGTTATACATGGCGGGCAGGCTTTTTAGTGGCTGAGGATTGCCCCCGATCTCGCCTAGCCACAACGTCGTCGGGGTCAGGTAGTCATTGACCGTCATCATGTATTCATTCGACTCATCGGAGTCGACGGGCCCGGCCGACACCGTGCCAATCGCAGGCGCTCCCTGCAGCGGCTGCTTCGACCAACCTGCAGCGCCCGGAGTCAACACAAACAACTTGTTTTTCACATCTTCGAGTACATTGAGGATGACATGATCTTTGGTCGGGCTGTAACCCGCCAAGGAAGTACTGTCCGTTGGAGCGAACAACACCGCGAAATCCCGGCTCCCGTTCATGAAATCATCGAACGGAATTGCCAGTAAGCTTCCGGCCATGTACGACCGATCAGCGACCTGCCATGGCTCGCGCAGTTCGATGTACAAGTAGCGATGATGCACCGATTTGTTTGCGGAATTGGGAGCGTCGATCTTGACGAGGTCTCGATCCTTAACAACAAACAGCTCATCGTAATAAAAGCGAATGGCTCGATTGACAAAATGTCGTTCGAAGCCTGGCGAATCGTCAAACATCGCCGAGACCGACATGTCATCGGCTTGCCCTTCATATACCAACTCGGCTTGCTCTAACGGTGTCCCTCGCTTCCATCGTTTCGCAATTCTTGGATAGCCCGAGGTGGTCATCGTTCCCGGCCCAAAATCGGTCGCCACGTACACGTGGTCGAAATCAATCCAAGTCATGCCGCCCTTTGATTCCGGCAGCTGGAATCCATCCGCGACAAATTGTCGAGTCTTCAAATCGAACTCGCGCACGATCGAAGCATCCGCTCCGCCGCGCGACAAGGTAATCAAAACTCGGTTGTAGTCCGGACGCAAGAGCGAAGCGCCTTTCCAAACCCAATTCTCGCCCTCTTGTTCGGCGATTTCATCCAAGTCCAGCAATACTTCCCATTGTGGTTCCTGCTTGCGGTACTCCTCCAAAGTCGTCCTCCGCCAGATACCACGCACGTTTTTCTGGTCGCGCCAGAAGTTGTAAAAATATTCCCCGCGTTTCGAGACCATTGGGATCCGCGCATTCGAATCCAAAATAGCGAGAAGGTCATTTTGCAGCGATTGAAACGTGGGATCCGATTCGAAGTGAGATTGCGTGACAGAGTTTTTCGCTCGGACCCAGTCCAAAGCTTTTTCGCCAGTCACATCTTCCAGCCAAATGTACGGATCATCCGTACTCTCGTCCTGTATCGCCACGTTCACAACTACCTTACCATTTCCTTCATTCGCCAACGGGCCCAGCAATAGCCCCAAGCACCAACATCCCCACCAAAACTGAGACATCATTATTTCCTTCGCTTAAGTGTCACTTTGCTTGTTTCAAGCGATTCGCCAGATAGGGTCCCAATTCTGGAATCGCGGTTACTTTTTCAATGGTCGTTTCCACGTTGTAGGCCACGCGGTGAAATTCAAACCAATCTTCATCCATAATCAGATAACTTGCGCGAGGGTCACCATCGCGCGGTTGCCCCACGCTGCCAACGTTTACCATCAATTTGTGTTCGCCCAATCCAAAACCGTCCGAAAGGTCGGTGGGAGTCAGGAATCGGGCGTCGGTTGTGAAAACCCCGGGTATGTGTGTATGGCCTTGAAAACAGATCCTCGGCACCAAACAAAACAAACGTTCCAGCCGTCGAAGATTACTGATGTCTTCCGGGAACACGTAATCCGACATCGGCCCGACTGGGGAGCCGTGAACAAACATCAGGCCTTCGCGCTGCACAACGCGCGGCAAGCGATTCAGAAACGACCAACGTTGGTCGCGTCTGGCTGGTGGACTGTTCAGTATTTGCCGTCGGGTCCACTCCATGGATCGTTCGGCCTGCGAGTTGAACCCTTCTGTTGGGAAGAGCACGCCGTTCTCGTGATTTCCCAAAATGCAAAGCTCAAAGTCGCAGCAAATGTCCAAGCACTCGTTGGGGTTGGGGCCGTAGCCCACGATGTCGCCCAAACACCAAAATCGGGTGACGCTTTTCCCAGCCGCATCATGCAGAACCGCTTCGAGCGCTTCCAAGTTCCCGTGAATGTCACTTAGGATCGCTGTCTTAGCCACTTCTGATCCCTGTTGGCAAACTATCGACCCGTCAACAATCGATCCCCCAACATGTTGTCGAGGTCTTCGATGGCGTAGATTTTCTGACGAGTCCGTTGGACATCATACTCCAAACGAACGTAGGTCACGGTCTGTTCGTCGGTGTCCAAAATCACGTAGCACGACCGAGGATTGCCGTCTCTTGGCTGACCAACGCTCCCAACATTAATCATTGCCCGAGAGTCTGGCAATCGAATCGTGTAAGTGCGAGGTCGCCCCAAACGAGTATCGTCGGAGTCCGTAACCGCCGCTTCTTCGGGAGACATGAACGTTCGGTCTTCGAAGAAAATCCCCGGGATGTGCGTATGCCCTTGGAAGCAATATTTTTCGAACCGCCCAAACAAAGCCGTCATCTTGCGATCGTCATAAGAATCTTCGGGGAAGACGTACTCGTTGGTCGGCTCCCGCGGAGAACCGTGAACGAAAAGGTACTGTCCGTCTAGAAATCGAGGCGGAAGATCGCCTAAAAAACCCCAGCGTTGGTCGAAATCCTCGTCCGAACCCGGAGCGTTTTCGATCTGAGCTCGCGTCCAATAAATGGCTTGTAACGCCAAGGGATTGAATCCATCGGGGTCGAACAGCGCGGCCTGATCATGATTGCCCAGGATGGTTTTCTCACATTTTTTCCGAACGGTATCCAGACAGTCTACCGGATTCGGACCGTAACCGATGATATCCCCCAAGCAGAACACGCTTTCCACGCCGCGGGCCGCAATATCGGCCATTACCACGGTCAAGGCTTCGAAATTTCCGTGGATATCGCTAATGATTGCTCGTTTCACTTGGCCCGATTCCCGTTTGACCAGCAGTAAATCATCGACTTACCATACTTCATACCCAGTCGCTAGTTTACGTTTTGTCCAACTCCTTGCAATCCAAGGCACTGACAATCTATTGAACTATCTCGCCGGTCAGGCCACAATCGACCGGCTCCCCAGTACATTTCGAACAAACGCTGTCTCTAAGTTATGACCAATCCAGCCCATGAGTCTGTTCCCACCGTTACTGCTGTCGATCGATTGTTGCGACCCAAGAACCGTTGTGGGACTCGTTTGGGGGGATCAAGTCGTGGCGATGGCGGAAACGCCGGCGGAGGTCCGCTCTGCGATCAGTCTGGTTCCAACGATTCGTTCGCTCTACCAAACCGCTGCGCTTCGCTATGAGCAGATCATCGCCCCACATATCCCGGAGCTTCAGAAGCAAAACGCGCGAAAGCCGCTAGGATTCGGCGATACTCGAGTCGTGGCCGTGACCTATGGCCCAGGGTCATTTACCAGCCTACGAATTGGTCTGACCGTGGCAAAGACATTGGCCTATTCCCACCGGCTGCCGCTGTTGGGGATCAATTCGTTGGATGTGCTCTTGGCGGCCAGTCGCACGACTTGTTTGCACCAGCAATCTTCGGGCTTTTCAGCCGAAAGCTGCTCCAATTCGCAAACAATTCATGACGACAATCAACCCGTCCAGCCCAAGTTGGCATGGGCGACCAAAGTGGCCTACCGCGGTCTGTACTATCATAAGGCCGTGCTATTCAAGGGCGAACGTGTTTCGAGCCCTCCAAATGAAGTACTCAACGACCGAATCGCAGCCTACCTCAGTAGTCAAAAGCAAGGCTTGTTCCATAGTCCAGACTCGGAGCGGTCATTGTCCACTTGGGCCTGTTCCCAACCGGAGGCCAGCGAAACGGCGGTTCCCGAACGAGCGGACTCGGTCTTTTGGCAAACCATCAGTACGACGCAAATGAACTCCATCGGCGACTTGCGAGCCCAGCTGAATCAGGGCCATAACTCGACTCCGATGCTGATCGTTGGCGATTTGGGGGCGGACTTGGCGGCGATGAAGGACTCGGCGGTCCATTTGCCGAACCCAACGCCCGACCAGCGTGTCGCCGCGATGTCGCAGCTGGCTTGGCAGACGCTGGCGACGACGCCCCTTGAATTATGGAATCCCATGCTCGTGCAACCGACTTACTATCGCGTCAGTGCTGCCGAGGAAGCAACGCGTTAAGACCCCAACTTGGCCAAGACGAAGCCTAAGAATGCGCCAATAAACAGACTAATAGTGATGGCGATTGGCAACACCGTCCAAAAGACAATCGCCGAAACTCCTGGTCCCCGTTGCATTTCGCGCGGCGAAAGGCCGCTTGGCGGAGGCGGAGGTGACTCGACGTTCGTATCGTCACGGCCCCAGCCACTAAACGTGGTCTCGGAAGGCTGGGCACCCAAACTTGAGCTGGACTCGGCGCTCATGTCTGCGGCTTCGCTACGTTGTTGACTCGGTTCATCCGAGAACTCTTGGCTATCTTCGTTCGGCGGCGGCTCCGGCATCCAACGGGAACGGATCATCTGGTCTTGCCGCAGGGGGCTATTCTCACTTGCCCAAGGTGCCAACCGGGACGCGACTTCGGTTGCAGTTTGAATTCGATTCGCCGGATCCTTTTCCATCATGTCGCCAATGAGGTCGACAAATTCATCGCTGACGTCGGGGTTGAACCGGCGCGGGTGCCAAGGCGTCTCGCTCAGATGTCGGCGCGCCTTACTTTTGGCGTTTCCACCGGGAAACGGGACTTTGCCGGAAATTGCGTAGTAAAGCGTGCAGCCCAACGAATAGATGTCCGTCAGTTGTGTGACTTCCGTCGGGGTTTGAATTTGTTCCGGCGACAAGTAGTCGGCGGTCCCCACGATTTTTCCAGCTCGCGGGTCGCTGGAGTCGTTCAGAAACGCCGCCAGACCCAAGTCGGATAACTTGGCAACACCATCGGTAGTGACCAAGATGTTTCCAGGTTTTACGTCGCGATGAATGAGGCCGCGATCGTGGGCATGTGCCAGTCCCAGTGCTGCTTGCATGATGATGTTGGCAGCGCGTTGGACGCTCAAGGCTCGTTCTGCACGCACCAAGCGTCGCAGATCCGTTCCCGGCACGTATTCAACCACCATGTAATGAACGTTGCCATCCATACCCGCGTCATAGGCCCGAACCAAGTTGGGATGGTCCAATTTGGCCTGAGTACGAATCTCGCGCCGGAAACTCTCAATGGCTTCAGGAGTGCTCTTGGACAATGGGAGCACCTTAACCGCCCGTTCCTGACCCAGCATTTCGTGAACGGCCTTAAAGACTTGGCCCATCCCACCTTGGCCGATCCAATCGCTAATAATGTATTGGCCCAACGAAAGCTTGGTGCGGCCCGCCAACAATTGGTCGGCTTGGTAGGCGGTAAGCACCTTCATGCGAACCAGCTCAGCGGCAACTAACTTTCCTTCGGGGTCACGAACTTTTTGCCCAGCATGAGCCTCGCGGAGACGGCCAATCGCCTGGCGCAATTGGCCTTCATTGACCAAGCGACTGCGAAGCGCGGCTTCAAAAAATTGCTGCATTTGCTGAGGCACAAAACTCTACCAAATGGATCGATCGCGTGACGCTTGGCTTCCGACGGCTTCTCCATTATTCCACGCCCGATCGATTTGCCTAGTTCCGAATCAGAAAATCGACAAAACAAAGGGGGCCCAGGGAGAACCCGTGGATGCAGTTCGCGTGCAATCGGCATACTCCGGATAATCATCGCCTTTGGAGGTGGGTCGCCAGCATTCCCAATAACTGGACCGGTTTCGCGGTTTTGAGCTCCGTGGCGATTGGCAGGTCCGTTTCGACCGTCAGCGGCTCCAACTGGGACCAAGAATTCGGCACATTCTGACTATAAGCCTGGCGCTGTTTGGTGATCGGATGAAAAAAATCTAGCCGCCACGAGTGCAAGGCAATTCCTTCCGAGAACGGAACTGAACTTCCATATTTGCGATCGCCCAACACCGGCAAGCCGCGATCCGCTAACTGGACCCTGATCTGGTGTTTTCGTCCCGTCATCAAGCGGAGTAGCACCAAATCGTAGGTGCTGCCGCGACCCAAGAATCGCCAGGAAAGTTTCGCAGTTTGCTCCGTGTCGCCGTCCGTCCCCGAATGGGTTTGGCCCAGCGACGCCACCCGCTTTGTCGCACGCTTGACCCGCATCCGATGGGCGGTTTCGTCCTTCCACACGATGTCTTCCCAAACGGTGTGCCTCGATTCGATCCAAGACGTGGGGTTCGGATCCGTCGGAGGCGTGCCCATTTTCTGCGGGACAGTTGGTATCGCCGCGACATACCATTTCTCCACCATTCGTTGTTGGAATTGGGTGGTCAAGCGATGGGCGGCCTTGGAGGTTTTCGCGAACACGATCAAGCCTGAGGTGACCGTGTCCAAGCGGCTCACGATCCCTAAATAAACATTACCCGGCTTGTTGTATTTCTGCTTGAGATACGACTGAATCTCTCGCGCCAAACTTGTGTCCGTCGCGGCCGTCCCCATCGTCGCAATCCCCACGGGCTTGTCCACGACCACGACATGATTGTCTTCGAACACGACCGCAATAGACACAGGTGTCGCCTTTTGTCCGATCAAGGTTCAACTTAGGGTTTCGGCACAAAGCCAATTATGAAGTGAATTCAAGAAATATCGACTGGAGAAAACTGCCGCATGTTTGGTCCTGGTTCTGACTCCGCGTGTTTCGAAGTTTCGCGAGGTGACCCGCTTCAGAGTGTCGACTGTCCTTGGGTGGCATTGATTTGACGCTGCAACCACAGAGCGGTTGTCTGGCGCCGTTGAGTGTAGTCACTCGCTAGCCATTTCTGAAGGCTGCGAACACTCATTTGCAACAACAGTGGTGGTTGCGAGGAAATCCCGGGTTGAACATGAACATTTCCCGACGGCGTGAGGCTCAACGTAAATGGGCCGCCACCCGGCCCCAGTAATTGAAACCCGATTTGCTGGACTCGAGACTGGTCGCCAGAGGTTTTCCCGTTGTGGATCGGTTGATCAGGGCATTCGAGAGCCAAGTGTTGTAGCAAATCGACAAACTCCTCCGAGAGACGTTCGATGCACTCTCGACCATCGAACATTGACTCGATCGATTGAGGTTTGGCCTTGCCCCACCGATCTCGCTCACCGAATTCCAGATAGCGTTTGATCACTTCTTCGTTCAACACGGGGCACTCAAGATGACCTGCATACTTGTCCAGATTTTTGGTGTCGAAATGCGGATCGGAAGTATCGTAATCTTGGTAGATGCGAATGGAATCAAATACCTTGGAGGCAAAGTCGTTTTCTAGTGGGTGTTGGCCATCCAGCTCGGGACAAAACTCGACTCCTGTGGAGCCAAAATAATGATAACAGTATTGGATCAACTCGTTGGGAGTGATTCCTCGCTTCGGCGCCAAATGAAAAGTTTTGCCGGCTGCTGACGGCGTTTTCAGCAGATGGGTGATTACCGCCGAGACCCATTCGACTGGCACGACGTTACGTTGCTCTTCCCCGCTCATTGGCAAGCGAATTTTGGTCAGCAACTTGCCGTGCTCATCGCGGTGTTGCTGAGGGACCAACAGCGCCATGGTTCGCAAGTATAAGTACAAACCGTGATAAGTACTCGTGAAGCCGTTGTTCGAATCTCCGGCAATGACCACTGGACGGTAGATTGTCGGAGGATGGGGAAGCTTTGCGGCGCGCACCATGCCTTCGGCCACCCATTTGCTGTGTTCGTAGTCATTACGAAAACTAGGATTCTCGGGAAAGTCGTCCTCCCGCACGACGCTGCTCTGGCGTCCGGCAACATAGGCAGTCGACACGTAGTGAAATTGCTCAACACCCGTCACTCGTACGAAATCCAAAACGTGCTGAGTGCCCACGACATTGGTTTGCCAGGGTTCGCCGCTGTGACACGGTCCAAAGAACTTCAGAATGGCCGCGTTGTGCAAGAAATGCCCGACATTGCCGGCGACCCAATCGGTCTGGTCCGCCGTTAGCCCTAAGTTCGGCGTCTTGACGTCGCCGACCAACACTACGGGTCTGGGTAGCAAACTGCCTTGTAATGACTCCCACCGTTGCACGATGGCTTCGATTCTGGCCTCGGCCGACTGCTTCTTGCCAGGACGCACCAAAACGGCGACGTGCATCCCGGAATTCAACATGTCTTTGAGGAGATATTGGCCCACCAAACCAGTCACGCCCGTGAGCAACCAGTACGGCTTGGATCGATTTTGAAGATTCTTGCTCGTCATTGATTCGCTGTCATTTATCCGGATTAATCGGACAGAAACAATAAACGCGAATCCGCGCGCTATCGGCCACTCTCCTCCGTCGGAACCTTCAAGATTAGTTTGTCGAGACGTGACTCGGAAGACTGATATAGCTCAATTTCCCAGGATTCAAACGAGCGATTGAACCGTGACGGTTGTAGCGATTTTTCGCTAGCAACGACACCCCAAAAAAGGAGCGAGCGTTACGACTTTTATCCGTATTTTACGAACCGGTTCCCAATCGCTCGCGTAAATGCATTGGCTGGAGTCGCTCACCGCCTGACCGCTGACGGGAAGCCGCGACTTTTGGCCGGACCTTAAGGACAAGGTCGCTCGAAATTCGACGCTCGCACAAGAGGTGCTGGAATGCTGCTCAGAACACATGAGAGGACGCGAAGTTGGCGTGACCGCCTGAGTCAACCAACCCGCGATACTCAATGGTGTCAGGGAGATCATCAGGTCGCTCACCGGTCGAGAGGCCCTCCCCCGTTCGGAAAACGCACCAGAGGAAAGCCCGCATCAAGCCTAGATATGTAGGTTGAAGCGAGCGATGGAAGGAATCGAATCATGGCCAAGTTTTATGTTCAATCGGGTTTAGTATCGCAAATTGTTTCAGCGAATGATGCGTACAGTGCAGCTTTGTGGGCCATGCACTTGGTCATGGAGGACGTTGTTCCTGTCGAAGAGGTCGATTGGTTGAACGACAACGAAATCCCGGAACACGGCTTCGCCGACGGGCTGATGAAGTTGGGGGACGAAATTAGGGTCAGTGAAGTTGGCTTCGGCCGTGAAGAAGCCGGGCGGTTCGATACTGCGGATGCTTTGGCCGAATGGAACCAACTGATCATCGCGATGGCGCGTTTGGAGTCCCTCCTCAGCGAGGAGCCCGTATCCGCGAATCGAATGGTAGCACTCGACATTCGCTAAGTTGAAGGCACCGTTCCTGGTATGTACCCGTGGGGCCCCCACTAAAGGAGGGGGCCTGCGGCGGTTTCTGGACCGGGCATAAGGTCTCGATATTGGCAGATGGCAACGCCAAGCAACATTATGGACAATTCGGCAACCTAAGTTGGTTTTGCGGGTTGACAGGAATGAATTGACCAAGCAGGCTGGGCCATAGTCGCGCCAAATTCGGCGCTTGGGTAGGCTAATTTCCTTTACTTCTTGCGAGGCTGGTCGAATGCAAATTGCAACGATCAAATGCGGCAGGTTTCAACGTCGCTTAGCGTTTTTGTTCTCAGTTCCGTTACTTGGCTGTTTGGCAATGACCAGCTCGGTTTCCGGTCAAATCTACAAAGCAGCAAACAACGACAACTTGATTAATGCAACGAGTTGGACGATTTTCCCGGACGGCACGGGTGGTAATCCGCCATTTGCAGCGGGTGGAGACACGTGGTGGTTTGGGAGTGGAATGGGGGCGGATCGGGTTTTGAACACCGGCGGAGCCATTCAAACGGGCGCTATTCGAGTCGATAACAACACTGGCACTCCAAACTACGGTGTCACGATCAACGGTCCAACGATCACGTTGATCGGAAACGGCGATTTCGCAATTCCTGGGGGAAGTGGTAACAGCGGTCTCGTCTTGAATGGCTCGGTCGGTGGAAATCTTGTTATCAATTCCAATCTGATCGTCGACGGGAATCAAACTTGGTTTGCTGCACGTAATTACACGATCAATGGCACGGTAACACTGGACAATTCGACGATCACATTTCGGCAATCGGCCGGGACCGCCTCGATCAACGGCGCAATTAGTGGTACCGGTTCGCTTCTGAAGGACAATTCGGCTTTGACGGTTCTGGCCGGGAATAGCAGTTACAGTGGGAGCACGAGCGTTAATTTGGGCATCCTGCAGGTTACTGGTACGTTGGGCGGGACCGCGGGAAGTTCCACTGACACTGGAAACATCGTTTTTGGAGGTTCTGGTAGTAACGGGACTTTGCAGTTCAATACCGTGGGAAATCTCGGAGTTGCGAGTCAAATTCGCTTCCGTAACACCGGGGGTACCGCCGGTTCGGGTGGTCGATTGGAATACAACGGTACGACCAATCAGGTGTTGAGCAAGACGATTCAAAGCGACAGTTCGATCGGAATTCGCATTGCTTCGAACTCGGTTGGTGGCTCGCTGACAGTCAACGGCACGTTCGATCAAACCAATCGTTCCCTCTACCTCGAAGGTTCAGGAACGGGAAGCAACACCTTGGCATCTTTGTTTGCTGGCACCGGCACTTTGAACAAACGTGAAGCCGGCACTTGGTTGTTGACCAATACCAATACTTACTCGGGTGGAACGGTCATTTCGGGTGGCACTTTGCGGGTAAATGCTCTCTCGGGAATCGGAACCGGAGCGTTGACGGTGCAAAATGGTTCGACGTTCCGTTACGAAGGTAGCGGAGCTGAATCGACCGCTCGCGACTTGAACATGAATTCTGGGGCTGCCACGGTTGATATTGTGAATGCCAACGCGAATTTGAACTTTACTTCGGTCGGTGGCACTCGAAATGGCGCCTTTACGAAGTCCGGCGCGGGCGCAATGACGATCGCTGGTAACTTTTCTGGTTCTGCTTCGATCGCTGTCACTGGCGGTTCTTTGCGGCTGACCGGGGCAAGCAATACTCACAGCGGAACGACCTCGGTGAGCAACGGCGGCGCCTTGATCATCGATGGAACTCACACCGGTGGTGGAAACTATTCGATCAACGACACTAGCAAGCTGATGGGCACCGGCTCGATTGGTGCGAATGTTGTGCTGGGTTCCAATGCAACATTGGCTCCTGGTAACAGCATCGGCACGCTAACCGTCAACGGCAACTTGACCTTGGGCGGCACCTATGAGTGGGAAGTTCAGTCGGGAACTTCCAACGCCGATTTGGTCAACGTGGTTGGTAACATTGATCTAACGGGTTCTAATTTGAACCTCGTAGAGCTTGGCACCATCCAAGGCGGACAAAAGTTTACCCTGTTTGGTTACACCGGCGCGTTGGTTGGTACCTTTGCCAACATGGGTTCCTTCGCGCAATGGACGATCAACTATGCTGATGCATCGGCTGGTTTGAACGGTGGTTCTGGGGCACAGTTTGTTACGCTGACCGCCGTACCAGAACCAACCGCCTTATTGTTGGTTGCAGGCGCTGTAGGCATCGGGTTCGTTCGACGACGACGCGCTTAAGACGGCCTTGACGCTGAATTTGATCATTCTAGATGGGCGACGATGTTCAAGCATTGTCGCCCATTTTGCTTTTCTAACGGGCACCCTGTGCGTTTCATCAAGTGATTACGCCACGCAATCGCTGAGCCCCGTTGGGACGAATTTCTTTGGTCCGGTTCAACCTCGCCTTCGGTTGGGCCCTAAAGCGAACTTTGAGAACACGTTCTACCTATTGGCTGATACCAATGATTGGCCGACACGAATGATTGGCCGACACGAATAATTGGCCGATACCAGCGTGGGTAATGTCCATAAAAAAACCTCACTCCAATCCAGTTGTTGAAGTGAGGTTGAGGTCGCAAGAGCGACTTGGCCAACGGATACTAGGAACCCAGTTGCGAGCCGACAATTTCTTTGATCGTCTTCAAATACTCCTGCAATTGGGCTGCTTCGACATTGCCTCCCAAGTACTCCAACAATTTGGTCAGTTGTTCCTTCAAAGCGGTCAGTCCGCTCTTCACGCCTTCCGGAACTGGCAGATTGGCTAGGTTGTTGTCCAAGGTGCCTAGTAATTCGGTGACCATCGTCTTCATCTCGGCTGGTTTGTCGACCAAGGCCTCTAGTCCAGAAATCTTTTCTTTGAGCGGCCCTAACAGAGCCATCGCTTGATCGCCAAGGTTGGCTGCAATATCCTTGCTTTTGTCCTTCGCGGCTTCGACGGCGGATGCCGCCTTGTCCGTTGCATCCTTGACCGCCTGTTCGGCGGATTTCTTGGCCTTATCAGCTTCCTCTTTGGCCTTTTCTGCCACGCCCTCGCAGCCAATGTTCAACAAACCGATCATAAGCATCAACAGACCAACTTGAAGTCTTGTCACCATTTTGCATTCCTGTTCTCTTGTGAAAACGACCATTGCCCTTTGTTCAAGCAACCTGCCTGACCTGAGCGAACGCAATTCTATCAACGTCTTTCGACCATGCTCAACCCCCAACCGATAGAATCTTATTTCAGCTACTTCTCTCGAACGGTCATGACACCATTCATTACCATCCAATGACCCGGGAAAGTACACAGGAAGGGGTAGCGACCGGGAGCTGTGGGGGCGTGAAAAGAAATCGAAAAGCTCTGCCCAGCCGGAACGATGTCCGTGAAACAAAGGACATCAGGCGAGTCAGGAACGTATTGCTTTTGTCCGGCCGCCGGATCGGCCAATAGCTGATTCGCGAGCTGTCCCACTTTGCCCAATGAATCTGGTCGGAGCAGTACCCAGTTATGCGGAACGCTGTCCATGTTTTTCAGAGTTAATTTGAGTGGCTCGCCAGCGAACACTTCCAACTGTGGAGATCGGAACGAGAGATTTTCGCCAGTCTCCATTTCGATTTCTCTCGCTCCAATCAGTTCGTTGCGCCAGGGATTCGGCACTTGAACTTGCTGTTGCTCGAGGTCTCGGAAAATAGGATGTCTCGTTAGCATCTTCGGACCATGAAATGGAACGCTCCAACGATCAAAAGGGCCGGCTAACTGGTGGATTGTCACAAACAAATCCGTCGTATGCCCGGGCTCGACTTCAGCCTGCTCCGTCAAAGCTAAATTGAGATGGAGCTGATTGGTCGGTCGCAAATCAGGGATCTGCAAGAATAATTCGTCGCGAGATTCGGACAAAGAAACGTCGGTAATCGCCATCCAATCATGTCCCGGAACGTCGGGATGACTCAGTGAAAACTCCGGCGAACCATAGCTACTACTGTAGCGGTAATTCCAAGCCTGAGCAAAATGGGAGGAAGCCTTCTTAACCGACTCGGCTAACGGTTGTGGAAACTTCAGCCAGATGCCATCGGCGTAGATCTTGATCGAGATCGGTAGAACGACTGGATCACCTGTGTATCGAACTCTCTGAAAGCAACCGTCATCTGGAGTATACGTTCCCCACCCATTCATGCCGGTCACATAGAGTTGGCCATCAACCGGATTGAATCTTCCGCGATGAACGCCGGACCGGAAATCGCCCACCAAGGGGATTGCCGCGCCTTGCACCCAAGCGGGCAGTTCCGGGTCGGGCTCCGCGATGTGATCTCGTAATAAGAGAAAATGTGTGCCTGAGCCGAAAGAGAAATGGATCACTTGATCGCGCAGAGGTCCCCAACGGTCACTGTCCACCCACACTTGGCCACCCGCTGAGTTATCGACACCGCGTGGAAAATACAGCCATGGCAGGTTGGGAACTGAGCCATCGTTTCGACCGGGGTACCCGAAATGCGGCGGACGGGCCACCGTCGCCGACTCGACGCTCGAGGGAAGTTGGGGCGGGATTGCGGCGACCATCGTACCAGGAGTCCAATCGCCCTCAGAACAGGGCACTGTCAACGTGCCATCCGGCCATAACCCAAGGCCATCCGGATTGCGAAACCCGGTGGCGAGAACTTGAACGCTTTGACCATCCGCCGCAATCTTCAGTAAGCCTTGGTTGCTACTGGCGGTGTAGAAATTCCCGGCTCCATCGCGTTCGAGCCCACAGATAAAGTCGTGACCACCTTGAGACGTTTGGAACGCGTTGCAAAAGCACTCGTAATAATCTGCCTCGCCATCGCCATTTTGATCTTGCAGTGCCACCAATTGATCACGACACATCACGTAAGCGATGTCGTCTACTACGACCAATCCGAGTGGTTGGTGCAGGCCCGAGGCGAATCGCCTCCACTTTGCGGTTTGGCCAGGACGCGGCGGACCGGCAATTCCGCTGACATGCCACACATCGCCCTGCATCGTGCAGACAAAAGCCGAACCGTCAGACAAGAAATCATGACCGCTGCAAAACAGCAAGGAGTTCCAGGGGTTGTTGCTTGGCAGTTCAATCGTGTCGACGGCGTAAGGTGAATGGGATCCGAATTCGATTTTCGTCTCGATGACATTGGGATGACGTGGTGTTTGGCCTTTCAGCAGCCCTTTAAGAGGGTGCTGATCGAGGGGAGCCACCTCGTGTGTGAATCGATCACCTTCGGCCCACGGCGCATCCAAGTAAACCGTTGCTCCGACTTGATACGCAAACAGAACCCGCGGACCTGCCCGGTACATTCCCAGATAACGAAATGGCTCAGTCGGTCGAGTTCCGATCGATTTCTCGACCACATCACCGGCCATCCGCAATCCATCCATGAACCCGTGTCGGACCGAGGAGAACGAGACAAAACCGTTTTTCCATAACAAAGGGTAGGTCAATGAATCGGGATCAAAGCAGACCGACAATTGCCGCTGATCTCCCAACTGTACACAAATCGCTCGAGGAATCGTGAGTTCTGACCCGCGAAACACGCCCATTTGCACCCAGTCAAGTTCGGAGTGATTCCAACGACCGCTGGCCCAATAGGCTTCGTCTTGGTTGCCCCAATGTCCGGTATTCGGTCCATCGAGACTATGGAAATACCCCAAAACCAATGGTGCAACTTCGGCCTGCCGATACAGTTCTGCCTGTTTCTGGTAAAAGTCATAGATCCGGTCGCGATTGACGGAGTGCGTTGCGTTAGGCCAACGTTCCGGAATCGATGGAGCTTTAGTCACGTCGGTTGGTTCAGGCTTGAGTTGATGCGTGCGTGATCTTTGATAGGCGTCTTCGATGAACGCTGCATAGGTAGGGCCGCCATCTTGGAGTTGCTTCAGATACGCCAATAGGTCCATCCGTTGCAGGGCGGTCATGGATTGTGCCAAGCCGTCCGGCATCGGAGAGCCAATTTCCCGAAGCTCATCCAATTCCGCTTCGGCAATCTCACGAGTTTCGAGCGTCGAGGTGTTGGCGAAACCAATTCGCGCCTCTCCTAAGTTTCGCCGATATCCACTTAAAACTTCGCCGTCAATGGTTAAAGCCTGCCATACGGAGTAGTTGGGATCGACCTGATGCTGCGGCCACAGTACCGACATGGCGAGTTCCACGTCCGATCGCTTCACGCTCGAATGAGATAAACTTGGTCCAACTTTTCCGCCGATCTTGTCAACCTGATGACAGGACACGCAAGCGAATTTGGGGTCCGCAAAGACGCGTGCTCCACGCTGCGGGCTACCCGTACCAGCAGCTTGTTCTACTAGTGTTTCCGCGTAGGCGACGTTGGGTTCCGCAGGAATCGCCTCGGCGAATGGAGTGCCAGAACCGCGTGATGTCTCTTGTGCGGAAGTCACTCCCGCACTTGCGGCTTTCTTGGTCAGCGAGTTTTCTTCCGCCATCAGTTCTTGGCTGATCGTATTCAAACCATTTAGATTGGCTTCCAACGCCACCTTGCTGTCCAAAGCTTCTTGATGGTCGAGGATTCCGATTGGGCCAGCATAATCATGTTCCAAGATTACACGAATCATCGCCCGTTCGTGCTGCCCGGCACCGATCGCCAATATCTTCGGATTGGCTCCCTCGTTCATTCCATTCAAATTTAGGCAATGCAGATGTGGTTTCAGCTGAGGGAAAACCAGAGGCCAGTCTTGAATTCGATCGTGGGCGTGATGCCAGTTGTAAACGATTCCTACGTGCGAGAAGCCACGACGCTGCAGTTCCGTGCAAACGGCAATCATGTTTTCCGGCTGCCCACTCCAACCCCCATGATTGTATAGACTCAGGCGACAGCCAATTTTCTTTGTTCGCTCGGCCAAATCGACCAATTGATCGGCGGCAGCCGCAACGCGTTCCGCTTGCGGTCGCTCGCCAGGATCTGGAATCATGATCCAAAACTGCGGGCAAAGTTGATGTTTCTCGAACAAGGCGGCGGCCTGCTCGTGCCAAGCCCAAAATGCGAAGAACTCGATCTTGCCTTGCTCGTACGCCAAGATTTCCCGCTCAAAATCGGCAACGTGTTCTTCTCGCCAATCGTACGCGCACCGAACGAGCCCCAATTGCTGTAGCATGGCAACCCGTTCTTCAGAATTCCGTTTGGCGGCATCGAAAGGCACAATGCACCAAGGAACCAGGTTCTCTTTGGCGAACAACTTCGCGGCCCGCGTTCCTAGTTTTGCCGGGTCGTCGGCCGACTGGGCGGATCGAACCGACGGGGCACTCGTTTCGGTCGAATCGGCAAACGCTGCGCCGTCGGCCGCAACCAACAGTCCCAACAATACCAACAGCATCTGCGCCACAAGGAATGAATCTCGATAACACCAAGAGATTTGATTCAAGAATTTTCGGTCAACCATTTTTTTCACCCAAAATCTTCAGCCCACTTCCGTTCATTTTACCACAGCTACTCTGTAGATGGTTGGGGCTGAACTCGGGCGAGTCTTATGGTTCGTGGTCGGGCTCCGTTGAACCAAAACAGCTCTGCGGCGCCACGTTCCATCCAGTCCGATTGGGTTGGCCGGGTCCATCGAGTAAAATACCTAGTGGGCTGGTGCCGGTTGATATGGGCTCCAGAAAGTTCACCTCGACGGCTTAGTTAATCCATTGCTCGAAAAGGAGAATCTGTGATGAACTTGTTGAGTGGCAAACCCGTTGTTGTGCCCTGGGACTTTTCCGACATGTCTCAAGAAGCACTGCACAAGGCGATTGGGTTGACCAAGGACCGTGACTTGATTCATGTGATTCACGTGACGCAGTTGCCTCCCGTTATGGAGCCAGGAGTCGTTTGGGGCTCGTTGGATGAAGGCTCGATCATCAAGCATTGTGAGGACTCGTTTCAAAACGTGTTGAAGTCCAAGCCGGAGTGGTCGGGTGTACACTTCAAGGTCTTGGTCGGTGATCCTGGATTGTCCGTTACTGACTATGCCAAGGATCATGGCGCTGAATTGATCGTGATTTCTTCGCACGGCCATACCGGATTAACTCGCCTGATGTTGGGTAGCGTGGCGGAACGAGTGGTCCGTTTGGCCCACTGCCCGGTCTTGGTACTACGCAAGTAACTGCGGCGCAAACGCGTCACTGCCCGCAATATTCGTGTTGAGCCAGGTTGGCCGTCGGCAGGCCATCCTGGCGTGGGAAGTCACTTCTCGAAAAGGTCATGTCATGCATTTCGCTCGCTGGATCATGGTGGCAGCTTTCGTGGCGTTCTTTGGTTGTGGCGGAACCCCCCCAGCCACAAAATCGACAGTGACCAAGTCGGGCGAAGGTGGAACGATCGGTTACAGTGCCTTGATGTTGACCAATCCGTTCTTTCAAGAAATATCCGCGAACATGCGAGAGGCTTCGACGGCAGCCGGATACGAGTTCTTGGAAGTGTCTGCGGATTCCGATGTAAAGAAGCAAGCCGACCAAATCGATGACTTTATCGTCCGGGGTGTCAGCGCAATCATTATTAACCCCGCCGACTCGCAATCGATTGGACCGGCCATCCAGAAAGCCAACGCGGCTGGGATTCCGGTGTTTACCAACGACATCGCGTACGCTGGGCAGGTCGGTCATGTCATCAGTCACATTGCGACGGATAACCTGCAAGGGGGACGTTTGGCCGGTGAAGCAATGGTGGAATTGATTGGCGAAGCGGGCGGCAAGGTCGCCGTGCTTCATTTCCCTCAAGTCGAGTCTTGCCAGCTCCGCGTCAAGGGTTTTCTGGAAGTCATCGAGGCTCACAACGGCTCAGGACAGGGCGGCCGGATTGAGGTTGCGACAACACTCGATGGCGGAGGAGCGCGAGACAAAGGGCATGACGCGGCACGGGACGCCATCCAATCCCATCCGGATTTGGCGGCCATATTTGCCATCAATGATCCCTCGGCGTTGGGCGCTTTTGCGGCACTGGAAGCAGCCGGCAAACGCGATCAAGTCAAGCTGATTGGCTTCGACGGCCAGGCGATTGGCAAACAAGCGATCCGGGACGGGAAAATCTATTGTGATCCTATTCAATTCCCGGATCAAATTGGGCAACGAACCATCGAGGTCGTCCTGCAATACTTTCGCGGCGAAGAGGTCCCCAAACAAATCTTGATCCCCACAAAACTTTATCGGCAATCGGATGCCTTGGCTGACCCAGACTTGAACTCGGCTGCGGCTGAATCCAACTCGGTACAGCCCGATGTAAAATAATGTAAAGTGGAACGATGGCCGACACTTCTGGTACGCTGGTTCAGCAGTCGATTCGTTCGCCACTATTGCAAATCCAAGGCTTGTCAAAGTCGTTCCCCGGAGTGCAGGCCTTGCACGATGTGACGCTGACTTTGGAGCGCGGCGAAGTATTGGCGTTGCTGGGAGAAAACGGAGCTGGGAAAAGCACGCTGATCAAAATCCTCGGCGGGGTTTACGTACCAGACCAAGGAACTCTCAGCATCGACGGAAAACCAATCAGCTTTGCCTCACCGCGGGCTGCATTGGACGCGGGGGTCGGCATCATCTATCAGGAATTCAATCTGGCCCCGTCGCTCACGGCAGTCGAGAATTTGTTTCTCGGTCAAGAGCAAACGACATGGGGTTTCTTTTCGAGACGAACGGAACGCACCCGCGCTCGAGAGGTCTTTGGTCGACTCGGGGTCGATGTTCCGCTCGATGTTCCTTGCCACACTCTCTCTGTCGCTCAGCAGCAAATCATCGAAATTGCCAAGGCCCTGATTCGCAATGCAAAAATCTTGGTTATGGACGAGCCGACCACAGCATTGACCCCCAGCGAGGTCCACCGACTGCTGAACGTCATTGCCGAACTGCGCGGGCAGGGATTCGGAATAATTTATGTCAGTCATCGCTTGGATGAAGTTCAACAAATTGCCGATCGCGCGACGGTACTGCGCGATGGACGACATGTTGCCACGCTGACTCGCGACCAATTGACGCGCCAAACGATTATTGAGTGGATGGTTGGACGTCGGATTGAAAACGAATTTCCGAAACAACCGGCCCGCTTGGGACCGGACCGGTTGATCGTCACGAAATTGTGCCGGGGGAATTCGGTCAAGGAAGTGTCTTTTCAAGTTCGAGCTGGTGAAGTTGTTGGTATCACCGGTTTGGTCGGTGCGGGGAGAACGGAGACGGCACGCCTGATTTTTGGCGCCGACACCCGCGACTCAGGGAAGATCGAATTGGACGGACGCGAGCTTTCGATTCGTCATCCTCGTGATGCCATTCGTGCGGGAATCTGTTTGCTGACGGAAGATCGAAAACACCAAGGATTGATGTTGGAACGTAGCGTCCAGGAAAATTTCAGTCTGCCGAATCTGCCAGACTTCTCCAACGGCGGCTTTGTTCAATCCAGAAGAGAACGTAAGGCTTGGGACGAATATCGGCAGACTTTGCAGATCAAGGTTCCCCATCGGGACACCCTGGCGACTTTCTTATCGGGAGGCAATCAGCAAAAAGTGGTGTTGGCCAAATGGTTGCAGACGAACGCGTCGGTCGTTATTTTCGACGAGCCAACGCGTGGGATTGATGTCGGAGCTAAATACGAAATCTACATGCTGATCAATCGATTGGCGGAAGCTGGCAAAGCGATTGTCATGATTAGCTCCGAGTTGCCCGAGGTGCTGGGGATGAGTGATCGAATTTTGGTAATGCATCAAGGGCGAATCGTTGGTGAAGTAGCCGAGCCGTGTCAAGCAACGCAAGAACAAATCATGCATTATGCCGTGGGTTGATTTGAACTCGTGAAGATTGCGGAACAGAAAGTAGTATATGTCGCCCATTTCTGACCCTAAACCGTCCGTTCCGCCGACCGAAGCATCGATCCCTACCGAATCGAAGAACGCGTTGTGGCACGAACAAGTTTTGTTGTGGTGGCAGCCCTTTGCGCGTGACTATGGGATGTTGTTCGTCCTGTTGGGACTGGGCGCGTTGTTTAGCATCCTGACACATACAGAACAACATCCAACCGGTGCCGATGCAGGTCAGCAAGTTGCTAGGAGTATTCTGCAGGAACAAGGAACCGCGGCGCAAGTATTGATCGTGGCAAGACAGACCGCCGAGGATCTGGAGTTTACCACAACCTTGTCTAGCCGGTTGGATGTCGAAGGCGCGAAGGTCTTACGCGTCATCAATGGAGATCCGGCCGCGACTCGCCTCGCAATTCAGGAATTGATTGCGTCCAATCAGCTCCCGTCGGCCTTGGCCGTTAATGATGTTTCCAGTCGTTGGGGGGTCTTTGGGCAATTCGAAGAAACACGAAACCTGCCCGCCTACAAACCACAGCCTTATTATTGGCCCAATTTTCTCAAGCGAACCAACTTGTTGGGCGTTGCCAATCAAACAGCGGTCTACGCGATTATCGCCGTGGGAATGACCTTGGTGATTCTGACGGCTGGAATTGATCTATCCGTGGGCTCCTTAGTCGCTTTGTCCGCAGTCATTAGCGCCGTCTATCTACGCGACTTTCAAGGCGGTGCGGCAGCAGGAATTGTGGCTGTGCTCATCGGCATCGCGCTGGCGTTGCTGACTTGCATGATTGTCGGTGCATTCAATGGAATCATGGTCACAATTTTTGGGCTGCCACCGTTCATCGTGACGCTAGGTGTCATGTTGATGGCCAGCGGATTGGCCTTTCGTTTGGCCGGTGGAGCATCGATTCCCGAATTGCCTAGCTCATTTTTTTGGCTCGGAGGGGCTTCGACGTATGGGATTCCCAATCCCGTGCTACTGATGGCCTTGCTGTACGGGATCGCCTATGTTGTGATGTCAAGAACCGTTTACGGTCGTTATCTGTATGCGATTGGCAGCAACCATGAAGCGGCCCGCTTGTCCGGAGTTCCGGTCGTTCCTTGCGTTATTAGTGTGTACGTGATCTCGGGCTGTTTGGCTGGACTGGGTGGGCTGATTTTATCTTCCAATTTGCAAGCCGGTGATCCGAAGTTTGGGTTGATGTACGAACTTGAAGTGATCGCCTCGGTGGTCGTAGGGGGCACGTCCTTGTTAGGCGGGCGCGGAAAAGTCTTGGGCACTTTGATTGGAGCTTTCATCATCGCCGTCATCAAGAATGGTATGAACCTGACCAATATCGATCCATTTAATCAAAAGATCGTGCTGGGCGCGGTATTACTGACGGCGGTCGGCATCGATACACTGAAGCGGAATCGACCGCAAGCGTTTCGACGTGCGATGGTCACATGATATCGATCGATCGTGTGCGACAAGAGATCGAGTCAGTTACGGTTCCAACGATATCGGTTGTCGGTGACGAAGGTGTCGCCTCACACCGCAGACAAGAAGGCTGGAGATCACCACGCTAGTGGTTTCTGCCACCGTTCACGCAGAGTGTCGATGTCCATCTCGGCCACTGCCTGCTCACCGCTCCGAATTACCAACAGTGAATTATCAGTGACGACTCCAATGTCGGATATTGGCAATGTCGCGAACTCTCGCCGCACGTTATCGACAAACGCGGGTGGAACCTCGATTACAAACCTCGAATTGGATTCCGAGAACAAACGGACCAAGTCCGCAGGCACGGTGTCACACCGTGATTCCGCTGCGTTTGGATTCGTCGAAAAGATCTCGATTTGGGAAAGATCAATGGTTGCGCCCAAACGACCCGCAAACGCCATTTCGCTGATCGCCACCGCCAGACCCCCTTCCGACAAATCATGGCACGCGGAAATCCAACCGGCCTTGATGCAACGATGAACGGTTTCGAACAACGCCCAGGCGGATTGGGGGCGAACCTCGGGAACCTGGCCACCTTCGAGCCCACGCACCAACGAAAAATGCGAGCCTGCCAATTCGCAATAAGTTGCCCCGATTTGAAGCAAACGATTCCCCGGTCGCTTGAGGTCCATCGAGACGCATTCGGTATCTGTATCGGCTTGGCCCAAAGCGCTAATCAACAACGTGTGAGGAATTCGAATGGTTTGTCGTTGTCCGTGAGCGTCATGATAACTGAACTCGTTGTTCAAGCTATCTTTTCCACTGATGAAGGGCACCTGCCAAGCCAAGGCCAAGTCATGGCAGGCAATCGCAGCTCGAACCAACGCCCCTAACGTCTCGGGGCGATCGGTATAGCCCCAGGAAAAATTGTCCAAAACAGCGATGCGACTCGGAATCGCGCCTGTGGCCACGCAATTGCGAACCGCCTCGTCCATCGCACTCGTTGCGGCATGGTAGGTGTCGAAGTCACTAAAACGAGGCGCCATTCCATTGCCCACGATGATCGTTCGAGCGCTATCCAATCGCGGTCGCAAGGCGGCGGCGTCGCTCGGGCCGTCACCAGCCGCTCCGACGAGAGGTTTCACCACGGAGCCACCTTGAACTTCGTGGTCGTATTGTTGGATGACCCATTGTTTACTGGCGATGTTCAATTCGCCCAGCAAACGCAGCAGGGTATCTTCGATTGACGCTCGACTGAGATTCCAAGCGTGTGCTGCGGTAGCCACATTGCTCGGACCATACGGTTGGGCCGATGTTGGGGTATACTTCGCTTGTCGCACAACCGGAGGACGCCCATCGTGCATGAACTTCAAGTCCAAGTGGCCAACGGTTTGGCCATGATATCGGAGCTGTAGCTTTCGATCATCGGTAAAATGACCTAGCACCGTCGCTTCAACCGACTCGCTGTGACAAAGGGCTTGGAGGGCCGTCCAATTCTCCGGCGGCACGCTCAACACCATTCGTTCCTGTGCCTCGGAAATCCAAATTTCCGTGTATGAAAGACCTTGATACTTGAGCGGAGCCAGTTCCAAATCAACGACGGCTCCCAAACCCTCGGCCATTTCGCCGACCGCGCTCGAAAACCCACCGGCTCCGCAATCGGTCACTGCCGAATACAATTCGCGGTCACGTGCTTGCAATAACACGTCCTGTACCATCTTTTCGATGATCGCGTTGCCAATTTGCACGGCACCGCCGCTTAGCTTTTCGCTTTTGTCGGTCAGTTCGACCGAGGAAAACGTGGCTCCGTGAATGCCGTCACGTCCTGTGCGGCCGCCTAATGCGACAATCAAGTCGCCACTTTGTGGTTGTTTGAAGCTCTTATCAACGGGAATCAGGCCCACATTACCGCAGAATACCAACGGATTCCCAACATAGCGACGATCAAAGTAGATCGCGCCATTGACGGTGGGTATGCCCATGCGATTGCCATAGTCCCGCACGCCAGCGACCACCCCCCGCATGATGCGCGCTGGATGCAGCACGCCTTCTGGCAATTCTTCAGGCGACATATCTGGGGGAGCAAAACAGAAGACATCGGTGCTGCAGATGGGCTTCGCTCCTAGACCTGTCCCCAAGGTATCTCGGATCACACCTCCAACACCGGTATTCGCTCCACCGTAGGGCTCCAACGCGCTGGGGCGATTGTGCGTTTCGACTTTGAAGCAAACGTGAAATTGATCATCAAACTTCACGACACCCGCGTTGTCTTTAAAGACACTGACGCACCAATCTTTGTCGCCCCACTGCTGACGCAACTGAGTCGTTGCTTTGAAGATGGTTTCCTTCAGCATGTTCTGGAACGTCCGCCGCCCATCCGGGCCCTCGTATTCAATCCGGCCAGCCAATGTCTTGTGACTGCAGTGCTCGCTCCAAGTTTGAGCGATCGTCTCAAGTTCGATGTCCGTTGGGTTTCGGTCCAAGCTGCGGAAATGATTCTGAATGGTTTGCATTTCTAGCAAATTCAGGCTCAATCCACCCTGACGGCTGATTGCCATTAACTGCGTTTCGTCCGCATCAAGTAAAGGAACACGCAGGAGTTCAAAGTCGTAGCGTACATCAGTCGCCAGAGATTCCAGTTGCAACGGCAAAGCAACCACTTCTTCAATCGAAGCATTGGCGATCACCTTGCGTTCCAAGAGTGTCAACGTTTCTGCCGAAGCGCCGGAAATCCAATACTTGCGATAGGTCCGAACAGCGCGAACCGCGAAGCCACTGGCTTGCATCGTATGCAACGCCGTCAGCGCGATCGCGTCCGTAACGCCCGGTTTGAACAAAACGTAGCGACACACTTGGTCGGAATCCTGTTGATTTAGAGCCGTTTCTCCGACCCGACCAATTTGGCCCACTTCAGTCACGCCATCGACAAGCAGGCGTTTCGCAATCCATTCGACGGCAGGCAGATCGACTTCACCCTCCACCAAGTACCCATGGGCTGCCCTGACGTGCACTTGATCATTCAATCGCAAGTCGGCAACGGCGCTGGAGATCACGGCCGCCAAATGGTCATGCGCTGCATCCCGTGGGCAAATCTCGACTTGCCACAAATGCACTTGAGAATGGATTGCCGATTCGCGTTGATCCCGTGCCAGTCCCACCGACATCGCTTTACACCTTCTAGTCAAGATTAACGAGGCAATTCAGGCCAACCGGGCGACAACATGATCGAGGCGGAGCAACCGCTTACTCCTGCCGTCCAACCAACGGCGGCATGGGGCAGTCCAACAAGTCCGCAATCCCGCGAACGAGCTCGACCTCCCTAATTTTCACTACGTTATCCGAGGAAACGCATGCCGCACAGGCCAGCAAAACTTGCCGGCGCAGTTTCGCTGTGGCTTGGGCTAATCGATGAATCACCTTTTCCAATTCCGCAAACGTGCAAAGTTCCGCCGGAACCATTGCCAGTTCAATACCCGGCAATTGGCTACCGCCGGCGGCAAACGCGCGGGCCGCCTCCGGTTCGGAGTTACCCGTACGCGCCAACGTCGACAATAGCAACGAGACTTCGGGCTTTAATCCTGCCAAACTGTGGTATTGTGTGCCAACGACGGGTCTCGCCACAAAATGAGAATGCAAATGTCGGAACAAGACTTGTGACAAGGTCCACTCGAAGACCGACAATCGCTGATCGGCCTGAACCAAGGCTTGGAAAGCCGGAATGAACGCCTGGTATTGCGGCAAGCTCATCATGCGCAACATCGGCAGCGACATGTCCACTAACGGCAATCGAGCGGCGCTCGGTACTGCTTTCACATGCGGTACCAAGGTGAAGACCGCATTGAACAAATCGACCGGAACCATTTTCTGCAGGAGGGCCAACTGAGCATTCGCCAAGACCGGATCGGCATCGATTAGCAAGGCCATGACCAAGGCGCGGGCCGAGTAAGGCTCGTGAGCTGCCTGCAACAAAACCGGGTCCATCTGTTCCAGCAGTCGATTGGCGTAATCCCGGTGTTCATCCTGCGGCGCGCCAACATTGTCGGTCGCCGCCATCATCTCCGGCACCGAAAACGAACGACTAGGGTGTTCAGGCTTGGCAGGTTGGGTCTGACTGGAGCGCCCGGCAACCTTTTGTGGTGGATCAAGTTCCTGCATCTTTGAGGTTGGCGCCAAACCGGCCATCGCGCCGGCGGACGCTTGAGAAAGTCCGATCTCATCGTGCTCGTTGACCCCAGAGGTCGTGCCGGAGAACGCTTGTCCAGCGCGGAGCGAGCTTTCAGCAGCCGTTGCAAAGAAGCTTCCGTCCCATGACGGATCAATGGCGGCAATACGCTTTGGCAACGGCGGATGAGTGGCCATCAACCCAGAAAGCCCTTCAAAGACTCCCTGGGCAAAATACATGTGACTAGCCATGGCAGCGTTGGGGTGTTGTACTTTGCTTCCGTAGATCGCTCCGCCAATGCGTTTCAATGCACCTGCGATGCCAAGTGGATTCCGAGTGAACTGGACTGCCGAAGCATCCGCCAAATATTCACGTTGCCGAGAAACCGCGGCCTTGATCAATCCACCGAGCAATGATCCCAATGACCCCAACACTATTAACACGATCCCGAGGACCAGCAGAACCACAATAATGGCTCCGCTGTTCTTGTTGTCGGAGCCTGTGTTCATGAAACGCAGTGACCTTAGCAACATTTGCCCGATCAAGCTAAGAACCAAAATCCCATGCAACACACCAATCAACCGAATGTTGGTTCGCATGTCGCCATTAAAGATATGCGAGAATTCATGCGCGATCACGCCTTGTAGCTCGTCGCGGCTGAGGTTTTCAATGGCTCCCCGCGTGACACCGACCACCGCATCGCCCGGCAAGTAGCCGGCGGCGAATGCGTTGATCCCCGTTTCGTCCATCAAATAAACCGGCGGAACGGGCGTTCCAGAAGCAATCGCCATCTCCTCGACCACGTTCAACAATCGCCGCTCTAGCGGATCGGACGTGTGATGCGCCAGTTGTCGCCCGCCAACACTTTCCGCGACGCGAGTTCCTCCCCCAAATCGCAACATGCTGATTTGGTACAGACTGCCCAGCGCGATGACGATCAACGATCCTCCGCCAAACATGGCCGAGACCAACCAAGGACTAACGACATTACCAGCCGGCGCACGCAGACCTTGCCGACCAGACGAACCCTCGTTGATCATGTTTCCGACTAGAAAGCCGAACACGCTTAGCGCAATGACGATGACCAGCACCGCCAGGCCAAACAAGAACAACAGTCGCGTCGTTTGACTGCGGGCCGAGTCTTGTCGCTCGAAGAACTGGGTGGTCATTTGTTAAACGAAACCTTTGGAGCCTCGGCAATCGCTTGGCTGTCAAATTCCAAATGTTTGCGGTCTTGGCCATGTCCGGTAAAGCCAGCAACCAACACCGGCGGGAAGGTCTGCTTGTAGGTGTTGTATGTCGTCACGGAATCGTTGTAACCCTGCCGAGCAAAGCTGATTTTGTTTTCCGTGGAGGTCAATTCTTCAGTCAACTGGATCATGTTTTGGTTGGCCTTCAAGTCTGGATACGCTTCCGCCAACGCGAACAGGCGTCCCATCGCTCCAGACAGACCTTTTTCGGCAGCCATCATCGCAGTCATCGCTCCGTCATCGCCCGGATTACCAGCCGCACCTTGGAGACCGCTCACTGCCGCATTCCTCGCCTTGATCACCGCTTCCAGCGTGTCTCGTTCATGGGCCATGTAGCCCTTGGCGATTTCGACCAAGTTGGGTATCAAGTCGTGGCGTCGTTTTAGTTGAACTTCGATTTGGGCAAAAGCGTTGTCCACGCGATTGCGCAGCGTCACCAATTGGTTGTAGACGCCCACCCCATACATGAACAACAAAATGGCGAGGCCGCCCAGAACTACCAACGCACCAATGGCGATTACCATTACGGACATTTAGAAAACTCCCAAGAAAGAATGACGTCGTCTTCGTTCAGCACCGCGGCGTCGCGAACACCGTACCCACCAATTCTACCACTATTCCGCTGAACAAACAGCCACGCAGTTCTGCCCATCGGCGCGGCTTGTATTCGAGTTTGCAGCGAGAATCTTGACGAGTTCTCCCAGAAACAACAACAAAAACCCGTCTGCTGCCTCCGCGAATTGCTCGTTGTGGCGATTTCAAGTTAGCCGAAGTTGCGAGTCCGACGGTCGAACGTCAGCCTTGGCCCCAACCAAGCTCGTCTCGGTCGAGTCACGGCTTCACCCCGGCAGCGAACTCGAAAGCCCCCGCAAGAAAAGCGGTCCAGGGATAAACTTGTACCGCGAAACAAGTCGAACGAGGCCGCAATGGTTTCGGCTCGCAAGTCCGGTCGGTCTGTAGCCGAGCTGAAAATCGATCAGCCCACATGCAGACCTGTTTGCCGCCAAGTCGGTCCGACGGCCGTCACGACTTGGGACTTGGTTCGGTAACTGGCCAGTCATCGCCCCATTGGTATGAAGCCCGCCATGATCGCTTCCGTTTCCATGCCAAGTTAAGCCTACGGCGATGGCTATCTCGATTGCGAAATCGCAAGTAACAATCGAACCAGTCTTCCAAGTGGAGGTCGTCAAACAAAACTGGAAATCGTGGCTGTAGCCCGAAAGCCAGAAGCTTGAACATCGTGTTGCTTTTCTGTTCAACACATACCGTTCCGAGCAGGAAGGCCGTAAGCACATTCCATCTGTCGCGACGATCAAAAGGCTCGAGTCGATGCCAATCGCGGGACGGCACACGGTTTGTGACGGCGTCTAAGGGAACCGTGTTGCGGTAAGGCAGGGCGAACCGCGCCATGTTGATACGAAAACAGGTCGGTAGGCAAAACCGCCGACCGACCTGTTGATAATAAATGAATTGGCCAATACACCAAAACTAACGCGACATGAATTCGACCACGACGTTGCCATCGACCGCCAAACTGATGTCCGAAGCACCTGGCTTCGATTGAATCGTGATGGTCATGGTATCGCTGTCAAAGCCGGCCCATTCCAGCCCTTGGGTGCTGCTGTTGACCAAGTTGCCACGATAGTAGTTTCGCAATGCTTCGCTTCCGCGAACGGTGATCACGTCACCAGGACGAACTTGGAACGACGGAACGTCCACCTTGCGACCATTGACCGTGAAATGACCGTGAGCGACGCCTTGTCGAGCTTGGGGGCGAGTTTTGGCCAGCCCAACACGTCGGACCACATTATCCAACCGACGCTCGCACATCAACAACAGGCTTTCGCCGGTATTGCCCTTCGAATGCTTCGCAATATCGAAGTAACGACGCAGCTGCTTCTCGCTAACGCCATAGTAATACTTGATCTTCTGCTTCTCGCGCAAACCCATTCCGTAGTTGGACGGGCGGCGACTACGGAGATGCATCCCCGGCGGATTCTTCCGCTTATCCAGTGCCTTTACGGCACCATTGTCTTCATACAGCATCACGCCAATGCGGCGATTGATGCGTCCTTTTGGTCCGGTATACCGAGCCATCTAAACAACCTTCCGAGTTACAAGGGCAGGGAAAAAGCGTTCGGCAATGCTCCGGCGACTACCGAGCACGGCAAGGCATCGTCCCTCCCGCGAGGGCGTTTGCTCTGCAACAGAACCCCAGATTCCGAACAATCGGCAACCGGATTCCGCAACACTTTGTACCTATGAACTGTGATTTCCCCCAGCAAGGGGATCGGCCATTATGCCAAGCTTTGCCCCAATTTCAAGCCCAAAAAAACACTCGGACTGCTTAGCGTCTGGGCCACTCTCCAGGGCAACCCAGGATCCTCATCCCCTGATCATGCCGGCCTTCCAGGCCATTCCTGATGGCACGGGGGGCTGTAACTGGTGGCTGGCGCCCATCGGCTGAGGTTGTCTCGGCCCATTCGGGCCTTCGTTCACCGCATCTCCGCCCCGATTTCGCCAGCCGTTTGGCCCGATTTCGCGACCTCGCGCCGGTTCGGACCGGTTCTTGGCCTTGGTATCGACTCATTCGCACCGACTCGGGCCACCATTCGTTCACAAGCGGCCCAGTTTCGCCACAAGCGGCCCAGTTTCACAATGAACGGTCCAGTATGCCAAATGTCGCCCTGGTTTCGACCCTGTGGTGCCGCCTCGGGTTTTGATACCCCGTTCGTACGGACCTCGGGCCCAAAACTTCGAGAGAGGATTGCCTTAATCCATTCGAGCGTTATCGGCCAGTCGGCGATCACGAGTCAGTATCGTGGAAGTTGGGGATCCACTTCTAGCGACCAACGGTCAATGCCCCCTGCCATATTGAAGACACTTTCGAAGCCCTGTCCAAGGAGCCAATGGGCGACCCGTTGGCTTCGGACTCCATGATGGCAATAGACGACAATCGTACGGTGTTGAAACTCCGTCAGCTCCGTTACCCGCCCGGCGATCTCGCTAAGCGGGAACAAGACGCATCCCGGCAAGTGGACGAAGTCGTACTCGTCCTGCTCGCGACAATCCAGCAAGACAAACTCGCGACTCTCCAGCTGCCATTGTCGAACCGTAGCGGGTTCCACGGAAATTCGTGTCGTCATTTTTTGCTCGGAATGCGATTGATCGCGCTCAGAATTGCCACCAAGGAAGCCTCCACACAATCGGTTGAGACTCCCCGCCCGCGATACTCGGTTCCTTGGTGTTCGATGCTCAACGTGACTTCCCCTAAGGCATCGTGTCCCAAGGAGGTCGCATTGATTTTGAATTCGCGACAATTCATGGGGACTCCCGTCAGCTTCTCGGTCGCCAAAAAGGCCGCATCGATCGGCCCTTCGCCATCTTCCACTTCGATCTCGTGATCGCGCCCGGCACGATTCAGCTTCAGAAGAAACTTCGGTGATTTGCCGCGGCGTAATTGGACCGTGAAATCGACCAACTCCCAGCTTTCGGCCAAGGTGCCATGAAGTTGGCTTTGGATAATGGCCATGATATCGCCGTCAAACACTTCCTTCTTGCGGTCGGCCACCCGCTTGAATTCCTCGAATACCGTTTGCAATTGCTCCCCGGTTAGATCGAACCCCAATTGTTTGGCGCGATCAGAAAGCGCCGCTCGACCACTATGTTTGCCCAAGACCAAGTCGGTCTTGACGAGCCCGACGTCTTCGGGGCGCATGATCTCGTACGTGCTGCGTTCCTTCAACATTCCATCTTGGTGAATGCCTGCTTCGTGCGCGAAGGCATTCCGTCCGACAATCGCTTTGTTGCGTTGAACTTCGAGCCCAGTGATCGAGGAGACCAAGCGACTGACGGGGACCAATCGCTTGGTTGCGATATTCGTCTGGAATCCATAATGATCGTTACGTGTCCGCAAGGCCATGACAATTTCTTCGAGAGAACAGTTTCCAGCTCGTTCGCCGATGCCATTGATTGTGCACTCGATTTGGCGAGCTCCGTTCTCGACCGCGGCCAAGCTGTTCGCGACAGCCAATCCTAAGTCATTATGGCAATGAATGCTGATGATGGCTTTGTCGATGTTGGGCACTCGGTTTTTGAGCGTATGAATGACGCGTCCCATGTGGGCTGGTGTCGCATAGCCCACGGTATCCGGAATATTGACGGTCGTGGCACCTGCTTGGATAACTGCCTCAACGACACGGCACAAAAAATCGGGTTCGGTCCGGGCAGCGTCTTCTGGTGAAAACTCGATATTGTCGCAGACTCGTTTGGCGCGTTTCACTCCGGCGATCGCCCGTTGCACGATTTCGTCGGCGGTCATTTTTAGTTTGAATTCACGATGAATTGCGCTAGTAGCCAAGAAAACATGAATTCGAGGGGAATGAGAATGTTTGAGTGCTTCCCAGGCGCGGTCGATGTCTTGATCCGAGCAGCGGGCCAAGCCGCAAATGACTGGACCGCGAATCGTTTTGGCGATTTGTTCGACGGCTTCAAAGTCTCCGGGCGAGGCGATCGGAAAACCGGCCTCGATGATATCCACCCCCAAGTCCGCAAGCGCTTGGGCGATGGTCAACTTCTCTTCCAAATTCATGCTCGCGCCAGGCGACTGCTCGCCATCGCGAAGCGTCGTATCGAAGATGGCAATCGAGGGTTGTTCCGTGTTCGACATGGGCGGCTTTCTACTCGTGGCTAAGGTCATGCGGTTGTGGTGCAGTCGATCGGAAGGGTCGCATCAGTTCACTGCCAGCCAATGCCCCTTATTTTGAATCGATGGGCTCATCCGCGTGTGGAAGTTTCAAAGGTAGGATCGTCACGGGCGTGGAGATTCGCAAGGGGCGCGGCGCACCAATGTCGAACTCCGCTTGCACGAATACAGCCATCCAACCAGAGGCCGGTGCCGTCAATGCCACGTGATACAAGCCGTCGGAGTCCGCCTCCAGTCGTTGCGACGTGTAGCTGCGCCCAATCGTGTCCACCCGGAAATCACGGGCCGACGGATTCGTGGCCTGCCACAAAGTGACATGTTTCAACGTTTGCCCTTCCGCTCCAGCCTGACACCTAACCGTCCAGTGACCGGGTTCACGAATCTCCCATTCCAACTTTGGCCGCGGCACTTGATGGACGACGGAATAGTGAAACGCGATCAGGCTGTCCAAGGCATCGGTCTCTTTTAGCGAATGTTCCGAGTTGGGTACGTAACAGAGATGGTTTTCGCCGAGCAGTTGGTCAAAGTAAAACTGCGAGGAATCTGGACAAAAGAACTGATCGCCGGTGGCGTTGATCACGCATTTTGGCATTTGCAAACGATCACGGTAGGCGAATGGATCGACCAATTGCAACAACTTCGGATAATTCTCGACACCACGACGCTGCATGATCTTGTGATGGACGTAGTCATCGATCGCCGGAGCCCAGAATCCATAAGTCGCAAAGTGGTGCTGCATCGAGACGTCGACATTGAGGACGTCAATCACGATCGGTGCAATCGCAACGACTCGAGGGTCAACCGTCGCCGTTAGCCAGGTTGTCCAGCCACGCTTTGAACCGCCAGTCACGACAAACTTTCCCAACTTCAAGGCTTCAGTGTCTTGGGCCAAAATCGTTTGCACCGTATCCATCGCACGAACGACCGATTTGGTCATGGGCAATTGGGCCGGCCACTTGTAGTCTCCCGTCTTGAGGAATTGGTCCCAGGTATAAGCAATCAAATCGTCTTCCACTCGGGGAACCCCATCGTTGTGAAAGATCAAAGGTTGATTCGGGACCATCTTCAATTCAGCGACCACACTATTCGTGGCCACGGCAATCGATGCCAGCATGGGATCGAGATTTTCGGGAGCGGCCTTGTCGTTCGAACCCCCGGCCACAAACATCAGAGCCGTCTCCGAACGACACTTTTGGGGCTTGAAGATGGTCAACCAGTGTCGCCATTCGCTGCGGTTGACCTCGGCGGACGTAAGCCAAGTCTGCGAGACCATGTCGACGACCCAGACGGTTCCATTCGGCAAATCCAATCGCTGCAGTACTTCGTAGCGGTAAGTCGGGTCCGGCTTGGCAATGTATTCATCCAACTTGGTGGGCAGTTGGTTGACCACCGTTTGATAAGGTGGAACTTCTGGGTTGGTCACCGTGGCATTTTGTGCCGTTACCGATGCAACTTGGCACCAACCAATTGTCAAGGTGATCGCTATGATCAGTGTTTTCCAAACAATCCCGGCAAATATCGGGGATTCGTGGACGAAACGAAGAACTAGCATGGTTGGCATTTCAATTGGGGTCGCTTTGACAAACCGGGAAATGCCAAGTATACCAAGGGTTCGGTTCGACCCAACAGGTAGGGTCGGCGGGGGATAACGGGACGCAAAATTGGCGACATGGGACGATGACAACGGCAACGGAAACCTCGGCTGCGATTCCCTTTCACTCTTACAAGGGTTTGTCGAATGACGAACTTCGACAACGAATCATTGCTGGCAAGCAACGCCTCGGCAAAAAACTATTGATTCTGGGTCATCACTACCAACAAGACGAAGTTATCGAACATGCCGACCTGACCGGCGATAGCTTGCAACTGAGCCAACTCGCAGCCAAACAATCGGAATGCGAAACCATCATTTTTTGCGGCGTCCATTTCATGGCCGAAACCGCCGATATTCTCGCCAATCGCCCCGAACGAATCGCCGCCGGAGCGACCCCGGTTCAAGTGATCTTGCCCGATCTGAAAGCTGGCTGCTCGATGGCCGATATGGCCGCGATTCGTCAAGTCGAAAATTGTTGGGATGAACTGTCCGAGGTCCTGGATACGCAGCGTTTGGTGCCGGTCACTTACATCAATTCTGCTGCAAGTTTGAAAGGATTTGTCGGTCGCCATGGCGGGATTGTTTGCACCAGCAGCAATGCAATGGCCGTGCTGAAGTGGGCGTTTGAACGGGGAGACCGAGTCCTGTTTTTCCCGGATCAACACCTGGGGAGAAATACAGCTTTGAAGATGGGTGTCACCAACGATCAAATGCCGGTCTGGGATCCGTTCGCGCCGGAGTTGGGCGGCAATACCGAGTCCCGCCTCACCGATTCGAAAGTGATTTTGTGGCAAGGTCACTGTAGCGTTCACCAAATGTTTCGGCCCGAGCATGTCCATGGCTTTCGGCATCGAATTCCCGGGATCCAAATTTTGGTACACCCCGAATGTCCGCAAGAAGTGAACGACTTGGCAGACATCTCTGGTTCCACCGGCAAGATCATCCAAACCGTGCAGCAAGCGCCGCCAGGGACAAAATGGGCGATTGGCACAGAACTGCACCTAGTCAATCGACTGAAGAAACAGCATCCCGAACAAGAAATTCATTTTCTTTCTCCTGTGCTCTGCATGTGCGCTACAATGTATCGAATCGATCTGGCGCACTTGTGTTGGTCGATCGAGAATTTGCTAGAAGGTTGCGCCGTCAATGTAATCCAAGTCGATCGAGAAACGGCCGATTACAGCATCGCAGCTTTGGAACGAATGTTGACTGTCCGGTAAAACTCGATCACTTCGTCGTGGCCGCGTGGAAAAGGAAGATGCCCATGGATCGATATCAATTAGAGATTGTCTCGTTGCCGGCAATGACTTGGCTTTCTGTAGCCTACCGTTCCAGTGAAGACCGAATCACGGAACAAGTTGCGGCGGCCTTGGCTTTGGTCTACACCTTGGCTTCCGAACTAGGCATCGCGGTCCACGGTCACCCACAGACTCACTTTGGCGATCGGCATGGTCCGCAATTCATGGCCCAAACGGGCTTCCCGATTCTGGAATTGCTGGATTTGAATCTCTATCCTCTGGCGAAGTCCATTGGCCGTTGTTCTGTTGCAGGCTTCGGTCCATTGCAGCAAGAAGTTTTACCAACCTCCCGCGCAATTAGTACGCTCCACCGCGGACCTTACTCTTCTTTATCAGTCGGACATCGTACGATGAGAAGTTGGGGAAGGGACAATGAATTTCAATTTTGTGGCGGTCCCCGCGAGGTCTATCTGACTGACCCGATCATGGCCAGCGATCCCCGAACTTTGGAAACACGCCTGTACCAACCGATCGAAGGCTGAGTCGTTATTGGTTTGCGCGAATCGCGTGTCGCATGCTTTGTAGATGGCCACTCAGCCATCGTCGCGTCTCAGTCACGATGTAACTGGCGAGACTCTGACGGCGAGCTGGCAGGAACACGGCTCCCGTATGTCCCACAGGCAACGTCTCTTGCAGATGATCTGGGAGTTCGACGATTCCTGTGACCCGTGGTACAATCAATTTTAGGTCGGCGATGGATTCTTCATTCGCACTTTGCGACCGCACGAATCGAGGCTTCTTTGTTTCGGTTGAAGAAGCGGGCTGAACCAACAAAGGTCCGCCAAATGGACGAGCCAGTGCTGCAGCAGGCACCGTCTCGCTGGCGTTCGGTTGGATTTGCCTCAATTGACCTGGTGTGATCGGCAAATTCGGAAACACGATTTGAACCCGCGCGTCCTTCCATTCTGACACGGCAGCGAGGTCATCTTGGGAGATCGAAACGGCTAATTCTTTGCGGCCATCGTCAATGGTCATGATGGCCGTTCCACTCCGAACATATTGTCCCGCCAGTTGCTCGACTTCGGGATTCCAGACGCGACCATTGCACGGTGCCCGCAACTCCAAATGGGCTATTTCGATTCGACGCTCTGAAAGTTGGGCGCGCAAGCCCGCCGCGAATCGCTGTTGGTTGTCGTATTCGCTCCATTCCGCTTTCTCGCGAGCCATTCGAGCCTTTTGCTCGGCTTGGGCCAACTGGAACTGCAATGCTTCGACTTGTTGGCACAACGCCGGATTGGAAAGTACCGCCAAGGTTTGCCCGGCTACGACCTCTTCGCCATGCCGCACCCGAATCGACGAGACAAAACCGTCCGAAGCGGCTCGCACCAATTGCTCGGCTGGAAATCGAACGACGGCCGGTGCATTCAAGTAGACTGGACCCGTCAGTGCCGAAGTTAGCATCCACAACATCGCCGCCGCGGCCACCAACGAGCCGGTGACGTTCGCGACGCGCCACTTTCTCCAAGGCTGTTCGTTGCGAGCGAAACGTGAAAGTTGGATCAACGGCTCCATGGCGTAATGCAGGATCGCCAAAATTGCCACCAGGACGCCCAGCCCATAGAACAAGGCCGCTGCCGCGATCACCAGGGTGATTTGCAAAATCATTCTCCAAGCCAGCGCCGCGATGCCATAGATTGCAATCATGAGTCGCTTGGACGTGGGCAGCATTATCGGCGTCGAGGGGATCCCCAAACACCAACGCTTGATGGTGCCCCAGAACCATTGTTTTCCTCGACTGGCCAAATTCGGAATCCCAATCAAGTCGGCCAATATATAGTAGCCATCAAATCGCATCAGTGGATTGGCGTTGAAAATCAAAGTGCTGACCCCCGCACTGACTACAACGGCGTGCATCCAAGATGCCAGCGTCACATTCGTTGTCCATGCCCAAACGATTGTCGCAACCGCCGCCAGCACCAACTCGACGTACATTCCCGCGGCTGCAATATGAATCCGTTTCCAACGATTTGGCAATCTCGCAGAATTGCTGACGTCAACGTATGCCAAGGGCAAGAACAATACAAGAAACAATCCGGCGTCGCGCACCTGAGTGCCATAACGCTGAGCGACGATACCATGCGCTAGCTCGTGAATCACCTTGATCAACAACCACACGATCACTAGCGTCAGCCATTGCTGATCCGCCCAAATTGCGATGGCTTGATTCGAAAATTTCTCGGCATGAATGTACAAACAGTACAATGCGTAGGCCACCGTACAGGCCGCCAATGGCAACCAACGATGATCGAAGATCCAGCACAATTTCGGAGTCAGATAACGCAGCAAAGGCGCGGGGCTACCCAAACTGATTGAAATACTAATGGGGTTTGTCCACTTGACCCAATTGGCTCGCGCCGCCGCTTGATACATGGTCTGTTGTCGACCAATCGCTTGATCGGAATGATCGACCAATAACTGTTTGGCTAATGCCCAGCTAACAAGTTGCCGAAAATTATCCGCCGTCAATCGAGGGAGATTCGCGACATTCGGCTGACTGGCCAGAATTTCACCGACCGAACGCCGACCGTCACATGACATCAAACAATGGGCTTCTCGGGCTCCAAGTTCGTAACATTTTCCGGCCAGGCTATCCTCGAGCACGAAGAACGCCGACGCCGATTCGGAAGCTTGGCCGATCCGAAGATCCGCCCGCAACTTGGGGCTGGTGCTTTGTTCGAAGTCGTTCGCGGAAGGGATCATTTGTGCTTAGTACCATCCCAAGAACAGGCGTGTCTTTTCATATGGATAATGCAACCAAGTCCAAGCCAGCGGATAGGCATCTCCCTGAATGCAAGCCTGCCCTTTCATGCCCGGTCGCAATTTGCTGCCAAGATTCGGGAGCCGTATTTCTGCCAGGAAGACATTTCGCTCGTCTCGTGTCGTTGCGCGTGGATGCAGTCGTTCGACAACCCCAGTAAACGTTTCATAGGGAAACGCTTCGAGGCTCAATCGCACTTCTTGCCCAACGGTTGAGTATCGATATTGATACTCAGGAATTTCGATCTGGACCAAGAGTTCATCAAGACCCGCAACCTCAAACAAGTTACTTCCGATTTCTACAGGTGCTCCTGACAACTCGGACAGGTCGCCTTGGACAATGGTGCCAGCAATCGGCGTGCGAATCTCGCGGTTCGACATGTGGTGATGAAGGAGGGCAATTTCGCTCGAGATCCGTTGCATTTCCAGTTCAGAAATTCTGGCTTTCGCAATGTCGTTCTCCGCTCGGGCCACCTTGATCTGGTTCTGTTCGCGCTCCAGTGACGCCTGCTTACCCGCCAGTTCGATTTTCAACTCGCGATCATCCATCGTTGCCAAGATCTGGCCGGGCGCGACAATCTCACCAGGTTTGACCAGGACGTCTTTCAACGTTCCTTTGTAGGGAGCGACCGCATACCGTCGATCTGTTGTCACCAATTCGCAATCGCAATACATCGAATATGGCAAGGGCCAGGCGGCGACCAGACCGACGATTGCCAGTGAAGTCGCCAGCCACCATCGCCATCGTCTTATGAAACTAGAAGGTCTGGCAATCAATCTTTGCCACGCCGTTTGATGGACCCGGTTTGCCAGCGCTGCTTGGACTTGAATTGGCTCCAGCAAAGTACGCTGGCTTACTTCCCAATCCGGATTGGCGATTTCCTTCGGCCCCATTAGGAACAAATAGGCCACGATTTGTTCCGACGACCGCACGGGTATCGCCAAGACAGCCGGAACCATAAGTTCACTGGCAATGCTTTGCAAGCAACGATCGCAAGTCGTATTGCTCGGTGGAGTGGCGGCAAGGTTTTCACCATTCGGACGTTGCAAGAACTTGGGAGGCGCCGGTTGGCCGCCAACCCAACGCCCTGTCGATCCGCCCGCTTGTAACAAGGCCTGAGTCGCTTGAACCATTTCAAAGTACGCGCGGCTCGCGGCGTCGATTTCCGTTGAACCAGAAATGCCGGCAACTCGCACGGCACGCTGGCGACGTACTTCCACCCAGGCGACGTGATTGACCTTTAGCGATTCGGCCCACCGAGTCGTCAAGTGCGTCGCCGCCTGAGGCAAACTTGCCGCCGCTGCTAGATCCTGATTGTTCTTCGACAGCGATTGCAGTTGCTTCGCGATCAGCTGACCCTGCAAGACGCGACCGTCCAGTTGCAACGATGCGAGACTGTTGGCGAACGCAATCGCCAACGGTAGGGCTTCCGCGCTCGATGCGATCGCCACCGCGATGGCCAAAGCCTGTAGCTTTTGGCCGGGCACCACCACGGGAACCGCGACGACCTGATGTGCAGTAATGACTGTGGAGATTTGACATTGTCCGGTTTCAGCGCAGCGCTGTATCGCATCGACTGCCGTGGACTGTAGTTCGACTGGGACGGTTGCACGTGGAATCGTGGTTTGTTTTTCGAGCCAGTCATCGATCTGGTACTTAGGGGATTGATTCGGCACCGACGACGGAGCGAGGTGTGCGTGAAGCAGAATTGCCGGTCGCAGGATTTGCAGAAACAACCGCGTCACTGCAACCACTGCAGCTTCGCCGCGCAGTTCACCTAAGACTTTCGCGGTCTCTTGGCTGAACTGCAGCAGCAGTGACGGATTGGGACGCTGGTTGGCTCGGTCTGGTTCATTCGGCGCCGAGTGTGCGGCGAATGGAGTGCCTACCATCAGCGTATTCGAGCCGGAACTCGAATGCGATTCGCGTCGAAAATGTGCGTTAGGGTCTGGGAGCATGCCAGGTCATCCTCTTCATCCATGGTTCGGAATGGACACCCGGCGAAAGTGTCGCGATCCAATGATTGCGTGTGAATTAAGGTTGTATTTGTGTACTTGTTTGCAAGACCTGAGGCCCAGTGCCGGCTGGCACCAGTAAACAGTCTGTGCCCGGCTTGAACGCCAGGTTGGCGTTGTCGATCGCGACTCGCACATTGACAGTTTGCGAACTGCGATCGACAACCAGTCCCACCAGAGTCACTTCGCTGCGAACCGTTTGACCGTCAACCAACAGCTCAACGGATTGGCCCTCTCGGAAACCTTTGCTCATCGCAAACGGCAAGGCAAAATCGGCTTGCAATGTTGTGGCATCAATCAAAATCGCGACTTCGGAACTATTGGACGAAATGAACTCGCCAACCTGACGAGGCAATTTGGCAATATGGCCCGCGAACGGAGCTCGAATGGTTCGTTTCTCCAGTTCGGTTCGCAGGCGTTCTAGTTGCAATTGTTTTGTTTGGTAGTCGTGCCGCTTTTCTTCAAGAATGGCTTTGGCCATGCTCCATTCGGCCTCTTCGCGTTCCAATTCCAATGGGCGAGCGCTGCCGCTGGCGACCAACTCACGCAATTTCGCAACCGCAAAGCCTAATAATTTGACCCGAGATTCTTGGGCTTGAATTTCTGAAGTGTTCTGCGCCTCGTGCTGGGCGATTTTCAAATGGGTCTTGTGGACCGCATCATCCAGGCGAAGGATCGGTTGCCCCTGTTCCACAAAATCGCCTTCTTTCACCATGACTTCGGCCACGACTCCGTTTTCGGTCGTAGCGACGGCAGCGCGACGAACTGCATCCGCGTAGCCCGCAAAAGAGTCGATTTGTGCGTAACAGGTTGGCACAAAGCCGAACCACAGAAAGATAGCAAAGGATTGGGAGGGTTTCATGGTGAACTCGATGTGCAGGATTGCAACAGGAGGCAATTCAAGCCCCGGCTACCCTAGCCTATCAAGAAAACCTAGCTAACAGAAAAAGCTTTCCTCTTCGATATTAGCCACAGAGTCGGTGTCAAAATCGTTGCAATCGATACCCGAAGCATGGCGAAGACAAAATCGATCGTTCTAACCGCTATTTGATTTTGGCGATCTTGGCCAAGGCATCCTCCGAGCCCGCGACAAACAAGGCATCAGAATCGGAGAGAACAGAATCGGGATCCGGCGATGGAACGATTCGATCCTTTAGTACATCGTGCAATGCCACAACCGTGATGTCGAATTCTTGCCGCAAACGCAATTGCCGTAAAGATTTGCCTTCCCAGGTTTGCGGCACGGCCATCTCTTGGATACTGAAACCGGTGCCAAGCTTTACATAATTCAACAAAGCGGAACCGGTCAATCGCTTGGCCAGTGCTGCGGCAGAATCACGTTCAGGAAAGATGGTTTCACGGACCCCTACTTTCTTCATCACGCGACTGTGGTCATGTGATACGACCTTGACGTAGATGTCGCGAACTTTCAGATCCTGTAATGCCATCGTTGTCAGGATGCTGGCAGCGATGTCATCTCCCGTAGAGATAACCCCGATGTCGGACTGTTCGGCTCCGAGACGCTGAAGCACATGCACATCCGTACCGTCGCCAACCGCGGCTTTGGATACGACGGGAGCAATTCTGTCGACCACGTCCCCGTCAACATCAATGGCAATGACATCATTGCCCGCCGCAGCCAAGGTCTCGGCGACGCCAAATCCGAAATTGCCCAATCCGATCACAACGATCCTTTTCACCGGTCGCTCCTTTTGATGCATTCGATCGAGAGTCGCTCGACATCGAAGGCCTGGTACATCATGGTGTCCAAACAGACGCCAAACAGCCCGCGTCTCGATGGCGTATAGGGATTATCCAATGTCGACGTCCTCATAAGCAAAGCGGAATCCCTTCAGAGTTGGTCGTTGCACGACGAATGCCGCAACCAGCGTCAGTGGTCCAACCCGCCCAAAGAACATCAAACACGACAACAATAACTTGGAATACGAATTGAGATTCGGGGTCACGCCCAATGACAGCCCGACGGTGTTGACCGCGCTGACCGCCTCGAACGAGCACTTGAGAAATCCGTTTGGAATCGCCGATTGACTTTCGCTGAACAACAACAACATGGTTCCAAGTGCGATCACTCCTCCCGAAACGGCCAATAATCCAATCGCTCGTTGAATCGTTTCTTCGCGAATCGAGCGATTGGACAGCACTGTCGTTTCGTGACCACAAAGCCTGGCCCATGCGACCAAACCGATCACGGCAAAAGTCGTCGTTTTCAGGCCGCCTGCTGTCGAGCCAGGTGAGCCTCCGATCATCATAAGCAACATCGTTGCAAAATTCGTACTATCACAAGCTTCGGAGTAGTCGATGCAATTGAAGCCGGCGGTTCGTGCCGTGATGCTCATGAACAAAGCATTGTTGACACGATCCCACCACGACAGATGCGACAGGACGCCTCGCCATTCTAAGACCAAGAAAACGACAAATCCTAGCAATATCAACACCAACGATGTGGCAAGAACCAAGCGACAATGGAGCGAGAGCCGTTGTCTCACTTGGCCACGTTTGGACCAATACTTCGTGTAGCATTCCTCCAGCGTCAGGAATCCCAACCCGCCCGCGATAACCAGACCGCCAATAACCAACAAGGTCAGAGGCGAATTCTGATGCTCGATCAACGAAGTGGAGTTGGTCGAAAAACCCGCATTGCAAAAAGCGCTGATGGAATGAAAAATCGCGGGCCAGATCGCTTCTCGCATGCCAACTTGTGGTGCCCAGATCGCCCACAGGCATACCGCCCCCGTCACCTCGATCCAAACCGTAAATCGGACAATGTCGCGGGTCAGGGTCCGAACATCAATCTCGAATTCACGGTTGCTTCCTCCAACGTTAGTCAATGATTCGGATCGGAGCGAGAGTCGTCTTCCTAAAGCGATAATGATCAGACTGGTTAACGACAACATCCCCAGTCCGCCAAGTTGGATCAGAACCAATAGAAACAATTGGCCCGAGAACGTGAAATGTGTCCCAGTATCCACGACGGTCAAACCCGTAACGCAAACGGCACTCGTCGACGTAAAGGCGGCATCGTACAGAGACAAAGGTTGGCCTTGAACATAAAAGCTGGGCACGGTCCACAAACCGACCGTACCCATGGCAATCATCAACGCGAATGAACCGATGAACAATTGCGGCGGCGTCAGTTTCTGCCACCACGGAACCGAGCGTCCCGTCGGCACATCCCATCGATGGCGAGGAACCGATTTATTGCGTGAAACCATAAAGTAAAACCAAAAGTGGCGGGCCAAGGGACTATTGTTCATGTCCCCGCACCGTCGGCCCTCTTACCAAGTCAAGCTTCCCGCCAAATAGACTTGTTTCACCTGCCACCTCTTAGTCCAGATCACCAGATCTGCGACTTTGCCGACCTCAATGCTGCCATAATCGCGTGAGATGCCAACTCGTTCGGCCGGTGTTAGACTAGCCATCCGAATAATACTGGGCAATGGGGCTTTAGTGGCTCGGTACATGGTGCGAATCATGCGATCCATCCCAGCAACCGAGCTCGCGAGCCCCTTCCTATCAGTCGTCCAGCCGACTTGACCGTCGCTATAAAAATGGGGCCCGTCCACTTGCGAACCGAACCGATACTCGCCCGGAGGCTGATCCAATGCCCGGCTAGAATCTGTCACTAAACATAAACGCTCGGGCCCTTTAAAGTGGAACGCGAAGCGCAACAAATCATCCGACAAGTGGCAACCGTCGGCAATGACTTCAGTGCTCATCTCGGGTTCGATTAGCACAAATTGTTCCATGCCAGCTTGCATGGGCGTGCCACATCTTGGCCGTAAAGAGGTCACCGAACTCATTGCACACCAAAAATGGTCCACATGTCGCATTCCTTGTCGAAACGCCGCTTGCATTTCTGTGAAGGTGCTGTTGGAGTGGCCACAAGTCACCAAACAGCCGTATTTTTTGGCGGTCTGATAAAACTCTTTGGCGCCCGGTAGCTCTGCAGCACAAGTTGCGATGCGAATCAAACCTGTCTTAAAGTATCGATCGTACTCGGCCTTGTCCGGCGCTCGCTGGTGGTTTGGCAGATGGCAGCCAACTTTATCCGGCGCAAAATAAGGGCCATACAAATGCACACCACCGATCCGCGCTGTCGCAGGTTTTTTTAAGCAAGACGGTTCTGCGAAATCTGCCGCCTGAACTTGCGCACAGACTTCCAACATGGCCTCCAGCTGTGGAACCGTTCCTGTTGTGGTTGTCGGAAACAGGGTTGTCGTTCCGTGGCGGAGATGGGTTTGACAAGCCGTTCGCACCGCCTCGATGGTGCCATCCATGAAGTCAGTACCGCCACCGCCATGGACGTGGATGTCGATCAATCCAGGGGTAAGAAAGCAACCGCGAAGTGAGACGATCTGAGCATCTTGGGGCCGCTTCTTCCCCGCAGGACGAATGGTCTCGATACGGCCATTGTGCACCAACAACTCGTGATCCTGCCATATTCGATCAGGACCAATGATTTGACAGTCAGTGAAGAGCACTCGTGAATGAACTGGGTGGCGGTTGCGCGGTGGCGTCATCTGGTCGTTCACTCAATTTGAGTCGCACAAAGGTATCACGCTATCCGTTGAATCTATCACGTCTTGCATGCTTACTCCCGCAAAGGCTTGTTCGGTCGCCGCATAAGCCTTGTCCAATTCCGCATGCAAGGGACACAACGTCGTATGCGTTTTCAAGCCCAGGGGACAATTGCGGATGCGCTCTAAAGGTGAAACGGCGTTGACGACTTGCAAGATCGAGACATCGCATGCGGCTCGCGTCATTTCGTAACCGCCCCCCGGGCCGGGACGAGAGGTCAATAAATTGGCAGCAACCAAGTCTTGCAACACACGCTGCAAGTATCGTCGAGGGATTTTGGTCTTCTCAGACATGACCTCCGCTGCCGCCGGTTGCCCGGGTTGCGAAGCGAGCAATGCGACCGCCCGCAAAGCGTATTCAGCGGTCTTGGACAACATAAATAAAAGCCTTTAACAGCTCGAAAAACACCTACTTCGTTTCCGACGTTAGTTTAAAGCCTGAAGCTTCAAACGCAATGCGACCACCGACCACCGTCCCCAAGACTTTGGCGGATGGGATGGCATCGACCGGGCAATTCAACAAGTCTGCGGACCAAATCGTCAAATCCGCGTACTTTCCCGGAGTCAGTGAGCCCTTGACGTCCTCTTCGAACGCCCCTTCCGCAGCCCACAGAGTATAACTGAGTAGCGCCTCTTGCCGCGTCATGGCTTGCTCGGCAAAGAACTCCGTTCCGCCCGGCATTCGTCGCGTGACGGAGGCGTAGAAGTTCGCCGCCGGGCTGATCCGCTCGACGGGAGCATCCGTTCCATTGATGATTCGAGCTCCACTGTCGATCAAAGTCCGCCACATGTAAGCCCCTTCCGCCGCTCGACGATATCCCAATCGCTGTAGTACGTAAACGGCGTCGGAGGGACAGTGAATCCCTTGCATGGAGGGGATGACTCCCAAGTCGGCAAATCGAGGGATATCGGCGGGAGACAGATGCTGGGCATGTTCGATTCGCCACCGCCGCGCTCGGAGTTGTCGCTTCCAATCACCATTCTCGGCGGAGTCGCTCGATGAATCGACCATCGCTCGTTCGTACAGATCCAATACTTCTCGGTTGGCCCGATCGCCAATTGCGTGAACACAAAGTTGATAATTCTCGCGAATCGCTAACCGGGCGGTTTCTTCAATCGAAGCGATCGTCGAGGTGTTCAACCCGACACTGGTGCTTAAGTCTTCGTACGGGTTCAACAACCAAGCTCCGTGGGGGCCCAACGCCCCATCGATAGAACGTTTGATCGCGCGCACGACCATGAACGGCGACTGACTGCTTTCGACGCGGACGCGGGATAAATGTCGATCCAATTGATCATTCGTGTCCAATACCATGACCCATAATCGGATTGGCAACTTCCGTTCTTCTGCGATCAAGCGCAGTTGATCGATGGTTTCAATCGAACTGCCCGCGTCTTGAAAAGTAGTGATGCCGTTTTCCAAACAAGCTGCACTGGCGCGCTGAATCGCGTCGAGCCAGCGTTCTTGTTTGGCCTCCGCACTCGCTCGTTGTTGCGCTCGGTCGTAAGTTCGTTGGACCAGGGCCGAGGCCGTTTCGCGAAAGACCCCCGTGGGCTGAAGTACGCCCGTCCCAGGGTCGGCAAATCTCAGCAACTCCCCGCCCGGTGGATCCGGAGTCGCCCCAGTCACGCCCGCCAATTTCATGGCATAGTCGTTGGCGAACGTCGCGTGACCGCTGGCATGCGTCAAGAGAACGGGATTCTGAGGTGAGATTTCACTCAAGCGGTCGTGCCGCGGATAGCCATCGACTTGATCATGCGGTGGGCTCTGCCATTTCTCTTGATGCCAACCTCGGCCGACAATCCACTCTCCAGGCTTGGCTTGAGCCGTCGCCGCTTGAACTTGAGCAATGATGTCGTCCCAAGACTTGGCCGTCGATAAGTCGAGCATTTGCAAGGATTGACCCAAGCCCACAAAGTGGCCATGCCCTTCAATAAAACCCGGCGTAACCCAATTCCCACCAGCTGACCAAGTCTTTGTATCGGGACCCACGAAGGCTCGCATTTCTTCTGGTGTGCCAATCGCCAAAACGCGATCGCCGCGAATCGCCAATGCGGTTGCGTACGGTTTCTGGGCGTCCACCGTGTGAATTTGCGCATCCACCAACAAGAAATCGGCGCGAGGTTCTTCACAAGCCGTGGCCTGTGAAGCGACCGCCATCGACACGTAAACCACGACTAAAATACTGACAGCAAACCGAAACGTTGACATCGGAAACAGCCTCGCGTGCCGCATGATAACAGAGCAGGAACACCACTTCGCAACAAAGAACTCTCGATAAAACAGTCTTCGTTCCGTCGGGACGAGGAAAGATCGTCGCGTCCAGGATGGCCAGTATAAAAGGTCTCGGAGCGCGAGACTAGGCAGTCAACCATTCCAGGTCGCCTGCCCACCAGTTTCACTCGTTGTCGATTCGAACCGGTTGACCTAGATTGTTGATCTGAGGATGCAAAGCTCGCACCAATCTGGAGAATCAAAATCGATGGCTGAGGACACCGCCGACCCAGTTGAACATGTTCGACATAAGCCGCCAACCGTCTTGGATCGACCGCGCGAACTTATCTTGGCTTGCCCACAATTCAACAGCAATGTCAATCTTTCGCGAATCGTGCGTTTGCTGGGCTGCTGTGGGGTGTCACGCGTCGTGGTCAGCGGACGCAACAAAATCGATCCCGAAATTGCTCGCGATGCGGTACATTCGGTGCAAGTCGAAGCTCGCAGTTCGCTGCCACCGGTTCTCAAGCGATTTGCCGCCGAAGGTTATCGAGTGGTCGGCCTCGAACAGACCAATCGCTCGCATGACTTGATGCACTACCCTTTCCAGCGCAAAACCGTTCTGGTCCTCGGCAGCGAGCGACAGGGAATCACTCCTGAGGTCTTGGCCTGCTTGCACGACACCGTGGAAATTCCTGTTTGGGGGCTTCCTTACAGTTACAACGTCGCCACGGCCGCCACCATGGCGGTCTACGAATATTGTCGACAGTTCCCGCGCGGATGATTGGTGGTACTGTCGAAGCACGTTGGTGCACTTGAACATCTATCGATGCAAGTCGATCTCGCCAACCATCAGGATCGATTCGCCGTGGGGCTCTTCAAAGCGAAAGCCGATTTTGCGCATTGGGTCCGATTCGTCCAGGGCGATTCTTACCAAAGTTTCTGGTCTCTCCGACTGATATCTTCCGATCACGCGGCCATCGTTGTCCGAAGCACCACGGTGATCAATCTCAAAAACCGTCACGCGTTTCGCAGCCAACTCGGCGGTTAAGAATCGCACTTCGACTTGCGAAACTTGCTGCTCAGCACCGATATCGATCACCAATTCGTGAGGAAATCCCGAGGCCGCTTCTCCGCCGTCCGTCACCCACGCGATTAATGGATCGCCGTCAATTGCCAATGCCGCGCGCTGCCGCGCTAGCTGGGCATCCTGATGTCCAGACGCCAACTCGATTTTCCAAAGTTCTTTTGATAAAGCGAACGAACGCTCGGCGATCTTGCTTTGATCGTTGTCGTTGATCGCGACCGCTTTGACGACCGAGCCTTCCGCAATTGCGAAAGGCTCGTGAAACCGTCGACTATTGTTGTTCGGCTGCGAACCATCGGTTGTGAAATAGATTTCCGATCCGGGGATTCGGCTGCGCAATGAAACCAATCCTGCTGCATCCTGCAAAATCAGGACTTCACTAAGCGGCACGGGAATCGCGGAAACATCCAACCAAGATTTTTGGCTTGATCCAGAAATGTGCAAGTTTTGTTTGTGCAAGTTCGTCACCAACGCATAGCAGTTATTGATTAGCACGTCGCCTTCCATGTACGGAGCGCCCATATGCGGCGGTGTGTACCTCAAGCCGTAACCTGGCTCCAACGCGACGGCAAACCACCAACGATACTGCGCAAACACTTCCTGGAACGCCGTTTTGTTTTCGGCCAACAAGCCAATCAAGCCCCACGCGCCTCCCGGCTCGCCGTAAGCATGACTGTTGCGAATCCACGGATGGCGCTGCCGCATCACGGTGGTCATCGCGCGTCGCATCTCGGGACGTTCATTGCGAAGTTGGAGTGCCAGCGTTAGCAAACCGCTGCGGGACCAGAACTCTTCGAGATCTTTGTGTGACGCGTTGTAACCCAACGCTCCGTGTCCACCTTCCGCAGGGTCCGACCACGCCGAGTCCACATAGGGTTTGAGTCTGCCGAAAATATCGGACTTGATTCCGCAGCGATGAGCCAAACTCTCAAACACAAACGTATGAACCATGACGGCCACCAACGATTTGTTTCCGTACGGCAAGCCACGCGGGCCATGCCCAAAGGTCTCGGTTCCAAACGCGCTGGTGTGATACGCCATGTTCATGTGCTTGAGCATGCGCTCCATCACCGGTAGCGTTCGTGCATCGCCAGTCGCTAAGTAGTATTCGGCTAAAAAGATTCCGCCGATCGAAGGAAACCAGTAGAAGCCGGTGTCGGGTTCGGCATTTCGTTCCATCAACCAATTCGCAGCTGATTTGATCGCTTTGGCATGTTTCGAATCACCGGTCGACAACAGGGCCAATCCACCCAGTGCCGTTTTGATCGGATTGTTTTCCCAACTGCCATTAGCAAGTTGATGCTGGACAACATGCTGGATTAGTTCGGTGTTCACGATCGCCAGGCGGTTCGGGTCCGTCAGCAAAGTTTCGTCGGCAATAACGCTGGGCAAGTTGAGCGTTGTTGTCAACTCGAACGTCTTCCCATTTCGCCAAGCGGTCAGCTTGACGGCCCCTTTTTCATTCGAACCGGAGCCGTACGCTGCCAAAGCTGCTTGACCAAACAAAACTTCGTGGCCATTACTGAACCAGGCCGGGCCAGGTTCGACGTTGCCTGGTGGTAACGGGATTCCATTGAGCGACAAAATCAAGTCGCCTTTCTTCAAGCCTGCTCGAGCGACGGGGCTGTTCTCTTGCACATCAACTACCGGCAAAGATGGGTAGCCGTGAATCATCAAGCCTTTAAAACCATAACTCCCAGCCGCCAAGACATCAGGGCCGGAAACGCCGTTGGCCTTGCCTTGCATCTGCATCGTGGCCAATTCGGGAACCCAGATGACGTGCAGTTGGTCCAGGACCGCAAAGTTGTTGCCATGAACTCGCAATTGGATTTTGAGATGGGGTCCCTGGTCTGTTGAGGTTGCTTTTGCTTCGCGGCGCAATGAAGACAAGGGGACGATCATCCGCTGGGCCACAGCCGCTAGTTCCGGTTGGAGGTCACTATTCAGCTTCAGACCGCCCACGACATCCAGCGTCCACTCGGCACAACTGGCGTTGATGTCTCCCGCTCCCGCCCGTTTGCCCTCGGCAATCAAACGAACCGCGCGACACGAGACGACCTTGTCCAACTTCATAGTTTGAGTGGGTTGTTGTGCACTGGATTGGAGTACGCCTTGAGCGGCCGACCGCCACGTCTCGCCATCATTGGTAACTTCCAAGCGAAATTGGCCGATCGTTCCGTTACCCAGATCCTGCCGCGGCGTGTAGCTGAACCCGCGGAGCTTTCGCACTTCGCCAAAATCGACCAGCAACCAATGAGGATGCGTTTTATCGCCCCACTTGCTATGCCAAATGGTTTGAGGATTCTCGTCAAACGCGTTTTCCGGCCCCGAGCCCGGCTGGAAACTCGAAGCGGCGATTTGCGTACGCACTTGTTTGGACTGCGGTGCCTTGCCCTGAATCTGCATTTTTTGCGACTGCACGACTTGTCCTTGCGAATCACGGATCGCAACTTCCAATTCAGCAGGAGTCGTCGCGTTGCCGAACTCGCCGATTACATCAACCATCACAACCGGCACCCAAGCCGAGTGCAATTGCAAAGGTTCGGGGACGGGAGTCAATATAAACGTTTGACTCAGAATGCTCCGGTTTCCCAGTGCCACCGCATTCGAGCCTGGGGCATTCCACACCCGCACCCGATCAGGTTTACCTTCCTCCAAGGTCCAACCGTCAGGCTCTCGTTGCATGGCATGAATCGCGGGTCCGACAAACTCGAATCCTCCATTCTTTAGTGGAACGATCTGAGCAAAAGTTGGCCGCGTACCAATTGCGTGTACACAACCGGCAAGGAACCACGTCAATATAACAATCTGGGAAGTCTTCATGAGGAACCTATAAGGATCGTGTCGCACGAGTACGCCTTTCGGCTACCAACATTTCGTCCCTGACGGGACGCACCGGGTTTTGGGGGCACACCGGGTACCGACATTTCGTCCCTGCGGGACGGCACGGACATCGACTTCTACCGATTCGACAAAACCACCGCTGCGATTCGTTCTGCGATGGGCCGCTTATCTGGAGGATGCACATCCGCGCTATCGGGCCAACCAAGGTCTTTGGTCACGACCAAATGAGCGTGTTCCAATTGCTGTGTCGCCTTGGCCTGAGCCTCACGAAAGGCCGGCCAATGAGCACGTAACGGATCGTTGCCACCGATCTCGGGCAATTGAACCATCACAAACGGCAGCTCCGGTTGCCCTAATACCTCGCGCCATCCTTGCACCATTTCCACGATCAACTTAGTGTTCCAATCTTGATCACCGATCTCCGCATTACTTTCGCCCTGATACCATATTACCTGATGGAACGGCAAACCCATCCACGGTCTCACGCCTTGCTCGAACAGGATTGTCGGACGATAAGGATGCGCGGCAGCGAGATGCCGTCCCAAGTTCCGCTTGGCTCGACCGCGCATCCACGAACCGATGTTCGCATCATCGATCCACGCAGTGGTGTTCCACGCCTGGCATCGCGAATCGAAGTTCAGCGACTCCGGTGCCAACCAAGCTTCGATCCCCGAGCCGCCCACCGAGACATCTACGACTCCGATTGGATGGTCGGTCGCTTCATGAACCAAGCGAGCGGTCCACCACCCAATCGCCGAAAAGGCATTTGCACTGGCGGCACTTTGCCATTGGCCATCGTAGTAATCGCTGTCGCGAACAACGCCAGCCAAGCGACGTCCGCTTGCCAACCGTTCGATCAAGCCCGCATCATAGACCCGATTATCGGTGGGCGGTGCGGTGGCGTTGTATAGTCGAATCATGCCAAACGACTTGGCTTCGTTTGCTTCTTGTGTTCCACCCACCGCGCGGGCCAAGGGCCAATCCATATTCGATTGCCCGGCGCACAGCCAGAGCTTTCCGACCAAAATGTCGTCCAATGAAATCGTGTGGTCCGCTGAACGTACCACCAGCGAGCAACCTGTGGTTGAGATTGGCAGGGCTTTGGAGTTCACTTGCCAGCGACCATCGCCGCCGCTAACCGTCATCAATTCTTGCCCAGCCAATTCGACCGTCACTGAATGATGGGGTTGGGCCGAGCCACTGATCGTGAACTCGCGATCATGAGGCAGTACCATCCCACTTCCAAAGATGCGATCTAATTTCAATGTCGCCGAACTCGACGCATTTGGTACCGGCTGTTGTCCCTTCGGCAACAACGGAGCAACACGAAACGATTTGTCCTTCAGCCACTTATCCACATCGTTCAAATGGAAACGAACTTGCAAAATGTAGGGAGCTTGCCCGCGTCCGCCGGAGTGGTTCGGATGAGTTGAACCACGGACGACATCCCAATGACCATAGCTGATCCCCAATACTCGACCGTCTGGCAACACTTCGACGCCGGTATAGCCGCAGTCGCCAATATTGTTATTGGTAGAATTTCCGTAGTTGCGTTTGAGCAGCAAACGACATTGGCCTTCTTGTGTCCGTAACAAATCGTCCCACGTCCCGATCCATGCGACCCAATCGCCGTGACTAGGGTTGGTTTTGTTCCGCGGACTGTAGTCGCGAAAGAACACCACCAAACGACCGTCGGGTGCATATCTGGCCGTATGTCGTTCACCGGTTAGTGATCCGGCCATTTCAGACGGGTCGGTCCAACTTAAGCCAGCATCATCAGAGAAGGCGATCATGGCATTGGTCTTCTTATGTTGCGGGCGAAACAACAACGCCAAGCGTTTGTGGTCGGGCGAAGCCACCACACCGGCTTCACACAATCCCGCGCCGCGTGCCTTTTTTAGACCATCCGATGTCGCATAATCGACTCGTCGCAAATTAGAGAAACGACAATCCACTCCGCCCCATGCCTTTTCGTCGGTGACCATCTCCAAATCAACCGTCCAGTTGTCGAAGTTGTAATCGTGGAACACACCGCGCCATTTACCGTCGTCCACAGACCACAAAGAAGACAGTGCGACGATGATTCCCTTGGTTCCTTCCAATTGCCATGACTTTCGCGGTGACCAAGTCGAACCAAGATCATCGCTCCACATCCATTCGAGAACTCCCTTTCCAGGTGTACAAGTGACCATGATCACGCGTTCGCCAAGTTTCGCTGAGGGCAGCGGTAGCTTGAACAACGTGGGGACTTCATCCACCCTCGCTTTACCCAAATCAATGCGTTGCCACGAATCGCCGGCGTCGGTGCTGCGACTCATGAGCAATTGCCCGCGTCCGTGACCGCTAGGGTAAGCGCACAGTATCGTCTTGCCATCTGCGAACAGAACGGTGGTGGGATGCCCCAAATACTTCCCCGCCTCACGGTCGACTACTGTGTACGCCTCGGGTACCCGCTGCAAGTCGAGCATCGGAATCGAATAGTCAGGTTGCTGAGCGAACACACTCCACATGTGGCCGAACAGTAACAAGACAAGAACCGTAAACACGGCCCAGCGACGAAAGTACTTTATCATTTGTTCGCTTTCTGAGGTTTTTCCATGGCAGGCCTACGGAATCTTTTTGTTGAGGTGGTTTTCGAAACCGACCGCCGAGCACCCCCTTGTTCAGCAAATTGCCTTAGCTGAAATTTTACGAAACTTAACTTCGCTCCAAAAAGCGACCGTTACAATGGTAGCGTTCACGAGTGTCCATTGGCGGTTTACTCTCTGGTTGCTCGTCGCGATATTGTGTTCCTATTTCACCCATGCCGGCACTTCACCATCCCCGGTCGCTTCACCTTCCAACACCCACGAAAGATTAAACCGACTCAGCGTTCCGCCGCCTTCCGGTCCACCTTCATAGAGCAAATAAATCCAACCTTCGGAGGGTGTTCCCGGACGTCCGGCATTCAAGGACGAGTAGGCAAAGTTCCCAGCGAAAATCTGCCGCCGAACCGGCCAAGTTTTTCCGCCGTCGAAGCTGCACCACACATGGCCATTCTGGCGACCACGCGGACTGACAATGTTGCTGAACAGCAAGACATCGCGACCTAGAATCGGTAAGCGTACCAAACCACCCATCAAGCCGTATGTCGAATCGGTGTTCCCGTCCGGCAAGACCGTCGAACGCTGCGGATTGATCCAAGTTGCTCCCGCATCGTGACTCTCGCCACTCCAACGCCAGAGCGAATCTTCTTTGGTTGGCGCCCAATGACGTCGCGAGTTGTAGTACAAATGGCCATCGGACAACTCCGCGATGCAGGCTTCACCAGTCCCCATCGCAGGGAATGGTTCGGAGGCTTTCCAAGTCCGACCGCCGTCATCACTGAAGATGGCATTCGTGTAATGCGTGTGGAAAAACTCCACCGGGTAATTCGTACGACCATACCAACGTGACGGACACACCAGGCGACCTTTGAATTGTCCGTGGCGTAGCGAGACCCCGTGGTCATTCATGTGCAGCGAAGGAACATGCCCCAATGAATTCGGATGAATCGTGATCTCTTGCTTCGCCCAAGTGGCACCCTGATCTTTCGAGCGATAAAGTCGCACCGGTTTTCCTGGTGGATGTTCTTCTTCGACAAACGCCAAGACATCGCCCGAAATTTCATCAACGACAAAGCCGCCACCCATAAAGCCTTTGGCAATCGAGATCGGCTCGCTCCAAGTTTTTCCTCCGTCGGTACTGCGCCGACACTGGACACCATTCCAACCGGCGATCACCGTGCCATCGAGCGCCACCACGACATTGGGAAAGCGCTCTTTGGCATAGACTTGTTGCGATTCAAAAACACCGGGTTTGAGAAAGGTCTCGATGGGTCCTTCATGCTTCGCCGCGGGTTGGAAGACTTTGTTATCTTGATTCCAACCGATGCCGATGGAAGGTGCTTGGGTATCTTGAGTTCTTGAGATCGTTTCGCCGTGTCGAAACTCTTCGGCCAACGAGCAACTAACGAAAACGCCCAATCCCCAGGCGAACAACCATTTCCCAATCAAACCGATGATCATTCTGGGCATTCCTCAATCAAACGATACATTGACTTCTCCGCCATTGCGGCTGGCCAAAGACTTCAGAACCGACAGTTCAATTTCGTTTGGCACAAAAGTCATGGAGCCATCGGCGCGAGCGAAGTTGGCGCCACCGGGATGAAGGCTACTGAAGCTGAGGTCGTTGTACAGGCCATTGTAAGGCACATTGATCCCGTTCTGGACGTTTTTGCAGGAAGCCATGCCATTGATCGTTCCGCCACTATGGCCCATACCCCGCACCCAATCCGCTCCATCGCTGCCCCAAATCTCTCCGTTCCAGGTGGTTCCCACTTCGCCGATTGCCAAAGTGTTCGAGGTTCCATCCGGAAAGTCTTTCATTCGAAACGACAAGTCACGAGTCAGAGTGCCTTGGAGCGCGAACCCGCCATGCCCAGCGGGGTTCGCTTGAACTCGGTATGTGACACCCTCGGGAGAAACTCCTTTGGGCCCTGCGACACCGTGATAATCCGAAGTGTAGGTACGCCGACCGTCGGGGAAGGTGCTGGTTGGGTTTGATGCGATGTCGACCACTTGGCTGGGGCAATTGAAGCCCGGAATTTTATTCAGAGCATGGACCATTTTGTTTGGGCCTTCGTTGCCTGGTCCGGTATTCCAACCGCCTGGGCCAAAATTAAATTTCTCGTACAAGTTGTTTTGTTCGATGTACGGCAGAATTATCACGCGCCAGGACAAGCCATTGACGCTATTGGCACCGACAGGCAGCTTGGATTTTGCGGCTTCGTGATTGGCCAGCGACAACCCCAGTTGCCGCAGATTGTTCAGGCAGGCGGTTCGCCTCGCTGCTTCTCGAGCAAATTGCACAGCGGGCAGGAGCAACGACATCAACACGGTGATGATAGCGATCACCACCAGCAATTCGACCAATGTAAAACCCGTTCGCAGCTTTCCGTTTACGACTCGCGTCCAGCAGGCAAAATTCATGCTCCCGACTCCGGGGTATTTTTCGAGTTCACCAAGCCACATCATGATCGACAATGATCGATCGGCAGTATAGCCCAAAAAAAAGACGCCGCAACGAGCACCCGCTCGCTCGCAGACCCACTCACCGACTCACCCACTCACCCACGCGCCCGCCCGCTCGCCCGGGCGGGAAAGCTCGCCGCCGAGCTCGCTCGGTGGAAGCGTGGATTGATCACTACAGACTCCGCGCCGACCCGAACTGGCCCGGGCCGGAAAGCTCGCCGCCGAGCTCGCTCGGTGGAAGCGTGGATTGATCACTACAGAAATCTGCTAAACTCCCGTTATGAAAATTGAACCAATTTACACTGCCGATACGTGCCCCGACCCAGCCTACCAACTCAACTGGGCGTACACGCTTTTTTGGCGAGAGCCGCCTGCAGATGACAGTTGGTATGACTCGCTAAAGGCAGCGTGCCAACCTGACGGCATTCGCCTACTTCAGCACGATCTGACGCAGCCGACA
>JAEUIQ010000070.1 GCA_016794985.1 Planctomycetaceae bacterium | reverse complement strand
CCCCATCGCTCTTGTTCTGCGTTTTGTGTCAGCTTTCTGTTTCTCTCGACGACTCTCTTCCGTTCTCTTGGTGTCTGTCCCCCATCGCGGTTCGCCAGCGTCGCGTTCGCTCGGTGTCTGTCCCCGATCGCGGTTGTGCTGCGTTGTCTGTCCCCGTGCTGTGGTTCCGGTTGCCAGCGTCGCGTTCGCTTGGTGTCTGTCCCCCATCGCGGTTGTGCTGTGTTGTCTGTCCCCGTGCTGTGGTTTCGGTTGCCAGCGTCGCGTTCGCTTGGTGTCTGTCCCCCATCGAGGTTGTGCTGTGTTGTCTGTCCCCGTGCAGTGGTTCCGGTTGCCAGCGTCGCGTTCGCTTGGTGTCTGTCCCCCATCGCGGTTGTGCTGCGTTGTCTGTCCCCTTGCTTCGGTATCTGTCCCCGATCTAAGGTGTCTGTCCCCGATCTAAGGTGCATTCGCTGGTGCAAACGAATTCCCAGCTGGGTGATCGTCTTCGGGAGTTGCACACCTGCTTGCGTCGAGGCATCCTGAAACTCACACCACGGACTGGCATTCGGATGCTTGGTTTTCCAACGAATACCCCAATCACTCAGCGGTGGACCAGTCGGACGATGAGATTGACGCAAAATAGGGGTTTTGATAGCTTCAGCGAGGTTCCGGTAGATGGTCCGGGGCGAGAACAATTTCTGTGCCGAGATTTGGCATTTGAAACCAAAATCATGAGTTTGACTGCCTACCGCGGAAACTCTAATTGATCGAGTCTTTTTAATCGAGTGTTTGGAGCGACAATTATGGAAGCCTTTTTCACAGATAATTCGTTAACGATTGGTCGGACTCCGATGGTTCGACTGAATCGGATCGGATCGAGTGGTCGTGCAACCATCTTGGCGAAGATCGAGGGGCGGAATCCCGCTTTTTCAGTCAAGTGTCGCATCGGAGCAGCCATGATTTGGGACGCGGAATCCCGCGGTTTACTGGGGCCGGGTAAAGAGTTGGTTGAACCCACGAGCGGAAACACCGGCATCGCACTGGCTTTTGTCGCCGCAGCGAGGCAGATCCCGCTGACATTGACCATGCCCGAAACCATGAGCATCGAACGACGGAAGTTGCTCTTGGCCTATGGGGCTCGGTTGGTGCTAACCGAAGGCGCCAAAGGCATGAAGGGTGCGGTGATGAAGGCCGAGGAAATTGCGGCGTGCAACCCCGAGAAATACGTCCTTTTGCAACAGTTCAAGAACCCAGCCAACCCGGCCATCCATGAAAAGACAACCGGGCCAGAGATTTGGGAGCAAACCGGCGGCAAGATTGATATTTTGGTCGCTGGCGTCGGGACCGGCGGTACGATCACGGGTGTCAGTCGTTACATCAAACGCCAACAAAATAAGCCAATTTTGACGGTAGCTGTCGAGCCGGAAAGTAGTCCGGTGATGACCCAAACTCGAACAGGCCAAACTGTCCAACCTGCTCCGCATAAGATTCAAGGCATCGGGGCTGGTTTTGTCCCGGACGTGCTCGATTGGTCGATCGTCGATCAGATCGAAACGGTTTCAAACGAGGACGCGATGGAATACGCGCGACGACTGGCTCGCGAAGAAGGGATCTTGGCAGGCATCTCGTGCGGCGCCGCCACGGCGGTAGCGGATCGATTGGCCCAACGACCCGAGAACCAAGGAAAAGTCATCGTTGTGGTCTTGCCAGACTCGGGCGAACGATACTTGAGTTCGCAGCTCTACGAGAACATCTTCAATTCTGCCGGAATGGCCGTGGGGTAAATCTCGGTATGGATTGTAGAGGCGAACCTTCGAGCCTCCATTGAAACGAGCCCCAATCGGCTTGTCCGTATGCCTTTCGCTCAAGGTGGTGCTGCCAGGTCCGTCGGCTCAAATCGTATCGCGTTCGTTGCGAGCAAATGTTTAACGGAGTGTTCCTGAATCGTCAGAGATCACCTCCTACCAACGCAAGCTAATCTCTGATCTTGAAAACGCAACTCATTGATTGCCTAGCGATGCGCGCACGAGCGACCGCTCATCGCTTGCTGTTTCGGACTCTGAACTTTTCTGTCTTTTCAATCTGCACGACAACTCCATCTTGGACGATGATTTGCAGTGAACCAAACTTCAAGTCCGCCAAGACATCCAGGATCTGTTTAGCCACTTCTGAAGTGGAAAAGTGATTGTCCGAAGCGCTACTGAGTTCTTTTGAGTCCATGAAAGATCACCTCTTGCACGTGAACGACTGGTGGAAAATCTGTACGCATCCCAACGCGGAGAATGCCGGCTCTAGCCCAAGATCGTCTTGCTGGCGCCTTCGAATACGCGTCCGCTTTTGGGAACAACATAGGCCGCGACACCCGGTTGCAGCGCCAATTCGTAGAATCGCTCTAGCGACAGATGGACTTGTACGTGGCCGCCGTTCTCGGCTTCCAAGATCACTCGCGCGATCGGCCCCGCCAAATGCAATCGTCTCACCTTGGCTGCGATTCCTTCTCCATTCGTTAATTCTCGCTGAATGTCCAGTTCGTGCGGTCGTGCATAAATGGCTTGAGGGTTCGAGTTGTTATGCGGTTCGTGTTGTTCGGTTGTAAAGGGATCATCCAATTCAATTTTGCCCTTGGTGACTCGGCCATGAAAAACGTTGACTTGGCCCAAGAACTCCATGACGAAGGGAGTTTTCGGGTGATGAAAGACCTCGTCCGGAGTACCAATCTGTTCGATCCGCGATTGATTCATCACCACGACTCGATCGGCGACTTCCAGAGCCTCTTCTTGATCATGAGTCACCAAAACGCTCGTCAAATGTATCTCGTCATGTAATCGCCTTAACCACGTCCGCAAACCTTGGCGAACTTTCGCATCCAACGCACCGAAGGGCTCATCCAAGAGCAAGACTTTCGGCTCTACGGCTAAAGCCCGCGCGAGAGCAACCCGCTGTCGCTGCCCCCCCGACAATTGACTGGGAAAACGATCGCCAAACCCTTCCAATTGAATCAGTTTCAATAGTTTCCCAACGCGATCACGAATTTCACTTTTCGAGGGTCGGGTCGCTCGCGGTCGCATTCTCAATCCGAAACCAATATTGTCGGCCACCGACATGTGACGAAACAATGCGTAATGCTGGAACACAAAGCCAACCTCGCGATGTCGGACAGGACGATCCACCACACTTTGGCCATGAAACAGGATGTCGCTACTTGGGTTCGGATTCGGCACCTCCAGTCCGGAGATGATCCGCAACAGCGTCGTCTTTCCCGAACCGGACGGTCCCAGTAAAGCCAAGAGCTCTCCATCGTGGACTTGTAGACTGACATCACGAAGCGCCGTGAAGTTTCCAAACGACTTCGAGATATTCCGGACTTCAATACTCATGGTTCAGCTCTCTACCGTTGTCGGTTCAAGGGACGTGGAATAATGGATGCGACGTTCGACTAGAGTTTTCGCAACGAGCGTTACCAAGGCCAGCAATGCCAGTAGCGAAGCAACCGCAAACGCGGCGACAAAGTTGTATTCGTTGTACAAGATCTCCACGTGCAACGGGATCGTGTTTGTCTTGCCGCGAATATGTCCGGACACGACAGAAACCGCTCCAAATTCCCCCATCGCTCGCGCGTTGCACAATATGACGCCGTACAGGACCGCCCAGCGAACATTTGGCAACGTGACGTACCAAAAGGTCTGCCAACCGTTGGCACCAAGTGTCAATGCAGCTTGTTCCTGCTCCGTGCCTTGCTCTTGCATCAACGGGATCACTTCTCGTGCAACAAACGGAAATGTCACGAAGACGGTGGCCAAAACGACACCCGGCACGGCGAAGATGACTTGTAGCCCCCAAGCATCCAACCATTTACCAAACCATCCATGGATCCCGAACAACAAGACAAAGATCAAGCCGGACACCACGGGCGAAACGGCAAAAGGCAAATCGATCAGTGTGATCAATAGACTCTTGCCCCAGAATTCAAATTTTGCGATGGCCCAGGACGCAGCCAGTCCGAACACCAAATTCAGCGGTACGGAAATCCCCACAACCAACACGGTCAACTTGATGGCTGACCACGCGGTAGGGTCCGTGATTCCGGCCCAATAGGCACCAAAGCCCTTTCGCAGCGCTTCCGTAAAAACGACCACCAAGGGAACGAACAAAAATAGGATCAAAAAGGAGCATGAGAACGCCGTTAAACTCCAACGGACCCAACTCGATTCTTGAAGCGGCGGCATCATTCGGCCGGGTGCTATTCGCTGCTGCGAAGCTGTCATGGTTAGGCAACCCCCCTCACACGTTCGCTACTCCACCATTGCAATAGGTTGATACACAACAAAACGACGAAGGAGGACACCAACAGGATTACGGCAATCGCCGTAGCGCCGGCCAAGTCGTGTTGCTCCAACTTGGTGATGATCAAGAGTGAAGCGATTTCGGTTTTCATAGGCATGTTGCCCGAGATAAACACGATCGAACCGTACTCGCCAAGCCCGCGCGCGAACGCCATTGCGAAGCCTGTCAACAGCGCGGGAATAATCGTCGGCCAAATGACGAAGCGAAAGGTCTGCCAGCGGTTGGCTCCCAAGCAGGCAGCCGCTTCCTCATTCTCTTTTTCCAGATCTTCCAAGGCAGGTTGCAGCGTGCGAACGACAAACGGCAGGCCAATAAAGGTCATGGCAATGATGATGCCCCAGCGCGAGTAGACAAGCTTGATGTCCCATCGGGCAAGCCATTGACCAATCCAACCGCTTGAGGCATAGATGGTTGTCAGGGAGATGCCAGATACGGCAGTGGGCAGCGCAAACGGCAAATCCACCATCGCATCAAAAATCCGCTTCAGTGGGAAGTCGTAGCGAACCAAGCACCAAGCCACGATGAAGCCTCCCACGGCATTGATCAGTGCTGCTGTCGCCGCCGTTTCGAACGTCAAGCGACACGAAGCCCAAACCCGTGGGTGCGATACGGTCTCCCAGAACTGCGGCCATCCCATACTCGTGGACTTCAGGCACAAAGCCGTCAACGGCAATAGAACGATCAAGCTCAAATAGAAAACCGTAAATCCAAGTGTCAAGCCGAACCCTGGTAAGACACTATGCTTCTTCAATCGCCAGACCATCGCTTCCTCGCTTCGAAAAGGTCAACTTGGGACGTCCCTTCCCCAACGGCACGTTCAGTTGCGACCCGCACCGTAGATCTGATCGAAAATTCCACCATCGTCAAAGTGCTTGGCCTGTGTGCCCTGCCACCCGCCAAAGTCGCTGTCGATCGTTAATAATTGAAGTTGGGAGAATCGCTCCAGATCGGCAGGTTCTGCGTGTTCGGGAGCACTGGGGCGGTAGTAGTGCTTGGCAGCCAACCGTTGTCCCACGGGCGAATACAGAAACTTCAAGTATTCCGTAGCCAGTTCCATCGTCCCGTGTTCGGTGGCGTATTTGTCCACGACGGTCACGGGGGGTTCAGCCAAGATGCTGATCGATGGCACAACGATCTCAAATTGATCAGTGCCGAATTCCTTGAGGATCAGGTGCGCTTCGTTTTCCCACGTCAGTAGAACGTCACCAATCTCTCGTTGCACAAAGGTCGTGGTGGAACCACGAGCACCCGAGTCCAAGACCGGCACATTGCGAAAAATCGACTCCACCAATTGGCGAGCGCTTTCTTCACTGCCACCCGGCTGTCGCAATGCAAATCCCCAAGCGGCCAAGTAATTCCAACGAGCGCCACCGGACGTTTTGGGATTAGGGGTAATGACGGATACCCCCTCTTTACCCAAGTCATTCCAATCGCGGATCTGCTTGGGATTTCCTTTACGGACAAGTAAAACGATCGTCGAAGTATACGGGGACGAGTTGTTAGGCAGGCGCTTTTGCCAATCCTTCGGCAGCAAGTCCGTGCGTTCAGCCATGACGTCAATGTCGTAGGAGATCGCCAAGGTCAGTACATCCGCCTTGAGTCCATCCATAACGGCACGAGCCTGCTTCCCGGCTCCACCGTGCGACTGTTCGATCGTCACCGATTCCCCGGTTTCCTTCAACCAATGTTCTTGGAAAGCCTGATTGAATTCGACGTAAAATTCGCGAGTCGGATCATAAGAGACATTCAGAAGGTTAACCGACTTGGCGGACGACGAACTATTTTCGGAGCCACTGCAACCGGTCAGTAAGTACAGGAAGCATAACGGCAAATAGACCCAGCGGCAAACAATGGAGCTTGGCAAAATGACTCGCCGACTGCTGTTAAACAACTCCATGTCACGAGCAGGCATCAAGCAACGACTTAACAAGTGAGACTCCCTATAAACTCGAATCGCAAAAAAAGTTGACCGAAGGCCCGGACATCCGCTTCCAGACCTTCGATCGACCAAACGTTTTCCAAATTCACACTTGGGAAAACCAAGCTTACACGTCATTCCATCGCTGGTTCAACTAAACTCTGTATCAGGCCTGCGAGTCCACTTCGTAGATTCGCTTCCCAACAGACCAAGCGACGCTCCAACTCAAAAATCCAAGCTGGCCACTTCGCCACCGGCTCGAGTGACGAGCCGAGCGAAGACCCGGATATTGACGTCTTCCGACAGAAACTGGGTTGATCCATCGCCAAGCACCGCGTTCGCACCACCCGGATGAAAGGCATAAACTTCGCCAGTTCCGAAGGTGCCATAGTAGGGGTGTGGGAAAGGTGTGGAACCACCAACGTCTTCGCCATTGGTTGCGTTGATCGCAAACGGACCCGGAAAAGTTGCCCCGGTCGCGTCCGAGCCATCGATACTGATTTCCGAAGCCGGGCGGCACCACCCTCCACCGTTGACGCGGTTTGAAACCAAGTTCGGACCAACCAAACGACCTTGTCGATACAAGAACGGACGACCCGCCGATTCGGCGAAGGCAATCGTGTTCGACAATCCATCAATGGCTTCCGCAAGTCGCGGTTTTGAGTTTCGCTTCAAAAGACCATCACCTACTTCGTCGACCAATCCAGCGGTACGAAGACGTGGATCGACGTAGATCGTTTGAGCGTAGTCAGACGCAGATCCAACACCTCCGACCCATGGCGTCGCTTCCGGTTGACCATCCAATCGATCGACATCGGGTGTCGACGGGCACAAGAAAGTTGAAATCTTTGTGTTCACGGTAGGAAGATTGATAGGGTCAAACCAGTTCTTCGTTTTGTCGTAGCGATCGTGAAGATTCCCCAGCTCCAGATAGTTCAGCATGAATATTTGACCGGCCACTCGCGGCAACGGAGTCAATCCTGACGGCCGAATGCTGGAAGGCAGGTAGCCTTTCGCCGATTCAAAATTCAGGATCGCAAGTCCATGTTGACGCAAGTTGTTTTGGCATTGCGATCGCCGGGCCGCTTCACGGGCCATTTGCACGGCGGGCAGCAACAGCCCCATGAGAATTGCGATGATGGCAATCACCACCAAAAGTTCGACCAACGTGAACCCAAAATTCCGACGATATTTTCCAAGTTTCATAGCTCTATCTTTCTTTAGCTTGGCCGAAATGGCCAAGTCGTTTGATTGATTGTTTGTTTGATTGATTCGGTGAATTGATTTGGCGATTGGCTCCCAACATGGGAACCCGGCAACCAGAGACTTCTAACGCAGTGTTAACGGTTCCAACTGATTTGGCCCGGCTTGCACTCGCACCTTGAGATCCGATGATTCGGCTTTCGAATATTTTTCAGGTAGTACATTAGGGCCTGCGATTTGGTCACCTTCCCGTTCGACCAATGGCGTGCGAACCACGGTCACGATGTATTCACCTTCGACAGCACCGTCACTCGACTCATAGGTCGTTACGGTAAACGAGCCGTCCGCTCCCACAGAGCCGCGGGCGGGCAAAATACGAGGATCACTGCCCGGTGCCGGATGAAAAACCACGAGGGCTCCGTCCAGCTTTTCGTTGCCATACTTGACGACTCCGTTGACCGGATGGACCGGCAATCGCTCCAAGGCAGAACCTTGACCGCAACCGGTCAGACAACCAATTGCGAGCAAACTCAGACCTAATCGAAACCTCGCTGCCAACTTCGACCTCGGTTGTCGGTCGTCGGCGCGCGACCTTGACATAGACATTTCAGTCTCCTTACTGATTCGCCTCTGTTGTGCCAGTCAGCCAATCGTGATTCAAAATACATTTCAGCCTCCGATGCTGTCGGTCGGCACGAGCTGTGCATGTGCAAAGGCAACTGTTGTGCCAGAGGCGAAAAACCGTAATAATTCGCACGATTGGAGCCTGATCGCTCCAGCTCGAAATCTGGCGAATGATACAATCAGCAAATGCCACGGGCTGGTCCAGCAAAGATGCTGGCTAGCCCATCAAATACCACGGAAGTTTTGGCGGTCGATGGAAAACCGAATACTTGAGTTATGGAGTGTGGTGGGGCATTCTACAGCGCTCACAGAGGTTCTCCCCAGAATCTTGTCGTTGTTGCAGCGTTGGTATCCGCTGCGGAAAATCATGGTCCGACAAATCGAGCGGCAACCACCGCTGGCACTGACCATCGCGATGGCCTACTCGCGCGAAATCGTCGCCGCGGATACCGAGTCAATCGCCGAGAATCGATGCGAGCTGACAGAAACCGATCTGAGCGCGGTCGCTGCTTGGCACGCCCTGCAACAGCCGATCCTGACCCGAGGTGGAATCGACCCCACTCGACGAATCACCCATTTGCTGCCCCCGGAGTTGGCGGGAACGTGGTTAGCAATTTCTTTGGGAGAGCCAGAACTTTGCGAAGGCTTGATTCTGTTTGAATTGGATCTGGAACGCCCGCTGGCACCCGACGAGTTCGACTTTTTTCGAGCCGCCAGCGAGCCGCTTTCGTCCGCGTTCAAACACGATCGGCAGCAGGCCGAGTTGCGAAGGTTAGCCAGGAAGGCCGATGAGGAGCGACGCTCTGCGCTCCGACGGGCTGGTCGGACCGGTCATGCGGACCGGGTGGTTGGCGAAAACGGCGGCTTGCGAACGGTCATGGAGCGCGTCGCCTTGGTCACGGACTCGGACGTGCCGGTGCTGATTCTTGGCGAGACCGGCACGGGCAAAGAAGTCGTTTCCAAAGCCATTCACACCAGGAGTGCGCGGCAGAACGGACCATTCATTCGCGTCAACTGCGGAGCCATTCCTCCTGAGTTGATCGATGCGCAGTTGTTTGGTCATGAAAAAGGTAGCTTCACCGGAGCGGATCAGGCCCGAGCTGGTTGGTTCGAGCGCGCGGACGGGGGAACGTTGTTCCTGGACGAGATCGGCGAACTGCCATTGGAGGCGCAAGTTCGCTTCTTGCGCGTTTTGCAAGATGGCTTTATCGAACGGGTTGGCGGTCGACAACCCATTCACATCGATGTCCGCATTATTGCCGCAACCCATCGCGATTTGGCGGCCATGGTTCGCACTCGAACATTCCGAGAAGATCTTTGGTATCGTTTGGCCGTGTTCCCGATTCAAATCCCGCCGTTAAGGGAACGACAACGAGACATCCCGGAGTTGGCTTGGTATTTTGCGGAACGTGCTGCCGTGCGGTTTTCCTTATCCCCGTGCCATCCGACAACCAGTGATCTTGAATTGTTGCAACAGTATCCATGGCCGGGGAACATTCGCGAATTGGGGGCGGTGATCGACCGAGCAGCCATCTTGGGCGAAGGTAAAACCCTCGAAATCCGCACGGCTCTCGGCGTGTTTGATCATTCGTGGCAAGCGCCCCCTCGGCACCCAATCGAGGGATCAGCGACGTCGCCATTGGCCGCGTTGACACCGGACAAGGCGACACAAGATTGGTCATTCGACAATGCGATGCGCAGGCATATCGAAAACGTCCTTCAATTTACGCAAGGAAAAATTGAAGGAACCAAAGGCGCTGCCGCATTACTGAAAATCAATCCACATACGCTGCGTGCACGGATGCGGAAACTCAAAATACAATGGTCCGAATTTCGTGGCGGCAACTCAGAAGCTTCCTCCTGAGTTTACGATTGATCGCCCTGATTGACGGATGCGAATAGCTTTGATAGCTTCTGAACGTTCCCTGCAAGAAGGATCTTCAGAAACACCAGATTCATTTGGCTGACCGGAAAACCGGAGGCCAGCTGCACTCAACGCGCAGCTGGCCTTTTTTTATGCCTTGATCCGAACGGAGTGAAGTTGTGGATGGTTGGTTTGCGGATAACTCGCTGACGATTGGGCAGACGCCCTTGGTTGCATTGAACCGAATTCCGGCCGGTGGCCATGCGACGATCTTGGCCAAAATTGAAGGACGAAATCCGGCGTTTTCCGTCAAGTGTCGCTTGGGTGCCGCAATGATCTGGGACGCGGAAGCGCGTGGATTGTTGGGACCCGGCAAAGAATTGGTGGAGCCAACCAGCGGCAACACGGGGATTGCCTTGGCCTTTGTCGCGGCGGCGCGGCAGATTCCTCTGACGCTTACGATGCCCGAAACGATGAGCGTCGAACGACGGAAATTGTTATTGGCGTATGGAGCGCGGCTGATCTTGACCGAGGGAGTGCGGGGCATGAAGGGCGCCGTGGCGAAGGCAGAAGAAATCGCGGCCAGTAACCCGGGTAAGTTCGTACTCTTGCAACAATTTAAGAACCCGGCCAATCCGGCGATTCACGAGAAAACGACGGGACCGGAAATCTGGGAGCAAACGGGGGGAAAAATCGACATCTTGGTATCGGGAGTCGGAACGGGTGGCACTATAACGGGGGTTAGCCGCTATATCAAACATCACCAAAAAAAGTCGATCATTTCGGTGGCAGTTGAACCGGAAAGTAGCCCCGTCCTCTCACAAACTCGCGCTGGTCTCCCGATTCAACCGGCACCACACAAGATCCAAGGCATCGGGGCTGGATTTGTTCCCGACGTGGTTGACTGGTCGGTAATCGATGAGATTGAAACCGTCTCCAATGACGAAGCGATGGAATATGCCCGACGCTTAGCGCGCGAAGAGGGTATTCTCGCTGGTATTTCTTGTGGAGCAGCGACAGCGGTCGCGGATCGACTGGGGCGACGACCAGAAAATCAAGGTAAAGTCATTGTCGTGGTTTTGCCTGATTCGGGGGAACGATACTTGAGCTCGCAACTGTACGAGAACATCTTCAACTCGGCTGGAATGTCGGTTGGATGATCCGCAATTTGATGAGCCCAAAACGCTTTGTTTTGAACGTAGCCAAGGACGTATAGAACCAAGTCACGCCAATTTTTCGAAAGCAATGGAAGATGTCTGAAAAAGAACCGCAACGCGCTTTAGGTGATGTCGCTGCTCGGCAATTAGCCAACGCGACAAAAACCGTACCACAAATGATCAGCATCACGCCGCGGTGGTTGACGCGATTGCTGCCGTGGGTTCCGGTCGAAGCCGGTATCTATCGATTGAACAAGGTCAAGGATGCGTCGCGGGTCTTGGTCGCCTGCACATTGCGAGACGAACGCGAACTGCCTGAGACTTTTGTGGATTTTGACGAAAGTCCTCGCGAGTATATGCTGACGGCGGTGACCACGATTGTCGATGTGCATACTCGAGTATCCGACTTGTATAGTGTGCCGCACGATCAAATCGGTGAACAGTTGCGATTGGCGATCGAGACCATCAAGGAAAAGCAAGAAGCTGAACTTCTCAACAATCGCGAGTACGGCTTGCTGACCAATGTCACGCCGGGGCAAACGATCAAGACCCGCACGGGTCCGCCAACGCCCGATGATTTGGACGAATTGTTGGTCAAGGTTTGGAAGGAACCCGCGTTTTTCTTGGCTCATCCGCGCGCCATTGCGGCGTTTGGTCGCGAATGCACGCGTCGTGGCGTTCCACCGGCAACGGTTTCGATCCAGGGATCGCAATTCATTACTTGGCGTGGCGTTCCCATTTTTCCCACGGACAAACTGAACATTGAAGATGGAAAAACCAAGATCGTGTTGGTGCGAGTTGGCGAAGAACGCCAAGGGGTTGTGGGGCTTTATCAACCGGGCTTGCCGGGCGAACATGGGATGGGATTGTCTGTTCGTTTCATGGGAGTCAGTCGAAAAGCCATCGCTTCGTATCTGATCTCATTGTATTGTTCTTTGGTCGTCATGACGGATGACGCCATTGCCGTTCTCACCGACGTCGAAGTGGACAAGTACCATGACCGATAGAGCCGACAATCGGGATGATGTTGCGGGATTACGACCCGGCGGCGTTCCACCAACCGCGATCTCCGCAGGGGGCGATTTCTTCCCGGAGTCGATGTTGGCCCGAGTGGCGGACGAGATTTTGAAATCGGTGGCGCGCGATGTGCCGGTCGATCTGTCGCGGACCGAGTTGGCTTCGGCCGGCGTTGCTGGTGTAGCCTCGCCAGCAGCCCCTACGACGCCTTTCGCAGCGCCGTCCACCATGGCGAGTTTGCCGATACCGCCATCGCAGGCGAGTCAAGCGCCCATGCGCGTCGGTCTGCCGAGTTCGACTTCGATACCGATCCTGCCGTCGCTTGCACCTGGGTTGTCAACAAGTCCCCAGAGTATTCCGTCGTTATCGCCATCGATGGGTGCGGGTCCGGTGCCCGTGCTCGGCGAGCCGAACAATTCACTACCGCAAGTTTCACGTCCGATTCAAGGTGGCCGGCCCGCACCTAGTCTTCCCTATTCGCCATTGCTCGGAAGTGCCGTGGACCCGAACGTCACGGCGGCAACAGCAAAACCTAAACCAGTCTCGATGTTGAGGTCTCACGGATCTGACGCGATTTATCCCGAACGAGCGGCACCGCGGCGATTGTCGCCAACTGCGACTGCGCCGTTGGAAGCAATGTCAAAATTGTCGTGTATTCCGGTCGTCGCCGGTGAGCACCAGCCCTCCGTTGGGTTAGGCTCCCATTCGATTCCGGACAACTCCGACAGTTATTACTTCTTAGCGCCGACGGCCCTGCTGTTCGAGAAGGCTGAGCAGATTGCGGACATTCGATCGCGATCGCAGCAGCAAAGTTCAAGTCCAGCAGTGGCTGGTTACGTCGGGTCCTCGTCTGGGAATTCGTTGGCCCGAATTTCGACGTACGATGTCTCGCGAGTGCGCGAAGATTTTCCGATTCTCAAAACCAAGATCCATGGAAGACCACTCGTCTGGCTGGATAATGGCGCGACGACTCAAAAACCGCGGGCAGTTATCGATCGAGTGCGACAGTTTTATGAGCACGAGAATTCGAACATTCATCGGGCCGCTCACGCCTTAGCAGCTCGTGCGACGGACGCCTACGAAAAAGCTCGGGAATTGGTGGCACGATTTATCAACGCCAAAACCAGTCGTGAGATTGTGTTTGTTCGGGGAGGTACCGAGGCCATCAATCTAGTTGCCCAAACTTGGGGACGCGAGAATATAAGTTCCGGCGATGAGATACTCGTCACGCATTTGGAACATCACGCCAATATCGTTCCCTGGCAACAATTGGCGGTCGAAAAGGGGGCGCACATAAAGGTCGCTCCCGTGGACGAAAACGGCCAGATCATTCTGTCGGAATACGCCAAATTGCTCGGCCCTCGAACTCGTTTGGTATCAGCGGCATCGGTCTCGAACGTTTTGGGGACGGTCACTCCGTTGACTGAAATGATTTCGCTGGCGAAAGCAAACGACACCAAGTTTCTTGTCGACGCGGCGCAATCGATTGCTCACATGCCTACCGACGTCCAACTTCTAGGTTGCGATTGGCTCGTGTTTTCTGGTCACAAGATGTACGCTCCTACGGGGATCGGCGTGCTCTACGGTCGGGAAGAGCTGTTGAATCAAATGTCGCCTTGGCAAGGCGGCGGCAACATGATTCAGGACGTGACATTTGAGCAAACGACTTATCATGCCGCTCCGGCCCGGTTTGAAGCGGGGACCGGGAATATTGCGGACGCCGTTGGCCTAGGGGCTGCGATTGAGTACTTGCAGCAAGTGGGCATAGCCAGCATTGGAGCCTACGAACACCAATTACTCAGTTACGCGATGACGGAAATGCGGCGTGTGCGAGGATTGCGGTTGATTGGAACACCGGCAGAAAAAGCGGGTGTCTTGGCGTTTGTGATCCAAGGAATTCCCAACGAGCAGATTGGGAAGGCATTGGATCAACAGGGGATTGCAGTCCGTTTTGGGCATCACTGTGCCCAGCCCATCCACCGACGATTCGGACTTGAGAGCACGGTTCGGGCTTCATTAGGCATGTACAACACAAAAGACGAAATCGACGTGATGTTGCAGGTCTTGCACTCACTGGCACGTTGATGATGCTCGGTCTGGGGCTTTGTAGCGGCCAACGAAGATATAATCTCGCATCAAAAAAACTTCATGATTCCCGATAGGCTGCCACAAAGCAACGGACACTCGAACTGATTATCTTTTGTTCGCCAACTCTCAGGTACACTGAAGATTCATTAACCCATTTGCTTGAAGTGTCCACAATCAAGCTGTGTCGACGATGCTTGCCTTTCTGGAACAGTTTGTTGCAAAAGAATCATCCACAGCGCTGGCCGTTTACGATTTAAAAGCGGCCAAGCGAGGGTGCTATCTTTCTGTTAGACTTTAATCGAGCCTATAATCCACCTTGCGCGGTTTCGGACTATACCACTTGCCCAACCGCGCCGCCCCAGAATGTGCTCAAGTTTCGTGTCGAAGCGGGGGAAAGGTACCGGTAAGGTATTGATTTCATCGAACGCGACGGAGACTTCGTTCGGGCGATGATTGAAAATACAGACAAGAATAAGGTTCCTTGGCAGATGACGTTGGACCTCGCGAAGACATTGGCATGCCGTGCGGAGGCCTCGGATCGATCGTTGGATTGGCCCTTCGAATCGCTAAACGCCGTGCAGGAATCAGGAGGATTGGCGTGGTCGATCCCAAAAGAATGGGGCGGCATGGAGTGGAGCCCCGCCGAGCGAATGGCGGGACATGAACACTTGGCGAGTGGTTGCCTGACGACCGCATTTATCTTGAGCCAACGAGAAGCCTGTGTGCGTCAACTTCTCAAGGGGCCTCGCTCACTACAGGAGAGGATCCTACCGGACTTGTTGGCGGGGGCTTATGGAACGGTGGGTTTATCGCAACTCACGACATCGCGACAACATTTGGGCCCATCGTTGCTCGCAACCGCAACCCATGGTGGCTATCAATTGGACGGTTCGATTCCTTGGGTGACTGGGGCGGATCAGTCTTTAGTGATCATCGCGGGGGCAACGTTGGGCGATGGCCGACAGGTTCTGGTGGCATTACCACCGGATCGAGCTGGCATAACGATCGCCGCTCCGTTGCCGTTGTCGTCTTTGGTCGGCTCACGAACGGCCGAAGTTCGATTGAACGCCGTTGAGGTGGAAAGAGAGTTGGTGGTGGCTGGTCCGACCGAACAAGTCATGGGCCAGGTGGGCGGTGGTGGACTAGAGACGACCAATCTGGCACTTGGACTATCGGTCGCCGCCATTGACTTGCTGCAGGCCTCGGCATGCCATCGACCGGAACTGATGCCGATAGTCGAAACATTTTGCCGGGCAGCAGATTCGATTCGTCAGCAACTGCATGAGTTGGTTTTGGCTTCGGATGCCGAGTCGGTGATGGCGGTGCGCGTCGCCGGCACCAAGTTAGCGCTCAAGACAACACAAACCGCGTTGTTGTTCCTCAAAGGCGCGGGATTCGTCGCGCCCCACCCTGCTCAGCGGTTGGCGCGGCAAGCTTTGTTCTTTCTTGTGTGGTCCTGTCCGCGACCGGTTGCTTCTGGAGTACTCGATGACATGTTGATGGGAATGCCATAGGTCGATCTTGCCCTTGGTCGAGCTGGGGTTGTTTAGAATTTGGAACTGGGTCGAAGTTCGTTCAGTTCGTTCACGTGTGTTGAAGGTAGTAGACTTTCCGGAGGTCAAAAACTAGACTTACCAACCGGGCTGGTTGAACCACTGCATTTGGAAGGCGGAACGATGAATAAAACCTCTCATGTGATTGCTTTGTTGCTTTTGTTGATAAGCGGTTTCGGCTTTGTCCCTAGCGCCACGATATCTCAAGATAATCCCGGTGCGGAACCGGCAGAGAAAGGCAAGCTTTACGAACTTCGCATCTACGTGACTCATCCTGGGAAGCTTGAAGATTTGCACAATCGCTTTCGCAATCACACCTGCAAGTTATTCGAAAAACATGGGATGGAGAATATTATTTACTGGGACGTTGTCGAAGGCGACAAAACGGATGGAGAACGCGCGAAGAACATGCTCGTCTATTTTATCGCACACAAAGATGAAGCCGCTCGAGAAGCTTCTTGGAAGGCGTTTATCGAAGACCCAGAGTGGCAAGCGGTCGCCAAGAAGTCGGAAGAGAACGGAAAAATTCTAGCGGAACCACCGATTGCAATACTGATGCGTGATGTGTCATTTTCCCCGGCTGATGATGAAATCAGCCGCAATGCCACCGACAATCCGCGTCTATTTGAATTGAGGCATTACAACGATGGGCCGGCTCGAGTCCCGTTCACCGTGGAGCGATTCGGCTCGGGCGAAGTCGAAATCTTTCAAGAGGCCGGAATGGAGACTCTGAAATTTTGGCGCACGACCGATGACAAATCGTTCATCTATTTACTGGCACACAAAGATCGCGAAGCTGCCAAAGAATCTTGGGGTAAGTTCATGACAAAATTTCGTGACTTCATGAAAGAGTACAACGCCAGCGGCAAGACACCGCCGGCTGATGCCCCTGCCGGTTCTGGGATGGAAATTCGCTTTCTGAAAACGACGGACTACTCGCCACGCAAATAGTCATGGCGAAGAAAACGGTGTCTCTTCAATAAGCTGCGAAAGGAAGTCCTCATCGTGCGTCCAATAGTTTGGCTTCTAAGTGTCTGGCTCGGTTTGGTCGTCGTGTCCGCAGGGGCCGGGCAGGATCCGCATTCACCGGGTCCGGGCAAGGACCAACCGAATCGTCCACTTATGGCTTACGTGGGGACCTTCAGTTCACCACTCAAAGATATGTTGCCAACTCAAGTTGATTTGCCGCCTGGCGACGGACGCGGTATTCATGTCTTCGCTGTGGATCGCCAAACGGGTCAATTACAGGAACGAGATGTATTCCCGTTGGGGACAAGCCCTAGTTGTCTTGTCGTGAACGCGGATGGAACTCGGCTTTATTCGGCCAACGAAACGGATCGTGTTGGGGCGAATAACCATGGGACGGTCAGTGCCTACGCGATTGACCCCGATTCTGGTGCGTTGACACTTTTAAATAGCGTGACGTCTGGCGGTGCAGGTCCCACTTATGTGAGCTTGCATCCCAACGGCAAGTTTCTCTTCGTCGCAAACTATTTTGGTGGTTCCGTTGCGGTTCTGCCAATCAAGTCCGATGGCACGGTGGGTGAAGCCACTTCCGTGTGGGAAGATCAAGGTATGATCGGCCCAACCAAGGCCACGAACGCACCACCAGGGAGTTTTGCAATTAGTGGACATGACCGGACGCACGCTCACATGATTCAAGCCGATCCAGCTGGACGGTTTGTCATGCACGTGGATTTGGGGCTGGACAAAATCTTTGTCTCGCGATTCGACCAAGAGCTTGGGAAACTGACGGCCAATGAGCCGTGGGGTATCTCATTGCCACCTGGTGATGGGCCTCGCCACTTTCATTTCCACCCCAATGGACGCTGGTTCTATAGCGTTCAAGAAGAAGGCTCGACGGTTGTCTTGTTCGACTACGATTCAACCGCAGGGAAGCTGACTTCACGTCAAACCATCTCAACTTTGCCGCCAGGCTTTGCAGGTAGCAATTTCTGTTCGGAGATTTTGATCTCACCGGATGGAAAATTTTTATACGCCGGGAATCGTTTGTACGACTCGATCGCGATTTTTTCGATTGGTGTCGATGGGATTTTAAGTTACGTCGGCGAAGAGTGGACGCGTGGCAACTATCCACGGTCTTTCACGTTGGACCCCAGCGGAAAGCTTCTGTACTGCTGCAACCAGCGCGCCGACAATGTAACGGTCTTCCGTGTTGCGGGTGACTCCGGACGTCTAAGCTTTACGGGACACTTTACTCCGGTCGGCAATCCCTCGCACATCGTTTTTGTTGAATTGGATCAGCGGAAGTGATGACTTACGACCTGAGCTTGTTCTCGTCAAAATTGTTAGCGAGAAGGTGTGTGTTATTGGTGTCCACTCCTAACATGGTTGAATGCATGTGATCATACCGTTGAACAAAGTTGGCATCGTTGCCGACCTGTGATGTGATCGGTCGACTTCCTTGGTCCAGGCAGTTTCGAGCATAATTTTATCAATAAGATGTCCATGATTTTTCAGGTCCGTCGTCGATTGCTCGGTCTGGAGGGTCCGTATGTGGATCCCCGTGTGGGAATCGATCCCTTGGATAACTTCAAGTTGTGGGTCGAGGACCTGTCCCGCTCTGAACAACGATTGGCATTTGACGCGCTGTTGGAATGTGCGCTAGACCTCGATATTCAGGTAGCCACGGGAGCGATCCTGGCCTTGGACCTCGTCGGGGGTGCCTTTGATCATCAGCGGGTTATTGAATTGTTGAAGAATTATTCGTCAGAGTTACAGCGTTCTCCGCGAGGATTTTCTGCTGCTTACTTAATGACGCTGTTTGAAGAGCTGTTTTCCCGGTTGGCGAGATGCTGTCCATCGGATCGGGTGTCTGAATTGGAGTTGTTGTTGAAGGCAGCGTCACCTCCCACGCGGCGCTCGACGCTATTGGCGTCATTGGCCGAGAGATTCCCCCAGATCGTTGTCTATTACGCTCGACAATACTTGGTTCACGATGACGTGCAGGTTTTGGCCGCACTACCTGAGCAATGGCAGCGGGTAGCGGTCGCAGGGGCTCTGCGTCCTTGGACCAATTCGGCAATCAACCGCGTAGAGCAACTGTGGCAGATTCGAAAATTGAATTCAAACGATACTCTAGCCATTACCAGTGTGATGTTGGACCAGTATCCACGATTGACCCGTCCGCCCGGGTTGACCGATCAAAGGCATTGGTGGATCATTGCCGCCAACCCGCATGTTTGGACGGTTTGGGAAGCCGAAGATGGTACGTTGGCATTAGAGACGCCGCGACCAGGTGGTGGCTTTGCTAGTGATTCGCGATTGATGTCGCCGCAACAACAGGCCCAGTTTCGTGAGCGTCGGTCTATTTCACATGGGGAACGGTAACTTCGATCGATTGTCTTTAGCCACATCCAGTTCAGTAATTGCAACGAGTGCTGACTCGCTAGAACGGAGATAACATGCGCCAGCAAGTCGCGAACTCAAAGGCACCGGGTCGAGTGAATCTAATCGGTGAGCATACCGACTATAACGAAGGCTTCACCCTGCCCTTGGCCATTGAGCGTTACACCACCATTCGCGTGCAACGACAGGCCGTCGAGTCGAGTGTCAGTAGATATTTCAGTCAAACGTTGGGACAAGCAGCGTACTGGTCGATGGATGCTTCGGAATTTATGGCGATCGACTCGACTGCTGCGAACCGAGCGCATGAGTCCGCATCATCATCGAAAGCGATGGATGCAGCCCCAGCTTGGTCGAAGTACGTCGCGGGAGTCATCAATCAATTCACCAAGCTCGGGCATTCAATTCCCGCCATCGATTTGATGATCGAAACTAACGTTCCGTTAGGAGGCGGTGTTTCCAGTAGTGCCGCGTTGGAAGTCGCTGTTGCGATGGCGATGCAGAAACTTTTGGGCACAAGTCTGGACGGGTTAGCGATCGCCAAGCTCTGCCAACAGGCGGAGCACGAATACGCCGGAGTCCCCTGTGGATTGATGGATCAATTGAGTAGCGTTTTTGGGCGAACCAATGAACTGATGTTGATGGATTGTCGCACGAATGCATTGGAGTTTATTCCTGCTTCACCCCAATTGGCGTTTATCGTGATCAACAGTCGAGTCAAGCATAACTTAGCGGATGGCGAGTACCGACTAAGGCGCCAGCAATGCGAGGAAGCTTGCGACCTACTTGACGTGAGGTCATTGCGAGATGTCACGGAATCGCAGCTCGAATCTGCCCAGGTCAAGATGCCGGATCTCATTTATCGGCGAGCCCGTCATGTTGTTACAGAAAACGAGCGTACGGTTCAGGCAGCGAAGTTCTTGAGGTCGGGAAACTGGGAACAGGTCGGCCAATTGATGAACGCGAGCCATATCTCAATGCGCGACGACTACGAGATCACTTGCCCCGAGATTGATTTGCTTGTGACGATCGCGCAAGCCATTGGGTCGGATGGTGGCGTGTATGGCGCCAGAATGACTGGCGGTGGCTTCGGTGGTTGTATCGTGATCCTTGGTAAGGCTTCCCTTGCAGAGTCGATCTCTTCGCAGGTTGTCGGGTCTTATCTTGGTGCGACCGGCATCCAAGCCGACGCATTCAGCACACGCCCAGCGGCTGGAGCCTGGCAATGCAACAGTTGGCAATGATCCGTTCAACTTCGGATCCGTTGTTGTGGTTTGTCTCCGGCTAAAAAATTACGGTAAATCGATCAATTCGGTGACCGCCAGCATGAATGAATGGAGATCGGTGTTCTTAACGAATTGAGGCAAAAGCTCGCTCCCTGGCCCGAACATCGTCAGTTCCACGTAGTCGGCCGAATGATCGTCACCTGCCCAACCAATTCCGGTTCGGAGTTTCTGCATTTGCGCCAATTTCGCGAACGGCATTTTCTTCGGTTCGCCCCTTTGGCTTTCGGAAAGCTGGGCGATGTGTTCGTAAAGAATTGTCGCTTCCTCGACCGAGAGTTCCACGCCTTGCGCGTATTGCACTCGTTGACGAATTTCATCGATACTCCAGTTAAATCGAAGACCTTCCATGATCCAGGCATTGGTGTGTCGAGCGTTTACTAATGTCTCAAACTTCTTGGTCGCTCCACTAGTTCCTATCAAGCCAGGGTTGGCGTTGCCATGATCCGTAGTGACGATGACCAAAGTGTCCTGGGACTCGCGAGCGAAATCCAGTGCGACCTGAAGGGCCTCGTCCAACGCCAATTGGTCGCCAATGAGTCCAGCAGTGTCGTTGGCGTGGGCTGCCCAATCAACCTTTCCGCCCTCGATTTGTAGCACGAATCCATTTGGATTCTTCGCCATCCGCTTCATTGCAAACTCGGACATGTCCGCCAAACTGGGGACAGACTTCACAAGGCTTTCATCTTGGGCATGGTCCATCGCATACGGAATTCCCGATTTGTAAAAGCACCCGAGTACCGGCTGGTTGTTGTCTGTCACTTCATTCATTCCGGCTTTCGAAGTCAGGACTTCATAACTCTGTTGCCGAAACATCTCCAGAAGAGGCTGTTTGTCCTCACGGCTTTCGGCCTGGAAGAACTCAAGTCCGCCTCCTAGCAGACAGTCGAAACGCAGCGGTAGAAACATTTCGGCAATCTTCGCCTGTTCGTCACGAGTCGGGTGATTCACGCAAAATCCAGCTGGAGTCGCATGAGTAATCGGAACGCTGGTGACACAGCCGACAGAAAAGCCGCTTTGCTTGAACTTTTGCAGTATTGGTGTGGGCCGTTCACCCTTCGGTCCCACGTTCAACGATCCATTGTTTACACGAATTCCGCCGCCCCACGAGGAACTTGCCGCTGCTGAGTCTGTCACCCACGAATTCGCCGAGTAGGTCTCCATCCACGCCCGAGAAACTCCTTCTTGCTGACACAATTGGCCCCAACAAGTTTGCCGACCAAATTTGACGTTGGCAAACAACTCCGCTAGTTGCAGCGTCCCCGCACTCATCCCATCGCTAACAACAAAAATGATGTTCTTCGGTTTCTTGCCGAGTCGCTCAAAATGGCTGGCGAACAATCCCAGATCCGTCCGCCTGGACTTCGAGACTGTCCCCAGTGAAGGTTCCAGTAAAGGTTGCCCCGCTGAAGCGCCGGCCAGCCAGCCGAAACTGACGGTACCAAGTGCAGAATGCGAGAAAAACTCTCTGCGTTTCATAAATCAATTCTCCCATTTCGAGGACCCATAGCAAAATGATACTCAAAGCAGGGTATTTCCGCACCCGTCCGTGCCGAAAGATAGTCCCGTAGCCATTTCTTGTCATGGTCGGGGTAGTGCGGTGCCCAGGCATCTCGCGAAGAATTGGCTCGTCGGATCGTTATGTTTTAATTTCGATTACAAGCAGATCGAGTTAAAAATCGGCAACGATGCTAACTCGAAGCAGATTGTAACGACCAGACCGCGATCAAACTGCTGATGTCGTCTCTGCAAGCACTCGATCAGGCTCGGACGACTTCCCTGCAACAGAGTTCCTACGTCCACTAAAGCGTTTGCCGAAAACAAGCACTGACTCGGCGAAACCAGACGTTGTAATGTTAAGTTGCTCCAAGCATGTTGCAACTTCGTTCGGAATGTAACCAATCGCATCGAGTCGCTTTGCACGTCCAACCAAATCCAGTAATAGCAAGTATTTCGTTAGCGGGATTCGAACCGCACCACGATGACTCGTCCTCCGCCCACGTGCGACGTGACCATTCGCCTGCTGCGAGCAACGAGTCTCTTCGGTCGCAGTTTGGTCATCAATTTGAATAGGGCTGAGCCAACCGCTGCACGGGTGATCCAGCCGCTCCCACTTGGCCATCTCGGAACCGCAATCAAGCTTCAAGGTGATTTGATTGTTGCTGGTGGCGAGATGCACGCGCAAGTCGTCGAGACGATCCTTTCCGCCGGTATAGTCCGACTGTTCGATCGATGCGGCCAAACCCGCCCGAATCGGATTTAAATCGACATACAACATACATCGCAAAATCGATGCTTGATCGGCTAGCACATGAGATCGGAATCGCGACTCCCAAAAATGTCCCCGAGAACCATCCTCGCGATTCGCGCGAACTGCAATCGTTTGTGCGTAACTCCGCATCCACCAGCTTACGTCTGAAAGTCGCAATCGCAGTTTTTCCACGAGTTCTGGTTTGGATGTGATAGCGAGTATTTGCTTTTCGGAGGGTTCAAGGATTGCCCCATGCCGATCACGCTTGGGCGTAACCATTAGCCATCGCCGAGCAACAGTCTCCGGCGACCAGCTCCTGGCAATATCAGGCCGAGAACGAAGGACTTGATGAGTGTGATTGTGCAATATTGCGTAAGTCAAGACATCGATGGCATACACGGAGGCCAAGTGTTCAAGTCGCTGTCGCGACCATTCTCGACGATGCTCGCGGTCGATTCCGGTTGCCCGGTCAACTCCGCATAACATCATCCCACGCACACACCGATTCCAAGAATGCACCACTTGCACAACCGACGGATCAATCGAATTTTTTCGGACTCTTCGAGCCATAATGGGATTCCAATCGAAACAGGCCGCCAGCACCAGCATCTTGACAGAATGTGCAGGCAAATTGGGGAAGCCGCCGAATCCCATCGGCAACAGATTGTGGCGGATTGTATTCTCGCTCGAATTCGAATGCAAGTTTTTTCTTCAGAAAGCAGCCAAATTTCTAGGAATCATCGGCAGCAATTTGCTGGCACTCGATGGCAACTCTTAAATACGCAGCGAACGATTCGTCAAGCGATGGTGTCAAGCTTACACCATGCTTTTGATGCTTCTGTTATCGCCGCTTCTACCTTAATGTCTCCGCGGTGTTTCCTTGACTGTCCCCGCATCATTTGTCATCGCATCATTTGCTCACGGGATTTGACCCTACAGTAGTTTGCCGTCTCGATGTCTTTCAACTGAAGAGTTCGTGAACTCTCCCATGAGCGCGGCCCATAGCAAACTGCTTCGTCATCGAAGTCGATCTTCCACTTCTCGACATGGGGAGACCTAACAACGCCGGCACTTGGCGGGGTGCCCCGTACGAAATTGTTATCTCGGCTCCCTAACTCCGCTCACTACACGGCCTTGCGGCTCTTCCGTGTTGCGATTTTCACGTTTGAAGCAAGAAAACTGGCTCTAAAATCGAATCGAGACAACACGACTCATTTCTTGTCCTTCAATTAGCTCGACCATGCTTCTCGCGTGACTGTCCCCCGAGGCAGTCTTCCCGGGCAGGCTAGCCGACATACATTCCCCCCGAGTTGTGACTGGGCTGCCCTCAATTCGCCCTGGAGGTCGCCATCGGAGTTTCCAACTTTCACATCGCTGGCCTACACCGAATTTTGTCTGTCCCCAATCGGATTTTACCCATTTCGGTTTTGACTGTCCCCAATCGCATTCTTGTCTGTCCCCAATCGCATTCCTTAATTCGATGTTGTCTGTCCCCAATTCGATGGCGACGATTGCCAGCGCAGTGAATTTTGTCTGTCCCCGACCGCATTTTGTCTGTCCCCGATTCAGCCGACCGCATTTTGTCTGTTCCCGATTCAGTTTTTCGGTCCCCGATTCGATCTTGGCGATTGCGAAAACGTCGATAACTTCGATTCCAACCGCGCTTTGACAAAAGCTGCCACTGCCAACTTAGGGTTGGGGCACGTTAAAGACGTTAAAAACCAATTCTCCTCACAAAATAGTAAGGAATTGGTCCTGGAAACTCTCGATTCGCCTCCCGAAATCACTTGTCTCGATTGGGGCCCAATTCAATCCGGTTCGTTCGTCGCCACATTGCCATCCTGTAAATCTTGGTGCGGTATCACAGCTCTCGAAGATACCAGAGATCGCAACTGCAATGGCCAGTTCTGCCGAGCGGTCCGTCGAGCTGTTTAAATCCGTTCTGTCTATAAAGTTCAACAGCTTGCGACATGCGCTCTAGTGTCTCCAAATAGCACTTCTTGTAGCCTCGTTCGCGAGCCTCGATCAACAACTGCTGCAACAGCCTTCGGCCCAAGCCATACCCACGCACTTCTGGCAATAGAAACATCTTCCGAATTTCACATGTCAGCCTACCACCGCCTCGGAGCGGTCCGATCCCGCCACCACCAACCACTCGCTCGTCGCGGACAATTACAAAGTAGCACGAACGATCATTTCGATAGTTCGCAAAGATGTCGTCCACCTCCGAATCGGTGATGGAATAGCCCTCCCCAACCGCTTTGAACTCGGTCATCACGTCGCGGATGACTTGAGCAATCTGTGAGTTGTCACGCTTCTGAATCAAGCGAACTACAAAACCGGATTGCAAGCGACTCTTGCTCAACGCCAGGGCATAGAGTTGCAATCCGTCCACGACCTGCTTCTGCTGTTCCTGACTAAGGTTTTGAAGTGCTTTCTCGACTTGTTGATTCGCCAACATTTCTGTTGTGGCAAAAACCCGTTGTCCGGCAGTAGTCAAGCTAAACCGCTTTTGTCGACTGTCTATGGCAGTTCGCTCGACCTTGACCAAGCCCAACTCGACTAATTTCTTCAATGTGCGGCTGGTGTTGGATTTGTCCAGCAACAAAATCTCTGCCAGCTTCGTTAGTCCAAGCGAGCCATTAACCGCCAACTCGAACAGTACGTGACATTGAGAAAGCGTGTAACCCGTCCCAAGATAAACGCCCTTCACGACATCCAGCTCGCGGACGAGCTGTCGCGAATGTTGACGAATCTGGGCGACGATCGAGTTTTGTTGATTCATAAATCTTCATATAGGCAAAGTAGTTGTCGTTGACAACTAAAGTATCATCAGTAGAATGCGGCGCAAGGATAACCAAGCTGTCCCTAGACTTGACACGATGTCGCGGCACGACCGACTTGGGTTCCGAAAAACCTCGATTCCGATCGATTCCAAGCTCCGTGACAACTATTATTGTACCCAACGCCAATTCAATAGGTTGTCGATTTGGTAATGAATTAGGGCAAACGGTTGTGGAAATTCGTCGACGTTTCGGAAAGCAAAGAATCAATGAGTAAATCAAGTTCTTTGGTCGCGGCTCACGGAATTTGCAAGTCGTTCGGCTCGATTCGCGCGGTCGACAATATCTCCTTTGAAGTAAAGCCTCAACAGATTTTTTCATTGCTCGGCCCCAATGGCGCCGGAAAATCGACATTGGTCCGAATGCTGATTGGTATGCTTCCTCCGGACAGGGGCAAGTTCCTTTGGCAAGACGGGAACGAAAACGTCGCGATGAATCGAGCAAAGATTGGCTATCTGCCGGAAGATCGCGGACTTTATAAAGACCAGCCGGTTGCCGCGACACTCGAGTATTTTGCGCAGTTACATGGTCTGAGTCGATCGGACACCCGGCGAGTTGTCCAGAATTGGATCGAGCGGCTCGAGTTATGCCGCTACGCGAAGAGTAAGCTTGAAACGCTTAGCAAGGGCAATCAACAGAAAGTGCAAATTGCGTCTGCGTTGTTACACCGCCCGGAGTTGGTCGTGTTGGACGAACCATTTTCGGGACTCGATCCGATCAATCAAGAGCTGATGGTGAACTTGGTTCGAGAAATCCGCTCGGATGGTGCGACGGTACTTTTGAGTGCCCATCAACTTCACTTGATCGAGCGACTGGCGGACCATGTCATGATTGTTGCCAAAGGTCGAGAGGTGTTGAGTGGGACGGTGGCCGAGATTTGTCAAGGTCCGCTAGGTGGCAAGACGTTGCGGGTCGAATACGAACACCCAATTGATAAGGCACTGTTGCCAGAGATTCGGCGTGATGTCGAAATCCAAGGAATTCAATTGGAACAGCCCAATTTGGTGGTCGTGAATCTCGACGCCCACCAGAATCAACTGGGCTGCCTCAATAAACTGCATGAATGGGGGCCGGTGCGAACATTTCAAAGTCGTACAATATCCCTGCACGAGATTTACTTGAGGGTTGCATCGGACACTGAACAGGGCCCGACGTTGGGCGAGACAGAGTAAGTCGAGTGTTTTACGGGTTTGGACCCGTGCAGCGGTTAGCTGAAAGCGCTCGCGGGAGTCGAATAGAATCGAATAGTGCAACATCGCCGTCTGTCAGTGCGGATTAGCGTTCACGCTTAATCAGCGCGAATCGACTTCCTGGGCGAATCGCTGTGATTCACCCGCGGAAACCGCATGAACGACAAACGTGACAGAGGACTTCGAAATGAATCAAAGCGTCTGGGCAGTAGCTAAGTGGGAATTCTTTCGGTTTTTCAAATGGCGCGATCAGTTGATTGGCGTGTTGAGTTTATTGGTGACGTCGGCAATTGGGTTTGGCGTCGTTAAATTTGCACGCAGTAGCAATGCGGTCGAAGTTGCCGTGATCGGCAGTCATGCCACACTGAAGTTGCCGGTGGACTCTGCAATCATCATCAAGTCCGCTCAGGATTCCCTGGAAAAATTACATGCTCAATTGGCCGAAAAACGCTTGGATGGAATCCTTGTGATCACCGAACGGGAGAACCATGAAGCGGAGTTGGATGTCGAGCTCATTGTTCGCCAGCAGCCCAGTTGGGTCGATGAATTGCAGGAAGGACTTAACGATTTGAAATCTCGTCGGTCGTTGGCGAAGTCGTCGATCTTGCCCGAGCAATTGCAATCGATTTTCACGCCGCAAGCGTTGAAAATCACGACGACGGCTCCGAACTCCATTTCATTGGGCGATCGCGTGGTCGCGGTTGGAATGGGTAGTTTGATGATACTTGTTTGCTTTATCGGGTTGTCTTTTTTTATGGTAGGTATCACGAGTGAAAAACAACAGCGCATCACGGAGCAGGTGGTCAGCGTTATTTCGCCACAGGCCTGGATTGATGGCAAATTAATTGGACTAACTGGGGCGGCATTTGCTTCGGTCGCCACTTTACTTGTAGGCGGATTGATCGTTGGTGCCGTCGTACGAATGGCGGGTTATGGATTCTCGATTCCAGATTCCCTAAGTCGCTGGGACTTGTTGCCCTTGTTTGCGATGTTGTTCATGGGTGGGGCCGTGTTTTGGAATTGCTTCTTTGCGGCAGTCTCGTCGATCATCAATGATCCGAACACCTCGGCCAAGAGTGGTTTGCTGTTTCTGCCGATGCTGCCAATTGCGGCAGGATTTATGGCGATTCCACAACCAGACGGAATGGCAATCCGAGTCTTGAGCCTATTGCCGGGGACTTCCTCGACGGCGATGCCCATTCGGCTGTTATTGGGCGAGGTCGTGTGGTGGGAGATTGCAATTTGTTTGTTGTTGCTGCTTTTGGGGATTTGGTCACTCCGAGTCGCCGCCGGACGGATTTTCGCCGCCGGGATCATGCTCTACGGGAAAGAGCCCACGTGGGTGGAAGTTTTGAAATGGGCGATGAAGTCATGATGAGCCAACTTGGCACTTGCTTTTGAGGCCGTTGAATGCTCTGCATTCGGAGAAACCTTTCGGGCCCACTGAATGATTCGGTGGGGCTACTGCGCCGCGTCGAATCCGAGTGTATCCAGTTTTGCGATGGCGAGAGCGAGCGGTTATTGTGCCGGTTGTTGGTGCGGCGGGCCCCCAATTTGAGTCGTTCCCAAACGAGGAAAGAAGGGGGCGAGGAAATACTGGCGAAATACGAACCAGCACAGGCTCCGCTCGTTGAGGGTTGGGTCAATCTCCTGAGCTATCTTTTCATGAGCTGCCTTTAGTTCGCTCCAATGTAGTCCCGGGCGTAGGTGATGGGCCGTGTGATAGCCGTTGTTGAAGAAGAGGAAGTTAAAACTACGACTGGTAAAATTACGGGAATGATCGTGATCTGACCATGCATCTGCATGGACGTGTTGGACGTAATTAAACATCATGATAACGGTCGCGGAAGAAATCGCAGGAAGCATCAGGGCAAAGAACCAAACGTATAGCCCGGTCCAGTTCTGGCGATGGTGGTGCAAGTACCAAGCCATCCAGAGCATCCCTAAGTTGACCCCCACCCAAAATGCGTATTGAAACAAGATCCGATAATAGAGCTTCGGGTTCTTTTGTTTTGCTCGGCGAATGTAAGTCTTTACTGCGTCGCTTTGGGAATACGCCGACACAAACGGGTAAGTGAGAACCACGAAGAGATTATGCAGATTGGTGTGTCGCCACGTAATGGTCGCGTCGCCAGGTCGGTTGGTAAATAAATGGTGATTGAGGTTGTGCGTTGGAATCCACATCATGGTCGGATAACCATAGAAAATCGTCAGGATGTGACCGAAGCCACGATTGAGTCGTTTGATCGAAAAAGTCGGTTGATGGTTGTGATTGTGTGAGATAACCCCACACGCAATCGCAAAGTAACAGGAAATTGGGCAGAGAAAAGCCACGGTTTCCGGCCAGCGATATTGGATCGCTACGATTGCGATTGCCATGCTGACCCAAATTAGCGTGCGGATGTCCGCTCTGTTTCTCAAATACATGCGTTGTCTGGTGCCAAAAAGAACTACGATTAATCAGCTCGTCGTCCATGCGAGTCGGGGCGGCAGCACCTTAGCAAATGAGTGGAGCAAAGTCGCTCATAGTGTACCAAACAATTTCAGATTCGTCGGGGATGGGTCCACGGAATTTTCGCAAACCCTAGTTGATTCCATTTCGAGCTAGCAAATTCGGCACTTTTTAGGGTTGGATCCAAGGTCTAAAACTTAAAACTGGAAATCTCCCAGCCGATTCACCAATCACTTGCGACCCCAAAGAGTCTGTCCCTCGAGTCGCCTCCGCCGCAGTCCCTCGCCATGACGGGGTCTGTCCCCATGGTGTCCCTATCGTGTGCTCGCCATGACGGGGTCTGTCCCCATGGTGTCCCTTTGGCCTGCGGCAGTCTGCTGCCGCGTTCCACTAAGTAGCCAGCAACTGCATAGGGGACGTTCTTTTGGACGCGACATTTTGGACGCGACACACCATCCGCCATCGGCAACCATCACGTGACCAAGCCTCCGAATCAACTATTGCAGTTTGATTTCCATGGGCGAGGCCGGAAGCAACGAATCGTCGTACACGAATGTGCCCGGAGGTGTCGGTGACCAAGCGTATCGGATCGCTTTCGCTTCCAGAACGCCATCACCTGTCAATCGCACACTTGCCTTCCCAACCTTAGCTTCGACCGCTTTCCATTCGCCGCTGCCGAGCCGGACTTCAAATCCTGGCACTTCATCGGTACCTAGACGCATCGGAGCGTCCGTTCCGCTCTTGCATCCGATCCATAAATCACTACAGCCATCGAACTGAATCAAAATGGAGTCGTCCAATCGAACCATACTCGTATAGGTCGGACCGCTTCGTGGCACACGGGCTTTGACATTCGGCTCATCATAAAGAGCAAGACGAGCCAACCGGTCTCCCACATCAAACTTGTTCCAGGGATGGATCCCATCTCCTTCCAGATCGATCGTCACCACCATTCCGCTGGTCGGCAAATCTTGCGAGACTCGCTGCTCCTCGCGCAGCATCGGCCAATTGGCTCCGGCACCACTGCCGGGTAGTTGGACGTAGTGTATTGGCAGATCCGCTTGACCAAACGCCGTTCGCCAACCGCGACGCAGCGCGTGCATTTTGACGCGATAATCGGTCGGGTCCTCGTCAATTCCGCAATTTGATTCCCCTTGGTACCAAATCGCTCCGTGTATTGGTAGCCTCACCAGTGGGGCGATTCGCGAATGAAACAGCCGACCTGGCAACCATGCCACATCGCGGGCAAACACGCCGCCGCGTAGTGCTTTAAGTCCGGCAAGATCTTCAATGTCTCCCAGTTGCAACTCGGCCTCTAGAGTCGGATGTCCTAGAAACGCATCACGCGGAATGAAGGGCTCGATTGGGGTCCCACCTCGTGAGACATCGATGATACCAATGGGGACTTGAAGTTCGTGAGCCAGCCGTTGCGCAAAGAAGAACGCGACTCCAGACATGTTTGCCGCCGCCGCACGATCCACCCGCGTCCAACACACTCGCTTCGGTAGATCATTTTGAATTTCCGTCGCTGGTCCCAAATCGAGGTGAACGAATCGAATCTGCATCGACTCTTCGAGCGAGATTCGATCGGCGAGTTCCGCGCGTTCTGCGAGCGATTGACCCAAAGTCCATTGCATGTTCGATTGCCCGGCGGCCAGCCAAACTCGCCCGACAAGCAACCCATCAAGTTCCACTCGATCTTCGCCACACTGTACAAGTAATGACCGCGGTGCAAACGAAGCTTGCTGGGGCGGGAAGCTCACTGCCCAGAATCCCGATTTATCGCTTGTCGTTGTCGCAGTCTGCGTCCCCAAAGACACGTGCAGGGAAGCGAGCGCTGGGCCCCAGCCCCAAATCGGTATCACTCGAGCGCTCGGCAAAACCATCGATTCGTTGAACACATTCGCCACACGCAGCGGTTCTTCACACTCGGCAGTCGGAGCCAAGATCATGCTAAACACCAAGCATAATCCGATCCAGTAAATACGCCGCTTCATCGCGAACTCCAATTCGAAAAAATCAACCAACGCACGTCGAAGACAATAATTCTTCTGACTACTTTGAGGGGTCTGTCGCAGCGGCACGCAACAATTTGAGTGCCGTTTCCACGAGAATTTCTCCGCTGCCCGGTTGTACGGTGGAATTCGTCACTTCATAGCTGCCTCCCGCATAGGCCGCGCGATGTGGTATGTAGATGGACTCGACCGCATTCGATAGTTCCAACACGATGGTCGTACCGAACGGAGAACCACGTTTGATCGCGAGTCCCAACTCGACGAAGACTTCGCCAGGCAGACAAACAATCGCCACGTCGTCGCCAATCGTCATGACCGTCAAGTTGACTGGTAACGATTCGCCCACTCCCGCCAGCGATCGACTAAGACCCCATTTGATATGGTCGACCGACTTCACATACGGCTCGCGATGCCGCAAATGGTCAAGGACGAGTTTCTTGTACGAAAAGACGTGATCGAGAAATTCAACTTTTCCACCACGGTTGGCCAGATCAACGAGTTGGGCGGCCTTTTCTACTTCGTCCCGGGTCGCATCTTCCAGCGGCAAGCCGACGACCTGCGACTTGATGACCAATCGAGTATTTTCTATTGGCTTCAGTTGCCCGATCTGTTGGGTGATCGAATTGCCGATCGAATTGCCAATGAACTCAGCTTTGTTCCTTATGTCACTTGATGGGTCAACGTGATTAATGTCGCCGCAACAGCCAGTGCCGAAGATCGAAATCAATTCGGGGCCGTATGCGCTGCGCAGGGTTCGCTCGAGGTAGTATGGATAGTCGGCGCTCCATCGCATTCCACCAACAGTATCCAGATGCAACGCAAAGTTGCTCACAATGCCGCGAGTCGCGTTGGTCTTCGCATCGCGGATGGCCAAGATCGCAATCTCTGGATCGATCGGCCCGGCGGCTCGAACGACGTCCGGGTTGGACAGCGCTTGCCAGGTCTGCACGCTACCGTCCCGCATCACAAATCGGCGATTGAAGGAAACGACGGGCGACTGCACTGCCGATCCGGTAGCCAGGATTGACGGTCGAGCACTTGAGTGAGCCTGAACAATGGCTTCAACTGGTCCATCAATTAGTTTTTGGACGTATTTGGCGCGCCGTTCTTCTTGCTGTTCTTTTCCAAGATAAAGGTAGAGTTCCTTGATGTAATCCGGAGCCGTGTGGGAATGCGTCGCGGAAACTGCGATGTTGCTTTCCGGTATGCCAGTCCGCTCAGAGGCCCGCTGCCGAACTTCATTCGCTAAATCAGTCGCAACGCCGATCAGGTCACAGACAACCATCGCGCCCGCAGTGTTGCCTTCGCGGAAGACTATGGCGCGGGCCTTGAGTGGATTAAGCACGCCTTCGGCCAGTCGCTCGTGATAATAGCCGGCCATCGGAAAACCTAGCGGCGGCGTGATGTCAACTTCGGCAACTCCGACCACCAAGCTGTTCTCGGCAATCAAGTCAGTTTGCGCGGACGCAACACGATCGACAACCGAGCTGGAGAAGATAAAACACGCCAAGTAATACGCCCATAAGTCGATTCGCATCGTGGTCGAGTCCTAAATTCAATACATCTGTGGAAACGGCTAATTCGGCAACTCGATCCAAACCAGCGTCCCAGCCATTCATGGTATCGCATCTCAACTAGCCAAGCAAACAGTCCAATCTCAGGCGTGCCCCACTACTGTTTGGAGTTTGGCACTTGGCAGGACACGTGGCAATTTTGGTGATTCCGGGGCCGGATGCACCGAGTAGCAACTACTCGCACTGCAGACGCCGCTGACGCGAGGAAAAGGATTGGCGGCAAAGGAATGTGGGCAAAGGAATGTGGGCAGAGGAATGTTGGCAGAGGAATGTTGGCAGAGGAATGCGGGCAGTGGAATGTGGGCAAAGGAATGTGGGCAAAGGAATGTGGGCAGAAGAATGTTGGCAGAGGAATGTTGGCAGAGGAATGCGGGCAGGGGAATGTGGGCAAAGGAATGTTGGCAAAGGAATGTGGGCAGAGGAATGTGGGCAAAGGAATTTGGGCAAAGGAATGTGGGCAAAGGAATGTTGGCAGAGGAATGTGGGCAGAGGAATGTGGGCAAAGGAATGTGGGCAAAGGAATGTTGGCAGAGGAATGTTGGCAGAGGAATGTTGGCAGAGGAATGTTGGCAGAGGAATGTTGGCAAAGGAATGTTGGCAAAGGAATGTGGGCAAAGGAATGTTGGCAAAGGAATGTGGGCAGAGGGATGCCGCGCTCGGCTTTTGGAAGGGTCGCTCCGTAAATTCTACTAATTCATCCGCTGCCGAGTGGCATGTCAAAAGTCCGCGACCCAAATTGTACAGGTGAAATTGTTGACGGCCGACGCTTTAGAGAAGACAATCAAGCCCGATGATCATCGGGCCGCAACGGCTGGCCAGTTAGTGGGCGCTGATTGAATTGAGGTCAAGACGCTTTGAAATTGAATTACTGGCTGTGCTTCTTTGCGATGTTGTGTTTGGGTTGCCGGTCCAGTGAACCGCCGCAGGCAACACCTGAGATCGCGCGGCAAGTTGGCAACGAGCACGGGTTGGTGACCGTGGAGTGGCTCAAGTCGTTGTTGGACTCTCAGCCCACCTCTGCGGGCGATCCTTTGGGTGTTCTCGAAGACGATTCTGAGAATTCCAGCAACGTCACCACAGGAGCTGAGATCAATCGCGCCCCACGAAGACTTGTGATTGCCGAAGCGAGTTGGGCGGAGTTGGCGGCCGCGAAGGATTATCATCGCGGACACATCCCGGGGGCCATTCACATCAATACCGATCTCTTCGAGAACGGATATCCCGAATGGAAGCTGCGACCGATCGATTCGTTGCAACGAACTATTGGTGAATTGGGCATCACTCCCGACACCCTGGTGATTGTCTACAGCGAGCAATTGATTGCGGCGACCCGAGTGTGGTGGATCTTGATGTACGCAGGCGTGAAAGATGTGAGAATCCTGGACGGTGACGCACGGACTTGGACGGATGCAGGATACGATCTTGAAGCAAGAACGAATGAATTGCGACCGGTCGCCTTCGCCGCATCACCGCGTGCCGATTGGATCATCGAGACGGCGACTATTCGAGATGGCATTGAGCGAACCGAGGGGGCCCAGGCCAGCGATCAAAAAATTCCAGTGCGGATTTTCGACCTGCGCAGCCGAGCCGAGTACGACGGTCACGTCAGCGGCTATTCGTACTTGGACGCCAAAGGCAGAATCCCGAGTGCGATTTGGCTTGGAGATGCGGACGACTCGTCGCAGACGTACAAGTTAGCGAACGGACGACTGCGGCCACCTCGCGAGATCTACGCGGAGTGGCAAGTCAATGGGCTGGACTTATCTAAAGAGTCGGCCCCGAATTCGGAATCGCTCCAGGTGTTTTATTGCGGCGGCGGGTGGCGATCCAGTGCGGCGTTTTATTATGCTTGGTTAAGCGGTGCGAAAAACATTCGCAACTATTCCGAAGGATGGGCGGGTTGGAGCACTCGCTATGTCCGCGATGAAACAGCCCAAGGCAATACTCCAGGTTGGCTGCAGTTGAAGACCGATAACCCGGTCGAAAATTCCGTTTCGAAATCCGAGCAATCACAAAAATGACTTTTAATGCGAAAGAGAGACTGTTCCGTGATTCGATTAATTGATGCAAGAGCCTTCTGTTCCACGTGGACAGTCCTCGCTTTGTTGTTCGTGACGTTAACGCAACACTCCGTGGCTCAAGAAGTCATTACCTCCGCCGCCAAGGCACCGGCGAAGTCGGTTGCCGAAGTGACGGGCCTGGTCCAGCGCATCTGCTTTGGCTCTTGTGCGAACCAGAATAAATCGCAACCGATCCTCCGCGATGTTGTCCGTCGGCAACCGGACTTGTTCATTTATCTGGGGGACAATATTTACGGTGACACCGAAGACATGAACGTGTTGCGAGCCAAGTACGAGCAATTAGGTACGAAACCCGAGTTTCAAGCCTTGCGCGCCGCAGTGCCGACCTTGGCGATCTGGGACGATCATGATTACGGAGCGAACGACTCGGGAAAAGAGTATCGGCCGGCTGCCGAGTCTCGCGAAATCTTCTTGGACTTTTGGCGTGAGCCCCAAGATAGTCCGCGTCGACAACATCCGGGAATCTATCACGCGCACATGTTTTCCAATGGCCAACGAACGCTGCAAGTCATTTTGCTCGACACACGCAGCTTTCGCGATCCGTTGGCGCAAAACAAACTGCGATCGTGGAAAAACGATTACCATCCGGATCCCAATCCGAACAAGACGTTTTTGGGTGCGGAGCAATGGAAATGGCTTGCGGAGCAACTTCGACAACCGGCTGACGTACGAATTATTGCTTCAAGTATCCAATTTAGTCATCAACATAACGGCTGGGAATCCTGGACGAACTTGCCGCACGAGTTAACAAAAATGACCGAAGTCATTCAAGAGACGAAGGCGAATGGTGTCGTGTTTATCTCGGGAGATGTTCATTGGGGCGAAGTATCGAAGCTGCCCGTTCCGGGACTTTATCCCTTGTACGATGTTACTTCGAGCGGTCTGACGGAAACCTGGCCTTCCGTCGATGAAAATCAAAATCGAGTTGGCGAGGTGGTTCGCGAGAACAACTTTGGCATGATCGAAATGGATTGGAATGCGGAAGATCCTGAGGTACATTTGCAGCTGATTGATATCAACGGAAAGCAACGCGTCTCGCACCGAGTTCGTTTGAGCGAACTTCGGCCGAGTGCCGACGACAAGTAGTTTGGAATTCCGAGTGGCGCGTTGCGGGCCTGTATGCAAGGTTCTAACCGACTATTGGGGCAAAACTTTGCGTTCGCGGGATTAATTGGTAACATTGTGATGCTGTTCGAGTGACCGTTGAGTGGAAGTACTTTATGCGAGCTGATCGCGATCGACTAACACGTTGCCCTCTGACGCGACGATTCTCAATCGCACAGTTATTACTGTGGGTTCTTTTGTGCGTCGCGGGAAACTCGCGATCGGTGGCACAGCAAACCACAAACGAAAATGACGATTGGGTCAAGCACGTTGCACCGGGAATTCGCTTGGTTGGGAAAGCGGATTTCTTGTCACTGCAACTGCCGTCAAGTCCTTATCGAGCTTGGTCGCCCGACGGGAAGTATTTGCTGGGGATCGAAGGTCGGCGGCTGCTGGAAATCGATTGGGATCAACGAAAGGTCACGCGAACCGTTGAACTTTCTATCGACCTGACCCGCGAGCGAGTGCAAGGTCTTGTGTACTCGCCGAACGGAGATTTCAAGCTGCTCTTGATCAAAGAGACTGGACAGTCCCCTTCAACTCCAGATCTGTATTGGGATGGCGACGACGAGGTGTTGCCAATCGACGACGATTCTGCGACCGGAAATCGCTTGTTGGTCTACGATCGATCTGGGAATCCCATACATACGTGGGATTTATCCGAATGCGTCGCGGACGAAGACTATCAAGTTTTTTTTAGCCACGCCTTGCGCGACAATCGAACCGTTTTGATTCTCAACAACCAAACGATCATGGCGTTTGACTACTTGGCAGGAACCGTTCGCGGCATCCGCTCGAATGCTTCCGTTTTTCCAATCTCTGAGCACGAGGTTCTACTTTCGCCGACGCTAGAAGTCTGGGACCTTCGCGACAATTCCGTCCTTGGGCCGGAGACCATCGGTTTACCCGCAGGCTTGCAAGTGAGAGCCAATGATGTGACGGGAAACAAGTTTTTGCTGCAGGACACGGTCCGTAAAGTCGCCATCATGTGGGACAGAAAAACCGAGAAAACCACCACGCTACTGCAAGATATTGAATCCGTTGGTGGCCTATTTTCGACGGATGGCGAGATTTGTTTTCTAGTCGTTACAGAATTACCGACTGGCCAGCGGCCTTTCCGCTCGAAGACACTCGTTTACGACATCAACAGGGAGGAGATTGTCGGCCATTCGGATTTTTCTCCCGGTTTTTTCCGACGGTCTATTCGACCGGCGCACCAATCTCTCATGGTAGAGAGTATCAATGACGTGAGCCTCGTAGAAGTCAAGTTCGACGAACATTTTGCGCGAACAATGGACCTCGCTTTGAATCGTTTGCCGTACCGTGGTCCCATTTCGTACACCGACAACGACCAGGTCGTCGCGTTTCATGCGAATCATAGTTTTCTCAGGAATGACAACGAGGCCAAGCTGACCCAGCGTCCCGCTTACAACATCGACAACAGCGTCTACTCGCCAACCAAGCCGCAACGGATCCGCCTTGGGTCCGAATATTGGCATGATGTCGAAAGCGGTGACTGGTCGGACGACAATTTCAAGGTGCTTTACAAGATTAAACCAACTGGCGCGTTGTCGACTATGAAGGCACTGCTCGGGGTTCAAGACGAATCTCAACCGAACATCAAGTCGGTGCATTTGGGCTTTGATCCAAGCGGTCAAGTGATTCGAGACTTGTACATTGAAAATGATGAAATCTTGCGTCTGCGATTCAGTCATTCGAAGTCCGGTAAGCAGATTTCGGAGACCCGACTTCATCACGAGTTTGATAAATCCGATCGCTTGGTTGGAACCGTGTCCCCAGATGGAAAAAGTGTTGCCGTGGTCAATCAAGAAAAGCTGACAATACTGGAGACAAAATTCGGCGAGGTCGTTCGTGAGTGGGCTGTTGCCATGCAAGTTCAATCGGTGTTTTTCGACCACAGTGGCGAATACGTGGCCATCGCGGCCGGTAAACGGGCTCGTCATTGGACCTATGAGGTTCGTTTCGATCAGATTCAAGTCTACAGAGTCGCGACCGGCGAAACCGTTTGGTCCGAATCCAAGAAAGGCATCACAGGCTTTGGCTTTCAGCCCGGCACCGATCGGTTGTTCGTCTTGACCAGCGGCGAGGAAAACCTGCTGCGGTTCTTTGATCGCGACACTTGGCAGGAAACGTGGCGACACGCCACCTCCCACGCGCCCGCCTATGGCATGGCAATGTCCAGTACTGGGCACGAAATCGCTATTGGCTTGCGAGACTCCCGGGTCGAATTTTGGAAGCTGAGCGAATTGAAGGACGACTCACGTTGACAAGATTCCGGCCGATGATCGGCCATTTTGTTACCTTCGTTCACGTCTGTTCAAAAATCTTTCCATTGTCCGAAATCAAAGTGCGGGGACAATTCGATCGCCTAATCACCGCTTTGGTCGTTCGTTCTGCAAATCAGCACGTTGGTCATCTCGCCAGGCCCGTGGTTGCCTCCACTTTTCGGACGCGCGCATCATTCGCAGCACGGTGTTGCCATGCTCGTTGACTTTAAAGACTCCCAATCGACTCAAAAAGTAATCGCCAAGAAAACAGCGATAATCCGAATCCCGTGATCGATAACTCACCCCAGCATATTTCGTGCACACGCTACTCGCAGGTCATCTCTGGAATCGCTACCAAAATCGATGACCGAAGTAAATGTTCATTCCCCTCAACATTCCTCCCGCCACATTCCCAACGCTGTGAAGCAATTTTTTGTGCTCACGTTCAGCACTTGTGTCGGCCCTACAGGCCTTTTTGGGACGAGGCTCCACTCTAACCGGTGGCTTGCGCCGACCGGCTAAGGTTGTTTCGGCCCATTCGGGCCTGTTTTCTCCAGAAAGAATGCTTCGCAGCGTCGCCACATTCCCCTGCCATCCATTCCTCTCCCCGCATTCCCCTGTCCACATTCCCTTAATCGTCCCGATCACAATTGGTAAAAACAATCCAAGATTTTGTCCAAGTCCACGAACGGATACGATGCGAAGAAAATCCGAAGTTTGTGATCCGATGATGGAGCGTCGTCAGACGACTTGCGAGTTGACCGCGTTGTTTTTCCGCGTCAGTTTGTTGGCGTTATCTGGAGGCGTGTTGGCTGCGAGTGGGATATGGTGTGTTTTCCCGCTGGACTTCGATGTTCCAGCATGGTTTGGTTTTGGCATGGCTTTGGGTTCGTCAGCAGGAATATTGGCGGCAATTTTCTTGAACGATCAGCAATTGACCGATGTCGTTGGTGGCGGCCTGGACCGAGTGCTGAGCGATTTTGTGAGTCAAATGATCTCGTCCATGTTTTGATTTGTCCCGATTTGGATCATGGTGAAACCAAGCCGTGCTTTGTATACGAATCGGAAAATCGGCTTTAATTGTCGCTGGTAATGAGTTGGTGGCCGAACTTCGAAGCCGCGTGGCCTGTCTAGGTTGAGAAGCCAACGATCGGCGTCCCTGGACACCCGCCTCCCCTGGTCATTCTCGGCGGCTCGTCGTACACTTTTTCTCAATTCCCACCCGCCCCGGTAGCTCAGCTGGATAGAGCAACTGACTTCTAATTGAGAAACGCCACTTTTCGGAATGTGGCCAAAATCGCATGAGACCCCGTGTTTTATAGGCTCAATTCGACTTTTCCACGTCTCGCCGAAATGATCGTTTTTAGTGGAATCTATGCCCTAACGGGTGTCGCGACACCCGCTGTTGGAGTCGCTCGTGGAACAAGAGCAAGCGGAATCAATATCGCACCGTCGGTCTATGCGACCGAACGCAGTTGTAACTCCCACCCTAGTCAGTTACAATTCCGAAACACTTAGCGTTTCATTCTATTTTTTGACGGGGAAACTACATGGCACTTTCCGAGGAAATTGCAGGAGAGACAGAAGGCGCGATCTTTCGTCGGGCTGATTTGCATATCCATTCCTACGGGGAAGGCGGCTCTTACGACGTCTGTGACACAACAATGACGCCCGAAGCAATTGTTGACACAGCTATGACTGAAAATCTTCACGTTATTTCAATTACCGACCACAACCAAATCGGGAATGTCGGAGCTGCGATCAAGCATGCGGAAGGCAAGAATCTACTTGTTGTTCCCGGAGTTGAGCTATCAACGCCTCAAGGCCATTTACTTGTCTATTGTCCCTCACTACGTGCATTGCAAACGTTTTATGGAAAGCTCAACATCTCCGCGGACAGGAAGACGTGCCACAACCTGATTCCGCAATGTCTTGAGGAAGCTGAGAATCAAGGCGGGTTCGGAATCTGTGCTCACATCGAGTTGGAAAGTGGATTCGACGCGTGCGTACCTAAGAGCAATGAGTTCAAAGAAGCAATATTGAAGTGCCCCAACTTGCTTGCGCTTGAGGTCGCACAGATAGCCAACGAAACTTGGTACACCAATCGTGATTGTGATGGAATCCGTAAGCACCTCGCGAATCTTCGCCGAACCTCCCTGGAGCACGAGGACACTTACGAATTGGCTAAGGTAATGTCGTCCGATGCTCACACATTAAACGCAATGGGAAGAAACGCAAGTGGCAATCGTCGCCTTACTCGACTGAAGATGGAATCGCTAACATTCAGTGCATTGAGGCTCGCTTTGATCGACTCTGCGGCCCGTACGCGCCTCGAAGACCTACTTCCAGAAACTATCCCACAGTTCGTCGGCATGAAGCTTGAGGGAGGATTTCTCAACGGACAGATCATCCGATTCAGCCGAAATCTTACGTGCATCATCGGCGGGCGTGGTGCCGGCAAGTCCACTATGATTGAATCTTTACGTGTAACGTCGGGGAACAATGTCGAGACTGACTTGGTGGATTCAGAGGTATGGCCCGATTCGATCTCTTTGCTTTACCGAGACGAAGTCGGCCAGGAGTACATCTTCACACGGAACAAATCTCAGTCTGTCGTTAATCAAACCGATCTGGAAAACGGTCCGCGCCGTATTGCCATTGAGAGCTATGGTCAGGGGGAGACGGCCGAGACGATCCAACATTGCGACAAAGATCCCTCTATCCTCTTGAGGTTTCTAGACGATTTCATACGGGACGATCTGGCGGATCTCTACGCCAAGGACGAAATGATACGTGACCAATTGCTCGAAAACCAGACGTTGATCGAGAGGCTAAATCTTGCCATCTCTCAGATTGACACAGTGGATCAAGCCAAAAAAACTGCGGATCGACAGCTTGATGCGTTGAAGGCGAAGGACGCAAAGACAATCGTGGAGCTTGAAGAGAAGCTTGCCGCTGAACGCACATTCCGAGCTCAATTGACGAAGAGCTTGAAAGAAGTACTTGAGTCCGTGAAGATGTCAAATCTTGGCATAAACGAGTTACTTACGTCTATTGACGATACCAAGGTTGTCGCCGGAAAAGACGAGTTCGTGGCGGTACAGAAAATCATCCGGGAGTTCTCCGGCGAGATCGAGCTTACTGCGAAAGACATCAAGACAAAGACCGATGCTTTCATCACGGACATCAAAGACCAGCTACAGAAATGGATGCTGAAAGAAAAGGAAATCCAAGACAAGATTGAGAACATCCGCCGCGATCTCGAAAAGAACAACATAAGGCTCGACATCGCGTTCATTCGAAAGGTCACCAAAGACTCATCTGAACTTGGGCAAAAACTCACTGAACTAAAAAAGAATATTCCATTACGTCGAGAAGCCTGCCGAGCACGCCTCGCTTTGACGCAAGAACGGCAGACGGTCTGCGGTAGAATCCACGCTTTGCACGTCGCATTTGCTCGACAAATGACGGAAAATCTGTCCGAAACCGTTGTGGATTATTCCGTCAACATTAGGTTCCATGAGGGAACTCTTTGCCCCAAACTTGAAGAAATAATCCAGACGAAGATGAATTGGCGAACCTCACAGGTGCCACGGGCAAGGCTTATCGTCAAAACGCTCTCACCGTTCGCGGTACTGGAGGCAATTGCGAACAAGAGTAGCGTGGCGTTTCAAGCAATCAAGGACGAACAAGGCACGACGGTTTTCACAGCGAAAGAAGCAGGCGAAATCCTCGCGACTTTGTCTACCCAAGAAGTCAAGTTCATGATCGAGCGTTGTGAGTTCTTTGACCGACCAGAGATAAAAATAACGAAGACTGTAGAACACTCAAACGGAACTAAAACCTATCCTCAAAAAGATTTTTCGCAGCTTTCACTTGGTCAACAGCAGTCGATCCTTTTGTCGATTATGCTGTTCTCGAAGAGCCGCGTACCATTGATCATTGATCAGCCAGAAGACAACCTCGACAGTGAGTTCATTTACAAAACGCTCGTGCGTACACTTCGTCGAGTGAAAGAGTGTCGGCAAGTGATTATCGTCACACACAACGCGAATATCGCGGTTCTGGGCGATGCTGAATTGATCCTTCCATTGCGAGGAAGTGCCGACAAATCTGTGGTTCGCAACCGAGGCTCGATTGATAACACTGCTACAAAGGAAATTGTTTGCACAATTCTCGAAGGAAGTAAGGAGGCATTTCGCAAGCGTCAGGTGATTTACGGACTAAATGACTGAATGTTCGCAGCCAGCGGCTTGGGTTCTCTAAACGGCTACTTTCACATAGAGCGGGTATTAGAGTACCTCGAAGGCCTCGCCCTTGACATTCAAGCGTCTCGCCACCTAATCTACTCACACCCACTGGCGAACCGGCTTCGGCAGAGCGTGCCGACTGGGAGATGGCTTGATGTTTGACTGATTGCATTTTGTGGCAAGGAAGCTCTCCAGATCATCGGGGCGGACTTTCCAGCGCGGTCGGGTTCCCGAACTTAAATTGACCGCTCTTAGTTGCCCGGAGCGAATCCAGTTCAGCACCTTCTCGCATGTGACACCTAACTGCTTGGCAATTTTGGGTGGTGTCAAATAGAGTTCATTCACCATGTCGATTGACTCCTGCTGGTTGAGTCTGCTCGTCCGCACCCAATCAATAAAGACGCGATTTGCTCGCAAAATCACAATTAAAAATGCTCCACAATCTCTAAATTGCAGAACGGCAAGGCAGAGGGCGACGCGAGTATGCTATCCGTCAAAGAATGGCAGGCAACCTTCGGTAGTTTTCGGACTTTGCAAATCGAAGCCCGTTATTGAAATTTGAAAGACAAACCACAATTGGCTCCATTGCCGCCATTTACGCTCATAGAATACCGTTGTACTGCCCCTCCTACATTCGCATTATCATAGCATGTAGTTGCAGAAGCAGCCGTTGCAGCAGTGGTAGCTGTGCCTGCCCAGACGGCATACTCAGTGGTGCTCGACCAGTTCAGGAAATACGCAATTACCTTACCTGCTTGTGGTAGGCCATCATCAACTTTAGCATCAATCGCATAGGCCTGACTGACCTTAACGCTTGCTAAAGACGAAAGCTGATACCATCTTATGAATGTTACATTGGATAAGCCGAACCAGTTCTCACCGTTATAACTGTAAACATAGACATGTGCATTCCCGACTTTTGCTCTAGGAAACCACAAATTAATCCTGCTCCCGGTTATTGCAGGATTGGGATTGCCTGCATACCCGCCACCGCCAGAAGGTCGAAACGTACCTTCGATAAGATTTACATTCTTGCCATTAGCCCAAGTAAGGTCATTCCAGAAAAAGACATTCTCACCGGCACCGCCACAACTACTACAGGGCGAAACAGTACCAGTATTATGATAGCCTTGAATAATGCCATTTCCATCACCTGCGCCCACCATAATTCCCGTGCTATCACCACGAGCCACGAAACCCAAGCTATTTGCTTGCGATTGATTCATGTCGCCTGGGAGAGCATTATATTGCAAGCGAAACGTATGGACGGCAGCGTTATACTTTTCAATCTGTGAAATTTGTGAGCGAATCGCCGCACCCTCAATTAAGTCTTTTCCCATCATCACGCCACCAATAACCAAGCCGATAATCACCAGCACGATGCTGATTTCAATGAGGGTGAAGCCGTGATGATTTGGCAGGATGCGGTTCGACGGTGGCAAACTTATCTCCACAAGTTTTGCAGAGTCTAGCCTCAACGCGGTTAAGAATCATTTAATGGACGCCATGCGTATTTACCCTTTCACAAAGCCACTTGCCATATTCACTGGCTGGTAATAAAAGCCATCCTTTTATGGGGTGGCATGAGCAAGGATTATCTATTGGTGGCAGCCGTCAAGGACGGAGACAGGCATAAGGTTCGCGAGGCAATTGAGCAAGGTGCCAGCATTGATTGTCGAGACTATAAGGCTCGCTCAATCCTGGAAGTGGCTGAGCATTACCAACAGCATCATCTGCTCCGTTTTCTAGTACAAGCTGGAGCCAACCCCAATCAGATTGTTGGCAAGCAAGGTAATAACCTGCTGCTGCGAAGTATTATGCGACACAATAGTGGATTTGCTCGCGCACTCTTGGAATGCAACGCCGATATTCATGCAAAGAATCTAGCCGGTGAGAATGCTCTGATGCTGGCCGTCAAAACAGGTGACGTGTATTTCGCTGATGACCTATTGCAGTCCGGAGCACGAATCAATGAAACGTCGCGTTCCAGTGATACGGCCCTTCATCTGGCTGCTCGATCTGGAAACACCGAGATGGTATCCATGTTGCTGAAGCATTGTCCAGACACTGCTGTGAAGAACAAACGGCATTACACCTCTCTGCAAGAAGCCGTGGCCCACGGTCATACCGATACCAGTGCGTTCCTGCTTGACCGAATGATACTCCAAACCGGCAACCCCGATGGTCAGATCATCCCTGCCCGCAGAACTGCTGAGCATCATCGCCAACCCAAGCTGCTTGAGCTCTTAATGGCCTCTGAATCCGCACCCGGGCAATCGTTTACCAAGCGAGTCCGGTCGAACGAACAACATCTCAACGAAATCTGGCGTTGAGTTTACTTCTTGATCACCCGAATGGAGTGGATGAGTGGCACTTCGGCAGGCATAGACATTGCTTCGGCGCGCGAGGCTTCCTGCAACGCCTCTAATCGGTTCTGCTTCAGGTACCGGTAACACTCCTCCAGGTTCTGTCCCTGGATGATCCATTTCTGGTCGCTGAACCGTAGTTCGAATCCAAGCTTGGGATCAGACGTCGCAATGCTCCTCAAGTCAAGATAGGGAAAGACTTCCCTGTAGCCGCTGGCTTGCACAATTTCCAGCATCACCTGGGGACGAAGACCGACCCGTCCAAACGAAGCCGCACGATACTCCGGTTCTGTTTCCTTCGGAATGTCCGCCGACAGTTTTCTGACGATGCCAACATGACCTACCACACTTCGCAGGCTAGATTCGCTCATACTCTCGATCCCGTTCCCTAACTGGTAACTTTACGGCCTCTTCTTGAGATTGGATCTTCGCAAATTGTTGCGAGGTTCTGGGACGATCCCAGACTCTGACTAATTCGGTGGCGCTGACACGTTCATCATCGCGCAGCACCGCATCGAGCAACGAGTATTTATCGTCCGTGAATATCTCCGCTTTGTGCCTGCCACGGCTTACCGATACATAAAATTGTCTGGTATCCGCCGCCGGGTAACTCATCGAGGATTCGGCAATCAAGACGTTATCCACGGTTTTTCCCTGTGCGCTGTGCGATGTTGAGACATATCCGGGAGCCAGAAACCCGTATTCGCGATCAACCACCCAGCCATTGCCCAGGACAATATCTCCCTTCTCGCTGAATCCTTTGATGCGAAACACCTGCCCGTTATTGAGCGAATGCTGCTTGTCCTTGGTTTTTCCGTTGGCGGTTATGCGTATCAGATCGCCTTTGGCAAATGCCAGCTTTCGTTTGCGGAACACATCAAACTTCGCCGGGGATTGCTTCAGTAGCTCGATATTTTCCGGTGTGACATCCAGTCTTGCCCCACGTTGCGCTCCCTTCACGGCCCGATGCAATACCATGACATCCCCTTCTTTAAGCCTCAAATCGTCGGTCCTTTCCGCTTCGGTCAGACGCATGGAATCAAGCCCGATGAATTCTCGTTCTTCCCCGGTAATCTGGCCTCGGGCCATCAACTCCGCCCGAATCTTTCCGGTAAGCTCATTTGCCTCGGCATGGGTGGGTGCGACAGCAAGCACCGTTTCATTTGCTTCCCAAGACTCGGCGAAGCGAACGGCCATCTGTTGATAACGCTTTTCGGAATCCTCGATTTCATGAATCCAACCCAGTTTATCCAGGGCATTAAACCCATTCATGGTCCTGCCTTGGGCCAGTTCCAGCACCGCCTCTTTGTAGGCCCCTGTTTGTCGCTGAACCTTTCCTACAATGGCCGGTGAAATCCCACCTTCCTGTTCTAACAGACGCATGGCCGCTCCGCGTTCCACCGCCCCGTGTTGCTTCCAGTCGCCTGACAAGACCAGCTTGGCCCCTGCCCGCTCGGCCAGGTCGATCACTGACTTCAATGTCCGCGTCCCAAGTAGCCCGGCCTCATCAATCCAGATGACGTTGCCGCTAACCTCAGCTTGTTTTTCCTTCGACAGCAATAGTTCGGCCACCGTGGTCGCCTTAAATCCTTCATCCACAAGCACACCGCGACTGGCTTGCGCAGACGGAGCAAATATGAATACTTGCCGCCCCCCCGCCTCGATTCCTGCTGCGGCTTCCTGCATGAGTGACGTCTTGCCGGTTCCCGCCCCGCCGCGAATCATCAGGATATTGTCTTTCGCTTGCAGAACATGCTGGACAGCGCGTTGCTGGTCTTCGTTCAACCAGTTTCGTTGAATGGTCCAATGGTCGTTTAATGGTTCTGCGGTACCTACAGAGGCTCGCGATTGTCTCAGCATTGCGGTTTCTTCTGCCAAAACCTCAGGCGTGGTCGCCCAGTTGCGTTGATGCATTTTGCGTCTGATGACCTGATGCTCTTCAAGTTGCTGATGCATTCCTTCAACCGAGACGTAGCCTACGCCGAATCGAAGTGCTGTTGCCAATAAAGTCCGCTCTGGCACCACGGAATCACGCTCGAAACAATGCTTGATTGAAAACATCATGGATTCGTTTTCGAAATTCTTTAACGGCTCTTCTTTTGCTGGCGAAGGAGAAAGCAACGACTGAAGAACGTTTGAATCAGTGTCCGACAATCGACCCCGCCAACGCTGCTTCAGCTCGGACATCGTGAGGCTGGATTCTTTCTTGCTGCGAGTCTTGGCACCAAGGCCGTCCAACGCTTCAACATTATCAATGCCAAGCTCGCTGGCTAATGCTTCGATTTCGGCGGTGCGACGTGAGAATTTCTTGGTCAGTTCTGGGGTAAGGCCCGCAATGTCCCAGCCATGTCCCTGGCGTTCGATTCCGTAGCCGAGTTCCTTTATTCGAGAAGCGAGCCTCGAGTGGAATGCAGCCTCATAGTAGCTGGCATCTCGTTTCAGCTCTCGGAACTGTCCGGCCTTCCAGCGATTTTCTATTTCGTCAAATGTTAAGTTGAGTGCGAATGCATGTGCATGCAGGTGTGGATCGGGCTCACCCGACACCGGACGAGCCGTATTATGTACGAAAGTTGCCCAGACAAGGTTCCCAGTGTGACGTTCCTCTTGCTGATCGTTCTTACGTACTCGTGTGCTGGCGTCTCCTTCAATTTCTCGCATGGTTTTTTCCACACTGTCGCGAAAGGCTTGCAGGATTCGTTTGTCGTCATTGACGAGGTAAGCCAGTGACACTCCCTTGGGCACATGAAAGTTAAAATCGTAGCCAACGGTCCGATCCGACTTATTGCGTGCAGTGAGTCGATTCCCCGTTTGCGGATGTTGATTATCGCACAACGAATCGAAATGGGACTTCTCGACCTCGCCGGACAGGCCCAGTCGTTCGGCGGCTTTGCCGCCCCAGATTCCGGTCAGCTCTTGACCTTCACTGAGATAGTCCGATTTGGAGTAGTAGCTCTTGGCCCCACCGGCGGATTTGGTTTGAATGACTCGTAACATGGTTTCACTGTTTTTCCGTTTGCTAATAGGCGAGCAACGAATCAGCAAGTGATAATTCGTTCGTCAGTAAAATCAGCCTTGGTTTGTGGCAATCATGTCGCAGTAATGTTGAGCCGTTAATCCGCCCGATTGGCTTATTGGTCTAGCTGAAAAATATAACGGCACACATCACCTGTTTGGGACAGGTTGTAAATAGCCGAATTACCAGAACCTGACACGCACGAGGTCCATGTTGATGTCCCAAAAATATGCCCTGACGATGCATGAAACTTTCCTGTGCACGGTCTGCCATCATCTACTTTACTATCAATCGCGAAGGTGTTTGCCACTGTTTCTGCCGGCGATACTGGTTGTAGTGATGGTGAGTTTCTGACAACAGTTTGCACACCAACTCCTCGCATATCGGTAGCATTCCATGTGCACCCACTGGAGGTTGCAGCATACATTTGGGCATAATCAACAGAAGTGCTGCCAATCAGCCAGAAAACCTCATTTTCATAGTTGATCCCTTTTCGTATGGGTGGAAAAAGATATCGAAAATTCAGATTAACGCCATCAACCTTGGAAGCATATCCTTGCCCAAGTCCTGCGTGATACAAGTGGTTCCAGAACCATCCACTTTCAGTACTAAATAAGACATGCCCATTACCATCGCCATTACAGGTTGCGCTCGGCGTCCATGATGGACATCCGCCCGCGGCTCCCCAGAAATTTGTAGCATTCGGGCAATCACCCGGTATGCAGTTATACTTCATTGTGAAAGCATTATAGCGCATGGCAAGGTCTTCATGCGCGCTTACAATTTTGCGGATCTGAAAGGCCTGAATCATTTCCCTTGCCACCAATACCCCACCAATCAGGAAACCGACAACAACCAGCACGATGGAGAATTCAATGAGGGTAAAGCCTCGGCGATTTCTCATTGCTCCGTCTACCCGCATCGTGTAACCCGCATTTTCGTAGGGGGGGGGTAATGCATGGCTGCCTGTCTGATCGTCATCCCATGGTTAAACCAGAGACGAGCATAGGTGGCAACGGTAAATTTTCGGTAAAGTCCTGTGCGATGCAGCCACACCGCACAGGAGAACAAACTAGCCCGGCTACCATGCCCGGAATCGTTAGTGACAATGTCCGAGCATAAAATCCGGTTAGTGGCTCATCCAGATCGACAATACGACTATGGTCTAGCGTTCGATCCCGCGGTCACTTATTTCGTTCGCTGGTGATGGCGTGCGATCGACTTCATGATCACGCCGCTGCCCAGACCCATAGGGCAAAAACGAGTGACCACTAAACAGGGCCGATGCCAACTCGGCTGCACCATGGTCACCGAGCCGACCCATTTCGGCCTTGATATCACGGCTAATCTTGCTGAAGACGGATTTGGATTCATCGGACATGGTAGAAGCTCCTGTCATATTGCATTTGGAAAGGGGGTGGTGGACTAGCTGGGATTATCTTCGATGCGTCCTCTCGGAATTTGAGCATTAGAAACATGCCAATCAACGCCGAGACAGCGAGCGCAAGTACAAAACAGCATTTGAGAAGCATTCCGAGATTTTCTCTCACGGGGCTTCTGATTCTAGGTTGGGATTTCAGCCATGGTTCCTCGTAATATCGTATTAACCGTGTCATGATCGGTCGAACACCAGGTATAAAGGTAATCGCAATCCGCGGATCAAGCGTCAGCACCTCCTCGGGCTTGAGCAACCGCCGTGCGTGTTGCTGCCAATTGGAGTTTTGCGAAACAGAGTAGCTTGTTTGATCGCTGCCGGTGTTCTGACGCTGCCTGTTTGTGCTAGTAGAAGTTCCACCTGAGTCCACAAAGATGGTTGCCTCACCCAACCGCTGGCTTATGAGATCGGCTGTTGCGGTATCATTGGCCGCGAAGAAAACCTGACTTGCATTGCTCAGCAGCGTTTGATCTTGTCCATTTGGAAAAACCGTTTTGAGTTGTCCAACCGATTGAAAATAGAATTGAAACCTGCAACCAAACCCACGATACATTACAACGGCATCTTCAATGGCCTCCATTCGTCCAAGCGAGGCAGCCTCATCCAAAACGAAGTGAACCAGTCGACTTTCATCGAGACCTAATGCCACGATTTCACCAAAGATCGTGGCAATCCACATTCGTAACAATCCGGCCATGGCTCGCATGTGTTGCGGCGGAATGATCAGATACGCGGTTAACTTGCCGTTTTTCAGCTCTCGGGGATCGAAAGTGCTACGAACTGAAATATTCGATATGGCAGGAGTGTTCAAGAATCGTAAATGGCGAACCACCGTGGTCAGAACCGACGCGCGTTCCTTTCCTTGTACGTGTTTGACCTGGTGGCCGAGGCGCGCCAGCATTCCATCGAACAGAGTGGATTTCTGCATGGCCTCGCAGGCCATGTCGAGCTTATCAGCGTCGCTCACGATTTCCACCACGACTTGCAGATTCCGATCCTCGGGTTCTCCATAAAGCACCGCGAACGCGATCACTGCCGTCAGAATCAACTCTGCCATGTCGTTCCAATGTGGCTCGCGTTCCTCCGGACCTCGAACCACCAGGGCTTTAGCCAGAGACTGACATGCGTCGATGACCGTCGGACTATCTTTGTTGATGAAATCTAATGGGTTAAGACAATCGGATTTTGAAGCAACAATGTTGTATGGATCTAGATATACGATTTTCTGACCGAGTCTTGCGCGAAAATTCCCGGACAATCGTGCATTTTCACCTTTGTAATCCAACACGACCACAGAATCGCGACACAAGTGCAAGAACGGCAAGATAAGTGATACGCCCTTTCCGGCACCGGTTGGCGCGAAGATCAAGGCTGAAACGGAATGTCGAATTGAGATTGGCAAGGACAGTCGCTGGCCGAAGCTAGCAAAGAAGGAGTTACAGGCCGTCTTGGAATCGCACTTCCCGGTCATTACGCGATGCACTGAATCCTCTAGTGACTGGCGTCCCGTCATCAAGCCGAGTGGCAGTCCTCCGTATCCGTCCAGGTCGTTGTTTCGCAGCTCGTCTTCACTTGCCCAGGCCGCGCTGCCCATCGAAACGGAATACGGTCGAACCCCTGCCCACTTTTTCACGATCACAATAATTGCGACGATGAGCGAAATAGGCCAGAGCGCGAAGAATGCCAGAAACAGCGCAACGCATGCAAGTCCGATCGATATTCGCAGTAATGTTCGGTAGATCCAGTACACGGAATGTCGCTCCTGTGGTATCCCTCGTTTGGGTTACGAATGCAGCATGTGTGATGCTCAATAGTTACTTGCATGCAAGATTCGTGTTTGGCTGGCTGAGTTACGTTCCCGAAGCATCTGAGTGGTCGATTGCTTGAATTCCCAAGTAAAGCTGCGGCGCTGTGAACTAACCGACTTAAATTGCTTTTTGGCGATCGTGGCTCTTCTAAGATTTAACTCCCAAGCCCATCAACTTAGATGTCCCGTGGCCGACAATCGTGCTCTACCACCAGGTGGGTCGAACCCTTGCGATGCACTCGCAGTCTCACGGGCCTGTTGTTCTTTGAACATTTGGGCGAGCGTCTTTACGTCATACCCTTCCCGTTTTGCCTTTCGAATGGCCTTGATCAGCTGGGAGCACATCGTCAGAATTCCATCGAGTGAGAGTGGCTCCGAGGTTTGCAGGGACACCATTCCCGCCGGCAATTGACACACAAGCCGCGAACCGTCCAATGGTCGCGCCGCGTTCTTCCGACCCGCCAATTGTTCGAGCTGGTCACGCTTCAGGCTTCCACTCACCAGAGATTGCACCAGATGATCGGTAGATTCACCTTCGATGCGTGCCAGTGCATATGCATTCGACGAGCTGATTTCACCATCGGCCACGAGACGTTGGATATTCGGGCTGAGCTTTTCGAGGGAAAGGCAACGCGTCACACTTGCTTTACTGATCCCCAGAAACGTCGCTAATTCCGCCGCCGAGAACTGCTTCAATTTCATCAGCTTACGGTAGGCATGCATCTTATCGACCGGGTTAATGTCGGAGCGATGGCTGTTAATGCTCAGTTGAACGGCCAGTAGTTCATCCTCATTGGGCTGTTCGTCCAGTATGATCGCCCTGATTGTCGGGAATTCCAACTTCTTGGCCACACGATAGCGACGCTCCCCGTCAATCAGCATGTAGCCCGAATCGCACGGCACAACAATGACTGGAACCAGTTGACCACGCTGTTTCATGCTGAGGAAAAGTTCCTCATCGGCCAATGTGTTAGGTTCTCGTCGCGGTTGGTTAGGATCACACACAATGTTTTGCAATGGAATGTTTTGCAGGTTCATACGTCTTTCCAGTCGTTATGTGGTTTGAGCAGCAATAAACCGGGATATTTCTTGCACGTGCTATGGAGGTAGATAGGACAAGGAACACCAGGTCGACGGCGCGACCTGGTAGTTCCCTGGTCCAAGATCTGCCTAACGCTGTGTCACGCTAAGCCAGGCATGGCCGAATCGCAGATAAAGAGCCCCTGCACCAAGCAAAGTCAGTGCAACGGCCGCGATCATCACACCTTTGGCGGTGTAGTCCACGATTGGCCGCGCGGTTTCTTTAATGAGCGGCTGAGCAATATGCTTACCCGACGACTCAATCACCTTACTCGTCATGTCTCCGGTCGCCCCCAACACACCCTCGGGATTGACAAGCATGGCAGCCAAGACTCCGCCAGCAGCCAGTTTTCCTTTGTGTCGCCACAGGAAATCGACCAGTTCGTCGGCCTGCCCATGTTTGCCGAGTAGCGCCACAAGATCGGTGCCTTTACCAGTGGCCGCCAGTTCTGACTCAAGCATCGAGAGCCTTCGAGCATTTCGCGGTGTGAGGCGAGTTGCCACCGTTGCCATTTCTTCTTTGAAACTGCGAACAACCGCACCACCCATAGTTGTGGCCGACTTTACCGCTCCCGCTCCTGCTACGGATCGGGCTGCTGAGGTTGAAGCACGTTTGGTAATCTCCTCACCCGCCTCACGCAACAGCTTTTTGCCTGCCGACTCGACCATCGCTTCGCCTGCTTCACCAGCCACCTTGTTGAAAATCAATTGCCCGGCTTTTCGAACAATCTGGGCATCGGAGGTCGCAGTCATATTCGCCGTGCCGACCAATATCCCGGCGATGAATAACGCTTTGTACATATTGCACTTCCTTTCCATCTGTTTTGGGGACTTGCGGATTGGACTATTTTTTGGCGGAGGCTGCTGGCTCAGGCTTCGGCCCGAGGACATAGACCAGACTGTTCATGCAGAGTCGGTCGTGCACGGCAGCCGTCTCTCTCATGGTGGCAATCCAGGCCGGTTCCACATTCGGAATCTGCAACAATTGCGTGCGCAAGATCGACCGTGCCGAGGCGGTTGCCTTGTCAGCGATGTCTTTCTCGGTGCCCAGAGCACTAGACGCCATTTCTTCCGCAGCGACTCCCGCCGCCACTCCAAACAGGAAACCTAGAATCTGTCCATCCATCGTCGTGTTGCCATTACCATCCCGTCCGAGTTCATTGCCAATCATGCTGCCAATTTCACCCGCAGCTAATGAAGTAGCTCCCGTTAGCAAGTGATGGGTAAAGGCCTGCGTGACCGTCTGCTCAAGATTGGCAGCGACCTTCGCGAATTCCTGTTTGACGCCGTCCAGCTGTACGCGGGATGTGCGAATGGCAGACGCATCAAATTCGACGTCGAGCTCGCATTCAATCAGGAACTGATTGTCGATCTCGGCCATCTTCTTGTCGTGCTCGGTGAGGAACAGATGCAGCAGCTTCTCGATTTCAGCAACATTGATCACATGCTTATCGAAGCTCTTCTGCACAAATGCCCGAATTTGTGCTTTGTTTCCCGTAGCTTGAATCGCGTTTTCGAGGCTCAGGACTTCTTGAGCAAACTTCCGGCCGTCAATACGGGCATCGAGCTTTATCAAGGTGTTAGCCAACGACTCCGCGACCTCAATCGTCGTTTGGCTGCGAAGCTTCTGATACTTCGCGATGACGGGCTCAAGTTTCTTCCATTTACGTTCGTTGTCGGCAAGCGACTTACTTTCCTCCTTCGTGGAACCGGTAACATTGGATGTGGTGCTCTTCGTTTGGCCATGTGCTGCCACAGGCAACGCACAAACCATCCAAAACGGTAGAGCCATGAACAAGCAAGCGACGTAACCCATTGATCGAGACATACTTTTCCCTTCGAGCTATCGAAAAAGGAGCCAGTTTGAAACCACCGCTGGTTTCTGTTTCACCAATAGAGACGAATTGTTTGGCCAATTCGAAAAAAGAAAATGCATCGAATGTTTTTGCGTTTGACTCGAAGCAAAATGATCTTTAATTTATGCGAAGGCAGAACAATAATCAAAGGATGGACAATGGGAAGCGAATGGGAAGTAACTCTACATGATGGATCACGGCTTGATGGAAGGAGCGCGCAAGCGGCACTTCGATTGCTTCGTTCGTTTTCGGAAGAAGACCCCAGCTTGCTGCAACGGCTTCACGACCAACTTTCGAAAGACAAGCCTACTGATTCCGAATTGATAACGAAATATGACGAAGTTTTCTTCACTGAAGGGAACTGGCTGAACTATTCTAAGCTTGTTTTTCGCAACGCGATTGTGCGGACCTTTGATGGCGCATTTGAGATCGTCGAGCCATTTGAAAGAACCGAAGACAATCGGCATGTGCTCGAAACTATTGAACAAAACAAGCCAATCATTTTGCAAAGATTGGCTCGTAAGCATTTGAACGGGGATGGTGGACTAACTCGCTAAGGTTCGCATTATTCGCCGCCAAGCTGCACGGAGACGCGCTCGAACGGCAGCAGTTGTAATGCACAGTTCGAATGCGATTTCGTCGCTCGAATACCCGCGAGAAGTCATCTCCATCACGGCACGTTGCTTAGGAGGCAACATGGCAATGGCGGCTTCAACCTCTTTGAACGCTGCATTTGATGCCTGAACGTAATCGACGAAGTCACCCTCAAGTGGAGACGTCTTGATCTTGCGGCGACGCCAATTACTAATTGCAATCCAATCGATGGCTTGCTTCAGAAACTTAAAAATGCCGCGTGGATCGATCATTTTTTTGCTCCGTAGAGCCTTTAGAATCGCGTCCCCGGCGAGATCCTCGGCCTCCATGTGGCGGTATCGCATGCCAGCGTACTTGAGACAGAAGCACCAGTAGAACGGGAAATTACTCTCCAGAAGTGTCCCGATCGAAGTTCGGCCATTGTAGGTTTGCATGAAACGTGCTCCAAATTACTGATGGGTAAATGACGGTTCACCAGCGGCTGACTGATGAGCTTCTGTTGTGTCGTCGGGCAACGATGTTGCTTCCCAATTTTGTTGGGCATCGGCGGACGTAGCACAACTGAGAGCCAAGCCCAATTTTGCGGCTGCGTTATCACCTCAGGAAGAACAAAACCAGTACTCCAAAAGCTTGTACCCAACCAGTACGCAATGTGACTTGTACCGCCGTAAAGCTCTATTTCGGGGCGCAACCTTGGCAATGAAAAACTTCGTTCATTGATATCTCTTGGTAGTTTTTTCGAGCCAAGTAGCGACACTTTGTTATCGTCGCAAAGTAGCTGAGGATAATGAGAGCTACACCCAACAGAATTTGAGCCGGGATGCTGGTCTGACCCGCAACGGTTCGCGTGAGTCGCCGCCGAGCGGCACTGCTACATGCTCGCAACGCACAGGTCGTATTGTACAGCTCGCGTGCGATTTCATCGCTTGAACTGGTTATTCAGATTTATCGATAATTTCGCAGCGGATGTAGTCGAGCAAACTGAATAAAAACCGCAACCTGCAGCGCGACAAATAACCCATGGTTCTACGATCCAACACTAGAACTCTATTACAGCCTGGCCCAGTCGCATAACATGCCCTTATTGGTCGAAACCCCACTCTTCTCAGGCGTTTCGCATTAGACGCGAGAACGTCATGGGAAATCGCACGAATGTAGGTCCGACCAAACGGAAGACTCAACAACGAAGCAATGTGATACATTAGCCCTGCTTGTAGTGCAGCACGCCGCTTTTTTATTTCCTTCGCGCTTTCCATAGCTACGGGAGCTTCGGCATAGGAAAACAGCACCAAATTATTGCTCGATGGAACAATATCCTCTTCGCGATAACTGAGATCGGTATGTTCTCCTCTGACTGAGGCGAGAAAGGCTTCGTCGGTAATACAGAAAACGATTGTAATTCCAGCGACTTCATTTTCGCTCAGCATGGCAAATCGTGCAAACCCTGGGTTTATATTGCAAGCCATCCGAAGAAACTCAACATACTTATCGACATGTCTGCCGAAATGTACTTCCCGTCCCATTTCGACCACGCCCGCTATTGAACCCGGCGTTCGATTCGGAAGCGTTTCGTCCAGCCCCGCGCTAAATTGAGTGAAACGCTTATAGGTTTCTGGATCGTTTCGCACGTCGTAGATCTTATCTCGATTGATCTTGTGAAATCTCTGCCACCGCCTGCTTGAAATAAACCGCAAGACGAAATGAATAATAGAATCGATTCCTCGAAGTGCCCGATCGTCGGCTCTCGTCGGGGCAACAAACTTGGTGGGTAACTCGTCATATTCCGCTTCCCGGAACAGGCATTCCGTTGTTAAATCAAACTTTTGCACACCTGCCGCGAGTCGTTCCTTTGTTTTATTAAGATAGGTTACGAATCCGTTCGCGTAGTCTATCGGTACGGGTTTCTGTTTGGAAAGCTTCGTATAAGTGTCTTCAGGAAACTTGATCTGCTTTTCGTTTCGGAGATACTTGTGAAGCGTTTCCTTCTTGGGGAATGCATCCAACTCAATGAATTTCGCGTAGACATCGTCTCGCATCACAACAAACATGGCCTGCCCTTGCATCTTAACGTTGCGTTTGCGTTACCGTGGTACCGCGACCCATTGACATGATGATGGTAATTATCCTGAGAAGCAGGTTCAAGAACCCTATCGTTGGAGAATCTCACGACTAAAAGCGTGGGCCAAATTGTTTGATTTTGACGGGAAGAGCCATGCTTGACAGCACCCTGTTGGTTGTTACGATTGTTGCCTTCTTTTCCATGGCCAGGCAAATCACAAACAGCTCCGATTGCGACAGCGTGCTTGTCTTTGGGCTGTTTACCAGATTCGCGAGCCGCACGGCATGAGCATCCGTGAAAGCGACTATTTCAAGTTTCAGTCGTTTCAGCGATTCGAAGGATGTTTCGAGATCAGCTCCATTTGATGCGGCTGTTGTGAGCAGTTCGGCGATGGTGAGCGCTGATACCATACTGCCGAAGAGATGCGGCAATATCTTTTCGTGTCCCGGCTCTCGTCGAAGTACGGCAGTGATTGCCGAATGATCAAGGACGTATTTGGTCATTTCCCGGTCCGGGTAGAATTAGACCACACGTCAGTGGCGGCCCCAATCCCGCAAAAATGATCCTGTACTTCCGACACCACATCTTCATAAGGACGAAGGACGATACCGGCCTCGGTACGCACCCAGACGACAGGCGATCCAGAAGAAACTTTCATTTCCTTTCTGAGCTCACTGGGCATATGAACGCGTCCTGACGAATCAAATTGAGTTGCCCATAATTTGAATTGCGGTATTGTTTCCATAGATGCCCTTTCTTGGTTATTGGTGACTTCGCATTTATGGCATAGTTAGGCTTTGAATCAAAGCACTAATTTACGGCACACTTTCGTTTATGCCTACAATTCACTTCATGGCGTCCAAAAGCAAAAACACGACCCTTTACAAGACATAGATTTTGTGATGGTTATTGTGACAGGTTCAGGATGCGGCAGGGAAAGAAGTTTGCTTTGTTCCAAAAACGGTCGTTTATGGAACAAGTGAAATCAAAACACATGGAGGTCGAAATGTTGGTTGGATACATGCGAGTCTCGAAGTCGGATGGAAGTCAGACTACCGATCTACAACGCGATGCATTGCTGGCGGAAGGGATCGACCCGAAATTTATCTATGAAGACCTGGCCTCTTCACGGCGAGATGATCGACCGGGGCTCGCATCTTGCCTGAAGTCATTGCGTGATGGCGACACCTTGGTCGTTTGGAAGCTGGACCGCCTTGGGCGTGACCTGCGCGAGCTAGTCAATCTAGTTCACGATCTTACGCAGCGTAACATCGGCTTCAAGGTCCTTTCCGGTCACGGAGCGAGCATCGATACCACTACTGCCAATGGCAAGCTAGTGTTCGGTATTTTTGCAGCCCTTGCCGAATTCGAGCGAGAGCTAATCCGCGAACGAACGATGGCAGGGCTGGCCTCGGCCCGAGCTCGGGGGCGCATGGGAGGTCGGCCAAGGAAACTCAATCAGACCAAGATCGAACTAGCCGCGACCGCACTTGCGAATATGGAGACCAATGTCGGTGAACTCTGCAAGCTACTTGGAGTGAGCCGCCAGACACTTTACAGGCATATTGCTCCAAACGGCGATCTACGGAATGATACGAAGCGGCTCTTATCCTAATGCTACCACTCAAATCGTACTCCGCAGGTGCGGTTAGAATGGGTGGAATAAACTGTTGCCGAAATTCGACAACCTGTGTCAGTAGCATTGTTACTTGCGGGATGTGCTATCAAATAACTTTGACGTTGAGTACCGATAACTTTTCCACTTCCAGGTGTGCCGTCATCTGTTTTTTGATCAATTGAACGCACAAAATGAGGGGTAAACGGAGCAAAGGTGTCATAATCACCGCTTCCTCCAAACACCTGACTTACAGATTGGAAGCCCAACAATGCAAAATAGTTTTTTCCTTCGCTGGTGCTGGTACGTGACACGGCATTCCAGTAGACACGCTTGTTATCTGTAATGGAGGGAAAGTAGCGATTGATCGTGTCGCCAGATATAGGAGCCCCCATACTGGCTAGTGTATTTGTTGGAGGGTTTTGAATCGTCTCGCTAATCAATCCTGCAAGCGATAATTGTCGCCAGAAATGTGTGGTTTCATAACCTGGAACGGCATCGCTTGAATTTATTACGCCATTGCTAGATTCGATTAGACCATTTCCGGGTGAACACCCATTATCGACGCCGGGCTGCGTCCAGCCAAAGCGCGCGACATTAGTGCAATCACCGGGTAAACAGCCGTATTTAATCTGAAATGTTCTCACGGCGGTCATAAATTGGTCACGCTGACTGATAACCGACCTTACCTTTGTCGCTTCAATCAGATCCCGCCCAACAAAAACTCCACCAATAACTAGGCCAATGATGACCAGACCGATGCTTATTTCAACCAGTGTGAAACCATTTCTCATCCGATGGTCTCGGCAGTGATGGCATGAATGTCATTGATTGTCATTGGTCGCCTCGGTTTCTCTAATATCTGAAGGCTACCAGCTTGTCATTAACAATTTGTTAAACGCTCACTTCCTCGTGTCGATCCGGCTTTCTCCTTCCCGGCACGTCGGAAAAGATGGCCGCCTGCGTGACATTCCAAACCTGGTTTCGGAAGAAAACCTGGTCTTTTTCTCCAATTTCTACCGCCTGAGACCCAAGAACGAATACCGATTGCCTGAGCAATTTGACTATTTTGGAAAATCTTTGCCCAAATTCGGAAAAAATGTCCCCACCTAGGCCCGGATTTCTCGTCTTCTTTGTAGGGAGGGGAACCTAATGCCAGCACATCCGCGATTATCGCTGACAGACTTTGTTGACGTGGTCCACGCGAGCGGGACACCGAAGGCGACGATAGTTAAGACCGTTAAGCAACGACCTGACTACCAGCCAGCGTTCGACTTCTACAAACAAATACGTGACGGTATCGCTAAGGCTCATCGTAGCGGGAAAACAAGAAAAGAGTTTAATGCACTGCCAAGATTTTCCTCGGACCCGAAGAAGCTTCAAAATTACACTGAACTTCGAAAGGCCTATTTCAAATGGTGGGGCAAGAAGACTTTCACGTGGTTTTCGCCACCTCGAGCATCGTACCATTATAGTACTTTGGAGATATTTATTAATCCCGAACTCGGGCTGGAATGGGGCGGGGCACGCCATTTGCTGAAACTCTATTTCAAAGAAGCGAAGCTTACCAAACCGCGTGCAACGCTCATCCTCGATTTGATGGAGAGCACACTTCGCACAAAATGTACGCCACAGACAGAGCTCTGTTTGCTTGACATCCGGACGTCAAAACTTTTTGTACGCCCCCCTGGTCCACCAGCGACAATTCCATTGGTAAACGCTGAGATTGCTTACATTGAGGCTTTGTGGCCGTACATGTAGCGTCCAATGCGGTTTCCTAGATCCTCGGATAGAAATGGTAGTTTTCTGCCAATTCTTGAAGGTTACAATATCGGCGTAACGGTCCGCTCATCCCACACCTTCCATTTTGTGTTGGAATCGAAAGACTCATGATTCTACGATCGCTTTCGGCATTTTTCATCAGTCTGGTTCTTATCTGGCAAGATGGCGGCCTGTCAACGCCGCAGGATCAGAAGTGGCTAATGCCAGATCTGACCGAGGTCGAGGCAAAGCTACTGGGCATCAATCAAGGGGAAGTCAGTTTTGAGAAGCCTAACGGAGAGTTGTTTTCTCTCCCATTCCGGGAGTTAACGTCGACCGACCAGGCCGAAGTCATGAGACAGACCGGCTGGGGGCGAGTCTGGGAAGATGATTCCGGAAAATACCATTATATCGCAGACTTAGTGTCTGTTTCCGGTCAGCAAGTAACACTCGAGAATGTCGATGGCGTTCAGGTTCGGGTTGACATCACTCGATTAAGTAAGAGCGACCAGCAATATGTCGAGGCACGTCGCACTACGGCTGACACCGTACTTCCAGACGAGTTCACTGCAAAAGTGGTAGGTGTTCACGATGGTGACACGATCACTGTATTGCTAAATAATCGGCAATACAAAATCCGTCTTGAGGGAATCGACGCCCCGGAGTTAGGGCAGGATTATGGCACAAAATCGAAGCAACACCTAAGCACATTGGTCTTTGGTAAATCGATTACCGGAAATCGAAAGGGCGGTGACAAGTACGGCAGAAATCTATGTAATGTGATGGTGGAAGGAACCAACGCAAACCGATCACTGGTTTCAGAGGGCCTTGCATGGCATTACAAGACATATTCGAGAGACAAAGAGCTCGCAGCCGCAGAACTAGACGCGAGAAAGGCCAAGAAAAACATCTGGTCCGAACAAGGTCCCATCGCCCCATGGGAATGGCGGAAATGGAGTAGTGCTCAGAGAAAGAACTTCATTGACTCGCCGCGAGCCGCAAAGCCGCTACTCGCTAATGACAGTGAACCGCCGGTGATCAAGCCCAACGTTGAAAAGCCAAAACCGCCAGCTGCCACCGGGTCTTACTGGCTCAACACAGAATCAAACGTAAGGCATAATCGCGGTTGCCGCTGGTACGGAAACACCAAACGAGGTCGGCCTTGCTCGTCCAATGAGGGCAAGCCGTGCTCGAAATGCGGCGGCTGAGTTGGCCCCGAACCCAAGCTCTTGTTTTTTTGGCGTCCAACATTCGGATACCGCGCTTAATTTCGCTCAACCATCCGTCGATGCTGCTCCACTTCGATTGCTTTAATACTTTGCGAATTGATCAATACTGCCACGGCTGATTGCAGAACCAGCTCGCTGACATTCGATTCCAAAGTCTGGATTTCCTCCATCATATTCAATGTTTGAAGCAATCGCCGAAAAGCAGCTTGCAATCGCTCGTCCCGCTCCAATCGTGACAAAACTGAATTGATGACTTCCGTGCATTGTCGGTTTAGTTCATCCAGTTCCGCATCTGTCAATTGTGCTAGGCTCATCGTCTGTTCTCTAAGTCCGAAATCGGATCGGGTCAGTATTGCACTTGGTATTAGTCAGGCCTTGTTGTGTCGATACTCAGTTGCTTTCATATACTAGGTACGCCCCAAAAGTGTAACGAATGATTTGGTCGTCGTAGAGTCGACATGCACGATCGACTGAAGAATAAAGCAGAATCATCCCTTGTTTGTGAGTTTAGCACGAATGCCCCGTTACTGGAAGTTCCTATGGAGGCGAGCTACGCCGAAGGAAACGGTACACATGAAAGGTCTTTGCATTCGGGCCGAAGCTACAGTAGAATTCGGGCTGTCCTCCAGTAATTTCACAACCTCCCATCTCCCCAATTCCGAGCTACCAACAATGACCGACTCTGAATATGCCGAGCTAGAGAGCTTTATTGATCTGCCGCTTTACGACGATGATGATCCTCGGTGCTCGTCCATCGACACGCTACCCCAAGAACCTGATTTTGAGGACGTAAGGGAAGTTGTCGAGATATCTGTAGCGCATACGACAGGCCGGCAAGATGGAATGGAGCCTCAGGGAGCAATCAGGCATTGGAATAGCGACCGCACCAAATCGAACATTTACGTCTATTTCTGGAGGCGGCGACAGTCGTCTTTCTGAGCTTGACGTAGGTTTACAGCACGCAGTAACGTGAATTGTTTCTACGTGTCAGCCGATTTCATTACCGTCGTACTCGGTTTCGTCTATGTCCAAGATGGGTATCAATCATTCGACGCACAAATTGTAGGGGCTGAATGAGCTGCAAGCGAGTGAATACGGTATCCGCTCGCAACCACCTTTCCTTCTCGCAACACAATTTCAATTAGGTAGATTGTCGTATGCTAGATCTGTTTAAGTCGCTTGTGCCGCCAGAGCGGTTTCATCCGAATTTCGCGCAATGCGTTGCACGGCCGAACCAATATGACAGGATGGTGCTCGCGAAGTGGGCGGACGGATTTATAGATCGCGATGGAAAGTTTATCGAGGAGTTCCAAACAACCTTTAATAGCTGTTTCTGGGAGCTGTACTTGCACGCAGTCCTTAAAGAGGCTGGGTGCAACATTGACTTCTCTCACCACGCACCGGACTACTTTGTCACAGCTCCGGTCCCGTTTCTCCTCGAGGCAACAGTCGCGCTCAACGCGACGGACTCACTGCCCGAGTGGTCGCCGCTGGACCTAGATAATCGCCCGCGTGATCTAAATGAGTTCAATCGGTTAGCAATGATTCGGCTGTTAAATAGCATTTCGGAAAAGTCGAAAAAGTATACCCAGAGTTACCAGAAAATGCCGCATGTAGCTGACAAACCGTTCGTATTGGCACTGGCCCCTTTTGACCGGCCGCTCTTTTACCTCCAAATCCAGCGGGCGATCGAGGCGGTTCTGTACGGGTATTATGTCGACGAGCAGGAATCGATTGACAATCCGTCAACGACATCGCCATTAAGACCACAGCGGTTGAGAGTTGTTCGAAAGGACAATGGAGTTGAGTTACCACTGGGTATCTTTACTGACAAAACCCACGAGCATATCAGTGCAGTGGTCTTCAACTCGGCCGCCACTTGGGGTAAAGTCCGGGCAATGTGCGATGACCAAAACCCGTTCATTTACTTCAACGCCTGCCGATTCGATCCGCATTCGGGGGAGACGTTCGTTTTCTATGGCTCGAAATCTCAATACCAAGAATCATTGTGCGATGGTCTTAGGGTCTACCATAACCCTAATGCGATTCATCCTCTCGACTGGAAAGTCTTTCAACAACCGGGCGCATTCCAGGCTGTATGCAACAACTCCGACACATTTGAGTTGCAGTATTGGATGGATCGCCCGCCACTCGTTGCCCGAAATCTCATTACGATGGTGGGCAGAGGCGATGAGAGTGCCACCGGCGAGATGGCGGGCACTACCGAGGCCGACTTACTCAATGGCGGATGGAGGAGGATGCCGTTCTCACTGAAGTTGCTCGCTGAGATAAAACGCTTTCAGGAAATACAGGACGAAGAATTGTAACGCTAACGAGATGACTCAGTTCCCTCCGGCCCTCGAAGTCGCTTTTTATTGCTACTCCAGCCTGAAGATATACCGGCAGGTATCACCGGTCTGGGTGAAGTTGTAAGCCGCGGAACTACCAGATCCAGTTACGCACGAAGTCCATATTGATGTCCCAAAAACGTGCCCTAACGATGCTTCAAACTTTCCTGTGCACGGTCTGCCATTAATCTATTTTCATTATCAACACACAACGCAAGTCTGGGTCTGTTAATTCGTACGTCGTGCCTGGAGCATTATTCAGTACACAACCCGAGTTTGTTCCGGCACCTATAGCAAAGCTCCCATAAGCCAATATACTGCCACTATCTGGGTCACCATCATCCAACTTTTCGTCAATTGAGCGCGCATCTATAGGAGTCAGCGCTCCGGCATTGTACCAGCTTGCAGTGGATTCTCTTCCAAAAAGGAAAAAGTTCTCGATTCGAGAGAAATCCTTATAATTTAGAGGATTAAGCGGGGTGTGGGATGTGCTCCCTATCGCGAACCCGGCTCCCACTATTTTGCTTTTTGGAGTGTTCACTCCTGGCGTCAGCCGGTTTCCAGGATTGCCTGCCCCAGTGTACGTTCCTTCAACCATTCCTGCATTTGCAAGATGCACCCATGCTCGCATTCCCTCATTCGTCCAAGGTATTCGATTGTCACCATTACCGTTCACGCCCAATCCGAAACTACTTGCGCGCTCGCAATCGCCCGGAATACAATTGTATTTGAGCCTAAATGCTTGAAATGATGTCAAGTATTTCTGGAAATCCTCACCAACGGACCGAAGTTCTGCAGCGTGAATCATAGACTTGGCAACAATGACGCCACCAATCAGCAGGCCGATGATGACCAGCCCGATGCTTATCTCAACCAGTGTGAAGCCGTTTTTCATCCGTTGGTCTCCGCATTGATGGCATCAATGTGATTGAGTGTCATTGGTCGCCTCGGCTTTTCTAATATCTGAAGGCTACCAGCTTGTCATTAACAATTTGTTAAACACTCACTTCCTCGATGTCGATCCGGCTTTCTCCTTCCCGGCACTGCTTTCACTGAACCATCACTGTTCAGTCGTTGCGGCAATTAACCCGTCGCACGGCCCATGCAAGCACAAAATCGGTTCCCCCTTAGGTCCCCCCAATTTTGAGCTTGCATTGCTCGCTTCGCTGCCGTTTGGCCGCCGGGTTTTCAATTGCCCGTCCGAACAGTGATGGTCACTGGCGGCAGATAGCATTTACGAAAGGAACTACTATGTCACGCATCTCTTACACCGAACGCACTGAATGGAAATCACGCATTGAAAAGCGATTCCAGGCGGCCATCGATAATTTCAAAGCAAGTACATCTCTCGATTGGGAGCAAGTCAACAATCAGGCAAAGCAAAAGGCACATGAATGCCTCGGAATCTCCGAATGGACCAAGCAGGTCGAAGATATCGAAGCCACGATCCGAGAGCTTGAGGCCGAGAAAGAATCGATTGAAAATGCCATGTATCAGCGCGTACTTGGCGAAACATTATCGCCCGCTCGTTACCGTGGATATTATTCGTGTCGATTTCTTGAAGTGGTTCAGTCCCGAATCGACCAGATGCGACATGAGCTTCTCGTTGAGCATCCTGAAGGCCAGCAGCTGGTCAATCTTGAGAAAGAAAAGGAAGCGGTGCTGGATACGATGTTGCTTGCATCATCCAGTCGCGAACTTCGTTTGCTGTGGAGCAGGGTCACTGATGCACTGGGCGAGTCGCCGACTGCATTGCAGGCTCAGATCCTGTCCGATCGATCATCATCAAAACGATAACATACCGGTGGCGGATGGGATTCTCGTTCGCCACCGATTGCTAAACCGGAGTACCACCATGACATCTTCGAACAAATTCAACCAAAGCAATCGCGGAGAACAATTCTCATTTGACTTCTTAGCCCCGATGCAAAAATACAACTCGCCATTCGCCGAAAATAATGTATCAACACCGCTTCTTGTTGGACATGTAGTCAATCTTGAAATACAACCTATGAACCGAGTTACAACCGCTAGTCTATTCCTAGAGCCAGATTCCGAGACCGAACACCATGCCGTACCAGACGATCATTCTCGAATTGCTGGAGCAGTTTCCAAACACCAAACGCTATCTCGCGAGCAACAATTCCTTACTCTCGACTACGACGACCATGGCAACCGAGCTGCGGAATCTACACCTGCAAGCCATCGAGGCGATAAAGCAAAAGGACCCGACCGTTTCCTCCCTACAGATTCGCAGCGAGGCACTGGAGATCGCCGTGTCTACGGTGCAGGGTATTTTGGAGCAACAAGAGAAACAAATCCTGGAAAAGATCTGATCGCTGGTAGGCGTTCGAAAAAGAGCTATGCGTCTCCCCTGCTTGCGTTCGGCGATGACCAAGAGCAGCCTCCCCAAACGACGGAAACACTTCCGATTATTGCTGCCAATCCAACCATTACGCCAGTGGCAGAACCGGTGTCCGCTTCTGGCGATAAGGCAAAATCGTATGAAATTCTTGCGGCCATTCGATTGGCAAAATCGCTTTCGGCAGCCAACGAGCCTGCCACTGAAGAACATAAGCAAGTGCTGCGAAAATTTGGCGGGTTCGGTCCTGTCGCACTGTCGCTCTTTCCCGATCCACTCACCGGAAAATACAAGGATGCAAGCTGGCAAAGCCTGGGTGAAGAACTAAAGTCCCTCCTGACTGCCGAAGAATATGAAAGTGCCAAGCGAACCACCTTTAATGCGTTCTACACCTCGCCGACCGTGATCGGAGCCATGCAATCGGCCCTATCTCAGCTTGGTATCTCGGAGAATGCTCTCATATTGGAGCCGGGTTGCGGCGTGGGACGATTCATTGGCTCGCACCCGAACAAGGCCCGATTCATTGGCGTTGAACTCGATACTGTCTCTGGAATGATCGCCCGCTTACTTCACCCGCAGCACGATATACGCATTGAGAACTTCCGGGACACCAAACTACCGGTTGGCAAGCTTGATGCGGTGATCGGCAACGTGCCCTTTGCCAATATCAAGCTCGACTATGCCGGTCAACGATTCTCATTGCACGATTTCTTCTTTGCTAAATCGCTCGATGCACTGCGCGACAATGGCATTCTCGCTTTGGTTACATCGCATTTTACGATGGATAAGCAGAATGCCGGGATTCGCGAGTATCTAGCCAGCAAAGCCGACTTCCTGGGGGCAATCCGCCTTCCCTCCGACGCATTCAAGCAGGAAGGCACCAAGGTGGTGGCCGATATCATCTTCCTAAAGAAGCGAGCCAAAGGCCAAGAGCCCAATCATTGCGATCCCGATTGGCTTACCACCCGTGAAACTAAGATTGGCGATTCACTGGTGCCTATCAACCAGTATTTTCTTAATCATCCCGAACAGGTACTTGGCACCTACTCACCCGAGAACCAGCTATACGGTCATAGCGGCTATAGCATTCTTGGCACACCCGACTTCACGGAGAAGCTCGCGGCTGCCACGGATCGCCTGCCCGAGTTTCGCACGCTGCCGCCGCTTTCCTCGTTCGAGATGCAGCAGAACACGAATTTTACCCGCCCGCCTCCGCTTCGCCACTTAAGTGAAGGCAGTTTCTTTCTTGGGCAAGATCACCAGATCTATCAGGTAGAAAATGGCACAAACAGGCCGGTCATGCACGGTCAGACCCCGTTGACTGGCAATGGCACCATGATGGGCAGGCGACTTGCTCATCTGGTGCAGATTCGCGATGCCGCACGGCTGGTTCTGCAATCCCAAAACGAATCATGGCCAGAGCAGGAACGCAATTCAGCACGGCACGACCTCAATCGACTCTACGACCTGTTCGTTCAAGCCTACGGGCCGATCAACAAAACCAATCTCAGCGAAAACAGCGACGGAACCGTGATTCGGCGGATGCCCAATCTGGTCAAGTTCCGCGACGACCCGGACGGAATGCTGGTCATGTCGCTGGAGGATTACGACGAAGTCACTGGCAACGCGGAAAAGACCGCCATATTCCGCCAGGACGTGGTGAGTCGCAATCAGCCCATTGTCGAGGTTTCGACAGCGGAAGAAGGGCTGCTGGTATCGCTCGATCAGAAGGGCTCCGTTGACATAGCCTATATCGCCAAGCTGGCAAATCTTCCCGAGTCGGAGGTGATTGCAGAGCTGTCCGATCTCATCTTCCTCAATCCGCAAACGCAGCAATGGGAAACCGCAGATGTCTATTTGTCGGGCAATGTCAAAGCCAAGCTTGAAGTCGCAAGGCACGCCGGAGAAGGCTTTGAGCGAAACGTCTCGCGGTTGGAAGCCGTACTGCCTCCCGATATTCTTCCGGGTGATATTGAAGCACGGCTCGGCTCTCCCTGGATTCCTGCCTCCGATGTTAAGGCCTTCGCAGCTGACCTGTTTCAGACGTCACGAGAGAATATCCATCTGGCACACCTACCCAAGGATGCCGTCTGGAGCGTTGATACTGCCGGTTCCGTACAAGACTCGGTTGCTGCGGTGAGTGACTACGGCACCTCACGCATTGACGGGGTTCGTCTACTTGAACTTGCCCTCAATATGAAATCACCGCTCATCTACGATACGATCAAAACGTCGGACGGCGAAGAACGCGTCGTGAATCAGGAAGAGACGCTGGCAGCCAAAGAGAAACAGAAGCTCATCAAGGAACGATTCAAACAATGGATATTTAACGACCCGGAGCGAACCGAACGATTGGTACGCGTCTATAACGACACATACAACAATATTCGACTTCGCAAGTTTGATGGTTCACATCTCGAGTTTCCTGGTATGAACCAGACGATTACACTTCGTCCCCATCAAAAAGATGCAATCTGGCGTGGCATGAGCGACGGCAATTGCCTGCTGGCCCATGCGGTGGGTGCAGGCAAGACCTTCACCATGGCCGCAACCGGCATGAAACTGAAACAAGCGGGGCTCGTCAAAAAGCCTATGTATGTGGTTCCCAATCACATGCTCGAACAATTCTCACGCGAGTTCATGCAGATATTCCCCAATGCGCGGTTACTGATTGCCAGTAAAGACGATCTTGGTCGCGACCGCCGAAAATACTTAACCGCTAAGATTGCGAGCGGCGACTGGGATGGAATTATTGTGACTCACAGTTCCTTCGAACGTATCGGCATGTCCCAGCAATATCAGGAGCGATTCCTGCGTGAGCAGATCAGCGAGTATGAGGCCATGTTGCATGATCTCTCATCCAGTGCGGAAGGCAAGCGACACCGCAACCTCCTGAAAACCATTGAGAAACAGAAAGCCAATCGCGAGAACAAGCTGACTGAGCTTTTGGCCGGTGATAAGAAAGACGATGGGCTGGTCTTTGATGAGCTGGGTGTTGATCATCTGTTTGTGGATGAATCGCATTATTTCAAGAACCTGGAGACCCCAACCAAAATGGACCGCGTGGCCGGTGTTCAAACAGGCGGCAGTCAGCGGGCCTTTGACCTCTTTATGAAAGCTCGCTATCTCGATGAGCTACATAAAGGGCATGGGCTCACGTTTGCCTCCGGCACGCCGATCAGCAACACCATGGTTGAAATGTACAACACTCAGCGTTTTCTTGATCCTCATGGGCTGAGCGAACGCGGTATTGAACATTTTGACGCCTGGGCAGCCAATTTCGGCGAAGTCGTCGATAGTATGGAAATCTCTCCGGATGGTTCATCGCTGCGAACCCGCAGCCGCTTTGCCAAGTTCAATAACATCCCTGAATTGCAGCAGATGTTTAGAGCCTTTGCCGATGTTCAAACCGCTGAAATGCTAGACCTCCCTCGCCCGACCTTAATTGGCGGGAAACCAGCGACCGTATCCAGTCCAATGTCGTTCAAACAATCCTACATCCAGCAACAGCTTGTCGATCGCTACGACCGCCTGCGAAGTCAGAGGATTGACCCCCGCGTAGATAATGCTCTGGCGATTACGACCGATGGCCGCAAACTGGCCCTCGATGCAAGGATGCTTGATCCGGTTGCCGATGACGTGCCTGACTCGAAGGTCAATGCCCTGGTCGAAAACGTCGTTAGAATCTGGAAAGACTCGACGCCCACTCGTGGAACTCAGTTGATATTCTCGGATATGGGTGTGAATCCGACCGGCTGGGGTTTTTCTGCCTACGATGACGTGATTGATAAATTGGTCGCCGCTGGAATCCCTAAGAGTCAAATTGCGACCATGGGCGAGGCTGACTCCGATGCCAGAAAGCAAGTGCTGTTCGAGCAGGTGCGTAACGGCACCGTGCGTGTCCTGCTGGGCAGCACCCAGAAAATGGGCACGGGAACCAATGTGCAAAAGCGACTGGTTGCTCTTCATCATTTGGATGCTCCCTGGAAACCGGCGGAAGTGGAGCAACGTGATGGTCGAATCCTACGCCAGGGTAATGAGAATAAGGAAGTTGCAATCTATCGTTATGTCACTGAAGGCTCGTTTGATGCCTATATGTGGCAGGCTCTTGAAACCAAAGCTCGGTTCATTGCCCAGATCATGAATGGCTCAAGTGCCGTCCGTCAGGCGGATGATATTGGCGGACAGGAATTGTCGTACGCAGAAGTCAAAGCCATTGCTTCGGGCAATCCCGCAGTTCTGACACTGGCTGAGACGGATGCTGAGTTGCAACGACTGGCCATTCTTCGAAAGAATCATCAGGACGAGCAATACCTCGCTCGCAAGAAACTCCGCGAGTTGCCGAGTTCCATTGCATGGCTCGAACAGCGATTGGAAAAACTCACCCAGGATCAAAAGACTCTTGCGGTACATTCAGCCGAGGACATGACGGTTGGGACACACCGTGTGGATGAACCACACGCGGTCAAGCTATTATCGGCCAGGCTGGAGCAATTTGTACTTCACCCGGACATAACCAAACATTACGAACTGGGGATGTATCGTGGTCTGAGCTACGGGATCACCGTATCACCGGCCGGCAATAAGGAAGTGTATCTGTCGGGAGCCATCAATGTTTCAACGCCAATTTCTCGTGATGCTGGTGGTCGGGCAGTGCATAATGCACTGGAACGTCTCGCTCAAGGCTATCCGGAAGCAATCGCTAAAACCCGGCATGAACTGACCGTGCAACAAAAGCAACATCACGACTATCAGCAACGGCTTGGGCTGACGTTCGCCCACGGGGACTATTTGCAGCAGCTGCAAACACTCCGCGATCAGCTTCGGACACAGCTCAGTCAGACTCATGAAGACACAACGCAGCCAGAGCTACCTTCGGTCGGCGAACTTTGTGACCAAATCCAGGCCCTTCGCGAGGCTCAGCAGATTGCTCCAACCGTAGAGCGTGCGATCGGCAATTTACAAGCAACGAGCGAGGAGCCCATTACGGCCACCATCAGACAGCGACTATCACACACGAAACCCGATGAGGCCGAAATCAATGAATCATCACACTCGTTCGAACACCGCCTCGTGCAATCGCGGGAGAATGCCGAGCTGATGCTCAGCTGACGATGTCCCCTTATTTTTCCTTGGCGGCAGCGGCCATTTCCTCCCCTGTCGTCTCGGTAGAGTACCGGAATACCTACCGGATTATACCCGATTATGCTTTTCGCATCCGAGAAACGTGCGAGATGTTCGTTAATTTGCCTGGCTGTCCTTTTCCGTGGCGGCAGCGGCACAATTTTTCGCTCAAACGGTCATGGCTTTATGCGCGCCGAAGCTTTTGGCCAATCATCAATCGACTCTCGGCAGAAACACCGTAATTTTTCGCCAGTGACTCCCATTGCCCTAATGCGGATTGGGTCTGGTCAATGATTGTCCCAATTTTGGATTTTGATAGTTTTGCCTCTGATCCAAGGCGAATTAGGTGATAAATACCCGGGTTTCGCCCCTCCCCCATCACCATCGTGCTTTGTTCGCCCGAGGGACCCGATGAATAAGTCAGATCATAGGCGGGAGCGAGCCGCCAATTGCCCCACCGATCCATCAGGTAGCTGAAGTTCTTGGAGTGGTCATCGCGGTTATGGGCCATTACGTTGAATACCGCGAGGCGATATAGCTTTTCGACTTGCTGCGCATCACGGGTTAATATCGCAGTAAGAGCAAGCAGATCCTCATAGTCAAGCGATGGTGTCCGGAAATCCGAGTGGAGCAAGCCGCAGGCCGTATGGGTATGAAGCCGGTTCCTTCCCTCGCGGTCGAATCGCTTCACGGCAAAGAATCCAACGTGATGTTGGGACGGGAAAAGATGCACCTCCGGTATCTCTACCCCCGCCTCTTTGGCCATGAGTGCGTAGATATATTCAATCGCTCCGGCATCCGGGCCGTCTTGCATGTTCCCAAACTTAACCATCCAGTGCGAATAAGCCTCCGGCAGCTCCGACACACCGTGGATAACGTCTAGCCGATGTTCATCGAGTCCAATCAGGACTTTGGGTCGAGCCCCTGCCGACGAACCGTTTAGCATCAGCAGCTCTTCCAGTACGTCATCCGACGTTCCCGTGAGTATATGGTTGGCATGTTCGGCCAGCTGATCCAGACTGACGCCATGGCCGCTTTGCGGTGGACCGTAATCCGGCTCATAGACCAGCGCACCAAGTCCCGAGCGACCAATATGGGCTAGGCGATCAAGCGGCGATAGCTCGTGAGGCATCATCCCCAACGACCGAATGAAGCGATCAAATAGCAATCGTCCCCAGCCATCGGGCAGGCAATCGTTAAAGACTCCGGGCAAGCCCTCGAACAGATGAGGGTCAAACTTCATGACGCCTTGCTTTAATGGCAAACGCAAGGGTGATATTTCTATGCCACGCTCAATAAAGCTGCGTTCAAACTCTCCGTAGATGACTTGATCTCGCATGGCCAGCCGAGCCACTGGTACAATCTGTTCCCCAAAATCTAGGCCAACTCGCAATTCCGATACGCGACGATGTTTGGTGGGCGACATCATTTGCGGCGTCCTCTTTGGCGATTAGTCGCCGGATTCGCCTTAAGCACATCGTCAATCGACTTGAACTCTGCGGGGTTCTGCCGAGTGGCTGTGACGATCTGGTCCAGTCTCCCGAGCACCAGCTGGAGCTTCAGATAGGCTTCCAGAGAGATCATCCCCGTTCGCTCAAACTTCCGCAGGGTCGGCAATTTGACCCCGGCACGAATGGCGAGCCCTTCCTGCGTCAGGTCAAGATCGAGCCTTTGCAGCCGAACATTCTCAGCCAGCTTCCGTTGAGCCTTCGATGGTGTTGTAAGTGACATCATGATGTACATTGCTACGCTGTTAACGCATTAAGTCACATTATGGTGCCAGTCATTCATTCGCGCAAGCCAAATCTTCCCTAATCGCCAATTGGCTGTCCCTGCGTTGATTACCTCGTTTCCGCTCCTTTTCCTTGGCGGCAGCGGCCATTTCCTCCTTACGGAATGACATCGTTACGCGGCCTGTTTCGGCATGGTTTGGCCGCAAGCGGCCCAAGCTGCCAAGGCTGCTTTCCTGAAGGAAGCCTTCAGCCTTTCGCTTGCCATGCCGCCCCTGGCCGCGTTTTGGCACTTGTCATCCGTCGGGAGTAAATGACCGGCGGTTCACCTAACCAAGAAAGGACTTTCACATGCAAACGACTGAATCAACACAACAGATAGAAAACTCCCTGGCACAGTTTACGGGAGACGATATCCGCTATCTTCATCCGCTTAACCGAAAGGTGATTTACACTCCCGGTGTGAGATATCTCGCCCAGTCCTGCGAAGCCTATTGGCTGATTGATGCCATTGCATCGTATTATGGCTCGACTCAGATGAATCATGCCATCAAGCAGGATTCACGACTGTCCTATCTGCAATTCTGGACATTGCTCGTCACCGGACAAAGTGCCGTCCTCTGTGCCCGAGCCGACCAGGACGTGCCGCCCTTCATTGAGCAGGCCATTCCGTTTACGGACTTCCCGCTCGAATCCGTTGACATCTGGGCCGGGTTTGATGGCAGCCATTGGACCTTGTATCTGCCGTCGGAACATTGAGGGCAGCTTCTCAAACCATACCATGACCGCAGACTGCTGTTTTTTACTTTGACAGCGTTTGCGGATTCATGCTAATCTGGAATCAACAGTTAATGCGGGGCACTATGGCTGACATTCGCGTCAGGAAATTAGAAGATTGGGTCGTTGAAGTTCATCGGCGGTTAGCCACAGGCGACGGCGAGTCATTGGAAAATCACATTCGTCGCTTGCTCACTCATGCGGCGGTCGAGTCGCAACGGGAATTTGCCGATCGTGCGGAAGCCAAGCTTGCAAAGCGACAAGCATTGCATGGTGTCTTGTCTGATAGTGCCGAGTTCATCCAGCAAGAACGTTGGGAACGCGGATGATTGTGGTTGACGCCAGTATCAGCCTCAAATGGTTCCTGCCCGAGCCAAACACCGCCGAAGCTTTGGCCTTGCTGCGTGGCGGCCACAAGCTGGTCGCCCCTGAAATCATCAAATACGAAGTCATCTCCGGGCTTGTCCGCCGTGTCAGGCAGGATCAGTTATCGGCGGAAGAAGCACGTGAATCAGTGGAGGACTGGCTTAATGCCCTCTCAAACGAAACGGTCCATCTGATTATTGATGACAGGCTGATCACCGAGGCGGCTCAGATCGCCTGTGAAATCAAACACCCTCTCTATGATTGCCTCTATCTGGCCTTAGCACGGCGGCTCGAAGCTCCGTTTGTGACCGCCGATCAAACACTGATTCAGCGAGCCAGTACCGTTCTTCCCGAAGTGTACTCACTGCAAAACATTCCCGATCAACTACTGGGGCAAGCCATATGAACATCGCTCAGGCCAAACAAATTCCTCTCGAAGACTTCCTGCGTCATCTCGGCTGCACACCTGCCTATCAGAAGGCCGGGCAGATCTGGTACCGCAGTCCGTTTCGCAATGAGGAGACTCCATCATTCAAGCTGAATCCGACGCGGAATGTCTGGTATGATTTTGGCCTGGGCAAAGGTGGCGATATCATCGATCTGATTCGCACCAAAGAACAAATCCACAATGTGCCAGATGCGTTAGACCGTATTCGACAGATCTATAGCAGTGCCCCTGCCCCCGTCAGGCAGTTCGTTCCGGCTGCCCCAATCGACGAACCGGCAGGCTTGGAGTTATTGCGAGTCCAGCCCGTCCGTTCGAAGGCACTTCAAGCCTATCTGGAGTCTCGCGGGATTCCCTTATCGGTGGCTACAGAGCATGTCGTGGAGGCGCGGTATCTTCGTGATGGCAAAGAGTATTTCGCACTCGCCTTTGCCAATGAAAAAGGCGGCTATGAATTGCGTAACCCCGGATTCAAAGGCACGCTTGGCAGTAAGGCCATATCGGTTCGATCAGGCCGCAACACCGAGTGCGTTGCCGTGTTTGAAGGCTTTATCGATTTTCTCACTGCGAAAGCCATGAATCTCCTACCAGACGATCCGACCATTATCGTACTTAACTCCGTTGGGCTGCGAGAACAGGCCAGCGAGCGAATTAAAGAACTCGGGGCAACGCGAATCGAACTGTTTCCCGATAACGACCCAGCAGGCCGTGAGCTTGCGACAAGTCTTCGCCAATCCCATCCTGACGTGGAGATTGTCGATCAATCGGCGACATACGCCACACATGGCGACCTAAACGAGTATTGGGTTTCCCAGGCATCAGAACCCGCGAAACGTTCGGGAAGCGGCCTTTCTCGGTAATGGTCGCTTCCCCTCGATCTACGGGCGAAGATTGGCTCGCCATTTATGGTACGAGTGTCCCTGGGTGTCATTGATCGCCCCGTTTTTTCTAACCCCGAACTGTAGAACTAGGCACTATCGATTCCTATCCATTTCAAAACGCATTGGTAAAGAATAAACTGCATCGGACTGTGCTATTGAGCGTGTTATAAAATGCACTTGTTGCAACACTACTCGTTAAGCAAGTACCAGAATAATTACCGGATCGCCACGATACGACCTTCCCGTAGGCTGGCCTTCCATCATCAACCTTGGTATCCACCTGCAACGCTTCGGATCCAGTCAAGGTGGGGTGCAAAGGTACGCGAGAGGTGGTATCTGACCAAGCTCGCCCAAGCATTAATGCGTTATCGTACTGTGCAGGAAAGACCCAGCCACCTCCAATGGCCGTACCGTGATTGTAATCACCGAAATAAGCAACCCCAAATCCTCCCCTATCGCCGATTTTGGAGTGTGGAAAATTCACACCTGCGACATACTGATTTCCCGGGGCCGGAGCCGACGTAGAATAATTACCACTCATCAAACCGGCCAAGGCAAGATGTTGCCAAAACAGATGGCTTTCCACACTCGTAAATAGTGGCCCACCTATTCTATGATTTCCATCGCCATTCGCTGTTCCTGTCAAAAATGTTGTGGCTCTTACACAATCGCCCGGCAAGCAACCATATTTTATCTTGAAGGCGTGAGATGCTGTTTTATACTCATCTATCTGCGCCAGAGCGGAACGCATATTCGCCGCCCAGATCATATCCCGCCCCATCACCACTCCACCCACCAGCAGTGCAACAATCACCAGTACCATGCTCAGCTCGATCAGCGTGATACCATGCTTCATCGATACACCTCGGACGTGTGTGGCTATGCTTGGGTTGGCTTGTTGCATCGTAAAGAATCTCTTGGCTGTAATGGCCTCGAACCTAACAGACTTGGGTTATCATTTCGCTAATTTTTTATCCTGGCGGCAACCGCATGAATTTTCTGGCGATTCGCTCACTTGAGACCCGGAATCTGCTATAGTTTGGCTTGTCTCGAACACCAGGGCCAGTCTTTTGTCAGGAGCAGATTATGATCCGCGTTGCCACTCTTAACGTAGAAAATCTTTTTGACCGTCCCAAAATCATTAATATGAATGACACGGCACGTGCCAGTGCTTTGCTCAAGCAGGTTGATGAGCTTCAGAAGGAACTAGCCAAGACCAATTATGATAAGCCAACCATCGAGACCTTGCTGGCCGCCCTTCGCGGCTTTGTGACGGTTCGGGTTGATCGCGGCAAGTTCTTCAAACCCCGCAGCACCACCAAAGTCGCGGCAACCGGCAAGGCGGATTGGGACGGAGCGATTGAGTTTACCCGAGCCACCTTCGGAGAGAGCCAGCGGCAGGCGACCGCCGACCTCATCAAATCGGTTAATGCGGATGTCATGTGCCTGGTCGAAGTGGAAGGAAGGCAAGCCCTTTCGGACTTCATGGTGGAATATGTCAAACCGGTTGCCCGTCGCATGGAACGCAATCTGCTTATTGACTCACCCATCGATCCACGCGGCATTGATATTGCGGTGGCATGGAAGAGAGCCGACATGGGCGTGATACGCAGTAATGTCTATGACGTGCGATTGGTTAATGGCAAAACACGTACCGTCTGGAGCCGCGATTGCCTCGAAGTTGAACTGATGCTTGCCGGCGGACAGTCCCTCTGGGTTCTTGGCAATCACTTCAAGAGCAAAATGGGGGGAGATCCGCCAGACTCGCTGGAAAAACGAATTGCCCAGGGTCAGCGACTCACCGAGATTTTGCAAACCCGATACGACCTCGCGAATGACTTGGTAGTCGTCATGGGCGACTTGAATGACACGCCTGGCAGTGTGCCCCTGTCTCCGCTTTATAATCTGGCAGGCCTTCACGATGTATTCGACCTTGCTGCCATTCCGGCCGATGAACGTTGGACCTATTACTATGGCGGGGCTCCGGTCGCAGATCGCAAGACCCAGATCGACTATATGTTCGTCTCGGAGGCCCTTCGTCCGTTCGTCGGTAACGTGAAAATCCACCGTCGCGGCATGAGTGCAGTCGCCGACGGAAAGATTCCTGGCATAACTCCCCTGCCCGGCATCACGAGCTGGAAAAACGCAGCCTCCGATCATGCAGCGATTTCTGTCGAGCTTGCAGGGCTGGATTTGCCATAGCTTGTGCTGTCACTCATTCGCGAATGGCTGACAATGCCGATGGAGCCTTGCAACTATAGCAATGTTGCAACTCAGTCTTGCGTCGTGTTTGGGCCATTCCATTCATTGTTTTGGTTGGATCTTAACGACACGTGTCCTTTGCGTTGCCTTGTTAAACCTGTCTGCGGGGTTTGCAAGAACAAAATCGGCTCCCCCTGAAGTGAAGGTCGCCCCCAATTTTGATTCTTGCAAAGTCGCTTCGCCCCCGCATTCGACAGGTTTTCCTGGCACGACATCAGGCCACGATGGTCGTGGTTTGAAACCAAACAATTGAAAGGACTAGACTATGACAAACACAACTCAAAAACCTGACGCTAAGAAACCTGTTTTTCGCAAGCTTCTACCCAATGGCATCAGTGCCGCCGTTTTCGAAAATACTCGTGATGGCCGCACTTATCGAAGCGTTAATCTCCAACGCTCCTATCGCAGGGACAACCAATGGAATCGCATGAGCATGTATCTCGACCACGAGCATATCCCCTTCGTGATTGAGGCCTTGCAGGGCACCTGGCAGTTTCTCAATAACTCGATCGGCGCAACGACTCCAGCCGACACGGGCAATGTGGCCAACGTCCCTGACGATGCGGTAGCCGAAGTCATCCCAGCCGAAGAGGCGGCGTAAGTCGGTGGCTTGCCGGTCTCGCGAACAGGCGAGGCCGGCACGCTCGCCAGAGTAACAAACGTTCAACCCAATGGAGGCAATGACATGAGCGCGATCATCACCTTAACCGAAGAGGAATTCGTCGACAATTTTCAACCGGTTCGCAACCATCTCAACCCCAATGCATCGTTCGATTGGGGCGACGGGTTTGGCACCTTATTTGAAACATACGGCGAAGAGGCACAGTTCATCGCCTCGCAACCAAACGAACAGGTATGGACGCTACTTGATACGGACGACGGGCTTTGTATTGTCAGCGGTTGGCACTTCGTGAATAGGTTGGGCTATTTTGTGACAGCCGTTTCCGTGTCGGCAGAACTAGCCTACGAGGTTGGATTGTAGCCAACTGTTCGTACTCACCACTGCCCCTGCACCCATAGGCCGCATTCTTTGGAGCCTGGTTTGGTGGTTAGGTCATAAACCGCAGCCGAAACCGCACCACTCACGCAGTTTCTTGGGTATGTCGTACCGCCCGCAAGTGGACCATAATCGACATTCATGCCATAACCACCAGATTCCCAGTGGGCGGCTCTTACGATACCGGTAGTCGGCTTGCCATCATCAAACTTGGTGTCAAACTGCATCGCCTGAGCAGAAGTGAATGCACCAAAAGCGGAGTTACCAAACCACATGCTGGCAGGATTGCTTGTTCCCATGCCGAGATAATATCCGCCTTTAGCCCATGTTGATGTGCCTACCACCAGATAGCCGTCCCCATAATCCAGCTTCGCCGCTGAGTTGGGTAAGTCAGATGGGGTATTTGACGTCACCCTATACGGGCTTAGCCTTGCTTCGTAGAGCTGACGCATGAAGTAATGCGGCTCTCCCCAGTAAGTCGTTGTTACGTTCACACAGACACGACCAATCCCCGTTCGATTGCGACAAAGACTTAGGTCATCGAAGGAACTACTATATTGATCAATGACTCCATTCTCATTGTGAAAATTATTGCCTCCACTTTGTGCCGTTGCGTCATACGGCAGACCAAATTGAGCGGCTTTGGACATGGACATATCACCGGGCAGTGAAGCGAATTTCATCTTAAACGCATTGACGTTGGAATCCAGCTGGGCGAGGTTTGACATTTGCTTGCGAATCGCCGCACCCTCGATCAGGTCCCGCCCGAACAACACCCCACCAATCAGCAAGCCGATGATGACCAGACCGATGGAAAGTTCAATAAGGGTGAAGCCGTGATGCAGTTCCATCGGATTGCTTCGGCGAATGAAAGTCGAGCGTGGGATGATTGTCATGGCGGAAGCTTAGTTGATTCCACAACAAGCTGCCAGCATTTCTCTAATATTCGATTAACGCCCCGAACTGGCCTTAGCTTTTCTTCAATTGCTTGATGGATTGGATACGTCTCTGGTGAGAATTTCGTTTGGCTAATTCGTCGGTCGATCATCCAATACGATCATTTGGAGCCCCTCTTTTGACCGCTCTGAACGGGTAAAATCTTGAATTAACTGGAATGTGAATCTTGGGTCTAAAACTTTCTTGATACTATCAGACATCTTCCCTAACGTGGTTAGGACAGCAGTTTTACGGTAAAACAGGCTTTTAGGCCGGATTGTTCACCTGTCTGCTTTCTTTCCTTGTGGCAATTCTATTTGCATGTTTTCATGCTTGCCTGTAATCATGCAAACATGCTTACATGACTGTATTACAACCAGCTTCTTTGTTGACCGGTTGACTGGCTGGCAAGACATTAAACAGGATGACCGTATGGCTGAAAGGCTAACTTGCAAACCAGCCAGATTGATGACTAGCTTGTTTGTTGCACTTTTTGCTTGTCAGATAACAAACCAGCTGCTATGCAGGATGACATGACAATCATCACTGTGGCAAATAGCAAGGGTGGGGTAGGCAAGTCTACCACATCAGTTCATCTCGCAGCCTGGCTTTTCGAGCAGGGCCATAGCGTCATTCTGGCTGATTGCGACACGCAGCAAAGCAGCTCCGAATGGATTCGTGAAGCTTGTCCGGGTGTCCGTGCCGTTCGACTCGATAATCCCGACCAGATTCTCAATGAGTTGCCATTGCTCGCTCAGGAGGCCGATTACGTTGTGGCTGACGGGCCTGGCAGTCAAACCGAAACCAGCCGAGCCTTATTGCTGCGTGCTGACATGGCCATTGTACCTTGTAAAGCTTCCATGCTTGAAGTTCGGGCCTTGGCCAAGGCAACCGACGTATTGAGGCAGGCACAGGATATTCGTGGCGGTGTACCCAAGGCCATTATCATTCTCAGTATGGTCGGAAAGAACTATCGTTTGACGCAGGATATGAAGGAAGCCGCCTCAGCCTTGAATCTGCCACTGGCGAAGACGCCGCTGATTCTGCGGCAGATTTATGCGGACGCTCCAGGGCAAGGCGAAGTTGTATGGAACTTAGGTGCCAGAGCCAAAGAAGCGACGGACGAAATTCGTCGTGTCTTCTCCGAAATCCTGCCCGATGCCAAACGGAAAGGGGCTCGAAGACGGGTCACAGGTAAAGCGGCATGAAAGAACGTCGTTCACTGGTAGAAGGACTCAGAGTCGATCCCGAATTAGAAAAGATCGAGCGGGCATTTGTGCATGGTCACGCGCCGAGCAGCCTGGCCACACAACCAGCTGTTATAACCGTACCACCGAAAGAACCGGAGGTTGTGGTTGAGAATCCAGTTCCTGCCGTCATCGCGGAAGCTCCCAAAGAGTTAGCCGCCAAGGAGGGAACACCGGATTCTCGGATTTTGCCGCAGATGCACGGTAGAGTGCCTGTAACCACACGTTGCCGCCCTGAGGTTGCTTCGGCCCTTAAACGAGCCTCCCTGCAACGACAACTCGCCGGATCAGAACCCTTTTATGTTCAAGATATTATGGAGCAGGCCCTCGAGCATTGGCTTCGCGAACGCGGTTACATCAATTAGCGTTACGCAGAAACTCGCGGAGAACTTCGTCGCTCATGCCATTTGCGACAAAAGGCAATAAAGGCCGCATCCGTATCACGAGGTGCTTCCGTAATCCAATCCCGCCACTCACGCTCCAGATAATACACATCCCAGCCAGGAGCCGCCTGCTTGGCCATTTCATAACCGTCGCCACTGATAACGCCCGCGTAGGGTGACGGTGCGACATCCTCTTCCTGTTCACGATAGTTGCGGTTCGTGAATATCACCATGTCGTCCTCATCCAATCGCACCGCATAATCTGGGATATGACTGTAGCCCACATCTTCTTCCACAATGGTACTGACCAATCGTCGAAATTCGCGTTCCGAGGACACTGCACCGCATTTTCGTTGCAGCACTGATAGCGAGATCTTCCATTCACTTTGCCTCCCGCAATGTTTACGGGCAATCTCGTACATGCGACGTTCAATCGGCTTGCGAAGCCGGAAATAATCGCGACTCAGTGTCAGCACTTCATTCGACTTCACCGCGTTAAATACCCAGTCCGACAAACGAATCTCAACCTCTTGCATTCGGCCATCCCGTGTCTCGCGAACGATCTTGGCCCGGTCAATAAGACCGAATGTCTCGAATATCTCCTCACCGCCCGTGATAATGTTCGTGGAGATTCGCGTGCCGCTCAATCGCTCAAAGGCGTCTTTCAATCCTTGATAGCCACGCCCATTCGTCATTCGATTCGTGGCTTTCAGCAGATCATACGCTTTGAACCGCACTACCGGTGAGACTTCCTTGCCCTCATTCAATGCCGCCATCATCTGGCTGATGCAGTAAATCAGAATGTCACGGTCATGGATGGTCGCCAGCCCGTCCGCTGATGGCTTGATCTCAACATAGGCCGTGCCGTTTTCATAACGCCTGATATGGTGATCGGGTTTCGTGGACAAGGAGAATATAGGATGTTCCATCGAGGCCATGTCACCCTTGGGCACCGCGTCAAATACATCGCAGACAAAGAAGTCAGGCGTTGGATGCCGATCAGGTAATAACGGCGAGCGATGCTTGGGTAAGGAACTCATGAAACCAGTCTTTCGACATTTCACCCACAATGTCAAGCAGTTTCGACATTTCACCCACAAATCGAATTGGATTCGACATTTCACCCACAGCACCCGATTGGAAACAACCGCGTTGAATGCATCGGTTGCCCGCCTGCCCACATAACGACCTAGCTTGATTCCAAGACAAAACTCCCATCGCGTTCAAGCCAATTGCCCTGTGGATAACTGCTCCGATGGTGACCTAATCTTTCGACATTTCACACACGCTCTTTCGACATTTCACCCACATTCTTTCGACATTTCACCCACAGGCCGTTTCAAATTCAATTGCCCAATCAATGGGTTGTCAGGCACTATCCACAACGTAACTCTCTATTTAACACAGATATTAACTCTAAAGGGATGCAGGCTTGTGGATAAGTCATCCTGTCTGGCATCTTAAAGTGCCATGGTTGACCCTCTTTGCCCAGAGGAAAAAACAAACAGCAACGATGGCTAAGCGTCTTGGTCATGAATATCGTTGTCAGTTCTACAATTCTGGCTTAACGTTCATGCGGTGAACATCAGGTGAGATGCTTCCAAAAAAAATTCGCTGCCGCCAGGAAAAACAAGTGGTAGCCGTGACACAGAAATGTCAATGCAACGGAACACAGGAATGATCGGATGGTGCCAGACAACAGATTGGGGATCACGATAAATTTGAGGCAATGCTGTTGGGTCAACAGAGCATCTTTGCTAAAAACTAGAATTAAATCGTGTTAACCCTGAGTTGTACCTCTTCGTCAGGAAACAGCCGCAGCCTATGTTCTTTCAAGAATTCATCCTCCGCGAGCGTCAGCAAATGTCCGAAGGCAAAGGGCAAAATCCTGGTTAGAGCCCATCCGGGCAAAGAGGAACCCCCGCGACGGAACACTCCGACGGCGACGGTGAATGAACCCAACCGAACTATTTGGAAAGTTGCGAAGCATAGGCATTCCAGTCAATAGCTGGAACCGTGCCAAGCGATTGGAGCTGATTCAAAAGGCGGAAAAGAAAAAACACAAGGGCGTTCTCCGACTTGCAGTAGGTATACCCACCACCGGGATTGAAAATGTCGAACGCATGTCCATCGACGGCCAGACCGCAATTCAGTCGGTTGGAGCCGGTCAACGCCGCGTGGCAGTTCTCGAACGAAGTCGAGAATCCATCTTTCCAATCAGCCTCTATGGCGAGAATCCCGGCGATGATCTCGAAATGCGGCTTAGCGGGGTATGAGCCGCCCGCGTGCGGGATCGGCACCGAAGTGCGTTTTAAGCGACGGACTGACTCCGCCTTCTTACCAGCATATTCAAGGTATGCCTTGTCGATTTTTGGCTTGCACTCGAACACGGCATAAACCGCTTCTGCCGGCACGTAGCGATGCGATTCACTGTCGAGCAGGGTTGGCGTGTATTGCCGGTCATGCACAACAACATCGATGGAATCCGATGCCTGCCCGTCACTATCGAGTATTGTCGCTTTGTGGACGGTGTACCGGTTGGGCAAATAGTTCCTCAGCACCTCGATGAAGAATTGTTCGTTGACGTCGCCGCGATCACCATTATGGATGATCCTATCCGATGACCTCAGCTTGGCGACGAGGCAAGACTGTTCACTCGCGAATGCACGTTGGAGAAACTCCATGCCTCGCGTTTTGCTCAAATGGGAATCAGACACGAACGCACTCCTTGATTACGATAGCGGAAACATGGGGCCGAACACTTCATTCCGCCACACCTTCAATGCCTCACCGTTCTTGCCTTGCCGCTCAAGCTGTATCGCTTTGGCAGCCGCATCCGAACCGGCACGTAATTTGATCTTCGCTGCATCGCGGGCAGCTTGATTCATTCCGTCGCTGACGGGTGGTCCAAGCTTTGCGGGATCTGCCCAGGTTTCATCGAGCCGGTCGGCCAGACTCGCCAGAAATGCTTTGATCTCCAAACGATAGTCGCCACGGTATGGAGGATGTAGTAGTTGCAGGGCCATGACTTCGATTAGGAAAGACGGCTTCACCGGCTTGCCCTGGTTACTGTTCCATCTCTTCGTCATACGAACAATGCCTTTCCACTCGCCGCTATAAGCATCTTGTGCCTTAACCGCGAGGTCGTAGTGCACCTTCGGATTCGTCTCGGTCCACCCCGAGGTCGTAGCGGTGTCCGGAATTTCGTAATGACTCTTTTTGGTAAAGGCAGGCACTACATCAAAGCTCATGACCTTGCCGTCGGTATCCTCGTCAGCGTTAGCGGTCACTCCAAACTCGACCGTGACCGAACGTCGCTGGCAAGAGACTTTGTCGCGGCCGTACTTCTCTACCAGGGCATCTTCGAATGACTTTAGCAGTTTGGCAGGTGTTTCGTCACGCCGATGGCGTTCCTCCTTGCCAAGGACACAGAAAATGTCCACGTCTTTAAGCGGCTTCGTTTTGGTCCACCGCTTGTAGGAGCCGGTAAGGAAGTCATCCTCAATATCGAACTTCGTCCTCAGGTATTCCCTGATTTCGTTGTGACGGCGCGAGGCGTCCTCTTGCTCGCGGTCGGTCAGTTCAAGCCTGCTCCGGAACTTCTTAAATGCTTCTGTAACGGTTATCACTTCACGGCCCTCCAATATGCGGTTCCTGATTTCAAGCCTTTACCGTCAATGGTCGTACCGAGGCTCTGCCGGACAAAACCGTCAGTCGAACGTAGTGTTGCGGCGTTCCAGCCATCGACGCTCGGCCTACCAGGTTTCGTGGTCAGTACGATGCGGTAGTCGCAGGCGGATGGCCATTGTCCGGCTTTGAGGATGTGGTACTTGATGTCATCCGTGTTCACCCACATATCGGTATCCCCGGACGATCCGTAAAACAGATCGAAGTCCCATCGCCCAATTAGGGCATCAGTCTTGGGGTTGTAGACTTCCAGGATCACTCTTTCCAGGTCGCGGGAATTCAGCCAAGTACAGATCCCCCGTTGTAATACCTTCCAGTCGGCAACGAACTTTTCCGGGCTGAGGCCGCTGCAACGGATGATTTCCTTGAGTGACATCAACATCTTGTCTGTGACATAGGTCACGGAATGCGTGTACGTGTTGACAACGACGAATGTACTCATGGCCGTAGGAATGCCTCCATGTTGATTGCTACCTCCGACGATGCAACCTGTTGCGATTGTTCTTCACCGTCATCAAACGCTTCACTCTTTTCCCGCACCTTCACATGCGTGGATTTCTTCGCCAACGCGTTCTTGATCCATGCGACATCGTCTGCGTCAGCCGGAAGGCTCATGACCCAATCGCCATCGGTCGGGCAGCCCGCCAGTGCAGATTCATTGGCATCGTCACCGGAAATCGCATCGTCGTCGTAAAGGCAGTACATCCGCACCCGCGGTCCCGTGCCACGAATAACCATCGCCGCATCCTTGGGCGATTCCGTCGAGATGATCGACGAAGCAATTCCTTCAATGTCAAGCAGTTCCCGGCGTGCCGCACCTTCTTTCGGCGCGATCAGATCAACAATCACCTGCCAGGCATCCGACGCACCGCGTTCGGGCGTCGCTCGGATTCGACGAGCTACGGTACTCATGATTGCTCCCCCATCACCGAAAGTGACTCAGCCTGAGCCTGTTTCGCAGCTTGCAGGACATCGGAGGCCGACAACTTGTTCGGGTCAATCGCGGTTTGCTTGTTGAGCGCACACGCGGCGATCACCAACTTGCGAATGCGACGGCCATCAAGCCCTACACATTGCTTTGCAGCGCGGTCGAAGTCTGCATCCAGCGGAATGCGTGCAGTGGCTGGGAATGATCTGGCTAATTCTTCAACAGCCGACTGAAGAATGGCACGGCAAGCCTCAGGGCTAGGCATACCAATATTCTCGATGAGATCCGCGCGAGACAGAAATGCACCGTCTACCGCCTGCGTGAAATTGCTCGTCGCGATGAAAAGCAAGTGAGGGTATTTTGCAGCGAGCTGATCCAGCTGCGCGAGGACAGCATCAGTCGCCCGGTGAACATCAATCGGATTGGCATCCATGCTCATGCGACCACGGTCAGCCGCCATCGTCTCCACTTCATCGAGAAGCACGATCAGTGGGCCTCGCTCTGCCTGTTCGGCGACCGTCTGCCCAAGAAGATCACGAACCGCACGTTGGCTCTTGCCCAGCGCCGCTCCGGTGAGTGCGTGTGGTTCGACTTCGATGTATCGGAATTGACCGAGCCTTCCGATGGCTTCGGCGGTCCGAGCCGCCAACCCTCGTGCCAGCGACGTCTTGCCAGTTCCGGGTGGCCCGTGAAGCACGATCAGGCCGTGAAGTGGAAGGTTCGCCCTGTTCACCTTCTCACGAAGCGTGAAGTTCAGGATTGACTGCGAGAGGAGCCGATCCTTTTGCGATGTTTCGACGATCACCGCATCCCACTGAGCAATGAACTCGCTATCCGGAAGTATTCTGCTGTCGAGCACTCCAACGGCATCCACACCCCCGGTGTCTGCACCTCCCAATGGGAACTTAGCGATGCGGCCACCGTTGCCATTTTCCCTATCCAACGAAGACTTTCGCACTACTTGGTCCTTTCCGAACTGTTTGATGTTGATACCGATTGCCAACGGCTCGTCTGTCACGTATGATATGACGAAGTCGTCAAGCACGCGACACAACAAAACGACCCGCAGGCCGTCATAATTAAGTTTACGGAGTCGTCACATTGGAGTCAAGAGGAACATGCAAGAAACTTTTGGGGAGCGCCTGCGCCAAATTCGCGAAGAGAAGCGGATGAACCAGGCCGACCTGGCTGCAAGGACTGGGTTTCAGCCTTCTGCGATCTCGCATTTCGAGTCCGGAAGGCGATCACCTTCGTTTGATAACCTGAAGAAACTCGCCGACGCCTTGGCAGTCACCATCGACTTCCTCCTGGGCCGCGAAACCGTGCCTACCACTGCCGGACCTGTCGCGGAGAAACTCTTTCGCAACTTCGAGAAGATGACAGCCGAAGATCAGGATGATCTTGCCAAGTTCGCCGCGATGCTGGCGGAAAAGAACCGCCTCCGCCAGGAGGACAAGTAAACCATGTCTGATAAACTCGCTCGCGCCGAGGCGGAAAACACCGCACAAAGTATCGTCGAGGAATGCGGTTTTACTGCGTTCCCCATTTGCCCCTTCGAGATCGCTAAGCGGCACGATATTCATGTTGAAGCCAAGCAATCGGGCAAGCCCGGCGTGTCCGGTTTTTTGCTGCGAGTCGGTAACGTCTTCGGCATCCAATATGCCCAGCATATCACTAACGATGGCTTTATCCGGTTCACCGTGGCTCACGAACTTGGTCATTATTTCCTTCCGGGCCACCCCGAAAAACTCTTTCCTCGCGGCGACGGAGTTCACGAATCAAAGAGCGGATTCATCTCAGGCGATCCCGTCGAACGTCAGGCGGACTATTTTGCCAGCGCACTGCTCATGCCAGTCCATCAATTCCGTGAGGCGGTGAATGGAGCGGGTAGCGGTTTTTCCGCAATCGAGAAACTTGCCAGACTTTGCAAAACCTCCATCACCGCAACGGCCATCCGGTACTCCTATTTCACAGACGAAGCAGTAGCCGTGATCGTCAGCAGCGGAGAGAGGATTGACTACTGCTTTATGTCAGACAGGATTCGTGATTTGCGCGGCATCACATGGATCAAAAAAGGCGACCTCTTGCCCAAGGGGACGGTAACTGCGATGTTCAACGCAGATCAGTCAAATGTCGAGCAGGCAAGACAAGACGAAGGAACCAGCACTCTTTCCGATTGGTTCGATGGCGGGCCGGACGTCGAGATAAATGAAGACGTAGTCGGCCTTGGAAGCTATGGGAAAACCCTCACAATCCTTTTCACTGACGAACCACTCGAAGACGACGACGAGGATAGCGACGATGATTAAAGGAACAATCATGGACACTTTCACACGCGAACAGCGTAGCGAGCGGATGAGCCGTATCTGAGATAAGGACACCAGTCTGAGCTTGCGATCAGACGGCTAGTCCATGCACTTGATGATCGGTATCTGCCCAGTAGCAAACTAGCCTAATGGTGCGCCCAAGTCGGGGTGCTAACGCTGAACCGAGGGGTGAAGCCCGTGCCGTACTGAATACTTACCAACCGGCAGCACTTCCGTTCCTCGTCCTTTCGGCTTGTCTGTTCCGTCGCTATGAAATCCTAAACCGTGCCACCGAGAGCAGAATGCGAATCCTCGATCTCGATCTTGATTTCTTCCTTAGTTCGATCTCTCACGACCAGAGCAGCGATGGTTCCCGGTTGAGCGAATCGGACTTCAAACCGTGGACTAGCGATAAGGTACGGGAGTTTTTGGAAAAGAACTGCGGACTGTCAACGCGGCGGCGTGTTCCGGGCAAGTACATCATCCACCACCACGAAGCGTTCTACTGGTGGCGAGACCTGATTCGGGATGGAAGGCTGACCAAGCCGTTCGAGGTAGTCCACGTTGATGCCCACGCTGATCTCGGCTCGGGGATGTTCGGCTTTTCCAAGGTCTACGTGGGGCTTGATCTGCTGCATCAACCGCTTGAGCAACGTGAGTCGCTCGAGGAAAGCGGTCAGAAAATGAACGCGGGGAACTACCTACTTGTCGCGATTGCCAACCGCTGGCTGAACAGGCTCGTTTACGTTACGCACCGGGATAACAAACTTGAGGACTGCGAAAGCTGGCTGTTTACCGACATTGGTGAGGCCTTTTGGACGCTCGCGTTGCCGAAGCTGGAAAAGCCCAAGGCAACCTTTCCGGGGATGAGTCTCAACGTCATCGAGCGGGAACCCCCTGTCGAGTTTGTCGTCGAGGCAGAAACCACTTTCAAAGACGATGGCAGCTTCGATTTCTTCGTACTCTGCCAGTCCCCTGGCTTCACCCCCAAGTCGTCCGACTTGCTCGTGTCGGTGATTCAGGAGTACATGGACCTCAACGACAGGTGAACGCCGTCGCGAGACAGAAAAAGGCTTCGAGTGATTTCTTCCTGACTACAAGCGGCCCTTTGCCGCTGAAGATTTGTGAGCGTTCGATGAACTACCCCTGCTTCTTTTTCCGTTTTTCGATCTGGCGGCGGTTTCGTTTGGCCAATTCTTCTTGAGTACGTTCTTGTCCGCCGATCTCGTCGATCGTCCAACGATGTTTGGGATGGGCCTCCAGCCATCGATCAGGCAACCACTGGTCAAGTTCCGCACTGACAACCAGTCCGTCCTCCTGAGACTACCGCAAGAGCAGCTCGCGACGACTACAAATGAATTACGTAATGATAACCAATTTTTCTTTGATCTTCTTTTCTAACGGTGGAAGCTCCACTTCTTGCGGCACATAGATCTTTTGCCTTACCCAATCCTTCTTCAATGGATCAAATAGCTTCGCGCCCCTTATTTCAACCAGAGCTTGGAGCGTCGAAGAGTACGGAGACAGGTTTTGTTGCTTAGCGCCGCGTCCCCTTGTCGTTTCAGCATCGACTGCGTCCCAAATATCACTAAGATTGATGGCAAGAGTTTTTGACAGGTGGAGTATGTTCTGCGCCAGTCGCTTCAGATCTGTCGGCAAGTTATCCAAATCCCATCGCTTTTTGATCTCGGCAATCGTATCCTTTAGGCTCCGAAATTCTTTGTCGCATCGACCAACCAATTTTGCGGTAGAAAGCGTTTGTGCTTCTCCGATAGAAAGCTCTGCATGCTCAAGCATGGCTTTAACCTGAAAAGCAATTCGGCTTTCAGCCCAATCAACATCGTCGGACTTGTATACAAAATCATGGGTTGCGATTCCCCAAGCATGTTGTAAAAACGTCTTAATCTGGATTTCAAATACCATCCCAGAAAAACCGCTAGTTGGAAGTTGCGGCGCATCTTTCCAATTGACGTAAAGTCGTAGATCATCAAATCCAAAGTTCTCAGGAGAGAGGTGTGTTGAAACGTCTTCTTTTGGCCTACGCGCAATCAAGCTAAAAAGGGAATTGACCAAATCTTCAGCAGCAGCGATTCGGGCGTGATTCTCGACAACTATCGTGCATGCAAAAAAGTCTTCAGGAGCTGACGGGTTCTCGATTCTCCCGGTCTCAAGCTTCAGGGCAAAACTCTCTTCTCCCTTGACACGGCTCTCATAATGCCAACGTTGCTCCTTTCGGCTCTGGATCAGAGTGTCCACCGACTCCTTCAGGCGGCTATGTTTCTCAACGAGATCCTTGTAGAGCTCACGTACTGCTCGCGCAATCTTCATTGTTGTGCCGCTATGATGTACGCCTTCAGTGCCTCATACCGCCGTTGTCGTGGCCGCAAATCGGTGTGGGCTCCTTTGGATGCCTGCTGAAAATCATAGGCACTCTTCAGAAGAATATCGCCTGATTCGGAGGCGGTTCCCATCAACGCCGGATCACCGAGAATCTCTTTTCCTTTCTCGACGAACTTAACGAAGAGTTCCGCCAATTTCTTGGGCTTCGGAAGAATGGAACGGTCAATAACAACCAGAGACCACAACGTATAAAATGGAGCAAAAGTTCCAGCATACTTCTTGACAGAACTATTCTGTGCCTGCATATCCAAGAAAAACTTTTTCACTGACTTTAGTTCTTCCGCAACATCATCCGTATTAACATTTGCTCCAGTTTCGTCGACGTCATCGTACTTGGCATATGCGCCATCCAGCGTAATCTGGTCAAACCCATGCATCCTTTTCTCTATCAAACAAAGCAGTAGCTCGGAAATGAATTGAGCGTCTTTCATCCGCTTGGTACGGGCGGCAGTGACGACGCCTAGCTTTACCCAATCATCTGACTCTGCTTCAGACTCAACTAGCTTTATGAACCATCCGTCCCAACGCGCATGACGTAGCTCTTGTGGCTCGAGCTTCCGCATGTTCCGGTTCAGGCGATCAAAAGCAAGGTTCACCGCCATGTCATCATCTTCGTCGAACACGAGAAACTCGACAGGCAGCACATAGTCCCACAACTTTTGTTTCTCTGCCTTACCAAGTTCATCCCAACGTTTTCCTCGAAGGTTATCGTTCCCGAGTTCTGGGTCCAATGTAATATTGCCATCGACAAACTCAAAAATTGTTGTCAGACGCTGCTTTCCATCCACGACAGCATAAATGGTCTTGTCGGGGTCAGGAAGCTTATGAAGAAAAATTTGAGGAGAAGGGTAATCGCTGAAAATAGTATCGAGGAAATATCTCTGGTCCTTTAGATTCCAAACGCTTCTTCGCTGGTATGGAGGGTCCATGTCCAACTGATAATTTCTCCGCAGATCGATAAACCAACTTATATCCTGTGATGATGGACGTCTCTGCATTATGAATCCTCTTCTGGATAAGGACCTAAAAATCGTTTGCCATTGAAGTGAATCATGTGAGTCGGACTATCAGCTACCCACACCTCCGTCTCCCATGATATTTCGTCGATGTAATTAATCAGCGCCTTTCGGGTCAAGAATGTCGTTACGTAAACAAGCCCCGCTTTAGATTTGCCGAAAAGCTTCTTTAACTCCTGTTGTCTTTTTGGGTTGATTGGACCGTGGGACGTTACGGCTTCGATTAAGAGCAGCCAGTTCTTCTCCGTAAAGTGAATAATAACATCGGGCATTTTGCCATGCGCATTGAGCTCGACCCCAAGCCTTTCGAGGCCTTCCTTATCGAAAAATGCATACTTTTCATCTGTATCCCCAACGTAAATGAACTTGCCCGGTGAGGCAAAACGAGGGGCAAACTGTTCTACGATCTCCTTTACAAGCACATTTTGACCACCTGGTGATAACGTTGACACCGTTCCATCAGGGAAAACGACAGGAAGTCGAGCCATTTCACGCTCTTGTTTGTATTTCTCCTTGAGTGTCTTCACTTTAGCGAGATACAAAGCTAGGTCATGCGCCCAAGCCTGACTACCATATCCCCTTAAGAGAGACAGGGCACTTTCTTCAACTTGATACACCGCCTTCGGACTATTTACTGGTCGCTCTGGCCTATCTGGATTAGCGACGACCAATCCTGCATCCATGAACTGGTGGACGGTTTGCCTTCGGACGGTCTCACGGGTATTGGGTTTGTAGTTCTTGCCATAGTGATCGCGGAAGAAGTCCATCATTGGTGTGATGCCGCAAAGTGGAGCTGAAGCATCTTTCCATGCCATATTAGGCTTGATTCCTAGTAACGCCAAGAGTGTTAAAGCCGACCGCTCATTGAGTTGCTGCCGAGGGAATCCTAGCTCCTTCAACGCATCCATGGACTGATCAACTTTCTCTTTTACTTTTATTGGGTCTATGCCCGAGCTTTCCGCCATACCAAGTTCTTTCTCCAAAATTGCATCTAGCTTATCTTGATCAGGAAATACTTCTCCAATGCTTTTTCCAATTCGAGCCAACTGTTTACCACTCGGATACTTAAAGTTGCGTAAATCCGTTGCGTTTACCTGAGTATGTCCATTAAACTGTCGGAAATATGAGTCGACGAGTGTGGAATTAAGGTAAGCCGCCAACCCACGAGCGAGAAAGATATCCATCCCTCTACCGCCCATGTGATAATAATTTAAGTGATTTTCAAAACCAACTCGCTGGCATGGTATACGATTGGGGTCGTAAACTGCAGCAACGACCCTCCGTTTTTCTTCTTTTGCAGAAAAACGCTTTACTAATACATACACCTCGTTCGGAACAAATTGGTTGGCTACTTCCGGCGCATCTACGATGAACTCGGGTTTCTTCGCGCTTCCCTTTGGCCACTCTATGTATCCATCCTTGAAATGAAAGACCCAAATAAGCGGCACCGATTCATTCTGGAAGTTCTGCCGAAGATAATCTTTCGCTCGAAAATCAACTACTTTTCCCGTAGACACGGTTAATCCCGTATCGCTTAACGTACACTCAAGACCGTCAATTCGCGATGCAACGTGTTGGCTTAGCTCGTCCGCTGCGACGTGAATAAAATACTGAGGATCGGACGGCTTAACCACTTCTGAATACGCACATGTCCTGACCAATGGAAGCTCATCATCCGCATCCGCTCCAGAGGTTACTTCGATATCGGATTGTTGGAGATTTCCGCCTCGCTTAATCGCGTGTACGATAATGTTCTCCTGCAAAACGGCGTCTTCTTTGAAGGCCTTGTGACGCGTTTCAAAAACATGTAGTCGTCTTAGGATGATGCTTTTGAGGAAAGACTCTCGGAACGAGCGAAAATAGGTCCCATTGCAAAAGCTTCGGGGCGTGATTGCGACAAGCTCTCCGTCAGGCTCAAGCAGTTGAACGACGGCTGCGAGAAATCCTGTGTAGATATTCGTGCTGTCAGAGTTTATTCCCTTCAAGAGCCTTCTTTGTTGTGAGCCGGAGTTAATTTTCTTGTATGGGGGATTAATTATGGCGCAGTTGAATCGCCTCATAGATTGAAACAGACCATTCCCAATGTAGTCCGCCGCCGTTTCAAGGAAATCACCCTCAACAATCTCTCCCTCAAACGCAATGCCTAGGTGTCTGCATTCTTCCTTGCAGTGCCTCATGGTATCCGCCAAATATGAAACCATATGCGGATCAATTTCGCATGCCGTGACAGTAATCTTGCTTGGCTTTGTAACCCTTCGACCAAGTTCCGATACGGCAGCAGCAAAGAGAGAACCGACGCCCGCACCGGCATCGAGAATTCTAATATGGTCATTGTTGCCCGCGAGCATCGAAGCCATTAACCTTGCGACCGGAGCAGGGCTCATAAATTGACCGAGTTCTGCCTTTTGACTGCCGAGTCCTCTATTGGCGTCTAGCCGCAAGAAATCAACTATTTCAAGCAAGTCAGTTTCTGAATCGAATTTGATCATCAAAGCCTCATGCATTTGAAACGAAACAGGCTGAACACCGTCGACCGTTCATCCTCGCAGATTATTATTAGAAACACAACATTGTGATCGACGTACGGTACAATTCCGATTTTTCGAACTGTGGACCGATTCTGAGGCAATTTGATCATCTGCCTAAGCTCGGCTCGCTAGAGAATTCCTGGTTTTTTGTACCAAAAATACTGGAAAACTCAGGATTCTCGGACATTCGACGGATGCGATCTAGGAACTTCATGTGTCCGGTGCGCAATTACTTACGAGCGAGCTGCCAATTGGTCTAGCGACTAACGGACAGTCCGGCGGAACGCAATGTCGTACATCGAGGCTCCTGGGAATAATCCTGAACCTGTTGGTTACGTCACCGTAAAACAACAAATTCATCCTTGAATCACCTGACCTCTGAACAGCCAACTCCTTACATGCTTAGAAACGGCCCGCAGTCGCTCGTCGCCGATTTTCTCGCGGTAGTGATCGCTGATACTCCCGGTGGCATGGCCCATGCACGAGGAGACAGCCACAAAATCCTTGGTTTCGTCGGCTATTGTTTGGAAGACGTGTCGCAACGTATAGAACGTCTTTCCCTTCCCTGTTATCTCGCAGGAATCGAGTAACTTCCTGATTTCACTGGATAGTGTGCCCTGGTGCCCCCAGTCGCGTCCGTATTTCGTGATGAATACGATCTCCGACAATGCAGGATCTTTCGGCTCGGGTCGTGCTGCAATTGCGCCCTGAATTGCTTTGCGAGTTTCTGGCCATAGCCAGCAACGTCGCATGATGCCCGTCTTCGACCTCGGGACGTTCAACCATTCGCCATTCAAATGATCGAAGCGGAGCTTGGCCAGATCGGTTGGTCCCATAGCACAGTTAATGCCAAGTAGAATCTGGGCTGCGACTTGTGGGCTTGCCGCCTTGATCAACTTCGAGACCTCAGAGGGCTCGAACATTCGTACAGTCTTGTTTCTGTGCTTGTCCAGTGCCGTTTTGCTCGGCTTCTTGAACTCTGTCCCCCATAGCTTATTCAAAGACCGCTCTAGCATTCCGTTCTTATCGGCATAGTTAAAGATCGCTCGGACCCTGGCCACGCAACCCTCGAGGCTCTTAACGTTTTGGCCCTTGGCAAGTGCTGAGCGCAATTTCGCGAAGTCTTCCGGCCGTAGCTGTTCCACCAATGTTGTTCTTCCCAGGGACTTTACGACAAACTTTGACACTGCCAGATAGTCAACAACCGTGCCTTTGGTAAGCTCTCCCGTATCAACTAGCCGTTGCCGTGAATCGAGAAACAGATTGCATAGTCGCTCCACCGTCAACGCATCCGGGTCGTAAGTTCTTGGCGTCCTACCGGCCAGCAAATCATCCTTGCGAGCGAGCCATTTCTCCAGTGCCGCCTGGGGATTGTCCCACTTACCGAAGTGGTGAATCTTGCCTCGGACCTTCTTGGACCATTGACCGTTATTATGGGCGAAAAGCGGGAAGTCCTTGTGCGGCTTTCGGGGCTTTAGATCGCCCTTGGTTTTCCTGGGCTTGGCTGTAGAATGAACCTTGCTCACTGCATTTGCTCCTACAAGCTGGAAATGTGGTGACTTGCCGCCTGCAAGTTAAGTTTGCGAGTCGGCGATTTTTTCGGGTGTCGCGACACCTGCTGCAAGTGCCAGCTCATGCTTGCGGGTGTCGTGGCGGGTGTCGCAACAGTTTACACTATCGACTATAGCGGTGACACACCCCACAAAAACCCGAGAAAACAGCCTTGCCCCGGTAGCTCAGCTGGATAGAGCAACTGACTTCTAATCAGTAGGTCGCAGGTTCGAATCCTGCTCGGGGTATTTCTGCGATCTCAAATACTGGGGGATATTCAATATCCTCGGGAAAATCAATGTTTTCTTCCCCCTCGTTTCCGCTAGATTCGGTCGTTTCCGCTAAAGATGTCCCCACCTGCTGCCCCAAGCCTTTTCGGGGGAGTTGTGAGAGGACATGGTTGCCAAGCACGCCCTCGAACAACGCAATAAATACGCGAGTTGGCTTGATGAAGAGGATGCGGTCGTGGTCGCCAATGCTTTACTGATCATCATTGGCCGCGCCCTGAATATGCTCAAAAGCCAGATCGAAGCGCAGGGAAAAAACTTTGAGGAAAACGGTGGCTTCGGCGAACGGCTCATGGCGCGACACCTCGAGGCACGTGAGCAGCAAAGATCTGCCGACGCACCCGAATGCCCGCAATGCAGTAAACCCATGCGGCGGCGCAAGTCGGCCAAAGGCGATTTCTGGGGATGCTCCGGATTCCCGGACTGTAAAGGAACGAGGGCGATATGAGCGGGAAAATAGAGAACTTTTTCGTATTGTTGAGCATGTTGACGTTATTGAACTTGTTGTCTTGTCGAGCCGTTGGTTTGAAAGTTGTGCATTTCTGATAGAATCAAGCCCCAAGCTCCGGGGACTGGAGTGACTTGGTTCTATCTTCCTCTCGGGTCTCGGTGTTCGGGATCGGTTGATACCAGGTCTTTGGTCACTTCGCTGTGATTTCGCTCAGAGGGCCTGGGTTGTTTTAGAGAAAGTTGTCGCTTTGGACCCCGTACAGACGTCTTCTACCGTCATTGTCCAGCGACTGCTGGATCAACTACAGGTCGGTGACCCGGCGGCATCCCGTCAGCTGATCACCGCGACCCTGGAACGATTGCGAGCATTGGTCCAAAAAATTTTGGCCGATCATCCGGGTCTCAAACGATGGGAAGATGCTGACGACGTCGTGCAAAACAGTTCGGTGCGGCTGTGGAAAGCGTTGGAGAATAACCATCCCCAAACACCGCTGGATTATTTCCGGTTGGCAGCGACCGTAATTCGCCGCGAATTGATCGATCTTTCCCGAAAGTACTTCGGCCCGTTGGGGCTGGGCGCCAACCAAGCGAAGTCCTGGGTAGCCGACGGTAGCGCCCTCGTGGCCCCGATCGACGTCTGCAGCGATAGCACCAATGATCCGGTCAAGTTGGGGAGCTGGGGCGAGTTTCACGAATACATCGACAAAATGCCCTCCGATGAACAGCTGCTGTTCGACTTGCTTTGGTATCAAGGGCTGACGCTTAACGAGGCGGCAGAGGCCAGTGGAATCGCCGAACGCACGCTTCGTCGACGTTGGAGAGCAGCGCGAATCAATCTGCACAACGCGTTACTGGCTGACGACTCACAAATCGACCCCGATAGTCCTTAGGCAAACAAGAATGTCATGAACGAAATCGTCGACGAACTGCTCAGTGTTTGGGAGGAAAGCTGCGAGCGGGGACAACCACTTTCCGCCGAACGACTCTGCGTGGATCATCCGGAATTGCTGGCGAAAGTCAAATCCAAAATTAAAGCCTTGCAGGCGATGGATGCTCAGTTTGGCAGTATGTTGGGAGCAGAACCAGACCCGGGACTCGAATCCGGCGCAATCACTCGCCTGCAACAGCGATTGCAAGTTGTTTCCGAATATCAGTTGGAACGGCTTCATGCCAGTGGTGGATTGGGCGATGTGTATCAGGCGACCGAACCAAGCCTCAAACGACAAGTGGCCATCAAGTTCCCGCGTCGGAATCGCCTGAGTGCCGAACAGATCTCGCGCTTCGAGCGCGAGGCGCAGATCACGGGCTGCTTGAATCATCCCGGCGTGGTGCCGGTCATCTCTCTGAAACACGATCACGAGCAACTGCCTTGTTACGTGATGCGATTTGTGGATGGGCCAACCTTACGGCAGCGGGTGGAACAACTGCGATTGAAGTGGCCCAACCCGACAGCCTATCGGGCATCCAGGGAGTTCAGACAGCTTCTGCAAAGTTTCGTGACGGTGTGCAACATTGCGGCCTACGCACATGGCCAAGGCATCATTCATCGCGACATCAAACCCGAGAACATTATCTTGGGTCCGTTCGGCGAAACGCTGTTGATGGATTGGGGTTTGGCCAAAGTGATGAACGAACCGGACATCATTGTGACTTCGATGTCCGGTACGAGCGGGTCAGACACGGTGACGGAACGCGGCCTGCAAACGATCGAAGGCCAAGTGATGGGAACGCCGGCCTACGCCAGTCCCGAACAACTGCAAGGACGCGTTGATCTGACCGACTTTCGCAGCGACGTTTATTCGTTGGGCGCGACTCTGTATTTCCTAGTCGCCGGCGCTACCAAACGCAACCATGAAGCGGGGGAAGCGGGGGTATCGATTCATCGCGGACTAATCCCTGAGCGACTGGCGGCGATCTGTCGGAAGGCGATGGCCGAACGAATCGAGGATCGGTACCCCAGTGCCGCGAAGCTGCGCGAAGAAGTCGAATGCTACTTGGCGGACGAGCCGATCAGTGTGGTCGCCGAATCGGTGTGGTCGCGGTTTGTTCGCGGCGTCCGACGTCGCCCGACCTTCGCGGCCGCAGTGCTGGTGGGCGTGTTGATCACCGTGATTGCCGGCGCCGTTAGCTCCATCATCCTAAGCCAAAAAAATCGTGAACTGACTTTGATAAATGAGAAGCTAACGTCCGCGAAGGAACAAGCTTCGATTTCTGAGAAGCGTTCGAAGTCCACGAACGAACTCTTGAACAATGCGTTGTTCGCGGCTACTCCAGAACAAACTTTGGGCCAGGCCAGGACCATTCGCGATTTCTTGGAGACCATTGCGCAACAACTTGGCGAATCGGATTCGGTTGATGTCGTGGTGGCAGGCGATACGCACAAGATTCTGACGGAGGCTTACCTCTCTCTTGGCGATCTTGAATCCGCCCAAAGGCATGCGGAGCTTAGTTACAAAGCGTATGTCGAGGGATTTGGCGAAGACAGTGCCGAGGCCATCACGGGGCAAGCCCATTTGGCCCTGATTTTGTCGCATCGAGATGAAGATACGCAGGCGCTAGCCTTGGCTAAGAATGCCTGGGAACGCGCTCTGCAAATCGAATCGTTAGATGCCGATTCAGTGATTACTGTCACCGACATTTTTGCCAATGTCACATCGCAAGCTCCGAATCCCGACCACACCCAGATCGTGGCATTACATCGGGAGGCCTACGAGATTTCCTTGGAGGCATTCGGCGAATTACATCGCAATACACTCAACATGCAATCCAATTTGGCAACATCCTTGATGGATGCCGGGGATTTGGCAAACGCCGAGATCGCGCTTAAAGAGATTCATCAAGCTCATTCCGTCGTCCAGGGGCCAAAACATCCAGAGACGCTGGTTGATGTGTTTAATCTGATTGCCTTGAATTTCAATCAAGGCAAATTCGAATCGGCCAACAAGCTGTGTTTGGAACATATCGCCATTTATGACGAAGTCTTTACGCCGACCCACCGACGTTCGATTCGCTTACGGATTCTGTTGGCTAGAACTTGGAATGCCCTGAAGAAATGGGATGAAGCAGCCAATGTGGCGGCCGACGCCTTGGAACGATCGGCTGCGCACATGGGACCAGTTCATCAACTGACCTTTGAAGCTCGTGGAGTTTACGGCACGGCCTTGATTGGTTCCGGCAAGTTGGACGAAGCGAGAGCCTTGGCCGACGAGCAATATCAGAAAGCGTTGGAGTCGGTTGGACCCGGACATCCCTACACGACTCAAGCGGCCTTGTTGCAGTTTGATCTCGCCGAGGCGCGGGGTGACTTCGAAGGCATGTCGAAATGGTTCGAGCAGATTCAAGGAACCGACCTCGAAGCCGAAGCGGCTCCCCGAATGGATTCGGCGCGAAACTCGCCGTCAGTCAATCAAAAGTCTGGCAGCTAACGGTCAGGCAATCACAAACTCGAAACGAAATGGTTTGAAAAAAGTTTTGGCCGGGGCATGGCATCACTCACGATGGGATTACTGAAACGCGGCTAGAACTGAATCTGCCGCCAAAAGAATCCCCCTTCTCTTAAGGAAAATTGTGATGCGAGTCAGCAAGACCACCCTCGTCCAAAAACTTTTTATGGCTTTGGCCGTCGTCGCCGGTGGCCTGGCTGGGGAGACATCCCTACATGCCCAGGTCAATCGGTTGTCCGACAATGCCGTCCAAAAAGACACCGCGTTGCCAAAGAATCTCGACCGGAAATTCAAGGCCACGCCCTTAGCGGACAAAATTGTCCGTTACGAAGCGGGGGACGGCAAAGAAAGTCACGTGAAAATCCAATGGAAAAAAGGCGTCGTCGCCGCGGATACCACGACCCGAAAGATCACGCAACTGAACAGTCCGATGTGCCTCACCAAAGAAGAAGTTCGCGGTCAAAAAATCGAGAGCGAAATCGTGCTCACGGAAGGTTCTTCGGCACTGCAAATTGTACCTGGCGGCGTTTTCGACGCCCAAGAACTACTGCGCTCGGGACAATTCAAATACTTTCCATGGGACAAGCGGAAGACCTATGCCATCAACGCCTCGTCCAATTTGGTCAAGCAAACGAGTGCCACGATCAGCGCCGCCAATCGAGGAGGAATCAGTGAAAGTGCCGCGCAGGGGGTCGTCAAGTCACTGACAAAGCCAGCTAACTTTACCGGCATGCCGAATGCTGCTTCTAACTCGGAGATCAAGCGGAGTACGTTTAGCGAGAGCATGGGCCTGAGTATCGGAGCTTCCTTCTTCTACATGGGAATCTCCGGCGAAGATCAGTTTTCGTTCTCTTCGGAAAAGTATCGGTACATGTACGTCTACACGTTTGACCAAACCTTCGTCGCTGTGTCAGCGGATGGACCGTCCAAGCCCGAAGATTTGTTCACGGACGTGTCAGGACTGAACCAGGACGCGCTGTTTCTGCGCGAAGTAAAGTACGGTCGCCGACTCTATGTCATCATGGAGAGTGAGTACGATTTGGAGAAGTATTCCAACGAACTCAAGGGCAGTCTGGAGTGGGGCGTGGTCTCGGCCAAATTGCAACAGAAGAATACCGGGAGCAAAGCTCGCGAGTACATCAACGTGCGAATTCAGACCCAAGGTGGCCAGTTCATCGGCGTGTCGGACTACTCCAAGTTGCAAGCAACCCTGGATAACTACTTCAAGTCGTCTTATGGTGAAAACGATATTGTCCCGCTGTCGTACAAAGTCACTGACCTCTATGGAACCCCGGTTTCATTATTGGCCAATGCGTTTCTCGATGGCAACCATTGCTTGGATGCCAAGAAAGCCCGAGTCCGTGTGACCAAGGTCGAAGTCATCAAGGCAGATGACGGTGGCGATAACGAGCAAATCTATGGGGGTGTTAGTCTCCGTTTGTTCAACGAACAGGGCAAGCAAGTGGCTGTTGATGGCAAAACAGAGTTGACGAAAGTCGGCAGCGTGCAAGTGCCCACGGGCTACATCACGATTGCCAAGGAAGATGCACCACATATCTTGAAACAGGGACTAGCGAAAACCTTCGAAATCACTGATCAAGGGAAGTACATCGACGTCGTTCTATCCAGCCTCGACATGACCTTCCAGGTTGAGCCGATCATCAAGGAAAAAGACGATTTTGGCGACGACGAATTCATGACGGATAACAAACTGAAGAAGAAGCTTCGCCAGATGTTGATTGAAGGTCAAACCGCCACCACGTTCGAATTCCGACACGACAAGTCGGTGCTCCAATTGACCGTCGAAATTGAGCCGCTGTAACATACCGTGACCTGTGAAGTTTGGTCGAATCGACTTGGAAGGGTTCCAATTCCAAGTCGATTCTATTTTTGTCAACAGACCAAGACGATCGCATGACTTTGCTGGTCGTCTCGAACATAGCTCCGTGGCGGTGAACATCCATGACCAAGAGAAAGACAGAGCCGCTCCTGCTTGTCAACAAGCTGTCCGTTGCGGACGCGCAGCACTTGCATCGGTTGGAAGGTGGGTTTCTTTCGAGTTGGCAGATCCTGTACCAACTGGTGGCGATTGTGGTCGTCCATGCTTTGGTGGCTCGGGCGATCTATCTGGCTCAGGCAACCATTTGGCATCTGCTGTTGCCGATCGTGGCCGAGTATTACGCCTACTTGGTAGCGGTTCCGGTCTGCCAGGCATGGGCTCGTCACGGCGAACTGGCCAAGATTTCGCAACAGTGCTTGCGCGTTCTGGCCGTCCAAGGGTTTGTGCTCGTCGCCGCCGGAATCGCTTGGCCCTTGTGGACGGACAAGGAGATGGTCGCAACATGGAGTTGGGGTTTTGAGGCGGGTTGGAACTGGGTGGTTGGAACACAAATGCACTGGCCGATTCTCTTGGCAGGCATTTACTCCGCGATCAACGTCAAACAAAACGTCGACAAATTGGTCGTGTATGGGCCACCGTTCGCGGGACCGGGGATTGGTTGTGCCATGCGAGCGGTAGTTGCCTTTTTTGCGTTGGTCCTGGTGCCAGCGGTTGCAATGTTCATTGGGCCGCTTTTGCTGCACTTTTTTCCCGGTCTCAAGTCAAGTCTCGGTTTCGGCGCGATGGTGTGGTTGGCGTGGTTGGTTTTCGTTACGGCGGATCTGGGGCGACTCTATCTGAGATGGGACATACAACGCCGATTACTGCGGATTGGCAAGTTACCCGAATCGGGTCAACGATCATCGCGAAATTGAAACCGAAAACCGTAATTTGAGATCGATGCGATGGGCTTCGCAGGTCAATTGAAACGTCGATCCAGCGCGATCAAATGCCCTCGGCAGCGGGTTCGTACTACGAGCATGAATTCCGCAGGATCTGCGGCTGCTTTCGCCTATCCCCAGCTCCTGACCCCTTTGCCCCACCGAGCCCAAACTTAAAGAGTGATAAAGCACAAAGGTTGTTTCGGACCTTTCGGGCCTGTTCCAGACAGAAAAAAATCCTTCACGACGTTGCTTCCAAGAGGCGAGCGTTTTCGACGGCTGTTTGTTTTGTCATCCGAGTCTGACTTCTCAAACTGATTGCCTTTTGGTCAAGTACTTACGGATTCCGGAAAGCCTCTTCACCATGCCATCAACCTCGGCACCTGCCGGCAAATCCAATGAACTTCAAAATGCATGAATCAAAGTTTTGGCAAATGGGTAAACAATATCGCAACAGTCCGTTTCGTCGTTCGGCATTTCGACCTAATCCAACGCCGCGGGGCAATCTGGAGAAATCCGAAATCGTCAAGATTCCGAATGTTGACAAGGTGTTCTCCGCGACGATTGACAAAATCCTTACCGACTTCAAAAAAAATCACCGAGTCGAGGTCATTGCTCATCGCTGCCGACAAAGCGTAGGCAGACCGGGCCAAATTCCCCGACAACAACGGCATGAAACGAAAGACGGTTATGATTCGCTCGCCAGTGTTGGAAGCAGCATCCGTAATCTTGAGAAAATCGGCAACGACAGCCAACCGTGATCGGGCTCAGTGGACGCTGCGGCGAGATAGTGCGTGTCTTGACACACCCAGTCCTTGAGAACATTGAAGTCCGCGAACATGGCTTCAATGGTCCTCTTACGGAGTCGTTCTTTCGTGGGTGTGATCGGAGCCCTGTTTAACGTGGATGAAGCGTGGAGTCTCGAGTTCACTTCCGATTTCGCGAATGGACGAATTCGAAAACCAACTCGCGCGCTCGCTACGCTCGCTTGATAAATACCGAATACAAGAAAAGAGAAAAGGGAAGGAAACCTAAGGTTTTCGGGATTTAGCCCTGGCAACACGACACCCGTAGTTGAGGAGGGCACGCATCGGATGAAGGTGGTACCGAAGGGAACAACTCGCAAGGAAAGCAAGGTTGTAGAAGGACCCGCCGCGAACCGAACGCGAAACGAGATTTAAGCCGTAGCGATTGGCCTGCCGCTCCCAGACGTTGCCTAACATGTCGTAAAGTCCAAAGCGGTTGCGGGTGTCCGGATCTTTGGAGGTTCCTGCTTCAGCGCGTCCACGTCGATGTCCAACTTTGTGAAGCTTGTCGCCTGAACTTTCCCAGACCCAGGCTCGCTGTTTGACTTCATATTCACCATCCGGCCAAAATTGCTCCGGTTGGCTACCATCCGCGTTCACGCTTTCGGCCCGGGCGGCGTACTCCCATTCCCATTCCGTCAAAATCACGCACCCGCTCCAGATGGCAAACATTTGGGAGTCGTCCCAATCGATATAGGTCACCGGCGATTCGTCTCGGTCTTCGCCGTAGTACCGGAAATAATCTTGGATGCGGCTTGCGTGATGTTGGTTGTACAAGTGATAGAGTCGGTTGGTCACCTGATAGGCACACAGTTTGAACTCGCGATCTAAAGTGAACCAACGCTCCGGGTTGTCGTCTCGACTTCGGTGACCGATGCGAACTTGTTTGCCGACTTTCGTTTTGCAATCACACCACTGATTCTCCATGTCTTCAGCGATTACATTGGCTGCTTCCTGTCCAAACTTCCCAGCGCGATGGTCAAGATAGTCCGTTAAAAAAAACATCATGACTCGTTCGGCGTCATTGGCGGGAACTAAAGGTGCTGATCGGACTTGGTCGTGTATTTGTCGTTGTAACAGTACCGTCGCCTCCTCCATCGCCAACTCAAATTCATCGAGGCTGTGGTTATCCAGTTCTTCCCTCGTAAATCCCCTTTGCAACAGATGCTTTTGATAAAGTTGTTTGTTCTTTCGTGAGGGCAATCGATCGGCTCGGGCCAGCAGTCGTTCCCAAGCCAGATACATCAGCCGCGAATCACCAAATGAACCGTTATCCCGCACAAACTGAGATTCAATGGCTCGACACCATGACTGCCGGTTGGACGGCTCTTTGTGGCTGGGTTTGATACTGCTCATGGGCATGGCAATCAACAACTCCCACATTCGCTCAAACTCTTGGCCGCGACGGCGTGCGAGTAATAAGTCCCTTTGATCTTGCCAAGTCGATGCAGAAGAATTCTTCCCGCCGGGATCGTCCAAATAGCGAGCCAACCAATGGGCCGCATAAAAATCTCGGATCGTGGCGTCGGCAAACTCCAAACCGTCGGGATCGTCGCGATCGCGGTAAACCGCCATTCGCAGGGGATCGATATCCAGTCCCGAAAGGTCAGCCAAGGCAACATCCAAATTGGGTATGCCCGCTCGTTGCAGTCGTTGCTCCACACCGATGTTATGCAAATGTTCCCGGAAATTTCCGTAGGTATCGTCATCATTTTTGGATAACGGAACGTACATGACCGGCGTTGGTTTCCATGTCCATAAACCAAAAGCCACACCGGCGGCCAGGGATAGGATCTTGCTGGTGGTCAGTTGAGTATTTCGAACCTCCTTGGCTTTTTGCAGCGAAAGATCGATTGTTTCGTTTTGGGAATACCAATACAAATCAGAATCGGAATCCATTTTTTCCAAATCTGGAGACGGTATCGTCCTCAGCACACCTGCCGTTCGTGGGAGGCGAACCTCAGTCGAGTCCAAGTTCCCGATCGCCGCCAATTTCTTGCCCCCCAAGTACTGCCTCAATTGGTCGGGAGTGTAGCGGTCGATGCGAATGAATTCCCAAACAGGCTTCCGGCTGCCAACGGGATCCAATTGCCCCAAATCCAAGCTGTCGTCGCCCCAGATTTTCACGATCGAATAAGGTCGCCCCGCGACGATGCAGCGAATGTTGGGGACGAGCCCCAAGAACTCGCGAAGAACTTTTCCTTGTTGGGCAATCGTCGTCAAATCGATCTGATCGGCTCCATCGACCAGCAAGGTGAAATCACCACGTACCAACATGGCACGCAGGTAGGTCCGGAGGTACTGTTCCTGCGGGTCTTCTTTCGGCAACAGCGGCAACCGCGTGCGGCTTGTTGGTTGGGCTTTTACCGACTCGATTTTTTTTCTCAGCTCGTCCACGAGAAGTGAACTTGCACCTCTGTGAACAAACTCCAATGATTTCGTGGGCACGTCTTTCATTTCGATTCGCAGCACGAAATGTTTCGGGTGGGCCTTTTGAATGACGTACTCGATCTGATGCAACAAGGTGGATTTTCCCACCCCGGCTCCGATGGAAACGATCATACGGCGATGGCTCAGGTCCGCCAGAAATTGGTGTCGCCGTCGGGCCGGCGGCCAAATTCGATCAAGGTTTTCTTGTTTGGCCTCGTCAAAGCGTTGGGGGATCCCCAACGGCCGCTGCTCGACGGCCAGTTCGTCTGTATCCAAGTCATCCCGACTGCCATCCTGCCAGAGGGGGCTGACGGCTCGTCCCTGAAAATATTCCCGCAAGGCGTTTTCCATCCCGGAAGGTACCTGCAAGCGTCGCACGACCTGCTGCGGAATAAACTGGCCATTCTTGCCAACCAAATCACCTGACATCACCGCCGCTCCCAGATTTTCCACGAATTCGCTGAATAAGGTTACAGCGAAATGCGTACCCAATCTACACAGGGCAGGCGGTTGGTGGGGTTGTTGTCCGGTGACGGAATTCAACACGGTATCAGAGAGTCAAGAAACGTCGTGAAGCATTTTTCCCGCCAGCACAGCATTGCGTGTCTGGGAAACCGACCAAAATCCGGGGAATCGTTCCCGCAAATTGCCGCTATTTCGGGAGGGCAAGAAAAATTCGGATTTTTTGGCGTGACCAATGAATAAAATTCGGCGATGATGCGTAGTACTGTCGAGGACGGCCATTTTGTCGTTCTTCACCGGAATTTTCGGTGTAGAAAGACTCTGCTTGATTGGAGCTCGAAATGAAGAAGATTGCAGGTCATTGGTTGGCGGCGGTGATCGCGGACGTCGACGCTGGTTTCACGGATACTGATTTTCGCTGTTTTGTCGCCTGGATTCTGTTGGACCCTGTCGCCGCCGAATTTCGGTCGCTGCTGGTGGAGAAGTTAGGCGTTGAAGTTGCGGATTTTAGTTTCGAAGATGAGTTGGAGCGTTTGGATAGTGCCGGGCTCCATCGGTTTTGCCAAGATACCGATAGCAATCGGCTTCGCCAGTTGTTGGGCTCGGCCAAATTTATCCGCCTAGCAAACGAGCGGCTTCATTCGGATTTTTTGCTCGAACCCCAGGTTCAATTGAGTGAACAATCAACCTGGGGAATGGAACTCGTTGCAGATCACACATTTGCAGCTGCGACGAATGAGCAACTGTCGGATTTGAACGATCGGTGCCGTGCTCAATTGGTGGCCACCGCGTTTCGGCTCTGTGGTAACTGGCAACTGGCCGAGGATATTGTTCAAGGCGTTTTCGTACGACTTATGTACTCAAAACCCAAATCGCCTCAACACCTGGTGAATATTGCGTACCGAGCGATTCGGCAAGAATTGTGTGACAAAAAGCGACGTAAAGCATTCACGGAATTGACGGGCGTCGAATTCGCGGATTTGGATGCAACCTTTTTGGGGGGATGCAGTCCTGATGATTCACCTCTAGTGGGATTAGAACGTAAGGAAACACAACAAGCGATTGACGACGCGATCAATCGTTTGAGTCCTCGACAGTTGGAGATCGCGCGTTTGTGGCTGTCGGCTTTAAGTTACGCCGAAATCGCAAAATTACTTGATATCAGCGTTTCGGCAGTTGGGACCACGATTAATAGGGCCCGTGAGAGACTATTGGCTGATCCCACTCTTAAGGAGCTTGTCGCGGAGAACTGATAGGGAGTGGTCAAGCCTCGGGATGCTAGGCCTTGGTGGTTGATACTTCCGCCCAATGTTGCGTCGATAGACGCTGATGCGGGATCGTCCCACCCGGCCTTGTGCGTCCGTGTCGCGGTCTATGTTGGGGCAACCACGCTCGGCCGCCGCATTGGGGCTTCCAGCGTGACCAGGGTATTCAGCCGATCAACCCCCGGTGCCCAACTCTGTACCGCATCCTTTTCGCATTTGTGTCGGCCTTTCAGGCCTTTGAATTGGTTGGGGTGGCGATCAAACCGGTGGCTTGCGCCGACCGGCTAAGGTTGTGTCGGCCCGTTCGGGCCTGTTGCAGTTTGTGACATGACGCGAACCGGTGGCTTGCGCCGACCGGCTAAGGTTGTGTCGGTCCGTTCGGGCCTGTTGCAGTTCGTGACATGACGCGAACCGGTGGCTTGCGCCGACCGGCTAAAGTTGTGTCGGCCCGTTCGGGCCTGTTGCAGTTTGTGACATGACGCGATCCGGTGGCTTGCGCCGACCGGCTAAGGTTGTGTCGGTCCGTTCGGGCCGATGCTCAACATGAAAAACGGTTCACTTCGTTGCCCGATGGCTCTGCGTGGCGCTTGAGCGGTTTGCTCCGGTTCGGTCCGGCAATCGCTTGCTTTCCCGGTGAGAACTTTCCGGCTACCATATTGATCTTGATGTTGTTTGCTGCGAATTGAGCAGCAACGTTGGCAGGTTTTATGAAAAGGGCGGGCCGTCCATGGGATTGGTTTTGCCCAATTGAATGGAAACGGTAGGTTCATGGTGGACGACGGCGATTGGATTCCTTTAAGTGACGATCCAACTATTCAAGCGGCTACTGGTCTCAGACTCGGTTTCGTCCTCGAAAATGGCGTGGTGACTTGCACCATTCAGGCCGACTTTTCTATACAAAACCCCGAAAAACGATCTTCGCTATTTCTGGTGGGCCTGTTCGATCCAAAATCGAACCGGAAAGAACCAACCCGAACGATTTGGTGTCCGGTCACTGCCAAATCGGTCAAAATCAAGAACGGATCAACACACCCGGTTTTGTTGATTCAGTTTCGGTTGGAAGCGAATGAAGAAAATTACAACCGGCAATACATCTATTCCATTGAACGTCTCAAGACTTTCCCAAAAGAAAATTTGGTCGCGGCCATCAAATCACTGCGACGATACAAGATGGACGATCAATTCCGAACGGCAGTCCACCAAGAATTGGGCATCAACAGTTAAAGGACCGGTTCAACATGGGTAGTGTGATGCGTTTGACTTTGGATGATTGGATGGCTGGCCACGCCGAGTGCTTGGAACAACGGTTTTTGTTCGGCGAACAGAGTGATTTTGCCAACTCGATTCTCTCGCAGTTGAATACCGCCGTTGAAACGGTCGACGAATCGTGGTTTAACAAGCTCTCGGTCGCGTTGACAACAACCAGTTTGCAGTCCGATCCTACAATCACACAGCATCAACATGACCTGCTCAAGTTCTTTGCTCAGCTGAATCGTATCCAAACTTTGTTCAAGGGCGATAGAGATCCAAACAATCAAAATGTTGAGGCCGAAAATCTTGTTAAAGACACAATCCGATTCGGCAGCGGCTTGTTCTCAAGTTCCGGTGCTCACGCTCGGATCGATTCCGCCACTTCGTCACGAACCGATAACTCACTTCCATACGCGACGATAGCAAGGGCCTACAGCATCCATTACAGCAAAACCGCGTTCTGGATCATGCTTGATCTTTTGCAGCAGGCCCAAGCACCACTAGGTCAATCGCCCGAAACTACTTCCACCGAAAATGAACCTCGCCTACTGGCGAACTACCAAACCACCACTGACAAGTCCGCAATCGTTCCGGTGTTGTTCATCGATCCAAACAAGCTAGGTTACGTCCTTTGGCTGGAAGTCGAGCTATTCAGCGATTACCCCGGCCCCTTCTATCCCGACTTGATTAGTTTCGGCTTGACCGACCTGGTCAGCGGTGAGCAAAACTTGATGAAATCCATGGAAGAAGTTTGGAGTGCATCGAACCTAGCGGAGCGATACCGTGGTCGATGGCGAATCACCAGTCACTATCTCGGCACGGATCCCGATTTTCGAAGATATCAGCAACCGGCAATTCACGCGCCGGGTTTGGGAGGACGTTCGTTGCAGGCGGCTGCTTTGGCGGCTCTCTGGGCCGCGTCGGGTGAAATCCCCATTGCCCCCGTTGCGAACAACGGCAACGATCCTAGTCCCAAACCCGATGTATTCTCATTGGGAGGCGAATCGCTGCGATTGAATCCTCGCGTGGCCATTAGCGCTAAACTGGATAACCCAAACGGGGCACCAAAAGATGATTCGATGCGTTTGGGGACGGTGGAGGGCATTCAGAAGAAGCTCGACGCGATTTGTCGGTATTGCCCCAGCGGGCGATTTGAAGAATCGCTGTTTGATACGGTACTGATCTTAAGTGCTGATAAGACTGAAGCCCGGAAAAAAATCCCACTCGAGGTCGAGCAACATCAGAACTACCGCGGCGTTCACTTGATTGAAGACTGCAGCACGATGGCGGATGCTCTGTTGTGGATGTTGGAAGTCAATGCTTGGAAATTTGAATTGAATCAAGCTGTCACCCATGACTGGGAATCTCAATGGGGATATGCTCGCGACGTCAACGGAGTTTTCCTAAATCGCACCTCGGGCGATCCTATTCTGTTCAGCGCTGAATCTGCGGGAAAGGATGTGACAGAAGCCTGGAAGAAATACTTCGACTGCCCCATCATGGTGGACGACGACACCCAAAAAGTCACCCTGCAACTGAAGAACGGGCAGAGCAAGGCTGAACTTGATCAAGAGTTGCTCGCTAACCAAGAAGCCCTGCGAAACCGATTGATCGAAATCGTCAAAACCCACGGAATCAACACGGGCACATTGGACTACATGGCTAACCCTATTGGCGGGGCTGAGGACGCAGGCGAGTCCGATCCAGACGACGTATCTTCCGAAAACCCGGACTCGGACGACTCGGGCCGTGACGGTCAAAGCGTGCTGGGTGACGAATGAACACAAGTGGGACCAAACAATCGACGCTGCGGGAAGGAAACCGTCCTTGGTTCATCCACGACCAACGTTGGCTGGTCTTAACTGCCGCGTACCGCCAACAAGAAGAAGTCAAACACTACTGCCAACCTAAGTTCTACCGCTTGACCGCCGACGGTGTTTCGTCGGACGAGATGATCGCCTATTCGAAGGCGTTCACTCCACCACCTTCATTGGATGACGTGGCCCTGAATCGATCCACCATGACGGATCAAGCCGGGCGGCCAATCGACTTTCGCTACCTGGCCATTATTGCCGACGGCGGGGTTGGCAAGAGCATTGTCACCCAGTGGATCGAGTACCGCTGCAATCAACACGATTCGCCGGTGCTTGCCTTTCGCTTCGATTTGAAGTCCCTGGTCCAACGCGGCGGATTGAAAGTGGACAATGTCCGGCAGGAATTGTTCCGCGTATTGGCCGATTATTGGCACCGAAAACTTTCGGATCAAAGCCGCACGACGGTTACGATCGAACGAATCCGAACCCACTTGCGAGCAATGATGCGGCGACCCGCTCAAGTCTGTTTGATCTTTGACGGCTTGGATCAATGTTCCAAGGAAGAACTGGTCATCTTGGCCACGATCTTGTCGCCTGATAGCCACGAGTTCAAGAACTGTCGGTTTGTGGTCGCCGGTCGCCCGCAAGCTTACACTTCCAATTGGAACACTCTGTTTGCCAAATTGCCGTGGCGATTGGTACGGGTGGAATCGATGACCCGCGGCCAGCAGATTCGCTATTTGGGTTGGTTACCCGATGGCTCGCTGCGGTTCTACAAAATTCCTCGGGGGGCTCGTCCGATTCTGTCGAATCCACGCATCATGTCGTACTTGCGTGAGCGAGACAAATTCACGGACATCCGTTCGGCAGCGGACGTCTATGCTCAGGCCGTGGATCATTTGTTGTACCAAGGAATGACTCGGTCCGAACAAGGGAGCAAGATCGGTCTCTCGCCGGGCCGTGAACCAAAATATGATGCCGCGACCGGGTTGTATCGAATCGAAGATGCTCAGGTACAGACCGCCTTGAACCTCTTGGCAATTGTGGCGTTTATGACCAAGGCCAAGTGCCAAGAAGATACACCACCTACTTGGACCGACGACTGGCAACAGACGGGCCACTTACCCAGTGCCCCCGAAGATCCGGTTCCGAAATACGATTACAACGTCGTCCGAGAGACGAACGACTTGATCACGAGAATTGGCGAACATCCACAGACCAAACGCTTGCGTGGCGTTTTCGACATGAATTGGGATGGGCTGGCGGCTCTGAACAGCGGGTTTTTGGAAAACAGCTTCTTTGAAGACGATCGCGGCGGACTCAGCGAGTTGGTTTGGGCCAACAAGAGCTTGCACGAATTCCTGCTGGCCTACTACTTTGCCCATTTGGCATCGCCGGAAGACACACGCTACCTGTGGGACTGGATCTACATCAAAGACCAATATGCTACGGAAGACTACTATTGGTTCTGGCAGTTTCTGTGCGAAATGCCCGAAAAGTTGCGAAACAAAGAGAACTGGCTCAACTCGATCCGCTTCGTATACGTTCCTGGCATCTACGAACCGCATCCCGACGGCAAACGCCAACTCTGCTATGCCAAACGCAGCACGGAGATGATTTTTCGGTCGTGGTGGCGACTGGATGAGTACATCCAGTTGGAATCCGAAGCCGTGGCTAAGCAACGTCGCCGATCGCCGCCGAAGCTACCGACCCCCGCGATGGATATTCGCGACCGGTGGCGTGGTGAGTTCGAATTGTTTCGCCAGGGAAACTACGGTGACACGGCCCAAGCTACCGCGGTGGCGATTGTCGATCACTTGCTCTTCCTAGATCTGTCGCAAATCAAACGCTTCAAAATGGGAACAAGACCTGAGAAACAAGGGTTTCGTGGGCTGTCTGATGACTGGCAGGAACATTTCCGCAATCAATTTAATAGTTTCCGAGACGACCCTACTGCGATTGGGCGTTGGTTTGACGAATTTATCCAAAACAAGGCCACGTTGGAGTTTCGCGAGACGTACGAACGCCGCTGGGCCGCGTTGGCTCGCCGCCCGGACCGGGAACAAGCGTTTCTCGAGTACATGGACGACAAGTATCCAGCCAATGAAGCCGAGATCAACTATGTCGATCTGCCCTCCGAGGCATTTCCTGATTTTGGTTTGGGAAGACATCCGGTTTCCAATCGGTTTTATCGACTATTTGATCCTGGCCATGGATTGCGGGGAAAGGTCGATTCGCAAGGCACGGACCAACCCAGCGACCTTTGGCCACGTTATGACAAGTATTCAACGACTGACGCCGAGCCCGCGATCTATTTGAGTTTTTTTGACGCTTGGGTCTATTGCCAGTTTCTGTATTGGGACGGGCAAAGTTGTGAACTGCCGCACGAGGATCAATGGGAATGTGCGGCCAAGTTTGGATTTGGTTGGGAGTGTTGGGATCAGCCCTATTGGTGGGGTGACGACTTTGATCCACAACGAGATAAAGAGAGAATCAATTGTTATGAAACGGAATACGGTAAGACATTGGAGCCCAGTAGCGAGCGGGCCAACCCCTACACAGTAACGCTGGATCCCCAAGGGAAGGGACTGATGGACATGCAAGGAGGCGTGTGGGAGTGGTGCCAGGACCCGTTCTTGCGACAACGCGATTATTTTCATCGCCACACACAAGAAATCGACCGCGATCCCAACGTTTCGCGTTCGGTTCGCGGCGGGTCCTTCAACTACAGTGGTATCCATGCAAGTTGTTCCATTCGGGACCGCAATCATCCGATGGATGCCGACCACTGCAGCGGGTGTCGTGTTGCCAGGGCTAAACCCCGAAAACCTTGAGTTTCCTTCCCTTTTTTCTTTTCTTGTATTCGGTATTTCAACAGCGAGCGAAGCGAGCTCGCGAGTCAAAAATGAGTTGTTGTTGTTGTTGTTGTTGTTGTTGCGTTGTTGTTGCGTTGTTTGTTTGTGTTTTCGTGCAAGTGCCGTCCGATTGCGATGTAAAGCCTTCACGATTATCACGATCATAGGATCAGGTTGCAATCTGACAGTTGCTTTTCTTACCGATTGTTGCTGGTGCTTTGGAGCATCATTCTTATGCTACTGTCAAACCGATGTTCCCAACACGTTTCGCGTTCGGTTCCTTGGATTTCATCTAAGTTCTACGCCGGGAATGTCCCCGTTCCCCGAAAACGTCGTGCGGTTTCGCAGACGCTTGAAGAAACTCCAGGGGCAATATGATCTTCAAGAAATTGATCTCGATTCCGTAAGGCAGTCTCTCTATTCTTTTTGGGGTTACTTTCGAATCGCTCAACAAATCAATCGCTTTCGCAAGATCATTCGCGACCCCATTTTTTCAAGACTTGCTTGAAGCAGCGAACGGGGAGTGCCAGAAGAATTCTCACTAGCTGTGTGAGTGGACTTTAGCAGTTCCACAATTGAGTCATGTAACTCGCGTGCTCGCTGTTGAAATACCGAATATAAGAAAAGAAAAAAGGGAAGGAAACCTAAGATTTTCGGGATTTAGCCCTGGCAACACGACACCCGACGCTGTGGAGGGCACTCATCGGATGAAGGTGGTACCGAAGGGAACAACTAGCATGGATAGCATAGACGTCGAAGGACCCGCCGCGAACCGAACGCGAAACGCCACTTGACTCGTAATGATTGGCTTGCCACTCAAAAACGTTGCCCAACATGTCGTAAAGGCCAAAGTCGTTGCGAGTATCGGGAGCATTCGCTGTGGCGGCTCCGGTGCGTCCACGCCGGTGACCGACTTTGTGAAGCTTGCCGCCCGAATTCATATAGCCCCAGGCTCGCTGTTCGATTTCATATTCATCATCCTGCCAGAACTGTTCGGGTTGGCTTCCATCTGCGTTCACGCATTCTGCTCGAGCGGCGTACTCCCATTCCCATTCCGTCAAAATCACACACCCGCACCAAATGGCAAACATTTTTGAGTCGTACCAATTGATACAGGTCACCGGCGATTCTTCTAGGTCTTCGCCGTAGATCTTATTGTAGTATGGAAAGCGGCTCGCGTGCTGAGCATCGTAGAGGTGATGAAGGCGGTTCGTCACCTTGTACGCACACAACTCGAACTCGCGTTCCAAAGTGTAAAATCGCTCACGGTTATCGTCTTGACTTCGGTGACCGATGCGAACTTGTTTACCGACTTTCGTGTTACAGTTACGCCACTGGTTTTCCATATCTTCTAGGGCGATTTGTCGCGATTTCCCGCCCGCTCGCCCGGCGACGATTGCCTGATATTCATCCAGGAATCGATACACGATATCTTTCGCCCACGGTAATGAACTCTTCCCTTGCTCCGAATTCGCCGTACTACCGGTTTCCAGTTCCTTTAGTTCTTGCAAGACTCGATCACGGGCGGCATCCACATCAGCTTCCGACCATGCGGCAGTCCGAAGCAACCCTGCCCGGCGGAGCAAATTGGGCCATGCCAAATACATCAATTCGTTGGATCGCGAGTGGGCAACTGGCTTCAAGAAAAGCCGATGCACCAAATCCAACCAACGGTCTTGAGGAGGAAAGTCCCCTCGATTCAAGAAAGCCTCATCCGGCATGCCACAGATAAACCGCCAGGCTTCCGCAATTTTTTCATGCCGTGATTGTTCTTCAGAGTATTCCAGGACGGAGCTTTGGCGAATGGCGAACCAATCGGCTTCTTGCTCGCTGGCAGACCGAATCATCCACAACGCTGCAAAAAAATCTCGCTGGGTCACGTTCCGCCAACTCAAGGATTCCTCGCTATCGATCAAATAGCCGATCTCTAAGTAATGGGTGTTCAGCCGCTTGAGTTCTTGCACGTTGGCTTTGGCAACCGCAAAATCGTCCTCCTGCCACGTCGGGTAAATGGAGGCCAACCGCAAATAAACCAGTCGGTAAAACTCCGACATATCGATCCGGACAATCTGAGGCGTTGGGCCGGATGGTGGCTCCACATTGCCCGCAGAGAGGTGCTGCTGGCGAGGATCTCGAGTCTTGACGACGGGAGCCAGTGGGTCGTGTTTCCACATCAACATGGTGATGGCGATGGCCGACAGGATGTCCAAAATCTCGTCGTTTTTTAGCTCCGTTTGGGCCTTTTGTCCTTCCTTCTTCACGTCTTCCAACAGCGATTGCCGGATACTGTGCCAATAGACATCGGCTCCGCTACGCAGCGTGCGGAAGACCTCGACCGGCAGCGTCCGAAGAATGTCCAAAGTCCGAGCGTTAAATTCGATATTGCCCTGCAAAAGCCGAAGCTGCTCATAGCGTCTTGCTCCTAAGGACAATTCGATTTGCTTGTTGTCGAACAAGCCCGCCAAATAAAACTCCCAGGGTGAAGTTTTGTCGTTGTGTCCTGATTCGTTATTGGTAGCAAACAGGTCCAACCAATAATCGGTGTTGATCGCATGGGGTCGCCCCGCCACGACACAATGAAGTTGTCGGTAATGATCCAACAATTTTCGTAAGGCTTTCACTTTGACTAGTCCTTCAGGCACCGGCAATTCGTCCAAGCCATCGACCGTTAACGTGAGTTGACCCATGCGAATCAGCGAGGTCAACCAAGACTTGAGAAACGCCTGGCGTCCGTCTGGGTCGGCAACCGGCCAACGCGGTTGTTTTTCCGGTCCCAATTTAAGGAACCGGTCTAAGATGTGTTGGATCAGGACCGGTGGTGAAGTGACTTGTTGTTGGTCGATGACTCGCGTGATCGGCTGGTCGAGAAATGCGTCCAACTGATTTGGCAATTGGGAAATATGCAGCGAAATCACCAAGTGACCTGGCAAATTCGAACGGCAGTGGATCAATTGCCCCAAGGCAATGCTCTTGCCGATCCCTCCGGCAGCACTGATACAGAGAAGCTGACGGTGGCTGGTGAGTGTAGTGGTTCGCTCCGCGAACCAACTTGGACCGCGGAGCGCTCTTGCGGTTTGTGCTAATGGTCGAGTTGGACCGCGGAGCGCTCTTGCGGTTTGTTCTAATGGTCGAGTTGGATCGCGGAGCGATCCACTACCATGGGCAAAACCCGGTTGGCTCAAGACCAAGTGTCGTGGGACGGTAATCTCTCGCCAACGACTCCGATATTCTTTGTCCAGCTCTTGCTCTCGCTCTCGTTCGGACTCTGGTACGTCCACGCCTCGGTCGGGCAAGTGTTCGAGTCGCAGGTACTTTAGCTTGTCGGTCGCTTCAGCGGGGGTCAGTTCCAACCGAAACAGCCGCTGGTTGTGAATAAACAACTTCTGATGGATGCCGCTGGCTTCTTTCATGACATGTTCAAGACCTGGGGGGATTTCCGGGTGGGGGCTAGACTTGCAAAGTATACAAAAAAAACGCTCCAACGGTTCGCTGGAGCGTTTTCGAGCTTTTTCGAAAAACATCCGACCTAACGGATGATTCCAAACAAACTCACGATGGCGACGATCACTCGCCAAACAACCGATGATTGCTTGGGAGATTCCGTGACATTACCGGAATAGGTGACGTAAATCACGTTACCGTCGTTATCACGGATCTCTTCACGATTCAAATGAGTAGGGTCGAAGTTCGACATGGGCGGGCTCCTAACGAAGAAAGCGGGGGAAGTTGGTTCGTTGTTATTACGCAGAAGCCGAAGCGTTTATTCCGCTTTTTCTTGATCAAAGTTTTATGTGAAGGATTGGGGTAGCAGAGTAGTGGTTCGCTCCGCGAACCAAGTTGGACCGCGGAGTGATCTGGCGGTTTGTTCAAGCGGTCGAGTTGGATCGCGGAGCGATCCACTACCATGTAGGATCGCGGAGCGATCCACTACCATGGTGTGTCGTGGTTCGCTCCGCGAACCAAGTAGGATCGCGGAGCGTTCTGGCGGTTGGTTCAAGCGGTCGAGTAGGATCGCGGAGCGATCCACTACCATGGCGCGTCGTGGTTGGCTCCGCGAACCAAGTAGGATCGCGGAGCGTTCTGGCGGTTGGTTCAAGCGGTTGAGTAGGATCGCGGAGCGATCCACTACCATGGCGCGTCGTGGTTGGTTCCGCGAACCAAGTAGGATCGCGGAGCGCTCTGGCGGTTGGTTCAAGCGGTCGAGTTGGATCGCGGAGCGATCCACTACCATGTTGGATCGCGGAGCGATCCACTACTATCGCCAGGAAACCATTCACTGAGGCCGACAAATTGGGCAACGAGGATCGCCGGTGACACGACCTGCCGATGTCGTCAAACCTCGTTCATCATCCCACGACATTCGTTGCCAGAACGACCCGTTGATTTGTCCCGCGAGGAACGACAAGTACATTTGGATCGCGGTGCCGACTGCCATAAGATTGATCGAAGGCAACGAGCCGACTCGGCCACCGGCTTGCCAGTCCTGGGCTACCGCTGATGTAGTGTTGGAGGAGTTCTCCAGTGTACCTATACATGCCGAACAGGCCCCTGGGATCAACAAACGGACATCGGCACTGATGATCAATGGATTGTCTGCCACGGCTGGAACATTACCGGTTGGACCGGTAGCTCGAGCGACCATCGTTCCCAAGTCCAAATTGACACACAGGAATTCGGCACAACGTTGGGCAATGTACCTGCGGCAATCGTCGTTATCGACGCATGAGATGACCACGTTCGCTCGGCGAAATCGATCAAAAACGCTCGCGTCTTCCACTGGTTTGGTAATGAGGGTCAACAGAGACTCGGGACGGATCCGGTGCAGATATCGTCCCAAGACCAAGGCTTTGGCTTTGCCCACGTCCTGTGGCTGGTTGCCGACAGTGCGAGGCCGGTTGTGGATTTCCAGATCATCATGATCCACCAAGGTTGCTCGCTTGAGACCCTTGCGAACCATGCTGGAAATCATGAGACTCCCCAGCCCACCACAGCCGATGAACAGGACTTCGGTGTACCGAAATTTCTGGAAAACTTGTTCCCCCAAGACATCGATTTGACGGCTCCATTCCTCGGACGTGGTTTTACTCGGCTGGCGGTGTGTGCGGGACTTTGTTCGTGGCTTCGCTCGGCGGTATCGGGGCAAGCCAGGACCGATCAACTGAAGGGTGTGGAGAGGTTGTAGTTCGTCGTGCCCGATGACCGCCCCGACCCATTGATCGAACTGCTGGCCATTGCCGGGTTCAAAATAAACCATCAACTGGCCCATACGAACGTGACTCTGCGAAATCCTGTTTAGGATCTCCCCCTGTTGCTGTCCGGTGGGAGCATGAATCAGAATCCAGTCAAACAAAGGCGAATGCTGGTCGCCGGTTGGGAGCGACCGAGTGAAGCGAAGCTCTCGCACAATGAGGTCGCACTTGGAACCGCAATAGCTGCGGTAAACTTTCCCCCAAGCCATCGTGGCTTGACGGTTGGAGAACGCCGCGAAAGCGGCCGTCAACATGTCTTCGCGAATCTTTAGCCGATAGGTGGTCGTGGTCTGTTTCTTTTGGCTCATGGCTAGTTGTGGTCCCTGGTAAATAGAAAAAAAGCACGATGAATCCGTAGAATCCATCGTGCCTCATTGGGAAGTCGTTAGGCGTTATGGGCAAAAGGGTTGGCACTAGTCCTTATTGGCCATCATCGCCAAGAACGTGGCCAACCGGAGTGCTCGTTCCCGTGCGATCTTTGCTTCATTCGCCTGATGAGCTTTCAGGAGCCGACGGCCAAAATCCGCACTACTGACAGCCGCCAAGGCCTTCAGTTTTCTCTCGAATGGAGGGCTCGGTTGGATGTCGGGCTGACCTGCTACATCAGAACTTGGGTTTGCGGGAACCAAGTTTGTGTCTTGCATGTTCTCACCTCCTCTAACAAGTTCGGGGGATCAATCTTTCCGCACTGTCTGTGCGATGGTTAATACGCAGAGCCACAAACTTTTATTCCCCAAAATATTGAGAACAGGCACGCGCGACGCTGATACGGATCGACGCTGGCTTTGAACCGCTGAGACCTTCCCGACCGTCGGGATGTTTTCGAACCAAACGAGCCAATTTTCGCCGGGCAGAATCCAACGCCGTGTTGCCTCCCAGGTTGATTAATCGGTATTGGTCATACAAATCACCCTCCGTTTTCTGGGAAATCCGGCGGCAACTCGCGGCGCGGGGGTCAATTGGAACCTAGGTTTTTGAGTTCCTGTCTCCTTGTACCGAGTGACTCCAATGGAATCACAAGCCAGTCCACCAGCGAAGTTGCATACGGCCACACCGGGTGCCAACCGGGTTTTGATCGTTGACGATGAACTCGTCAATCGAGAACTGTTGTCGCATGCGCTGACTCGCAACGGCTATGTGACAACCAAGGTCACTAACGGAACCGAAGCACTGGAGAAAATTGGCGCCGAACCATTCGATTTGGTTCTTTTGGACGTCATCATGCCGGGAATGGATGGCATGCAGTGTTTGGCAAAGATCCGCGAGCAGTTCTCCATGACAGAACTGCCCGTGATCATGGTCACGGGAGAACAGGATCGCGAGCGTCTATTGCAAGCCTTCAGGGCCGGTGCTAACGATTACATTACCAAGCCCGTTGACCGCGAAATTCTCTTGATCCGCGCGTCCACTCACACGCAACTGCGGGCGACATTGATTGCCCTGCGGTACAGTGAAGAGCGTTATGCGCTGGCAGCCCGTGGTTCGAACGATGGGCTGTGGGACTGGGATATCATTCGCAGCGAGGTGTATTACTCCCCACGTTGGAAATCGATGCTGGGTTACTCGGATCACGAAATCAGCAATTCGCCCGAAGAATGGCTGAGCCGAATTCATGCCGACGACCTGCCGAAATTTCAAGCGACCTTCTTGCCACCGAAAGAAGCGGCGTACTGTGGTCTGAACGCCAGTTGCGAATTGCGCATGATTCATCGCGATGGAACCTATCGCTGGATGATGTGCCGCGGTGTCAGTGTCTGCAATAGTGTCGGGCACACCGAACGTTTGGCGGGTTCTCTAACCGACGTTACCGAAGGCAAGGTCGGTGATGCCTTGACCGGCTTGCCCAATCGCCTGTTGTTCTTGGATCGACTTTCGCGGGTCATCGACCGCTATCAGCGACAACGCACGTCCCAATTCGCAGTTATGTTTCTGGACTTGGACAACTTCAAGCTGGTCAATGACAGTTTGGGGCACGATGCCGGTGACAAATTGCTGATCACCCTTTCCGAGCGGTTACAAACTTGCTTACGCGGATGTGATTCGATATCGAGAAACATGTCGTCAACGTTGGCACGGCACGGTGGCGATGAGTTCACGATACTGTTAGAAGATTTGCGCGACCCGTCCGACATGGAGCTGATCACACAGCGAATCTTGAGCGAGATTCGGAAACCCATCGAAATTGACGGCCAATCCATCACACCTTCCGCCAGTATCGGTTGGACGGTCGGGCATGAAGGTGATTTGGCGCCTGAAGATTTGTTGCGTGAAGCGGATACCGCCATGTACAACGCCAAGTCGCGCGGTCGCAATCAAGCACGACAATACACGCCGGCCATGCAAGCAGAAGCCGCCAATCGACTGGAAATGGAAAACGAATTGCGACAAGCGTTGCGAAAGCGTGAGTTCTTGTTGCATTATCAGCCCTTGATCGAGAACCAAAGCAACCGAATCGTCGGATTTGAAGCACTGGTTCGATGGCAAAGTCCAAGCCGAGGATTAGTCCCGCCCTTCAAGTTCATTACCCTGGCGGAAGAGTTGGGGCTGATCGTTCCGTTAGGCTGGCAGATTTTCGAGATGGCGTGCGAACAGGCTGCGCGTTGGCAGCGGGACTTCCCGGACTATCCCGTGAATGTCAATGTGAATTTTTCGCTGAAACAACTCTATCAGCCCAATTTCTTAGAAGACTTCAAGTCCAAAGTTCAGGCTATAGGCGTCGCGCCGCAGCGAATCTGTGTCGAAGTGACTGAAAGTATCTTGATGGAGAACCCAGACCTGATTATTCAGATCTTGGGTGAGATCCGCGGCTTGGGCATGAAAATCGCAGTCGATGATTTTGGCACTGGCTATTCTTCGTTAGCCTACTTGCATCGTTTTCCTATGGACGTCGTGAAGATTGACCGCTCGTTCGTGACTTCGATGCTGACGAGTCACGAAAGTCTGCAGATTGTCAAAACGGTGATTGATTTGGCCCGAAGTCTTCGGCTCAAAGTGACTGCGGAAGGTGTGGAGCGAGAAGAGCATTACCAAAAGCTAAAAGAGTTGGGTTGCGACTACTCCCAAGGCTATTTGTGGTCCAAGCCCGTGGCGGCCGAGTCGGCGACCAAGATGCTCGAGTCTGCCTCAGAACAAAATCAACAACGGCCCACGATGGTTCCACCGCTTGAATCAGAACTTGGGCTCGGTACTAGCAACTTCAATACGCTTCCCGGCAGTAACAAGTAACAGCGGACGTGTGCGCTTATGAGTGTGGACTTACTATATTTCGCGTTTAGCAACTATCTGGACCAGTTCCTCTTCCTCGTATTATGCTTATCCGTCTGGCTGTGGCATGATCGCTTTCGGTTACGACAACGGACGAAAACTAGCTTCCGAGTCGGATTGGCTGGGGTGGTTGTGATCCTAGTCGCTGGCGCGATGCTGGCCAGTCTGTACGTTAGTGAGTTTCAACGCACACAAATGCGAGCCAGCATTGCTGGGTTTGCTCCCACCTATGCCATCGAGTTACAAGAGCATGGGCATGAACACGTGCGGGATGTGAACGACTCGGAGTCGGAAACTTACCTGGGTCTGATCGATCGCCAAATTCAATGGAAGAAAGTCAATCCTTCAGCACACAGCGTCTACACGATGCGGCGGATGTCTGACGGAACGGTCCAAATTATCGTGGATCCTGAGAACGATTACGATAAAAACGGTGTGATCGACGGTGAAAATGAAGCTCGGACTGATATCGGTGAATTGTATGAAGACTACACCGACGCGATGATGCAAGCCTTTGACGGCGAAGTTGCGTTTGACGATGTGCCTTATTCCGACCGCTGGGGCGTGTGGGTCAGTGCCTACGCTCCGATCTATGCTGCGGATGGCTCGGTGGACGGGCTAGTCGGGGTCGATTTCTCGGCGGCAGAATGGATCAAGACCCTGTTAGTGGCTCGGGGCGTCGTGCTTGTAATTTCATTCGGCATCATTGTTGCATTGGTGGCAGGATTATCGTTTAACGCGACATTGCATCACCAGCTTGAGTTGACGCATCTTTTTAGTCAACAACTACAAGCACAAACCAAGAGTCTGCAAGAAGCGAATGAGGAAATTAGTCGAGCTCGCGATTCTGCCAATCAAGCCAGTCGCGCGAAGAGTGATTTCTTGGCCAATATGAGTCATGAAATTCGTACACCAATGAATGGAATCATGGGATTGACCGAGTTGGTGCTGAATACGGAACTGCAAGCCGAGCAACGTCGCCATTTGGAGTTGATTCAATCGTCAGCCGATGCGTTGATGACCGTGCTCAACGATATCTTGGATTTCTCCAAGATCGAAGCCAACAAGATGACCTTGGATCCGCATCCATTTGATATCCGGGATATGTTAGGCGATGCACTCAAATTGTTTGGGTTGCGGGCCCATCACAAGCAGATCGAACTGGCGTTTCGCATTTCGTCGGATGTGCCCGATCGGGTGGTTGGCGATGCGGGACGAATTCGTCAAGTCTTGGTTAATCTGGTTGGCAATGCCATCAAATTCACTCATGAAGGAGAAGTGGTCGTGTCGGTGGACGCGATCGCTTGCGACAGCGACGCCTGCCGTTTGAAGTTCCATGTCCGGGATACGGGAATCGGCATCGACAAGGCTGGCTTGGCCCGCTTATTCGAGCCCTTCAATCAGGCGGATAACTCGACGACAAGAAAGTACGGCGGTACCGGGCTTGGTTTGACGATCTGTCAACGGTTGGTCCACTTGATGGGTGGGACCTTGGTCATGGAAAGCGAACCAGGGGTTGGCACCTCGGTGCAGTTCGAACTGATCTGTCAGCGGCCGCTGGATGCCGCAACCGCCGTCGCACTCGAAGAGCAAGTTACTTTAGACAATGTGCGCGTCTTGGTCGTCGATGATAACAGTACGAACCGTTTGATTCTCAAGGAGATGTTGGCATCGTGGCATGTGGAGTCGGTTGTTTTGGAGTCTGGTTACGAGGCCGTTCCGGCATTAGAGCGAGCATTCGATGAGGGTAAACCGTTCGACCTCGTCCTGATGGACTTGCAGATGCCGGACATTGATGGATTCGAAACCACTCAGTTGATTCGCGGTAGCGAGAAGGCGAAGCAGACTCGCGTGATGATGCTTAGTTCCTGCGATGCTTCGGCGTTCACGGAACAAGTTAAGGAGATGGAATTGTCGGCGTACTTAACGAAGCCGATCAAGCAATCGGAGTTGCTCGAGTGTATGCTCAGCGTTCTAAAACGCGGGACGCCAAATTCTCAACGCTTACGCGCTCGTGGCAATGACGCTCAAGGCAATTCAGCCACCAAGAACTTGCGACCTTTAAAGATATTGGTAGCCGAAGACAATTTCGTGAATCAACAGTTGATTCTGCGCGTGCTCACCAAAGCTGGCCACGAGGTTAACTTGGCAAACCATGGTTTAGAGGCGGTCGAATACTTGGCGCGGAACACGGTGGATATTGTGTTGATGGATTGCCAGATGCCGAACATGGATGGATACACGGCGACTGGCGAGATCCGTAAGGCTGGGCGTACCGACCGCAGTGGCGGAAGACTGCCGATTGTCGCTCTAACGGCCAACGCGATGCGGGGCGACCGGGAAAAATGCTTGGAAGCCGGGATGGATGATTACGCTTCCAAGCCCATTCAGTTCGCCAAGTTGTTTGAAGTCATGGCCAACATGGTTGCGGAGCCATGGGCTCAAGAACAAGCAAAGCCCGGCGTCGAAGTGTCGCAAACGTTCGCCCAGAAAGTTACGGAGGTAGAACGAAGCCAACCTGGCGTCGAAAGTTCTAGTGAACCAAGTGAGTCAAGTGACGTCACGATCGCTTGTGAAGCACCGCTCTCGCAAGACGTTCCGCTAAACCAAGTCGAGACCAATTCCGAAGCGGTAGCGGTCGAAGAATATCCCGTTTTGGACCGAAATGAACTCCGTGATCGGATCGACGGTGATTTAGAATTGCTGGCAATTTTGTTCGAATCATTTGATGGCGACGTCAATCAGCAGTTCTCAGAATTGGAACGACAAGTCGAGGCGGGGAATTGGGAAGTCGCTCGTCGAATCGCGCATACGCTAAAAGGAACGTCTGCCAATCTTGGTGGTACTCGGGCGGCCAAGTCGGCTGCCGAATTGGAACGACAATTGAAAGAGTGCCAACGTCCCGAGCCGTCGGTCATCCCGGCTGTCAAACAGAATACGGCGGATCTCTGCGCGGAACTGCGTCAAGTGATTTCATCGCAGTCTCTATGAAGTCGAACCGGGAAAAATTTGCCTGTGTTGCCGCAAACCGCTACTGAACATTAATGAATCCCCATTGACGACTAGTGCTTGATTACCACCAAGAGAGGAAGTTGTCTCGCGACGGAAGTCGTCGACACCGAGATTAGGCGGTGAAAAGAGCACCACGCATGAATGGGGATTTATTTGGTGTTTACTAGTGTTCATCAGCGGTTTACCAACTTTTGCTCGTAGGCTCGAACTGAGCGAGCGGGTTACACCGCTAATTCACGCTAATAAACGCTCATAGCCCGTCAGCACGACACGTTTTGCCTATCGACGGCAATAGTCGAAAAAATGTGACTGGCACAGTGCTTGGGTACCACCAAGCGATGAAGTCGATTCGCAGCGGAAGTCGTCGAGACTTTTGAAAAATTCCCAATGCTTGGAGACTATTGTCGAGTTCCGCTGCGCCAAGATTAGGCGGTGACAAAGCACTGGTGCTTTGGGGCAGCCCATTTTTCGGTTAGTGGAACTCGGTTCTGTCTTTAATCAAGCTGGACGCGGTTCCGATTTTGCTCGCCAACGTTTGCTGCTACACTATTGACTCCAGGGGCTTCTTGAGTTGGAGTGTCAAAAGTGAATTTGCGTTCGTACATCGGTTGTTTCTTGCTGGTCGTCTTGGTTGGTTCTCGTATCTCCATAGCTCAAGACGTGTCGGAGTCGCCGCCTTCGTCTGAGAAAGCGGCGGACGAAGGCTGGGTGACGCTGTTCGAAGAAGACGGCGTTCCAAAAGGGTGGCGCGTCACGGAGTGGTCGGATGTAAGCAAAGAGGTGACTGGGCATGATTGGGAAGTCAGCCAAGGGACGCTTCGTTCCGGGGATAAACGCGGCACGTGGCTTATTTCAGAAGCAAAGTACGACAACTTCGAGTTGCAGTTTGAAATCAAATTAACTGAACGCGGCAATAGTGGCGTCGCGCTCCGAACGCCGCCGCAGGGGGATCCGGCGTTTGATGGGTTGGAGTTTCAGGTCGCGGATTTCCGCTACAACACCCAGGCGACCCCAGCCGAATTGACGGGTGGGCTTTACCGAGCAGTGGCACCTTTGCAACAGTTGTATCAGCCTACCGAATGGAATCGAGTTTCGCTGAAATTGGACGGGCAGAAGTTTGTGGCGTCGCTCCATGGGCAAGTAATTCAAAACATCGACTTGCAGGAATTTGATCAGCCGGTTCTGCGGCATGACGGTACGAAGGCTAGTTCCTTGAAGGATCGGCCACGTGCGGGTTCGATTGGATTTCAACACCTGAGTCGTGAAGGCCGGGTTGAAATCCGCGGAGCGCGCCTTCGCCCGATCTTGACCCAAAGTGCGAATCCGAAGTAGCACCTACTGAGAAGAAGATTGGTTGTGCAGGATGGCGAGAAAATGTGGAGTCATGCAAGTTGCTGGAAATTTTCGCTGGATTTGCGATTCCATGATCGCTAGAATGGGGTGATCGTGGTTCGGCAGCTTGTTTTTTCAGCCGAAGTAATTGAAGCTGGTCAAGGGTGACAATGATGCAGAATCCTTATGCCTTAAAGATTGTTGAACAGATCGAGAATTCTTCGATTACGGCCCGAGAATTTCGAACGCTCTTGTTGCAGTTCACGCAGTCGCTAAAGGACTGCGTCAAGCGGGAAGCCAACGAGTGTTTGCATTTACTGGCGCCAACGTTGGCCAGTCGGAATGTTTCGCGAGCATCTTGGGTGGCTGAGGTTTGTCAAGCGATGGTGGAAAGCGGCTGCAATTCGCAAGAGTTGGTACGTCCATTGGCAAGTGGCCTGAAACGAGCTTTGGAAGCCACCCAGCCATTGGCGGAAAAGCTGGAGCGAAAGTTGGCTCCCAAATTGGCGACCATCGAGGACCAGGAGAAGGCCAAGAGATGGATTGATTCGGCGATTCGTCAATTGGCGGTCAAACTGCCGAAAGCCGTGGGTAGCTTGAAATCGATTGAGCGATTTTGTGATTTGGCGTTCCAAGTGTACGGGCAACAGGTCGAAAGTCGGCGAAAGGTGTGGAAGTATCTGGAGCCGAGTATCACACCGATGGCTCGTTGGAGTTCCGTCGTCGGCGATTTGAAGACGCTGTTGAATTTATTGGAGAAAGAACCGTTGATTGTGATCGACTTGGCCAATAAACGCGGCTTCGTGGCCAAGTTCAGTGGCATCGTTGATAATGCGCAATTCATTACATTGCTCATGGATACTTATGTGCATCAAGTTGTTTTTGGTAAACCACTCATCTCGTACGATGTGGCGCAATGTGCGAAAGGAATTGGGCCTTGCGAAGTGAACGAAGAGGTTCATGGGGCTTGGAACGTCTATAGCTATCGAGCCCTAAACGAAATGCAACGGCTGCCTGATGCCAAAGATCTGACGGCCAACAGGCATTGGTTGTGGAACGATCAAACCCCGGATCAGATCCCGGCATTGCATGGCCATCGAGTGGTATTCATCGGTCCGCCCAGCTATCCGCGTCAATGGACGTTTCGTCGAAAATTCAAAGACGTCCAAGCTGCGATAAAAGTCGACTTTGAACTCAATAAGCTTGATTTGCAAATGTGGCTCGATCGCGTGATGCAAGCCAATCACCATCAGTTTGAGGCGCAAGAGATCGGCTCTTGATAATCGGAAACGCCGTCTGAGGCAACTCGCTAAAGCGTTTTTTCCGGTGAGTAGAGGCCCGAATCGGCCACAACAGACTAGCCATGGTGCGCAGGCCGCTGGTCCGAGTGACACCTCATCCAGAAAAGTCTCGCGCGGCCGATGCAAGTGCTGAGTTTATGCACTCCAAAGTGCTTCGCAGCGTGGCGTCCGTGGGGATGCTTGATTCGTTGGAACCTGGCCAATTGGATGCGCCGTTTGTCTGTTCACTTGATTAGAATAATGGAGACGGCGAACGCGAGGCGAGGCAACCATGGCTACCAAAACAACAAGTAAATTGTCCGTTGATTTCTCGGTCCATGCGGACGGGAAAGTCGTACGAGTTGCATCTATTCCTTTGACCAGCGACGACAAGGAGAACCAGAAGCTAGCCATGCGTTGGCGGTACGCGTTGGGCCAACGCCATCGCTGGTCGACGGACGAGCAACTCTCCGTTGTGATGCAGTCGATGGCCGTGGAGGCGTGCAACCAATGGGGGTTACGTCAAGTCGACTTAGAGAAGCTGGCTCAAAAGGTCAAAGTCGATGCGAATCATGATCCAACCGGGTTACTCTCGACACTGATCGAAGTCTCGATCCCTTACACTTCCGAAAGCGAGCATTGGTGGGCGCGGGTGATGCCGTGGGAGTACGTGATCTCGGCAGCCACGAAGGAATACCGTGCCGGGGCCAAGAAGTGCATTGTGCGGCGGTTGGTTTTGAACCGCGGGGATCAGCATATCAGTCGTGCGAACGAGCCAACAAGTTTCGCGGTCTTGGAGGCCGCACCTGGTAGTTTTCGGGATGTTTATGACTTCACCGACGAGCATGCCATGATTCGCGGGGCGCTGCCTTTGACTCGCCTCGATTTGCATCGTGAATGTTCGACGGCGCCGGACTTGGGATCGGTGTCTCGTTGGCTCCAGCAAAATCAGCCTTCGATTTTGCATGTCACCGGGGTGGATGCGCGGTTGGGTAACAGGCTGTTGAAGTTATCTCAAACGTCGAAAGACGGAGTGTACTTGGCAGGCAAACGCAAGAAGATGGAATTGATCGATTCGGAGCGCTTGGCCAAAGCTTTTTTTGGCTCGGCAGCGACGCCATTGTATTCGCCCGACCTGGTGGCATTTAATCTGTGGCATTCGGGTGCCAGAATGGCTCCGCTGGCGGTGGCGCATGGAGCTCAGGCCGCCCTCGGGTTTGAGAATACCTTTGATGATGCTGTGGCGGAACGGTTCTTTGCTCAGTTTTATCGGCAATATGCTGCTGGGAATTGGAACCTGGGTCATGCATTTCTCGAGGCTTTCCAAAGTATTGCAGCGCTCAGTGAAGTGACGCGTGGGAGCGGCATCATCTTATGGACGCGGGAGTCCTTGTTGGCGCACGTTTCGATGGAACCGCGCGGTGCGGTGGATCGGTCTGTCGTGGCAGATCCGGCGAAACATCGAGCCCGCGACTTGATTCGCGTGGACGTGGCGCCGCTCGGGAGACTCAACTACGCCGATTTGCATAATCGAGGTACGTTGTTCGAAAAATTCAATCTGGCGATGTATGGGAGCGGCCCAGATTCTGTATCTACTCAAGTCGATCCCGACGTCAACACTATTCAAGATCTGGACATCGAAGTGCAGTTGCTGGCAGCGGGCGAGGTCTTTCCGTACAAGACAAGTCTGGACCTTGTGCCCTCGGAGAACATTGTGGACTTGGCCAACAATGCATTGGCCGCTACCGAAAATCATGGGCCCGGCGGCATCTATGTTCCATTAACTTCGACGTTGATGCGTTCGATTGACGAGAGCCTATTGACTAGTTTGCATGTCTCGGTGAAGTGGCATAGTCAAGTCGTTTACAATCGCACCTTTCCAGTGCACCTTGCTCCGGTTGACGAATGGCGATTCGACGACGATCAAATCATTTGGATGCCATCGTTTGTTTATCCGCGTGATCCGGCAGTAAGCAAGATTATCGATTCGGCGCAACGCTATTTAGGATGTTTGGCAGACGATTATTCCGCTGGATTCGGCGGTTATCAAGCTTATGATCCCAAAGCAGATGACCCATGGAAGGGAGTCGAAGCACAGGTGCAAGCGATTTGGACGGCATTGTCGCTGGACTTTGGATTGGACTATATCAATCCCCCGCCATCCTACTCGGAAAATGCGCAGCGGTTGCGTACTCCGTCACGAATCTTGAAAGAAGGTCGGGGCACCTGTGTCGACTTGGCCTTGCTCATGGCGGCGTGTTTGGAGTGGGTGGAAATCTACCCCGTGATATTCAATCTTCATGACCACGCTTTTCCTGGTTATTGGCGAAATCTCCATGACTACGAGTTGTTCCAGCAGACATCCATGCGTAGCCAAGAGTTCGAAAGCAAATTGAGCGAAGACGACTTGAACAATTCACAAGGGAAACAACTTGCGAGTTGGTACTCGCCGCAAAGTGCCTATTCAGAAATCCGCTCTTACGTCCTGCCTACTCCGAGGAGTTTGGTTCCGATGGAAACGGTTATGTTGACACAGCGGTCTGGTTTTCAAGCTGCGATCAAGGAAGCGACTGTCTATTTCGAGAAGTCGCGCAGCAAAGAGTTTCATTCGATGATTGACGTGGCGCGTTCTCGAACTCGAGTGACACCAATTCCCTTGGGGGTTCCTCATTGGCCGGACGGAGCATCGGAATCATGATGGCCTCGCCCTGCCAATCTGCGTGAAATGCGCTTGCGATCAAGAAGTCGATGTCCGAAGTTGTCTAAAGAAGTCGCTGTGTCTGAGACGCTGGGACACTTATCGGAACGGTTTTTGAAGTGGGGCGGGCCACGCTGCGAACATTGTTTGAATGCTCCGCAAAGCAATTGTGTCGGTCTGCCAGGCCTTTTCTGGATGAGATGCCACTCTAACCGGTGGCTTGCGCACATTGGCTCGTGTTGTTTCGGCCCGTTCGGGCCGAGGCTTACGAGAGAAAGTGCTTCGCAGAGTTGGGGTGCTGAGTTGAGTTATCGGTCGGGGTCGAGCTAAGGAATGGTCCCGAGATAACTTCCCGATGTGTTCTGAACATGAGATCGCAACCCGAAACGTCAGTGAGGGATTCCCGACGACGACTCGATTTTTCGCTCACGCCTCGAGTGGGGATAGACGGATGTTATTTCGGGACGGCTCCTAACGATCGGCGGTGCGCCAGACGGCGTTTTCGATTCTTCCGACGTATTGATTTTGGGACCGATCGGCGGTCGTGGTTCCTTGGCCTTCGCTGAACGGCAAGCAGATGAGCGTGTGTGCCGAAGGGATGTTCAATTCCGCGGGCGTCGTTGCGACCGCTGGTTCTGCTAGGCCCATATCGATCCGCACCGACAGGACGTCCCCGTGAAAATATCGAACTCCGTGTCCGTTTGGTAGCGATTTCGGGGGCATGCCACCAATGTAAAGCCCGGGTGGGGTCTCTAACAATTCGTACTCGAGAGGTTGTGTCACCGCAGGTTGTCCGTTGATAAACAAACGCATTTCTTGACCATCGCACCAACCGGCAACGAGACATTGTTGGTCACGCGAAACGGGGTCCCGCGTCACAATCAAACGCGAACGTCCGGCATTGAGCCAGCCTAATCCCCAGCACCCGTTTTCGGCCATAAACAAAGCGACCCAATTCTTCCCAGTCCAGGATACCAAATTGGCAGGGTTGCGTTGCCAGCGAGGCGTCGCGGCAAGTTGAATCAGGAAAGGTGCAGCGGCCTCTTGGGCAAAGTTCAGTACTTCAACGTATTGGCTTAGTCCATCGAATGAAAGCCCGATGGATTGGACCGGGTCTTGTGGAAGCGTCGGCTTGGTCGGTGAATCGCTGCTTTGCGGCCAGAAATACCAACCTCCAGCGATCGACAACAACCCGGCACTAGCTCCGCCGAGTAAGTATCGTCGTCGTTGTCGTCGAACATCCGAGCGATGATCGGAGCTTGTGCGATCGGCAATTTGCAACAACGGAACGATCGGCTCAGAGATTGAAGTTGCTTCATGCGAAGTTCGTTCCTGCTCTTGTCGAATCAACTCCTCGAGTGTCTCGATAACTTGCGACATGGTTTGTGGGCGCTCGTCCGGAAGCTTCGCCATCATTGCATAAACGAGTTGTCGCAAGCCATCGGGCACCAACCGACCAGCAATCTCGGTGGGAAGATCTGGGATCGGTTCTTGAGAATGTGCCAAGATCGTGTCGATTTCCGTTTCGCCGCGGAACGGAGGCTGTCCCGTCAAGACAAAATACAACGTGCAGCCCAAACTATAGATGTCCGCGCGTTCGTCGGCAGTCATCGCAGAGCGCGCTTGCTCGGGGGCCATGTATCGAGCGGTTCCCAAGACCCGACAAGAATCGGTCAAGGTCGAGTCATCGGATTCGCCCGTTTCCACTTGTCGCAAGCGCGCCAAGCCCAGATCGAGAACCTTGATCGTGCGTTTTTTCTCAAGGATCAAATTACTAGGTTTGATATCGCGATGAATGATGCCTTGTTGGTGAGCATAGGCCAAGCCTTTCGCTGCTTGCCAAATGAAAAACATGGCTTCGCGCGGTCGCAAACGGCCTTTTCGCGCGACGAGTTTGGCGAGGTCTTCCCCTTCGATCAATTCGGTGACCAAATACAACACGTCATCGTGTTCACGTGCATCAAACGCGGTGACGATGTTGGGGTGCGAGAGTTTGGCCAAGACTTGAACTTCGCGTTCGAATCTTCTGCGTGCTGGCAGGTCATTGGCTCGCGCTTTTTGCATGGTTTTGATCGCAACGACTCGACCCATGATCTTATGCACGGCTCGGTAGACATGCCCCATGCCGCCGCGCCCGATGGTGCCGGTGATCAAGTAGTCGCCAAGTTGGTGAACGTCAGGTGCGTCGAGCGGTGACTCTAATTTTTCGGGAGGCGCGGTGGCGCGAGGTGCCGGTGCGTTTCGCTGGTTACCTACCTTGGCTCTCGTGCCCCGAGACTGACGCAGCGGATCCAGTTCCTTGTCGGCCAGAGCACGGGTGACTTGGTCCTTGAGCCAAGACGAATCGATCCAAGGAACTTGCTGTTGCAAGTCATCCACCGAGCAAGGCAAGTCTCGTTCCACCGAATAGGCGAGGTCGATCAAGATCAGTTCTGGTGCCGTATAGACTTGTTCGGCCTCGGGAATGCTTTCGAGAAACTGCCGCAATGAGATGGGTGTTGTCGCCATTTCTGATGGAGCGGGCTGGCTGGACGGTGCTGCGGTGGCACGCCATTGTGCTTCACGGCGGTCGCAGTGCCGATTGAGGCAGAGCATCATATCGGGTGTCAAGCCGCTGCGTGTTGCGTCAATGCGGTCCGGTGGGTTCATGAGTTGGCCTGTTCCCAGATCAGCCGGATCGTTTGCAGTTTTCGTTGGATAGTTCGTAGCGTGCAATCGAGGTGCGAGGAAATTTCGGTCGAGGATTCACCACTGATCGAACGCAGCAGAATTTCCCGCAGGGACGAATCGCCCGTCGCGTCCAACATGTCGAGCAATTGCTGGAAGGAGTCTTCGGCCGCGACTTGCAGTTCCGGAGCCGGTTCACGCGACACCAGTTCCGTCCAGGTACTGATCCCCTGGTCGTCGCCATCGCTTTCCAAGCCTCCGCCACGTTTGAGCCGATTCGAACGTCGCACGTGGTCGATGGCTTTGTTCAGGGTCAGCGTCACCAGCAATGGCCAAAGGTTTTCGGGATCACCTTGTTGTTGGAATTTCCCGATTTGGAAGCCAAGGCAAAAACTCTTGAAAGCACTCAAGGCGACATCTTCCTCATCGCCTTCCAAGCGGTGAGCGCCGACCAATTTCCTCCGAGCCACTCGGACCATGCGTTCAAAATACATGTGCCACAACTCGTGCGTTGCCTGGCTGCCACCCTCGCGCAGGGACTGGTACCAAGCCGAGAGCTCCGAAGCTGAGTTTTCGAGACGATTGGCCATTCCCTTGTTCCTTGCGAAAAAATCCTAACCCGAAAATTCTAACAAATTCGTGTCGCTATTCAATCACAACGTCGAGCCATCCGTGGGGCAATCACGCGATTTACTCAAGCCAAATGGGTCAAAAAAATGTTCGATAACTCGGTTCGTAGTCGGTTTATCGCTTGGATTTCGGCATTGGTTGCGGTGTTGACCATGCCAGAAATGAACTTGCTCCGGGCCGACCTCGTGGTCGTGCAGAATTCGGGATTCGAGAATGTCGCGGGCAGCGTCGTCTTTAATGAGTTCACCTTCGGCCCGCCTGTTGGCTGGCAGATCTACAACCCGAATGGCATCGTAGTAAACAATGGAGTTGGGCCGCAATTTTGGGTGGGGACCTTGCGACCGTCCCCGCCCACCAATTTCTTTGCGGTACCTGAAGGCCAACGAGTCGCCATTTTGTTCAATGAATTTGGCACGGGCAATTTGGGAGAGTATGGATTGAGCCAGACTTTGGCGGCGACACTGCAAGCGAACACTCGGTACACCTTGGAGGTAGACATCGGGAACATTGCCTCAGGGACAGCACTTAATGGCCAGTTCTTTAACTTGAACGGGTTCCCAGGATATCGAGTGGATTTGTTGGCAGGAGGCGTGGTCATTGCCTCGGATAATAACTCGTTGGCAGGATCCATACCTGAGGGAGAATGGGGAGCCAGTGTTGTGCAATTCGAAACGACCGCCAGCCACCTATTGCTCGGGCAGGCCCTTGGAATCCGGCTTGTGAATTTGAACCAAGTCGATGCCTCAGCGCCCACTGCCGACCTGGAAGTCGACTTTGATCGCGTTCGTCTTTCGGCAACGGCGGTGCCAGAACCATCGAGTGTGATGATGGTGGGGCTGGTATTCGTAACGGGTATCTCAATGCGTCGTCGTCGTGTGTGGGAGCAATAAAGAAATGCCACTGAAGGATTTAAGCAAGTCGTATCTCGTTGTTGAAGAGCTTCGAATACGATTGGGGTTGTACGATCGATGCGCGGTGAAAACCGACTCGAATCAATTTGCTTTTCGCATTTCAATCGCGTATTTCCCATCTCCGAGATAATTAAGTTCGAATGGCGAACCCAGGATGTAGAATAAATCGACATCGGTTGCCGGAACTACGAGGGGGCCCTCGCTTTCAATTCTCGAAGTGAACTCGATTGCTGTCGCCAATTGCTGGGTGTTGCTAGTCGCTGGATTCTCGCCCGTATTAGCTTCGACCGGTAACGTCGAATTTCCATGGAGTACCAAATTGAAAACTTCAACCCCTTGGTCCGGATGTGGGGCCTTATTTCTGATCGCTTGGTAGGCATCTTCCAGCTCATTTGGGTAGCTAATAACCTTGTTGTTGGAACGCTGTGACATCCCGCTTCCGTCAAAACCTGTTACGGGGAGCGTTGCGGTCTGTGTGTGAAAATCTGGGTGATTGCTGGTTAGGACCCACCCAACCGATTCCGATTCCTGTTCACTCAGGATTTGCCACCAATAGCCACTTTTCGGCAGTAACGGAATTCGCCATGTTTTTGTATTTTCAGACTTGTTTAGTTCCGGATTATCAGTGAAGTTCCAACGGGCCGTTATGACCAACGAATGCCGCCCGTCCGGCACATAAAGACACAGGTTTTCAAACCCATTGTTCGATGCCAATATCCGGTCGCAGGTCCAAGAGGGAAGGTCTTTGGCGTCTCGGCATAGTCGTAAGAAGTCGGTGATCACCTGGCGGTCATAGGCCACGGTCTGTCGCGAACTTTCCAACTGTTCTTGAAGACGTTTCAGTTGTGTCAATCGCGTTTCCTTCGCAGCAATCTCCATTTGCAAGTCGCGACGTTGGTTTGAAAAATCTCTGGAGAGCAGGAGCAAACTAACGAATAGCACACAGCTAACGGCCAAACTCGCGAGACGTCGAGCGTTCCATCCGGGCGTTTGGCGGTCGCGTGGTTTTAGGGATAACGCCATTTCGTCGTTCTTTTCATCTTCACTCATTGTCTACTCGTTTCACCACCTCAAATTGACTGGGTTGGCCACTCAGCCAAATCGAATAAGAATCCGCATTTGGCGCTGTCGAGGTACTGAGATTGGTCGCGATTTCGCAAGTCAACAACCATGGTAGCTTTTCTTCCGGTTCAAAATCGACTTGGCTCGAGGCCGAAAGTGTGGAGGTCGATACGTTGGGCGCGCGTGGCACGTATTGAGTCTCAAACACAACGTTCTGATCGACACTGATCGAGATCACTCGCATGTTTTTATCCAGCCGTTCTTCAGTTGTCAGCAACAATTCGCCCGGCGGCAGTTGAAATTGAATTGGGCCGGACTTAGAAAGCACGGACGACGTCAGCCAATCCGTATACTCGTCGCCGGGGTTACTCAAGCCTTTGACGGACTCTGTTGGATGAACGCCAAACTTCAGCCAAACGGGTCGAGATTCTGGAACGAACAACTTGAATTCATGGCTTGAAAGGACTTGTGCACCTCGAAGTCCAGGGATTGTCCGTATGGTCAAAACATCAGGCCCGCGGCGTTCGATACCGCTGTATCGGTTTCGAATGCTTTCCACGTGAGAAGTTGCCTGTTCACGGAGCGAACGCAATGACGAAAAATTGTGCAGCGAATGAACCAGCGCTTGGTGACGCTGTGGAAAGTCGACTAACAGTGACGGTTCTAGCTGGGACAATTCACTGCTGATTTTTGCCAGTCGACGACGCTCCTGTTCAAGACCGTAAAACGACCCGGTAGCCAACAAAACGCCCGCGACCAACAGGCTTGCCACAATCAAGCTTCGTAAAGAAAAACGCATGATCAAGGTCCGTCGATGTGAAACGTTTGATTTTGAACGCCTTATGCCAAGCAAGTGGAACCCGCGATTTCCCAAAGATTGTACACGGACGTTTGTTAGGTATCGAGCAGGCGCAGTCCGGGCGGTGCCGTAATATAAATCACAAAATTGGTCTTTGCCGAAAATCCCTTCTGCTCATCCATGTCGCGGGAAAGAACGTTTCCATTTACACCATACGAGGTCGCACAAAAAAAGCTGGGAATGGAAGACCACCGAGTTAGTCTTCGTCGCCGTGTACACCAGGTAGCGTGTACGGGACTTCGTTACCTTCTAAAGCATACTGTCCGCGATCCAAGTATCGTTTTGGTCCGAACCATTTGAAGTAGTCGGTGGCAGGGATGATCACAGGTCCGTCGCTGACGATTCGAAATTCTAGTTGAAGCGTGACGTTGCCAATTTGGTTTACACTCTTGTATGACCGCCGCAAGACGGGGATGCCGACGAGGAATTGTTCCGACGACCCGCTACGCATGTGATCCTCGTAGATTTCGTTGGGATGCATGACGCCAGTTTTCGGGAAGTGAATTGTCGCCTCAAACCTATGTCCTTCGCTGACGACTCCTAACCGAGACGGGAAGGCGGGATTATCCGAATCTAGTAGCCAGCGTATGTGCTGAAAATTCGGCGAATCTTCAATCTGTAGCATGAAGCGGCTGTTTTCTTGAAACGGTATTTCCCACAGTTGCTGTACCGGCATTTCCATGTTGTTTGCTGTGTCTGCATTTCTCCACTGAGCATTGACGATTAGGGAGTGTTTTCCAGTCGGCACAAATATCAAGTATTCGTCATAATCTCCAGAAATGATGTTTTTTTCCGCGTGCAAGATCGACTGGTGCTGAGAGATGATCACACGATTGTGGCTGATGATTGGAAGATCGCGGAGGCTACGGCACGAACGAAGGATGTCGTTAACTACCTGTTTTTCGTGCCGGTATCTCCTTTTCGAATTGGCAATCCGTTCTGAAAGTTCGGTAAGCTCCTTAAGCTGCTTCTCGGTTCGTGCAAGTTCAGCCGAACTGGCTCGATGATAGGTGTAGAAATAGACGGACAGTAATACAAGAAAACCCAAGACCCAGATCCCCAATCCACTGATGGACAGTTTAAGCATGCGGAGTCGCGAGCAATTCCCAGAGGCACCGGTCATTGCCATGGATCGCTCTGCGGTCGAGTTATTCTCGCGGAGCGAACTCCAGCTCTGACTGGTCGCTTCGGGGTCTGGGCAGTTATCCGATGAACAGCCACCCAAATTAGAGCTGTCATTCATGGCGATTGCCCCCCGAAGACTTCAGTTGATCCGAATCGTCACTGAGCCAGATCGTATAGGCTTCCTTCGTGGTCGAAAAATTTGGGGTGTTTGTTGAAATCGGCGACGTCAATAAGTGCGGCAGCGGCTTCTGTCGTGGGAAGTCACTTTGCGAAATCCCGCTGTTGTAGTTTCGAATCGGATTCGAGGCGGCATCCGAATATTGCGTTTCAAAAATTAGCTTTCCGTCTAACGCAATGGAAATTTCGCGACGTCCCGGATGGTCATCTTCGCGAATGGTAAGCAAATGTTCGCCCGGAAGAATCTGTTGCTCGAATAGTTTTGAATTGGTCAGAGAAGGTGATTGGCGCCAATCCATGTGTTGGTCGAAAAAAGTGCTGTTCGGTGTTTCTGGTATCACGGTATGAACACCGAAACGAACCCAAACGGGACGCTCGACCGGCACAACCAATTTGTACTCAATGATAAAGTTCGATGGAAGCATCCCCGGAGCAGGCATCCGTTTGATCGAAAAGATATCCACAGGACGGGGTACCATTTGATGGTTTCGATCGCGTATGGTTGGGTATTGTGCCAGTACCTCTTCGTAAATTGCGTGGAATGATTCACGTTCTTCCAACGCATGGAGCAAGATCTGGCGTCGCTTAGAATCATTTTCGCCCAATTCTCGCTCCAGCATTCCAATCTGATATCGGAGCGGATGGATTTGACGCGCAATTCGGCCAGCAGCCAAATAGCCATTCAGGGTCATCAAGGCGAACGCGATCAGCAACACAATTGCAATGAGACTACGTAAGGAAAAATTCATACCTCGGAGTACCCTTTTGCACGAACGATCATCGGCTTGGCTGAAGTTCGCTTAAACGAACTCGCTGCGACACTCGCAGTTTACCCGTGATGTCAATCAATTGTAGATGAAGTTCGGGATCTTCCGCCTCCCAATCGATTTCGATCATACCTAAGTTGTTTTCTCGGACAACCTCGCCGATTCGGTTTTGGTTCTCTTCGACGGACGGCCACGTCTCGGTCAGGCCGCTCGAGGTGTCATCATTTAATGGATAAAGATTGGGAACGGGCAATTTTGATAACTCGCCCCAATGGACATCGCCAGAAATAAACAACACCCGATTCGCTTGCGTATCCTTGATTACTTGTGTCATTTTAAGGAGTTCGCTGGGCAGATTCATCCAAGACTCTCAGCCGTTGTATTGATGGCTGAATTGGATGCTTGAGGCGATAATCCACACGTCGGCTGGTTGGCGAAGCTGATCGGCGAGCCATTTCCATTGCTCGGTGCCAAGCAGCGTCTTGTTGGGGTTCGGATCGGGATGGTAATCGTTCTTCCATGATCGGAGTTTGTTGTGGGCCAATGGGTCGCGGAAGCTGCGGGTATCGAGCAGGATCACTTGCAGGGTTCGTTTGCCATCGGAGAATCGCTGCGAATGATAGATGCCGGGATGCTGCCGTCGGGGGCTATCCAGGGGTTCTCGCCAAAAGTCGAAGAAGATCTCGCGAGACTCGGTTGCTGGGCGATAATCTTTGCCCGCATCGTTGGCCCCGTAATCGTGGTCGTCCCATGTCGCGATGGTGGGGACGGTGGCACGCAGGGCTTGAAACTCGGGTTTGAGTCCCAGCTTTTCGTACTTCGCCCGTAAAACCTCCATGTCCTCGGTGTCGCCCTAGATATTGTCGCCTAAGTAAATGAATAAATCGGGTTGGCGTTTGACAATGACGCGCAGGATTGGTTGCGGTTCGTTTTGGTTCGCACAAGAGCCGAAGCAAATTCGCTGGACTAGATTCGGAACGTCGGAGACGGGTTTCACCGGTGCCTGAGCAGCAGGGATTACGATTTCCTGTGACGAGGGATTTTGGGCGTTGGCACATTGCCACCCAAAAGAACCGGCCAGCACGATGCCAACCAGCAAATAGTTTCTTAAGATGGAGTTGATCGCTGGTTTACTTCGCATTGTCATTGCCTTGACTGATGTGTGAGCGGATGTTTCGCGAATTGCCTGAACTAGCCATTTGTTTGAAACAAGTCTGTTAGTTCGATTTGACACGGGATCTGCTCGGAATAACTTGAAGGCTTGAGGCCATTAGCGGTGATCATGGTGAGAAACAGGGTTTTCTTGCTGGCGGTGCGAAGTTGGAAAACTCGTTGCTTTCGCGCCAAGTCCGAGAACCCTCGCTTATCGACGATAAAGGGATTCTGTGAGAACTTCATTTCGCACAGGTGGATACACCGATCCGCTCGATCGATGAGCAAATCGATTTGAGTCCCCTCGTCATCGGAGTGTTGCGATGGTTGATAACGCCATGCCGAAACACTGGTTTCGACGGCACTAATTCCCAAGGCGATTTTGATTGCATTAATGTGTTTTCTGCATAGTGATTCGAAGGCGTAACCGCACCACGAAGCCCAGCGTCGGCTATTGGACACGTCGGCCCAACTGAGTCCATTACGAGATTGAACCATCCATGTCCAATAGAAGTGGGAGAATTCATCCGATAGATAATATGTCGTCTCTTTGGCCCGGTTCCCAAATGCGGGCATCGCGGAAACAAAGCCAGCCGCAATCAACTCCTCAAGTGCCGTACTGACTCCTCCACCGCTGTTCAGCTTTGCTTGCAGCAGCAATTTTTCTCGGCTCAGTCCGGTTTGGGATTTTGCCAATGTTGCGACGATCGCTTCGTGTAAGTGATAGTTGTTGAATAATGCCGCGTAGAGATGCTGATATTCATCTCGTAGCGGGGCCGTTTTGGCAAGGCATGTCTGCTGCAAAATCTGAGCAGCCGACATGCCGGGGCGAACCAAGTTCAGATAGTGCGGAATGCCGCCTATTCCCATATAGACCTGAGCGATTTGAAACGGGTCCAGAATCACTCTTCGATGCGCCAAGTATTCCTTCGTTTCCTTCAAAGAGAACGGCAGCAGTCTAAGTCGCTGAGTCACTCGGTTATGCAGTCCTCCTCTCGATTGAATCACTTTTCGAATCATCCAGGCGGCTGCAGAGCCGCAGATGACGACGATCAAATCCGGGCGTCGCGATGCGAAACTGTTCCAAAACCATTCGAAGGCTGATAAAAATCCTGACCTTTGGGAAGCGAACCACGGAAACTCATCAAAAAACAAAACTTGTTTTGTTTTGCGGCGATTCGACGCTTCCAAATTAGTCTGCAACCAATGGAACGCCTCCATCCAACTTGCTGGGATACCACGACGTGATTGAGGAAACCATTTTTCTAGGCCAATTCCAAAGCTCTCGAGTTGTTGCCGGAGTGACACTCCGTGGATACCACTGGCTTCAAAAGTCATTTGTTGTCGGTAATGTTGGCGAATCAGGAACGTTTTTCCAACTCGTCTCCGACCATAGACGGCCAACAGTTCACTGGATTTTGATTGGAGCAAATGGTCCAGTTCGCGACGTTCGGCTTGTCGTCCGATGATAACTTCAGGCCAGGTGGTGTCTCGCATACTTCGCCAAATGTGGGGTTTGTAGACGCGATTTGGCAGAGTATAGGATTCCGCCGTTCAGCGAAGTATACCTCAAAGCCCTGGGTTTTCAAGGTTTCTTCGTTCTATACTTCGCCAAATGTAGGTTTCTTGAAGCGATTTGGCGAAGTATGCGCGAAGACGTTCCGCTGGCAGACTTGCGTTCCCACTGGACGAGCGGATGGTTTGGTTCGTCGATTTCAAGTGTAACCGTTCACGAGATTGTCAACCGAATTGTGGGCTGGTGAATTCCACAAGTCGTTCTGCTCTCGTTCGGAGACCCTTTGTTGTCGGAGAGCGATTTGCCCGATTCAGCTTATCAGCTTATTTTTTAAAAGGCGACTTGCTCCATGCTCCCTACGGTTCGTGAACGGCTACCAATAATCTTCGTTGAACTGTCGATTTCATAGGATTACTGGTTGGCCTGCGCTTTGCAATTCGAATCTTCCACCAGTCACGTTTGGGGATTGCCGACTCGAATCAATTTGCTTTTCGCATTTCAACCGCGTAATTCCCATCTCCGAGATAACTAAGTTCGAATGGCGAACCCAGGATGTAGAATAGATCGACATCGGTTGCCGGAACAACGAGGGGGCCCTCGCTTTCAATTCTCGAAGTGAACTCGATTGCTGGCGCCAATTGCTGGGTGTTGCTAGTCGCTGGATTCTCTTCCGTATTTGCTTCGACCGGTGACGTGGATTTTAATTGGAGCACCAAATTAAAAAGTTCAACCCCTTGGTCCGGATGTGGGGTCTTATTTCTGATCGCTTGGTAGGCATCTTCCAGGTCATTTGGGTACCGCTTGGTGACGCTGTGGAAAGTCGACTAACAGTGACGGTTCTAGCTGGGACAATTCACTGCTGATTTTTGCCAGTCGACGACGCTCCTGTTCAAGACCGTAAAACGACCCGGTAGCCAACAAAGCGCCCGCGACCAACAGGCTTGCCACAATCAAGCTTCGTAAAGAGAAACGCATGATCAAGGTCCGACGATGTGAAACGTTTGATTTTGAACGCCTTATGCCAAGCAAGTGGAACCCGCGATTTCCCACAGATTGTACACGGACGTCTGTTAGGTATCGAGCAGACGCAGTCCGTGACGTGGGTTAAGATGGACCTGCGGCAAAACGATGTGATGTCGCTTGGTGTCGCACGGATCGTCGCCAAATATGGTTGGTTCTTGTAGAGGAGCTTGATAATGCCTCGGGAATGCCTGGATTACTGGTTCAAGAAGAGACTTTGCGGCGATCTACTGATTCGCTGGATGATTGCCACATTGACATGGTTCGCACTACCCGGCTTGTCGGGGCCAATGTGCGTGGTGTGCTTCGCCGATCAGAATTGGTCTGAGGAGCGATCCAGTACCATGAGTGGCGTCGAGGACATGCAGTTGTTGTGGTCCGATGAAACCACTGAAGTTCACCGTTGGGAGAACACCTGCAACAGCTATTTGATCCGGAGTGGAGCCAAGGGGATTGTGATCGACTTCGGTGACGGGGCCATCGTGGCCAAGGCGAGATCAATCGGTGTGGAACAAATCGATTGGGTGTTGCTGACCAGTCATCATCGGGAACGTTGTCAAGGATTGATCGAAAGCGAGCAGACAACCACGAAAGTCATTGGCCCAGTCAAAGAACGAGAGTTTTTCGAACAGCCCGTGAAGTTCCGGCAATGGCATCCCAACTTGGGTGACGCCTTTAGTGTATATGGCGCCAGTTACTTGCGGCCTCCTCGCCTGCCGATTGCTTTGGATCGGCCAATGGTAAATGATGAGGTTCTTAGGTGGGAGGGGCTGGAGATTCGTTGCTTGGAGACACCAGGAAATAGTCCCGGTGGGGTAACGTATTTCTGTGAGATCGGTGGCCAAACCTGGGCGTTTACCGGCGGCGTCGTGCATGACGGAGCGCGGATGGTCAATTGGTTCGACTCCGAATGGGATTACGGCTTTGCGAAGGGAATCGACACGCTAATCGGTTCGGTCGAACAATTGAAAAAAACTCAAATCGATCGCGTGTTGCCCGCGTATGGCCCGCCCATCGAGCAACCGTTGGAAGTCCTGGCCCAGTACCAGCAAAAGTTAGAAGCATTCCGGGTTCGGTACGTCCGCGGCTATCCCGTGTTCGAGATGACCAATGCCGAGCGGGATCCTGTTTCGCAACCGACGGAGGTGCTGGGGCTTAGTCGTGTTTCCGAGCATGTCTACAAATTGAGCGATTCTCAAAAGGGTTGGAACTTCGCGATCATTATCTCTGATCGCGGCCATGGCTTGATTTTGGATTGTGGCTTGTTGCCGGCTGAGACGCTGGAACAATTGATCGTGGGGATGCGACAACATTTGGGCCTCAAGCAGATCGACGCTTTTTGGATCTCGCACATGCATGGCGACCATTTCCTACAAGGGCCACTACTGCGGAGTCGTTATGGGGCCCAGTCGTGGACGTTGGACCGCATTGTTGATCCGATCGAAAACCCGCGGAGGTACGACTACGCGGCTCTGGTCTCGGCTTATGGCGATGGTTTTGATGGAATGCCCATTGATAAAGCCTTTCGCGATGGTGAAGTTGTCGAATGGGAAGGTTACAAAATACAAGTGGATTGGATGCCTGGTCAAACCGAATTTGGCTGTAGCCTTTGGTTAGAAATTGACGGACAAAAAATGGTGTTCACCGGAGACAATCTGTTTGGCAATCCAGCCGATCCTTTGCAGGACGGTCATGAAGCGGTGGTCGCGCGGAACAGTTGCATCATCGAGGAAGGCTATCTGCACGCCGCGAATTATCTGATCGACCTTGATCCGGACATCGTGATTGGCAGCCATTCGTTTGTGATGCCGAATCCTCGCGATTTTTTGCTGAGATATCAGGCCTGGGCCAAGGACATGATCGCAACCTATCGCAGTTTGCTACCTGACGAAGATTACGAGTATCTCTACGATCCATATTGGGTCTCGGCTTACCCATATCGAGTCGAATTGATCGACGAACAAGTGCAAACCGTGACGATCCGTGTGCGCAACTTTCGCGATCGGATTCAGCAGCATCGGATTGTCTTGAAAACACCGCCAGGGATCATTGCCGAACCAGACGAGTTGGTGGGTTCGGTCGCAGCCAATAGCCGTGAGCAATTCTCAGTGAAGCTGCGGCGCGCGCAGAAGATCCCACAATCGGAGGTGGGCATTGTGGCCTTGGATATCACGTTGGATGGTAAGCACTACGGAGAATGGTTTGACTTTCTGGTTCGATAGCAAACGCAGTTGAGTATGTGGCTTTTGGTTTGGTGAGTTCAGGGAGCAACACCCGTCGCGCTGCGGACGAAATGTCGGTCGCAACCCTTGTTAGGAGTTGGAACTGGATGGGGCTTCGGGACCTGTTCGCAGGGTTTTGAGGACTCGCGCGGCGGTTCCGATAATCCAGAGCGGGATCAGTGCCCAGAAAACATAACCGAAACCCAAAACGAACACCGAAATCAGGCGGCCAAATTCGATCGATTCACCGAGATGGCTGATTCGCAACTTGTCCGCTTCAATCAACTGGGCCACCGAGCGAACTGCCGCTTCAGCATTCGTCGGGTCGCGAAGTAAGGAACCGACCTGAAAAAACACTTGAAATGCGTAGTAAACGGCGACCACCAACATGACGAGCACGATGCACTGCGCCAACCATTGACCCAGGCGACTGGCCAAATCCGGCACCCATTTGAAGTCGAACTCTGTTGAAGTCGAAGTATTTTCGCCGCCGATCAACGAGTTGTTTGAAGTCAGGGGGTCGTTCATTCAAGGAAACTCCATTGTAGTTTTTTTTGGCCCCGGTTCCCGGTCTCGAACTTTTGGCGTTCCGTGACTATTCGACGGGGTACGCATAATCTTGCTTGCATAAACGCTTGCAGTCCACTGTGGTTGGAAAATGCTTTCGGGGTTGGAGGAAGTGGCAACGCTGAGAGACTTTTTAGTTGATTAGGCATAGCGATTGTGTCGGCCTTTCAGGCCTTTTTGGACGAGATGTAGCTCGAACCGTTGGCTTGCGCACACCGGCTAGGGTTGTTTCGGCCCATTCGGGCCTGTTCTCGCTGGGAAAAGGCTTCACAGGGATGGCGGAGGTGGAGTAGGGACGGGGCGGCCAGGGGACAGACCCCACGCATTGGGCGGCTTGGGGACAGACCACGCGCATTGGGCGGCCAGGGGACAGACCCCACGCATTGTGAGGCCCATTCGGGCCTGTTCTCGCTGGGAAAAGGCTTCACAGGGTGGCGGAGGTGGAGTAGGGACGGGGCGGCCAGGGGACAGACCCCACGCATTGGGCGGCCTGGGGACAGACCCCACGCATTGGGCGGCCAGGGGACAGACCACGCGCATTGGGCGGCCTGGGGACAGACCACGAACATTGTTTGCGTCGCTAGCATGCGTGAGAAATTTCTCGCTAGAACCGCGCGATTGAACTAGTTCAAACTCAAGAAATCCAATAACTTGAGAGACTCGTGGGACCGGAGGGCGAAATTCCTGGCTGGGATGCTTGGGATTTCGCACTCGAATTGTGGTTGCTGCGAATCAGTATTTGCCGTCGCGGAGGACTCTGGCATGGAAGCCTTAAAGAACACGTCCATGATGATTATCTTGGCTGGCATTTTTTACGGTGCCTACCAAATGATTGTGTCCGAGCCGCCAAATTGGCAGAAAAAAGGGGATTCGACCGAGATGATCTCGGCAGATGACCCGTCACTGCCTCAACAAAATCCGTTACCGCAGAATCCTGTGCCGCAGAATCCTGTGCCGCAGAATCCTGGATTTCAGAATCAAACGTTGGGGAACTCCGGCTCTCTGACCTCGACGCAGCCAAGTCTAGCTACTGGTTCCAATTCGCAGGCTTGGAGTCCTTCCGGGGCCACGGGATCAAACTCGCCTGGGACGCCACCCGCTGCAAACGTTCGTTATCCAAATAGCGAATTCTCGAACAGTCCGGGCTTGGGGGCTGCGCCGACAGGTGGAAATTCTATGGCAGCCAGTGGCGTTGATCCAATGTCGAGTTCCATGGCCCCAGGTTTGCCTCGCGGTGGAGTCTCTCTTCCGTCAGAGAATAACTTGGCAGCAAATGCCGGAACGAATCTTCCCGCGGCGTCTGGAACCGGCGCGTTGTCGCAAGCGGGATTCTCAGAAGCTTCTGGATTGCCACCATCACCGAGCGCTACCTCATCGACGGCGGGTTTGCCAACCGGGTTGCCTCCGGTGGGCGTGAGCAACAACGGTTTACCTGTCCAACCCGCAGCTCACAATCAACCAATGGATCGTAGTCCAGCCTCGCCAACATCGGGATTGCCAACATCGGGATTGCCGAATGTTGGGACGCCAAGTGGGTCGGATCTTTTACCGATTCGATCGCAACCGGGTTTGCCCGCGACACCGCCCGCTGCCTCGGATGCCCTGTCATCGACACAGCGTTTGAAAGCTGCAATGGAATCCGCTGGGGTTGATATCCAGAACAACAATTGGGCCAAAGCCTTGCATGATTTGTCAGCGTGGTATCAGCAACCCATTAGTGTCGAAGATCGCGATCATTTGGTTGGCTGGTTGGATCGTTTGGCTGGCGATGTGATTTACTCCAATAAACACACTCTGACGGCTGGGCATCAAGTTCAGAGTGGCGAGACGCTGGCGTCGATTGCCGGTCGCTATCAAATGCCACCGCGACTTTTGGCTCGAATCAATCAATATCCCGATTCGATCGCCGAGGAGACGCCGCTGCAGCAGGGAGCTGAGTTAAAAGTCATTCCTGGGCCGTTCACTGCGGAAGCCGATTTGCAACTGGGGCAGCTCACGCTTTACGCGGGTGGCTTATACGCTGGGCGATTCAAGTTTCGGACGGGAGAATCCGCGCCATTGGAGTCACTGAGCGAACCGGTGTCTTTTATTTCGGTACAAGGAATTCCGGCTCAAGAAGATCAACGTCGGCACGAGCCATTAGCGCCTACCAATCCCTTTGGGCGCTATTGTTTGGTCGTTGGCCAGACTGCTGTGTTGCATTCGCCCGGCGGCAATTCACAGGGCAGTTGCCTGGAGTTCTCTGAGCAAGATATGTTGGACCTCATGGTCTTGTTGCCGCGCGGAACGATGGTGCGAGTGGTAAGATAGGTTGTGGGGGAAGGGGTTTGGAATTGGACCGCGGAGCGGTCCACGACAATTGGAATTGGACCGCAGGAGCGGTCCACGACAATTGGAATTGGACCGCAGGAGCGGTGCACGACAATTGGAACTGGACCGCAGGAGCGGTGCACGACAATTGGAACTGGACCGCAGGAGCGGTCCACGACATTTGGAACTGGACCGCAGGAGCGGTCCACGACATTTGCGACCACTATTCTTGGTTCGATCCGCAGGAAGAGGCGGTGTTTCGTTCTTGAGGGTGTGCGGGTGTGTCCTGGGGCTTGAACGAAGGTCTGAGCTTTTTAAGCGATACCGGCTCACATAATCGCTTCTTGTCCTCGGAAAATCTCAAGCAATCGCCACACAAATAGCCGGTCAACCCGTTGTCCGCCTCGCGAATTGTCTCTATTGCCGCGTCGAATTGTCGAGCGATGTCTTTTTGCTTGAGCTTGCACAGCGTCTTCATTGAAGTTCGACAGCTTGGAAGGGGAAGGTGTCATCAATATCCGCTTGGCACAATTGAACAATGAATGGAACCAATCGCGTTTTCAGGACCTCCATCAACTGTTCGCCCTTTTCTGGGGTCGCTGCATGGGGATTTCCCGAGCCGCTGTTTTGCGTTAGCAAGTGCCATGGTCGAGTAATCGATACCCAATTCTTTTGCAGGGCTTCAAAGCGAAACGGTCGAGTAGCACCGCTATCGGCGGCCAAGCTGCCGTCCGGATTCGTCGCGACCAGATGCGGAAAATATCGCAACATGAAGCTGGTCTCCAATTCCCCAGCGTGATCTTCCTTATTGGTGAAGATTTCAAAGTAGACGTCGCTCAAGCAAGTGTACCAAGAACACAGGAACAAATGGACTTTGGTCCGCGTAGCCAATTCGCGGAGGACCGGTTTGAAGTCGTTTCCACCGTGGCTATTCAGAATCATCATCTTGCGAATCCCGCTTCGCTCGACGCTTTCCACTAAATCAGAGATGACCAATTGCAACGTCGAAGGGTTGAGATTCATCGCCAGCGGAAATTTGGCAAGATTGGTTTCAGTCCCGTAGGGCATCGTGGGGAGCAGTACCGGTCGCGCGCCATGGGCCCAAGCTTGTTCGCATAACGTTTCACCGATTAATGTTCCTTCGTACCAATCCGTGCCATATGGCAAGTGCAAGTTGTGGGGTTCCGTGGCGCCCATCGGCAGGACTGCCAATTGATATTCGTTTTCCTTTAGATATCCGTAAGGAGTTTCGGCAAGGATCCATGGCCGAGCAGATGGGGAGCTCATATTTTTATCTCGCTACGACGTACTTGTGGGACGATCGGATTGGAAATTGCAGTTTGCGATACCGCCCGACCCTAGTCTAACTGCGAACCGATCGCTTGTCGAAGCCGGCAGCGGCGTATGGGTGCGGTTGATTGAACGGGCTTGTTTCAAGCTTTAAGTGAAGATTACAATCGCAGACGCCAAGGAATCGTCCCGAGATAACATCCGTCTATCCCAACCCGTTGCGTGAACCAGGGTTCGCGTCGACGTAGCGAGACCCTCACTGACGTTTTGGGTTGGGAGCTCCTGTCAAGAAAACATCTGGGAGTTATTTCGGGACAATTCCAAAGTGGCTCCGTAGCGACGAGTCATCGAACATCGGGACGTTCACATTCGACTAGGCCAGGGAAGCGGTGCAAACACGGGATCTATTTGACGGCGTCGCCAAGTCTGTGGGCTCGTACGACGAAATGTTTGATGCCGCGGGCCAAGTCCGCGAGAACTGGCGCCCGCTACAAACCGAGCTCAATCGCTTAGGGCCGAATGAACTGCAGCGACGTATGCAGCAGGCCGAGGAGCAGATCGCCAACCATGGCGTGACCTTCAATCCTTACGATCTCTCGGAGGGAGCGTCGCGGCCGTGGAGTTTTGACGCGGTCCCGGTTCTGTATTCACCGGAGCAATGGCGCGAAATTGCCGGTGGGCTCGAACAGCGAGCCCAATTGATGGAGCTGATTCTGCAAGACTTGTTTGGGCCGCAGGAGTTGCTCAAATCCGGCATCGTTCCGCCCTACTTCTTGTATGCGCACCCGGGTTATCAACCAGCCTATCATGGCTTGGTCCGTGCCGGGCAGCGTTACTTGACTCTTTATGCGGCAGACTTGGCACGCGATTCCTCGGGCAAACTCTGGGTCACCGGCGACCGCACTCGCGCGCCATTTGGATTGGGTTACGTTCTTGAAAATCGTTTGATCGCTGCGAATTTGTTTTTGGATGCCTTTCAAGCGTGTCGCGTTCAGCGTTTGGCTAGTTTTTTCCAAGCCGTTCATCGCACTTTGGTTGCCGCCGCCCCGCAAGGGAACGCCAACCCGCACATTGTGGTGTGGACCAAAGGCCCAGGCAGTCGCTCGTTCTTCGAGGATGCCTATCTGGCTCGTTATCTGGGCTACACCTTGGTACAGACGGACGACTTGGCGGTTCGCAACAATCAATTGATGCTGAAAACGTTAGGTGGGTTGTTGCCGGTGGATGTGTTGTGGCGCCGCGTTAATGACGAGAATTGCGATCCGGTCGAGTTGAATTCGAGTATGGGTGGTGTGGCGGGGTTGCTGGAAGTGGCCCGCAGTGGCAACGTGGCGATCGTCAATGGCTTGGGCAGTCGTGTGGTCGAGTCCCCGCTGTTGGCCGTTTGGTTGTCGCGAATCGCCGAGTTCTTCTCACTCGGTCCGCTGCAGTTGTCGACCAAACCAACGTGGTGGTGTGCCGACGAGCACTCGTTCCAATGGGTCATGGCCCATTTGCATGAAGTGATGATTCTGCCGGCGTTTCGCACTGGGAATCGGGCACCTTTATATCCGTCAGAAATGAGCCAAGCCGAAAAGCAAACCTTGGTTCACCGGATTCGCGCTCAGCCGGCCGCTTATGTCGCCCAGCAAATGATCGAGCGGTCAACGACACCAGTTTGGAACGTGGATCAAGTCCAGCATTGGCCCTTGGCCTTGCGGGGATTTGTGCTTGGTTCCGAAAATGGTCATCGGACCTTGCAAGGCGGACTGGCGCGAGTCGCTTGGAAGCGTGAGCTATTGGATCAGTCTCCCACCAGTGGCGAGAAAAGTCAGGACGTTTGGATCCAAGGACACCGCTCGACGCCGCCCACGGAAGCTTCATCCTCGACCGCCGGCCCGATCACCCTCAAACGAAGTGGAGCGGAACTGCCGAGTCGAGTGGCGGATTCGTTCTATTGGTTGGGACGAAACATCGAGCGAGCTGAATTCGGTGCTCGCTTGATGCGAATCGCGTTGCAGCTGTTGCTCAACGAACGAGAAGGCATATTGGAGGGCTCGAGGGTCCTCCGAGCTTTGGCAGAAAGTGGCCAAATCGAGCCGGATTTGATCGTGCCGGGTATGAAAGAAACCTTGCCGGTCCTCACCAGCAGTTTGCCTCGAAGTCTGTTCAGCGATGACTTGCCGATGGGGTTTCGCAGTTCGTTGGACCACGTGATTCGCTTGAGCGCGGGCCTGCGCGATCGGTTATCGACGGATTCTTGGAGAATCATCAACCGCATGGATGCCTTGTGTGCTCGGCGTCCGGCCCGCGAGTTACCGGACGTGGCCGACGCGACCGAACTGCTGGACATTTTGATCAGCATCATGTCGGCATTTTCCGGGTTTGTTGCGGAGAATACGACCCGGACTCTCGGGTGGCGCTTCTTGGATTTAGGACGTCGAATCGAACGAGCACAACAAACGGTTGCCTTTTTGGAAGTCATGTTTGGACAGTCCAACCAGTATGGTGGATTGGTCATCGAATCCGCGTTGCAAGTTCTTGATTCGCTGATGACGTATCGTTTGCGATACTTGACGACACTGCACCCGGTCGCCGCTTGTGATTTGTTATTGCATGATCAATCGAACCCGCGCTCGGTGGCCTATCAGTTGGATATGATCGAATCGCACGTTAGTCACCTTCCCAGCGATCCGCAACAAGTGGAGATTCGTGTCGATCAACGCTTGGCCGTAGCCATGAAGCACTCGGTTCGGATGACTTCACCAGAGAAACTGATGGATTTGGATCAGGGGCAAAGACCTGAGTTGCTGAAATTGCTCGCACGATTGAACGAACAATTGTCCGAGCTCTCGCAAACTGTTTCCAGTCGTTATCTGGTTCATGCTCCGTTGCAACGTCACTTTGCCAGCTTGGTGACAGGCAACGCTTCCCCGTAAAGATTCGAGTTCCGACATGCTTACAAATTCATGGACCGTGCGAGGGAACGACTTGGGATGAAGTACAGGATCGTTCATACCACCAGTTACGAATACGAATCGGCGGTCAGTGTCAGCCACAATCGAGTGATTCTGACGCCGCGCGATGGCGCATGGGTCCGCAGTTTGTGGCATCGCTTGACGGTTCATCCCGCTCCGCAATGGTCGGTGAAACGGAACGACGTCTTCGGTAATTTGGTTCACGTGTTTGGGATTGAAGAGGGACATGCCCAGTTAACCGTCACGGCGGCGAGTCAGGTGGAAGTGCGAGGGCAAGCTCTGCCCGCAAATTTGGAATCACCCGCGTGGGAAAGGATGGTCGCTGATCCGAACTTGAGGTTGAAAGGTGACGACCAAGATCTGGAGGTCGTGCCATTTCGCTATCGTTCGCCCAGGATTGAGCCAAGTGAAGTGTTTGCGAACTATGGTCGAACCAGTTTTGAAGCAGGGTGTCCGATCTTGGACGCTGCGGCTCGGCTTAACGCTCAGATTCATAAAGATTTCAAATACGATAAAGATTCGACAGACGCGCAGACTCCGATAGAGAAAGCCTTCGAACTACGGCGCGGCGTATGTCAGGACTTTGCGCAGATCCAAGTGGCGGTTCTGCGCTCGTTAGGTTTGGCAGCTCGGTATGTGAGTGGCTACTTGAGGACCCTACCGCCACCCGGGAAGGAACGCTTGGTGGGAGCCGATCAATCGCATGCTTGGGTTTCGTTGTACTGTGGTCGCGAATTAGGGTGGGTCGACTTGGACGCGACGAACAACACGTTTTGCGGATTGGATCACATTCCAATTGCCTGGGGACGTGATTACTCGGACGTGATCCCCTTCCGCGGAGTCTTCCTCGGTGATGGTCGACACAAATTGGATGTCTCGGTCGATGTTTGTCCAATGGAGTAACGAGCAAAAGACGGACGACCCATGAGTATTCCGTCCGTCTTAACGGCCAAGCAGAGACTTGAAGCACTGCTTAAGACGTGATGGCGTGGCGAAGAATTCGGATTTGAGCCAATCACGAGCATTGTCGGCACGAGGGCTGACGGATTGTGGTTGAATCCCGGTCTTGCGCAACAGGCGATTGAAGCGGTAGACTCGATCGCGACGAATGGAACTCGGCGTGCGAAAATTGATGCTGATCGAAACCGAAACTTCGTCTAATGTGCGAACCCAATGTGGCGCTGTGGTGGGAACATAGACACCTTCCCCCGGCGAAAGTTCAAACAAACGATAGCGATCAAAAAACTCTGGGGCACAGGGTGTTCGTCTGTTCAGAGTCAGAAAGTTTTCAATAGCCACTTCCGGCATCACATCGCGATCCGCCACATCGTAAACTGCAAAATCTTTGCGACCGCGAACTTGCAAGAAGAAGTTTTGCTCGGGATCGTAATGGAACGGCGTGTAGGCTCGCGGCGGACTCACGAAGATAAAACTCTCGCGACCGGAAATAGGTCCAGTCACGGCTTCAATTTGGTCTTGGAGTTGATCCAAAACATCGTTCACGAGTGTTCCATAGGTGGGGTCGGTTTCGACGTTGCGCAGGACGATGACCCGATTTTGAGCTTCGATATTCAAGATCATCTCTTCGGTGGACATCTCGTCCATCGAAGTGGCGTGCTGATAGTGATCGCCGGTCTCGTGAGTGCCAAATTCTTGCTTCGCAAACACGTACTCGCGTTGTATCGGTGGCAACCGCTTGGCCAAAGCGACCAAATTGTGAATTTCCAACAAGGGATGGCTTTGCAGCGAATGCTTTAGTTCATAAGGTCGCAAATCCACGTTTTGCCGAAACAGGTCCGCTTGAATATCGACCGGTGACGACTTGCAGGCGCGGACATCGAGGATTTTGTTCATTGCTGAAAGTTTCGTATGGTTTTGATGCTAGTTCAGTGATTCGGATGTTGACGAGTCGGACTCGCCTGCAACTCTAGGATTCTTGCGGAGTGGCGAACAAAGATTCGAGGCAATCTTCCGTCGCTTCCCTCGACGAGAAATGGAGTAACCGTCAAAATCCTTCGAACCGTGTTTGCTGGACATGGCCGGTCGGATCACTTAAACTGGACCTGCGGTCAAAACGACCGTCCTGCCTTTGCTATTTTTCGCCCTGCCCTTTCCCTGCGATAGCGATTCCGATGATCCGACCATTCATTTTCGGACAAACGGGCCAACTCACGTGCGGCTCCTTTGCAACCGTTCGATTCCCTGCGACGCGAAGCTTTCCTGTTCCACGGCTGTTGGTGGTCATTTTGGTGGCCACTGTTCTCGACGCTGCGAACGGGAGGGATTCTGCGTTTGCTGCGGCGGTTGGGCATAATCCGCAGGTACAAGCGGTGGACGATCCCGTGACTTTTAATCGCGATGTCCGCACGATTCTGTCAGCGGCTTGCTTCCGTTGTCATGGCCAAGATGCTGAGCATCGAGCCGCGGACCTGCGACTGGATCAAGCGGAAGGAGCGGTCGGCTCCGTCGAGGACGGCGCGGCGTTTGTTCCTGGGGACGTGGCCGGTAGTCAGGCGTGGCTGCGAATGACTTCGGATGATCCCGATTTGGTCATGCCACCACCTTCGGCCAATCGTCAATTAACGGATGACGAAAAAGAAACGTTGCGACGCTGGATCGAGCAAGGCGCGAAGTACGAACGACACTGGGCGTTTGAACCGATCCAACCGAGTCCGGAGTTGCTTGAACAAACGGAAAAACGGCTACCTCGAAATTGGATCGACGCGGCCTTGGATCGCGAGGCGGCCAAACGAAAGCTTGCGCTCAACGGTCCGACCGATGCGCGCACACTTGCCCGGCGCGTGGCCTTCGCGTTGACAGGGTTGCCGCCACAATACCAAGATGTCGAACGGTTCGCACAAAATCCAACCCAGGCGGCCTACGAAGCCTACGTTGATCAACTGTTGGCCTCACCCCAATACGGTGAAGAAATGGCACGGCATTGGTTGGATGTCGCACGTTATGGCGACACGCACGGGTTGCATTTGGACAACGATCGTTTGATCTGGCCGTATCGCGATTGGGTAGTGCAAGCTTTTAATTCGAATCAATCGTTTGACCAATTCACTATTGAACAAGTCGCGGGCGACTTGTTGCCTGACCCAAGTCAATCGCAATTGGTCGCGACCGGTTTCAATCGTTGCAATGTTACGACGGCCGAAGGAGGGGCCATTGATGACGAGTTTCGATTTCGTTACGCGGTGGACCGCACCAGTACGACCGTACAAGCCTTTCTGGGTTTGACCGCGGGCTGCGCTGTGTGTCACGACCACAAGTATGACCCGCTGAGCATGAAAGAGTTTTATTCGTTGTACGCTTTTTACTACAGCAACGCGGATCCCGCGATGGATGGTAATATTTCAACAACGGCTCCGTTTCTAAAGTTGCCGACTCCCACTCAAGCTGCGGAATTGGAAACATTACGCCAACGAATTGATGGCGCTCAAGTCAAACTTTTGGAACTCGCGAGTCAGTGGAGTGCTCAAGCACCGGCAACGGCGAACCTTAGTCGAACGGTAACTCATGTTTGGCTCGACGACGAATTGCCCTTGGGCGCAAGCCAAAGAAACACCACGAGAAATGGAGATCGATGGAGTTTGGACGAGGTGAAATCCCCGATGGGGCAACGCGCTTTGGTCACCGAGTTTGGCGACAAAATGGAGCAAGTCATCACGGGTGGATTGTTGCCCCGTTGGATCTTGGAAAACGGTCAACTTCAAGTGTGGGCCCAATTGGATCGAATGGAACCACCGCAAGCTATTTTCCTAGAGATCCAAACCGATGCGGGCTCGCGTCGATGGGTTTGGGGAGATTCGCCCGACTCGGCCCGCTTGGTCGATGCCGGTGCGGATCGCATCGTGGGAACGCTCCCGACACCAGGTCAGTGGCAGTTGTTGACGATTCCCGTGGGTGACTTGGCGGTTGGGACCAAAGTCAACGAGATCAAATTTGGTTTGTTCGGCGGTATCTGCTATTGGGATGGGTTGACGATTTCTGGAAAGCAACGCGATGTCGACAATTTGCGTACCGATTGGCGAGCCTGGTGGGCAGGCCATGGCAACAAACCGGCGCCATTGGCGCGGCCTGAATTGGGAAAAGCGATACAAGAGGGACCGTCAGGCGGCGATGCCAAAAACTTCGAAGCCGAAGTGAAAGCCTATTTTCATGCGATGATTGACAGCGATGCGCCTCCCGCTTTACAGCAAGCACGCGCTGAGTTGGAATCACTCCGCGTTCAACGTCAAATCCTGGAAGATCGCATTCCGGGAACCATGATTTATCGAGACGCCAATGCTCCGCGACAGGCTCATGTGATGACACGCGGACAATATGATGCGCCTGGGGAAGCTGTACAACCGGGAGGTTTGGCAGCGCTACCACCCATGCCATCGCGCGACAGTCGAACGCTGAATCGTTTGGACTTGGCGCGATGGATGGTGTCAAGTGACCAGCCGCTCACTCCCCGTGTGACCGTCAATCGATTTTGGCAGCAGGTCTTCGGAGTTGGTTTGGTCAAGACCTCCGACGACTTCGGGACTCAAGGGACTCCACCAACTCATCCGCAATTGTTGGACGACTTGGCGTATCATTTCGCGCATCATGGATGGAACGTGAAAGAGTTGCTAAAAGAATTGGTGATGACCCAGGCTTTTCAACGCAGCGCGGTGGTGACTGCCGAGGCTATGAATCTCGACCCCGAGAATCGTTATCTTGCCCGCGGGCCTCGGATCCGATTGGATGCTGAACAAATTCGTGATAATGCATTAGCCGTCAGTGGGCTCCTCCAATTGCAACTGGGTGGACCCGGTTTTCGAGCTTACCAACCACCCAACATATGGGAGCCGGTGGGTTATGGTGATTCGAACACGCGTTACTACATTCAACAACATGGTGAGCAACTCTATCGACGCAGTTTGTACACTTACTTCAAACGGACGGCACCACCACCATTCATGTCGAATTGGGATGCGCCGAATCGCGAAACGTTTTGCACGCGACGCGAACGCAGCAACACCCCGTTGCAAGCATTGCAGTTGATGAACGACGTGCAGCACGTCGAAGCAGCGCGGTGTTTGGCCGAACGTTTGCTGCGGGAAGGGGCCATGGATGATCAGGCGCGCGTGACTCGGTTGTTTGAATGGGTGCTGGCTCGGCAGCCGGACGCCTACGAGTCGGAGCAAGTCTTGGCTTTCTTGCTGCAGAGTCGCAGTCGTTTAGCGGAATCACCCACAGATGCTCAACAAATTGCGACCATTGGCGAACGTTGGCGAGACGCCAATTTGCCAATCGAAGATGTCGCGACTTGGACCTTGGTCAGCAACTTGATTTTGAACTTAGATGAAACCGTGACCAGGAACTAGTGGGGCCGGTTTTCTAGTAGAACTAGTTCTCCGAGCTGGTTCTCAACAGACACTGGTTCGAAAGTTCATGCCAATCCAAACACAAACATCAGCAGAGACAGTCAACGCTCTAGTTCAGAAGACTGGAGTGACCAACACCGGAAGCATTTCACATGAACCCATTGCTACTTCATCGACGCGCGTTTTTTGGCGATACCGGATTGCGACTTGGGCCGCTGGCCTTGGCCGCGATGGGAGCCGCCCCTTTGGTTCACGCGGCACCTCATTCGACTTCCGCACCAATGCCCCGGCAGGACCGAGTGCATCCTGCATTGCCAGGTTTGCCGCATTTTGCACCGACGGCCAAGTCCATCATTTATCTCCACATGAACGGCGGTCCTTCGCAGATCGACATGTGGGACTACAAGCCTACGTTGGAGGAGCAATTCGATAAAGACTTGCCGGACTCGATCCGCATGGGACAACGCATCACGACGATGACCAGCGGGCAAGCGAGGTTGCCGGTCGCCCCCAGTAAGTTCAAATTCAAGCAACACGGGCAATGCGGTCGCTGGGTCAGCGAACTATTGCCGTATACTTCCGAAGTGGTCGATGAATTGGCGGTTGTTAAATCGGTGCATACGAACGCGATCAATCACGATCCTGCGTGCACGTTTGTGATGACGGGAAGTGAAGTACCGGGCAAAGCGAGCTTGGGCTCGTGGTTGGCCTACGGGTTGGGCAGCGAAAGTAATGACCTGCCGGCGTTTGTCGTGTTGACGCCAACATGGTCGGCTACAGCACCGGCTCAAGCATTGTTCACGAGGATGTGGGCGAGTGGTTTTTTGCCGACTCGGTTTACCGGTGTGGCGTTGCGTTCCGGGGCGGATCCCGTGTTGTATTTGCAGAATCCGCCCGGTGTCGTGCCGTCGGATCGCCGCGCGATGTTGGATACGTTGGGCAATTTGAATCGCCATCGGTTTGATGCGTTGTCGGATCCAGAGATTCAAACGCGGATTGCACAATATGAGATGGCCTATCGCATGCAAACCAGTGTGCCGGACTTGGTGCAGATGGGTGATGAACCCGCGTCGGTTTTGGAGATGTACGGACCGGAGGCATTGAAGCCAGGCACCTTTGCCGCCAGTGCCTTGCTGGCCAGACGTATGGTGGAGCGAGGCGTGCGGGCGGTCCAGATTCTGCATCGCGGTTGGGATCAACATGGCAACATCGCGAACGACTTGCCGGCGCAGTGCCGCGACGTCGATCAAGCATCGGCGGCTTTGATCAAAGACTTGAAGCAGCGCGGGTTGTTGGACTCGACGTTGGTCGTGTGGGGCGGTGAATTTGGCCGCACGGTATACTGCCAAGGGGGATTAAGTCGCGAGAATTACGGTCGGGACCATCATCCCAAATGCTTTACGATGTGGATGGCCGGCGGGGGTATTCGAGGTGGCGTCGAGTATGGCGTGACGGACGATTTCAGTTACAACGTGGTCCAGAACCCGGTCCACATCAACGACATCAACGCCACACTCTTGCATTGTCTAGGCATCGACCACGAACGATTTACCTTTTCTTTCCAGGGTCTTGAACAACGCCTGACAGGCGTCGAACCGCAACGAGTTGTCCGCGAACTCCTCCAAGGATAGTCGCACAATCTGTTGACGCTGTTGTTCTTGAGCTTGACGTGTTGTGCTGTTCAAGTCACAATCCTGTCATGGCCGGAAGAATATTGACCTATCTTTTGAGTGTGCTTTTTCCCCTCAGCCCGATGCTGTGCGGGCAATGCTCGGGGTCTGTTTGTTGCAGTTTGAACCAATTGGCTTGTTGTCCAGAGTTGACTAATGAAGTCTCGCAATTAGCGAAGTGTTGCGAGTTGAAGTGTTGCGAGGCGAATTGTTCGTTGGCAGAGGAAGCGAGCAGTCTCGATTTGGTTCCGTCATGCGTTAAGGATCGGTTGGTACTTCATTCTTCCCGATGTCCATTACCAATTCCTTGTCGTCATGAATTTTGTCGCTCTGCAATTTGCGGTCAAAGCGCGGTTGCGCTCCGTCGCATGGATTGGTCGCTCAACGATACTCTGCGGAAGGTTGTTCTGGACCACCCGATCTGGTTTGGTGCAGATTTGTTGTATCAACCGGTTCAAAGCCGCCTTGGTTGGTTTCCGGTTGATTCGGACTGGAATGTGAATTTGGGCCCGCATGGTCGGGCAGCTAGAATTTATTTTTGTTCTTGGCAGATCTAGAATCTACAGATCGCTGGTTGATATCTTGTAAACATTCACGCTTGCTTGGTGTTGAAGTTTGATTTGGGTTGCGTGATCGTTAGAGTCTGGTGGCGTCTATGCCAGCAATACACTCTGAGCCTGTTGCTCCGTCGCGTTTGCCGGCGGCTAACGTTCATGGCAATTTGGTCGTCGTTCACTGTAACTTCATGAGCCACTAACTCAATGAATCGGCTGTTGATGGTCAAGTTTGGTCTTCTACCGTGGGACTATGCGGTCCGGAATTTGTGGCGGCGACCTTCGCGAACACTGTTAACGCTGATGGCTTTAACGGTCGTCGTGTTATTGGTGATGGTGATTGTTGGATTGGTGCGCGGTTTGGAGCGTTCATTAGCCTTGAGCGGTGATCCGGAAGTCGTATTGGTTTATTCCATGGGCTCCGAAATGAACCTGGAAGCCTCGGCGATTGAAGCGTCCGTACCGGGACTCTTGTCAGCGAACATCAGTGCAATTCGTCAACACCTGGGGCAAGTTTGTGTATCGCCGGAACTCTACTTGGGTACCATGATTCAAACGGAGGATCAAGTCGATGGTGGCTTGGGTTTGATCCGAGGTGTATCGGACGCGGCTCCCTTGGTTCGACGTCAGGTCATGTTGACCGAAGGACAATGGCCGGGACCTGGTGAAGTCATGGTTGGACGTTTGGTTTCAGCGAAGTTGGATTGTGCTGCGGACTCTTTAGCTGTTGGTCGGCAGATTACCATCGAGGGGGTGAAGTGGACGATTAGCGGACATTTTACAGCGAACGGAGGAGCGTTCGACGCCGAAGTTTGGTGTCGCTTGCCGGATCTGCAACAGGCACTGAAGCGACAAGATCTATCTTTGGTCGCTTGTTTGCTGAAGCCCAACACCGCTCCGACCGCCATCGATGTTTATTGCAAACAAAGGATTGACTTGGCGTTGAGGTCCAGCGTGGAACCCCTGTACTACCAGTCTTTGCAAACGCACTATGAACCGTTGCGATGGCTGGCGTGGACAGTCGCTGCCTTGGTCTCGGGAGCGGGAATCTTGGCGGGGTTGAACTTGATGTATGGGGCAGTCGCCGGTCGTGTTCGCGAATTAGCGACTTTGCAATCGATTGGTTTTCGTCGTCGGGCAATTTTATGGAGTTTACTTCAAGAAGGCGGATTGCTGGCGGCTGCCGCGTCTTTCTTCGCAGGTCTTTTGGCAACCGTGTTGTTTCATGGAACGGCGGTTCGATTCACCATGGGTGCGTTTGGTTTGGAAATTGACGCGGTTGCGATCATCTGTGGTTGCCTTGTTGGTGTCTTGGTCGGAGTTTTAGGGGCGCTGCCACCGGCCTGGAAAATTTTACGAGTGCCCGTTGTTCTCGGGCTCAAATGGAACGTTTGACCTTACTGGAAAGGAATTGTTGTGATGTCGTTATTCGTTGATTGTCGGAATCTGTCGGGCTCGATCGCTCGTTGGTTGTTTCCAAGAAGCGCGGGGCTGATTGGTCTGTGTCTGTTATGCGGTTGTCAAGGCGATCCAACATTCGTCTCGGAAAAGCAACTCAATAACACCGCGTATTTGCTGTCAACGGAACCCAGCGATGCGGTACCGGTTGGAACGGCTCGGGTATCCGCTCAAGATGGTCAAGCGTTGACGATTGTGGGATACATTGGCGGTTCGGCATCTCCGTTTGTTGCAGGCGCAGCGGTGTTCACGATCGTTGATCCATCTGTGCCGCGTTGCGCCGAAGAAGGTGCTCCTACTCCTTGGGACTATTGTTGCCAGCAAGAAGCGCTCAAGACAAACATGGCGACCATCCAGTTCGTTGATGACTCCGGTGAGATCATGTACCAGGACAGCAAGGCGTGGTTGGGAATCAAAGAGTTGGATTTGGTAATGGTACAAGGAATTGCGAAACGCGACGAAGCCGGAAACTTGATCTTGGCTGCGGAAAAACTGTATGTCAAACGATAATCACCATGATCGTGACGCGACGGTGGAACTGAATCTTCAAGGATTGGCCCGGACGCGTCCATCTGCGAGCGAATCTTTGCAGCGCCCCACTCGATCGCTGGGAAAAGTCTTGGGCCGCGCCTTGCCTGTTTTGGTCGTGCTTGGAATGGGAGCGCTTGTGGTTTGGAGCGGGCGTGAGCGATGGTTGCCGGCTCGTGATGTAACGATCCTACCGGTCGTTAGTACCATTGCCCCATCGCAAAAGTCGGGAACACCGTTGTTTCAGTCGGCGGGTTGGATCGAACCGTGTCCATCGGCGGTGAAAGCCACGGCATTGGCGGATGGCGTCGTCGCCGAGGTCTTGGTGGTAGCTGGGCAATCAGTCGTCGCGGGGCAGCCGATTGCAAAGTTGATCGACACGGACGCGCAATTGTCGTTGCGACGCGCGAAGGCCATCCGGGACCTGCGGCACGCCGAGCTTGAACAGGCCCAAGCCGCTGCGGCAGCCGCAGCCCTGAGGTTGAAGCACCCAGCCCATTTGCAGGCGGCGGTCGCGGAAAGCGAAGCGGCATTGGCCCGCAGTGAAATCGAAGCGGCCAAGATTCCGTTTCTGATCGAATCGGCGCAAGCCGAACTAAACTTCGCCGAGAAACTAATGAACAATCGGGAATCCGCCAGGGAATCATTGGCGGGCCGATTGATTGATGAGGCTAGAAATCAGCATGAGACAGCCGCTGCGACATGGAAGGAGCTAACGCAGCGGCAGGAACGGTTGGTCGTGGAACAAGCTGCGTTGCGCGAACAGGTCGCGGCGGGGAAGCTGCAGTTGAAACTCTGCGTCAACGAGCATCAAGCCGTGGCGTCATCCAACGCAATGGTTGCAGCGGCCAAAGCTCGCTTGACCGAAGCAGAGCTTGATGTGGAACACTCTCTGTTGGTAGTGGAACGAATGACGATTCGTGCGCCAATCACAGGACGTGTCTTGGAGCGACTGGTCGAGCCTGGCAGCAGTTTAATGGGCATCGACAAGGGCACTCGACATGAGAGTTCCACGGTCGCCACTCTGTACGATCCGGCTTCATTACAAGTTCGCGCGGACGTTCGCTTGGAAGATTTTTCGAAGGTTGTGCCCGACCAAGAAATACGAATCGAAACGGCTTCCTCGCCTGGTGGCCTTCGAGGTCGAGTCCTGCTGTCGACGTCAACGGCCAATATCCAAAAGAACACGGTCGAAGTGAAGGTCGCGATCATCGATCCGCCAGAGGTGCTACGTCCCGAGATGTTGGTCACTGCGACTTTCCTTGCTCCTGCAAGTAAAGAGAATAACGAGGCAGCCGCAATGGTTCGCCGGATCGTGATTCCGCGTGAATTGGTCGCCGAGGTCGATGGGGAATCGCGAGTGTGGGTGGTAACTCCAACTCAACAAGCCGAACATCGCGGAGTTCAACTCGGCGAGTCGCAGGGCGAATCCTTGATCCAAGTGGTCGCCGGGTTGACGTTGACTGACAAGTTGATTGTCGATGGTCGGCAACAGTTGGCCGAAGGCGTCCGTGTTCGTACCCGTCCCAGCGACAGTCGCTTGATTCCCTAATGGTTGATTTTTGAAAAAGTATCTCAGGAAGCCGCATGCCACTCGTTGAAATCCGAAATTTGACCAAACGGTTCCGCAAAGGGGATGAGACCATTACCCCTGTGTTGGATTTGAACTTAGATATCGCACAGGGCGAGTTGATCGCCTTGATGGGCAAGAGCGGTACGGGAAAGAGTACGCTCTTGAATTTGATCGCGGGAATCGATCAACCCGACTCGGGAAGTATTGTGGTGGCTGGGACGACGGTCACGGGACTTTCGCGTGGCAAGTTGGCCGACTGGCGAGCCTCTCACTTGGGCTACATCTTCCAGACCCACAATTTGGTTCCGGTACTGACCGCTTACGAGAATATCGAACTTCCGTTACTGCTGTTGCCAATGTCAAGCAGTGATCGGCGACGGCGTGTGAACTTCGCTTTGGAAGTGGTTGGCTTGACCGATCGGGCGCAGCATTATCCTCGGCAATTATCCGGCGGTCAGGAGCAAAGAGTTGGCATCGCGCGAGCGATCGTCACACATCCAACACTGGTTGTGGCGGATGAGCCGACCGGTAATTTAGATGAGGACACTAGCCGTCAGATTCAAACGCTCCTGAAAGAATTGAATCGTCAGTTGGGGATCACCTTGATTTTGGTCACGCACGATGGTGATGTTGCTTCGATCGCTAGTCGCCAGTTGCGACTGGATCACGGGCGAGCCATTGCAGTGGGGCCATTCGCTTCGCAAGCGGACGCCGTTTACTGATGGTCTGTTTGACGGGAGGTACCATGTTTCGCTTTGCACCATATGTTTGGAAGACTCTTTGGCGGCATCGAATTCGCAGCCTATTGACGGTTAGCGGAGCTTCGGTGGCGATCTTTGTGCTGTGTTTTATCGGTTCAATTCAAGAAGGATTGGATCGCATGATTCAGGGCGAGGACGCGCAGCGTCGATTGATCGTCTTTCAAGAGAATCGCTTTTGCCCAACTAGTAGCCGCTTGCCGGAAGACTATGCTCGGCAGGTTATGCAAGTCCCAGGGGTCAAGGATGTGTTGCCAATCCAAGTTTGGACCAACAACTGTCGCGCCTCGTTGGACGTGGTGGTCGTACATGGTGTTCCCGCGGCGAAGTTGCCGGAGTATCGGCAAGTACGGTTGGTTCAAGGGCAATGGCCAGACTTTATCGCACGAACCGATGCCGCTGTCGTTGGGCGGCAATTTGCCCAGCGGCGTCGAGTAAGTCTGGGTGATCAATTGACGTTTGGAACGATGTCGGTGCATGTAGCGGGAATCTTCGAGTCGGACTCTTCGGCCGAGGAGGACTTGATCTATTGTCATTTGTTGTTTTTGCAGTTGGCCGAAGGCCAAGCTGCTGCCGGTTTGGTTACACAATTGGAAGTCTGGTTGAATGAAGAAGCAGAACCCGATGGTGTGGCCAAGCAGGTCGACCATAGATTACGGACGGGTTTGGTTTCCACGACGACCCGACGAAAGGGTGCTTTTCAAACGGCAACGATTTCGGATCTCGTTGATTTGATTGGCTACGCTTATTGGCTGGGCTTAGCTTGTGTCGGGTTGGTATTGTCCTTAGTAGCGACCACGACTGTGATGTCGGTGCAAGATCGCGTGCAGGAACATGCCGTGTTGCAAACGTTGGGCTTACGACCTGGTCGAGTGATGCGATTGATTCTGGCCGAGAGCACGTTGTTGTGTTTTTCCGGTGGTGTTCTTGGGGTTGCCGTCGCGTGGTTGATTTTGAGCTGGGGAAACTTCTCGGTGGGAGCTGAAGGAGTGGCGATTACTTTGCGTCCGTCTTTTCCCTTGATCGTTTCCGGTTTGGGCATCTCGATCGTGTTAGGGATGGTCGCTAGTGTCATCCCTGCGTATCAATCCACTCGTTCCAACTTGGTCTTGGCATTACGGCAAATTTAGTGAATGCGGAAAGTTCTGTTTTGGTTCGGGTTGGAATCCAGGGTTCATGAGGATGAACCAGCGGAATTTTGCCGTTCGAATCGCCCAAGTTGAGCGAATGTTCCACAGAAGAGCCGAGCCAGATACATTGCTCCATTCGTCCATGTGGCGGGAGGATCTGGGCATGCCGGATCTCTACATTCGGATCTAATGGCACAAGGGCTGGCCGAAAACTGACGACCGACTGTTTGGAAGAGTTAATCGTTCACATTCAAACTGTGATCTTTGGGAAGCGATCAACAGTTTAGTGAATCCGAACCTGACGCCGGTTGTCAGCTTATGGAATTGCCAATCGAATTGGAAAAGCAGTTCGGGCTCGGAGGCGCCTTGAGCGTGGCCTCGCTTGATTTTGTGTACACTAGTGCTTTGTCCCAGCCTAATCTTGGTGTCGACGACTTCTGCTGCGAATCAACTTCATATCTTGAACGTGACCCAGCACTATGTCAGTCACATTTTTCCGGCGATCCCAGCACATTGCCAAAACGTATCGTGCTGACAGGGTATGAGCGTTCATTAGCGTGAATTCGCGGTGTAACCCGCTCGCACGGTTCGAGTCTCCGAGCAAACGTTGGCAAACCGCTAATGAACACTCATGAACGCTAATGAATACCGATTCACGCGTGGTGCTTTGTCCCGATCTAATCTTGGTGTCGACGACTTCCTCTACGAATCAACTCCAGATCTTGGTTGTGCCCAAGCGCTAGACGCAAAGTACCGTCCTTGCTGCTCGTTTACATTTGGAGGCGAAGACACAACTTTGGACGAGCGGACTCGAGATCGGCGATCTATTCGCTTTGCTCGGCTCCACAGCTATAGTCAGCGCCCATTTCGGGCCTTCTTGACGTGTTCCAACAGTAACTTAATCTCGTCATCTTCGGGCAGAATTTCGGACAATCGATAGACCGGGTACACGGCCTCATCCTTCTTCTCCGCAACCGCTTGCTTGAGTTGATCTAAATACTCCTGCCCCTTGGTCAGGCGATACAAAGCGGCGACACCGCATAAACCCAACCTTTCGTCGGCGCGAACTTGCTCGAGAGCTTGCCGAGATTCTGGGGTGTCGAAGGCGCCTAACGCCATGATCGCTCGAGCCTTGGCATAAGGTACGCTATAAATCATGGACGGTCCGTTTTGCTCCACCTTCGGATCGGAGCTCAGGAACTTTGCCAGATGCTCTACGGCTCGCGGGTCCCCCAGCACATCAAATGCGTTCGCAATTTCCATCTCGTAACCCATCGACATCAAGTCGTTGGGTAAGAGTTCCACCAATCTATCGAAAATCATTGGAGACTTCTGACGCGCGAGCTGTCTTGCTGCCCCCCGAATCGTACAACTGCTGTTGGCATTGTTGAATACATCTTCCAGCAGTTGGGTTGTATCCTGTCGATTGCCCAATTCTTCAAAGGCCCGATTCTCCAATGAGTTATGCGGATGCCACCAGCAATAGATCGCCAGCAATCTTGACGATTCAAGTCTACTCTCTTTGAGCAACGCCTCGATTGTGGCCGGTTCAGATAAATCATTAATCAACTCCGCGTTCTCCGGAGTGTATTCGAGTTTGGCAAACTCGGGGACTCGGGAATAGAATTCGGATTGTTTCCGCATCGTGTCGGCGTCTTCGGTCCGGCCTGATTCTTGATACAAATCGGCCAGCATTTCCAGGGCGTTCGCGTTTCGAGGCCAATTGGTCAAGTATTGTTCGAGCGTCGCTGCCGCATTGGCCGCATCCTTTGATTCGATGTAGCAGTTCGCCAATTGGATTCCGACTCTCGGGTTCGCAGGGTCACGATCCTGAAGTTTCTTGAGGATCGCAATAGCGCCAGTCGGATCTCCAGCTAGTTGCAAGGCACGCGCGTATTGAGGCAAGGCTGTCACATGATCCGGTGCCAAAGCAAGCACCGCCTCAAAGGCTTGTTTGGCCTTTTCTAGGTGTTCCGCTCTAAACTTGCGATCCTTCGCTTCATTTAGTCCGGGATTGTAAACTTCTGATCCACGAATTCGTTCCATGTAAGCGCCATCTTCACCCAATTGTAGCTCGATGGTTCCGATCGCTAACCACAGATCGACTTTCACTTCATCACTTGCATTCGCTTCAATCCCCTGATGGAGAAGCGATAATGACTCCTTATTCTCGCCTATGTAGTTCAAGACCCTTCCCAGCAACAACCGAGCCTTGTGGTCGTTGGCGGAATTCTTGAGATGATCTTCGAGCAACTTCTGAGCAGTCGCTAGGTCGCCTTCTTCGAGTAGAATTGTGGCTCTAGTTGAGACGTCTTCTTGCGCAGAGCAGCAACACTGAAAAAACAAAAGCACCAAGAAGAAGTTCGTTTTGATGAGCGAAGTCATTTTCTGTTCTCCTGATTAGGAACGAGGGCAGAGACAATTCGGTGCACAAGCCTCACAAGTCGACTTGTCCGGCAATACACGTTACGGTGTTGCCACCAACCCAAATCGTGTTGGCCGAATCTCGCGAAATGTGAACGCGACCTTGGCGACCGAGGGCGGTGCCTTGGGCTGCGAGGTAGTGGTCGGGGGCCAAGCCTGACTCGATGAGCCACTGAGCCAGTGCCGCGTTCAAGCTGCCGGTGACCGGGTCTTCACACACTCCGTTGTTGCCCGGAAAAAACGCGCGGACTTCGAATTGACAATCGTGTTGGCTCTGCGGTTGAGAACCTGCTAGTGCATGAGCACCAACCACACCTACAAACAGTCCGTCCAACAAACGGGTGTCCGGTTGGAGTGCCCGAACCAACTCGGCATTGCGTAGCATCACGCCGCGCCAGTGGGGGCCGTTATCGCACCACGAGTGAGCGATCACGTCGTCGCGAGCGATTCCCAAACCACGCGTCAGCCGCTCCACATCGGCTTCAGCGAGTGGACCGGTTTTGATTCGCGGGGGGGCCGCAAAGGCCAAGAGATCTCCGTCGCGTCGGATTTTCACCAAGCCGACTCCGCATTCTTGTACGACATGCTCCGCTTGTGGAACGCCACCTGCTTGCAACCATGCGTGGCACGTGCCCAGTGTCGGATGGCCAGCGAAGGGTAGCTCACGGCCGGGGCAAAAAATACGCACGCGGTAATCGGCCCCGGCGGCACGGGCTTCGGGTGTCGGTGGAAGTACGAACGTACATTCGGAGAGATTTGTCCAGTTTGTAAAGCACTGCATCGTCTCAGTACTAAGTCCCGCACCGTCCAAGACAACCGCCAACGGATTGCCTAAATAAGGTACGGCGGTAAAAACATCGACTTGTTTGAAAGGACGTAAGGCCATAATCAGCATTCGCTACCACCGGAGAAATTCGCGTTTGTGCCGATTGTTTTACGACATCAACCGGGCCATGTGAAGTCTGCTATACTTACCGACCAGCACTGGGGGTGTTTTCTTGGCGTGAGTGGTCCAATGTTAAATCGACGACAATGGTTGAGTTGGATTCCTGGGTGGGCTTTGGTTCCCGGTCTGACATGGCGAGCCGTGGCCAACTTGACGAATTGGGGAGCGAGTTCGGAGTCAAATCGTTCACACGCTCTCAGGTCGCGTGGCAAGTTTGATAACCAGATCGTCCAGGAGAATCAACGGCCCGGCACGAAAGCTTGGATGCTGGAGAAGACACGGATCGACCCGGCGACTCGATATCGTTGCCCATGGGTTGAAGGTTATGCTTCGCATGCCAGTATCGAGGCGGGCGAAACCATTCGATTTTTTGTTAGTACCAATCCGGCTGCGGATTTCACGATCGAGATCTTTCGACTTGGATGGTACAACGGCGATGGTGGCCGGAGCATTGCCAAGTTAGGGCCCTTCACCGGCGTTGTGCAGCCAGATCCGGAAGTCGGCGAGAAACGCTTGCGAAACTGTGCGTGGCAGCCCAGTGCCGAGTGGACGGTGCCCGAAGATGCGGTTAGCGGGGTCTATGTTGGCAAACTTACGGAAGTCAAAGAAGGTCTACAAAGCTATGTCATCTTTGTGGTGCGCGATGGCCGTCCGGCGGATTTGATCTTCCAGTGCAGTGATCATACTTGGCATGCCTACAACCGTTGGCCCAGTCAATTCTCGATCTACGACGATGGAAAACATGAGTGGTATTGGGGCGGCCAGGTTGAAGTTAGCTTCAATCGTCCCTACGGCAAGTATTGTCAGATCATGGACCAGCCCTTATCGATTGGCTCGGGCGATTTTTTTATCTTGGAGTTTCCGTTCGTGTTCTGGTTAGAGCAGCACGGGTACGATGTTACTTATTTGTCGAACACGGACACCCATCGAGACGCCGCCACATTACTGCGAACGAAAGGGTTTTTATCGATCGGTCACGATGAATACTGGACAATCGAAATGTTTCGCAATGTACAGGCGGCCATCGAATCGGGTGTCAATGTGGGTTTCTTTTCAGGAAATGCGGTTTGCGGGCGCGTGGTTTGGAACGAAGAACATCGCTCGATCGAACGTGTAGGAGTCTTTGGACCGCCTGGCGGCATGGGCGAGTTCATTGAGATGGATTCGCTGCGACATGAGAGGCCGTACGCCAACGAACTCATTGGAGCGCACAGCACCGGTCCGGTGATTGGCAGTGCAGATTGGGTATGCGAATTGCCGGACCATTGGGTGTTTGCGGGGACGGGCATGCAGCGAGGCGATGGAATTCCCGGTCTTGTGGGTTGGGAATTTCACGGCGATCCTGCTCCGATACCTGGTTTGGAGATTATTGCCACGGCTCCGACGTATGGAGCCCCTGGGGTGCTGAACGGCGGCGTGTATACCGCGACGGTTTACCCTGGCCCTAAAGGCAATTTCGTGTTTAATGCGTCCACTTGTTGGTGGGCGGATGGACTTTCGGAGCCACCGGGGTACATGCGTCCTACGGCGGCTGTGCCGCCGCGAGGCCCCGACCAACGATGTCAGCAAATCACACACAACGTGCTGAGGCGGATGTTGGCGCAGGATTGATGAGTGGCATTGCCCAAAAGTGTTGCAATTGCCTTGGCAAGATCATGAGTTCGTCGAAAAAGGAGAAAGCATTGAAACCGCAATGTTCAATCATCGTGGCACTCGTCATGCTGAATCTTACCTGGAGTCTGTCCGATTCGCTTTGTGCCGACCAGCCCGAATCAGCCGACCAGCCCGATGTGATTCAAACTATCTTGGGCGACACGACGTTCAAGATTCCGGCCGGCTATAAATTGGAGCAAGTCGCGGACGCCGAAGTGACGACGTGGCCGATGCTGATAGACTTTGCTCCCAACGGAGATTTGCTGGTCGTCGAATCGGGAGGTGTGGCCCAGCCGATTGAAGAGCATAACAAACAACTGCTCCATCGAGTCGTCCGCTTGGCAGACAGCAACGGAGACGGACGCTTTGATCGAAGAACGGTTGTTGCAGATCAACTGCCTTTCACCGAAGGCGTGTTGTGTGTGGGTGACGATGTGTTGATTACTTCTCCCCCCGTTATCTATCGATTGTCGCAACCGAACGAGTCGGGAGTTTATCAAGAACGAGACGTTTGGTTTGATGGACAAACCATCACGTGGTGCGCCAACGATTTGCATGGCCCATTCTTAGGCCGCGACGGTTGGATCTACTGGTGCAAAGGAGCCTTCGGCGAGCAAACGCACGACCTGTTGAACGGCCAAGAATTGAAGTCATCGGCGGCCCATCTTTTTCGACGAAGGTTGGAAGGCGGAGCGATCGAACCGGTCATGACGGGTGGCATGGACAATCCCAACGGGTTTGCGATGTTGCCCAGCGGAGAGCGTTTCTTTACGAGTACCTTCTTGCACCACCCCGGTGGTGGAAAACGCGATGGGATCGTGCATTCGATTTATGGCGGACTGCATGGCAAGTCCCATGATGTGCTGAACGGGCACTGGCAGACGGGTCCACTGCTGCCGGTCACCGTTGAATTGGGGGCGGCCGCGCCGGCTGGTTTGACTCACTGGGAGACCAAGCACTCGCCTTGGACCACAACGGGCGATGTCTTGGTCGCGGCGTTATACAACTTGCAAAAAATAACTGCCCATCAATTGATACCACGCGGAGCCAGCTACGAAACTCGCGACTTGGATTTGGTCGTCGCCGACCGGATCGATTTTCATCCGACCGATGTTCAACCCGACGCGGATGGCAGTTTACTGATTGTGGATACAGGCGGCTGGTACGATTTGTGTTGTCCAACGTCACGCGTGGATCAAAAGGCGGCCAATGGCGGAATCTATCGTTTGTCTCGCACAGTCGCAACAAAAGCTCTTCGGAAGCCACTCGATCGCCAGTTTGTCGCTGACCGCTCCGCCGGTCAGATTCCGAATGTCGCTGACCGCTCCGCCGGTCAGATTCCAAATGTCGCTGACCGCTCCGCCGGTCAGATTCCCGACGCAACAACAAGTCTTCGTAAGCCACACCAGCGGCAGCAACCGGGCGATCAAAACCTCATCGAACGATTGGTAGATGAACGACGGTGGGTAGCGCGCCGAGCATTACTGGAGTTACGGGCGCTGGGTCCCACCGCCAAAGATCAACTGAGTGCGGAACTGGTTGAGCGGGTTGGTGACCCGTGGCAGACACTGGAAGATCGGCAGAGTTGGCTGTGGGCGTTGTCGGTGCTCGACACAACGGCTGCGAAGCAGTACATCGTGGAAACACTGACGTTTTCGGAACCTGAGTTGGTACAAGTCGCCTGCCATGCCGTGTCGGTGAATCGTGACGATTCGGCGGTAGAAAATCTTGAAAGACTGGTGCGAAGCGATTTACCGCTGGGTGTTCGTCGCGCGGCAGCGGAAGCGCTAGGTCGAGTTGGGAACAAATCATCGGCTTCGGCTTTATTCGCAGCAGCGGTTAAGGATTTCGACGATCGACATTGGCAACATTCGGTGACGTATGCGCTGCTGGAATTGAAAGCGATGGAGGCGGCGAGTTGGATTTTAGCCCACGAATCCGATTCAGATTGGCAGTTGATGACGGCAGTAACAGTATTGGATCAATTGGAAATGTCCGACGCGATTCCAGCGGAAGTCGTGGTGAATTTGGCTGCATGTTCCGATGCCGCGATTCGCGACCAAGCGTTTTTAGTCTTGACGAAGCATTCGAAGTGGGCGGATAGGTTTGAGCCGCGACTGCGTGAGTGGTTTGGCGATATCGAAGGCGATTCGCAAGGTTTATTGGCTGTCATCGCCGGTTGGCGCGAGCAGCCGGTCGTACGCAACATGATTGCAGAATGGTTGCGAGGCACTTCGAATTCGACCGTTGAGTCTCAGCAGCGTCTTTTGCAAGTATTGGATACTTTTCAGCACCAGGTTCTACCCGAAGAATGGGAAGAACCGATGGGCGTTTGGCTACGCGTCGCGTCCGTTGAAGTTCGAGACGCAATGCTGCGGTTTCTGGCGGCTTGCGAGTACTCGACGGATGGAGCTCTGGCTGAAAACTTGCGAGCGCTGGCGGCTGATGAAACCGATTTATTGGCACGCTTGAAACTAGTGGCAGCATTACCGAAGGGCGAAGCCTGGGATTCACCGTTGCTGGCTGACTCGCTGTTGCTTGGACTGGATTCGGACGACTCAAATGTTCGTGGGCTAGCGGCGGCGGCTCTGTCGCGGATCCAATTAACTCCCGAACATGCGCAGGCGCTTTTGCAAAAGTTGGAACAACAGACGATCAACACGATCTTGCCAGCAATCGCTGCGATCAATCGAGTTGGCAGCGATGAATTGGATCGTCAGTTGCTAGAGGCATTGCCGAAGTTGCCAATCGCGAAGTCCATGGCTACGGATCAATTTCTCAATCTGTACCAAAATCGTTCTCCGGAACTCAAGGCGTTGGCCGAGGAGACGGTTCAAGCGATGCAGCGCCCGCCGGCAGATATCTCAAGGCAGGTCCAAGAACTGCTGGCCGAACTTCCTGAAGGAAACGCGTTGGATGGCTTGCAGGTATTTCGAAGCAACAAAGCCGCATGCAGCGCTTGCCATCGTTTGGGCTACGTCGGCGGCGAGTTGGGCCCAGAATTATCGACGATCGGAAGCAGTCGAACCCGGGCGGCCCTGTTGGAGGCGATTTTGTTTCCGAATGTTCGTTTGGAGCAAGGCTACCGCACCACGAAATACTTAACGATTCAGGGCCAAACTTATACGGGAATTGTGGTTCGGCAGTTGGACGCAGAATCGTTCTTGTTGCAAACGGGGGTCGATCAAACCGTGGTACTCCGTCACGACGAAATCGAATTGCAAGAGCCTGGTACAGTTTCCATCATGCCGTCCGGGATTGCCGACGTCTTGAGTCGCCAAGAACTGGCGGATTTGCTAGCGATCTTGGAAGCGGCCCGCTAACGGCTTGGTTGACTTGCGACTGGTTTGGCGATCCGTCACAATCATGGAATCGGGTGGCCGAAGCTATCCGAAGCGTTGGACGATGTCTATTGTCGTCGAGCGCACTCGAACGAACTCTCTTCAATAAGGAAACTGTGGAATGAAATTCCAATGGTTCCAGTGGACCAAACGCGGTGGTTGTCTCGCGTTGCTGGGTACACTAATGGCCGGTTTCTCGCTAAGCACTTTGGCGAATGACGATGCGGCCCAGCGGAAACTTGAATTTGACAAACCAGTGTTGGTCATGGCCGGGGGCGAGCCGGTTTCGGTTGAATCGCCTGGTTATGCTTGTCCGACGATCGTTGATTTGGATAAAGACGGTCGATTGGATTTGGTCGTGGGGCAATTCAATCAAGGCGCGATGCAATTCTTTAAGAATACTGCCGAGCCAGGTCAGACTCCGACCTTTGAAAAAGGGGAATGGTTGATGAGTGAAGGATCCCGGGCCACTGTGCCTGGGGTTTGGTGATGCACCAGCTCGACTCCACAGTTTGTGGACTGGGACAATGATGGGCGACTCGACATTCTGTCTGGCTGCTATTGGACCGATGGCGCACCGGCTGGCCAGATTCAAATTCTCAGTGGCCAAGGCGGAATGAGGTTCGCGGCTGCGACGTCACTATTGAATGCGGACGGCAAGCCACTCGAAAACAGCGTCTTGCCAGGTGGCAATGATGATCCAAACATCACGAACAATATTTGTACGCAACAACACGCTGTCGATTACGATGGCGATGGTGACTTGGATCTAGTCGTCGGTAGTTTTGGACCGCACTTTTTCTTGTATCAGAACGAAGGCGATGCCAAGCAGCCGAAGTTAAGCACTTCGCCAACTCCATTGCCGATCAAGTTACCCGACTATCATTCGGCTCCGCACTTGGTTGACTTGGATGGGGATGGTTTATTGGAGTTCATCAGCGGCAGTTCGAACGGCAAAGTCTACATCAGTCGTAACGAAGGCACTCGCGCGGAACCTCGTTGGTCGGACTTCCAAGTATTGCTGGATATTGCCAGCGAACACGAAATTTTCTCGACCGATGAAAAGGTTGAACCGAAACCAGGAAACGCGACACGTGTGTGGACGACCGACTGGAATGGGGATGGAGTTTTGGATCTGGTCGTTGGCGATTCAATTACGATCTCGTCGTCGGCAGGCGTCCTGAGCAAGGAGGAGTTTGATGCGAAGAAAAAGGAATGGGATGACGCCATGCAGAAGATTTCGGAGGTGATGACCAAGGATAATCTTTCGCAGCGTTATTACGAAGCGATCCAGTCCGGGAAGGAAGTTGATAAGGAGTTGGAGGCGGCTTATATGAAGGTCAGCCAGGAAATCAACGACCTGTATGAATCCCGTTCCGAATGGATCAACGAACGACGAACGGGTCATGTGTGGGTCTATCTGCAAAAAGCCAAAGCCGTCGGACAGCCTGCCAATGTTCGATAGTGGGATGGTGGGCGGATAACTCCGTTTTTTGACCAGCAATTGATGCGGCGGCGTGGTCCGGATTTGGGGCGCGCCGTCGTTTTTTCGTTCTCGGCGGGACGTCTTGGTGCTGTTGACTCGATGTTTTGACTGTTCGTGCCGGATGGCTTGGTTTCGAAACATCATCAATTCGTCAGCGAATTGCATTCGATTCGCTAGCATGGCGAGATGGAAAATTGTGGAGATCGGATCAAATCCCGCTGTATTTTCTGGTATTGGGGAAAATCGATGTTTTGCAATTTTCAATAAATCTTCAGAATAGCGGGACGGCGAGTTCTGCGAAGACTTGCCTAGGCAAGGAAGCCGTTTCAGAGATTTTGGTACTGTTCTTTACTCGGTGTTCTTCGCCTTGTCACCATTGGACGCTGTGAAAAACAGTGCGGGCCTGTGGTGTTTTCGCGTTTACTGGTCCCCGCCTTGGTGTCAGCAAGAGTTATCTTCTGACCGTGCTGGCTGGGATTCACGAGCAGAACCGGGTGTTGAAATGGCCAGATCTCGCAGGCGAACCATAAGTCGGCAAAGCGGCGATGCTCCGCGTTTTTCGTACGCCACGATTGCCAAGTGGAGTCTGATCGCGCTAGGTGCGAGCGGCGGAACATACGGTGTGTTCAAGGTTGTCAACTTGATACCGTACGGTGCGAAGGCGGTGACCGAAGGTACGGAAGTTGGGCCACACATGGCCGACGCCGCCGGGGCAGCGAAGCCACCACTCCCGGATGACAACCAACGGCTTGCGAATGATCTATTGGTTGGCAATCCGAATCGAGTAGCGAATCATATCAATCCTGCCGATTCGGAAGTCGCGGCCTCGGCGATTAGCAATCTGTCTCCGACCCCACGCGCCGCTGATGATTCAAAACAGGAACAAGATCCTCCGCCTCGTCCAATCGATTCGCGACCGGGGCCGACGATTCCCTCATTGCCCAATAGCCTAAACAACAATGGCATCGGGCGCAACTTAGGTGACAGCTTGGCTGCTGCCGCAAATGACGGCATGAATCAAAAGGGAGTTCCTTCATTACCGTCAGCCTTACCTGATCGGGCTGTAAACCCAGCGGCAAACCCAGTCACGAACCCTGCGACGAATCCCGGAGGCCCTGCCTTGCCATCTTCGTTGCCCAAGACAGGATTGCCCGAGTCGCTTGCTAGTGGGACGACACCCAATCCCGGTGCGACCAATCCCGGTGCGACCAATCCCGGTGCGACCGAGTCTGGTGCTTTGGGTATCAACGCGGGCAATCCCTTGGCTCAGAACAATGCCTCGACTCCGATCACAAACGAAGGTGCGAATCCTTCATCGCTTCCGAATAATGCGGCGCTCTCAAACGAAAATCGACTGAACAACGTCGTTGCTGGAAGCGGTGGTGTCAACAATGGATCGACGGTGGGACTGCCGCCGACGGGGATGAATGTGCCGCGAACCATTAATCCTGCGGCAAATCCATTGGCGAATATTAGCTCCGGCAATCCGCTTGCGCCAAGCGAGACCAATCCTCGTGAAGGTTCGGCCGCAACCGCGAATCCTTCGATTGGCCCAGGTTCACTACCGGCGAATTTGCTAGGTGGAACGTCTGGGGCGACGGGCGGACCGACATCCGCTGGCTCAGGTCAATCACTACCAACGCCGATGGGGGGGCCGAACCCACTCAACCCTTCGGGCTCCGCTTTGAACGCGTCTTCCGTTTCGGCCGGTAGTCCGGCGGCGTCAGGTGTTTCGACATTGCCGAATGCTGGGCAGTCCGAACCGACCGCGAATGGCGCGAATGGATTGGGCCCAAGTTCTTTAACAAATTCCAACACCAACCCCCAATCCGGCTTGCCACCATCACGCCCGACGATCGGCATCCCGCCCGAGAACCGAGCAGCCGGGTCGCAATTGACTCCGAGTCCAACAGTCTCCCAACCGTCGAGTCCTTTGGCCGCCACCGGATCCATTCCCCGCGCCGGCAGCTCGAGTCTTCCGATGGCGGATCCCATGGCAGCCGATCCTCGGCGGATCCCGGCCTCCCCAGCGAATTTTTCGAACCAACCAAACTACAATGCTCAATCCCCGCAAATCGCACGCGATAACTCAACGAGCAATGGAGTGTTAGGCCAAAACGTTTCTGGCCCAAGCCGAGTTGCTGCGAACATGGTGAGTAATCGTCCGGGGGATCCGCAATGGGAAATCCAACAACAAGCCGCGCTGGTTGTAGAAAAGTTGGCACCGCCTGTAGTGCAAGTCAACGTTCCGGCCAAGTTTTTGATGGTCGTGCGCAACGTCGGTCGTGCGTCAGCGGGGCAAGTTGTTATTCGCGATCGCGTTCCTGAAAAGGCACAATTGTTGCAAGCCACGCCCAAGCCCACCCGCCAAGATGGTGACTTATTGGAGTGGGAATTGCCCGCGTTGGCAGCCGGCGATGCATTTCAAATTCAATTGGATTTGTTGCCAACCGAGCCGGGAGAAATTGGGAGTGTCGCGCAGGTCACTTCATCAACCGTCGCCGCCACGCGAACCCGCAGTACTCGACCCCAGTTGAGTGTGCAACACTCGGGTCCGCCTCAAGCGATGGTTGGTCAAACGGTGATGATGAACATCATTGTGCGCAACGATGGCGATGGAGTGGCAGAGAATGTGATACTTCGAGAATTTGTTCCTGCGCAACTGATGCATCCAGCGGGGAACGAGATTGAGAACCCGATTGGTACTTTGGCCCCTGGTCAGACGCGTACGTTGCAGTTGCCATTAGTCGCCAAAACGCCGGGAACGGCTCGCAACACGATTCGGGTGAGTGGCGACGGCAAGTTATCCAGTGAGCATTCGGTGGACATTCAAATTGTCGCGCCGCAGTTGCAAGTTTCTGCAGAGGGGCCAGAACGTCGTTTCTTGTCTCGTTCGGCAACCCACACGTTGCAAGTGACCAATAACGGAACAGCAAATGCGACGAATGTGCAGATGATGGCTAGGCTACCTCAGGGGTTACGATACGAGAGCTCGTCACCGGAAGGGCGTTACGACCCCAGTCGCCATGCGGTGTTTTGGGCCATGGCCCACTTACCCAGCAACGCCAATCAACAAGTGACGTTGACCACGATGCCATTAGCACCAGGAAATCAGCCGATCGAGTTTCACGCATTGGCTGATCTGAACCAACCACAAGTGACCACCAAGACCTTGATCGTCGAACAACTGTCCGAATTGTTTTTTGACATCGATGATCTACAGGATCCTATCGAGATCGGTACGAATACAATCTATGTCATTCGAGTGGAAAATCAGGGCTCGCAGGTGGCCAACGACGTGGCTATTGTCGTAGACATTCCCGAAGGCATCGAACCATTGAATATCGAATCGCCCGTCGAATATCAACTGCAACGAGACGGGCAAAATTCCCGATTGGTCCTGGCCCCGATCCCCACCATGAATCCTCGTGCCCAATTGGTCATTCGTTTGGAGGCTCGTGGTGCTCGGGAAGGTGATCATCGAGTCGAAGTTCGCATGACCAGCGCGCAGCGCCCGACACCGGTGGCCAAGCAAGAAAGCACCAAAGTCTACCGCGACCGCTAAGCCGAAACCGGAGTGGCTCAGCGCTTGGACCGCGCCAGCCTTGAACCGCGCCAGCCTGCTGCTGCTGCTTTCCCGCCAGCAGCCTGCTGCTGGGGGACGCTGCACTAAAATCCGCAGCGATCGCTACACACCTTGCCGCCGGGCTGCCAACCGAAATCCCCGAATGTCTTGGCGACCTATTTCAGAAACACCTCGCCAAAAGTGCTCTCTAAAATCTAGATTTGGCGAGGTATCTCGAATATCCGTCGCCAAATCTAGCCATAGCCACACATTCCTTGTGCAATAGAAGTCAAATCTGACGGCAGTCGCAACTCCATTCGTATACGAAGCAGAAGAACGAACGAGGTGGTTTGTGACATTTTATTTGCCCGCTGGATAAACTTTCCGTGCCGTGTAACTCCCACCATTGATCCCCATTGATCCCGGCCCCTCCCCATGAGACCTCGCGCATGATTCCATGGCCGCACCATACGAAATCCGAGCCAACTACGACAACGACACCATTGTCGTTTATTAGGCGTACGCTCCCAGCATCGCGGAACCGGCGCTCAAGCAACAGCGTTTCGTTGCACCGTTCTCATTTGATCGAATGACGTGGATCAAACCGTCGTTTCTCTGGCTTGAACCACTTTAGCAGTCAGGTTGGTATCAGCCGCCACTTGATTCAGAAGTTTGTCAATGAATGGATTGTAAGAATCGATGACTTGTCGCCGTCTGTCGAAAAAATTCGACAAATGTTAAAATCTGGAACTGAAAAGAACGTGGAACGGTTGCTGCCGATCGAGCGAGTGTATCCCATCGATACGAAACGATTGCCATGGGACTTTGCTCGCTCGTTCGTGCGTTCGGGCATGTGGGTTTTCTTCTTGACTGATACGGCGTTTTTTTCGAGGCAATCGAATGAGCCCGCAAACGGTAAAGATCCAATGGCAAACTTGGTTTCCCGAGCTGTACGTATTGATGGCTTGGTGGGTTGTTGCCGCAGGAATTGGGTGGCGACTCAGTTGGCCAGATCGATTCGTACTCGGCGAAGTTGGTCTGGCGTTGGCCGGGTTCGCTTTTTTCACTGTTCTGGCAAGCTTCTGGGTATTGGGTGATAAGCGAGGGCCAATCCAGAGTATCACGACATGGTTGATGTTTGTCCTGCTGGCGTTTATGTCGGCGGCAATGGTGTTAGTAGTCGCGACGAACCGTGCGATTCCCACCTCGACGGGAGAGTTCTTGGCAGTTACCGAGATTTGGGCGACGGCGTGGGCAGGAAGTCACCAATGGAACAAGGTGATTTTTCAAGTAACGCTTTGGGTGGCAATTCCAGTTGCGGCGTGGTTGGCCTATGGCTTGTTTGGCAACTCATTGGGGTCCTTTTCTCGGCAATCGTTTGTCGAACAAAGAGCCGTGCGCCGGGCGCGTGTCATTCTGTTGATGTTGACGGTCATTGTCTTGGCATACAACTACCTACGCTACAGAAAGTACTTTGAATATCCGTATGCGACGTCCATCGAAGTCGACACGCATGCCAACGTGTTGCGATTGGGATTAGCAATTGCGATTGGCCAATGGTTGTTCATGAAAGCCATTGAGAAGATCCGGCGCCCATTTTTGAAGGTGGCTCTGCCGTTGGCCATGGCGTGGTGTCCCCTGTTGCTCGAATGGAACTTTCGCTTCATTGAGCAATTGCTGCCCATCCCCGGCTTTGGATTGCGAGACTACGTTCTGACGTTCAATGTACTGTTGGGAATGACCCTCTTTGCTACGGGCTTCATGCTCATATTGGCTTTAGCAAAACGCTTGCCGCGTCACGAACCAAAAGAGGCGGCGTCCGCAACGATTGAGAGATCACCAAGGTTGCGAGTTGGTCAACTCTGTTTTGTGATCACGGTGGTTGGGCTGCTATGGGGTGGAGGCGTTTCGCTGGTGCCGTGGGTTCCGCATTTTGTGGAGCCCGGCATACTTTTCGAAGACATCGAAAATTCCTGGTCTGTTGCGCGAGCGGAGGCTCAATTGCGAGCAATCATCCGCGAGGAAAAAACGACTCGTGCGCGGCAAACTGGTCACACGCCCGCTCATCAGCCGATGCATCTTGGCCAGAGTGGAATGCCTGTGAAAGTGATTCGGATCGCTCCCGATAAGGCGTTGGATCCGAATCTTCACGCAGCGCTGGCGAAGTTAAAACCGGGTTCCTTTTCGGTACTTGTGGATACTGCGGAGGCCAATTACACGCTCACGGATATCGTGAAGTTACAACAACTCGGATTTCGAGATTTTCCGCCAATCACTTGGGAGGAATGGCAACAAAACCCGGGGACAATATCGGGACTCTATCCATCTGGGAATAAAGTTCGCGATAGCCACCTGAACGCGGAGGCCCTGGCGCAGCTTTGCTTGATAAGTGGCTATCACGAATTTACACGTTGCACGTTTTCTCCAGATTTTATTGCGGCGTTGAATCCACAAACGGCTGCCCATTTTCGATTTGTTGACTGTCCGCAAACGGAACTACTCGATGTCGACCTTGCGAGCGTTGAATACGTGTACGACAGCTTAGAGAATGCTCCCTTGAAGTTGGCAGATTGGCGGCGAATCTCGAAAAAAACAGAGGCCAAGATCATGATCCGGGATTTGCCGGAACCACTGCCAAGCTATTTGGAAATGGGCCAAAGGTACTATTTCAACGAAGTCGTTTTTGTGGAGTCGCCCGACGATCCAGCGGGTGAATAGTCGCGTTTGACCGCGCCGCTGGTGTGATACTAACAGGCGCAGTCTTTTTTTGAGTTGGCCCTCAGGGATCGACTTCGCTGTGAAGCGTCGTGATGTTCGCGGACAACACCGCATGGTAAAGCTGCATCAGCTCTTGGGCTTGTTCCGATGTCAGATGGTGTGGGTCGTATTGGAGCGTGATTTTCAGTTCATTGTGAAGATATGCGACTGCGAAAGCAGCCATCGTGCCATGCAGCAAGGGTGGTACAATTTCGAAATTGGTCAAACGCAAGAGATGATTGGAGTTGGGCGGATCGAGGTGACGGGCTGCCAAGCTAGATGTCAAACGGAGCCGACCCAGATTCGTCAGCGAAGCCGTGGCTGCAATCTCAGAGTTCTGGATACGACGTAATCCATTCGGCAACCAACGAAACAACGACAACGCACGCCAAAAGTTCAAGCTCAATTTCCATTTTTGGATCACATCCATTTCTTGCTCGATACCGACCAGTAACTCGCTGGCGTTTTCTGTCTCCGCTGGGCGACGTTCCAAATTGATCATGGTGCAGTGATTGCAGGCCGATCCAGTGTGATGCTCGGCGCCGCGTTCGTTGATCGGGATCATGATCCGCAAGTGTGATCCCGCCGGAATTTCAGGTAGCGTTCGTTGCCATTGATTGATGGTGATTAGCAGGTCACGAACCAAAACGCTGTTGAGCGCCGCTGATCGCGCTGCTGCATACTTCTTTAGTTGTAGCGTCGCGTCCCCATCGAATTGACAACGCACGACTTGTGGCTTACGTGGATGTTGCTCAACCAATGGCGCGCCCGTTCCCAAGGCAATGGCCCGACGACCTAACATCTCAAATGCAGCTCGAATGCTTTTCCATTGCCCGGGCAACAAGCGAATCGACTCGAGCCACCCAAGTTGTGGGCGACAACGAAAAGCCAGCGAAGTTTCCGCGATGGGGCGCTCGCCCCAGGTTTGTTCGCCGGAACGCTGCAACTCTTGATAGAGTTCAAGCCAATCGATCAAGATTTGAAGAATGCCCAATCCATCAAAGGCGACATGGTGGATTAGAACTTGGATCGTGGCACTGCGGTCCTTTGCGTTCTCGCTGTTTGATCCATCGAAGGCCCAGATCTTAAGTCCTGGTTCGGCAGTGATATCGAGATTGCCATGGGGCAAGTCTTCGATCGTCACCGGTTGGTTCGCCCAGTGAAATGTGGGCGGGGTAGCGGGCTCCCAAAATAGTTGGGTTCCTCGACGGTGGACAATCGATCGCAACAACGGATGTTTGCGACTGACGACTCGTAATGCCTCCTCAGCTAACTCCCGTTGCAGGGGCTGCGAGAACTGGAAGAACGCAAAAAAAGTGGCCGGGTAACTCGGTCGGTGTTTATAAAAGAAAAGTTCTTCCCAAGGAACAAGTCGGATGGGGAACCGATTCATCGTGGCGCCGGTTTGGCTATCGGATCGTCGTAAACAGGAACGGCGGAGCCTTCGAACCGATTCAGTGTGTCGTTCATCGCCGCGAATGAATCGCGATGCAGGACGGCAATGGTTTCACAAGATGGCTGTTTCATACCAGGTAGCTGGTGAGTGGGACCGCTATACAAAACGTCGTACCGCAACCAAGACGTAATCTTCCGCATCGTTTTGTTGGACAAGTCGAAGGTAAACAGAAACCGATCTTTGTCCAAAGTCAAAAGAAAGTTGATCAATTGCCTCCAAAAAGTCACTGGTAGAATTGGCGACTTGACGCCAGGCGCCAACCAAACGCCGTTGATTTCCGCAACACTCGACATCGGCTCGAGGCCCTGCGAGTACCCGCTCGTCTGATTGGGTATCGAAAGCAACGATCGAAATTCAGGTTCCAATGCAATGATGGCTCCTCCCCACATGTCGCCAAGTTGATCAATCAATGTTAACGTGACCGAGCGTTTGTAATAGTCGACCGGGAATTCTACTCCCAAGAATTCAAAGGCCTTTTGATGATATTCCTCGAATCGGCTGGAATCACAAACAACTAAACGATAGACGGTCTCGCGACCAACAGCGCAGGCATCCCTGCCCAGCACACCAACATCGCTAATCATTGGGGATTCCGAGGAAAGAAAGGGGCGTGGGGAGGAATTCGGCCAGTCGCCCGCTCAAGGGACCGCCATTGCCGAATTATGGGAAAAGCTTAACCTCGGATTGACGGTCAAACAAGATGAGTTCTCTCGAACGGGCTAGAAGAATCTTGGTGCTTTGGACTCCATTCCTTTCACGAGCAAAGTTCAAGCATAAAGTCATCCCGGATAAAGAATATCGAATAGCGCGATAAGAGCAAAATACAGTAACGCGCCGTTGATTACCTTGAAATAGAAACTTGAATTGCGAGCACGTTGTTGAAAAGAGCACGTTGTTGAAACGAGCGTGGCAACACATTCCCATCACGTACTCATTGGAGTTGGTGTGGCGTGTCGGCAAAAAGTGTGGAATGGCGAATCGTACCAATCACAAATCTGCAGGCGGTCGGGTTGCGCTCGGGAGCGATGCCGACTGCACACACCCAACGGGCAACCCCTGAAGCATTTTTGGTTGCGGACACTCAGCACTTGTGTCAGCCTTCCTGGCCTAACTGTACAACTTGCCAAGCTGACCGGTGGCTTACGCACACCGGCTAGGGTTGTTTCGGCCCATTCGGACCACTGCTCACCGGAAAAAGGCCTTCATGGCTTGCCCTACCGGTGCCCCACGTCGCTTACAACAGTTTCTGCAAACCTTCGCGTTCGACCCATTTGGTATCAATGGTGCCGTCGCGGAATTCGGGTGTCCGAAGAACAGCCGCTTGGAAAGCAGCGGTCGTTGCCACGCCTTCGACCTTGAGTTCGTCCAAGGCGCGCAGCATGCAGGCGATCGCTTCCTCGCGCGTATTGCGATGTACGATCAACTTGCCCAACATCGAATCGTAATACGGCGGGACCGAATATCCGGCGTAAACGTGGGAATCAAAGCGTACCCCTAAGCCACCCGGAATAATCCACTGCTGAACCTTTCCGGCGGACGGCATAAATCCGCGTTGTGGGTCTTCGGCGTTGATTCGGCACTCGATCGCGGTGCCATGGGTCTTGATCTGATCTTGGGTAAACGGCAAGGGTTCCCCGGCGGCAACGCGGATTTGCTGTTGAATCAAGTCAATGCCGGTCACCATTTCGGTAACAGGATGTTCCACTTGAATTCGGGCGTTGACTTCGATGAAATAGAAGTTCTCATTCGGGTCGACGATGAACTCGACCGTACCGGCGTTGGTGTAGTCGGCCGCTCGGACCATGCGGACGGCGGCGTCGCAGATAGCCTTGCGTGTCTTCTCGGACAGGTTTGGGGCGGGGCTTTGTTCGATCAGTTTTTGGTGGCGGCGTTGGACCGAACAATCTCTTTCCCACAGATGGACCACGTTGCCATGATGGTCGGCGATGATTTGGACTTCGACGTGCCGAGGGTTCAGGACGTACTTTTCCAGATACACGCCACCATTGCCGAAGGCGGCTTGAGCTTCCGTTTTGGCTTGCTGCAACGCGGTCAACAGAACTTCGCGATTCTCCGCGACGCGCATGCCTTTACCGCCACCGCCCGCGGTGGCCTTGATCAGAACGGGATAGCCAATTTTTTCGGCCGTTTCGATCGCTTGGTTTTCGTCTTCGATCAAGCCATCGCTACCGGGAACGACCGGAACCTGAGCCGTGATCGCCAACGAACGAGCCGTGTTCTTGTCGCCTAAGGCCTGCATGGCTTTCGGAGTCGGGCCAATAAACTCGATATTGCAGTCGCGACAGACTTCATTGAAATGCGCGTTCTCGGACAGAAAGCCGAAGCCGGGATGTATGGCTTCCGCTCCGCTAACTTCCGCGGCCGCGATGATTTGATTGATCTTCAAGTAACTTTCGTAACTACGCGGTCCGCCGACACAAAATGCTTGGTCCGCCAAGTTCAAATAATTGGCTCCGCGGTCACCCTCCGAAAAGATCGCGACGGTTTCGATCCCCATTTCCTTGCAAGCACGGATAATTCGGAGTGCAATCTCGCCTCGGTTGGCAATCAAGATTCGTTTGAACATGTGGGACCCGCAACGAAGTACTGGAAGAACTAATCAACGCCCGTCTAACCTGGCCGGACAAATCGCTGTCTAACGGCCAGTGTCATGCGACTTTTATCAGCAAACTACACAATCTTGAACATGGGCTTGTTCACGTCGACCGCTTCTTGATTTTTGACCAAGATCGCTTTGATCGTGCCCGTTACACCCGCCGGAATCTCGCTAAACATTTTCATGGCTTCGATTTGGCAAACGATCGTTTCCGGAGTAACTTGGTCACCGACTTGGACGTACGGCTTCGCGTCAGGATTCGGTTTGCTGTAGAACGTGCCCACCATCGGACTCTTGATAAAGGTCGCGTTGGCATCATCGTCGGCAGTTGCTGCTGCCGGGGCTGCGACTGGAGCCGCTGCTGGAGCCGCCGGGGCTGACGGAGTTGGGTAGGGCGCTGGAGCATACGCAGGAGCCCCGACCACCACAGGTGCCGTGAGATCGCCCTTGCGCAGTCGAATTCTGCGTTCGCCATGCTTCAAATCAATTTCGTTCAAGTCGTTTTCACGCATCAGTTTGATGAGGCTTTTGATGCGGTTGACTTCGAAAACTTCGCTATCTGGACCAACTTCCGACACTGGGGAAACTCCTGGTTAGGTACTGATTATCTATAGCAGTCAGCCACGCATGTCTACAATGTTGCCACGAAACTCCAAGCTGACCTTCGCGTCCACCCGCGGCCGCTTCAAATTCACCCCCGACGGAACGTGAAACAAGGAGAACGGTCTCACCCGATTCCGAGGGATCATGGCGGATTTTAACCGAAATCAATGGGGTTGTCTTGGAGGGATCGGGGCAGGCAACTAAGAACTTCGCACCCTTCGTCCGTGACCAAGACGTCATCCTCGATGCGAACGCCGCAATCATTCGGCAAATAGATGCCCGGCTCGACGGTAACCACCATTCCGACTTCAAAATTGTCTTTCGCCAAGGGCGACAGACGTGGCGATTCGTGAATTTGGAGCCCAAAACCATGCCCCAGCCCGTGTCCGAAATAGGCGCCGAAACCACTCGCTGCGATATGGTCCCTGGCGATCGCGTCAACTTCTTTCAGGCTGGCCCCCGGGCGAATCGCCAAGATGGCCTTTTGTTGGGCTTCCAACGCCACACGATGGATCTTTTCAAGGGTTGGCGACGGTCGCCCTGTGACGACGACCCGAGTCAGGTCACTGCAATAATTCTGAGATTTGGCGCCCCAATCAAACAACACGCTCTTGGCCGAGCCCAAGAGATGTTTCGTGGCCCCGGCATGCGGTAACGCGGCCCGTTGATCACCGGCCACGATCGTCTCAAACGCCCGGCCCTGCCCGCCCAACGAGCGGATAATTTCTTCGAGTCGAAATGCGGCCTGTACCTCGGTCCACTCGGGCTGTAGTTCGGTGCACAACTGCCGAAAGGCCATCTCGGCAATTCGAATGCTGCCTCGAATAATCTCAATCTCTGTTGCGTCCTTGACCGCGCGAAGCGACAGGCCCAAACCGACGGTGTCAACGAACGAAACCCCAGGAACTTCCGCCGCAATAGCATCAAACGCGGATTTGGTAATGGCGTCTGACTCGATGGCAACCGGATTTCGGCCAAGTTGCCGAAGGGTCTCCCCGACCAGCGTTTTCATCTCCTGAGCCGCGGTCCGCGTCACCAATTCCAAGTCGGGGCACTCCGCCGCGATTTGCGTGTTGTAGCGACTGTCACTAATGATCATTTGGCGATCATCGGTCAGGAGCAAATATGAAGAGTCTCCGGAAAATCCGGAAAAATAGCGAACGTTGACCTCGTCGGTGACCAGAATCGCAGCCGCTTTTTTTTCGTAGACCAAACGCAACAGACGCTGACGACGGGCTGGGAAGTCAAACATCAGGGCCTCGCTGATTCCGAACAAACTTAGGGGAAGACACGACCATCAAGGCTGTGGGGTGAAGTTGATTTTGCTTCAACTGGACCCGGGGAACGGTCTACGACAATCCATTGGACCGCAGGAACGGTCCACGACAATCGGCATCGGTGTTAGATTTCTAAAGTGGACTCCAAAGGCGACTCCAGCGGCAGCACTCGGTCGCGAATGATTCGCACGAGTCGATTTTGATCGTCCACTAAAACGGTCGCTACTTGATGATCTGCGATCTCGTGAGCTTCCAATTCAACGTACGACGCGATGATCACCAAATCGCCCTGCCCTACCAATCTTGCCGCGGCCCCATTGATCCCGATCACCCCAGAACCCGCGGCCCCAGTAATCACGTAGGTCGCGAGGCGATTGCCATTCGTAATATTGTAAATCTCCACCTTTTCATACGGCAAGTAACCGGCCGCTCGCATCAGATCGGCATCAATCATGATACTGCCAACGTAGTCGAGGTCGGCCTGAGTGACCCGGGCACGATGAATCTTGCCCTTCATGAAAGTTCGCAGCATGAAAATTTCCGTAAACGAAACGAATCGGCCCGATATTGACGAATTCAGAACGCTCTGACCGACCCAATTATATCGGAGTCGAGGAAATTTCCGAGGGCCAGTTTTTCTCGCTGCTCCACTTTGTTGCCAAGAATCAAGCCCTGCTCGCGAATTGGGATCCTTCAGGCCAACCAAAGCGTCCCTGCGCGATTTCGGCTCGGCGGCTTGGGTAGTGCTGGGCTGGTACGGCTGGGCTGGTACGGCTGGGCTGGTACGGCTGGGCTGGCGACCGGGGAGAACGAATTGCGCGGTGCGAAACGCTCGCGACGTACTGTTTTCGGGCGATCCATCTTGGCAAGGATGGTTCCCCCAGCGACTACCGATCGTTAGGTTCCACGCCTTGCTTCCGCTCCCAGTGTCTCGGAGTTGGACTGCTTGGAGGCACGCGGGCTACAATGCATAATGTGCCGGTACGGTCGAACACGTAAAGACGACGAACGAAGAGAAGCTACTTTGACCCACGAAACTTCTATGCCGCAAAATCCATCGGCTTCGACCGAGGATGCCAATTCAGCGGCGGCGATGCGAGCGAAGTTAGATCCCCAATTCTATTCAAAATCCCAGAGTGATCGGTCCAGCAAGCACGCGGCTTATCCTTTGCAAACGGTCGTTGATTTGCAAGGGTTGGGGAAAAAGATCAAAGCGAAATCTATCTTGAGCGATGTGACTTTACAAATCACGAACCGCGTGACCGGATTGCTCGGTCCGAACGGTGCGGGTAAGAGCACTCTCATCAAAATTCTGTTGGGTTTGGTTGCGGCGACGGACGGCACCGGAAAGTTGTTGGGATTGGACATCCGACGCGAGAAGCTCAAGATCCGTCAATTGGTTGGATACACGCCGGAAGACGACTGCTACATCGATGGATTGACCGGAGTTGAAATGGTCCAAATGTCGGGGCAGTTCTTCGGGCTCCGTGGCCGAGAAGCATTGCGCCGCGCCCATGAGGTCTTGGACTTTTGTGGAATCAAACAAGAACGGTATCGCGAGATCAGCGGGTACTCGACCGGGATGCGCCAACAAGTCAAGTTTGCTTCCGCAATCGTACATAATCCTCAGTTTTTGATTTTGGATGAACCCACCACAGGGCTGGACCCCGAAGAACGCGAACGCTTGTTGCGACGCGTGCGGTTCTTGAATCGACAATTTGGCATTGGCGTCATGTTGTCGACACACATTCTCCCCGATGTTCAACTTGTTTGCGACGACGTGATTGTCTTGGCCGAAGGGCGGGTGCGGGCGCACCAGTCGTTGGCTTCGTTGCAGGACGTGAACCGCTGGCGATTGCAAATTTTGGAAGTCAATTCCGCCGTCGCCCTGACTTTTTCGCAACAATTGCAGCATTCTGGTTTGCGGGTCGACGACGCCATCGACGGCGGTTGGGAATTGATCGTGTTGGACGACAAACTGTGGACCAAAGACCGAGTCGTCGAATTGATTTGGCGAGCGGCCAAGAACGCGAATGCGACGATCAGCTGTTTTTCGGCGGCCCAAGAATCCTTGGAAGCCATTTTCTTGAAAGCGATTGGGGGGACGAATCATGCCCATTCATGACGTCGGATATCGTCGCTGGCAAGGCACCCAATCGGGCTTCGGATCAAGGTGGATTGCGATCACGAACAAAGGTTTCGAGATTGCGTTTCGCAGCCAATGGGTCCGGCGAATGATGTTTTTGGCTTGGTTGCCGGCCGTCTATTTTGGTGCCGCTTTGTTCTTTTTCGAGCGATCGTTTGAGAACAAGCAACTGTTTAATGCGGTGGCCGAATTGAATCAGGCGGCCGAAGCCGCGGAGAAAGAAGTCGGTGAGTTTGTTCCAACGGACCGCAGTCGAGCCTTGCGGCAAGACGCGACCATGCGCACGTTGAGTCGTACGCCTTTGTTGGGAGGTCTGGTGGCGCTGTTGGGCGGTACGGGCTCCCGAGAAGTTTTTGACGCGATTACGAGTCAGGATGAGGTGCGGCTTCGGCGCGTCGTTTGGTCGTGGTTCATCCTTAAGTTCATCACAACGCCGCAAGGGTTTGCACTGCTGTTGCTATTGGGATGGGTCGCGCCTCCCATGATCGCGAAAGACCTGCGGACCAAAGCGTTCTTGTTGTATTTTTCACGGCCATTGTCCAAGTTTAGTTACATTTTGGGCAAGCTAATGGTCTTGGTGGTTCTTTGCAGTGTCATCACGACCTTGCCCGCCTTGATACTCTATGGTTGTGGCATCAGTTTGTCCCCGAACCTGACACCTTTGTATGCGACGTGGGACCTGCCACTACGAATTTTTTTGGTTGGGATGATTCATTCTATTCCTGCCAGTTTGATCGCTCTGATGTTGTCGTCGATCACGACGGAGAGTCGTTATGCCATGTTTGGATGGTATGCCATTTGGACCTTGGGTTTTGTCACGTGGCGAATCTTGTCTACCGCGTTCTTGGCTCAGTCCCAGGGGCCCGGGCGAGGTCGACCGCAATTTGATCCCCTTGCCCCCTTGTCCCTCGAAGACGGCGGTGGTTGGGTTTTTGTCTCGCTTTACGATTCGATTTCGATTGCGCAATCCTATGTGATGGGCGTCGTCGAGTTCGATGTGCATACGCAATGTGCCTGTTTTCTGTTGCTGTTGATAAGTCTCTGTTGTTTCTCCATCATTTGGCGACAACTCAGTCGGGCAACTTTGGGATAAATCATGAGCCTGTTGATCGACATGGAACACGTTACCAAACTGTATGGCAACGTGATCGGCTTGAACGACGTTTCAATGAAATTACCGTCCGGAGTCTATGGCTTATTGGGCCCCATAGGTTCCGGCAAGACGACCTTGATCAACTTGATCATGGGGCAACTGCGACCCACCATTGGTTCGATCCGAGTGATGGGAGCAAATCCCAGTTGGGAGGGGAACTACCTCCGCCGAATTGGGTTGTGTCCTGCCACCGACATTTACTTGCCCAAGATTACGGGCCTGGAGTGGGTTGTCAATCAGATTTGCCTGTACGGGATCCATCGAGTTCAGGCGGGCAAGATGGCCAAAGAGGCCTTGGACGTCGTCAAAATGAGTCATGCCTGCAACAATCCCTTGACGACGTATTCGTTGGGGATGCGGCAGCGCTGCAAATTGGCGCAAGCGATCGCTCACTCGCCCGATTTTTTGATTCTGGACGAACCGTTCAATGGGCTCGATCCGGTCGGACGAATCGAAATGACTCAGTTTTTGCGTGGCTGGGTGAAACAAGGCAAAAGCTTGTTGATGGCAAGTCATATCCTGCATGAGATTGAAGCCGTTGAATGTAGTTTTCTTCTCCTAACGGGTGCTCGATTGTTGGCATCAGGAACACTGGCGGAGGTGCGGAGTTTGTTGAGGGATATCCCAAACCAGATTCGGATTCGTTCGCCCCACTATCGCCAACTGGCCGCGTTTTTGTCGGCAAATGATGACGTGTCGGAATTGAAAGTTGATCGAGAACAAGCAGCCTTGACGATCTCGACCGATTCCGCCAGCAACCTCGCGACCGCCCTGTCCCGTGGTGTCGCCGAACATGGTTTTCAGGTGACCGAGGTACGGGCCGAAGACGATACTCTGCAGAGTCTGTTTTCAATGCTGATGCAATTGCACCGGGGAGAACGTTGATGCTGAACATCATTCTACAAGCTACTTTGTCCAATTTTTGGTTCGAATTGCGACGATCCTTTTCGGGACAGCGAACGGCGATCGCGTTGTGTTTGGCCATGTTTCCGCCGTTCATCATGTTCATGGTATTTCGAACCGCCGGGGCAGACGGTTATGCACTCGCTGAATTTCTAATGGCGGTGATGCTGTGGATCGTAGGGTTGTTGTCGCTAATTCTCTGGCTGCCGCCGGGAATCTACTCCGAACTCGAGGGGCAAACTTGGATTCTCAGTACGAGTCGGCCATTTGGTCGCGTTTCGTTATTGTTGGGAAAATATGGCGCGGCTGCCGTTTGGACCTTGTTGGTTTTGGCGGTTTCATATGGCGTTACCTGGGCGGTTTGCCTTAGGTACTTTGACCTCAGTGAATTCGCCTGGGGATTTTTTCAGATCTCGATCCTGGCGGCTTTGTCATACGGCGCGGTGTTTAGCTTGCTGGCTGTGTTGGCCCTGAAGCGAGCGATGGGATTTGCAGTGGGCTATGTCTTGGTGTCGGAATTGCTACTTGCGTCGGTTCCCGCAGTCGTACAAAAATTTACGGTTCGTTATCACTTGCAATCGATTGGTCTCGAAACGATTTCAGATTTCGGTTTGGCAAGTATTGACCAAGACTTTGTCAACAATGTGATCCTTCATGAGCCACTACCGCTCTGGGCAAATTATGCGTGTTTGGTGCTGGGGTCGTTGGGCGTCATGTTGCTCACGGTGGCGATCGTGAACTACCGTCAATTGATTACCGTGCATGAAACCTAGGGTCGAAGGTTGAACTGAGGGTTGCGGCTCCTGATGAGTTCTGATTCGTAAGCCCGACGCACACTCAGGGTCGCACCCGGCGAATCCTCGGGAAACACGTGCAAATCAACATGGACCTGCGAGCTCTCGGTCGTCTGCAAATAATCGAATAGTGATTTCCGATCCGAGTCAGCGATGTGCGTCGACAAGCGTGACCGCAAATTTTTTGCTTCACCGATATAGAGGTAACCTGTCCCATCGCGAAACAAATAGACTCCCGGTTGCTCTGGGACGATGCTCAAGTCGGCCGCAATCGCCGAATAGTGGTAACTTTGCTGCAAAACCGGCCAGTCGACCAAACGCGCCGCGAGTTCCGGTCGCAACTGCCGCGATTTTCGCAACGCCAAGGCTGCCCGGCGAATGTGCGCAAGGTTTGCTTCCGAGTCGATTTGTTGCACCGCCGCAGCGAAGAAAGACCGCCCCGTTTCATCCACTAAAATCCGGTCCAGGGAAGCATGAAATTGATCTTCCGCGCGGCGACTCGCGATTTCTCCCACCACCCGCTCGCGGTCGGCGAGCCGCGGCTGCGAAGTTCGGCCATTCGACGGCGGTAGCTTTCCAGCCTTCCGCAGGCTTAAAAGTCGCCACGCGAGCATCGAGTCACTCAAATCACTTGGTGATGCCGAACTGGCCGTCTCCTGAAAGTGCTTGCGAACGGCGGCCAGAAAGGCGTTCCGAATCCCGTCATCGATCAATACCGCATCCGACGTGTGCTCTGAAGAAATCGAAGCATAAGCAACTAGCACCGAACGGTCGATTTCCTTTCGGGCCTCCGCTGGGAACTGCTGCCAACTTTCGTCCACCGCAAACAGCTTCAACGAGGCCTCCGGTGGTGGGACCGGATCGGGGTTCTCTTGGGCTCTGGCCGCCTTCAAGAGGCCAAACAGACACAGGAGAACCATCACAAAACGCGCGACGATGCCAAGCGAAAACATCTTGAAAGACTCGTGAGGAACGGCAACGCCGAAAAGGAACTTTTCCAACCAATTCAGTACCCTCATTCCAGTACCGTTGTGTGGGCCTTGTGGGCCTTTTTTGATTTCGGGCCGACTCTAAACGGTGGCTGATTCACACCGGCAAGGGTTGTTTCGGGGCTGTTTTGGACGGAAAAAATCTTTCACGGCGTCGGGGGAACGGGCATTACCACCGGGAGTATAACACAAACTAGACTAAAGAGTTTGGGTAGACTTTTCCGATCTCACAAGATAGACGACTGAAGCCAGCCATTTCCGTGATGTGACTGGCTCAAAGCCCTGGTAAAGCGTGCTCGACCATGGAGCGGTAAAGATTGAACCAACGCCTGGTCCGAACATCAAACGTAGAACGGGCAAAACAAGCGAAGACCGACGAACCATGAGACACTACTTCGCTTGCGGCTGCTACCAAGTGCTCTGCTGGCTCGGAGCGGGCATTTTTTTAGTTTACGGCTTGCCCGCTCAGGCTTTGGCTCAATCGGCGCTGCCAATGAATTCGTCGTCAGAGTTCTCTGCGGCATCCCGTCCTGACGAGACGACGGCTTCCAATGAAACTGACGAGAAGACAGAGCGTTCCGCGATCGAAGATTTCGAGAACAGATTGCAGGCACTGGAAAAAGCCCAACAAGCTGCTGAGAAGAAGTCCACCGACAAATCCAAAGCCGCTGGAACGGCGGACACCGACGCCGACAAGAAATGGACCGTGAAGTTAGGGGGGCACATTCAGGCCGACTACACGATGTGGGCCGACACGGATCCCGCAATCAATGGCGCTCAGAATTATTTTAGCTTTCGGCGGTTGCGTTTGGTCGCGGATGGTACTGGGTACCAACAATTTGACTTTCGTTTGCAAATGACGCTCGAGCCGGGGCAAGGCTCTCACGAAAATCAATTCGCGTCGCCAGATGTAAAAGATGCCTACGTTTCCATGAACGAGATTCCTGGGGTCGGTCGTTTTCGCATTGGGAATTTCTTTGTTCCGTTTAGCTTGGAGCAAGTAACCAACGACACGAACAATATCTTTCATGAGCGTTCGATTCCAACGCAAGGAATTTTTGCGGCTGACCGCGAGATTGGGATGGCGGTCTATAACCATACCGAGGATCAAAATTTATCTTGGACAACCGGGGTATTCTTCGATGACATCAACGACACCGTCAAGACTCGGTTGGACGACAATCAAGGCTATCGTTTGTCGGGTCGTTTGGTTTGGCTACCGTACTACGACGAGGCTTCGGAAGGTCGCTATCTGATTCACACGGGACTGGGGATCCTGCACACCGAAGCTCATAACGACATTGCACGTTTTAGGACTCGGCCACAAGTGCAGCGTGGTCCTGTACTCATTGACAGCGGAAACATCGGCGCTGATTCATACACCACTGGTGGAGCAGAGTTGGCAATCGTTTGGGGGCCAGTAACTCTGCAAAATGAGGCCTTCGTTTCGCAAGTGAATCTACTTTCTGGTGCCTCCGCGCACGTAGGCGGCGCCTATTCGCATCTCAGCTATTTTTTGACGGGTGAGAATCGTGTTTACGAGCGATTTGGGCAACACGGAGCGCAGTTTGGGCGAAATAAACCGTTCGAAAACTTTTATCGCACGAAAGAGGGATGCGGATGGGGCGCATGGGAAGTCAAAGCCAGATGGTCGTACTTGGATTTGTCGGATGTGCAAGCTGGTCAATACAATGACTTGTCGGCGGGCGTGAACTGGTATTGGTCTGATCGCACGCGCGTGATGTTGGATTGGATTCATCCGTTAACGACGGCCGATACGATCTTTGGATCGACAGAATCGGATCTCTTGGCCCTGCGGTTTGATGTGAACTGGTGATCGGTAAGTCGCACTTCATGTGCCGTTCTCAGCGCTTCCAATTCTTTGGAATAGTCTCGAAATAACTTCTGTCTATCCCAACCCGATGAAGCAGCGAAGGATCCAGTCGTCATGGAAAATCGCTTGCTCACACATCGGGTGAGGATCTCGTGTCAACAAGACAGCCGGAAGTTATCTCAGGAAAACTTTTTAGCTTAAACGCCGAGGTGGCTATTTGTTTCCAGGGTCGAACCTGTAGCCCCAATGTTCGAGCAAGAGCAATCGCAATTGACCGGCCTCCACCAAGCGCGGATCCGCTTGTTTGGTCAGAAATATGCCTTCAAGTCGCAGCTGCCAAATCAATTTCTGCCGTTCCAATTCAGCCGGATTCGAATGGCCATCTAATTCGTCCCATTTCGCTTCTAATTCCAAATAAGCGTATCGAACTTCATCACTAGCCATTAACTCGGCATTCGCTTGCCATTGTTCAATTCGCTCTAACGTTTGTAGACAACTGTTTAATAGTTCTCGTTGTTCGCCATTCGCTTGGGGAAAACTCTTGGCCACGACTTCTGCCAGTTCGCTGCGTGCGATTGTTGGCATTTGGCTAAGGTGCGCCGCAACCCAACACAATGAAGCCGCAGGTTGGTCGATCATTGCCTGCAGCCGCTCGAGCTGATCTTTGGTCCACTGACTGGGAAAGGCCAGCGTCTGTGGAAGGTGGACGATTGGGTCGCTGCGTAAGTGCAATGGTGCTAGATAAACTTCGAGCCAAGCGGCATTCTGCGTCGCAGCGCCTTCAACGGCGAGCCATTTCTCCCGGGCGCGATGTGCCATCAACCACTGCAACCACGATTCGGTGACTTCCCCTTGTTGGTCGAGTTGGCAAGCCAAATAGTAACGAGCGGCCACCGAATGACCGGAAAGTGTGGGACCGACCAAATCCGCTTCGGCCAATTGCGTCAAGATCGCGACAACCTCCAACGTTTCGCCTCGCGCTAGGCGACTCCTCAACAGGAACCACGGCTGACCGAATCGTTGCTGAAGCTTGATTATCTCAGTTTCGGGGACTGGAGTTGGCCCTTGGTCAGACTTTTTTTGCCAGTTTTGCGCACCCAAGATGTCGAACCAAGGTACTCGATCTCCCGACTCCAAGACCACACCATCCGGCCCAAGCTCGGAGACAAGGACAGGTGTGATGACCGATAAATCACGTCGCACCAAGATTGATTCGCTCGAGGTCGTCGCGACGGGTGACTCTTGTGCGTCAAGGTGCGACCCCAGGCAAAAGATCAAAGCACAAGCCGTGTGGCGGACCCACGACTCAAGGTACCCGCTCCAACCTTGCGAGTTCCGCTGGAACAACTTCACGACTCCATGTTCATGTAATCCCCCCGCGCCGGGATCAGCACGGGCGGAAGACCATTTCGTTCGAACTCTTGTTTCAGCGTTTGGGCGGGTTCCAATTCACAGTGGGTGAACGCAATTTGTTTGATAGAGCCAGCTTCTTGCACAGCCTTGGCCCAGCGAATCAATTCACTTTGATCGGCATGGCCACTGACGCTATCCAGTCGCATGGTCTGACAGTAGACCGGATACTCGACGCCAAAGATCTTCACGAATTCAGCGCCTTCCAGAATTCGGCGCCCCAAGGTGTTTTCCGCTTGATATCCCGCAAACACAACGGTTGTCTTGGGGTCATCGATGCGCTGCTTTAGATGATGGAGGATGCGGCCGCCTTCCAACATTCCGGAAGCGCTGATGATGATCAGCGGTTCATTCATTTGGTTGATGGCTTTGGAGTGTTCTGAGCTTCGCACGTAGTACAAATTTCGAAATCCCAGCGGGTCGCGATCTTCTTCCTTCAGAATCGATTGAATAAACTCTTCATTGAAGCATTCGACGTGCGAGCGATATACTTCGGTTGCATCGACCGCCATCGGACTGTCGACAAACACTTTGAACGGTGGCAGGCGATCGTTTTCTGCCAAAGTATTGAGCAAGTAGACGAGATGTTGAGTTCGTCCAATCGAAAAAGCCGGGATCAAGATGGATCCACGTTTTTTCCAGACGTTTTGGCAAAGCTCATGAAGTTGCTGCTCTGCGTCCACGTCGTCTTGGTGGAGCCGGTCCCCGTAGGTGGCTTCCATGATCACGTAGTTGGCGCCCGGCACCACTTGTGGCGCGCAGAGCATCGGGTCTTGATACCTTCCAATGTCGCCGCTGAACACTAAAGTCTGTTTGGTTTCAGCACACGATAACTGAACCGAGGCGGCTCCCAGCATGTGACCTGAATTGAAAAAGGTTGCCGTCACGCCGGGAACAACTTCAAACGGCTCTTCGTAATCACGCACGCGGAAAGCCCGAATGGTCTTTACCACGTCTTCCTCACGATACAGCGGATTGAATTCCGGTTCTTGGTTTTGGCGGCGTCGCTTGTTCACGTATTTGAGGTCGTTCTCTTGCAAACGAGCCGTATCGAACAACAACGTGCTAGATAACTCGCGGGTGGCGCTCGTCGCGTAGATCTTGCCGCGAAAACCCTGGCGAACCAACGAAGGCAAATTACCGCTATGATCGATGTGAGCGTGCGAGAGGATGACCGCATCAATTTGAGCCGCCGGGAAGGGCAGCTTTCGATTGATGTCGTAGGCCTCCGAACGTTTTCCTTGAAACAGGCCGCAATCCAACAGGACGCGGAAACGACCACACTGGACCAAATGCATGGATCCAGTCACTCGTTGAGCCGCGCCCAAAAATTTGACCTGCATGGAATTACTTCTTCACGCGTTCGGTGTACTCGCCGGTGCGAGTGTCGATCTTGATGATATCGCCTTGGTTGACAAACGCCGGGGCCGAGATTTCCGCGCCGGTTTCAACCTTAACGATTTTCGTGACGTTGGTCGCCGTGTCACCCTTGGCACTGGCCGCACACTCGATGACTTCCAGTTCGACGTGGTTGGGCGGCGACAAGGTAATCGGTCGATTGTCGAACAACACCATTGAGCAGGGCATACCGTCTTTCAAGTATTTCCAAGCTTCGTCGACCTGCGTCTCGGTTAGTTCGTATTGGTCAAACGTTTGGCTGTCCATGAAGACAAATGTCTCCCCCTGGCGGTACAAATACTGAACATCGATTTCGTTGACGTCGGCCGCCTCCAGTTCATCGCCACCTTTGTAGGTTCGTGCGAGAGTCGCGCCGGAGATCAAGTTCTTCATCTTGCACTTGTATAATGCGTTTCCTTTGCCCGGTTTGACGAAGTTCATTTCCGTCATCAGATAGGGCTGGCCTTCAATCTGAACTTTGAGTCCCTTGCGAAATTCACTTGTCTTGTACGTCGCCACGAGTTGCTGTTCCTTGCGTATGATCAAAATTCCGAGCGAGCGGCGGATACGCTTCGATCGCTGCCAATGTCGCCCGCGGTTTGTTTGCCCCCAGAAGATCGCTATGATAATGCCGGTTCTGCTCGCGTGGTAGGGCTTGTCCCTATCGACCATGGGCATGGATTGTCCTATTCTTATGGCCGAAATGTGCGCAGCGCCCAGTCGTCCCGGAGTGCCCTTTTGAATTATTTGCCCGTGTTTGCATCGACAGCGGCTTTGCCGCCCGCTGGGTTCGCGGACGAGCGCGCTTGGACCGGCGACATGAAAGCGGCCATTCGCGATTCGCACCAATTGTTGGCCGCGGTGGGGCTGGCGGCGACCATCCCGCAAGTCTCGACTGGGGGCGCGCCGAGCGGACTCGACGAAGGTTTGGCTGCTGAGGTCCTTGCGCGACCGAAATTCCCCGTTTTTGTGCCCCCAGCGTTATTGGCCCGGATTAGCCGTGGGAATGCGAACGATCCGATCTTGAGACAAGTTCTGCCCTTGGCTGACGAGGAAGACGCCGAACGGCAGGCAGAATTCGGGATCGATCCATTGGGCGAATTCCCGGACTTGGCCGCACCCGACTCGATGGCGACGGAACCGAAGCCCGGCGACCGTAAGTGGATCCAAAAATACCACGGCCGAGCACTGCTGATTACGACCGGTGCGTGTGCGATCAATTGTCGTTATTGCTTTCGTCGGCATTTTCCGTATCCGTCCGCCCCCCAGCAGCGGACCCGTTGGCAGCCATGGTTAGAGCCCATCGCAGCGGACCCGACGATTCGCGAAGTCATCCTCAGCGGTGGCGATCCCTTGGTGCTACACGACGAAAGCTTGTGCCGATTGTTGGATGGTCTCCGGGAGATTTCCCACGTCAAATGGCTGCGAATCCATAGTCGAATGCCAGTGGTCATCCCTAGTCGGATTACCAATTCGTTCTTAGCGCTTTTCGAGGGCTTTGCTGCCAAGACGATGGTCATTCATGTCAATCATGCCCAGGAGTTGGATGATGAAGTCGCCCAGGCGATGTTGCGATTGCGACACCGTGGTTTTCAGCTGCTGAATCAGTCGGTATTGCTGCGTGGCGTCAATGATTCGGTTTCGGCACTGATGGATTTGAGCTGTCGTTTGGTGGAGTTAGGCGTTGTGCCCTATTACTTGCATCAATTGGATCGGGTTCGAGGCGCTGCTCATTTCGAGGTTTCGATCGAACGCGGGCTTCAACTAGTGGCTGAACTTCGCCAAAAGCTACCTGGCCATGCCATTCCGCGGTACGTTCAAGAAAATCCCGGACAACCCAGCAAGACAATCTTGGCGTAGCCCGCACTTGGCATGGCCCGCACTTGGCATGGCCCGCCTTTGGCATGGCCCGCACTTGACGCGGCCCGCCTTTGACGCGGCCAGTCGTCAATCCAAACAACGGCGTCAAAGTGCGCGATAAGGTTCCGGCAACGATCATGCCGCTTTGGCGTTGTCCGTTTGGAACAAGTCGGCGAAAGACGCGGATTGTTGCTGCAATTCCGCCAGCGTTCCATCTTCGATGACCAGGCCAGCGTCCATAACCACAATCCGATCCGCGAGTTCGAGCGAGGATCGACGATGACTCACAATAATGGTGGTTCGGTTGGAAAAGAAGGGCTTGAGTCGTTGATGGATCAACTGTTCGTTGTAGCCATCCATTTGGCTGGTAGCTTCGTCCAGGATCAAAATCTTCGGATCCGCTAAGACCGCCCGAGCCAATGCGACTCGCTGTCGTTGTCCGGCCGACAGTTCACGCCCCATGTCACCGACCTGGGTTTCTAGGCCGTTGGCAACTCGCGGAAGAAAGTCCGTCACGCCCGCGATTTTGGCGGCTGCGTGAATCTCGAATTCGGTGGCATTAAGTTTTCCATACGCGATGTTTTCGCGAATGGTCCCTTGGAAAAGACATGCGTCTTGCGTCACCCAGGCAAACTGTTGACGAAGTTGCCGAGGATCGTACTCGCGAATGTCGATACCATCGATCAAGATTTGTCCATGGTGCGGATCATAAAACCGAGTCAACAGATAGATCAGCGTACTCTTGCCGCAGCCATTGCCGCCGACCAAGGCGACGGTTTGGCCAAACGGGATTTCAAGATTGATTCCCTTGAGGACCGGAGTATTGGGTTGATAAGCAAATCGGATATTTTTTAAGCGAATAGATTGATGGTGTGGGACGAGGATCCGTGGTTTCTCGGGAGCCGCCACCGAGGGCAACTGATCAAAGGTCGTCCGCAATAAAGTACATGCTTGTCCACCACGCACCAGCACGTTGACGATCTCGCTCATCTTTCGCGCCGGGTCCGACGCACCGGCTAACAAAACAAAAAATAGGACGACTTGTTCGGCACTCAGCGGTTCGCTGCTAATCGGAATCCACAGCAACTGAGTTTGTTGATTTAGTACCAAGTACCCGCCAGCCAAAACCGCAATTGAAAAACTGGCGATGCCTGCCATTTCCGTCGCTGGTCGAATCAAAGAATCGTACAACGAGATCCGCAGCGAGATTCGATAGAGCGTCTTGGAATTCTTTTTAAAGCGAACTCGTTCGGTTTGCTCGCGATTGAAAATGCGAATCGTCTTCAAACCATTAAAGGTTTCCATCAAGGTTTGGTAGACGGCGGACATGCCACCAATCTCTCGGTTGACGGCCCGCTTCATCCGTTGCGATAGGGCGTACACGACCAATCCCCCAAACGGCAACAAAATCAACGATAGGACTAATAACGGCCAGGAGATCAACGCCGCTCCGACCAAACAGGTCAGCATTTTCATTGGCTCCCGCAACGCGCGACCGTATAACGCCATGAGCGCGGCACTGACCATTTGCAGGCTATTGGACAAATGGTTCATCAACACACTGGTGCCAATCTGCTCGACACGTCGCGAGTCCATCTCCATCGCGCGGCGAAAGTAGATCCGTCGCATGTCCATGACCGTCCGATTGGCGACTTTGGCGACTAGGACGACACTGATGACAAGGAAGACGCCTTTCAACAAGCTGGCCAACAACAACCAAACGATCACCAATTGCAAGGTTCCAAATGGTGTCGTGGGTACTCGACCTGCGACTTGGCCCTGGAGCCAAGTGTAGAAGACTTGGCTCTGCGTGGCGCTGATCCAAATCGGATCCGATTCCCACGGCTTGGATTCGCCAATCTGCTCGATCTGGCGAAGATCTTGCGGATACCTGCCTTCCACCTCGGCGGCACGCTCCTCGGACGTCTTGATCTGCTGCGCGACCCACAGTTCGATCGTGTTGGAGTCTTCAGTAAAGATGATCTTCACAAACGGAAGCGTTGTAGCGATGCTCGCGCCGAACAATAAAGCAATCATCAGCGAGCTTAAAGCCGCGCCAGCGATGCTCCATTTGTACCGCAACGATAGGCGAATCGCTTCCCGGAAATCGTTCATTTCGGACTCATTTTGCTGCCGTTAGAGCATGCCCGCACACGGGGTTAGCCTCATTTATCAGTCATCGACGTCAGCTACCAATCGACTTTGCCGGTTTTAGCGATTTCGAAGCCATTGGTCAAAGCGAATCTCAATGTCTCGCGATTCTGGGATTTTTGAGTAACATGGGCCGGTTGGGCAAATAAAGGAGGAGTTTCATGCGTCGGCGTCAATGGTTGAAAGTGATCACGGCTGCGGGGGTCGGAGGTTCGGTTTTCCAGCGGGCGCTGGCTGGCCAAGCGGACGTGGCGAACGAAGTCACTGCAGAAATGGTCGCTCAAGCAGAATGGGTAGCCGGGATCAAGCTTTCCCCAGAGGAACAGGCTCAATTAGCTCAATCGGTCAATCGCAAGCAGGGTGCCTGGCAAGCCATGCGCGAGTTGCCTTTGTCCCCGTCGCGGGCTCCGGTGACTCCCTTCCGCCTCCCCGAGTCAACAGCCGGTGGGCCCAACTCGGTTCCGTCCACGTTGCGGTGGCTGACTCCGGATCGCCCGACTCGGCCTTCCTCGGATGAGGAATTGGCGTTCTGCAGCATTGGCGAATTGGCGGCACTCCTGCGGGCGCGGATGATTACTTCGACCGAGTTGACCCGATTGTATCTGGATCGATTGAAGCAATACGATCCACTGCTACACTGCGTTGTGCACTTGACGGAGGAACTGGCCCTGCGACAAGCGGCTGCCGCGGACCGTGAAATGTCGCAAGGAATCTTCCGTGGCCCTTTGCACGGTATTCCATGGGGAGCCAAGGACTTGATCAGTGTGCCCGGATACCCGACGACTTGGGGAGTTCCAATGTTTGCTCAGCGGGTCCTGGACGAGACGGCCACGGTCTACTCGAAGTTGACTGAAGCGGGCGCGATCTTGGTCGCCAAGTTGTCGCTAGGAGCTTTGGCGATGGGCGACCAGTGGCACGGTGGATTGACTCGTAATCCGTGGAATCCCGAACTTGGTTCCAGCGGCTCGTCGGCAGGCAGTGCCGCTGCCGTGGCGGCGGGATTGGTGGCGTTCGCGATCGGCAGCGAAACTTTGGGCAGTATTTTGAGCCCGTGTCGCGTGTGTGGCTCTACAGGTTTGCGACCAACGTTTGGACGAGTTAGCCGAGCAGGTTGCATGCCGTTGTCGTGGACCATGGATAAGTTGGGGCCGATGGCCAGGACGCCGGAAGATACGGCCTTGGTCTTGCATGCCATCTCCGGTTGGGATCCCGCCGATCCCGGGTCCGTGCCGACGACCTTCCAGTACCCAGTGTCGTTTGATTCTTCGCGGCTACGAATTGGATTTGTTCGTTCGCGAAGGGAGAGCGAACAAGACATCGATCCTGCGGCTCGACCCGACCTGAAACCATTCGCCGAACTGGGCTGCCAATTGATCGAGATCAACTTGCCAGATTCGATTCCCGCCCGCACGTTGACAACGGTCTTGGAAGTCGAAGGGGCGAGTGTGTTCGAGCATTGGTTGAACCAAGGTCAAACCGAGGGCTGGAACGCATGGCCTGGAATCTTCCGAAGTGCGCAAATGATTACGGCGGTCGATTACCTGCGCGCCCAACGCTTGCGAGGTGAATTGATCGAGCAAATGGACGCTTTGTTTGATCAAGTGGATGTGTTGGTCAACGCCAACGACTTGGTCATCACCAACTTGACCGGGCATCCCTCACTTTCGTTCGTCGATCGATACAACGAACGAGACGGGCGACAGTATCCCGTCTCTTGTGTGTTGACCGGTCGTCGGTACGAGGATGGATTGCTGGCGACTTTGGCGGCTAAAGTTCAAAACCGCTCGGTGTTGCAACAACGACCACCCTTGGCGCAAGACCTCGCCGCTAAGGCGAACGCGAAAACTCCAGAAGCCGTCGACGGCTAACCGGGCTACGGTGAACCCGAGTCCTGTGATGGGTCACAGGATCGGGGCCGAGGCTTATGGTCTGCTTTGGTTCGCGAATTGCGATTGGATCGCAGAATGATCCACGACACTTTTTAGTCGTTGACGTTGGTTTCCAAGAACCGAGCGAGCCGATGGAAGTCGCTGCCGGTTTTGATGAACCGAACCAAGGTCACCAGGTTTTCCGGATTGACCAACTTTTCGAATGGTTCATAACGCAAATCGAATTGACCCGAGACGCTGACCATCACGCCGTTGAGGCCTTCCTCGACCATCGCGCGGTACGACCCGACTCCCAATTGACTGCCCAAAATCACATCGTACGCCAGGGGTTGCGTGCAGCGCGCTTCGTATCCCAACATGACGGGGTTGATCTTTTTGGATTTGCCGGTCACCTTCTTGTAGGCAGCGCTGATCAGCTTCGAAAAGAAGCGGCCCAATTGAATCTCGCTAATGGCGATGTGCCCGTGATCATCGCGCGGCACTCCTTCCAAACGTTCGTACGGCAAATACTCGGCCAGGCCCTCGGCCAACACAATGACACCAAAAGGCTTGCCTTCGGATTCGCGAGCCGTCATTGTCTTGACGATCCGTGATACAACGCGATCCAGGTCCATGATTGGACGCGTTTTGGTCGCTCCCGTCGAAGGATCCGTAAAGGTCTCTTCGGTTCGGTAATCGCCGACAATATCTTCGACGCTGACGACCAAACTGGCTTCGCCGGCAATCGCAGCACCGTAGGCCAACCAGCCCGCACTGCGGCCCATCGCTTCTGCCACGAAATAAGCGTGATTTGCCTGCGCGTCGTAAATCAAGTTGCGGATTTCTGTCGACAAAAATTGAACCGCGGTAAAGAAGCCAAACGTGAAGTCGATGCCGTTGTAATCATTGTCGATGGTTTTCGGCAAATGCACGACTGGAATCTGCTTGGAACCCGAAGGTAGCTTCTCTTGGTACAGCTTAAACTTGTTGGCAGTCTTGAGCGTGTCATCGCCGCCAATCGAAATCAAGCCATCCACGCCCAAGTCAACCAAGGCTTGATAGGTCCGTTTCATGGCCGCCGTTTTTTCGGGACTGTTCAAATCGGCCAATGAACTAATTTGTTTACCAGGGTTTGCACGAGCCGTACCGATCAAGATGCCTTGCGAATTTCGTGTTCGATGCAAGGCCTTTGCGTCCAACCGAATCCAGTGTTCACCTTCCTGAAGTGGCTTGGAAGCGTCGTACTCCATAATGTTCTTGTAGCCATTGAGAATTCCAATCGCTTCAATTTTGGCTTTGCCAAAACAGGCCGCCGCCGTGGAGATCACTGCGTTCGCTGCGGGTGCAGGACCTCCCGAAAACAAAATCGCTACGCGTTTGAAGGAATGTTTCGGGGTGGGCGGGGCAGACAAAGTATTGGCCATGACGCGACGCTCCTCAGTTGGTTCGGCAGTTTCCAGGTCGAAGGTATGTTCCGGACGGCGACGATTCTAAGTGCAGAGAAGAAGTTCGAAAAGTCGCGTTTCGCGTCGCATCGGGAGCAAAAAGTGGCTCTATTCCATAGTGCAAGCCGCCAAGCCAAAACATGCCCATCAAGGGCTGGTTGTTTCTCGCTAAGGAATTAATGTCGACCAACAAATGCTGTTTTCTCCCCCAAATGAAACCCAGCAACCAAGTTTCCCCTGCCCTGCTGGGAGGTCGTCGCCCCAGTTCTCCGTATTGGCTCCTGCAAAGAACGTCCCCCGGTACGCATCCCAAAGCAGCTTTTTCCTTCGAGCCTAGTCCCGAATCGGCGGCAACCACTCCGGTCAATGTTCGTAAGCCACGGCTCGGACAGTGATCTCGTCCAGGAAATGGCTGGAAAGCCCGACACGAGTGCCGATGGCTCGCATTTTGAGAGGCTTCACGGTTCTGCGGTGCTTTGCCCTGACCTTCATAAACGTCAGTAGAGCCAGTCCTCCGCGCTGGCTCGGCCAAGAGAACTTTTTCAGCGGGCCGATTCCTAGGCATGTATGGGCCATGCGACTGGCAGGTTAAGATCAAGGAGCAATGACTGTTCCGCGTGTGAAACGCAATGGTCGACCGAATGATCTGTAGCAGAATTCTGTCCAATATTCGTATTCCACCCCCGAGAATCCATGTCGGATCTTGAACGCAACGAACAGCCGACGCTCTTCTCGCTGGATCCAGACCCGTGGGTCGCTGACGCGATGGACGACTTTTGGGTGGCCCGTGTCGTTTTCTCTGAACCGCCGTTCGGACCTTACGATTATTTGATTCCTGAGCAATGGCGACCGCAAGTACAACTCGGCTGTCGCCTCGCGGTGCCATTGGGCCGAGGCGGCCGGCAAGTCATGGGCTGGTGCATCGACATCATCCATAGTCGCGAGTCAAATTCGACTTTGGCTTCAACCGAGGCCATTCGCGACACCCGCTTGCCGATCGGGGTTGATCCCCAGCGACTGCGGCCCATCATTTCGGTTGTCGATGCAGATGTACTCTTGAATCGCGGGTTGTTGCGATTGGCCAATTGGATCAGTGAATGTTATGTGGCTCCATTAGGCCAAGTGATCGAAACCATCATTCCCGCTGGAGTTCGCAGCGGCGCAGGAACTCGGCCAGTTTCCTACTATAGTTTGTCACCTGAGTATAAAGAAAATTGGCCGGCGGTTCGATTGTCGGCGCAACAGCGAACCGTGTTGGAGTACCTGAGTCGATTTGACGTTCCGGTCCCTAGTCATCAAATTCAGCGTCACGCCGATGTAGGACCAAGTCCCTTGGGATCGTTAGTGAAACGGGGAATGTTGCAGTTGGATGTGAGGCGGATGCACACGCAAGAGTTTGTGGTGGCTCCGGAGCAGCGCGAGAAACCGCTGGCGTTCAACCAACAGCAACAAGACTGCTATGCCGCGATCATGGATGCTATCGAAGCCAGATCCAGTCAACCGATTTTGTTGCATGGCGTGACCGGCAGTGGCAAGACGGAAGTTTATCTGCAGGCGATCGAGTCAGTTGTTGCCAGCGGTCGTCAGGCGATTGTGTTGGTACCGGAAATCAGTTTGACGCCGCAAACCCGTCAGAGATTCCGACGCCGATTTCAACGGATCGCTGTGCTGCACAGTCAATTGACGGACCCGCAACGACACTGGTATTGGCAGCAGATCGCCGCCGGCAAAGTCGACGTGGTGATCGGAACACGGAGTGCGGTGTTTGCGCCGACTCCAAATTTGGGCTTGGTCATCATTGACGAAGAACACGACGGTTCTTTCAAGCAAGACAAGTCGCCCCGTTATCACGCGCGGGACGTAGCGGCCGAGCGATGTCGTTTGGCAAACGTGCCGTTGGTCTTGGGTTCGGCAACTCCCGCGATTGAAACGTACCATCACGCCAGGTCCGGTCAGTTCAAGTACTTGGCGATGCCGAACCGAGTTGAGTCTCGACCTTTGCCTCTGGTATCCGTTGTGGATATGAGAGTCGCGGACTCGATTGGCAAAGGCGGTCGATCACTAAGTCGCCAATTGCGTCAAGCCATGCAGGACACGTTGAAAGACGGCGGTCAGATCATTCTACTCTTGAATCGTCGTGGTTTTTCGACTTGTATTCAGTGCCCTAGCTGCGGTGAAGTCGTCAAGTGCCGAGACTGCGACATCGCCTTGACGCATCATCGCGACTCGGATATCGCCGTTTGCCATTTCTGCGACTACCAGATTCCCGCACCCAACACCTGTCCCGCGTGTCGCTACGAAGGGATCAAGTTTTCGGGAATTGGCACACAAAAACTGGAAGCGGAAGTTCGTCACCAGTTTCCCGATGTAGCCCTGCTGCGGATGGACACCGACACGATGCGAAAGCCGGGCGCGCATGAAGCGGCGCTCAGTGCCTTTCGTCAAGGCGACATTCGCATCTTGTTGGGAACACAAATGATTGCGAAAGGGCTAGATTTTCCCAACGTGACCTTGGTTGGAGTCGTCAACGCGGACACCGGATTACACATGCCTGACTTTCGGGCTCGGGAACGTGTGTTCGGTTTGGTGACCCAAGTAGCAGGTCGAACCGGGCGCGGGCCGAAAGGTGGTCGCGTGATTGTCCAAACACTGAACCCGGAAGATCCCGCGATTGCGGCCGCCGCGAATCATGATTACATCTCGTTCGCTCGCGAAGAATTGCAAACAAGGGTTAAGGTTGGGTATCCACCATTTCGGCGAATTGTTCGAATCGTCGTTCGCAGTGCAAGTGAAAAACAAGCCGAAGCGACTAGTGTGGCCCTGGCAAACGCGATCGAAGCCGGATTCGATGCCGAAGTCGAACGCGACTCCTTCCAGATCATTGGTCCGGCACCAGCCCCCGTAACCAAATTGCGTGGATATTACCGATTTCACTTCTTGGTTGTCACTCCCTGTTTGGCATCGATTGGCCAAAAAATACAAGCGTCCACGAAATCACTGTTGTTGCCCGACGATGTTCAATGGATCGTTGACGTCGATGCGATTGACATGATGTAATGGGACCCGCCAACAAAAAAGCCCGCCGATGTCGGCGGGCTTATAGAATTCATGACTCGGTAACACTGCGAGAGCGTTGCGGATCAACCACTAACCACTAACCACTAACCACTAACCACTAACCACTAACGGCCGGTGGTGCAGTTTCCGTTGCTGGAGCTGATTCGATCGCTGGCGCTGATTCGATCGCTGGAGCAGATTCCATTACTGGATTAGCCGGTGGTGCGGGAGTCGTGTGATCCGATCCGCAACTGACTTCGTAAGACTCCATTCCACTACCGTTTTGGCAATGCCCGCAACCGAACGAACCAACTTCTTGCCCGTGTCCGTGGCGACCGCTAAACAACTTGCAACCGCAGCCGTGCCGACCCGAGAATAGTCCATGACGGTGACCATGACGGCTCAAGCATCCAAAGAAGTGCCCGTCATTGCGGAAGCAGCTATGGGCGGAACCAAAGATTCCGCAGCCACCTGAACCGCAGCCACCTTCGCAGCCGGAAGCCGCGACGGCGACTTCTTCACCACAACCGCAGCCATGAGAGATCCCATAAGCGCCGGAGCCACAGCCAGCAGCTTGTGGAAAATGGAACATTCTCAAACCGCGGTGCAATCCGCAGTGTCGTCGCAAGCTACACCCGCCAAAGTGACGAGTTCCAAAGATATTGCAACCTACGCCACAACCACCACAACCACCGTCGCCACCATGTGGTGCGGCAGTACCGCAGTCGCCGGTCGCAGTCGCGGAACCGCATCCGCTCGCACAACCTAATCCGCCGAACCGAGGCAAACTTCGATCACAGGCCATGCGTTCGTCGCAGTAGCCATCCCAAAGTCCTGGGCGAAACTTTGAATCACAACTAAATGCGTTGCGGAGACGACCAATGAAAGTACCCGACCCACAGCCGGTGCCACAGGGTGACGCTCCGTAATTGTCCAACGAATAGCCCTGAGAAGCGATTGGTTGATTACAACCGCAATCCGTTTGGGCGGACACCGAGTGATTGGCAAGTAACATTGCCAGACAGACAATCGCTGTCCACGCAAACCAAGTATTCTTCAGCAGCTTCATAGCCTTCGACTCCTCTCGACCGCGTCAATGAACGTGAATCACGTCCATAATCATTGAATTCCATTGCACCACCAAAACGGCTAGTTGGACCGCTTCACGTGGCTGTCATTTGTTTCGGCAGCCGCTTTCGCAATAGCGATCAGGAATTGCCAACATTCAGGTGGTTCTGCAAAGTGTTGGGAGGATTGTTCCAAGCGTGCAGAAGACTCGGGGAATGCGGCGAATTCTGGAAGTGCCGGTCCTAGCGATTGGTTGGATTGGGATGTTGGAAATTGTCATGGTCGCGAGCCGCCCACCAACGCCGGCACAGCCGTAACCTGCTGGGCCTCCAACTGTTTTAGATATTCACTGTAGAAGGATTGATACTCCGCGATCATTTCCGCGCCGATGGAGTCCCCGTTGGCGAGCCGACCAAAGATAGTACCGACTGTAGCGATTATTCCGTCGCGATCGGCAGCTCCGATGTATTGAACGGTCCCTTGGGAGTCCCAAACCACGACCCATCGGCCCTGATTCAATCCCATTATCCGCCAGGCCTCCGCTCCGGCCGGAACCAGTTGCGGTTCGGAAACCGCGACGGAGCGATTCGCGACCGGAGTCACAACCGTCCCGGTCGCAATGCCGTCCAAGATCAGAACCACTTGCAATGAATTGTTTTTGTCGACTTTCGCCAATTGCTTCAGTGTCTGCCACCATTCGGCATCCGCGTCAAGTTGCGAAAGGAATACGGCGACCGTAGCCAAGGTCTTCGACGGTAGTCGAATGGCAGTTCCGATGTGGCTCGTGACGGTGACTGCGGGCGAGTGCTGTCCGATCCAAGGCGAAGGAAAGGCCTCGGGAATCTTAACGAAGTGACGTACCGTCCTGTCGGTGGGAAACTCGGTCAATGACTTCGGTGATTGAGCCTGCTCACCCACCAGGATTTCGCCAAAGTCAATCTGGATTTGCAAACGTCGCACTTCGGAGGTGTTTGACAGCGTTGCATCCAAAAGAGAATGGTCAAAAACCAACTTGCGAATCAACTTGTTGTCGACATCAATCCAAAACTCCGTCTCAAATCCGCGAAACGGTTGCCCCAGTTTCACGCAAACATGTTCGTTGTGAATCGCCAATCCACGAAAGAGAAGGTTACTTGTGGGCGCGAGCCCGAGGTCGTCAATCGCAGTTGGCTCTTGGCCCTGACTAGATCGGTCTTGACGGCCATCAGGCGATGTTCCGCGCTCGATCTCCCCGACCCATCCCTTGGGATCCAACCACTCCAGTTGCGGCGCGAATAAGACAAGCTGGTTCAAGGCTCGCTCGCTCAGTGGTATATCGGTGGCACCACTCAAATAAATCTTGGCAACGGGGTCCTCTGTCGGAATCAACATGAGATGGCGAGGTTTAGAGATCAGTTTCAGTTGACGGTCCAAATGATTGGTCGATGCTTCATTGATTGTCACCGCCACATGTTCCGAATCGCCATACAGTTGGGCTCGAAACACCTGCCCATGCCAGCTTGCCGAGGCGGTGGGTGTTCCGCTCGCTTCAGTAAGCTCCGATTTTACGATACCTGCAGGACGCCGAAACGCGATGGAGACCGGCATCGACTCGTAAATCATGTTGGAGAGTAGTTCGTAGCTCAATTGAACTTGAGCTTTGTCACTGTAGCTCGAAATCGTGGCATAATGATTTTGCACTTCTCGCCAAAGCTCGCCGGCTTTTTGCTCAACATTACCGGATTCCCACTGCCGGCGGATCGTCGCCAAACGCGACGTGTCTGGGGCCGTAGGCTCGGCGCTGACGATCCGATCTTGCTCGACGGGAGAACTAGATGATTGGCAACCGACAAAGCTCAGAACGCTGAACAAGAATAGCAAGCGAATCGGAATTTCGACGAATTCTAGCGGTGCTTTCACAGTGGCTTGCCTACAAGAACGAGTTCGAAAGCGAGGACTCCGAGGATTATCGGCGTCGCTGCTCGCGAGAATCTCGCCAGTCTCGATTTCCTGCTACGACCCAATTGATCCACAGAACCAATTCAACGGATTGTCACAACGCAGAAAATCCGGCACAATCCGTACCGTCGGGCGAGGGGCAATATACTCGTTGATTCGTTGAGGTTGTGGAGTTGTCGTCGTTGCCGCAGGAAGAAAAGTTTAAGGATTGGTGGCGGGTGTTGCACGAACATCGCGGTGCGGTACTCGTGGGAGCTGTTGCTGCAGATACTGGTTCACTCCTTGGTGAGTCGTCAGAATCTGTCTCGGCTGCTCAATCCATCGACGTGTCGTCGGCGGTCGATTGGTCCGCAAAGTTGGCGGCGGCACTGCAAGCACCGTTGGATGCAGCGCCATTGGCTGACGCGGTCTATCCAGACGATACGGTGGCAATCAGCGTTGGGCCCGACGTGCCCGGTTCCCAAGCTTTGGTGGAAGCGCTGGTCGATCAATTGACGGCGCATGGCGTTCGCCCACAAGATATTCGCATTTTGAACGCCGACGGTTCCCGAATGCGATCCGGCCAAGCCGCTTCTACAACGGATTCTAGTTCTTCGACTTCGACGGATAGGCCGCGGCAAATCCTCCATCATGCGGACGATCAAGAATCACTTTCGATGGTTGGCGTGTCGCGGCACAACCATGCCATTTATCTGAATCGATATCTAGTCGAGGCCGATGTTGTGATCCCGATTGTGTTGATGAATCGTGACGAGGCGCTAACTCTGTCAGGATCGATTTATCCGATGTGGTCTTCGGCGGAGACGCAAGAGCGTTTGCGCGGCCATCATGTCGAACAAAGTGAGGAAGCGAAAGAAGCGGAAAGCCTCGTTTGTCCCTTCTTGATGATTGGTGTCGTGCCTGCACCGGGAGGGGAGACCGGGGAGGTGATCGCGGGAGTACGCGGAGCATTACAACATTATGCGAAGCACCGTTTGAAGTCTCTTTGGACCGCTGCGCCGGCATCCCACAAGGCAGTGTTGGCTACCTTGGAAGCCCATTATGACCTTGGTTTATGGGATCGCTTGCGGCGGGCATTGCAAAACGCGCTGGCCTTGTCAGCGGAACAAGCTCCGATCCTTTTGTTACTCGGGCCCGGCGTCGTCGGATCAGGCGCAGGACGCGGCGGCACGAAAAAGCGAAATGCCGAGAAGGCACGCCTCATCGAAGTTGTTGAAGAGGCCACTCGGCACCGTCCGATCTTTTTGGCCAGCGAATTGGACGCCAGTGAGATTGAAGATTTAGGCTTGGGAGCTATCGAATCTTTGGCGGAATTTTCTAAGTTGATTCAACGTTTTCCCGACTTGGCTGTGATTCGTGACGCCGATCGATGGAGCATTCTTGAATGAACAACAACAGTTCATTATCGGTTGCACCAACCCACGGGTGGAGCTTTGTGCAACTTGCCGGCAAGGACGTGGTGAAGTTTCTCAATAATTTTTGTACGGCTGATCTGAAACGCTTGCAGCCCGGTCAGGCGCAAGAGCTCATGTTGCTCAACGCCAAGGGGCATGTATTGTCGTGGGGTTCCGCATTGGCGGATGATCACGGAATGGTTTTGATGCTGACCGGTCAATCGGCCGACGAGACCATCAAGCACCTGGATGCATATCTGTTCTCCGAAGATGTGCAACTGTCGAGAGGCAACGTTCGTGCATGGCTGATAACTGCGACAATCCAGAGCGAAAAACCGCGTCGGTCCGAGCTTCTTGTCCCGCGACGCGGAAAGCTGTGTGATGGTTTGGTCTCCGGCGAGTTTCCCAAGACGACTATTTCGAGTTCCCAGTGGTGCGTGTGGCGGGCTTCGCACGATGCGTGGTGGCTGATCACTTCTGACGCGTTGGAATTGTCGGAAATCGTGACCGAGTCTGCCTCATGGCGATCTGCATTTCCTGGAAGAACCGTTTGCCTGCCGACCTCGATCATGGACTACCATCAATGGCGGATCGCAGCGAGCGTCCCAGTCATCGGGCAAGATTCCATCGGTAATACCTTACCTCAAGAGTTATTAAGAGACGATTTAGCGATCAGTTTTACGAAGGGCTGTTACTTGGGACAAGAAACGGTCGCGCGACTAGACGCGATGGGGCATGTGAACTGGAACTTGCGCACGGTGACTCTCGACTCGTTGTGGCCCGAGGAATTAAAAGACTGCGAATCAACCGCGCCAATCAACCACGTGACGATCCGCAACCCCGAACAATCGCTCGGCCAAATGACTTCTGTTTGTGGTGATCGAGCCCTGGTGCGAATTCGAGCAGCGGCGGTCGAAGATTTTAACAACAAAGGCGGCTTGGATTGGCAACTGTGCCTGAACGATTCGCTCATGCCGCATAGGATCGTACAAATCTTCTAAGTCAAATCTCAAACGCGATTGTCAACGGTTACCATTGCGCAAGGATCACCCCAAACGGAAGCTGCAGTAACTTAACTAGCTCCAGTTCTGGCTTGCCCATGAAAGAAGGGTCAGCGTTTATCGTGATCGTCCTTAATGCTCGTCGTTTGATCGCCTGCTGCCGCGTCTGCCGGTGTTGGCACAGTCGTTGGTAAAGCCTGCCCTTTCAAGGTCACCGACTTTTCGATCAATTGGCCCTCGACTTCCAAGTAAATGGTAGCCGGCTGCTCGTAATCGCCCGCTTGTTGGTTCTGCATAACCAGCTTTACCGAAAGAGACTCCCCAGCCGGAATCGTAGCAGGAATAGGTGTTTCGGACCGAAACACGCAGTTCAGGCCTCAGCAATGGTTCAAGCCCACAATCCGCGCGGGGCTGGAACTGTTATTGGTCAACGTGATCGGGGCTCGCGTGTCTTCGCCAACGGTGGCCAGTTCCGGAATTGGCCACTGAATCTCGACCAATGTTTGAACGTCACGGGTAGATTGATACATCTGCCAACCGCTGAAAGCGATCAAGCCCAGGCCTACCAACAAGAGTCCGGAACTGAGAATTTTCATTACACACCTCCACATGCAACCATTCAAGAACGCTGTTTGCCTTTGGAGACTATTCGTCTTTCCCGGCACGAAGTCCCACGTCCCAGCCCATCATAGAAAGCCCATCAAACTCCGGCAAGTCATTACTCGACCGAATCCTCACGCTCGGCTTGAACCGGCTTGTACGAGCGTTTTGTCAACCTGGATGTTGGAACAGGCTGCTGGGGCAAAGATGGCGAATCTGTATCACGGCCACCCAAGAGATTTTCGCGAAAAAGTCCCAAGTGAAACACTCTATTTTCTTGTCTTCATTCCCTTGCCCACATTCCTCTGCCAACCTTCTTTCGCAATTGGCAGTTCCTTGCACTTTTGACGCTGCGGACGCGTAGGGCAAAGGAATGGGGGCAAAGTAATGGGGGCAAAGGAATGCCGCGTGGATTTTGTGGAAGGTCGCATTCCTTGGTTAAATCATTTTTTACCCGTCATCTTTTACCATTTTTTGTCAGCTCGGACGCGAGTAAAGGATGATAGGTAAAAGATGCAGAATCAAAATCATCGCCACCCAAGGGACTGTCGCGAAAGTCCCAAGTGAAACATTCAATTTTGTTGTCTTCATTCCCTTGCCCGCATTCCTCTGCCAACCTTCTTTCGCAATTGGCAGTTCCTTGCACTTCCAACGCTGCGGACGCGTAAGGCAAAGGAATGGGGGCAAAGGAATGGGGGCAAAGGAATGCCGCGTGGATTTTGTGGAATGTCGCATTTCTGGGTTGAATTTTTTGCCTGTCGTGTTTTACCATTTTTGTCAGCCGGGACTCTGGTAAAAGATGATGGGTGAAAGATGCAGAATCAAAATCATCGTCACCCAAGGGACTGTTGTGAAAGTCCCAAGTGAAATACACAATTTTGTTGTCTTCATTCCCTTGCCCGCATTCCTCTGCCAACCTTCTTTCGTAAGTGGCAGTTCCATACACTTTCGACGCTGCGGACGCGCAAGGCAAAAGAATGGGGGCAAAAGAATGGGGGCAAAGGAATGGGGGCAAAGGAATGCCGCGTGGATTTTGTGGCATACCGCATTCCTTGGTTAAATCATTTTTTACCCGTCATTTTTTACCATATTTGTCAGCCTGGACGCTGGTAAAAGATGATGGGTGAAAGATGCAGAATCAAAATCATCGCCACCCAAGGGACTGTTGCGAAAGTCCCAAGTGAAATACTCAATTTTGTTGTCTTCATTCCCTTGCCCACATTCCTCTGCCAACCTTCTTTCGCAATTGGCAGTTCCTTGCACTTTCGACGCTGCAGTCGCGGAAGGCAAAGGAATGGGGGCAAAGGAATGGTGGCAAAGGAATGCCGCGTGGATTTTTTGGAGTGTCGCATTCCTTGGTTAAATATTATTTACCCGTCATCTTTTACCATATTTGTCAGCCGGGACGCTGGTAAAAGATGATGGGTGAAAGATTCAGAATCAAAATCATCGCC